>CAWEKQ010000037.1:0-423274 GCA_963809655.1 Terriglobia bacterium | reverse complement strand
TCCTTTCATCCGCACCATTTACATCGTATTCTCTCAAGGACGCAACCCGACTCTGGTGCCGCCGCGAACGGCCGGGCTGTCTTTAATTCGAGGTGATCGATAAGCCTATTTCGCCATCGGAAAAAGAACCTGCACTATTTGAAGGTTATGATTACATGGGTGAGAACCCTTCCCATTCCGCAGCCTGATGACTCCTGATTCCTTATCGGTATTGGTCCCGCTGTTTAACGAGGAAGAGTTCATACAGGAACTATTACGCCGTGTGATCGCAGCGCCCTTCCGGAAGGCCTCGATCGCGAATTGATCGTCGTCGACGATTGTTCGACTGACGGATCGATACAAGCGGTCGAATGCTTTATGGTGTCGCATCCCGGCGTCAGGCTCCGGTTGATCCGGCACGCTAAGAACCGCGGTAAGGGGGCCGCCATCCGGAGCGCAATCCAGGCGGCGACAGGCCTCTACAGCGTTATCCAGGACGCCGATCTGGAATACGATCCGCGCGAGTACGCGAAACTTCTGGGACCTCTTCTGAGCGGTGACGCGGACGTTGTCTATGGCTCCCGGTTTCTGGCGTCAGGAGAGCGCCGCGTGCTCTATTTCTGGCATTCGCTGGCGAATCACATCCTGACGACGTTCTGCAATATCGTCGCTGACCTCAATCTCACCGATATGGAGACCTGTTACAAGGCTTTCCGGACAGCGTTCGTCCAGACCATTCCGATTGACAGCGACCGCTTCGGAATTGAGCCGGAACTTACGGTTAAGTTCGCCCGGCGCAACGCGCGCATCTACGAAACGGCAATCAGTTATCACGGCCGCACTTACGAAGAAGGAAAGAAGATCGGAACGAAGGATGCCCTCGAAGCCTTATGGGTGATTTTGCGGACCCGATTCACCAGCCGGCTTTATGTGGACGCCGGCCATTCCACGTTGGACGCGCTCTCGTTTGCGCCGAAATTCAATCGCTGGATGGCGAACACGATTGAACCTTATGCGGACGCAAGGTGCTCGAAATCGGCGCTGGTATGGGCAACATGACCAGGCATCTTTGCCCGCGCCGGCAGTTGTATGTGGCGACCGATGTCAGCACCGGATATGTCGATCATCTGCGGAATATATTCCGGCACCGCCCCGCAGTTCACATCGCAAGACTGGATGCGACGGAGCCTCAGGACTTTGTCCCCTTCCAGCAGCAGATGGATACGGTCGTCTGCCTCAATGTCCTCGAACACATTGAAGATGACGCAGCCACGCTCCGGTCGATCAGGACTCTCCTCGAACCGGGCGGGCGCCTGATTCTGCTGGTCCCGAACGATCCTCGCGCGTACGGCACGGTGGATAAGGAAATCGGCCATTACCGGCGCTATACGCCTGACCATCTCAGAAACCTGATGACCGAATCGGGATATGAGATGGAGCAAATTCTGAATTTCAATCGTGTTTCGATGCCCGCGTGGAGAATTAACGGCCAGATCCTGAAGAAGAGGACGCTCTCCCGCTCGGCCCTCACCGCATTCGACAAACTAGTGTGGCTCTGGCGGAAAATCGACAGCAGCCTGCCCTGGCAGCCGACCTCGATCATCGCGATAGCCCGGCGTTCGGGTTAAGTTTTACGGGGCGATTTCATCGGCCGTTACGAAAACGGGCCGGATATCGACCGGCACGGCATTGACGCTGGCGATTGTTGCTTTCATTTCCGGCCGCAGGACGCCGAGCGTGTCTAAGATCCTCTTGGCTCCCGCGTAGTCGCCCGTCGCCTCGATCGTCAAGAGCTCGTGTGCCAGATCGCGAACACCGCCTTTAATCTTCGCCGGATCCACCTCCCAACGGTCTTCTTTATGCACGAATGCGCCTTTATCGGCAAGGTAGTTGAACTGCAGCGCCATTCCCTTGCCATGCGCTTCGTTGAGGCCGAAGCGCAGCGTCCGGAATGACGACGCAAGGAAAGTGGTGTAGAGGTTGTTTTCGTCCGGCTTCAGATACCCCCGGTCGAAGAAGTGTTGCAGCATGAACAGCCCCAGCACGTCCGCTTTTGCTTCTTCGATCGCGCTGTAGAGTTCTTTCAATTCCTGGCGCGGGGTCGAGGGGCGCCCGTTGACGGTGATCTGATGCGGGCCGATCCCGTGGCTCATCTCATGCGCCAGAATGTGCGTAAAGAAGGAATCGAAATTCAATGACGACTGCGCTTTGGCGGTCAGCACCATTTTCGAAATGGGTTCGAGTGTGCTTTTGAACTTTGCCTCCTGCACATTCTTGAGCATCACGCGTTTGCTGCCTTTTTCATGCACCACGCGCTCGTCATTGGGCAGATTGATACGCGGCAGTCTGGACGCCATGGTCACCGTCGCCGGACGCGAATACTTCATTTACGACGCGAATAGGTGAGAGTGTGCCGATCTTCGGATTGCGATATTTCGCGTCGATCGGGAGGTAATCCTCGATCTCCTGCATATGATCGCCGAAGAATTTCAGTTTCGCGGTTTCCGCATCGTCGCGAATGTTGATATATGCCTCGAAGGCGGCCTTGTATCCGAAAAGTTCGTCGTTATACGTCTCGTAGGGGCCGATCGTGATATCGAGAGGTGCATTCAGATCCATCCACGCCACATCGCTCGCGTAGTAGTCATTCGAGAGGAATGCCGCGGCACGGGCTTCCAGAAATCGCTTCAGCGAAGCGTTGTCGGTCAACTTCGCGGCATCCTGCAGATTCTTCGCACAGGCGATGAGATCGCTCTTGTACATCTGCGAATACGGCGTGGCGCGCAGTTTGCCATCGGCGCCGCGCTGGATCACGGTGAAGAAGCCTTCGGCCTGGGCCCGCGCTTGCGGCGAAAGGGTTTTGGCCCAGGCCTCGAATTCTTCGCGCGTCATTTTTTCGGGATAGAAGTTGCCGCCGAGCGGCTTCCGCTCCGGAACGCCCGGGAGGAAGGCCTTGTGCGCATCGAGGTCCGACCACGGGCCTTTGTTCAGGCGGAAATAATCGAGCCGCGCTTTGCCGAGCGGCGACTTGTCTTTCTCGAGGCGGCTCTCAAGCGCCTGATTCCCGCCCCAGAGTTGCTGCAGAAAGATGCGATTCACCACGCGTCCGGCTTCGATCAGCTTCACGAGCGCGGCGCGGTCTCCGGCGGATAGCTTCGACTTATCCACACGGAGGGGAACCGGAGCGAAGCGGGCGGCCATATGTTGGAGTTCGGTCTGTGGAACGTCAGCGGCAAAAGCGGAGAGTGTCATTAGAATCCCGGCGAGAGAGGTTGTGAACGTGGCTCTGGTATTCAACTTACTCCCATTGTGAACGATCCGCTGCCGCCAGACCTTCAGGCTCAAACGCAAGCGCGCATAAGCCCCATCCTGCAAAATAGTTGCTTGGCTTCTCTGACCCGGGCTTCTCTTATCCGACCGGCGGCTTCGCTGCTCAAATGGTTTTGGCGGTTTGCGGCATTACTGGGATTCCTCGTCCTGCTGGTGACCTTGACCCCGGTGCTGCGCTACTGGGTAACTTCGCTCTCGACCGGGTGGGGCACCGGACGCGGCAACACGTTGATCGTCCTTGGTCAGGACCTCACGGCACCCGATATGCTCGGCATCGGCTCCTATTGGCGCAGCTTCTATGCCGTTCTGGTCTGGCGCGAGAATCATTTCCGGCGGATTGTCGTCACCGGAAAGGACGCCGCTCCCCTGATGCGGGATCTCATGGTCAATCAGGGCGTCCCGCCGGCGATCATCACCGTGGAAGATGCCGCGATTTCGACGCACGACAACGCCCTCTTCGTCGCGAGGATTCTTGCCGGTGGCGACGGCCCGTACGTACTCCTGACCAGCGACTATCACATGCGCAGAGCTTTGAGAACGTTCCGTAAAGCGGGCGTGGCGGCCAGCCCGCTGCCGTTTCCCGATGCCAACAAGCGCCTGAACGACATCACTCAGCGGTGGAACGTATTCCTCGAACTGGCCGGAGAAACCACGAAAGTCGCATACTACAGAATTCGCGGGTGGACCTGATCGCCTTACGCTGGTTGATTCCAGCCCGCTGTTAGAATCGTTTCGAGTGGTGTCCGGCGATCCAGTCACGATTCGTAAGCTGTCCGCTGGCGAGTATCGGGAGGGCAACCTGCATGATCAGGAAGGGAGCCTCCTCGAATTCGCCTGACTGCCGTCTGGAACCTGGAGCCGCCCGTGCAGCACACCCGGAATTCGTCACCGCCGATCTGGTGGAGGTTACGTGCTCCCAAACGCTCTGCCTGGGCGAGGTGCAGGGCAGGGAAGGCGAGCTTTTGATCGTCAACGTGGAACACTCGGTCGACCGCGCTGCGCTGGCGGCTATTCAACAGGTCTGGTACCGTCCGGCAAGCGAGTGACCCATCCGTTCTTTTCGCGGGGCATCCTATGGTGATGAGCAAGCTGATGTGGGCGGCCTTCAAGGCTCTCCTCATCGCGCTCGTCCTGACCCCGATCGTGCGGGACGTCTTCCGGGCCTACAACGTCGTCGACAGGCCCGGCGGCCGGACCGTGCACGCCTACCCGACGCCGCGAGTGGGCGGGGTCTCGATCGCCGTCGCATATGCGGCAGCGGTGCTGGCTTTCTTCGGTCCCAAAGGCCAGCTGCCCGACTACTATTCCGAGGCGCTCACGCTGCTGCCCGGCGCTCTGATCATCTTCCTCACGGGATTGCTGGACGATTTTCTCAATCTGCGCCCTGCGTTCAAACTGCTGGGACAAATCGCGGCCGGCAGCGGCCGTTTTTGCCCTCGGACTGCGAATCGACAGCGTGGCGGGCTTTACGCTCCCTTTGTGGTTGAGCCTGCTGTGCACGATTTTCTGGCTGCTGCTTTCGACCAACGCCTTGAATCTGATTGACGGGCTCGACGGCCTTTGCGCCGGGATGGGTTTCCTGGCGGCCATGACGCTCTTCGCTGCCGGTGTGATTCAGGGTGTTCCCGCACTTACGTTTACCATGCTGCCGCTGGCGGGAGCATTGCTCGGATTCCTCTTCTTCAATTTCAATCCGGCGACCGTCTTCCTCGGGGATTCCGGCGCGCTGAACGATCGGATTTCTGCTCGGGTGCGGCGGAATCATCTGGAAAAACAAGCCCGGCGGGGGTGGCCGGATTGCCGTGCCGCTGCTGGCTTTATCCATTCCGCTACTGGATCTGTCCGTATCCATCGTGCGCCGGTCTCTGAAAGGTCAGCCGATCTTTTCAGCGGACCGGGGACACATCCACCACCGGCTGCTCGACAGAGGTCTTAAGACGCGCCGTGCGGCACTGGCCCTCTATCTGATGGCTCTGCCCGGCATCGCCGCGGCGCTGGTGCTCAGCTTCCGGGTGACCGAGGTATTCCAGGCGATCGTCGTGGCGGTGTTTGCGCTGATTGCGGGGCTTGGAATCGTGCTCCTGCGGTATCCTGAGTTTGAAGTGGCATGGGGGCTATTGTTTCGCGGTGAGTTCCGACGGGTGCTTGCCGGGAAGGTGCGGCTGGACGCAACTTCGAACTGCATTACTGCGATCAAAATCGGACGAAGACTGGTGGAAGATCCTTGTCCATTTCTGCACGCAGGAGGGTTTGGTCAGCGTGGAATGGCTCTGCGGCGCAGCGGCGACGCGGGCGATTCGAACGACCGTCGCACCCCGGAAGCATGTCATTTCGTCCCGCCCGGTTGTATGGTCGTTTCAGATTCCCCTGGAACCGGACGAATCGGTGCGGGTCGAGGGCGATTTGAAACACGAGCGCGAAGCCTTCGATCTGGTGGCTTTTTCAGACGTCGTGACGAAGACGTTCCCGGCCCACCGCCGCCAGCATAAGCTACCCGCCTTTTCGTGATGGGCTTCATGGGCGCCTTCCCGTCTGCGCGACAAGCTGCTCGATCTCCTGCTGATTCTGGCCGGGTTCGCGGCGGCTATCTTCCCCTATAGCGTTCTGCTCAAAGGCGGATTGAATCTCAACGAGATGCTTTTCGCATCCGCCATCTCCGCTCTTACTTTCTGGGTCGCGATCCAGTTTCACGATGCCGGGTCGGAAGGCTTCGTCATCGCGCTTCTGGAGCGGTTCTGCCTGGGCGCCGGAGCGAACCTGCTGTTACACGCTCTTCTCGCCTACGGGTTTTTCGTCCGGCGCATTCCGTTCCTGATCGCAATGGGAAGTCTGCTGGCGGCACTGCTTGTGTCGTTGCGAAGATACTGGATTTCGCGCCGTTCGGAAATGGATTCGCGCGTTCTGCTGATCGGATTCGATGCGGTCACGCGGAAAATCGCCGCGTCGATGAAGCGGCCTGTCCTCGGTGTCATCGGGGGTGTCATCGGGCCGGATATGTCCGGCAGATGCCGCCCGAGGGCGTTCCATTTCTCGGCAGTCTGGATGCGTGCGAGGAAATCATCCGCGATCAACGTCCCACGCATGTGGTGATCGGGATGAGTGACTGGGATTCCCGAATCTCGCCTTCGATATTGTTGAAGTGCCGTCTGGCGGGCACGGTGGTCGAAGACGCCCCCGCGGTGTATGAACGCCTGTTCCACCGTGTCAGTTGCCAGAGGCTTCAACCGATGGACTTACTGCTTTCCTCCTCGTTACGCGGCGATAGCCGCACCATGGCAATCCAGGCGATTTATACGAACCTGATCGGCCTTTCATTTCTGATTGCGCTCTCGCCCGTCCTGCTGCTTGTGAGCTTCGCGATCGCGCTTTCGTCCGGTGGCGGTCCCGTTTTTGAAAGCGTGGATTGCGCCGGGCTTCCGATACATCCCCTTTCAGCGGCTGCGATTCCGGACACTCCGCACCGACGGCAGCGGCCAGATGACACGCCTCGGCCGCGCGATCACCCGGCTGCATCTGGCAAACCTGCCGCAGTTGATCAATGTGGTGCGGGGCGAGATGGCCCTCGTCGGGCCGCGGGCCGTCCGCCAGGATTTTGCGCATTTTCTGACCGGGCTGATGCCTTTCTACTCACACCGGTTTTCGGTGAAACCAGGCATCCTGGGGTGGGCGCAACTCCATCTCGCCGGCGCGTGGTCTGCCCTCCGACGAATGCCTTCAGGCGGAATACGATCTCTACTACATCAAGCAAGGCTCGCCGTGGCTCGACGGGCAGATTGTGCTTGATTCCCTGTCGCGGGGCGGCGCCGGGCTCACGGTTGAGCCGGGCGGAGCCAGGCTGAACCCCTGCTGAACGCCCGTTGAAACCCACGATGCCTTTCGCTTACGGGCTTCTGATCGGTTCCGCCGCGCTCGCTGCATATATCGTGCTCGGGTATCCGCTTCTCCTGACGCGGCGCAAGTGGAGCACCGCGCCTCCTGTCCGGAAGGAGATGGATTTTCAGCCCACGGTTTCGGTGATCATGGCGGTGCATAACGGCGCGGCCCATCTTGGCGCCAAACTGGAGGTTCTCGCCGCTTTCGACTATCCTCGGGACCGGGTCCAGATCATTGTGGTCTCCGATGGTTCGACCGACGAAACGGAATCCATCGTGGAGCGCTTTGAAGGAGCGCCGGTCACGCTCCTGAAAGTCCCGCGCGGCGGGAAGGCTGCGGCGTTGAATCACGCGCTCGCGGTTGCGTCGGGCGAGATCCTTTTTCTCACCGACGTGCGCCAGCCGCTCGACCCGCTCGCGTTGAGTCATCTGGCGGCCAATTTTGCGGACCCCACGGTTGGCGCCGCCACGGGCGAGCTGAAACTGCTGCCCGGCGAAGACGGCGAGCACAAGGACATGGATCTCTACTGGCGCTACGAGGTCCTGGCCCGCAAGCGCCACTCCGATATCGATTCGCTGTTCACGACCACTGGCTGTATCTACGCGATGCGAAGGTCGCTCGCGGAGCCGATTCCCCCGGATACTCTCACCGACGACGCGACGATGGCGCTTCGCGCATTCTTCCGCGGATATCGCGTGATCTTCGATCCGGCGGCCATTGCGTACGACTATCCCGCGGTGGCTGGCACCGAATTCCGGCGCCGCTTTCGCACGCTGGCGGGCCTCTGGCAGCTGCATGCGCGCATGCCGCAGATTTTCACGCGGCGCAATCGTATGCGCTTCCACTTCCTGTCGCACAAATTCAGCAGGCTGGTGTTACCGTGGGCGCTCTTGCTTTTCGCGGGTGCAAGTATCGCGCTGCCGGCCTCGCGGTTCAGGACGTTTGCTTCTCGCTGCCGAGCTTGGCGTTTGTGTTGCTGGCCGTGGTGAATCGGTTCGTTCCCAAAGGGTTTCCGTTGAAGCGGATCTCCTCGCCCGCGCAGACGTTTCTGGTCATGAATGCTGCCGCGCTGGCCGCTGTGGCAGTGTTTTTCGTGCCTGCAACGCGGCTTTGGAAACCTACCCGGGTCGCGGGCCGCTGAGTTACGCGCGCTATTTCCCGAGAATCGCGATCTTCAGGGAGAGCAGCACGATCAGCGAGTCCATCGCCGGCGAGAGCTTTTTGACGTAATACAGGTCGTATTCGAGCCGTCGCAACTCATCCTCCTCCCCAGGGCCGGTAACGTAGTGGATCTTGGCCCAGCCGGTAAGCCCCGGTTTCACCTCCTGACGCTGGCGGTAAAACGGAATTCTCTCGCTCAGCCAGAATGCAAATTCGGGGCGGTCGGGCTCAGGTCCCACAATAGCCATGTCCCCCCGGAGGACGTTAATGAGCTGCGGCAGAGCGTCCAGATGGAATCGTCGCAGCCGCGGCCGCCCGGTTGTGTTGAAGCGGAGCATCGTGAACGGTTTATTGTGCATCCCGATGCGCCGCTCCCGCACGAGCACGGGTCCCGCTGACCCGAGCCGGATCACGATCGCGATCAGCGCCATGACGGGCAGCAGGATCACCAGTCCGAGCAGCGCGAGGATCACCGAATACAGCGTCTGGATCGTGATGTCGATGGGTCTTGTCTTCCAGGTATCGCCGAAGATCATCTTCGACGGCCAGATTTCCGCCGCGCAGACGCGCCCGAATGTTCGTTCATAGAGGGTCGCTGCCTGTTCGGCGTTGACGCCCGAAAACCGAAGCTCCAGAAACTCGTTGGTCCACCAGGGCTTGATATCTTCCCGTTTCCCGATCACGACCGAACTGGGGCGTGTTGCTTCGAGCACGGTGCTGAGCTCCGAGAGGGAGCCGAGCCGGGACATGCCCGCCGACGCGGCAGCAGTTCCCTCGGCATTTCCCAGATAGCCGATCGGGTCCAGCCCGAATTCGGGATTCTCCCGGAAGTGACCAGCCAGTTGAAGAACAGTGGGCGACAGTCCCAGAAACAACACCGGTCGCGCCTGTATCGGCTCCGCGGGCCGCGATGTCGAAAAGCAGACGCCAGCCGAATACGCAAACCAGCGCCAGCGCGCTTCCCCTCAGCATGATCTTGCGGGGAATCGTCCAGTCCCGGTGGACATAGCTGAGAAGCCCCTGGCCCACGAACGAGAGTCCGAAGATCATGCACAGTTCCTGGAAGAGGAACACTCTGCTCGGAATTCTCAACTGCGTGTAAAAATCGCGGAAATAGAGGCCGAGAAGAATGACCCCGACCACCACTCCGATGCGGATCAGGCCGGCGTCGTAGATGAGGAAGATGGGCGCCGATTCGAGGTCCGGGTCCGCATAGGTCGCGGCCACAAAACAGAGGAAAATGAGTGCGGTCTCCGACAGGAACAGGGTCAGGATGCGAACGTGAACAGCGCGGTTGAATGCGCGAATCATCTCAGGAAAGGCCTCTCTCCCCCGACGAGCTTTTGATGACCCGCGCCGGGCTTCCCACCGCAACCGATCCCGGCGGTACCGGCGCAGTCACTACCGAGCCCGCGCCGATCGTGCTCCCCTGTCCCACTTCGGCCATGACGATGGCGCCCGCGCCGATCCAGCAGTCGGAACCGATAGCGACGGTCTCGAACCGGCCGTGTTCCGACCCCAGAATGCGACCTTCGGCATCACGCGCGTGCTGTCGGCCGCCGCTGAGTATCTGCACTGCCGAGGCGATCTGCGTGCGATCGCCGATCGATGTTCGTCCGAGCACGCAATAGCTGCCGATGTAGACGCCCCGGCCCACCTTTGCCTGTGGATGCGCAAAGAACGAACCGAACTGGATGCGACTCTCGAGAGCGCATTCCTTAAGTGTCATACGATACCAGGCAATGCGAACGTAGTCGCCGGGAAGCCCGGGCAGAAGAGCCAGGTACTGTGCCCCGATCAGATAGATCGCTTCGAAGCGCCCAAAGCCGGACAGGAGGGCCAGCGGGAAAGCCACGGCCAAAGAAAGCCCCTGGACGAGACTTTTCAGAATCGATTTCAATTCATCATTCTATCGGGAACCCGCCACACTCCGGTAGATCCCGATCAGCTTGCGCACGCGGCCTTCGGGAGTGTGGCGTTCGCGGATGAGGGTCCGGCTGCGTTCGGCAAGCTGCAACGCGAGGTCTCGGTTCGTCGATCAGCAGGCGCGCCATCGCAGCGCTCATGTCTTCGAGATCAGAGGGCCGCACCAGCAGTGCACTTTCGCCATCGCTGCACAATCTCGGGAATGCCGCCCACCGCGGTCGCAACGGCGGGAACGCCGGCTGCCATGGCCTCGAGCAATGCGTTCGGAGAGCCTTCGCTCAGGGAAGAGAGCACCGCCAGATCGGCGATGCGGTAGTAGGGTTCGGCGGAAGGTTGATGTCCTGTGAGCGTGACCTGCTCAGCCAGGCCGAGCCGCGCAATCTCCTGTTCGATGGAGGAACGATTGGGCCCTTCACCCACGATCAACAGATGGGGATCGATGCGGGACTGCAGCCGCGAAAGTGCCCGGATCAACGTTAGATGGTCTTTTTCTTTCGAAAGACGGCCGACGATCAGCACGACCTTCCGGCTTGCCGGGATTCCCAGCTTTGTCGCAGCGCTACCGTTTCCGTAGCTGCGGCGTCGCGCGATCCCCAATCCGGCCTGATCGCGTTGTGAACGATCTCGATTCGCTCCCGGCGCACGCCATGGGACACCAGTTCGTCCCGGAACGGCGCGCTGACGGTGAGAACTCTTTGTGGCGCCCGCAACGACCAGCGATCCAGCTGGTTATACGCCTGCGCGCGCCTTGTCGGCCAGGTATATCCGTGATGGAACGCCACCCAGGGCGCACGGCGCGGCAACCCGGCCAGCCGTGCGAGAAAGTGCGACTTGACCGCGTGGGTTTGAATGATGTCGGGATGCAGGCGATCCACTGCCGACGCGAGCGCGCGCATCGCGGAAGGATCGAACGGGCCGCTTTCCGGAATGACTTCGACAGCAATCCCCGCTTCGCGCGCGGTCCGGATGAAGAGGTTGTCCGTCTCTCCGCGCGCGAAAGTTGCCATCGATGTATCGACGCCTGCCTCTTTTCCCAGCCTGGCGAATTCGAGCAGATTCTTTGCCGGTCCGGTAATGCTCGTGGCTTCGATGATTGCCAGAAGGTGAAGATTACTCATTTGGCGTGGTTATTCAACGGCCTTGAAGCCACGCCGCGTAGGTATCGTTGAGTGTCTGTCCCACAATCTCCCAGTCGTATCGTGTCCGAACCAGATTGAGGGCCGCGTGAACCTGGTCCTCGCGGGCGGGAATCTGCGCGAGTGCTTTCAGGTGATCGATCCATTGTTGCGGGTCGTCGGCGTCGGCGATCAGAATGTCGCTGGCGGGTGTAACCGCCAGGCCCTCCGCGCCGAGAACCGTGGAAACGACGGGCACACCCGCAGCCATGGCTTCGAGGATCTTGAGCCTGGTTCCGCCGCCGGTGCGCAAGGGAACGATCGCGGCCAACGCGTCGCGATAGTAAGGGCGCACGTCGGGCACCGTGCCTGTGACCGTAACGCCCGGGATCGCAGCCCAGAGCCGAAACCGCGGGTGTGGGATTTGCGCCCACGATCATAAGCCGCATCTCCGGCAATTTGTCACGCACCCGGGGCCAGATGTGGTTTGCAAAAGAAGTGGCGGCTTCAGACGTTCGGATAGTAATCCATCGTGCCGACAAAAACGATCTGTTGCCCGGGCGGCGCACTCTCTTCTGCCGCCGCGAAGTACTGCGTGTCCACACCGTTCTCGACGACCTGAATGCGCGCCGCGGGCGCGGAGCGGCGAAGCTGATCCTGTTCCCTTGCGCTGCAAACCACATGGCCGAAAGCCTCACGCAGCATACCGCCTTCGAGCGCCGCCAGTTTGGTTGCCGTGAGGCCGGCGTACCAGCGCCGGGGAAGGGAGTCGACAGTCTCGCCGAATCTCCGCATCGCCTCAGACTCGATATTGTGCCAGTTGTAAACGATCTTCGCGCCGCGCAACGCCGGAAGCTTGCCGTAGCGGATCATGTGAATGCTGTCGAGATGAATCAGATCGAACCGGCCAGCACTCGCGAGCCGCTCAACAGCGGCGCTCATCTCGGGAGATGTGTAGTTCAGGATCGGCAGCGGCCACCGGCCAATCACCCCCTGGATGAGATTTCGCAGTCCCATACGAACCGGGCTTTGGGAATCCCCACAACCTCACGGCAGAAGGGCAGATCGTCTTTCGTGATCGGCGCGTCGCCGGGATCGGCGAAATACAGATAAGTCAGATCGTCCCCGCGAAGCGCGAGCGCGCGCACGAAGTGGTATTCGCGCAGCCTAGCGCCGCTGCGGGCCGGCCAGCACTGTCTCGGAGAGATAAAAAGGATCTTCACCGGTGGCGACAACTTCTCTAGCCAGTGTAGAAGGTCGATTGGTGCATTCCGGCTACAATGTCGCTATATGCGACTCTTTGCATGATCGGACCCTTGCTCAGGAGCCTTCACCGGCCAATTTATTCCCATCGCCAGAATGTTCTTGTGCAGATGATCGGCCCTCACCTGAAGCCAGGCGATCGCGTGCTCGATGCGGGGTGTGCGGGTTCGGTCATCTCGGCCGCGCCCTCATGGATGCCTTTCCTGACGTCCGCGTGGAGGGCGTTGAGAGCATCAGGCGCGAAGGAGAACTCATTCCCGTAACCGCATATGAAGGCACCAGAATGCCCTGGGACGACGGCATTTTTGACGTAGTGATCCTCGCCGACGTGCTCCATCACGACAAGGATCCCCAGCGCCTCCTCGCCGAGGCCGTTCGCGTTTCGAGGCGCCTGGTCATCGTTAAAGACCATCTTCGCCAAGGGTTCCTCGCCCAGAAAAGGATTGGCCTTCTGGATTGAGCTGCCAATGCGGGCTATCAGGTGCCCTGTACCTATCGCTATAACAACCTTGCCGAGTGGCGCCAGGCGATCGCGCGCGTCGGATCCACCTTCATCGAGGAGCGCACTTCAATCAACGTCTATCCGCCCCTGTTCAACAAACTTCTTGGCGACGGGCTGCATTATTGGGCGGTCTTCGGCAGGTAATTTTCAGCGGCCCATCACACGGCGCCAGAAAGACGAACTGAACCTGGGGTCGATGAAAGGCAGAAACTCCTCCCATTGCGGGTAATAACGGCGAAAATGAGCGCCTGACATCCTTGCATCCTTGGCAGGATACAAACGTCCTCCGGCTTCCGCCACGATGTCATCGAGCCTCGGAAGCCTTTCCAGCACGGTCGCGTTATTGGCGAAATCCAGAGATATCGTGATACCCGAGCCCGAAAAGGAAAGCATCCCTTCGGCGCTGTGATCGCCCATCACTTTGATCACCGTCAGGAATGAACCGCCAACATGCGCAGCCGCGGACAGAATTTCACGGGCCGCATCCCGGGATGGAATCAAGTGCCTGCCACTGAATCATCCCGCCTGGTCCGTAAACTCTGTGATAAGCGCCAATCGCGTCCAGCGGATAGAAGAACGGCGCGATAGCCGTCCTTGCGATCTTTCTGCCAGGTCTGCCGCGATAAAACGCTGTATTGAATGCCGTCAAGGTTGCGCGGTTGAGCAGACTGAATGGAGAGACCATCGGCACGGAGAAGGCTGGTCGCCGACGGCGGAATGCGTTCCGTCCGCTTCGGATCGCGATTGTGATTGCCCCGGATGAACACGCCCCGGCCGGGCTGGCGGACCGCCATCGTATCCACCCACGCGACAACGTACTCATACCCGCCGATGGATTCCTCATTGAGCGCAAAGAACTCGTTGAGGTCTCCGTACCGGATCGTTTCGCTGTCGATCCAGGAATTCTCCACGGGCTTCAGTTGCACTTCGACCCACTCAATCAGGCCGGTCAGCCCGAGGCCGCCTATGGTGGCGCGGAACCACTCCGGATTTTCCGATCTCGAGCACAGGAGCCGCGTGCCGTCGCTGCGCCTCAACTGGAACCGGACGACGTGCCGTCCGAACGTCGAGGCCACATGATGGTTCTTGCCGTGGACATCGTTGGCTGTCGCGCCTCCGAGCGAGACAAACCTGGTTCCCGGCGTTACAGGAAGGAACCAGCCTTTCGGAAGCACGCGGCGCAGAATCGCGTCGAACGTAATGCCGCCTTCCGCGACCAGACGGCCGGTGGCCTCATCGAACGCGATGACCCGGTCGAGCCCGTTTGTCTTGAGCAAGGCATTTCCGTCGTTGAGGCACGAGTCGCCCAGACTGCGGCCCATCCCGTGCGGCAGGAAGGACGCATCCAGGCTGTCAAAGGGAATTGCCTGATCGAGAGAGTTTACCGGAATGACGATCGAACGGGAACGCGGGAAGCGCGCCCAGTTCTCGACTTCAACCAGCATCGGCATCAACCAGCATTGGCTCTCAACCGGCATTGGGCATCATCGCCAGCACCACCGCGATCACGATCGCGCATCCGACGATGTAACTCACGCGGTCGCGAAACGCATATAGAATCGGGTCATCGGTCATATTTCCGCGATGCGCGATGATCCAGACGCGAACGATCCAGTAAACGAAAATCGGACAAACGAACCATAGCGCGCGCGGATGAGGATAGAGCCGCTGGATTTCCTGGCTGTCCGCGTAAAGCGCCAGAATCAATCCTGCGATCAGCCCGGAACCAACTCCGGCCTGGCTTATCAGTGCCAGATCCACCAGGCGATAACCGCGGCCGGGCGAGTCCCGCTTCCGCAGAGACCGGAGCCGCCGCAACTCTGAATAACGCTTCACGAAAGCCAGGCTGAGGAACAGGAACATCGAGAACTGAAACAGCCACGGCGAAATCGAGGCACCGGCGACGACTCCACCCGTATACACGCGCAGGGTGTAAAGAAACGCCAGCGCAACGACGTCCAGGATCGGCTTGTTCTTCAGGAAAACGCTGTATCCCAGCGAAATGAACATGTACGCCAGGAGCGCGATCGTCAGACTCACGCCCTCGAGAGCGCCCAACCCGAAACCGGCCGCGAGCAACAGCGCGACGGTCAGGACGCCCTGGGTAATGGTCAGTTCGCCGCTCGCCAGCGGCCGTTTGCGCTTGCGGCTGTGCTGCCGGTCCGATTCGAGATCGAACAGATCGTTGACGATGTAGGTCCCCGACGCCGTGAACGAGAAAGCGAAAAACGTGATGACGAGGTCCGTCAGAATCCGGAGATCGATGTGGTGGTTCAGAAGAGCGGGCACGAAAACGAGCACATTCTTGACCCACTGGTACGGGCGGGCGGCGCGCAGCCAGCTTCCGAACCCCGCTCGGGGCCCTGAGAACGAGGTCCCGTGCATCGCCGCTCCCGAAGGAATTGGCCGCGTCCGGCGACGTGGGAGATGCGGCACGCCCTCCATACAGGGACATCTTCCCGGCCATTGCCTACGTAGTCGAATCCACCGCGTCCGAACCTCTTCACCAGCGCGTCCCGTTTTGCAGCGCCGGTCAGATTCAGATGGTCGCTGCGTGGCGAGAACCTCGTGAAAGATACCGAGATGCACCGCGACCGCGTCGGCCGTGGACTGGTGAGCGCCGGTGGCAAGAACGATCCGGCGGCCTCCATCAGATTCCGATTGCAGCCAGGCGACAAGTTCGGGCCGGAATGGCAGATGCTCGGCCTTGACGCGGGCGCGGCTTGCGATTTCCGATTTCAACGCGGCCTTGCCCCGGAACAGCCAGAGCGCCATTGACAGGATCAGCCACGGCCTCTGCCTGAGAAGCAAGGCGGCGTTCTCAAACAGAGTGTCGGTGGTGACGAGAGTGCCGTCGAGATCGACTACCAGCGGAACAGAGGTGTTCGCGGGCAATCCGCGACGGCATGAGTAGCCGCCGGATCGCGAACTGGATCGCCTGTGCCATCCATAAGCTGGTCGTCCGGCCTGGTATTCGCCGGGAGCTACCTCCATCGCGAATCGCGGAACTCCTGTGCTTTCAGATCTGCAGCCCTCGCCAGCGTTTCGTCACCCTTGGCTCTGTACGCGCTCCCCATAGCCCCCAGTACGTCACGGTCGTCGCCCAGACTCGCCGCCTGCTCCAGCATGAGTACCGCGTCCGACGCCTGGCCTTTGGACAATAACAACCGCGCCGTCGAGACGGCATTCTTGCGCCGCCTCACCTGAAGCAGGCGCAGCTTGTCCGTGAAAAGTTCACTGGAAGTCAGTGTCTCATTATTCGGGATGAGATTGAGGCGGTACTGTACCGCGAACAGCATCGTAAAGATGCAGCAGACGGCCATTGCCGCGACCAGGCTCCGACGGGGCAGTGGACTCAGAAAGCAAATCAGAGTAAACAAGCCAAGGCCCACCAACGGGCTATTGGTCAGCAGGTAGCGCGAGCTGAACGAATCGTATCCATGCCAGGTTGGCATCGAACCGATGACGATAACCTCCAGCGCCATGACAACGATCCAGGGGATGAATTCCCGGGTGAACCGGAAGGCGCCATATAAGAGACCGAGAACGCCGATGAAAGCGAGCGGAGTCCACAGGAACCAGCCGTTACGGCTCGAGAACAACACTTCCCGAATAAACGCGGGCGGGAAACGAATGAAACCGGCCCCCTGCGGCATGGTGAGGTACTTTCCGTATATCGTCTTCCACTCGATAACCTGCGGTATCCAGCAGATGCCCGCGCCCGCGACGTAAAACAGCCTCGAACGGAGCCAGGGCCAGGGGCTTTTCCAGGGAGTGCCTGCGAGCAGATCAAACAGGCCGGGACCTCCAAGGAAGATAATGTCTTGCCACCGGCAAATAGATAGAAAGCCGCCTATCAATCCCAGCAGCAACCACGGCCGGGCCTGGTTGGAAGTTCGCACCTTCCACCAATAAGCGAGAAACAGAGTGCCGAAAAGGAATGTGGCCGCGTGTGCCACCTGAGGAAACGCGTAGTAGCCGACGTTAGTGCCGAAGAAAACGGCGAACGTCACGAGCAGGCCGTAACCGGTAGCCCGCTCTTCGGGAAGCCCCCATTCCGTTCCCACCCGAAAAAGTAGTGTGAACAGGGCTATCAGTGCCAGGCCGGTCATCACAACGTTGCCGAGACAGTAAACGTATATTGCGAAGGGCGAGTATCCGTCGGCCGGATGGCCAGACACCGCGTCGAGCAAAGTACCCGCGGCCAGAAACGGTATCTCGATCGCCGAGTAGCCGTAGCCCCACACGCTCCCAGGCAGACCCGTGTTCTGCTGGACCGGCGACCATATTCTGTCGTCAGGAGCTATATGGGTGAATTCATTCGTAAGGTTGAAATCGCGATCGAACAAAAGGGAATGACTGATGCCGAAGTAATTCACGGTGTCAATCCCTTTGACCTTGGCCAGGCGGCGTCCTCCCGGCGCCATCGCATCCATCACCATGAAACCAGCGACCAGCAGGACGGCAAATCCGATCAGGATGCGGTAGCCTGAGCGACGAGAAAATGAAAGATGGAGCACTGGCTTTAAGGGAATAGTACATAGTACCGCGATGCATCCGGATCCGTGGTGCGAAGCCCAAGGCTTCCTCGCATGAGTGAATCAGTCTCAGCGGGCGGTTTCGAGAGCTTCGCGATCCCAGCTGCCAAGTCGCGCGGCGGCATCCCAGGTGCTCTCGAGAAACTGGTACAGCGCATCATCGGGAGACTCAGCGCGCCGCACATCGTCATACATCAAAAGAAACTCGCCAAGCTGCGGATTCCATGCGGCCGCCGGGGGGCGAATCGATGCCTTCTCGAAACCGGCAGGCGCCGGCACAGCGTAACAGTAAAACGCCGCGCCATCGATCGCTCCGCCACCGGGCCAGAAACCAGCGCTGCACACCTCATGCGAATATGCCGGGCCGCTGATCGCCCCTTTGCGCGGGGGCGCCAGCCGTCCCGAATACCGCGAACAAGCAAGATCGAAACTACCCCAGAAGAAGTGCACCGGACTGCATTTACCGACAAACTTCCCGCGAAACCGCTCCATCACGCGGGAACTGGAAACGAGTATTTGCCATAGCCGATGCGCGTACTTTGCGTCATACGAACAATTGGTGCGATCCTGGTCGAACGTCGGTGCATCCCCTACCTCTTGCGGTTTGAGATTGATCTCCACCTCGATACCCAGTGACACCAGTGCCTCGCGCAATCCGTTGTAGAAATCGGCAACCGCCTCGGCCTTTAGCGGCCGCGATGCGGCAGTGCCGGCGCTTGTCGAAATTCGCAATTCATGCTGCACAAAATCGAACTGGATTTCGAAAACGCCGGACGGCCACGGAATCGGCCCCGTGGTCAGTCCGCGAGCGTTCACATAGAGCGTGACATGCCACCAGTGATTCACCGGCGGCGACAACATCATGCGGACCTTACCGACGATCTGCGTCCACATATGCAGCGTGCGGTACGTGTCCTGCCATTCGTGAAGCGGCAGGGCCGGCCAGAGAGGATCCACGTCGCTCATTACTAAAGACCCGCTGCGGGCGCATCGAGCCGTCTGAATCGAAATGCCCCCGGCGCCAACCCGGACATTGATGTGGTGCGACGCCGTCGTTACGTCGCCGGCCAGCCGTTCGCCGATCACACCGTGATGGCGCGCGTCTTTGATATCAGAGTAAATCGATCCCAGCCGCGTGTTCGCATCGATCGTGTATTGATCCGGATCGCGCAATTGAAGGAGAATATCGCCGGCTCCGTTCGTTGCGTCAACATCGCCTCCCACGTCCGTAATCACCACACTGCCGATATGGTGGTGGATCACGAGACGCGAATTGTGCGGCACCATAAGCTGATAATCCACGTGGATGCCGGTTTCATGCCGGCGCGTGGCGATCGTCAATTCACCGTTGGCGGCGGTCATCTTAACCACCTCGATGCGCTTCAATTTCCCGGTCGCCGCGACCTTGTTCCGTTCTTCCTCGAATGCATACCGAGTGGCGATGACCTCGACAGACGGCTGATCCCAACCCGCGATGTTGAGTTCACCGGTAGAGCCTTCGATGTGGATGAGGCCCTCGGCGGCGAAGTCCGCATGGTCGGTGGTGACCAGTTCCACTCTTTGTTTAACGGCTAAGAGTGGCAGGGCCGCACAGATTGCGATTACGGAGAGTTTCGGCAGCATGGCTTCATTCTGGCATTCCGGCGCGGACTTTCGCCACGATGCCGGGGAAGCGTCTCACAAGTTCGAGGATCCAGTCTTCCTGGCGCGTCACCGCGATTGGACAATCCCGAGCCAGGATGTCGTGCGGGCGGGTAATCTTTCTACCGGACACCGCTCACGCTACGTCTGGCCTCGCGTGCCGTTACGTTGTTTCTCGCGTTGCTGTGCGTGGGTTTAACTTCGAACGGATCTTCGTAACCGGCTTACAAGAAGCTCTGCTGCCTGATCAATCCAGATTCCAGCGTGTGATCACGCGCGTTTCGTGCTCGTAGCCGAGTGTCGAGATCGATGCCGTGCTCAGCGCGAAGAGCCGCGCATCGGCAGGCCGTAGTTCCAACCAGCGCGTGGCGAGTATCCGCAGAATATGCCCGTGTGCGAAGAGCGCGACGTCCCCGCTCGCGACCAGCGCGCGCTCGATCACTGACTGCGCTCGTGATGCAACCTGGTCGATTGTCTCGCCATCAGGAACGCCGTCATTGAAGATCGTCCAGCCGGGCCTCGTGCGCTGTATATCGGCGCTGCTGAGGCCCTCGTAAGAGCCGTAGTTCCATTCGCTGAGATTCGGCTCGACCTGAGCTTGTGCGCCGAGACCGGCCAGTTCGCAGGTCCGGCGGGCGCGGTGCATCGGGCTGGTCAGTACCAGCGCGAAAGTGTGCCCGGTGAGTTTCGCGCCCAACCCGCGGGCCTGCGTTTCGCCTTCGGGCGTGAGCGGAAGATCGGTGGTGCCGGTGTGCGCTCCGGAGAGACTCCATGCAGTTTCACCGTGTCTGATCAGCCAGAGATCTGCAGCCATGTCTGTATGGTGACGTATGATTGCTAACGGCTGACGAATCGGTTGCCTTTGATGGTGAAGCGCAGCGGCAGGTCCGGGCATTTTGTGATACCGATGCGCTTCGAGACCTCGATCTCGAATTGCGGCAACGCGAAGGTATGAACGAAGAGATCGCCGCGCGTCACATCCACTCCGTTATGGGCGCGCGTGATGGCGAGCGCTCGGGTAAGTTTGCCGGGCCCGTTCGTCAGATCATGATCGGTGCGTGCCTTCGGCCGGCGACTGCGCATGATCTCGATTCCTTCCAGCGGTTCCAGTGCACGGATGAGAACGGCGCCCGGGATCGTGTCGGTCTCGGCCACGATGTTCAGGCATTCGTGGATCCCATATGAGAGGTAAACGTAGGCGTGGCCAGGCGGGCCGAAGATCACGCGTGTGCGATCGGTGATGCCGGCCGCGGAGTGAGATGCGAGATCGTCGCCGCCGAGATACGCTTCGGTCTCGACGATGATGCCCGACGTCGGACCATGGACGACCACCTTGCCGAGCAGGTCGCGCGACACGTCGATGGTTGGGCGGTGGTAAAAGCTGCGACCGAGTGGCCTCATGATTTGCGGCGCGCGAATACGATGCCGGTCCAGTGTTCGTCGATGGCGCAGATCTTGTAATCCACTAGCCCCACTTCGTTGCCTGCTTCGCGCAGGAAGTTTTCGTTGAGCTGGCTCTTCGGGCCTTTAGGTCGCACCACCCAGAGCCTGGTCTTGTCCGCAATGGCGCGCATACGGCGCAGCGAGGCGAGAACCGCATCTGGATCGCGCATGAACCATAACGTGACTGGGTGCACGGACGCTGGATTCTCGATCAATTCCACGCCTTCGCCAAGATCTCCGAGTACGGTTTCGTAGTCATTCGGCGGGTCGATCACCGCGACTGTGGAGCCTGGTTTTATGCCGAGTTTCTGGGCTTTGGTGCGCGATCCATAGCGCTCCATCACGCCCGGGCGGCGCGATGGGATTGGCGACGGGGTGTGCGATCGCGGCCTTGATGCGCGCGCACAGTTGTTTGCGCGTGGCGAACGTTGCGTCGGGTATCTCGCTGCGCACCATCGCGACTTTCTCCGGCTCGCCATCCACGAAGACGATCGGAATGTGACGGGAGAATTTAGTGCGGCGAATGGCCAGCGCAACGTCGCGTCCGTGGCTCGGCAAACGCGTGAGGTCGATTACGAGCGCGTCGGGCTGGTTGTGACGAATGTGTTTGGCGAGCGCGGGAAACGGGCACGTCGTCGTATTCGACCTCGAAACCGCCGGCGCGGCAGGCTTCGATGAGCGGCCCGGATTCGGCTGCTCTCCAGTGAATGATGCGAACACGCGGCACTACATGACAGAATAATCGACGGTGCGGCTGTTCACGGGGATCGCCATCGGAGGAGACGTGATGGAGAGACTGGGGCGGCTGTTGCGGGAGTTGCGTCCGCTCGCACCGCTCAACTGGTCGCCATTGGAAAACGTACATATCACGACGAAGTTCATCGGCGCGTGGCCCGAGGAACGATTGGAAGAACTGACTCACGCGCTGGCGGAGATCAAGCCACCGGCGGCGTTTCCCGTGACCATTGCAGGCTTCGTGCACAAGCCCGGATGCTGTTTGCAGGAGTGCATGCAGGGCCGGAACTCGCCACGCTGGCGAGTCAGGTGGAAGAGTGTCTGGAGCCGCTTGGCGTGGCTCGTGAGCAACGCGCGTATATGCCACACGTGACATTGGCGCGTATTGGAGACAAGTCTGTGGGCGCAGTGCGCGAACATATCGCAAAGATGAAAAGTACCGATTTCGGCACGTTCCCGGTAACTGAGTTTCACCTCTATTCGAGCCGTCCGCGCAGTGGCGGGTCCGGATCCGTTTATGAGATTCTGACGACGTTTCCGCTGGGTTCGCATTCATGATGGGAGCGTCTGGCGGTTGTACTGGCCTACCTGATCGGCGGGATTCCGTTCGGCCTGATCATCGTCAAGCTGATGAAGGGCTCCGACGTGCGGGAGGAAGGCTCGGGCAATATCGGCGCGACGAACGTGCTGCGGACAACGGGTCCGGTGGCGGGCGTGCTGACGCTGGTGCTCGATGCGGCCAAGGCGTTCTTCGCGGTCTGGCTGGCGGACCGGCTCTCCGGCGGCAGCGAACTCTGGATGAGCGCTGCCGCGCTGGCGGTGCTGCTTGGCCATGCCTACTCGATCTGCCTGAGCTTCAAGGGTGGTAAAGCGGTAGCCAGTTTCGTGGGTGCGTTCGCCTATCTGACGCCCGTGCCGCTGATCGCGGTGGCGCTGCTGTTTGTCTTTGTGCTGTGGTGGACCCGCTACCTGTCGCTGGGCTCGCTCGTAATGGCGGGGTTGTTTCCGGTGGCCTGCTGGATGATCCTGCATCCGGGCTGGCCGGTGCTGGTGGCCGCGCTGGGTGCGGCGGTCCTGATCGTCGGACGGCACCGGTCCAATATCGATCGCATTCGCGCGGGCGAAGAACGGGTATTCCGCGTACGCAAGGCATGACCGGGCTCGCCGATCATCGGTGGCGGGAGTTGGGGCACGGCACTGGCGTGCGTGCTGGCGCCGCGGTTCGATCGGGTCCGGCTTTGGGTGAATGAGGCCGATCTTGCGGCGCGCATGCAGGCGTCGCGCGTCAACGATGTCTTTCTGCCGGGCGTTGCGATTCCTGCCAACGTACTGGTGGAGCATTCGCTCGAAGAAGCGCTCGCGGGGCGCGGACGTCCTGCTCAGCGTGATGCCCTCGCACGTCGTGCGCGATGTCTATACGCGGATGCTGCCGTGGCTCACGCCCCGGGTGAGGATCGTCAGCGCCAGCAAGGGGCTCGAAGCCGGGACGCTGCTGCGGGTGTCTGAAGTGATCCGGCACGTCACGGGTGAGGAGTATCGGATCGCGGTGCTTTCCGGGCCGACGTTCGCGCGCGAGGTGGCGGCGGGGAGTCCAACGGCCGTGGTGATTGCGTCCGAAGACGAGGAGTTGGTGCACGAATTACAAAATGGTTTCTCCGGCCCGACGCTGCGGGCGTATGGGAGCTGCGACGTTGCCGGCGTGGAGATCGGCGGCGCGCTCAAGAACGTGATTGCCATCGGGGCAGGCATCAGCGACGGTCTGGGGCTGGGTCACAACGCAGTAGCTGCGCTGATTACGCGGGGGTTGGCTGAGTTGACCCGCCTCGCGGTCGCGCTGGGGGCGAAGCCGGAAACCATGTCCGGGCTGGCCGGGCTGGGCGATCTTGTGCTGACCTGCACTGGGGACCTCAGCCGGAACCGGCAGGTGGGCTTGCAGCTTGCCGCGGGGATCGAACTGGGGCGGATTGTGGACATCGACGCCGATGGTCGCGGAGGGAATAAAAACTACATCGGTTGCGATGCAACTCGCGGCGCGCCACGGTGTTGATCTTCCTATAGTGGCCGAAATGCATGCGGTGTTAAATTCAGGACGTGCGCCCGGCCGAGGCGATCAAGAGGCTGATGGGGCGGACGCTTCGTAACGAAGCGGGTTGATGCAGACCTGCTTGACATGGCCTGACGAAACTATTCATGGTGCAAGGGGTTAACACCATTACAGGCACTGCGGCGGCGCTCGATCGGGACGCCCAGCTGATGCTTCGCGTCCGCGAGGGTGACGAAGAGAGTTTTGGTGTTTTGTTGGAAAAATACCGCAGCCCGGTGATCCGTTTTGTGTACCGGATGGTACAGGATCAGGCCGTAGCGGAGGAACTGGGGCAGGAGGTTTTCCTGCGGGTTTACCGTTCGCGGGCGACGTATGAGCCGACGGCGAAATTTACAACGTGGCTGTTCCGGATCGCCACGCACCTTGCTCTCAACTGGTTACGGGACGGGCGGAGCGAGCGAGGCCACCAGCGTCTCGACGACGAAGGGGACGGCGAAATGCCGGTCCGCGAAGTGGCAGATCGAGTGCCTTCGGTGGAGCAGCGAATGGTGTATCAGACCAGGCTCCAGGAGGTGAGGGATGCGATCGCGCTGCTGCCGGAGAAGCAGCGGGCCGCGGTGCTGATGCACAAGTACGAGGACATGGAGTATGCGCAGATCGCTCAGGTTCTGGAATGTTCGGAGTCGGCCGTGAAGAGCCTGGTATTTCGCGCGTATGAGACGCTGCGGGCGCGTCTGGCGCATATGTCGGCGGGAGGTGTGCAATGAATTGCCCTTTGAAGAGAGTGGAAACCACGGATTTGTTGCTGGAATATTCGGCGCAGCGGCTGGATGCATCGCGAACCGGGGCTCTGGAGCGGCACCTCGACGTTTGCGGGGAATGCAGGGCGTTTCTCGCGGCGCAGACGGCGGTCTGGGATGCGCTCGATGCGTGGGAGCCGCCGCCGGTGAGCATGGATTTCAATCGCCGGTTGTGGCAGCGGATCGATCGAGCGACGGAGGTTGCCGTGGTATCGCGGTCTGCTCAACGCGCTGCGCGCGGCGAACTGGAAACCGGTATTTCCGATGGCGGCTGCGGTGCTGGTGATCGCTGGCGCTTTCCTGCTGGATCACCGAAGCGAGAGGGCGGTTGCGCCGGATGCGGCGGCGACGCCGGGTGTTTCGATAATCGAGGCCGACCAGCTGGAACAGACGCTGGATGATATACAGTTGTTGCGCCAGTTGGATTCGGTGGCGCCGAGCAGTACTTCGAAGCAGATGTAAGTTTTGTTTTTCATGATTTTGTTGCGTCCATTTCGTGGGGCTTGGATCGCCGTGGCGCTGGCGGGGACTCTCATGGTTCCGTCGCTGGTGGCTCAGGCGCGCGGCGGAAGGCTGCGCAGGCGGCCCCGCGGGCGCAGCCGCCAACGCAGCAGCCACGACAACAACCGCAAGGTCAACAACCGCAAGGTCAACAACCGCAACAGCAACGCGCAACAACAGGCGCGGCAACAAGCGAGGCCGCCGGATAACCATCCCGGGGAACAGCTTTTCGACCGGATGATGCGCATGACGCCGGAGGATCGGGAAAAGGCGCTGTCGCAGTTGCCGAAGAAGAGGCGGGAGCAACTGGAGCAAAGAATTCGGAATTTTCAGGATCTGCCACCCGCCGTTCAGACGCGAAGGCTGGATCGCCTGGAACGTCTGAACAGTCTGACGTCGCAGAGGCAGAACGAAGTGCGGCAGTCGATGAAAGACCTGCAGCAATTGCCGGACGATCAGAAGAAAAAGATCAATAAGGAAATGCAGCGCATGTCGCGGATGACGGACGACGAGCGCGCCGCACGTTTGAATAGTGATGACTTCCGCAATCGGTATTCGCCGGATGAGCAGCGGATGATGGGTAATCTGGCGGAGATTTTGCCGCCGAAAGAGTAGATTCAGTTAACAGCATTGATCGATTCCTCACACTGGGAGAAGTGCGCCATTCGTTTGACGTTATCTCTCAATCAGCCTGAGCAGTCACTTATAGCTCTGTTTAACGTTGACAGATCAACCCCGGGTCTTGACATTCGCGCGGTTAGGAGACTACATTGTAGTTATTTAGCGATGGCTGAGATCCTGGGTACTTTCGAACAGGCCGTTCTGTTGGGGATCATTCGTCTAGCGGATCAGGCTTATGGCCGCGCAATCCTGCGCGAGGTCGAAAAAGGGTTGGACCGCGAGATCGCTCCCGGGGCCGTGCAAGCGACGCTCGATCGGCTCGAAGGTAAGGGCCTGGTCATATCACGGCTTGGCTCTGGAACACCGATTCGAGCGGGGCGGCCACGCCGCTATTACCTATTGGAATCCTCGGGAGTACGGGCCCTCAACGACGCGAGGACGACTGTCGAACACTTGTGGCGCGGCCTGCCGCGGCCGCTGAAGGGAAGCGCATGAGAACAAATCCACCCGTTTGGGCCGAAGCGATACTTCGAGGCTTTCTGAAGACCGAATCTTTCGGCAATGTTTCCGGCGACCTGTTAGAGCAATATCGGGATAGCATTCTGCCCACTCGCGGTTTGCTCCGTGCCGATCGCTGGTATCTGTCACAGGTGTGCGGCTACGTCCTGCGAGCCGCGCTGCCGTGGGCGACGCTGTTCGCAATCGCCATGGTGGCCAGAAATACATTGGACTGGGTGAGCCCGGCAACGGATTACCACGCCCGTTCCGTGACCACCACCACGCTCGCTATGGGTATTTTGCTGGGCTCTGGATTCTGGACCGCATGGCGGTCCAAATCATTCCCTGGTGGCGCGGCTGCGGGCCTGGCCGCCTCGATCAGCGCTGCCGGATTGACCATCGTTGGTAACGCGCTCCTCTTGGCATTTTCCGAGTTCGGTCCCGTACAGAGGAGTGGCGGCCCCGGCGATCTTTTTCATCTACCGGTCATGCTAATCCTGCCCGGCATGGTGATCGGCTGCATCGGCGCAATCGTGGGAGTTAGTGCAAGAAGGCTCTCACGGGCTACTTGAACACGGATTTCCCGACTCTGGTTTGTGCCGGACGACCGCAAGAAGACGATCAACCAGCGAATGTCGCGGATGACGGACGATGCGCGCGGCACACATGAACAGGGACGACTTCCGGAATCGGTCTTCGCTGGGCGAGCAGCGAATGATGGGCAATCTGGCGGAAATCCTGGCGCCGAAGGAATAAGAAAAACCCCACGGTGCTGGTTCAGGTGAAAGCGGAAACTCTACACTCCGTCTTTAATCGCGAGTAATCCCGGCTCAAGTTCCATGAAACGGACGCGGGTTAGCGCGTATACGCCAACGTCTCGACTGTCGAGTGTGTGAACCATAGCCGTTTGTAAATGCAGCTAAACTGAATTCAGCTGGGGAAAAGAGCTGAGTGAAGCCCACGTAATCAAGGTTCGGACTCGACCAAATTGAATGGCGAAAGGCGCGACACGATGAAAATACATGCGCGATTTGCAGCGAGCACATTGCTTGCATTCGTCGCGGCCGTCAGCGCTCAGGGGTTTTCCTTGGATGTTCTGGCCTCTCACGCTGACGCGATCGTGATAGCGTCCGTGATGCAAACTGTTGTTGGCTCCGACCAGGTCTCGTACACCCTCAATATCGCGAGGACGTTAAAGGGCAACCTTCAACCCTCGACGATCACCGTAATCCATTCGTTAACCAGCCTGCGATTCGCAAACCTTGCGCCGGGGCCTGTTGGAATCTGGTTCCTGACGCAAACAACCTCCGGGACCTGGGATGTTCAGGTGTCGAATCCCAGTGGCGGACAGCTGGCGAACGCATTCTTCCTCCCGGCAAGCATTGCAAAACCCACTGGGCCGTTCGCCTACGGGCCGACGACCCCGATGGTTGATGCCCTGGTTTATGAAGTGGCGGCCGGGATTCAGAACACACCGAGCGACCCGGTGATCATGACAGGAGCCGTCGACCGGATGGATACCCCGGCGGTGAGGGCCGTACTGTCGGCTTACCTGGCATCCACTGACCCCGGAATAAAATCTGTCGGTGTCGCCCTCGGTCTCGAACGAGGGCTGCCCGGAGTGACTCAGCAGCTTTCGCAGTCCTGGGGCGTGATTACCAGTGACCGGCACGCAACCTGGGTTATTCAAGCGCTGCGGGACTCCTGGCGCGACCCAACGCCTGCAGGCGTCACCGAGATGGTTTCCTTTGCAAGAACCGCTCCCCCCGGCAGCCAGATCCGGGCGGCCGCGATTCGCGCGATCGCGGCGGTTCACACCCGAGAAACTCTTCCGTTCCTGGCGTCCCTTCTTTCAAGCAGGGATAGCAGCGAACAAGAGCGCGCGGTCTACGGCGTATCTGCTTTCGCCAATGGTTGTCCCATCCAGACGCAAGCGAATGCGATGTCGATGACGTATTTGACCCAATGCAACCACAGTTCCACGTACAGCACGCCGGAGACCTGGGCTCATTTCGCATTCGGGCCAGGAATGGCTGATCAGCTGCCAACCTTTGCGCAGTTTTGGCAAGGGTGGTGGAGCAGTCACCCGGAGCTCAGTTGAAGTTGGGTAGGCGAGTTAACTTAGTGAGTTAACTTCAGCCGGGCTTATTCGTTACCACTAACGAGAGAGAACATCGCACCCTGAGGGTCCTGGGCCTGGACGACCCAGCTACCGCCAGGCACCTGATTCGGGCCGTTGATGATCTTCCCGCTGCCCGATTTGACACGGTCGATGGCAGCTTTGATGGAATCGACGTTGAAGTAGAAGCCCCAGCTTGAAACCGGAATTTCAGGGGCCTTGGTCATCATGCCGCCGTCTCCCATTTGTTTGTGGTCGCCCTCGTCGAAGATGCGGTAGGTGCCCATTGCCCCCATGTCCATATCGCTGACCTTAGTCCAGCCGAAGAGTTTGTTGTAGAACGCAAATCCGTTTTCGAGGTCCGTTGTGTAGAGTTCGTGCCAACCGATCGTACCGGGTGTGGGTGGTGCGGGGCGTTCCGGCGCAGTCGTCGGGATGGGAGTAAACACGATAATGGCAGCGCCCTGGGGATCGGACATGACGGCGAAGCGAAGCATGCCTGGAACGTCGGTCGCGGGTTTCCAGAGCTTGCCGCCCGCTTCGACGATCTTTTCGATGTGAGCGTCGACGTCACCGACAGCGATGTAGCCGATCCATCCCGTGTGTCCGGGCATGTGCAGCATGCCGGCTATGCCGACATCGCCGATGTTGAACGTGGTGTACTGGCCGCCGCTGGGATTCGAGACTTCTTTGGCCGTCCACCCGACAACGTCAGAGTAGAATTTTCCGGCGGCTTTTGTGTCGCTGGTCATGAGTTCGTACCAGCCGAATTTTCCTTTTGGCGTAAACATGGCGATGTTTCTCCGTAGTGAAATTTCCATTATCACGCGCGCTCCAATTACAACGTAATAGATCGATTGAACATCCGATTCCGGGTGTGAAGACTGATACGATCTGATGTACTTCACAGGGGAGGCCTCGTGCGCGACAGGTTGGCGATCGGCCGGCGAACCGTTATGAGAAGCGCGATTCTGGGGTCGCTGGTAGTGCTCGCGTTGTTCGCTCAGCAACCTCCCGCGCCGGTGTTCCAGACAACCACGGCGCTGGTCAGGTGAATGTGGTCGCTCTGGACAAACACGGCAAGCCGGTCACGGATCTCAAACGGGAAGAGTTTCAGATTCCTGATAACGTGGTGCCTCAGGAGGTGCGGTTCTTCACCGGGCGGGGAGAGAGCGTTGCTCCGCGACCGCCCGAACTCAGCTCGACTAATGCCTTCACCAACCTGATAGCGCAAGCCTCCGGACCGCAGAGCGGCTATACGGTGATTCTTATCGACAACCTCTACAGCGGTTCCGACCCGACGAACGAAGAAGGCAGCCTTCTTGCCCGATCGCGGGCGCTCGAGATGCTGCGTTCGGCCCCGGCGGGAGAGAAGATCGCCATCTACGCGCCGGGAACGAAGTTCAAAGTCATTTGCGAATTCACTACGGATCGGGACTTGCTGGAAAAGGAAGTTCAAGGTCATGCCCAGCACGCCGGCGACAGAGCCACGCCCCAGCTTACAGTCCTTTATCGATCCGCAGGGCGCGGCGGCGGCCGCGCAGAGCCAGCTGCCGCGGACATGGCCCGCGCCGAGGCTGCGGTGTATTCGGATATCGGCGACTTCCAGTTATCGGCGCTGGCGGATCACGTGGCAGGAGTGCCGGGACCGAAGAAACTGATATGGCTCGCCAACAAATTCCCCATCGGAGGGAAAGCGCTTGAGAGTCTCAGACGTGCGGGCATCTCGATCTACCCGGTGGATATTGACGGGGTGTGCCGTCTTTGTCCGGAGAGGCCGCGAGAACAGATGGATGGCATTGCGGCGAGCACCGGCGGCCTCGCTTATTACGGCCGCGACGATATCGGCACCGCGATGCTGGAGGCGATGGATGATGGCGAGGTCAGCTATACGCTGGGGTTCTATCCGTCCGGTGGCGACGAGGGCGCGGCGCCGGTGCACAGACTCGCCATCAGCGTCAGCCACCCTGGAGTGACGCTGCGATACGGGCCAACTTATCAGCGAGCCGAGCCACTTCCCGTTACTGTGTCCCCTGCAGATCTGGGGCGGGCGATGAACCGGCCGATCGATGCAACCGCAATTCCGGTCCGGGCATCCGTGACGAAGGTACGCGATCGTTTGACCCTCGATGCTGTTGTCAGCGTGGAGAGTCTGGATCTGAAGCCCGAGCAGGATCGGTGGACGGGTAGGATCGAGTTCGCGGCCCGGTTCAAGACAGCCGACGCGATTATTGCGAGCGACCCGATCACGCGGACCTTGTCGTTCAATCTGAGCCGCGAAAATTATGATGCCGCGTTGCGGAGCGGCATAGCGTACCATCATGAGCTGCAGATTCCGCCGAAGGCGGTGGAGCTGAAGTTGCTGTTTGCGAACCCTGCTTCCGGCGAAATCGGCACGCTGACGATACCCCTGTCCCGTGTCAAGGCGGGTGAACGCTGATACGATCTGTCCTATGGCCGAAGAGAAAGATTCGTTGACGATCACGCGGCGAACGGTTATCGCAAGCGCCACGTTCGTTCCGCTGGCGGCGCTTACGGCTGCGGCGCAGGCGCCGAGTACGGCGTTGACTGCGGCACAGCTCAAGACATTGGAAGCGATCATTGACCGGATTGTGCCTAAGGACGAGTTGGGTCCGGGTGCGGTGGAATGCGGTGCGGCGACGTATATCGATCGTTCGCTGGCGGGAGCGCTGGCGGCTGAGAAGGGGGCGTTCGCCGAAGGATTGGCCAGTGTGGATGCTTTGGCGCGATCGAGTCACAATGCTCCGTTCGCGGACCTGATGCCCGAGGTGCGCGATCAGTTGCTCACCAGTATTGAAGGGCAACCGTTCTTCGGTCGCGTGCGGCGGTTGACGCTTGAAGGCATGTTCAGCGATCCGTATTACGGCGGCAACAAGAACTTCGCGGGCTGGGATCTGATCCGCTATCCGGGGCCTCGGCTGGCAGTGGGTCCGGAAGATCAGAAGATGAGCACGCCGCCGAAGCCTTATCGGCGATCGGCCTACGGCACGGCAAATGGCCATTAATCTCAAGCCGATCGACGTGGCGGTGATCGGACTGGGCGCGGCGGGTGGTGTCGCGGTGCTGCCGCTGACGCGCGCGGGGTTGAAGGTGGTGGCGATCGAAGCCGGCACGTGGATGGATCCGCATAGCTTCAAGCCGGACGAGATTTACAACAACGTGCGTTCGCTGGTGACGTCGGTGCCCAAGGCGAAGCGCGAGATTCCCACGTTTCGCACCAGCGTGAATGAGCGCGCGCAGCAGGGTACGACGCATCCGATGATGAACGCGGTGGGCGGGACGTCGATCCACTACCATGCGCAGAGCTGGCGATACAGTCCGTGGGATTTTCGGGTGCGGTCGGAATCGATCCGGCGTTATGGCGCGAATTCCATTCCGAAGGGCAGCACGCTCGAAGACTGGCCGCTGAGCTATGACGACCTGGAAAACTACTACGACATCGTGGAGCACGAGGTGGGCGTTTCCGGGCGGGCAGGGAACATCATGGGCAAGGTGGATGCGCGGGGCAATGTGTTCGAAGGTCCGCGGAGACGCGATTATCCGATGCCTCCGCTGCGCGATACCGAGTTCACCGACATGATGGGAGCGGCGGCGAAAAAGCTGGGCTGGAAGCCGTTTCGCGGGCCGGCGGCGATTAATTCGGTGCCTTATCGCGGACGGCCCGGGTGCGCTTATCACGGCTATTGCGATCGCGGCGGGTGCCACATCAGCGCGAAGAACTCGACTGCGGTGACGACGATTCCCGAAGCGGTCAAAACGAAGAATCTCACGATTGCGGATAAAGCGCAGGTGACCCGGATCGTGGCGGGTGACGATGGCAAGGTCACCGGCGTGACTTATATCCGTGACGGCAAGGAATATTTTCAGCCTGCGAAGGTAGTGCTGCTGGCGAGTTACACGTATGAGAACTCGCGGCTGTTGCTGCTGTCGAAATCGAAGGCGTATCCGAACGGGCTTTCGAATCGGCACGGCCAGGTGGGGAGGCATTACTTCGGGCATTGGGACGCGCAGGCGGGCGTGGCGGTCTCGGCGCTGTTCCCGATGGATCTCAACATCTGGTACGGCGCGATTGCGCAGAACGTGACCGTCGACGAATGGGCCGACGATAACTTCGATCATTCGGGACTGGGATTTATCGGCGGGGCGTCGATCCAGGTGAATACGGAGAAGCATCCGATCGGCGCGGCGGCGATGGCGACGTATGGGCGCGCTCCGCAGTGGGGATCGAAGTGGAAGGCGTTCGTGAGAGAGAACGCGGGGCGGTGGGTTTCGGCCTATGTTCAGTCGAATACTTTTCCGTATGAGAATACGTTTCTCGATCTGGATCCGGAGGTGAAAGATCCGTTGGGCGATCCGGTGTGCAGGGTCACGAGCGGTCCGAAAGAGAGTGAGCCGCGGCAGGCGTTGTATGCGGTGAACAAGATGGAAGAGTGGTTCAAGGCGGCGGGGGCGATTGAGGTTCAGGCGTCGCGGGTGTATCGCGGGCCGGGGTTGACGACGCATGCTTTCGGCGGTACGCGGATGGGCGAGAATCCGGAGACGAGCGTGGTCGACAAGTGGGGCTTCTCGCATGAGGCGCCGAATCTGGGGATTCTCGGGGCGTCTGTGATGGGAACATCGGGGGCGCGTAATCCGACGCTGACGGTGCAGGCGCTGGCGTGGCGGACGGCGGAGCGGTTGGCGCAGAACTGGAAATCGATCGCGTAATAGAATGTCCGGTGAGCATCGGAGTTGGAAAGAGGGAACTTTCATGCAAGAGCGGCAACGGAATCGGATTTTCTATTGGGCGGGCGGGGTTGCCGCGCTGGGTTTCATCGGAATCGCATTGGCGCAGCAGGGCGGCCAGACGGCGCCGGCCGTCACCGACCAGGTTCTGAGAAACACCGGCACGCCCGCCGATTCGCAGCCTGGGTCATGGCTGAGTTACGGCAAGACGCAGGGCGAGACGCGGTATAGTCCGCTGAAGCAGATCGATACCTCGAACGTGGGCAGGCTGGGTCTTGCGTGGACCTATGCGGTGGGTGCGGGCGGCGGCAATCAGGAAGGCACGCCGCTCGTCTGGAACAACACGATCTACGGCATCACCAGTTGGAGCGTTGTTTTCGCGGTGGATGCGCGCACGGGCAAAGAACTGTGGCGGTGGGACCCGGAAGTGAATCAAACGGCAGTGCGTCCGAAGATCTGCTGCGGAATCGTGAATCGCGGTATGGCGCTTTACAACGGGACGATCATCGCGCCGGTGATCGACGGGCGGCTGATGGCGCTCGATGCTCTGACGGGAAAGCCGGTGTGGGAAACGCGCGTGGCGTATCCGCAGGATCTGTACACGATCACGATGGCGCCGCGAGTGGCCAATGGCAAGGTGATCGTCGGGTTGTCCGGGGGCGATAAGCCGACGCGCGGTATGTTCGACGCTTACGATGCGAAGACCGGCAAGCGGGCGTGGCGTTTCTATACAGTTCCGGGCGATCCCTCGAAGCCCTATGAGAATGAGGCCATGCGTGCGGCGGCGAAGACGTGGAGTCCCGAGTTCTATAAGAACGGCGGCGGCGGCGCGGTGTGGGATGGCATTGCATTCGACCCCGACGCGAACCTGGTTTATGTGGGCACAGGCAATGCCGAACCCTGGGTGCAGAAGTTCCGCGGCGCGAAAAATATGGACAACCTTTACACCTGTTCGATTCTCGCGGTGGATCTGACAACCGGTCAGTTGAAGTGGCACTACCAGACGGTTCCGAACGACAATTGGGATTTCGACAGCGTGCAGCAGTTGATGCTGCTCAATCTCACGATCAAAGGACGCCAGCGCAAGGTCATCATGCAGGCGGCGAAGGATGGCGTTTTTTATGTGCTCGACCGCGTGACGGGCGAGTACATCTCGGCGAATCCTTTCGTCAAGGTCACCTGGGCGACCGGCTTCGACGAGCGGGGGCGGCCTATCGTTAATCCGGGCGCATACTACGACGACGACAAGCAGGGTCTGGAGCTTTATCCGACGGGCGGGGGCGCGCACAACTGGTCGCCGATGTCGTTTAATCCGGCGACTGGGTATGTTTACATTCCTTCGTCCTACATGCCGTTCCGGTATCAGGCGACGGACGAGTTGAAGCCTGGCTCGACCGGATATACGCGGCCCACGGGCGACGTGCGGACGCTGAGTCCGGCGATGGGACCGGAGCCGCCGGAAGGTATGCGAGCGGGACTGGAAGCGTGGGATCCGATCAATCAGAAGGTGGTGTGGCGCGCAGATGGCGGTGGTGGGATTGGCGGCGGATCGGTAACTACCGGAGGCAACCTGGTGTTCCAGGTGCTGAATGACGGCCACTTCCGGGCGTATAGCGCGGATAAGGGGGAGAAGCTTCTTGATGTGCAGACCGGGCGTACCGGGATGGCTCCGCCGATTACGTATGAGGCGGGTGGCAAGCAGTATGTCGCGTTCATTGGCGGCATGGGCCGGCAGGCCACGGCGGTTGGCCCGAATGACGCGAAGATCGATTATCCGCCGATGCTGTTCGTGTTTGAAGTTGACGGAAAGGGCGAGATGCCGAAAGCGGCGCCGGCGGATGCTCCGGGGCGTGGCGGGCGCGGAGGCGGACGTGGTGGCCCAGCGGCGGGAGCCGGTGGGCCTGAGGGGCCAGCGCCGGAACAGAAGAACTAAGTGTCTCCGAGTTGTTGCTGCAGTTCGGGCGGATGCGAAGCTTTGAGTGCCGGATAGGCCTCGGCGAGCCGGATCAGATCCAGCTCATCTTTCTTGCGTTTGCTGAGGCGGCGCCGGGAATCGCTCCACGCCCACAATTTGCCTGCGGTGACGTCGTAGAGGCACGCGACCCGGACGCGTGTCCCGAGCACCTCGGTGTCAACTGAGCGTGCGAGGAAGTCCTGATATCTTTCGTCGATCGTGAACTGGATTCTCAGATGGCTGCCGCGATCTGTGCGTTCACCGGGTGCCCGACGACCAGATCCGCGTCAAGTGCATAAACGGGATCAACGTAGCAATTGACGGCCAATCCGCCAATCAGGCAATAGGGCCCAAATGATTCACAGGCCGCGATCACGCGCGCAAAGTCCGAAGCTCCGCCGTGAGTAATCAATTCGTAAGCCTCCGCAGCCGTCAAACCTCAACTCTAACGTAAATCGTATATGATTACTTACCGAGATATGACACGTTTTTGCTTCATCCCTTTGTTGATCGCCGGTGCTGTTTTTGCGCAGGGGCCGCAGCCTCCGGGACCGGCCATGCCGGTGCCGAAAGTGCTCCAGAACTACCAGCCAGTGACGGCGGACCGCTTGAAGAATCCCGAGCCCGGGAACTGGTTGTCGATCCGCCGCACCTATGACGGCTGGGGCTATAGTCCGCTCGACCAGATCACGCCCGCGAACGTCAAACAACTGAAGCCCGTGTGGGTGTTTTCGACCGGCGAGACGAAGGTCCACGAATCGGCGCCGCTGGTGAACAACGGCGTGATGTTCATTTCGACGCCCAGCGATCAGGTGATCGCGATCGATGTCAAGAGCGGCAATCTGCTGTGGCGATATAAGAAGAACAGGCCGTCTGCGGCGATCGTCCCCCACGACACCAGCCGCGGCGTTGCGCTCTACGGCGACAAGGTTTATTTCGCCCTGGGCACGGCGGTGCTGGTGGCTCTGGATGCGAAGACCGGCAAGGAAGTCTGGTCAACGCAGGTGGCCGACAACAAATCCGCGTACTACATTTCGCTCGCGCCGCTGATCGCGGGCGGGAAGGTGATGGTAGGGGCTTCGGGCGGGGAATTCGGAGTGCGGGGTTTCGTGGCCGCCTTCGATCCGGAGACCGGTAAAGAACAGTGGCGCGCATATACCATCCCCGCGCCGGGCGAACCGGGCAGCGAAACCTGGCCGGCAGGCGGCGACCAGTGGAAGACTGGCGGCGGTTCCGTGTGGGTGACCGGGAATTACGATCCGGCGACGAATCTGGCGTATTGGGGCACTGGCAACGGCGGTCCCTGGATGGGCGACAAGCGGCCTGGCGATAACCTGTATACCTCATCGACGATCGCGATCGATGTCGCGACGGGCGCGATCAAAGGCCACTTCCAGTACGACCCGAACGAATCGTGGGACTGGGATGAAGTGTCGCCGCCGATCCTGGTGGATTATCAGCGTGGCGGGCGCACAATCAAGGGACTGATCGATGTCGCGCGGGATGGCTATATGTGGTTCCTCGATCGCGGCGATGCGACGACCGGCGGACGAATCAAATTCATCGAAGGCAAACCGTTCGTGAACCAGAACGTGTATACGAAACTCGATCCGGAGACGGGCCGGCCGACGGTGGATCCGGCGCACAAGCCCGCTACTGGAAAAGAAGCCGATTTCTGCCCGAATCTGCATGGCGGCAAGAACTGGCCTCCGATCGCGTTCAGTCCGAAAACGCGGATGATTTATGTGCCGGCGAATAATAACCTCTGCGGTTCGTCGACCGGCTTGGACACAGTGGTTTATGATGCGGGCAAGGGTTTCACCGGAGTGAGAATGGGCGCGAATGCGACAGCTCCGGGCGCTACGCATATCGGTGAAGTGCAGGCCTGGAATGTGGATACCGGTAAGAAGGTCTGGACTTACAACTACGACAAGAGCCCGAACTGGGGCTCGATGATGGCGACGGCGAGCGGTCTGGTGTTTACGGGCGGCACGGCGGACCGGAAGATCCACGCGTTCGATGCCACGAGCGGGAAGCTGCTGTGGGAGTACCCGACGAACTCGGGGATTCTGGCGCCGCCGACTACATTTCTGATCGACGGCAAGCAGTATCTTGCCGTGCATGCGGGCTGGGGCGGGCGATTCGAGTGGCATGCAGAGCACGCTTAATCGGTTGTTTCCGGGAGATTATCCGGAAGTGCCGATGGGCGGTGCGGTGTGGGTTTTCGCGATCCCGTAGGTTTCCCGGTTAATTACGGTGTGCAGCCTTGCCGTTTCAAGTGACAAGGCTGCCCTGGCAAATTCGGACAAGTGCTGTAGCGATCTGACCGGCATGCCGGACCGGTCCTGCGACTGCGAACTGCCGCGCTTCTGCAGAGCGCATTGATCGAAGCCGCGAGCTGGCGCCGATGTGCAATCTTCCGTGACGTGTTCCCTGGGACGGGATCCGCCAAATGAGTGTCTGGTGACCGGCCTGTTTCGGATCCCCTTTGGCAAAGATCAAAAAAACATAACCGCTCCGTACTTGCGCCCAGTTGCTGGTTATAGATTTCCTCACGGAAGCCAGGGCAGGGTTACGATCGTGGTTTGGTTAAACCCGGCGGTGGCGATATCCCATGACGCCGAGTGCCGTGAGGCCGAATCCAAACATCATCCGCGTGCCGGGTTCCGCGGTGGCGACGAGATCGTAGCCGACAGGGTTGAGGATCGGGATTTCCGGGCCTTGACCGCCCAGGTAGTCATCCGTAATATCCACGCTCTGGCCCGGGCACCCTTCGGCGTCCTGCACGAAAACGCAGCCCTGGCTGAAATCGGCGTAGTCTTCACCGACTTTCGTGGTGTTGTAGGTGTTCGCGTCGAGGTCGGTTGTGTCGCCATTGAAGGAAAAGTAAGCAGGGGTCAGGTCGTCAAAGACGCGCGTTCCCGGAGCAGGATACCGGAACAGGTCGACTGCTGAAGGAGTGTCACCAATCTGGCCGTGAGCCGTGCAATTGTTAACTGCCGACGGGCCAGCGCCAACACTGTCGCAGGAGGCCGTTCCGAGAAGCTCGTCCGTCTCATGCTCGACGACGCTGAAGTAGTCGTAATCGTTGGAGGGGTGGGGGCCACTAGCGGTGCCTGCAACATCGCGGAACCACAGGCCCTGTGTGCCGCCGGTTTCGGTTGACAAGCCCGACGGCGTCACAATCTCGATCACCCCGTTGTAGCAACCAGCGCCGGGCAGCATGCAAGTGCTCAAGCTCGGATCGGTTCCGCCCGCGCCGGGAGTGACGCCGACGATTTCTCCAAAGGCAGTCTGGGCCGCTGGAATGCCGAGGGCATTAACCAATGCGGCTGTGGCGCCGACGTATCGGGAGGACGCGGGAAAAATGGCAGGTTCAGTGGAAGGCAAGCTGGTTAAGGCCGTGGCGTCAGTGGATTCTGCGGCGAGCGCACTATAGTATTGGGCGTAGGTGAGGTACTGATTCACCTGACTGCTTCCTCCGAGCCCGGTGCTGGAGGTAGTCATGTAGATGTTTGCGTTGGCGTTGCTAAAGGTGTCGTTGTAGACGGCTGCGAGGTTGGAGTTGAGATAACCGCAAACTCCGGAACCGTCTATAGCGGCCACTGTCGGATCGCAAGTGTAGGTAATGGTGCCCCCAAACACGGGTGCGGTCGACGCCAGCGCGAAAGCCACAAAAATCTGCGGGCGTTTCCAAAATCCATGGGTAATTTCCTACGGGCAACTCCCGCGCGGGGTCACCAATCCAGAACTGCCTCGGTTCGGACAATTAAAAAAACCCCCCCTCGCCACTTGTCGTTAGTACTAGAACCAGTCACGCGCGGTTATCCCGGTCGTTTCACCGCATCCTCATGGGCGCGGTCCGGAATCATTATGACGGCGCGGAACAGGGAATGTGAGATGTTGCCATTTTCCAGACGACTTCAAGCCGTGCCGCCGGTGCTATTCTGGATTTGCAATCGTGGACCTGAACCTCGAAACACTCAAAAGCGAAATTCTCGACTACCTCGAAAGTTCCGATTTCGCGGTATTCCGAAGCCATTCGGGCGCGCTCGAGGGGCTGCCCATCATCACCTGGGACACGGAACGCTGTCCCGATTACCGCGCCTTTCTCGACGTCGCGCGCAAGGCCGGTGAGAAGCTCATTCTGTTCGCTTCGCGCGAGATGGCGGAAGAGGAACTGGACGAGATTCTGGAGGAACTCGAAGACACGGAGTTCACGCGCGAAGAGCGCCGGGATCTGGAAACCCGTTTGGGAAAAGCGCAACGGCATATCGGCGAAACCTGCACGCTCGAGATCGCGTTCGATCACAATTCGCACCTTTATGTTTATGAGGCGCAGCCCGACTGGTATGAGGACTTTCTCGACGCGTGCGAAGAAATCAGCGCGGTGATGCCGGCCGACGAGCCGCATCAGGGTTCCGGTGACGACGGGCTCGGCGGATTCTATTCCAATAACTAGTGGGCGCTGAAGAACGCTTCTTACCGCTCCTTTATAGTCGCGGCTCAGACAGGCGGTCGCGGTCGAAAGGGGGCGGTGATGGAATCGTCGATGCAATCTGTTAGCCGCTGGATTTTTCCGGTATTATCCGATGCTGCGGAGCTTGCGCGCGAGCTGGGAATTCCGCGTGCCGCCGCGCAGATCCTGATGCGGCGTGGCTTCCGTGATGCCGCGAGTGCGGAGCATTTTCTTAATCCGAGAATCGAAGATCTGCACGATCCGTTTCTGCTGCGCGATATGGATCGCGCGGTGGAACGTATTCGCGCTGCGATTGTGCGGGGCGAGGCGATTGAGATCCACGGCGATTATGACGTTGACGGCGTAACGTCGACGGTAATCCTGAAGAAGGCGCTGGAGCTACGCGGGCGCCGAAGCGGGCTGGCACATTCCGCATCGTTTGCATGATGGATACGGGATGCAGCCGGCGGCGATGGAAGAAGCGGCGCGGCGGGGTATCCGGTTGATCGTCAGCGTCGATAACGGGATTCGCGCGGGGGCGGCGATCGCGCGGGCGAATGAACTGGGCGTGGATGTGATCGTGACCGACCATCATCTGCCCGAGACGGAACTGCCGCCTGCGTTGGCCGTGATCAATCCGAACCGGGTCGATTGCGATTATCCAAACCCGAATCTGTGCGGCGCAGGGGTTGCGTTCAAGCTGGCGCACGCGATTCTGATGGGCCTCGGGTGGCCGGCGGCGAAGCTGGTGCGCGTGGTGGAATCATTCCTCAAGCTGGTGGCGATCGCGACGGTGGCGGACATTGTGCCGCTGACGGGCGAGAATCGCGTGATCGTGAAGCATGGTCTCGATGGGCTTCGGGACGTGCGGAATCATGGGCTGCGCGCGCTGCTGAAGGCCGCGGGATTCGCCGATCGCGTGCCGGACGCGGGCGAGGTGGGATTCCGGATTGCGCCGGCGATCAATGCATCGGGGCGCATGGATAGCGCGGGGCAGGCGGTGCGGATGTTCCTGACGGGCGATGCCGAGGAGGCTGACGAGATCGCGCGCGAGCTGTTCGCGTTGAATCAGGAGCGTCAGACGGCGGAACGCTCGATCGTGAAAGAGATTTTCGAACGCTGTGTGGCGACGCCGGTCACGGATCGCGACGCGGCGCTGGTGCTGTGGGGCGAGGGATGGCATCGGGGTGTGGTGGGAATTGTGGCGAGCAGGGTGGTGGAGCGCTTCCATCGTCCGGTGGTCGTGCTCGGTGTGGAGGCGGAGTGGCGCAGGGATCCGGGCGGAGCATTGCGGCGTTTCATCTTCTCGATGCGCTCGAAAGCATGCGAGAGTTGTTTACGAAATTCGGGGGTCATGCGCACGCGGCGGGGTTGACGCTGCCCGAATCGTCGCTCGATGCGTTTCGGGAGCGGCTGTGCGGGTGGGCGGCGGAGCGGTTGACGGCGGAGGATATGCGTCCGACGGTTGAGGTGGATGCGGTGGTGGAGCTGCCGGAGATCAATGACGCGTTGTGGGCGGCGCTGCAGCGGATTGCGCCGTTCGGGATGGGGAATCGGCGGCCGTTGTTTGCGGCGCGGGGGGTGCAGCTGGCGGGGCCTCCGCAGGTTTGGAAGGAGAAGCACCTCAAGATCGCGGTACGGCAGGGCGGGCGCACCATGATGATGAAGGGCTGGGGATTGAGCGATCTGGCGGGGGAGTTGCGAGACGTGAGGGACGTGGATATTGCGTTTGAGATTGAGCGGGATTGGTTTGGCGGGTGGGGGTTGGTTGTGAAGGCGTGTAGGGTTTGCGGGGCAGCCGCGGCGGCGGGGACTGTATGACGATCGAGATGGATGCGGCGGGGCATCGACCATCCCTGATCAAGGTTGATGGCCTGTGGGTGCATCAGGGCACATCTCCACGCGGCGCGAACTGGGACCGGGCTCTGCCCGACATTCGGGAAAACGAATTGACTCTCTTTCACAGCCGGAGAAAAGGCAATTTGAGCCGCAGATAAACGCAGATTAATGCCGATAAGACAATTCAACTTCCTTGTTTTCCCGATGGTATATAGTGGCTGAGTCTTTCCGGGAGGGCGAATGCGGATTGTGTCGAAGAGCCTGATATTTCAGCTGGGAATGGCCGCGCTCCTCTCGGCCCAGACGCCGCAGCCCGCGCCAGCCAGTGACGTGGTCGGATTCGGCAATTTCAGCCATGTGGTCACCAACCTTGAGAAATCCATCGCGTTTTATCACGATGCGCTGGGGCTCGACGTAGCTACCGCTCCGCAGGCGTTCAGCGGGAATCCGGCGATCATGAAGATGACCAACGCGATCGGGGCGCAGTCGCGGATCGCGGTCATGAAGATTCCGGGCGCGGCGTTTGGACTGGAGTTGATCGAATATAAGGATATCGATCGCCAACCGGGTAATCCTCGTTTTCAGGATCCGGGGGCGGGAAATCTGGCGCTGCGGGTTCGCGATATCGATTCGGTTGTCGAGCGCCTGCGCAAGGCGAACTCGCATGTGCTCACGCTGGCGGGCAAACCGGTCGAGATCAATGGCGTGGAGAAGGGCTTCTTCGTGCAGGACCCGGATGGTTTCATTGTGGAGCTCGCACAACCGATCCCGCTGCCGGCGGCGACGGGTCCGGCGAGTAATGTGATTGGCGCGAGCATTGAAGTTACGGTGGCGGATACGGAGCAGACGGCGAAGTTCTATCGCGAGCTGCTGGGGTTCACGATGCGGGTGGGCGATAGCTTTAACGGGAACAAGCTGATGGCGGATACGGCGGGTGTGCCCGGCGCGCAGTTCCGGCAGAGCTCGACGACGATTCCGGGGTCCAATCCGGGAACGACGGTGCGTCTGAGCCTGATCGAATTCAAGAACGCCGACCGCAAGCCATTGCAGACGCGCGTTCCCGACCCCGGCACTGCACTCATTCAGTTGCGCGTGCGTGATATCGACGCGCTGGTGAAAAAGCTGAAGGCCGGTGGCGCGACTGTAGTTGCGCCTGACGGTGAGCCGGTTAGCATGGGCGCCATCAAGATTGCGGTCGTGCGCGACCCGAACAATCTCTATCTCGAACTGATCAGCGCGGCCCCTGCAGTGACGCCCGCGAAGTGACGCCAGACGGTATCCCCGCCACGCTGCGGCATTCCGGCGCCGCGGAGATTCTGGCTCGCCGTTACGCTCACGGGCGTGGGTACCGGCGCGGGCGCGGCGGCGCTCACACGGCTTCTGGAATTGGTGCAGCGCGCGATGTGGGGCGGCACCGGCACGAATCTGATTGAAGCTGCAACGGCTGCGAGCTGCCGAGAGGCGCATCCTCGTGCTGCTTTGCGCCGGGTTGGCCACCGGCGCGGGGCAGATCCTTCTGAAACATCTTACGGGCGCGAATGGGATCGATACCACAGAGGCGATCTGGTTCTATGCGGGGCGCATGCCGGCGAGTGCGCACGCTCGGCAGCGCGCTGCTTTCCATTTTCGTCGTGGGGATGGGGACATCGCTCGGGCGCGAAGGCGCGCCGAAGCAAGCGGGCGCGGTGCTGGCGAATTTCTTTTCCGACCGCGGACGATTGACGCGACGAACAGCGCCGGCTGCTGGTTGCCTGCGGCGCGGGGGCGGGAATGGCGGCGGCGTACGGAGTCCCGCTTGGGCGGGGCGCTTTTTTCACTGGAAGTGATGCGGGGAGCGCTCGCGCTGAGATACGTGCTTGCCCGCGCTGATCACCTCGCTCGTGGCCACGGCGGTCTCGTGGCTGGTGCTGCCGAATGCGCCGACTTACATAATCCCGGCTTACGCCAGTTCGCTGTCGTGCGTGGTGTGGGCGCTGCTGGCTGGTCCGATTGCGGGCGTGGCCTCTGTCGGCTATGTCCGGATGATTCGTTGGGCGGACCGGCACAGGCCGCAGAACTGGCGGCGGCTGATCGATCCGGTGATCGTGCTGGCGTTGCTTGGGGTGGTGTCGATATGGTTTCCGCAAATCCTCGGGAACGGCAAGGATGTCTCGCAGCTGGCATTCACGAATCAGGTGCCGCTGACGCTGCTGCTCGATTCTGGTGGTGCTGAAGCCCCTGGCGACCGTGTTGTGTGTGCGCGTGCGGCGCGCCCGGGGGGATGTTCACGCCTTCGCTGACGATGGGAGCGATGCTGGGCGGTGCGCTGGGCTATGGTGGTCACTGATCTGGCCGGGGGTTCCGCCGGGTTTGTTTGCCGTGCTCGGTGCGGCGGCGGTAGCTGGGCGCGACGACGCAGGGACCGATATCCGCGGTGCATGCTGATGATCGAGTTGACCGGCCGTGACCGGTCTTTCATCCTGCCGCTGATGCTGATTGTATGTACGGCCACGCTGGTGGCGAGAACGATTGAAACACGTTCGATCTACGACGCGCGCCTCACCGACGAAGCAGGTAGTGGCGCGGCGCAGCGGCGTGCCGGCCGCCTACCTCACGCGATCCTGATCTTGCGCGGGAACTGGGCGTTGTCTTCGAGGAAGGTTTTCTTGCGCTTCAGGCCGGCGGCATCGGGCTGCACGACGCCGTTAGCGTCGGTCGCGCGCGATACGAGCGTGTGATCGCCGGGCGTGGCGTTTTTCCAGTCCCAGGTGAAGAGCTTCCAGGAGAACTGCGTGTTGCCTTTATCGAGGGTGGCCGGCTGCCACGGGCCGCCGTCGACGCTCACTTCAACCGATTTGAGCGGCGTGCCATCGTTCAGGACGAAGCCGAATACCTGATAAGCGCCCGCGGTTTTCCGGACGCGCGAGATGGCCGACTTCAGCTGGATGCGCGTCACTTCGGTTTCGACCCACTGCGTGGCGGGATCGGCATCTTCGCCGGTGCCTCCTACGCCGCGCAGTGTGCGATACCAGCGGGCCTGGAAGTTCCCGAGGTAGCGATCTTCCTGCAGGTGGATTTCCGAGAGCCACTTCACGTTGCAGACGCCGTACCAGCCGGGCATCAGAAGCCGCAGCGGCGCGCCGTTATCGCGCTTGAGCGGCTCGCCGTTCAGATTCCACACCAGCATCGGCTCCGGCTTCATGGCGTGTTCGAGCGTGATGCTGCGCCCGAACTGCTGTTCGAGTTTGTACGTCTGCTGGCGGAACGCGATGTCTTCCTGCTTGCGGTCCGTGCCGAAGAAAACGACTTCGCGTGCGTCCGGGCCCACGCCTGACGTGCTTCAAGACGTCGCGCAGGCGAACGCCGGTGAAACGTCCGCAGGATGAGAGCCCTTCGAAGGATCGCGCGCTGTTGCCGGAGCACTCGTAGCCGTTCACGAGATCGAGGGACTTCATTCCTTTGAGATCGGCGAGCGTGAGTTCGGTGGGTTTGGTCACCATGCCGGTCAGTTTCAGCTTGTAAGAAGCCGGGTCGATTTCGGGCCGGTTGTAGTGCTGGATGAAGAAGAACTGGTCGCTCGGCGTGATGTGGCCGTCGATCTTGCGGATATCGAGCATGCGATTGACGGCGTTCGGATTGCCGTTCGGGTTGTAGTTCGGCGGATAGTCGGTGAACGGGACGTCGGTGTCGCCTTGCGGCGAACGCGGGCATCGCCTATTCCGGCACCCACGCCAGCAGACTGGCCGCGGCCAGGCCCTTCTTCAGTGTTTCTCTACGGCTGATTTGTTCCGGCATTGCATTTCATATTACGCCTTCGTAACGTGTGTTCGGCGGAGAGTCCGAACGCGGCTGGATACCTGACCTTGCCACGAATGTTGGCGAGCGCGCCGGGGCTGAGTTCCATCGCCATGAAAGCGTCCGGGCGGAAAGGGGCTTTCGAGATGGCGCGCGCGGTTTCGGCGGCAAAGCCGAAGCGCTCGTAATACTCGGGATGTCCGAGCACGAGGATGATGTGTTCACCGCGCGTTCGCATCGAATCGATGCCGCCGGTGATCAGCGTGCCGCCGATGCCCCGGCGCTGGTATTCGGGAAGGACGGCCACGGGAGCGAGTGCGACCGCGGGAACGGCTTCGATCCAGATGCGGCTGAACAGGATGTGCCCGACGACGCGGTGTTCGCTCTCGGCCACCAGAGAAGCGAGGACGCACTCCGTCTGCGCGCAGAGCATCGACCAGATCGGCTTCGTCCGGGCGGCCGAAAGCGGCCTCGATTGACCGATCGGATCGCCGATCGTTCCGCGGGGTCGTCAGGGTTCTCGCAACGCACGATCATGTTCTGCTCAGGGTACATCGGAAGTGAGACAATGGGTGTTCAACGGTCCGGGGAGGCCCCCAACGATAAAGCTCCACTTGAACAGGTTTTCGATCTGGATGGAAGGCGACAAGCCCTGCTGCTCGCCGGGGTCGAGCGAGGAAAAAGTGGCCGAAGTGCTGGACTTCATCCGCGTGGCTGACGAATGGATATCCGCGGTCCAGGAACAGCAGGCGGCGCAGCGGAAAGCCCAGCTCGTCTCGAAGTAAACGCGCCTGAACGCGTGTTTTCAACGAGCCAGGCGTATCTACTAGAATCAAACTCATGCCAATTGAAGCAGCCGCGAGTCCGGCGGTCGCAAAACTAAACCAGGTTCGCGATGAGATCGCGAAGATAATCGTAGGCCAGCAGAGCGTGGTGGATGGCGTCCTGATCTGCCTGCTGGGCGGCGGACATGTGCTGCTCGAAGGCGTGCCCGGGCTGGGCAAGACCACTCTGCTGCGTACGCTCGCGCGCGCTCTCAGCCTGCGTTATTCGCGCATTCAGTTCACGCCGGATCTGATGCCTGCCGACATCGTCGGCAGCATGATCATGGAGACCGACGATCACGGGCACAAGATGCTGCGGTTCCAGCCGGGTCCGATCTTCGCGCATCTCGTGCTGGCCGACGAAATCAACCGCGCCACGCCGAAGACGCAATCCGCGCTGCTCGAGGCGATGCAGGAACGGACCGTTACCAGCGGCACGGTGACGCACGAGCTTGAAGCGCCGTTCCTCGTGATGGCGACGCAGAATCCGATCGAGATGGAAGGGACGTATCCGCTTCCCGAAGCGCAGCTCGACCGGTTCCTGATGAAGATTCTGGTGACGTATCCTTCGCGAGCGGAGCTTTCCCGCATTGTGGAGCGCACCATCGCGCGCGAAGACACGACCGTGCATGCGGTGCTCGACCGCGACGATGTGCTGCAGCTGCGTTCCGTCTGCCGCGAAGTGCTGATCGCGCCGCATGTGCAGGACTACGCGGTGCAACTCGTGATGGCCACGCAGCCGGATGAGAAGGAAGCGCACGAACTGGCGCGCAAGTACATCCGCTACGGCAGCTCGCCGCGCGGCGCGCAGGCGCTGGTCGAATGCGGGCGCGTGCTGGCGCTGCTGCGCGGCCGCTTCCATCTGAGCGTGGACGACATCAAGGAACTCGCGCCCTCGGTGCTGCGCCATCGCATCATCCTGAACTTCGACGCCCACGCCGATGGCAAGTCGGCCGATTCCATTCTGACCTCGATCATCGCCGGCGTAACCGTTCAGGCTTCCGCCGCATAGGACTTTACGAGGCCCATTTTGCCGAACGAGCCCCTGCTGGACCGGGAATTTCTGGAACGTCTGGAGCGCCTGGCCATCCACTGGCAGCGTTCCTTCGCCGGTCTTGTGGGCGGGCACAACCGGTCGCGTTTCGCGGGCGGCGGTCAGGAGTTTCTCGATCACCGGCACTTTCATCAGGGCGACGATCTGCGGGCGGTGAACTGGCGCGCCTACATGCGGCTGGACAAGATGTTTCTGAAGATGTTCCAGATCGAGCCGCGCGTGCCGGTGCGGATGCTGCTCGATACGTCGGCGTCGATGGTGGCGGGAACCGGCGAGAAGTTTACTTTCGCGCGGCAGCTGGCGGCGGCGCTTTGCTATGTCGGGCTGGTGCGGCTGGACACGATCCAGGTTCTGCCTTTCGCGGCGCGATTGCATGAGGGTCAGGTTGCGGGCGGCGGCCGGCATCGTTACCGCATGGTGGCGGAATTTCTGGAAGGGCTCGAATCGGGTGGCATCACCGACTTTCACACCGTGGTGCGCGAGTACCTTAATGAGTATCCGCAGCGCGGTCTGGTGATTGTGATATCGGACTTCCTCGACGATGGCGGCTGCGAGAAGGCGCTGCAGTATCTGGCCGATTACGGCAACGAACTGATGCTGGTTCAGCTCTGGGCGGATGAAGATCGCCTGCCGCCCTGGAACGGCGAGGTGGATCTGACGGATGCCGAGAGCGGCGGACGCCTCCATATACAAGTGGATGACGAAGCGCGCCGGAAATACACTGAGGCGTTTGACGCCTTTGCGTCGGGTATTAAAGAGGTGGCGCTGCGCAACGATGGAAAGTATAGTGGTCTGCCGACTTCGATGGCGCTCGAAGACGCGATTTTCGGAACGATGGTGCGCACGCGGAGCATAGCGTGATGTTTATGGGCGTTTCGTTACCGCTCCTTCACAGTCGCAGCTTAGTCACATCCGCCTTGCTGAGCCGCGACTGTAAAGGAGCGGTAGGAAGCATTTCGCGAGCCGCGCGCGCGAAGTCAAGCGGTTCATCGGTAGCAGGTGATGGAATTTCTCAACCTCAGTCTCGTTCAGTTCCTCGCGACGTTCGGCGCGATCGCAGCCATCTCGGTGGCTGTCTATCTGCTCGACCGCACGCGCCGGAAGCTGATCGTTTCCACGCTGCGATTCTGGGTTGAGCCGGGCAAGGCCGCGCCTGTCACGCGCCGCAACCGCATCCAGCAGCCTCTTTCTCTGTTGCTGCAATTGATCGGGATGGCTCTGCTGCTGCTCGCCATCGCGGAATTCCAGTTCGGCGGCCGCCAGGGAGCGCGGCGCGATCACGTGCTCGTGCTCGATACTTCGGCATGGATGGGCGCATTGTTGCCGAAGGCGCCCAATCGCAACGATGCAACGCTGATGGATCTGGCGCGCGCGAACGCCTTGGGCTGGCTGCGCGCAGTGCCCACGGCCGATCGCGTTCTTGTGGTGCGCGCGGATGCGCTGGCTACTCCGGCGACGGCGTGGGAGACCGACCGCCGCAACGTGGCCCGCGCCATTCTCGAATCGCAGCCGGGCGCGACGGCATTGAATCTGTCCCAGAGCCTGCAGTTCGCGAGCCAGTTGCAGCGCGGCAGCGGATCGGTCGCGGGCGAGATCGTCTACGTGGGGCCGGGGCGCATCTCGACGCATGAAGCGAACAGCCTGTCGCTGCCGAACATGCCCGCGTTCCGCGTGCTCGCCATCGACGACAACATCGAAAACAGCGGCCTGCGCAGCGTGAATGCGCGGCGATCCGTCCACCGACACGGGCGCCTGGGATGTTCTCGTCCGCGTGCGAAATTATGGCAGGCGCGCGAAAACTGTCAACATCACTCTCAACTTCGCCAACGTTCCGCAGGGCTCGCGTCCGCTCGAACTGCCGCCCGGCGAAGAGCGCGAAGCCACGTTCACGGTGCACACGCGCGCGGCAGGAATTCTCGAAGCGCGGCTTTATCCTGTGGATGCCTTCGGCGCCGATAATTACGCGGCGCTCGAACTGCCGGAGCTGCGCAGCCTGCACGTGATCGTTTACTCCAATCAGCCGGATGCGGTGCGTCCCGCGCTTTCGTCGGACCCGCGCGTCGTGGCCGAGATCCGGCCGACGGCGAAGTACAACGCACAGGACAAAGCCGGACTCACGGTGCTGCATTATTTCCGTCCGCCGGTGATGCCGCAGGGAAATGTGCTTTGGATCGACCCGCCGGTCGATCAGCTGGCCTTCCCCGTAAAGCAGAAAACCAATTTGCTCACGGGCCTGAAGTGGACTCCCGATCAGCCTCTGACGCTCGGCCTGCGGGCGCGCGATGTGCAGATCGAGATGGCGTCGATTTTCGAAACGGTCCAGGGCGATGTGCGACTGGCCGAAGTAGACCGGGGTCCGATCATGCTCGTCCGACGGATGGAAAGCCGGACCGTCGTGATGGGCTTCGATCCTTTCGATGGCGCGATGCGGTATGAACTGGCTACGCCGCTGCTGCTCGCCAACGTGCTGCGGTGGGCCGCGCCGGATGTGTTCCGCGACGTGGATGTGGGAACGCAGAGCGCGGGCGCGGTGTCGATGGCCTATACGGGGCCGTCCGCGGGCAAGGCCAATGTTCAGGTGCTGACGGACGCCGGCGTCAATCTGCCGTTCAACGTGCGCGACAAATCGGTGGATTTCTTCGCGGGAGAAGCTTCGCGCGTGCGGGTGATCGCGGGGAATTCGGAGCGCGTCTATTCATTGACGCTGCCGGAGATGTGGGACGTGAAGTGGACCCCGCCCGCCACCGCGCGCCACGGCATCCCGGCGTGGAATGACGTGCTGCGGCGCAATCGCGACTGGTGGCCCTGGCTGGCGGCGCTCGGCGCCATCGTGCTGATTGGCGAATGGATCGCGTACGGGCGTTTCTCGCCGGTGCGGCTGCGCGTGGTCAAGCCCCGGCTGGAGAGAGCGGCATGACGTTCGATCGCACGTGGGTCCTCTTCTTTCTGGCGCTGCCGCTCGCGTGGCTGGCATGGGAATGGCGCAGGCAGCCGCGGCATGCCCATCTGCTTTTGAAGGTGGGGATGATCGTCGCGGTGATTCTGGCGCTCGCCGAACCCTCGATCGTGATTCGCGAGCGCAAAGTCGCGCTGGCGGTTCTGGTGGACACTTCGGCCAGCGTGACCGACGCGGACCTCAGCCGCGAGAGTGCGCTGGTGAAGCAGATCAACAGCGCGCGCGGCAGCAATCAGATCAACGTGATTCCGTTTGCGCGCGCGCCGCGCTCGCTCGATGAGAAGGAAGCGGACTTCAATCTCAGCCACACCTCCGGCATCGAAGGCCGCGGCACGAATCTGGAAGCGCCCATCCGCCAGGCGCTGGCGTCGCTTCCCGCCGGGATGCTGCATCGAATCGCTCTGATCACCGACGGCAATGAAAACGACGGCGCGGTCACGCGAGCGGCGTGGCAGGCGCAGCAGAACGGCGTCGCGATCGATACGATTGCGCTGGCCGGCCGGGTGCAGCCGCAGTTGAAGACGGAAGCGGTCGGGATTCCGGGCGCGGTCTTCAGCGGTGAGCGCTTCCCGGTGGACCTCACGATCTTTTCGCCGCGCGCGATTCCCGCGACGGTTGAACTCTCGGCTGAAGGCAAGCAGATCGGCGTTCACCAGATTGCGCTCGAAGCAGGCGAAAACCGGGTGCGCATCCGGACCAGCCTCAACGCGGCGGGCGCGATCGATCTCAGCGGGAAGATCGCGGCTACTGGTTTGGGCGAGTCGCGTTTCGAAGACGCGGTGGCTGTGCGGCGTCCGAAGGTGCAGTGGGTTTCGGAAGATCCCGAGGGCACGGAAGGCCACATCGTGGACGTGCTGACCGCGAACAAGTTCGATGTGGTGCAGTCGAAGACGCTGCCGGCGAATCTGGATGGCACGCAGCTCGTCGCGTTCAACAACATCGATCTCGATGCGCTGCCGGCGGCCGATAAACAGCGTCTCGAAACCTTTGTGCAGGGGGGCGGCGGCGCGCTGCTGATCGCGGGCGAGCACAATTCCTACGTGGATCACAAGGGCGCTCCGGAAGATCCTCTGGCGCGTTCGTTTCCGGCGAAGCTCGTTCCGCCGCGCTCTCCGCAGGGCACCAGCGTGGTGCTGATCATCGATAAATCGTCGTCGATGGAAGGCAAGAAGATCGAACTGGCGCGCCTTGCGGCGATCGGCGTGGTGGAGAATCTCAAGCCCGACGATCGCGTGGGCGTGCTGATCTTCGACAACTCGTTCACGTGGGCCGTGCCCATCCGCACCGCCGACAACAAGGCCGTGATCAAGCGCGAAATCAGCGGCATCATTCCCGATGGCGGCACCCAGATCGCGCCCGCGCTGACCGAGGCCTATCGCAAGATTCTGCCCACCAATGCGGCTTACAAGCACATCGTGCTGCTGACCGACGGCATTTCGGAAGAAGGCGACAGCCTGGGGCTTTCGAAGGACGCGACCACCAATCACGTGACCATTTCCACCGTCGGGCTGGGTCAGGATGTGAACCGCGCCTATCTCGAAAAGATCGCGACCGTGGCGAAGGGAAAGTCTTACATCCTGAACGAGCCGGCGGGACTCGAACAGATCCTTTTGAAGGACGTGCAGGAGCACACCGGCACCACCGCGGTCGAGAAAGCGATCAAGGCCGAGATCAAGCATCCGTCCGATCTTCTCGACAAGGTGGATATGGAGCATGCGCCCGATCTTTCCGGTTACGTTCGTTTCGAAACGCGGCCGACGGCGGATGAGATTCTCCAGGTGGATGGCATGGACCCGCTGCTGGTGCGCTGGCAGTATGGGCTGGGGCGCACGGCGGTGTTTTCGTCCGACGCGAAGAGCCGCTGGGCGGCGGCCTGGCTGAAGTGGCCGGGCTTCGATCGCCTGTGGACGAACATCTTCCGCGATCTGCTTCCGCACGGGAATGAAAGCGAAGCGGTGGCTCGTTATGACAGCGCGAATCAGGAACTGGTGGTCGATTACCATCTTTCCGAGCGCGCGCTCGAACCCGCCACGCCGCCCGATTTGTACGTCATCGGGCCGGGCGATTTCAAGCATCCTCTCGATCTGGCTCGTTTGTCGCCTGGGACGTATCGCGGGCGTTTGCGGATCGGCACGCTGGAAGGATTGTTCCGCGTGCGGCCGTTGAATGAAAGCCGCGCGTTCCCGGAAGTCGGGTTGTATCGGCAGGAATCGGAGCTGTCGGATTACGGCTCGAACGAGACGCTGTTGAAGGCCATCGCGCAGTCGACCGGCGGGAGATTCAATCCCACGGCGCGGCAGTTGTTCGATTCGAGCGGGAAGTATATCGACTCGACTTTGCGGTTGTGGCCGGCGTTGCTCGGGCTTGCTTTGCTGCTGAATCTGATCGAACTGGTGTTGCGCAAATGGCGCGGGATTATCGAGACCCTGCGCGGCGGGCGCGCGGCTGAGACCCGCATCGCGGCATAGAGCCTGTTCGCTGTTACAGTCCACCGTTCCCTCGCGGTCGCGGCTCGGTTTTTAGCAGTCAATCCCGAAGTCCATCTAACCGGCATTGCAAAATGCGGCGGAATCCATCGCGAGATTTCGGATCACCGTGAGGTGTCCACAGAGTTTTCCTTTCCGTCCGTGCCAGGGCACGCGCGTCAGGCAGGACCGCTCTTGACGAGCGCGCGCTGGAGGCTGTTCGGACACCCGGGCGACGAAGCACTGATTGCTTCCGCCAGACGAGGAGACGATGGATACTCTGAATTACGTCCGCGAACGGCGGGACGGTGGGCCGCTAAGCGGTTCACGTATAATCTCTGGAGCGAGGACTCTTCGAATGATTCGAACGACAATGATTGCGGCCACTCTGGTCGCTCTGGGTACGGGCATCGCAGCCGCGGCCGTTGACGACGCGGTAAAGCTCGACACGGGCATGGTTTCGGGCATCGCCTCGGCAACGCCGGACGTGCGGGTGTTCAAAGGCATCCCCTACGCCGCGCCGCCGACCGGCGATCAGCGCTGGCGCGCGCCGAAGCCCGCCGCGAAATGGGAAGGCGTCCGCAAGGCGGATACGTTCAGCCCCGTCTGCATGCAGGGCGCCAACACCGGCAGCGAGGATTGCCTCTACCTCAACGTCTGGACCGGCGCCAAAGCGGCTGGCGAGAAGCGTCCCGTGATGGTGTGGATCTATGGCGGCGGCTATTACACCGGCTCCGGCTCGCAGGCCATGTACGACGGCGAGGCGCTGGCGAAAAAGGGCGCGGTGATTGTCACCATCAATTACCGGCTGGGCGAGTTCGGCTTCTTCTCCTATCCCGGACTCAACCACGGAATCCGACCGCCGCGGGGCAGGGAACTTCGGCGTGATGGATTCGATCGCCGCGCTGCAGTGGGTGCAGAAGAACATCGCGGCCTTCGGCGGCGATCCGAAGCGCGTCACGGTCTTCGGCGAATCGGCCGGCGCGGGCCTGGTTGCCAATCTGATGACGATTCCGCAGACCAAAGGATTGTTCGAGCGTGCGATCGGGGAGAGCAGCGCCTGGTCGACCGTGACCGTCGCGCCGCTGCCCACGCTCAAAGAGGCCGAGGCCAAGGGTGAGAAGATCGCCGAGACCCTGGGCGCGAAGTCGCTCGCGGAATTGCGCGCTCTGCCTGCTGCGGACATTCAGAAGTCCGGCCGCGGCGACGGACCCGATTGTGGATGGCTGGCTGATCCGCGAGGATCCGAGCAAGGTCTTCGCCTCGGGCAAGCAACTCGACGTGCCGGTGCTGACCGGCTCGAACCGCGATGAATCCTTCGGCGCGAATCCGCGCGACGCGCAGGCGTTCATCGATGCGGCGCACAAACGGTTCGGCGATATGGCCGACAATTTTCTGAAGGTTTACCCGGCCTCGACCGACGAAGAGGCGAAGGAATCCGCTTTCTATGCCGGCCGCGATGAGATGGCGTTCGTGATGCGCAACTGGGCGCGCCTCGAATCGAAGCAGGGGAAGAAGTCGTATGTTTACTTCTTCACCGAGCAGCCCCCGGTCGTTCCGGGACGGGACGGCCGCGGCGGCCGCGGCGGTGGTGGAGCGTTCGGACCCGGCCCGCACGGTAGCGCAGTGCATGTGTCGGAGATTCTCTACGTGTTCAATCACCTCGACAACAGCCGCGCGTGGACCGATCAGGACCGGCAGGTGGCCGACACGATGTCGTCGTATTGGGTGAACTTCGCGACGACCGGCGACCCGAATGGCAAGGGTCTGGCGAAGTGGACGCCTTTCGACGAAAAGTCGAAAACCCCGATGATCTTCGGCAATCCGCCCGAAGGCGCGCAGGCGCCGCGCGAAGACCGACTGGCGTTTTACCAGTCTTATTTCGATAAGGTGGCCGCGAAGTAGGAGCGCTAACGTAAAGGTGTGCCTCCGCTCAAAACCAGGAGAAATCTATCGGCTTTCCAGCACCGTCAGATGCTGGACATGCTCAAGGACCTTACGACCGCTGAGCGTGCGTCGCTGAAGAACCCCGACTGCATAACCGAAGACGAGGCTGACCTCATCGTCTCGGATCGGCGAATGAAAGAAGGCGGTCCTTCGATTCCGCTGGAGCAGATCCTGAAAGAACCGGGCACACCGCATCGCCGACGAAGCGCGTGAGCCCCTGGGCCGCGGCGTCACCCGTTGGGCAGTGGACTTGCGGCCGAGTGCGCGCAGAGACCTTCGGCAGCTGGAAGATGGACCGCGGCAAGCACGAAGAACCTCTGCAGGATCTTTCGGAGGACCCGAGCCTCGTACCTCCCTTGAACTGCGGGGCAAACCGCAAACCTGGAGAGCACGCTTCCATCACGACGCTTACCGGATGATTTATCAGATGTCCAAAGCCGGTCATCGAATCATCGTGACACGCATTCGCCCCCGAGCCACCGCCTATCAGGGATTGAAGGCCTGAGCAGATCTCATAAACTGAGAACAAGGAGGCCATTATGCCCGACGGTCGCGAAGAGCGCATAGAACGCGAGATTCGCATCGAAGAGGAAAAACAGGGGAATCGCGACGATCGGTTCGATCGCGACACCATTGAGGAATGGGAGCCCGAACGGCCCGACTCCTAACCCCTGCCGTGTCCACCGGGAGGGTCGGGCTGAGGATTAAATCCGCCCGTAACTTCTGCGATTTCCTGTTCGGTTAATTCCCTGTCGGTTTCAGTTGCCGGAACCGAATTCGTTTTTTCTTCCATGCTGATCTGTGCGCCGCGACCCCGAATTCGTTTCGCCTGCCTTACGGAATCGGATTCGCCAAAGGTTTGATTTCACCCGCAACCCCATCCGGCAACGGATAGCGATCGACATTCGTCAGCAGCGAAACGGTCGAATAATATCCAATGACCCCCATCACCTCGACCACTCCCCGCTCCCCCAACTGCTGCTTGATCGCACCGAACGTCGCATCGCTCACCTGCCCGGTGCGCAAAGCCTCGGCGGTGAAGTTGTAGACCGCCTGTTCGTCCGCCTTCAATCCCGCTGGTTTTCGTCCTTCCGCAATCGCGCTCACGACCGCCTCGCTCAAGCCGGCCTGCACGCCCGCACGGTGATGCGCATACCAGGGAAACTGCGCGCCGACATTGCGAATCGTCACCAGCGCCGCCAACTCGTTCAGCTTCATCGGCAGCGGCGAATGAAATCGCTCATAGGCACCAAAACGCAGAATGCCTTCACCGATGTCGGGGCTGCGAAGCAGAGTGTTCACGGGTCCGCGCGTGCCGCCTTCGATCTTCCCGGATGTCAGCAGTTCCATCAGATTCTTCTGCGCGGGAGTCATCTCATCGGGTAAGAGGCTTGAAGCGCTCAGGGCCCGCATCGGGTGTGGTTGACGGAACCGCCCTCACCAACGGCGGCAGCTCGGGCTTCGTGCCCGCATCAAGCGGATAACGATCCACATTCATCATCAGCGAAGCCATCTGATAAAAACTGACCAGCCCGATCAGATCGACGATACCCTTCTCGCCCATCTTTTCCTTCGTGCTCTGGAATGTGGCGTCGCTCACCTGCTTGTTATTCAGAAGTTCGGTCACGAATTCATAGACAGGCGCCTCTTCCGGCAGCAGCGCCGAGGGACGCTTCCCCTGCACGATCGCGCTGATCGTCTCTTCACTGACGCCAGCGCGCGCCCCGACGCGATGATGCACCGAAAACTCATACTGCGCGTTCCAGTAACGGCCCGTGAGCAGAACCGCGATCTCATTCTGACGGGCGGAAATCACAGGCGGAATGCGGCTGCTGATGATGCCGCGCGTGGCTTCGGTCAACTCCGGACTGCGCAACTCGATGTTGAAAATTCCGATCGTCCCCCGTGAAGCAATCGCGCGGTCGGCGATCACCTTTTGCGCCGGCGTCAGTTCTTCGTACTTGAGTCCGGGAAACCGGTCGCCGTGCAGATCGAGTTTCGGCTTGTCTTGCGCGAACAGGATTGAAGCGCAGCAGAGCGCGGAAATCAGCCGGAGCGCAAACATAACCTACCGGCCTGGCCCGCGGCGCAGCCCACGGCTCCATCTTCAGCAGCGCGCCGTCATTCTCCTCCGTAAGCACGTATAGCAACCCATCCGGACCCTGCCGCACATCCCGAATGCGGTTCTGCAGTTCGTGGAACATCGACTCGCGGTGAAGCTCTTCCCACTTATCGTTGAAGTCGAGTCGCACCAGCTGGCCGGACCGCGGCACTTCGCCCTGCCGCATCCCGCCCACGAACAGATTGTTTTTCCAGCGGGGAAATTTATCGCCGGTGTAAAACGTCAGGCCGGAAACCGCGATCGCCGGCACCCAGTAAACAACCGGCGGCTCCATGCCTTCCTTGTAATCGCCCACGCTCACCTTCGGTCCCAGATAAAACCGGCCGTTGCTCACCACGGGCCATCCGTAATTCCTGCCCGCCTGCAGAATGTTGACTTCGTCGCCGCCATTCGGCCCGTCTTCGCATTCCCAGAGCCTGCCCGTTTCGGGTTCGAGCGCGAGGCCCAATCCGTTGCGATGCCCGTACGTATAAATTTCCGGACGCGCCCCGGCCTTGCCAACGAAAGGATTATCCGGCGGCACCGTCCCGTCGTCTTTCAAGCGCAGTATCTTGCCTGCAAGCTCGTTCAGATCCTGCGCCTTCATCGCTTCGTTGTCGCCGATGCCGATGGTCATGTAAATCATGCCGTCGCGCCCGAAAATAATCCGCGACGCATTGCCGCTCGGAATCGCGGAAAACAAATCGCGCTCGTCCTGCAGCGCCATGCCGTCCCATCGGGCCCGTCCCAGCGTTCTGACTCCTCCGTTTCCCGTTGCCGCCGGCTTGTCGTAAGTGAAGTAGATCAGCTTGTTATCGGCGAAGTGCGGATCGAGCGCGAGATCCAATCAAACCACCCAGCCCCTGCGCACGGATCTGCGGCAGGCCCGCGATCGGTGCAGGGTCGAGCACACCATTCCGCACGATGCGCAGCCGCCCGGGCCGTTCCGTCACCAGGATCGCGCCATCGGGAAGAAACGCCATGCTGAACGGATGCGCCAGGCCTTTGGTGACCGTCAGCCGGATCTGGTGCTGGATGCCTGTATCGAGAACGATCGGACCGTCAGGCAGCGGCGGCGATGCCCAGGCGATGCCCGGAGGAGCAGTGGGCGCACGTCCCGGGCCGCGTCCGGCGCCGGCGGGAGCCGGCTGCTGCGCGAGGACTACTATTCCCGTCAGTACAAGGGTGAGAGCAAACACACGTATCCGCATTGGCAGCCATTATATGCCCGACTGCTATCGCTTCTAGGAGAGATCGTCGTCTTTCGTCTCCCGGATCGAAAGCAGCCCGAGGAACGTCAATACCGCCGATCCGGACAAATAATAGCCGACCCACTCGAGGCCCCACGTCGTAGCCAGCCACGTAGCGATGTAAGGCGCGAGCGACGCGCCCAGAATCCCGGCCAGGCTGAACGCCAGCGAACTGCCCGTGTAACGCACCGGCGTCGGAAAGAGTTCGGAGATCACCGTGCCCAGCGGTCCGTAAGTGAGACCCATCAATGACAGACCAACCGCCATCATCAGCACCGCGCCTGTGGTGCCCGCAACAAACATCGGTGCCATTACCAGCCCGAAAGCCGCGATCCCCGCCGTGATCCACAGCATCACCTTGCGCCGCCCGCGCTCCGCGAGAACAGCCGAAACCGGAATGAACAACGCAAAGAACGACACGTCGAACAACTGCATCAACAGAAACTTGCCGCGGCTGAAACCGAGTGCCGTGGTGCCCCACGAAAGCGCGAATACGGTCATCAGGTAAAACAGGACAAAGGTCGCGAGGCTTACCAGAACGCCCGCAATCAAAGCTCTGGTGTGTTTGCGGAGGACGGCTATGATCGGCACCTTCAACTGCTCGCCGCGGCTGCGGGATTCCTGAAACACCGGCGTCTCGGTAATCGTGAGCCGCACGTAAAGGCCGACAAACACCAGCGCCGCGCTCGCCAGAAATGGAAGCCGCCAGCCAAATGCAATAAACTGCTGATCGGTCAGCCAGCGCGAGATCGCGAGGAAAATGCCGCCGGAGAAAAAGAACCCGATCGGCGCGCCGAGTTGCGGGAACATGCCATACCAGGCGCGTTTCTTCGGCGGAGCATTCTCGATGGCGAGCAGTACCGCCCCGCCCCATTCACCGCCGAGGCCCAGTCCCTGCCCGAAGCGGCAGATCGCGAGCAGCAGCGGTGCGACGATACCGATGGTGCGATACGTGGGCAAGGCCCCAATGGCGACTGTCGACAGGCCCATCGTCAGCAGCGCTAGTACCAGCGTTGTCTTACGTCCGATGCGATCCCCGAAGTGTCCGAAGAGCGCGGAACCCACCGGGCGCGCAAGGAACGCGATTCCAAACGTCGCCAGCGAAGCCAGCATGGCCGACGCCGGATCCGCCTTCGGAAAAAACAGGCTGGGGAAAACGAGCACGGCCGCGGTCGCGTAGATATAGAAATCGAAGAACTCGATCGTCGTACCGATCAGGCTGGCGAATAATACTTGTCGTGGCGAGTTCACCCGCACCGCGATGACTTCCGGGTGTGTCTTATTCATCTGGTTTTGCGGCGCGACAGAGAGGTTGATTCCCGAATCGACCTACGCTAGTCGCTTCCGCCGACAGAAGGCCATCCCCGCCAGGGCTAATCCTGCCAACAGCAAACTCGCTGGCTCCGGAGTATCCGCTACCAGGAAGCCGCTGATCTCACCGCCCGGAAAAACGCTGATGTGGATGTTCAGATATGACTCCTGAGCGGCAAGGCCCCAGCAGAGATCCCTCGGCGTTGGCGAGGCTTCGCTTGGCGGTAACACCTGGTCATACGTCCCGCTCGTGACGCCCAAAGGAAAGCCTGCAAACGTCGGCGTTCTCGTAGCCACTCCGGCGCTGCCCGTGTCCGGAGCCACTGTGCAGCAATGGATGTGCGAAGCGGTGGTGGTTCCCGGAAGCCCGCTGAAACTTACGTTCACCTCCATGGTGTTTAACAGTCATCGATGGTGACGATTGCAAAGCATGTCCGGACAGGATAGCTTCATACGTGATTACCCCCGCCTTATGCGGCGTGGGCCATAAGAATGCTGCAGCGATCGCGATTCCTCGTTTCTTAGTGGTTGGTTCCTCCTTACCATCGCTCCAGTATATCCGCGCTGCGGTTCTTTATACTGAAAACACGAATCCATGGCCGTACTGATCGATGCAATTAACGTTAAACGCCGTACACTCTTCGAGCATGAGAACATCCCGTTCTCCTGTCTCGAAGCGGAAGTCAACACACCCACCGCGCGCGGTGGACAGACCCTCGTGCGTCTCAAGGTCCGCAACCTTCTCACCAACGCCGTCTTCGAGAAAACCTTCAAAGCGGGCGATAAGTTCAAGGAGCCGGATCTCCAGCAGGTCCCGGCGTCTTATCTCTATAGCGATCGCGATGGCTCGCACTTCCTCGATCAGGAAACCTTCGAAACCCTCACTCTTCCCGAAACCGTGATCGGCAACGCGCTCGAAGTGCTGATAGAAGGCACCATCGTCGAGTTGCTTAAATACAACGGCAACCCGATCGGGCTCGACCTGCCCACGTTCGTCGAACTCACCGTCGCCTCCACCGAACCCGGCGTGCGCGGCGACTCGTCGAGCGGCAGCGTGACCAAGCCCGCCACGCTTGAGACCGGTCTCGAGATTCGCGTCCCCCTGTTCATCAAGCAGGGGGAAAAGGTCAAAATATCGACCGAAAACCGCGAGTTCGCCGGGCGCGCTTAGAGCATTTTCATAATTGATTATGCACCGCTTGCTCACGCGCGCGGCTCTGTGCGAACACCTCGTTTCCGAGCCGCGACTGTGAAGGAGCGGTTTATGGTAACTGCGAAAATTTTTTAATCGACCCGCACGATCCGGGTCTGCGGCCCCGGCGCTACCGGTGAGTGCGCCCGAAAGTAATCCGCAAGCGCGTCAACATCCACCTGGCCCACGGTCGGGTCCACGCCTTCATGAAAGACGGTGAAGCCGTCGCCTCCCCCGATAAGGAAATCGCTGGCCTCGACGCGCACCTTATCCGCCGGTGCAATAACGCGGCCACGCAGCGAGATCGATCCGGCAACGACGTGCTGGCCCGTGGGTGCATGCAGCCGGTACCGATACGTGAAGCCTTCGGAAACCTGCAGGATATTCACCCCGCCATCCATCCTGAACTGCTGCTCGAGCAGCCGCCGGATCATTCGCCCGTCATCGTATGCACAGTCAGCTGATTGCCGAAAGGCTGCGCGGTATACAGATTGCCGTACGATACCGTGGGTCCTTCGATACCGGTCCGGATCGAACCCGGATTCATGAAGGCGACTTCCGCGCCGCCTTTCTCCGGAGCTCGTGTGCTCGCCAGATCCGCATCGGCGACCACGTCTCCCATGGCGGATTCGCCGGCCTCGTTCTTCATCCGGCTGATCTCACCGGTGACCGACCCCACGCTCTGGTCCGCAATTCGTGCAGCTCCCGGACTTGTATTTTTCGATGATCGCGGTCTGTACAGGATCCGGCATCAAGTCCCGCGTCACCACTTCGTTCTTTGCGCTGACGCTCTGGATCGTGTCGCTGGCGGGGTCGATAGTCAGGTTGACCCGCGTGAACATCCGCCCATACGAACTCGCGCTGGTCACCGTGTGCCCGGCCAGCATGCAGTTGTAAAACTCGTGCGTATGCGCGCTGATCACAACCTTGATCCCCGGCGAGAGCTTGCTCACCACGGGCTTGATGTCGCCCTCGAAATTCTCGCACCCGTTGGGATCGGCCGCGCCGCTTGCCGGGTGCTGCCTTCCACCCTGGTGGATCAGCAGCACGATGGCGTGCACTCCGTCGCGCTCGAATCGCTCCGCTGCGCTATTGGCCACGCTGCTTTCCTCGAGGAACCGGAGGCCCTGTGCCGATTCCGGGGCGACAAGGCCGCCAGTGCCCTGAAGCGTTTCACCGATGAACCCGATCTTCACGCCGCCCACCGTACGTACGGCGGTCGCGGGCAGAATGGTGTCGCCCGCCGGTCCGGCCTTCACAACGTTCGCCGCCAGATACTGATACCGCGCGGCCTCAATTCGATGCAGCAGTTCGGTCGGCCCGTGATCCATTTCATGGTTGCCGATCGAAGTGACGGCCAGATTCATTGCGTTCAGCGCTTCGATCGTGGGTTCATCGTGAAACAGCCCGGAGATCAGCGGAGAGGCACCCATCAGATCGCCGGCCCCCACCAGGATCGAGTTCGGATTATCGCGGACCGCGCTGCGAAGGTGTGCCGCAAGATATTCGGCGCCACCCGCGGGAATTTGATTCACCATGCCGTCCGCGCCGGAGGGTGGTTCGAGGTTGCCGTGAAAATCGTTGATGGCGAGCAGTTGAACCGTAACCGCCCGCGCCTGTTGCGCGACGCCCTGGCTGCTGCCCGAGGTTCCCAGGACGGCCAGCAGCGCCAGAACTGATGCAGTGCGATTCATGACGATTCGCTTACGGCGGAGCGGTACGAGCCTGCGAGAGCCGAACCAGGCAGCGCCCAGGTGCCCGGTCCCGGCGCAGTGCTCAACGAAATCGCCCCAACGATCTCAGCCGGGATTTGAGAGCCCGGCGCGCGTTTCCGAAGTGCCATCGCAATTCGAAGTGTACCGATACGATTCTTGGCAGGCGGCGAGCGCTGATTTTTTCCTGCAGGCGAGCCCGTGAATTAAGCTATATTTCTTAGTAGGGAGGGACGTTTTTAATGTTGATGCTCGAAGTGGCTCTCGCTGCCTTGCTCACCACGAAGGAAACTGCCCCAAAGGCGCCTGCCACCGCGGATCCGCCCGTCGCGGCGCTTTTCGGCGCCGAACTGGTCAAGACCATCAAATCGGACATCGAGTCCATCTCCGGACCTGGTTCCGTCGATATCAGCATCGATCACGAAACGCTCTATAGTGTCCGGGTCGCGGTGCCGAGCTTGAGCCCTGAGATCTGCACGCCGATCTACGATCGCGAACTGAAGCTCTACCGGTACTTTCCCGAGCTGAATTTCGACTTTTATCTGCGCCTCAAAGACAAATCGGGGCCCGGCCGCTCCCGTTAATCGCCGGTTCGGGACGGCCATGCCTTGCCCGCGAGGATGACGCTCACCGCCGCAACGGCTTCGAGACTGTAAAACAAGACCGGAGCAGGGGAAAAAAACCGCAGCGTGAACCGGTCGGTCAAAATCATCTCGGCTCCGATCTTTCCCAGCAGCGCCGCCCCCGCATAGATGATCACCCGATAACGATCCATCAGCTTCGCGAGAGCGCCGCTCGCGAACAGCACCAGCGGGATGCTGAGCCCGAGTCCGAAAATCAACAAACCGAGACTGCCTTCCGCTGCCTGCGCGATCGCCAGGATGTTGTCGAGCGACATGGTTACGTCAGCGGCCATGACGAACCAGATCGCGCGCCAGAAGCCAGAGGGCCGTCCGGCGGTCGGCGCCTCCCCGGGAGCAGACTGCTGGAACAGTTTGACCGCGATCCACAGGATCGTGATGCCGCAAGCCAGCTTCAGAAACTCCACGTGGAGCAACCGGCCCGCCACGAACGTGAGTCGCCACCCGGAGAATCACCGCGCAGGCCGCGCCCGCGATCAACGCACGGATGCGCTGCTCCTGCGGTAACTGTCGAACCGCCAGCGCTATCACCACGGCGTTGTCCCCGCTGAGGACGAGATTCACAAGAACGATCGCAATCAACGGGAATAGCAAATGCCCGGCGGAGGAAATCATGCACTGGTGCTGACTCAGCCGCCGTCGACTGCAGCGTCCGCTCCAGCTTCCACGACAGAAACAGGCTGGCCAGCACGAAACCGATAAACAGATAAAATCCGGGCAGAATCTTCGAACTATCGGTGGGAATCACCAGTTGCGCTCCCGGTGCCTGCAGGTTGTTCATCGCGCTCGAAATCACGCCGTTGAACGCGACGTACGACATGAAAATCGCCAGCGCCATGACATCCGCCATCGACCATTTCGATGACTCCAGTGCGAAAAATCTCAGGATCCGGTTTTTCCGCAGCCATTCCGGATGCCCCAGACAGCACCCCAACGTCAGAATCTTCAGCGTCGGGAAGACCACACTGAACATCAAAACCAGCATTCCCACGACCCACATTTCCGGCTCGCCGATATCGATCAGTGTCCGGAAAACTTCAAGCACACTCTTGCTCTGGTAGTACAGACACCTGCTCCGGGAAGGAGATCGGCTGGCCGAAAAAGGTCAGCGTCAATTGCGAAATCCTGGCTTCCACCTCGATCATCGGCGACATGATGCCGCCGGCGAGCAGCACAATACAAAACAGCAGCAGGACCAGAACATCGAACCAGCGCGGCGCTCGTTTGCCCGCCAGCAACAGGACGAACGCAAGCGCGGCGGCGCCCAGCGCAGTCAGGTACCAGCTGCGTGATGCGGTCATCGGCTTCCTTGATCCGATTCCCCAGTTCCACCCGGCACGCCGCCGCATCGGCGCATGCATACTTCTTCAGAATGGCCGAATACTCATTCATATCGACGGCACTGAAGGTGTTCTTCGCGCCGTCTGCGAGGATGCCTGCGAGGTAATTCTTCACGGCCTGCTTTGTTCTCAGGCCTTCCGAGTTCCTTTAGAACCACGCCGGCAAACTCCGGCACGCGCGGCCGCAGATTCGCGATCATCATGTTGGCGACAAGGGCTTGCGCCTGCGCCGCGAAGCCTCCCGCCAAACCGCCTCCTGGTGGAGGCGCGCCCGGCACGGGCTTGGGATTCATCTGGTCCTTCACCTGGTCGAGCAGCCGGTAGAGCGCCTTCTCGACGGTCGGGCGAAGGCTCGCGCGTGCTCTCCGCCGTAAGATCCAGCGCATCGATCTTCCCGTTGAGAATGGGCAGAATCTTCTCGACCCAACGATCTGCGTTAAGCACTCCGAAACGGACGTGACCGAGTTCTGCCAGATCCGTGCGCAGCACCCGGCGCGCGGCCAGTCCGTCGACGGTGCGCCAGCTGAAGAGGGCGGCGGGCACGAGCAACAGCAAAGCGATGGCGAAACGAAAGTCGAATATACGCCGCGGAGGAGTGGGAGCCATCTCTGAAACCGGAACGATTATAGCGGGCGTGGGAAGACTACAATCACAGACTATGGGTTCGCGGCTGCTGCGCTATCTGTCTGCGATTCTCCTTTTCGCGTACGGTTTCGCCAAAATCAATGGATCGCAGTTCACGATTCTCGACTCGGAACTGGACAAACCCATGGGCCAGGTGGGCGGACTCTGGCTTACCTGGTATTATTTCGGCTTCTCCCATTTCTACGGGACAATACTCGCGCTGGTCGAGATCGGCGGAGGGATTTTGCTGATGTTTCGCCGGACCACGTTGCTGGGCGCATGCCTGTTGGTTCCGATGCTTACCAACGTCGTTTTGATCGATATTTTTTACGGCGTGGATCCCGGAGCAACAGCCGTCGCGATTCTTCTCCTCGCAGCGATGGCCGGCCTCATCGCGCCACGGAAGCAGGAACTCATGGCTCTTCTCTGGCCCCAAAGAATCAGCGTTGCGCACTCGCCGGTGCACATTGCGGCAAAATGGGGCCTCCTCATTGCGATGCTTGCAGTGACGTGCGGCTTCACCTACTGGGTGGCGAACTACAACAATCGCGCTCCTACTCCAATCGATGGCAGCTGGGATGTCGCTGAAGTCGAGCCTCAGAACCTCGCGGCACAGGTACCGAAAGCGCTCTTCTTCGAATACAACCGGGCCAACATGGCCGTCTTTAAAACCATCGACGGAAGCTACCAGACGCATCACTTCGAAATTGACGCGAGTACCCATCGAATCCAGATGTGGCAGAATCGGCTCACCAGGGGGAGCCGGATCTTTGTAGGGACGTGGAGGCTGGCCGATTCGGAATTGTCTGGACGGCGACTGGCAGGATGTGGGCGCAATCGCCGTGCGGCTACACCGGCGGAAAGTCCGATAGCGCGATCACAGCTGGTCTTTGTATTGTTCGAGCGCGATCTTGACCAGCTGGCTCCGCGTCCTCACGCCCAGCTTTTCGCAAACATGCCGCACGGACGCCTTCACCGCGCCCTCTGAGATCTCGATGCGCGCGCCGATCTCCTTGTTCGTGAGCCCCTGCAGAATACACCGCAGGATCGTCTTGTCGCGGTCCGTTAGCGTGGCGCGTTTCGGTGAGCGTGTGCGATCCATCGCCCGGAACAGCGGTCCGAGATAATCCGACTCGAGGCAGACCTCGCCGCCCGCGACGCGCCGGATCCGGTCGCAAAGAACATCCGTCGAATGGTGCTTGTGCAGTATTCCGGAAATCCCCGCCTGCACGAGTTGGACTGCCTCCTGGTCGCTGATACCCGCCGTAACGATGAGCACCTTGCCTTCGAACCCGCTGGCGCGCGCGCCCTTCACGAAGTCGAGCGCCCGCTCCGCGCCCAGATCCACATCGAGCAGCACAACACCTGCGCCCGTTGACGTAAGCAGCGACAGTCCTTCGGTCGCCGAACTCACCTGCCCGGCCACCGCGAAGTCTGGTTCTTTATCCAGCATGCGCGCCAGTCCTTCTCGGAACATGACGTGGTCGTCCACCAGCAAAATCCGGATCGTGTCCAACGCTTGGTTACTCATATAAGCCACTCATATCTCTCCATCGCTTCTGAGCCGCAACCGTACTTTCTGAGCCGCGACTGTAAAGGAGCGGTAAGAAGCCTTCTGCAGCACGCTAAGCCACCTCCAGTTCGACGGCAAAGCAGGTTCCTGACTCCCGGGCCTCGAACCGAAGGTCTCCGCCATAGCTTCGCACAACTGCGCGCGAAACATACAGCCCCAGTCCGGCTCCGTTGGCGCCCGGCTGAAAGGGAGCGAACAGATGTTCCGGCGCCGGCACGCCTGCACCGGAGTCGACGAACCGGACAATGACTTTGTTGTCCTGCTCGCAGACCGTTATCCGGAGCGTTCGCTCCACGGATTCCAATACCGCCCGATGGCTGTTGTGAGCCAGATTCAGAAAGACCTGCAGCAGACCGTGACGTGTCCCCACCACCTCGGGCGTTGCGCGCGGAATCTTCCAGCGGACCGCCCCGCCGATCTCCCGCCAGTCCTGATCGATCACGATGCGGAGATCGTCGAGGACGCTGTGGAGATCCACCGCGTCGAGACGATTTCCCACCCGCGATTGCAATTCGACCGACGCAACTTTCTCGAGTCCTGTCGCCAGCGACTGAAGAGCTTGAAAATCTTCGTCCCCTGCAATCCTGTGCCTTTCTTTCAGGTTCGCCAGCATTACGGAAAATGCGCCAGAGAGGTTTCGCACTTCGTGAAAGACGGCTGAGGCAGCCATGCGGTTCGCTTCGGAGATCTGGTGGAAGCTTTGTTCTTCGCGGTCGCGCATTTCCTCCGAAGAGTCCACTACGATTGCCGCGAGGCGCTTGCCCTCGTCGGTGGCATAGGCGGAGAACCATGTGTGCGCGAGAAAGACCTCCTGATTCTCGCGCTGCCCCTGCGCCTGTGCCGCCGCTCTTAAGCCGTCAGGCTCGGGATCCACCTGCAGGGCATCCTGGAGCACCGGCAGATACTTTCCGATCTCACGGCCTTTCATGCTCTCGCTGGGCGGAATCATAAACAGATTATTGGCCGCCCGATTTGCAGCGAGGACGATCCCTTTGCCGTCCATAGTCAGAATGGCCGCGGGGCTGCTGTCCGCCAGAATCCTCAACTGCTCTTCCGCTTCGCGTCGCAATTCCTGCTCGCGCCGGATATTAGCCAGATGCGCGATGGTCATCTCGCGATTCCGGATCAGCGTCGCCACCAGCAGGCCCGCGCTGGCATAAGCCAGAGTCGCGAAGAAGAAGCGCAGCAACTGTTCGATGTAGGGGCTCGGGATATCGAACGCCGATCGCAGCGACGAACAAACGATCGCGAGCGCGACGATACCGGGCCAGGGCAGCGCAGTGGCGCCCATCACCATCGGAACAATGTAGAAAATTCCCAGCGATGCTGTATTTCCGACGTATTTGTCGGCCGCGGCAATAAGCGCAATAAGCCCCGCGATCCCCGAGAGGACCCGCGCCTTTCCGCCTTTGAACGCATTCTCCCCCACCTCTTCCACAATAACAATCCAAAAGAAAGCCCGAAACCAGTCACAAGAATGATTAGCGCTATCGAAAGAAATGAGATTGAATCGTCCGTTGCGCAGCTTCCCAGCGATTGGCCCACCTAAGATAACTAATTGCCCTATCTATAAGTCCGAAGTACCCTATCTTTCGCTCGTATCGCTCCTGTCTTATGCCTTTGGAATTCGCGAGACTTACTTGTGAAATCCAAATAATCGATTGGACACTTCTCGCCTGGTGCCGCTAGACTGCGAATTCCGGTAGATATCGCACTTACTTATCCTGGCGCTTTTTATACCTCTCAGGTGAGTGATCGGCGATTCGCCCGGATATTCGACTGGGGCCCCGTCCTGCCCGACATCCAATCTGACAGAAAAAGGAGCAACGGAACTCGTATGAACAGGAAACTAACTTTCCCGCAAAAGATGTCGAGGTTGAAGGCGCGCCTCCGGGATGCCGAATGGCGTCGATATGGAACACTGATTATTCTCGGAAAGATCTCCGCTATCGGCCTGCTTCTGGTCGTCATGGCGTTCGTCAATCCGGATCTGATCGGATTCCGCGCATTCGCGGCCGATCCGGCATTGAAGGGCAATGACATCGTTAATCCGGTCAACACGCGTCTGGACCCTCCTCGCGGCGTTTCTTGTCTTCGGTATGCAGGTTGGCTTCACCATGCTGGAAGCCGGCTTCTGCCGCTCGCGCGAAACGGTCAACGTTCTGATGGAATGTATCGTCGATACCTGTCTCTGCGGAATCCTGTTCTACGCCTGGGGCTTTGCGTTTATGTTCAGCCATGGCAACGGATTTATCGGATTGAACTGGTTCTTCCTGCAAGGCGCGCCGGCCACTTATGAAAGCACCGGTGTCGCGTTCCTCGCGCTCTGGCTCTTCCAGTTCGCGTTCGCCGACACCTGCTCCACCATCACCTCGGGCGCGATGATCGGCCGCACCGGCTGGATCGGCGATCTTGTCTACAGCGTTGGCGTCTCCGGCTTCATCTATCCGATCATCGGCCACTGGGCCTGGGGTCCGGACGGCTTCCTCGCCACCATGGGCAGCGCGGGCAACTTCCTGCCCTGGGTGGGAACCAGCTTCCATGACTTCGCCGGTTCCACCGTCGTTCACACCATCGGCGGCTTCATCGCTCTCGCCGGCGCGATCGTGCTCGGACCGCGGCTCGGCCGCAAGTTCAAACGCGACGGCGGCGGACCCATGCTGCCGCACGATCTTACGATCGCCGCTTCCGGCGGATTGATTCTCTGGTTCGGATGGTACGGATTCAATCCGGGCAGCACGCTTTCCGCGATGGATTTCATCGGCATCGGCCGCGTTGCCGCCAACACCACGCTGGCAGCGTGCGCGGGTGGCCTGACCGCCATGTTCGTCGCCTACACGCTCAGCAAGAAGTGGGACCTCAGCTTCACGGTCAACGGCTTCCTCGCCGGTCTTGTCGCGATCACCTGCCCCTGCTACTGGGTTAGCCCGCTCGGTGCCATTCTCCTCGGCGGCATCGCCGGCGTCATCGTGGTGATGGGTGTTGAACTGCTCGAATACCTCCGCATTGACGATCCGATCGGCGCCGTTCCGGTCCACGGCATGTGCGGTATCTGGGGCACGCTCTCGCTGGGTCTCTTCGCCAGCGGTGAATTCGGCGCCACCGGCCAGTTCGCGGCGGACAATTCGGCGCCGCTCAAGGGCCTCTTCTACGGCGGCGGATTTCAGGTCCTGATCGCACAGGTCATCGGCAGCGCCATCATCACGGTCTCAACCTTCGTGGTCGCGCTCGCTCTGATGTACGCGGTCAACGCGATGGGCATGCTGCGCGTTTCGGAGGAAGGTGAAAGCGAAGGTCTCGATCTTCACGAGCACGGCATCTCGGCTTATCCGGAATACGTGATTTCGGCCATGGCCAGCCCAGCCGCCATGACCATCCCTCGTGGGGAATCCGAGTCGCGCCGCCGCAATGCCTGCACACATAAAACTCGGAGAGCCCGCCCATTAACCGGCGAGAAAACGACATGAAAAAAATTGAAGCGATCATTCAACCCTTCAAGCTGGATGAAGTCAAAGCCGGCTTGCTGAGTGCCGGGGTCGATGGGCTCACCATCTCCGAGGTTCACGGCCACGGCCGGCAGAAAGGTCACACCGAGACCTATCGTGGCGCTGAGTACAACGTGGATGTGCGCCCCAAGATCAAACTGGAACTGGTCGTCCCGGACGATCAGCTCGAGCGAATCGTCAACACCATCGTCGATTCCGCCCGATCCGGCAAGATCGGCGATGGCAAGATCTTCGTCTCATCCATCGATAATGCGGTCAGGATTCGCAACGGCGACCTTGGCGATAGCGCTCTGTAATTTACAACTCAGAGAGGGCCGGGCGCAGGCAAGCGTCCGGCCCTCTCGCACGTTTAACAGGACTCCGTCTATGAACGGCTGGGACATAAGAGCCATACGCGCTGCGATCTGGAACCAGGCGGTATCTTTTCCCGCGCAGGTTCCGGTTTTCATGAACCTGCACCGTGCCGATATTCAGTGGCGTACGCAATCCTCTACTTTGTGCGGGGCTGGTCCAGCATAACGATCGCAAAGCGCTACGGGGTTACCAGTAAGCGTGTGGCGCAGATGCTTCGGCAATGGACATCGCGCGCGATCGCCCGCGGCTATCTCAGCCTCATCCCCTCACTAAGCGAGTGCGCACCGGAACGACAGACCGCGTAGCTCGCGGCTCAGTAACGCATTTCGGAATCAGCCCTTGCGCATACTGAGCCGCGACTGTAAAGGAGCGGTAAGAAGCGCTACTTCTTTCCCCGAGTCGCGTCTCGCACAGCCTTCAGATGCACCAGGTCGCGATCTTCTTCGTGACAGGCAACCTCGATCATCTCGCCCTTCTGCCGATTCGCCGTAAACGCAATCGTCCACGGCCGCGTGTAAACTACCGGATCGGTAATCGTAGCCTCATAGCGAATGCTGTCGGGACCAGTCGGCGTGAATCGTTCCACCACATGCTCCGCGTAGCTTACGATCTCGCCGATTTCATTCAGCCACGTTTTCCCGTTCATATTCGCTGTATCGACCACCAACGTGTCGCCTTCCCAATGGCCGATGGAATCGCCCTGCCAGAGCCGTATGTTGTCGGGAAGGTGGGTGCTGCCCGAAGCCAGACGCACGATGCGCCATGCCACGCGCTCATGCAGAAACACGACATAGCCAGGCGTCTGGACAATATAGAACGCCGCCGGCACGTACATCGACCGCGGCACGCCCGCCGGGAAGCAATGCGCCGTCGGATCGTCATAGCCGCGCTCGTCCCGGTTACGGTCGACCTTTTCCAGCACCGCCCAGGGCTGCATCGGGAAGCTTGCCATCCGCCGGGTCTATGATCTCGCCGCGGCCGCCCGGAACGAGTCCGTTGCTCGCATGTTTTTCGAGCCCGTAATTCGCGCCACCGGAAACGGATGAATAAAGACCCTGCAGATCGGGTTTGCCATCGGCCATGCGGTGAATATTGGCCGCCGCTGCCGGCGGAGTCACCGCGACCCGCGTGGACTCTCCGGTCATCGCAGGCGGCGGGGTTCCATCGCCGGGATACCAGGTTTTCCGCTCGCGCTCGAAGGCGCCGTTCGCTTCCTCGGTTTCGCCTTCACAGTTGTATTCGAAAAGCCGGTCACGATCCGTGCGCCGGTGCAACGCGAGGCTGATGGTCCACGGCTTCGTGAACACCTTCGAATCGTCGATGGTCGCTTCGTACTGAATGGTGTCCGGCGCCGGTCATGTGATATCGCTCGACGACATGAAGCGCATCGCTATGAAAATCCCCCGCCATGTCGAACCACGTCTTATCGTTCTGACCCGGCGACGTCGACCACCAGCGTGTCGCCATCCCATTTGCCGCGCGAATCGCCCATCCAGGAATCTACGCCGAAGGTGTTCGGGTGGTCGCTGCCATCCGTGTGGATCAGACGATAATCGAGCGACCATTCGAACGCCATCGTAATCGCCCGCGGCGTCTGGAAAATCTGAAACGGGAAGTCGAGGTACATGACCCGTGGCACGCCGGGAATATAGCATTGCCCAAGTGGATCGGCCTTCAGGCGATTTTGAAAGTTCGCGGCCTTCTGCGCGAGCTGCCGAAGGCTGATACGGAATCGCGCCGCCGCCCACGATGACCGACCGCCCAGCCTCCATGTTGTATCCCGCAACGTGATCCTGCAGATCGGCCGCTGCGGTGCTCGACGCCTGCCAGATGCCCTCGAGATTCGGTTTGCCATCGGCCGTGCGGGGCAAGCCCGTTTGCGCCGAAGCGGTGACAAGCGAAACGGTAAATATTCCAGCCGCGATCGTGACGAACGTTTGCATGCGCATAATGGCCAAAAACGAAGTATACATTTCGCAGTGCCATCGTCCTGGAGGCTTCTTGCCATGCGGTATCTGATCATCTGCGTGATTTCCAGCGCCGCGCTCAATGTGGCTGGCGCCGCGGACGCGCCGTCCGCCACCTTCTACCGCGACGTTCTGCCGATCCTGCAGGAACGTTGCCAGGGTTGTCACCGGGCTGGCGAGATCGGCCCGATGTCGCTCGGCACTTACACGGAAACACGCCCGTGGGCCAAGGCGATCCGCCAGGCGGTAGTCACGCGAAAGATGCCGCCATGGAACGCCTACGGCCCTCAGGGCAAATTCCGCAACGACCCTTCGCTGTCACAGGCGCAGATCGACACCGTAATCGCCTGGGTCGATAGCGGGGCGCCGGAAGGCAACGCGAAGGATGCACCGCCCGCCCGCACCTTCACCGAAGGCTGGACCATCGGCACACCCGACGCAATCTTCGACATGCCGAAGGCTTATGACGTTCCGGCGGCCGGCACGATCGAATACACCTATTTCATCGTGCCCAGCGGATTCAAGGAAGACCGCTGGATGAGCAGCGCCGAAGTGCGTCCCGGCAACAGGGCCGTGGTCCACCATGCGAACGTGTATGTGCGCGAACCTGGTTCGAAGTGGCTGCGCGAGTATCCCTATGGCGAGGCATTCGTACCTCACGAGAAAACGGTGCGGGCGGGCGAAGGTCGATCGAGCAGCGCCGGCGCGGGCATCGAAGAGCAGATGATCGCCGGATACATTCCTGGCCGACCCGCGAGGCAGGTGCCACCCGGCTACGGCATGCTGGTCCCGGCGGGTTCGGACCTGGTTTTCCAGATGCACTACACCACGAACGGCAAGGCGGTGCGAGACCGCACGAAGGTGGGCTTCGTCTTCGCGAAGCAACCGCCGGAGAAGCGCGTGATCCGCGTCCAGGCGTCGAACGCGAAGTTCGTCATCCCGCCCGGCGCGGCCAGCTACCCGGTCTCCGGCACCGCCCAACTGGGCGTCGAGTGCGAACTAATCGACGCCTACCCGCACATGCACTTTCGCGGGCAATCGATGACACTGTCGGCCACCTATCCCACCGGCGAGCGGGAACAACTGCTGCGTGTGCCGCGCTACGACTTCAACTGGCAACTGGTCTACGAAATGGGCCAGCCTAAGCTGCTGCCTACGGGCACGCTGCTTCGCGCCGATGCCACCTTCGACAATTCCCCCAACAACCGCTTCAACCCCGACCCCAAAGCGGAGGTGCGCTGGGGCGATCAGACCTGGGAAGAGATGATGGTGGGCTTCTTTGACGTGGCTATTCCATTGAAGACCGATCTGGAGAAGGTCCTCGCGAAGCCGTAACGTTGTTAATTCTGCCGTTCCCGGACGATGGTGGCACAGGCTTCAGCCTGTGGCTGGAGTTCCTACATTTCTGGAGATTCTCGCCTTGCTTTGCAGATGCCCGTGGGGCAGGCCATCGTTTTGTGTGGCCTGTTTCCCAGGCCCTCCGGGCCGCGAAATTTCATGAAAAACGGTCAGAGTGGCAGAATGGCAACGGCGGCTCGGCGAGGTCGATAAAGGCAGTGGATAAGTCGAGGCTGTTGGCCTGTTTGATCCGGAACATGCGCGCGTTGAGCGAATAATTGGGCATCGTTGATCTCTGTTTTGAAGAGTGGCGATAGCCACGTGACCCTGCATATGGTAACTTTTTCGCGTGTTCTCCGCGCCGCCTAAGGAGAAGCGGATGGCATATCGTGTGGCGGCAGTGGATGTTCACAAGAAGATGTTAGCGGTAGTAGTGGCTGACGTTGAGACAGAAGACGAGTATCAGTTTGAGCGGCGGAAGTTCGGCGCCACCCCCGATCAGTGGCAGCTGCTGGCGCAATGGATGATCCAGCAGGAGATTGAGGAAGTCGTCATGGAATCGACGGCGCAGTACTGGAAACCGGTGTGGGCGGCACTGGAGCGATACTGGAAGCCAGCGCGCCAGCAGCGTGACAGGGCGAGGAAGATGTCCGGAACGCTGCACCTGTGTCAGGCGAAGTCCAATCGCGGTGCGCGCGGGCGCAAGAACGACTTCGCCGACGGCGAACGGATGATCAGGCGGCTGGTGGCGCAGGAACTGGTTCTGAGCTTCGTACCGGATCCGGAACCACGGCTCTGGCGAACCGTGACGCGGCGTAAGTACCAGTTGACACGCGACAAGGTGCGCTTCAGGAACCAACTGGAAAGCCTGCTGGAACAAGCGCACATCAAGTTGTCGAGCTTTGTGTCGGATCTGCTGGGCCTCAGTGCGCGGCGCATCTTGCATGCTCTGGCGGAAGGGGAGAGTGATCCGGCAGTTCTGGCGGCTTTGGCCGACCACCGGCTACGGGCGACGCCGGCACAACTGCAGGATGCGCTGGGTGCGTGCGCCGAACTGCATGCAGTTTACCGGCGGCTGCTGAAGATGGCGCTGGAGGAGTTGCAATTGATGGAAGGGCAGATCGAAAAACTGGATCGGGAGGCAGCGGAGCTGCTGCAGCAGCATCAGGATGCCGTGCAACGGGTGGCGGAAGTTCCGGGTTTCGGGGCCGACTCAGCGCTGCAGATGATCGCCGAAGTAGGACCCGAGGCAGCGGCTTTCGCGTCGGCGAAGGATCTGTCTTCATGGGTCGGCGTGATTCCCGGCGACGAGGAAAGCGCGGGCGAATCGCACAGCACGCGTTCGCCCAAGGGCAACAAGAACATGCGGCGGCTTTTGAATCAAGCCGCACAGTCTGCCGTCAAGACGAAAGGAAGCATATTTGAGGTGAAGTTTCGGAAACTGCTGCCGCAGTTAGGATACAAACAGGCCATCTGGGCCATCGCCCACCGACTCTGCCGACTGCTCTGGCTGATCTTGCATAAGAAAGTCCGCTACGAGGAACGCGGTCCGGCCGTGAGTGCCAGGTCTCAACGGACACGCACCGCTCGCATGATCAAAGAACTCAAAAAGCTCGGCTATCGCATAGAAGGCGGACCACTGGCCATTCCGGCGTGAACCGGAAGGGTTTTTCCTGTTTCCCAGGCCATTCCGCCGAGACGTGCTCAATTACCGAAGAAGGCTCCCGCATTGGATCCCCAACGGCGCCGTGATCTTCGTAACCTGGCATCTGGCCGATTCCCGCGCTCCGGTTCGTCCTGCCATTCTGACCCTGAGAATACGGTTCAGGGCAGACGACACAACCCGATCGTCAGCCCCACGTGACTCCTGAAAATGTAGAAACTCCAGACACAGGCTTCAGCCTGTGGAATGCCTATTTACTGCAACTGCGACGGGATCGCGACCTGCTCATCCGGGTGCTGCTTCACTTCCGCATCGATATCGGCCAGCACATCCCGGCCCTGTTCGGAGTGCAGTTGCTGTTCGAGCCGGCGCAGCGCAACTCCGATCACATCGCGGTGGTGAAGCTTCGAGCCCGTCCCGCACGCGCACAATTCCAGCCAGAGCCGATGGACCAGATCGATATCCTCCGGCCACAGGCGTGGCGGATGCGGCCCCAGATTGAAAAACAGCGACTTGCTCGCGTCCGGCAGAACCACTTCCAGCGATAACGACGGCCGCGGCGCCTCAAGCTGCTCCCAGGCCTCGCCCACCACTTTGCCCTGATCTGCCGGATTGTCGGCAAACAGCGGCGAAAGCCCGGTCACGATGCGGGAAGATTGCAGCCGCTGCGCCGTCTGCACCATACCCAGCCACGGATCCGCCGCCGCCACCGCCAGCAACTCAACGTGCTTTCCTGCCTTCTCAGCAATCGTGACGACTTTCGTGAAGAGATCCTGCTCCGCGATCGCGAAGATCTGATCCGCGTTCAGATCGTACTCGCCCGAGGCGGCCGCCGTCACACGATGCACCGAGAGCACCACGATATCGACCTTGCGCGTGTCTGTCTTCGCAAGTGTCCTTTCGAGGTGCTCCAGATGGAACGGATTGCGGCACGCAACCAGCACATTGCCCGGCCGGGCATGAATATTTTGTTGCGTGACCTCGGTGCTCTGGTCAAGCCGGAATTGCTCCAGATCCTGGCGGCTACGCGCCTTTTCCTTCCGGTTGATCCTTTCCGAAACCGTAAACACCAGGAAGAAGGTCAGCGTGAAACCTACACCGGCGATGGTCGCCAGTTCCTTGGTGAAGACGTTGATGCAGGCGAGCGTGAAAAGAAACAGCGTGATGAGGCCAAGACCGATCGGAATCTCGACATTGCCCACGCGAACATTCAGCGGCACTTTCCACTCGCGATTGTCCGGCTGCTTGAACCGCAGCACCAGCACCGAAAGCGCGTTGAACGAAAAGCTCCACACCACGCCGAACGCGTAGGCTTCTCCGAGCAGATTGACGTCGCCGCGGCTGAGCGCGATGGTGACAATCTGCAGGATCACGACCGTGTTGATCAGCCGGCTGGTGGTGCCGAACCTGTGTATGCGGTTTACGAAACCAGTTGGGCAGAACGCCGTCTTCCGCCACGCGGTTGAGCACGCCATTCGAGCCGATGATCGCGGTATTTACGGCGCCCGCGAGGATCAGCGTTCCCACCACCACCACGAAAATGTGGAACAGCAGCTTCAGCGCCGCGGGGCCAACCAGAAACATCGACAGTCCGCCCAGCAGGTTGTTCAGATACTTCGGGCGTTCCGAATCCGGGATCAGCATCACCGCGAAGAACGAAGCCAGCGACGTGAACAGCATGCTGTAGAGAAAAATCACGTTGCCCGCGCGCTTCAGATTCTTCAGCTTCGGTGACGCGAGCTCGCGGTAAACCTGGGCGAGCGTCTCGAAACCGCTCATCGCGAGCAGCGAGTGCCCCAAGCCGATCAGAATAGCCACCGCGGTAATCGTGGGGGCGATCGTGCCCTTGAGCCAGCCCACGCGAATCCGGGCCAAGCTTGAGATTCGCCTTGATCGGCAAAGGCACCGGCTGGAAGCCGTTCATCCCCATGGTCAGCAGGCACCATCCGATCAGGATCACCACCATCACGGTTGTGATCTGCATGATGCGCAGAGCCTTCTCGCTCGATTCGTGCATGCCCAGGATGTTCTTGCGCCAGAAGTACAGAGTGGCGAGCACCGCAAACGCAGCCGCGAACCAGGGCGGGTAAAAATGCAGCGATGCAATGTGGAAGCGCTCGCCCATCTCGTTCAGGATGCCGGCCAGATAAAGGCCCGCGCTGACGCCGCTGATCGGTCCGGTGAGGATGTAATCGAACATCAGCGCCGAAACCGAAATCTTGGCGAGCGTTCCGCCCATGGCCTCGTGCACGACTTTGTAAACGCCGCCGCGCACGAACATGCTGCAGCTTTCGACGTAGATGGCCCGCACCGCGTAGGAGAACAGCATGACGGCGAGGATGAACCACGGCGCCGATTTCCCGATCTGCGTCTCGGCGATGCCGCCCGCATAATAGGCGGAAGACGCCAGATCGCTCAGAACGATCGCCGCCGCTCTCCAGAAGGAAATGAACGACAGCATGACCGTAGTCGCGACCACGACCTTGGTCTTTGTAGAAGCTCGGCTGACGAAATTGTCCTGGGTTTCGGCGGGGATCATACGCATTCGGCGATCGCATTGATATCGCCGGGCGAGATAATTACTCTTATAGAATGAGCGGAATACGGGTGCCTGAAGGTCATGTGGTTATGTGGTGCGGGTGGACATACTAATTCGTATGAACCAAAAGCGCCGCGCGTCCAATTCACCGACATGGGTGGGGGCACGAACGATGCGAGTACCATTCATTAATTTACTGTGATTGAGGAAGTATGCGATATGTATCTTTAGAAGGTATTATATCTATCTTTTACGCTACCGCTTTCGGCTCGACCCTCTCAGGAGTTTCGGGCATAGCAGGATGGTGCCGCCCCGATTCCGTTTTCAGTTCTCGCTCGGCCGCTCGCAGCGGTCAACGATCCCGCCGCGATCACTGCTTCGCGGACGCGATCGCCCCAGGTTTCGCCAGGCTGGGTTTCGACCGCCGAGGGCTTGAGAGAGAAATCGAAGGTTCCTTCGAGCCCCGTCTGGTCGACAACAGGCGAATGCCACATATTAGACAGATAGTTGGTGAAAGCGAACATGGGCTCCCCGGAGAACATCGGATCGTGGCGATCGTTGAATCGCATCGAGTAGGGTTCTCCCGCGACAGCGGGCTTGAGACCGGCGGGTCTCGTCGGCGCAAGTAGCACGATCGGGGCAATGTCGCGGGTTTCGCGGTGGACGGCGAGGCGGAAGCGTTCGGCAAGCAGCGCCATGATAGCGTCCCGCTGATCTTCGGGCGGGATCGGAGCGCCGGCTTTGGCGTGGATGTCGAAGCGGTCGGTGGTCATCCAGTCGGGGCCGCCAGTGACGCGGTGGAGTTGCCAGCCGTTGAGCATATCGAGGATGTCGCCCACGGTATAGGCTTCGGCGTCGAGGCGGTCGCCGCGGAAGGACGAGTGGCCATCCTGAGGACGGGCCCCAGGGCGGCTGGGCCGGATGGACGCGATGTATGGCTGGCAAGAGTCCCGCCAGCGCAGCCAGAACGATGATTGCGAGAACGTGAGGAACCACCTGCATTATCTGATTGGGCTTCCCGGATGACGGCGCTGAACTGATGCCGCTGAGTCCAGCGAATCAGATGTAAGAGCGCCTTGCAGCAGTTCGGGCTTTCAAACGCTTCCTCCGCACCTGGCGCCTGCTAGCCGGTCTCAAACCGAGCCCAGTCACGTTCGGGTGTACAGGCGAATAGACCACTCATCTTTCAGAGCCGCGACATTCATGGTAGGTAAATGTCAAGCGAAGACGCAAAATTCCCGGGGCTTCCGTGAGGAAGACCAGAACAGGTTAGTGGTCGCAGCACCGAACAGTGTTTTTGATCTTTGCCGAAGGGATCCGGAACAGGCCGGTCACCAGACATTCATTTGCCGGATCGTGTCCCGGGGGGAACAACGTCACGGAAGATTGAGTCGTAGCTAAACCCTCCAGCCCCAAAACAGTGAAAACCGCGGCATAACAGCGGACTGTTTGCCGAGTCGCGGCTCCGCGGGGTCTGGAGGGAACCTGTTCACAACGGCTGCGCCATTGTGCGAGTCAAACGCCGAAGCGCTTCACCCGGATGAGTCTGGCCGGCTATTCCTCAGCGAGTTGGTCGCCACCAGTGCTCGCCTCCGCTTCACCGGCAAGAGAACTGATTCACTCGGATAGATCTGCATGCCTGAAAAAACGCACGCTCAGGCCGCCTCTATATGTTCGCCGGCGGCTTCACGCTGGCCGGCGAAGAAAGCCCGGTCGGCCGCCATCAGATAAGCCACCAGTTTGCGCGCCACCGCCAGCGTCGCCCGATTGCGATGTCCGCCTTTTGCAATCGCTTTACGATGCACTTCTTTCAGCTTCTCGTTGTACATCGGCGCCAGTTTCGCAGTTTCGATCAGCGCGCTCTGCAGATACGCGTTGCGTTGTTTGGAAAGCGGCCCGCGTTTCTGCTGGCCGGCCGATTCGCGCAGCGCGCTGGTCAGCCCGCAATAACTCATGGCATGTTTGATCGAAGGAAAACGCTCCGGCGTGGCTGCTTCCAGTGCCCAGCCCAACGCCGTCACTGTCCCCACTCCGTCAATCCGGCATAACGCTTTCACTCGCTCCTCCAGGGCAGGATGACGCGCCAGCATACCCTTCAGCCGCCGGTCCATGGCCTGCAGGGTCGTCATCTGGGCGCGATTGAACTCCAGCAGTGGCCGCAGTTCCTGGCCGATCCACTCGTTGTCCTTCACCAGGCTCTCGAAATAGCGTTTGCCGTGCAGACGGCGTCGTTCGTATTCCACCCCGGCCCCCATCAGCAATCCCGCCGTCTTGTTCTTGAACATCACGGTTTCTTCCACCAGCAGGCGCCGGAATCGCAACTGCTGCCGTAACGCGCCCAATTCCGGCGAAATTACGAAACAGGACGGAAACAGGTTGCACCGCAGCAGGTCCGCAATGGTGCGCGCATCGATCTTGTCGCTCTTTTTCTTCCCCGCGCAGATTGCTTTCATGCGCGCCGCGTGCCCCATCTCGAGCTTTGCGGCATGCGGCTTCAGATGCTCGTAAATCCAGTGGCTGAATATGGTCGCTTCCATCGCGCCATGCCATGGCCCCGGCAGCGTCTTTACCCATTCGTTCAGCGCCGTTCGCGTGGCCGGAATGCTGCCCTCCTTCACGATTGCACCCTCTGCTGTCTTAACGCAGAAGGCGATCAGTTGCTTATGTACGTCCAGTCCGACAAAATAAACTCGCATAGGTAGTTTCTCCACAATCGGGTTTGAGGAACCTTCGGGCTCCTCCCTCGATTGTGGAGAATCCCGAACTCCCTCTACCTACGCATTCAAACAGTAAAGGAGCGGTAAGAAGCGGTCACAAAACCAGAAAATAATCTTAAGTTAGGAACTGTCAATAAATTAGTGGATCAACATCTGGGTAACAGCCTATAGTTCCAGTCGCCGTGAAACTTTTCTCTCCGGAGCTGGAGTTCCGTCATCTGCTGGTCGGAGATCCTGAGCCCCTTCTCATAGATATTGGTGTCGATCTTGCTTTTTACAGTCAGGCCGGTCGTTGTTGTGGTTGCGGCGATGAGGTCGATGATGACCTGATGGCTGACGAGTGGCTTGCCACGCCAGTTCTGGCTGATGAAAGAGAAGAGACGGTGTTCTATTTTGTTCCACTTGCTGGTGCCCGGCGGGAAGTGACTGACCGAGATTTCCAGTCCGATTTCATCGGCGAGTTGTTGCAGTTCCCATTTCCATAGCCGCACTCGGGCGCCATTGCTGCCGCCCGAGTCAGCCGTGATCAACAGACGGGTCGCTTTCGGATAACTGCGGCTGCCCATCCAGCGCCACCACCGGCGTATGCTCTCTACGGCAAACTCCGCTGTGTCGTGATCCACACCCACACTGACCCACCCCGTGTTCCGGCCCAGGTCATAGACCCCATAGGGAGCCACCTTACCGTTCTCCGGCCGACGGATTTCGAAGTCATGAACCCGGACCTGCTCGGGCTGGCCCTGCGGCTGCCATTCGCCTCGGGGGACACCCAAAACCGGCCAATGAGGGACAGCTGAAAACCGGCCAATAGAAATCGGCAAGACATTGAGAACGAAGGAGGGATTACCCTCCGTCGACGTGAGCAATGTCTTGAGCGAAGAAAAGCGACAACAAGTCATCGCGCTGGGGCGGCTGGGGTGGCCGCTGCGGCGCATCCAGCAGGAAACAGGCATTCGCCGGGAAACGGCAGGAGCTTACCTCAAAGCGGCCGGAGTCGCCATCCGGGCTCCGGGCGGTTGGGGCCGGCGGTCACCGGCAAAACCGGCCAATGAGGTGTCCACCGGCCTCGCGGTGGCCGAGCCGGGCCAAAACCGGCCAACGGTGTCCCCCGACTCGGCGCCGATCCCGCTGCCCGGACGCAGTCCCACGGGGAGTGCCTGCGAGCCCTACTTCGACTTCATCGAACTGTCGCTGAGCAAGGGGCGGAACGCCAAGGCGATCTACCAGGACCTGGTGGACAGCCATGGCTTCACGGGGCGCTATGCCAGCGTCAAGCGCTTTGTTGGCCGATTGCGCGGGCAGGCAGCAAAGTCGGCATGTTCGGTCATCGTCACGCCACCCGGCGAGGAAGTGCAGGTCGACTACGGCAGCGGGCCGATGGTGCGCGATCCGCACTCTGGCAGTTACCGGCGTACCCGCTTGTTCGTGCTCACGCTGGGCTACAGCCGCAAGGCCGTTCGCCTGCTCACCTTCCAGTCCAGCACGCGCACATGGGCCGAACTACACGAGCAAGCGTTCCGCCGGCTGGGTGGCGCCTGCCGCACGGTCGTGCTGGATAACCTCAGCGAAGGCGTACTCAAGCCAGACATCTACGATCCCGCCGTAAATCCGTTGTATCGCGACATGCTGGCTCACTATGGCGCCATCGCGCTGCCTTGCCGCGTCGCCGATCCGGATCGCAAAGGGAAAGTCGAGCGCGGCGTGGGGCACGCCAAGAACACACCCTTGAAGGGCTTGCGCTTTGAGAGCCTGGAAGAGGCGCAGACTTACCTGGATCACTGGGAAACCAAGTGGGCCGACACGCGCATCCATGGCACCACCAAGCGCCAGGTAGCAGCCATGTTCGGCGAAGAGAAGCCATCGCTGCTGCCACTGCCGCTGGAACCGTTTCGCCTGTATCAGTTTGGCGACCGTCGCGTGAACCTGGATGGCTGCGTCGAAGTCGATGCCGCTTACTACAGTGCGCCGCCAGGCTGGATCGGCCGCAGCGTGAAGGTGCAGTGGGACGGTCATGTAGTGCGGGTGCTGGATCCGCGCACGGGGCAACTGCTGCGCGAGCACCGCAGTCAGGAGCGTGGCAAGCATCGCATCCCCGAGGAAGACAAGCCTGCGCAGACGCCACGCCCCACCGCCCAACTGTTGGCGCGTTGCGGCAAGATCGGGCCGCATATGGGTGCGGTCGCCGAGCAGACGTATCGACGCGATGGGCCCGAATCCATCCGCCGCATCATGGGCTTGACCGGCTTGGCGCGCAAGCATGGCGCCGCACTCACCGATGATGCCTGCGCCGCTGCGCTGGAAGGCGGGCTGCCTGCCAACCCCTATGGCTTCGCTCGCCGCTGGCTGGAACGCCGGCCCGCTCTGACGCTTCGCCAGGTAGATCCCATCATCCGGCAACTGACTCTGTATCGCGACCTCATTGACAGCAAGACCCAGGAGAACGAAGAATGAACCTCAACGAACTACAACGCAGCCTGCGCCAACTCCGTCTCGGTGGCATGGCCGCAGTGCTGGAGACGCGGCTGCGGCAAGCGCAAGCCGAACCCATGGCACCGATCGATCTGCTAGCCACGCTGGTCTCTGACGAGTTGACGCGGCGCTCGGACCGGCTCCTGGAGCGGCGGCGCAAACTCGCCGCCTTCCGCGATCCCAACAAGACCCTGGACAACTTCGACTTCACTTTCAATCCGAAACTGAATCGCAGTATCGTGTTTGATCTGGCAACCGGAGCGTTCATCGACCGCCGCGAAGACGCGTTGTTTCTTGGGCCTGGCGGCACAGGCAAAAGCCATCTGGCGCAAGCCATCGGACAGGCCGCGATTCTGCAGGGCCACAAGGTGCTCTATCGCCAGACGCATATCCTGCTGGAGGAAGTCTGCGAAGCGACTCTGGATGGCAAGCGCAAGCAGTACATGGAATCGATCTCCAGCGTGGCGCTGCTGATCATCGATGACTTCGGCATGCGTAAGTTACCGCAGACGGCTGCCGAGGATCTGCTGGAGATCGTGATGCGACGCTACGAACGTGCCAGCACGCTGCTGACTTCCAATCGCCCCGTGGATGACTGGGGCAAACTGCTCGCCGACGTTGCGGCGGTCGGCGCCATGCTCGACCGCCTACTGCATCATGGGCACGTGCTCAAGTGCGGTCCTAAGAGCTGGCGCACGAAAATGACAGCCGCTGACTGAAGCATCGCTGGAAGTTTGAAGGCTGCGAGGGCTCTGCCCTCGCGCTCCCGGGATTTAACGCTTTCCCGCCAGAAATGCCGCGAAGGCGGCTCGCGCCGCCCACGCATTTCCGGCCGCTGGGTCGGCGCTCTGGTCGCATCCCTGCGGAGCCATATCCTCCGCCCAGGTGCTGTCAGAATAACCGATCATTGCGGAGCCTTGCGAACTTTTTCGTTGCCGCGAAGTGTAGCCCTGGGTTATAACTACCTTGTCTTGCCTGCTTCCGTTGGCCGGTTTTGAGGTGTCCCTCATTGGCCGCTTTTCAGGTGTCCCCCGAGGCCATTCGCGTCCCGGATTCCTGAAATCGCCCACCAGTTCCTTCTTTTTTGTATCTACGGAGATCACCGGCTCGCCTTGTTTCAAATAACGCTGTGCCTTGCGGTTGATGTATTCAAACTGCCGATTCCGGTCCGCATGCTGACTCCCTTCCAGCTTTTTCTGGTTGGCCTGCAAACTGTAATCCATCTCGTGTAGCAACTCGGCCACGGTTTGATGACTGACTGCGTGACCCTCGCGCCGGAGTTCCTCGGCCAGCACCCGTACGCTCTTGCATGTCCATCGAAGCGGCGATTCCGGATCTCCGCGAGTCGCAGGATCCACCAGTCGGTCCAGGTCCGCACGCAGGCCGGGATCCTTGTCGACGGTTCGTTTTCGTCCTGCACCTTTCCGCCGAATCCGCGACTGCGAAAGGACAGGCTCACCCGATACCTTCTGCTGACTCAGTTCCTTCATTCCTTCGGTAATCGCACGACGCGAAACGCCTGTCGCCCGCGCAACCAGCGAAACGCCTCCATATCCAATAGACGCGCTCTCCGCCGCCGCCACCAGACGCCGCATCCGCTCGTCCAGGAAGGAAGACAAAGAACGAAATCGCAGCCCAACGCTCTCGTAACTCACTATCCACAAGTATAAAACAAAACCATCTTAACTTGTTCTACTTATTTCCTGACAATCCCTTAATTCCCCATCAGTGGTTTACAGGCCATTTCCGAAACCCCTGAGAGCTCCTGAGAATGTCGCATGCTATTTTCCGATCGTAAGAGTCAGTCGCACCTATCGTGTACTGGCCACTAAGCCCTTCAGTCCTCGAGGCTCTGAGCGGGACAACGTCAAAGAATAGGCGGTAGGCGATCCCGACATTGACTGCGGCCCCCGTTCCGGCGGAGAGACCAAACCGGCGCTGGTCTGAGCGAATCAGATGGTGGGGCGCCCCATGTTCGCGAGTCTGCCGCACAGCTCGAAAGGGTTGTGCGGCAGATTGAACTAACGAGCACTGAACGAAAAAAGGAAGCTGGATCTTTGAAAATCGAATAACCGATTAACCATCGGTACAGGATAACTGCGCCTACCGGAACTCCTGCTGCAATTGCTCCAGCGCCGCCGAGCCAGGGCAGAGCTTCTCGTACGGCAGACCCACCAAAGCATTCTGCGGCGTGTGATTGGTTTCGTGCATATCGGGGACGCTCTCATCGGCAAACAGAATTCCGGTGACAACATCATTCGGATGGCTCTTCAGGTAACTGAAAGCCTTCTGCCGGTCGGTGACGTCGTAGTCCGCCGGCACGCGCGTGAAGCGCAGAACGCTGCCATCGTGCATCGTGATGTTCGTGCCGCCGGTAGGCGCGATCTCCGCCACGATCTCACTCGCGTGAGGAACGAAATCCGTCTCCGTAGCAGCCAGGAGGTGCTGGCGCGTATGCAGGTAGCTCTTGGTCGAACCGTCGTGATCGTTGAACGTCACGCAGGGCGAAATCACGTCGACCAGCGCGAAGCCGCGATGCGCGAGACCGGCCTTCAGGATCGGCACCAGCTGTTCCTTGTCGCCGGAGAAACTGCGGGCCACGAAAGTAGCGCCGAGGCTGAGCCCGAGCAGCACGGGATCGATGGGAGCCATGCGGTTGGCCTCGCCGCTCTTGCTCTTCGAGCCGACGTCGGACGAAGCGGAGAACTGGCCCTTGGTCAAGCCGTAGACGCCGTTGTTCTCGATGACGTAAAGCATGTTCACGTTGCGGCGGATGGCGTGGCACAGGTGGCCGAGGCCGATGGAAAGCGAATCGCCGTCGCCGGAGATGCCGATGTAGAGTCAGCTCGCGATTGGCGGCGTTGGCGCCGGTCGCGATCGGCGGCATGCGGCCGTGCGCGGAGTTGAAACCGTGCGCGCCGCTGACGAAATAGGTCGGCGTCTTCGAAGAGCAGCCGATGCCGCTCAGCTTCGCGATGCTGTGCGGCGGCGTCGAAAGCTCCCAAAGCGCGCGCACGATGGCGGCGGTGATGGAATCGTGTCCGCAGCCGGCGCACAGCGTGGACATGGTGCCTTCGTAGTCGCGAATGGTGAGGCCGAGTTCGTTGCGCGTGAGGCTGGGATGTGTGACGCGCGGTTTAGCGATGGATGGCATCTGGTTCCTCCACACGCTGCACGGAACTCATCGCATCCAGGACGTGGCGGGCGCTCAGCGGGAAGCCGCCGTAGACCAGGATCGATCGGAGCTTGTCTTTCGGCGCTGACGTTTCGAGAATCAGCAGCGAACGAAGCTGCGCGTCGCGATTCTGTTCGACGACGTAGCAGAAATCATGCTCGGCGATGAACGCCTCGACCGGCTCGTCGAACGGGAATCGCGAGGATGCGCATGTAATCCATCGGCTGCCCTGTCCGCCGCGAGGATGTCGATCGCTTCGCGCACCGCGGGGTCGCAGCCGCCGAGCGTGATGATGCCGACGCGCGCGCCCTGGCGTTTTTCGATGATCGGCGCGGGAACGAAGCCGGCCGCTTCTTTGTGCTTGCGCAGCAGGCGGTCCATCACTTCCTGATATTCGTCGGGAATTTCGGTGTAGCCGCCGAACTTGTTGTGGCCGGAGCCGCGCGTGAAGAATGCGCCCTTGCGGAGACGCCGGGCAGGGTGCGCGGCGCGACCGCGCTGCCGTTTTCCGGCATGTAGCGGTGGAATTTCTTGACTGATCTCGAGTTCTTCGGCGTTCAGCACGCGGCCGCGATCGGGACGGTAACCGTCGTCCCATGTGAGCTTCGGCATCACCCAATCGTTCATGCCGATATCGAGATCGGACAGCATGAACACAGGCGTCTGAAACCGCTCCGCCAGATCGAAGCTCTTCACCGCGAAGTCGAAGCACTCGGCCGGATTCGACGGGAAACAGCAGAATGTGTTTCGTGTCGCCGTGCGACGCGTAGGCGCACTCCAGAATATCGCCCTGCTGCGTGCGCGTGGGCATGCCGGTGGACGGGCCGACGCGCTGAACGTCGATGACCACGGCCGGAATCTCGGCGTAATAGGCGAGCCCGAGCAGTTCGTTCATCAGCGAAATGCCGGGGCCGGCGGTCGACGTGAAACGCGCGCGCGCCGTTCCACGACGCGCCGATCACCATGCCGATGGCGGCCAGTTCATCCTCGGCCTGCAGGATCATGTAGTTGTTCTCGCCCGTCTCGGGTCTTTGCGGTAGTGCTCGCAGAAGACCTTGAACGCATCCATCGCGGAGGTCGACGGCGTGATGGGATACCACGCCGCGACCGTCGCGCCGGCGTAAACGCAGCCCAGCGCCGTCGCGGTGTTGCCGTCGATCAGGATCTTGTCGCTGTTCGCGTCCATCTTCTGCAGATGGAAGGGAAGCGGGCACGGGTGGTGCTCGCGAACGTAATCGTAGCCGAGCTGCAATGCCTTCTTGTTCGATTCGCGCAGGCCCTTCTTGCGGCCGAACTTCTCGTCGAGCAGTTGCTCAATAACCGCCATGTCGATGTTCGAGCAGCGCGATCAGCACGCCCGCCGTAGCGATGTTCTTCATCAGAATGCGCTCGCGCGATTCGCGGAAGTTCTCGTTGCACATCTCGGCGAGCGGCACGCCGAGGTAGGTCACGTCGTCGCGAATCAGCGCGGCGTCGAGCGGCCACGAGGAATCGTAAAGCAGGTAGCCGCCCGACCGCACCTCGCGAACATCCTGCGCGTAGGTCTGCGAGTTCATCGCGACCATCAGATCGTAATCGAGCGCGCGCGCCGTGTAGCCGTCCTTATTGACGCGGATCTCGTACCACGTGGGCAGGCCCTGAATGTTCGACGGGAAGAGATTCTTGCCGGAGACCGGAATGCCCATGCGGAAGATCGCCTGCATGAGCAGGCTGTTGGCGCTGGCGGATCCGGTGCCGTTTACGTTCGCCAGCTTGATCGCGAAATCGTTTATGCCGCTGAGCATGCTTCCACCGGGGCCACCTCGCCTGCGTATGCGATCAGTAATTCGAACTTCTGCATGTCCCAGGCCGCGGTGGGGCAGCGCTCGGCGCACAGGCCGCAGTGGACGCAGAGATCTTCGTCCTTCACCATCAGGCGTCCGGTCTGCGGCAGCGGCTTCGAGGCGTAGAGCGCCTGGTCCGGATTGACGGCCGGTGCGGAGAGGCGCTGACGAAGAGCCTCCTCCGACCATCGCCGTGATCGTGAGGCACGACAGCGGGCAGATATCGATGCAGGCGTCGCACTCGATGCACTTCGCGGCCGTGAACGAAGTCTCGATGTCGCAGTTCAGGCAGCGCTGCACTTCGCGCGCGGTCTGCTCGGCGCTGAAGCCGAGCTCGACTTCGATGTTCAACTGCTCGAAGCGATGCACCAGATCGACGTGCTTCATCTTCTGGCGCGACGCCGGATTGTAGTCGTTGTGATAGCTCCACTCGCTGAGCCCCATCTTCTGGCTGATGAGGTTCATCGCGTAGCGGGGGCGCTCGGTGACCGGGATGCCCTGGCAATGGTTGTGAATCGAGATCGCCGCCTGGTGCCCGTGCTCCACGGCCCAGATGATGTTCTTCGGTCCCCAGGCCGCGTCGCCGCCGAAGAAGACGCCGGGACGGCTGGATTCAAACGTCATCTTGTTCACCGCGGGCATGTCCCATTTGTCGAACTCGATGCCGAGATCGCGCTCGATCCACGGGAAAGCGTTGTCCTGTCCGATGGCGAGAATCACGTCGTCGCAGGGGATAACCACGGTGTCGATGACTCTCGATTTGGCCGCGGCGGCGTCCCATTCGAGGCGCTCGAACTCCATGCCGGTGAGCTCGCCGTTCTCGATCACGAAGCGCTTCGGCGCGTGATTGATGACGATCTCGACGCCTTCTTCCTCGGCGTCGTCGAGTTCCCAGGGCGAAGCTTTGAAGAAGCCGCGAGGACGGCGCGCCATCACCTTGATGTCCTTGCCGCCGAGCCGGCGCGAGGAGCGGCAGCAATCCATCGCGGTGTTGCCGACGCCGATGATCAGGACGCTCTCGCCGATCGAATCGATATGGCCGAACGCGACCGACTCCAGCCAGTCGATGCCGATGTGAATGCGATCGGTTTCGTGGCGGCCGGGGATCTCGAGATCCTTGCCGCGCGGCGCGCCGCTGCCGACGAAGACCGCGTCGAAGTTCTGCGCGAGCAGCGACGTCATGCTCTCGACGGGCGAGTTGTAGCGAATGTCGACGCCCATGTTGAGGATGGCGTCGATCTCGTCGTCGAGCACGCTCTCGGGCAGGCGGAACGACGGAATGTTGGTGCGCATCAGACCGCCGGGCTTGTCGAGCTTCTCGAAGATCGTGACTTCGTAGCCGAGCGGCATCAGGTCGTTGGCAACGGTGAGCGAAGCCGGACCCGCGCCGATGCAGGCCACGCGCTTGCCGTTCTTCGTGACCGGGATCGGCGGAAGGAGAGCTTCGATATCGCCGCGCTGGTCGGCCGCAACGCGCTTCAGGCGGCAGATCGCGACCGGCTTGGATCCACCTTCTTCGGGCAGCCGGCCGCGGCGGCAGGCAGGTTCGCAGGGACGGTCGCAGGTGCGTCCGAGGATGCCGGGGAACACGTTCGATTCCCGGTTGAGCATGTAGGCATCGGTGTATCTGCCTTGCGCGATCAGTCGGATGTATTCGGGAACATTGGTATGCGCGGGACACGCCCACTGGCAATCGACGACTTTGTGATAGTAGTCCGGGTTGGAGGTATCGGTCGGTTGCATGGACCTCTGTTCGGCGTGGAATGGTACTCGTTCATATTCTGTCACAGGGCTTTTTGTGACCTGGCAAGCGAAGATGACTTCATGACGATATTCGCCCGCTGGAGCAATGGCAAGGACGAGAGCACGATATCTGCCGGGGTCCTTCCCATTGGGGAATCGAAGTTGATGAATGCCACTTCGACGGGTACAAGAACGGTCGCGAGGGCAATCAGTGCTGCTGCGCCGAGAGCTGCAGGCCCCTTTCGGCGTCGATGCCCATACTAGAACGCCGACGCGGCATCCGCCGAGCGGTTGATAGTCGATTGATATGATGAACGGTTTCATGGAGGTGTCTCATCGCGCTCATAATCGGTGTTCCGCGCGAGACGTTCGGGGGCGAGCGCCGCGTGGCGCTGACGCCGCGAGCGTGCGAAGCGTTGATCAAGCTGAAGCTGGAAGTGATCGTCGAATCGTCGGCGGGACTTCCGGCCGGATTCCCTGACGAAGAGTATTCGCGGCGGGGAGTGAAGCTTGTTTCGCGAGAGGAAGTGTTCCGGGATGCCGGGATTATCGTGCAGGCGCGCGCTCCGGGCGCGAATCCCGAGGCGGGGCGAAACGATCTGCAATCGTTCCGCGCCGGGCAGATGCTCATCGGGTTCGGCGAGCCGCTGACGGCGTTCCGCGAGTGCGCTGAGCTTGCCGAGCGCGGGGTTTCGTTCTTTGCGATGGAGTTGGTGCCTCGCATCACGCGCGCGCAGGCGATGGACGCGCTGTCGTCGATGGCCAGCATTGCGGGTTACGAAGCGGTGCTGATCGGCGCTGCCACGCTTCCGAAGTTGTTCCCCATGATGATGACCGCGGCGGGCACGATCACGCCGGCAAAGGTGCTGGTGCTGGGCGCTGGCGTGGCGGGGTTGCAGGCGATCGCGACGGCGCGGCGGCTTGGGCGCGGTGGTATCGGCGTATGACGTCCGGTCGGCAGTGAAGGAACAGATCGAAAGCCTGGGAGCGAAGTTCGTCGTGCTCGATATCGAATCCGCCGAAGGGCAGGGCGGTTATGCGAAGGCGATGGACGAGGACTTCTATAAACGCCAGAGGGCTTTGCTGGGCGCGGTGCTGAAAGAGCAGGACGTGGTGATCACGACCGCCGCGGTGCCGGGCCGAAAGGCGCCGATCCTTATTACGACGGGAAATGGCGGAGATGATGGCGCCGGGTTCCGTGATCGTCGATATCGCGGCCGAGCGGGGCGGCAATTGCGAACTCACGCGGGCGGGCGAGACGGTGATGCATAACGGGATCAGCATTGTGGGTCCGGTGAACATGCCTTCGCGCGCGCCCTATCATTCGAGCCAGATGTATGCGACGAATGTGGTCAACCTTCTGAAGCTGATGCTGAACAAAGAAGGCGCGCTGAAGATCGACCTGAACGACGAAGTGATCCGCGAGACGCTGGTGACGCATGAGGGCAAAGTGGTGAATCCGAGAGTGAGTGAATTACTGGGGCAGGGAGTGGTGACCGCTTGAACTACGAATTTGGATTTTACGTCTTCATGCTCGCGGCGTTTCTGGGCTTTGAGCTGATCCGGAAGGTTTCGCCGCTGCTGCACACGCCGCTGATGTCGCTGACGAATGCGATCGCATCGATCTCGGTGGTGGGCGCGATTCTGATCGCCGGCGAAAAAGATGCTTCCACGCTGTCGAGAGTCCTGGGTTTTGTGGCGGTGGTTTCCGCGACTACCAACCTGGTAAGCGGATATCTGATCACCGACCGCATGCTCAAGATGTTCAAGAAGCGGGAGCCGGCGAAGAAATGAATCTGAGCGTCTGGCAGGTTCTTTACATCGTTGCGGCCGCGTGTTTCATTCTTGCTCTGAAGTGGATGTCGACGCCGGCAACATCGCGGCGCGGCGTGTTTACGGGCGAAGCGGGAATGCTGCTGGCGGTGGTCGGCAACGCTGTTGCGCCACGAGGTGGTGGATTACACGTGGATCGCGGCGGGGCTGATCATCGGCTCCGCGATCGGCGTGCCGCTCGCGATGCTCATGCCGATGACGCATGTGCCGCAGCGGACGGCGATTTCGCAGGCGTGCGGCGCGTTTGCATCGGCGCTGATCGGCACGGCGGAGTATTTGAAGCTGAAGCCGAGCGGGTTCACGATGGGCGCGCTCGCGCTCGAAATGCTGCTGGGCTTTTTGACCACCACGGCCAGCCTGATGGCGTTCGGCAAGCTGCATGAGATGTTGCCCTCGCGGCCGATCACGTTCAAGGGGCAGAACATCTTCAATCTGGGAATTCTGGGAGCGGCCGCGGTGCTGGGCGGCGTTCTCGTGGTGCATCCCGAGAATACGTTTCTCTTCCCGATCTTCGTGCTGCTGGCGCTGATCTTCGGTGTGCTGATGATCATCCCGATCGGCGGCGCGGATATGCCGACCGTGATTGCGCTGCTGAATTCCTACGCGGGCTTGTCGGCGTGCGCGATGGGATTTGCGCTGGATAACAAGCTGCTGATTATTGCGGGCGCGCTCGACGGGTCGTCGGGCTTCATTCTCTCGATCATCATGTGCCGGGCGATGAACCGGTCGTTCACGAACGTGCTGTTTGGCGGATTCGGGCAGTTGCAGACGAGCGCGGCGGGGAAGGAAGCGCGGCCGGTGCGGTCGGCGAGTCCGGAAGAAGCGGCCGGGATTCTGGGCGATGCGCGGACTGTCGTGGTCATTCCCGGATATGGGATGGCGGTGGCGCAGGCGCAGCACAAGATCCGCGAGTTGCACGATCTGCTGACGAAGCGCGGGGTCGAGGTGCGGTTCGCGATTCATCCGGTGGCAGGGCGCATGCCGGGTCACATGAACGTGCTGCTCGCCGAGGCCGATGTGCCGTACGACAAGCTGATCGAGATGGAAGACATCAACAGCGATATGGGGATGACGGACGTGGCGCTGATTGTGGGCGCGAACGATATTGTGAATCCCGCGGCGCAGAACGATCCGGGCAGCCCGATTGCGGGGATGCCGATTCTGGATGCGTACAAGGCGCGCACGGTGATGATCATCAAGCGCGGCATGGCGGCCGGGTTTGCGGGTATCGACAACGAGCTTTATTACATGGATAAGACGCTCATGTTGTTCGGAGATGCCAAGGGGTTTGTGGCCAGTCTGGTGAAAGAGATCAGCGCGAATCACGATTGATGCGAGGGAGCCCGGACGCGCCATAATTAAAGCATCCGATGGATTTGAACGACTACAAAGTGATCCTCTATCGCAATCAGCCGGAGGGCTGGGTAGCGGAGGTCCCTGCAATCGATGGCTGCTACGCGTTGATGCCGACCAGACAAGAAGCTTTGGCCGAACTGGAACAGGTGTTCGGCATGATTGCAGCCGAGTACTGCGATAAGGGTCTGGCGATGCCCGTCGATACCACCGAAATCGTTAATGCCTAGCGCTCGCGCGGAAGAATTCCGTCGCGCGGCTGTGCAACTCGGATTCGAGCGACGACGGCAAACGGGAAGCCACGAACGCTGGACTCATGCCGACGGCCGAGCAGTGACGATCCCGATTCATGGCGCTCGGGAAATCGGGCCGCCACTCTACAATAAGATCTTCAGGCAGTTGAAGATTACCCGTACGGATTTTCAGAGCCTCAGCAAATAGATTGACAGTGTTCGCCTGATGCTGACTCCCGGAAGCGGCTTCGGACCCTTTGCGTTTGGACCATGACGTGCTTGTTGATCTCGGACGCATTGATAGAAAGCGTTTCGAGGGAAAGATGACAAACAGCACACGGCAGCAGATCGAGGGCGACCTTCACGACGCAAAAGGAACGGCCAAAGAAGCCGAGGGGAAGCTGACCCACGATCCTGATCTTGAGGCCGAAGGCAGAATCGAAAAAGTGGCGGGCATAGTTCAGAAGAAATTGGGCCAACTCGAGAAAATGGTCGGCAAGTAATTCGGGGTTACCCGGTGTATTTGAAAGATCCGGACCTAAACTACCTCCTGCGGATCCCAATCCGGATCCGTCATATCCACCCGTCCCGGGACCGAACCCGGACGAGCCCGGGCCTGGCGTGGTGCCACAGACTGATCCCCCTTACCAATATTGATCCAAGGAATCCTCTGCGCTGAGGGTCGATGCCCGCTTGACCGCGACATTGCCGGATGAATAATCAGGGCAATCAATAGCGACCGGAGTGTTTCATGAAACAACCCCAAAAGCCGCAAGCGATCCGGCCGCGCGTGAGGCTCTCGCCACCCTTGGTGTATTTAGATATGGCGGCTGGATACTGACGAACCCGTCTTAACGGGAACTTCCGAAGGAGTCTTCAATCACCAGCGTATTTCCATGCCACTCACGTTTACGAAGCTCACGCTGGAAGGGCTTTACGCGATCCGTTGGGACGGCTTCATGAATGGGGTTTGGCCGAGCATCGAGTGATGGGCCGCAACCTGAGGGTGAGCAGATCGCATTGCGCTGACGCTGCGCCAAACCGATTCATAATCTCCAGCACTATCAATTATTGGAAGACGAGTTGCCTGACCCAGGGCAGGCGTTTCACTAAGCGCCAGAGAGGTGATTAATAAATGACAACGCAACTCTTCTTTCTAAGTGCCGTCGCGAGTGCTTTCCTCGCTGTCGCGCCGAGCGCGTCTGCCCAGGTTTCGGTCGGCGTAGGCATCGGAGCGCCACCGGCGTGTCCATACGGCTATTACGAAGTTCCGCCTTATAACTGCGCTCCGGACGGCTATTACGGGCCAGACTGGTTCACAGACGGTGCATTCATTGGAGCGGGTCCCTGGTTCCATGGTCCGGAGCACTTTTACGGGCATGTTGATCATCACTACGACTACCGACACGGTTATCACGGCGGTTATCCGGCGCGCGGCGAGCCTCGTGCCGAACACCGCAATGAGTTTCACGGCCAGGCAATGCACGACTACCACGGCCACGAGGCTCCCCGCCAACGCCGGTAAATACCCCTTCGAAAAAATGAAAAGCTCCCTGCGCGTCACCGCGGAGGGAGCTTTTTCAATCAACTTAGCAGCTGATGGATTGAGTTGCCAGTGAAACTTACCGGAACATTCGTGTTTCGGGAAGCTCCTGTTCGTGCTTCGGTTCCTCGTGGGGCCGATTACGAGTCTGAGTCTGCTTTTTCGACCCCTGTACCTGCCGGGTCTGCTGTCGTTGATTCTTCTGGGTTTGTCTGTTTGTCGTGTTCATACGTGGAACACTCCTTTCGATTCCATAAATACCACATCTCAAGCGACAGGTTGCGGAAAATCTGACCACGTAAAAGTACCGAGCGGCACTTGTTTCAAAGGTCTGTGTCGAAAGACAGAGGGTCCGAATCGAAAGAAATATGTCGACACGCCGTTGGTTTTTTTCATTCCGCGACGTTTAATCAATGTGCAACAAGGTAGCGAGGAAGTTCTGCAGGGCTTCGGGGCGGCATTCGGGGCACAGGATACAAGCATTGAACGCGGCTTCGAACAACTTTTCGTCGAACACTATCCGCGACTCGTTAAGACATTGATACGCCTCACCGGCGATCGAGGCCAATCGGAAGAACTCGCCGCGGAAGCCTTCTGCAAACTATACAAACAGCGGCCCCCGGAGAACTCCGCGGGGTGGGTATACAGGACGGCCCTGAATCTGGGTTTGGACGCGCTGCGGGCGAACTCGCGGCGAGTGCTCCGCGAGGAGCGAGCGGGCCGGGAAGCTCTGCGGAACGAGCAGCCAGACGGGCCGCTTCAGGATCTTCTGGCCGAGGAGCAGCGTGGACGCGTGCGTGCGGTGATCGCGCTGCTGAAGCCGGTTCACGGGCAAGTGCTGTTGATGGGAAGCAGCGGATTTTCGGGTAAAGAGATGGCGGGCGTGCTGGGGGTGAATCCGGACGCGCTCTACATGCTGGTGGCGCGCGCGAAAGCGCAGTTCGAAAAGAAATACCTGCAGCTTTACGGGAGAGGGGTTTAAAGATGACTGCTTGTTTGCGAATCGACGATTTTCAGGCGTATCTGGAACAGAGCCATCGGGTAGGCGATGCGAGCGGCGCGCCAGTTGAACTTCATGTGGCAGTTTGCGAGAAGTGCCGCGCGGTTTTCGATCGCATTGCGGCGACTCACAGGCGCGTGAACACGTGGCTTTCCGCGCTGGCGTCGCCGATGGAAGACGAGCCCGTCGACGTGGCCGCGGCGCTGGCGAGCGTGAGGCGTCCGCAGGTTTTCGCGGAATGGTCCGCGGAAGAGGTGCCCTGGTATCTGTCGCTCTATCGCAGCGTGTACGAGATTGTGCGGCCGGAAAAGCTGCCGCCCCTGGACGTGACTTCGCGGCCGGTGGCGGTGAAGGAGATCTGGGGGCTCTATGAGAAGAACCAGAAGTCTCGATTCATGTCGATGGCGATTCATGCGGCGGTGTTCACGCTGCTGATGGTAGGGGCGACGAATACGAAAGTGCGGCAATCGATTCAGGATCGGCTGAGTTTGGTGGATCCCGTGGTGAAGCCGTATCTACCGGCGAAGGCGCAAGGTGGTGGTGGCGGTGGGGCAAGGCAGCCGTTTCCGGCGTCGAAGGGGGCGCCTCCGGCATCGAAGCAGTTTATTTCGCCGCCGATGATTGTGACGGAGCGGCCGAAGCTCGCGATCGATCCGTCGGTCGAGGCGCCGGTTGTCCCCAGCGCTGCACCTTTGGGGGATTTGTTGGGCCGGCTGGTGAATGGATCGAATGGCCCGGGGTTCGGCGGGGGGATTGGCAGCGGTAGTGGTGGCGGTATTGGAGCGGGCAAGGGCGGTGGCCTCGGTTCCGGTGAGGGCGGTGGCATTGGCGGCGAAATTTACAAGGTCGGCGGTGGTGTGAGCGCGCCGGTTGTGCTGTTCAAAGTCGATCCGGAGTATTCCGAAGAGGCGCGGAAGGCGAAGTTCAGCGGAGCGGTTTTGCTTACGATCGTGGTAGACGCCGAAGGCCGCGCGCGCGATATCCATGTTTCGAGAAGCCTCGGGATGGGGTTGGATGAGAAGGCGATCGAGGCGGTTGAGAAGTGGAAGTTCAAACCGGGGCTGCGGAATGGGCTGCCGGTGAGTGTGCGGGCGACCATCGAGGTGAATTTCAGGCTACTGTGATGTGGGCGAGGCTGCAGGCTCTGTTGCTGGCGCTTTCGGCACTGTGTTGTGCGGATAGCTTCGAATTACAACTGAGTCCGGATTCGATCGTCGAAGGCGTGCCACAGGGCTTTACGTTTTCGCTGTTGAACACGAGCGACCACGATGTAAGGGTTCCCGTGCCCGCGATCGAGTGCGAGGATTCTTTCAATGGCGCGCTCTGGCTGCGGCTGGATTTTACGGCGTTCGGCGGCGCCGAAATTAATGCGGATCGCGGATGCGCCAGCGACACGATGGCGAATCCGCCAATACTGGAGCGGGCAAAAACGTGGACGCTTCTTCATCCGGGGCAAAAACTCAGCTGGAGCGCCACGAGTAAGCGCCTCGACTACAACACCAGGGTACCGGGCATCTACGAGTTCTGGGCTGAGTATTCTCCTCCATCAATCGACGCGGCCGACCGCGAGAAGCTGCGAACGGCTGGCACTGATTATCCTCAAGTCAAATTGGCAAGTGGGCACATCGCGTTCCGCAAGGAGCGTTGATGCTCCCGCTTGCTGGCGCGCGCGGCTCTGTAACATTACTTCGTTTCTGAGGCGCGGCAGTTCAGACGGAATGAAGACGCGGCGTGGCAATGTCCAGTCAGAAGTGGGACGGGAAATCCTGCCCGCGGACGGGCGGGGCATTGTGACCAATCGAGACTTTGCAGGGGCTGAAAAAACGGCGTTTCATTACCGCTTGCTAACGCGCGGCTCAGTAACCCGTCCGGAATCACCGCCGACCTTTCTGAGCCCCGACTTTCATGGTAGGTAATTGTCAAGCGAAGACGCAAAATTCCGGGGCTTCCGTGAGGAAGACCATAATCAGCAACTGGGCGCAGGCACGGAACAGTTTTTTTGATCTTTGCCGAAGGGGATCCGGAACAGGCCGGTCACCAGACATTCATTTGCCGGATCGTGTCCCGGGGAACACGTCACGGAAGATTGAGTCGTAGCTAAACCCTCCAGCCCCAAAACAGTGAAAACGGCGGCATAACAGCGGACTGTTTGCCGAGTCGCGGCTCCGCGGGGTCTGGAGGGAACCTGTCCACAACGGCTGCGCCATTGTGCGAGTCAAACGCCGAATCGCCTCACTCGGATGAGTCTGGCCGGTTATTCCTCAGCGAGTTGGTGGGCCAGAAGCAAAGAGGAATGGGCTACTTATCCAGGATAAAGTGACCATGCTTCCTCGCCCAGGGTCAAGAGCTCGCCTCCGCTTCACCGGCAAGAAAACCTTTTATCTCACCTGGATAAATCTGCATGCCTGAAAAAACGCACGCTCAGGCCGCCTGCGTATGTTCGCGGACGCCTTTAACCTCGCGCTGGCCGGCGAAGAAGGCGCGGTCGACCGCCGGCGCCAGTTTCGCGGTTTCGATCAATGCGCTCTGCAGATGCGCGTTGCGCTGCTTTGACAGTGGTCCGCGCTTCTGCTGCCCGGCCGATTCACGCAAGGCGCTCGTCAGGCCGCAATAACTCATAGCGTGTTTGATGGAAGGAAAACGTTCCGGCGTGGCCGCTTCCAGTGCCCAGCTCAACGCCGTCACCAGGCCCACTCCGTCGATCTGGCACAGAGCCTTCACCCGCGATTCCAGCGCCGGATGACGCGCCAGCATGCCTTTCAGCCGCCGGTCCATCGCCTGCAGCGTCGTCATCTGGGCGCGATTGAATTCCAGCAGAGGCCGCAGTTCCTTGCCCGATCCACTCGTTATCCTTCAGCAGACTCTCGAAATAGCGTTTCCCGTGCAGACGGCGTCGTTCGTATTCCACCCCGGCGCTCATCAACAACCCCGCCGTCTTGTTCTTGAACATCACGGTTTCTTCTACGACCAGCCGCCGGAACCGCAGTTGCTGCCGCAACGCTCCCAGTTCCGGCGAAATCACGAAACAGTCCGGAAACAGATTACACCGCAGCAGGTCCGCAATGGTGCGCGCATCGAGCTTGTCGCTTTTCTTCTTGCCCGCGCAGATCGCTTTCATGCGCGCCGCGTGCCCCATCTCGAGCTTTGCGGCGTGCGGCTTCAGGTGCTCGTAAATCCAGTGGCTGAATATGGTTGCTTCAATCGCGCCATGCCATGGCCCCGGTAGCCTCTCTACCCATTCGTCCAGCGCCGTCCGCGTGGCCGGAATCACGCCTTCTGTCACGATTCCGCCCTCTACGGTCTTTACGCAGAAAGCGATCACTTGCTTATGTACGTCCAGTCCAACAAAATACAGGTGCATCCCGACCCCCCTCTACCTACGCATTCAAACAGTGAACGAGCGGTAACGAAAGGCCGCATTACCGCCGTCACTCTCCTCCCTGTAACCTGAGTAGTTCATGGCTGAATCACCCATAACTCCTCGCGCGAAGGACTTCGCCGCGTGGTATCAGGATGTTGTCCTCCAGGGCGACATGGCGGAGCCCGCCGAAATCGTCAAGGGCTGCATGGTTATCAAACCCAACGGATACGCCGTCTGGGAGGTCCTGCAGCGCGAGCTGGACACGCGCTTCAAAGCCACGGGGCATCAGAACGCTTACTTCCCGCTGCTGATCCCGCGAAAGCTTCCTGAAGAAGGAAGCGGAGCATGTGGAAGGCTTCTCGCCCGAGCTGGCCGTGGTCACCATTGCGGGCGGCAAGCAGCTCGAAGAACCATATGTGATCCGGCCGACGTCGGAAACGATCATCGGCCACTTCTTCGCCAAATGGATTCAAAGCTGGCGCGATCTGCCCGTGCTGATGAACCAGTGGGCCAACGTGGTGCGATGGGAACTGCGCACGCGCATGTTTCTGCGCACGACAGAATTTCTCTGGCAGGAGGGCCACACCGCGCATTCCACGCACGAAGAGGCCGTCGAAGAAGTGCTGCGGATGCTCGACGTCTACGCCGAAGTGGCCGAAGACGTCATGGCGATGCCTGTGATCAAAGGCGTGAAAACGCGCGCCGAGAAATTCGCGGGTGCGCTGCGGAGCTATTCCATCGAGGCCATGATGCAGAACGGTCTCGCCCTGCAGGCCGGCACCAGCCACGATCTGGGACAGAATTTCGGCAAGGCTTTCAACGTCCAGTTCCAGAACAAGGAGGGCCAGCTCGATTACGTCTGGCAGACCAGTTGGGGCGTCAGCACGCGGTTGATCGGCGGCGCTCATCATGAGTCACTCCGACGACAAAGGCCTGGTGCTGCCGCCGAAGCTGGCGCCGGTGAAAGCGGTGCTCGTTCCGATCTATCGCAAGGATGAAGAGAAGGCGACGGTGCTCGAAACCGCGCATCGCATCGCGAAGGAAATCGGCGCGAAGATCGACGATCGCGAAGGCCACTCGCCGGGCGCGAAGTTCTTCCACTGGGAGCGGCGGGGCGTTCCCGTCGTGCTCGAATTGGGCCCGCGCGATGTGGCCGCGAACAATATCGTGATCAAGCGGCGCGATACGGGTGTGAAGGAAATCATCGCGCAGTCCGACGTCGCCGCGCGGCTTGCGGCAGTGCTCGAGACGATGCAGAAGGATCTCTATACAGCCGCGAAGCAGCGACTGAAAGCGAACACGCTCATCGCCAATTCGATCGGAGAGGTGGAAGAGATCCTACGCTCCGTCACCGCGGAGAAAGGCGGCGGCAAGTTCGTGATGGCGCATGTCAAAGACGATCCCGCCTGCGATGCGCGCCTGAAGGAGTTCAAGGCCACCGTCCGCAATATTCCGCTGGTCGACGAATATGACGGCGGCGGGAAGTGCATCGTCACCGGCGAGCCGGTCGACCGCCGCGTGGTGATCGCAAAATCCTATTGATTTCGGGCATTTCGTTACCAGCCCGGTTCAGAGCCGCGACTTTCATGGTAGGTAAATGTCAAGCGAAGACGCAAAATTCCCGGGGCTTCCGTGAGGAAGACCATAATCAGCAACTGGGCGCAAGCACGGAACAGTTTTTTTGATCTTTGCCGAAGGGGATCCGGAACAGGCCGGTCACCAGACATTCATTTGCCGGATCGTGTCCCGGGGAACACGTCACGGAAGATTGAGTCGTAGCTAAACCCTCCAGCCCCAAAACAGTAAAAACGGCGGCATAACAGCGGACTGTTTGCCGAGTCGCGGCTCCGCGGGGTCTGGAGGGAACCTGTTCACAACGGCTGCGCCATTGTGCGAGTCAAACGCCGAAGCGCCTCACCCGGATGAGTCTGGCCGGCTATTCCTCAGCGAGTTGGTCGCCACCAGTGCTCGCCTCCGCTTCACCGGCAAGAGAACTGATTCACTCGGATAGATCTGCATGCCTGAAAAAACGCACGCTCAGGCCGCCTCTATATGTTCGCCGGCGGCTTCACGCTGGCCGGCGAAGAAAGCCCGGTCGGCCGCCATCAGATAAGCCACCAGTTTGCGCGCCACCGCCAGCGTCGCCCGATTGCGATGTCCGCCTTTTGCAATCGCTTTACGATGCACTTCTTTCAGCTTCTCGTTGTACATCGGCGCCAGTTTCGCAGTTTCGATCAGCGCGCTCTGCAGATACGCGTTGCGTTGTTTGGAAAGCGGCCCGCGCTTCTGCTGGCCGGCCGATTCGCGCAGCGCGCTGGTCAGCCCGCAATAACTCATGGCATGTTTGATCGAAGGAAAACGCTCCGGCGTGGCTGCTTCCAGTGCCCAGCCCAACGCCGTCACTGTCCCCACTCCGTCAATCCGGCATAACGCTTTCACTCGCTCCTCCAGGGCAGGATGACGCGCCAGCATACCCTTCAGCCGCCGGTCCATGGCCTGCAGGGTCGTCATCTGGGCGCGATTGAACTCCAGCAGTGGCCGCAGTTCCTGGCCGATCCACTCGTTGTCCTTCACCAGGCTCTCGAAATAGCGTTTGCCGTGCAGACGGCGTCGTTCGTATTCCACCCCGGCCCCCATCAGCAATCCCGCCGTCTTGTTCTTGAACATCACGGTTTCTTCCACCAGCAGGCGCCGGAATCGCAACTGCTGCCGTAACGCGCCCAATTCCGGCGAAATTACGAAACAGGACGGAAACAGGTTGCACCGCAGCAGGTCCGCAATGGTGCGCGCATCGATCTTGTCGCTCTTTTTCTTCCCCGCGCAGATTGCTTTCATGCGCGCCGCGTGCCCCATCTCGAGCTTTGCGGCATGCGGCTTCAGATGCTCGTAAATCCAGTGGCTGAATATGGTCGCTTCCATCGCGCCATGCCATGGCCCCGGCAGCGTCTTTACCCATTCGTTCAGCGCCGTTCGCGTGGCCGGAATGCTGCCCTCCTTCACGATTGCACCCTCTGCTGTCTTAACGCAGAAGGCGATCAGTTGCTTATGTACGTCCAGTCCGACAAAATAAACTCGCATAGGTAGTTTCTCCACAATCGGGTTTGAGGAACCCTCGGGCTCCTCCCTCGATTGTGGAGAATCCCGAACTCCCCTCTACCTACGCATTCAAACAGTAAAGGAGCGGTAAGAAGCGTCACTCCTGCCGTGGCGTATTCATCGGATCCACGTGGCTCGCTCTGCGCGCAGGCGCGAAACTTGCCAGAAGCGCGGCAGCCACCAGCACGGCAATCATCAGAGCGATCGTATGCGGATCGCCCGCCTGAACACCGGACACCAGACGCTGCAGCACACGCGCCGCCGCCATCGCCGCAACGACTCCCAGCAAAGCCCCCGAAGCAATCATGCCCGGGCTCTGGCGCAGCACCATCTTCATTACGCTCGCGCCCGTAGCCCGAGCGCCATACGCACGCCGATCTCCGGCACGCGCTGGCTCGTCAGGTACGCGAGCACGCCGTAAATTCCCAGGCACGCGAGCAGCAGCGCAAGTCCGGCCTCCGAGTAGGCGCGCCAAAACATGGTGGACGGCAACCAGTCCGGCCAGCCCGAGGTGTTCCTCGGCGGCAAGGTGGCGATTTTCACTTCGGACGCGCTCACACTAACGGCGACATCGTGGTACTTTTCCCCGCCGAGCGAACTCTGACTGCGGCGACATGTTCCCCTTCGGCAAAGATGTTCCCGAGTTGATCGACTACGCCGGCGGCGGCAGCGGCAAGGACCAGCACGCTTGATTCAGCTCTCATGCTGCCCTTCGATAGCGTTGTCCTCGGCCATGGCCCGGTGACCTCACGAGCGGAGATGGCGAAGTTCCGCGAGAATACGGTCGCGCTGCGCAATTGCATCTCGATCGCAGCCTCGACGGTCTTATGGTTGAAATGCAGTAGCGCGCTAGACTGACCGTCAGATGGCCGAACTGGAGATCAAGCCGACTCCGGCGATGCGCATGCGCGTGGCCTTACTCGTGGTGATCGGCGCCGTCCTCTCCTCGACCGAGATGTATCTGCTGGCGGGAGGCGCCGGCGACTTTTTCGATCGCAAGACCACGCTGATCACGTACATGCCCGACGCCGCCGGTGTAACCACCGAATCCGAAGTGCGGCTCAGCGGTATCCACATCGGCGACGTGCGCAAGATCGAGCTTTCGGGATCGCTCGACCCGAACCGCATTGTGCGCGCGGAGATGCAGATCCTCACCCGTTATCTGAAATTCATCCCGGCGGATTCCCAGACCGACGTGAATGCCGACACCATCGTCGCGTCCAAGTACATCGACATCGCGGAAGGGAAGAGTCCCCTGCCGATCGCGGAAAATGCGATTCTGCCCAGCAGGCCCGTTGAGAGTTCGACGGATCGCACCAGCCTGATGGCGGCAGTGAAGGAACGGCTTACGAAGATCGACGAAATCCTGGTCGAGATGACCACGCCGGGAACCGCGACCGGGAAATTCGTGGGGGATTCGACGATGTACGACAAGTTCGTCGCCGGCATCACGCTGGCTCAGACGCAGCTTAACTCGTATCTTAATCCGCAGACGCAGCTGGGCAAGGCCGTCTATTCAGCCGACAGGTACAACCAGGGCCACGCGTTGCTGACTCGCTTCGACAACATGCTGGCGGCGATTCAGAATGGCGAAGGAAGGGCCGGTCACCTTTTGGCGAGCGATGACCAATACAACGCATATGTCAGGCGGCTGACAGACCTGCGGGCTTCGCTCGCCGATGCCAAGGCGGGTAAGGGTCGGCTGGGTTCGCTGCTTGAGGACGACGCGAGCTACACGCGTGTCGTGCGGCTGCTCGCGGACACCAACCGAAAGATCGCGGCACTTAACGCGGGTGAAGGAAGCGCGGGCCGCCTGCTAACGGAGGCCCAGCTCTACGAATCGCTTAACGGTTCGTTGGAGCGCCTGGAGGCGTTGCTCAAGGACCTGCGCGGCAATCCGCAGAAGTACCTTCGTATTAAACTGCGCTGACGCCGATCGCTTCGACCAGCGTATCCACGAACAAATCGGGCGCCTGAAGCATTGCGGAGTGTCCTTGCCCTTCGATCACTATCAGCCTGGAATCGGGGATGGTGCGCGAGAGAAGCATCACGCCGTCGCGCATCGGTCCCTTTGTCTCGCTCCCGAGCAGCAGGACTGTCGGCGTCTTCCAGACGCCCGGCCGCTCCGGTGTGGCGTGATATGCGTTCACCGTGCGCGATTCACGCGGCAGCGTGGAAGCGATCTGCAGGATGATCGGATAAACGGCCGACGATTTGAACGACGCCAGAACATCCGGCGGCGCGCCGATCTGATCGATCAGGAAACATCGGACGATCTCATCGCGATCGTTCGCGGCGAGAGCCTGTTCCATCGTCGCGACTCCGGCGGCTCGCGCTGCTATTCCCGCGACGATGCCTGGAGGCTCGTAGAGAATCACGCGTGTGACGGAGTTCAAGTGCTGCGTCAGCAGGGTCTCGATCGTAGCCAGCGCACCGTAAGAGTGAGCAACGATGACAACGGGCTCGGTGATCGCTTCCACCACGCGCTCGATATCTTCCGCCTCGAGTGCGATCGAATATTCCGTCCCATCGCCGCTGGGTGCGCGTCCGCGCCGATCCATTGCGTAGACGGTGAAGTGCTCCTGCAATCGCGGCAGCACAGCGGCCCATGAGAGAGTCGCGTTGAGCAACGCGCCGTGGATGAGAAGCAGTGCGGGCCCGGCTCCGGTCTTCATCACCGAGATGTCGACACCGTCGCGGGACGGAACGGTAAAGCGTTCCATTAATTTGCGAATCCGTTCATCGCGAGCCACGCCAGCGCGCGCGACAGGGCTTCGTCACGCTCCGCCAATGTCTTGCCTCTGCTGCCGAACTTTTGCCCGACCGCCCGTTCCAGCACACCCACCGCGAAATCGCAGACGCGCATATCGAGGCCGGGCATTGGATTGCGGTCCCGCAGCACCACAGCCAGCACGCGAGCCTCGCGAGGACTACTCCCGAAGGTAGCGTCCTGCCACAGAACGTTATAATACTCGCGATCCCGAATCTGATACTTCGCAACGACAGCAGCCAGTTGCCGCAGTTGCTGGTCGTTTCCGAAATCCCGCAGCAGCGCGGCCGCGCCCTGCAGGTCGGTGTAATCGCCCGTCGGCGATCGATCCACCACGCGCAGCGCCCGGGCCAGTGCCTCGGGAAGAACAGCCTTATGGCCGTTGTGTGCCAGTGTCCGAAGCGATGTACGATGACCCGACCATGTCGTCGTTCAGCGCCTTCCGCAAGGTCTCGATGGTGACCGGGTTGTCCCCGAATTCAATCAGAGAATAGGCTGTGCCCCAGGCGTTCAACGGGAGGTTCGCGAACCAGGTGTGGATCAGCAAGGCATCGGTTTCCGGCGACGCCTTCAATCGCTGCAGCACAGCCCGCTCCAGAAGTTGAGATCGGCGCATGGGCTGCCTTGTCCCCCATGAGTTCCGCCACTCCGGAACGCGGCGTGCCTTCCGCGGAGAGCAGGCAGGTTGCCACCTCAGCCCAACGCTCGCGATCGTCAACGATGGCCGTGCTCAGCAGCGGCATCAGATCGGAAGACAGATCGTCGAATTGATGCGTCAGGTAACCGCCCACTGCGGCGATATCGCGTGCCGTTCCCGTAGAGAGGCTGTTGGCGATTTCGCGTATCACAAACGCGCGGCCCGAAGCCGGCGGATCATCCGCCTCTTTCATCCCGGGAGCCACGGGGATGGTCAGGCCAACGCCCTGATCGCTGAGCAGCCGCGAAGGCTCCGACAACGGATTGGCATTCGCCTGCAGCGGAAAAATCATCACCTGGCCGGGTTCGAAGACGGGGAACGCCGGGCCATTGATCTCGCTGCCGGCCTTACCGAGGTAGCGGATGCGAAGCTGGCTGCCGACAAGCTGCCTCTCGGATTCCGTAAACGCGCGCAGCACTTCGACCGTGGCTGTCATCCCCCACGTATCGTTTTTCCACGGCACGGGGCCGTCGGGAACACGTTCGTACTTCTCCGCCGAGACGACGCGCGCTGTCACAATCCGCGGAGCGGCTGCGACGTTCTTTAGCTGCCACATTGAGACCGGGAACGCCTGCGCGGCGAAGCGAGTTGCCAGAAGCGCAAATAGAATAGTCCACCGAAGCATATTGTTTTGACGCCGCCGATTCACAAAACGGCCAGGATCTTTATTGCTTGGCCGCTCTTCTGAGCACGGGGGTATCGGAATCCGCCACGGCCTGCGGTTGCAGAATATCGTAAAGCCGCGCCCGCACCTCTTCGTATTCCGAAGTATTGACCACGTACTGATCGCGGTGCGGCAGCAGCGTATCGATATTCTTCTGCGTTTTCTCAATCCGGTCCGGCGTTAGCGGATGGGAACGAAAGAGCTTCGCTACGCTTCCCGGCTGCCGGCGCTCGGTCGATTCCATGGCTTCGAAAAGATCGATCGTGGCGTTCGGATCGAAGCCCGACTTCCAAAGATATTCGAGCCCCAGGAGATCGGCTTCGGTTTCAAACTCACGCGAAAACTTCAGAAACGCCATAGGCACGGCCAGCGTAGCGGCCTGCCGGGCCGCGAGGCCGGCTACGCCACCCAGCAGCACCAGCGGGACGGTTCCCATGCTGATGAGCTTGCTCCGCGAGGCCTGCCTGGTGGCGTGCCGCGCGGCGCTGTGCCCCAGTTCGTGCGCGATTGCCGAAGCCAGCTCTGCTTCGTTCGCGGATAGCTTGATCAGACCGGTATTGACGAAGATGTGGCCGCCTGGCAGCGTGAAAGCGTTGATCTCCGCCGACTCGATGATCTTGAAATCGACCGGGAAAGTGATATCGGAATTGCGCACCAGGTTCTGCCCGAGGCGGTTCACGTATTCCGAGATCGTGGGGTCGTCGAGGATCTTCGCTTCTCTTTCGACTTCGCGCGCGAGTTGCTTGCCGAGTGCGATTTCCTGCTCGATCGAGTAGAAGTTGAGGCCTTTATCGACTTTGCGGTTACCGATTTCGGAGGGGTCCTTGCGGACGTCGCTGGCGAGCGCTGATCGCGGGGGTGAGCAAAACCACCATCGCTGCCGCGAAAGAGTTCCTCATCGACTGCAGTTATTTTCGCACGAATGCGCAGTTTGTGCTTCAGGGCTGTGGCTTGCGCCAGCGCCCTTTCCAACCACGGTCCTAGTGGTGCCAGTACGCCTCAATCTCATTTCTGGAACGAACGGTTGGCGAGGCGCTTGTAATCCTGTTTTCCTTACCGTCGAAGTAGCTTTCCATGACCGTGGCGCCAACCGTGACTTTGGCCGTATCCAGCCCCGCGTCGTGCCACCTCGAAGTCTCCGACAACGAGGCTCGAACGCGCAACGTCACGGACTCCTGAGGAGCCAGAGTCAGCATGGATCCCGGTACGCTTTTCGATCCTGCCAAGGCGGCGACAGGCGCCACCACTGGCTCAAAGGGCGCCGGAGCGGTGATCGTTAGATCGACATCCAGCCAACGCTGGTCCTGATGGCCGGCCTTCAGAACGGAAAGGTCCCGCGACACGGGAATAGTGACCGACTCTCAACCGATATTTCGAATGACTAGTATATCGTTTCATCAAACAGCTTCCTGATCGACGGCGGTTAAGGCATCGAATTTCCTCCAGCGATGTACAACCGGTGCGGCATTGATTTCAGCAATCCCCTGAAGTATTCGCTGGCGGAGTTCTGTCCAGGACTGAACACGGATGTGGCGCAGAAAGATCCTTGCCATTTTGCCGAACAGGGTTTCCACGATGTTCAGCCACGATCCGTGCTTCGGTGTCAGCACGTACCGGAAGCGATTCGGACGCGTCGCCAGGAAGGACCGCGTTTCTTTCGAGATGTGTGCTGAGTGGTTGTCGAGGACCAGTCGGATCGTGCAGTCAGCGGGATAGCGGGCATCCAGGTCTTTCAACAGATCGATGCACTCCCGGCTGCGGTGGCGCCGTTCGACGCGGGCGGTTACATGACCATCGTGCAGGTCGAGCGCTGCCAGAATCGAGCAAGTGCCCAGTCGCTTGTATTCGTGATCACGTCCGACAGTGGGATGTTTACCCGCCACGGGAGGCAGATCCGGAGCGGTATTGGCGAGGGCTTGCAAACCCGGTTTCTCATCCACTGAAACGGTGATGATGCGGGCGGTTCCGCTATCGGCCCGCCTTTCATTTTGCAGCGCAACTTCCTGATAAACCATCAGGATATCTTTCATCTTCGCCTCAAACTCGGGATCCCGCTTTTCCAGATAATACCGGACTCGCTCCGGGTGCGGTTCCTGCGCGGCGAGAATGCGATGCACCGTGGCTTTCACCGCTTTCGCCAGTGACGGATGTCCGGCCTGTTCGGCATGCTGGCGAACATACTGAGCCAGTGCACTTCGCGTCCAGAGTTCCGCCGCCAAACCGTGCTCCTTCGGTTTGGAGCAAGCCAGATGCACGACCCAGGCCTTCGCCTCCTCAGTGATCACCGGAGCATGCGGCCGATGCCAGGTATCCTTCAGGGCGGCTTCCGCTCCCATGGCAATCGCCTTGTCCACCCATTTCCGCACGCTCGGACGCGTTGTCTTCAGCGCGCGTGCGATCTGAGTGATCGTCTCGCCGGCCTCAAAGCGGCATAGGATCCGGGCGCGCTGCACTTCCCGTGCGGGACTCCCGCGGGCATGACTCAACCGCACCAACTCCTCTTTCTGCTCAGGACTCAGGATCAGTCTCGGACGCCCGGATTTTCCCGCCATGATTCAGCATAGCGGGAAACAGATGTTTATGGTATGTTTTATTGAAACGATATACTAGCAGAGCCGTCGCCAGTCCGGAAGGCGCGATAGCTGTGGAATAAAAAATCCTGCAGAGTAACCTCAATCGGGAGCGCAGTCCCTGCCGCATGAGCTCCCGAACCCACTCCGGGGCCAAATCCCGGGCTACCGGAAGGTTGCGCAAACTCTGTAGTCAGATCGATATAGGCTTGCGCATGCGCGCCGCCGGAGGCAGAGAGAAGGCAGGCGAGCAACGCCGCAGCCCTTTTGAGCCTGGTCGCCGTTCGGCAGCCGCGTCCGCGCGAGCGGTTCACTTCGCCACAGACCGCAGTGCAATGGAAATCATCATCTTCTGGCCCGACTGAAGGCTGATGGTTCCGCCTCCTGGATACGTCTGCGAACCCGGGATAATACCAGGTGGCATAGCCGGTAGCGCTGACCTCCACAGCCACCGCCGTATCAGGGGGAACAAGAATGCCCTTGAAGGTACCGGACTTGGACATCCAGTAACCGCTGTCCAGTCGCCAGAGCTTGACCGTTGCTTGAAGGGTCGCACCAGTCACCGCGTCGACCACGTCGGAAGCGTCAAGTATGCCAGCCTTCGGGTCCAGGATAACGGTCATTTCCTGGTTCGGGACGACCGGCGATACGGTCACGACCGGGTTCCTCAGATTGCTGTAAAACGCCATCGCGGTATCGGGGTAGCCGTCCGCCTCGTCACTCGTCTCGACGATGTATGTTCCGAACGGGACATGTCGGATGCGGAAGGTCCCATCGGCCGCGGTATATGCCTGTCCTCGAAAACGGTGTCGGCGGAGGACCTTTCCCCTTTTCGGAAAGATCCATCGAAACAGACGCGACGGGCCTGCCGGCCGTGTCGACTATTCTTCCCGCTACGGCTCCCTCCGTCGGCGCCCGGAGTCCGGTCATGCACCAGATCAGCAACAGGCCAGTGGATATCGCGAATCGGATACGTTTCCTTGCCTTTTCAAGGATTTATCACCAGGCCGACCGGCCGCTTCGGCATCCCGTTCAATTTGAATTCCCGTTTCCTGTGGTGGTAAGCAACATTGCGGAGCTGTGTATGTGGACATGACTGACCTCGGAATTCACGCCATTCACAAAGAGAGGCCGTGCTGCATTTGGGTCAAGCGTGGCAAGCGTCCGGGATGTAGCTGTCGATACGTCTCTGACGCCACTTGTAAGGTAAGGAGCTACTTCTGAAAACCGAGATTGCTGATTAAGGCCGGAAATTTCTGACATCGCGGCAATCTGGACATCGGGATTCGGGCTGGCCACCATTGCAGCTAACTCAGGCCGTAGAGTCGTCTGGCCCGAAGCGATCCGAATCGCCAGTTCACGAACCTGCTCACTGGCGCTGGCTAACGCCTGCACTACGGCCTTGCGGGCGCGATCCGAGCGCTGACTCGTCAACAGGCGCTGGGCAGCGATTAACGACCCGTTTCGTCATCGCCGTTGATCACGTCTCGCAGTGCGGATGCATCGCGGGCGTCCCGGGGTCTAACAGTCGTCCGGCGAGCATGTTGCGGTGTGCGGGCTGCCGATCGAGATGAAGCTGATGAGCAAATTCTTTCAGTTTCGCGCTGCCTGAGCGCGCAATCGCCCAAACCGCCTGGCCACGCGTTGTCTCACTCCCGTCTGCCAGCAGCGCTTTGAGCTCCTCCAAGGCGGCGTCCCTGCCGAGCGCCGCCAAAGTTGCAAGGGCCTCAATTCCGATGCTGTCCTGATTTTTCGCCGCGGATTCCAATTCTTTCATGCCATCCCTTTGCCCGGATCGTGCAAGCGCGATTGCTCCTGCAATACGCACGTTCTCGTCCGAGTCCTTCAAGGCAGAGCGGAAAACGCCGGCGGACCCGGAAATATGTAAGCGACTCAACGTCCAGACGGCAGTCTCCCGGGTGGACGGCATGCGACTATTCCTTGCCAGTGAACTCAGGCTTTGACCCGCGACCGATCCCATTTTTTCCAGCAAACCGAGTGCGGCACCCCCGGTTGGCTGCTCGCCGCTGTCAGCGAGGCCCGCAAGGGCCGTCGCCGCATCGCTTGTCCCTGCACGCGCGATTCCGTTCAGCACGGCAATTTCAGGCTGAATTTGCGGATTTTGTGCAGCGTCGACAAGGTTCGGCAGATAGAGCCGGCACTCGGGCGCGCTGAGCGCGGATGCCAGATCGTTAATCTGCACGCTGTCATTACTCTTCAGAATCGTACCTCGCAGGGCTTGACTCTGCGAATCGTTGATTCCGTATTGCGATTGCACTGGCTTGGTCGTATTCGTCAGGATCTGCCTGGCTTTAATATCGACGGCATCCGCAGCGGTAAGCCGCAAAGACAAGACCAATATGGCGGCGAATGCGGGCAGCCTCGGCATGTCTTTCCTTCCTCGCTCCATGGTATTTCAGTTTCTCGGTCATCACAAAAGTCAAAAGTGACAAACCATTGCCTAACAGCCCGTGGCAATAGTCACTCGCCTCACGGCGGACCCGGACTTCGAAAAGAACAACGCATTTAGAGGCGCTACAACGCAGTCCTGGGGCCTCCCTGAAGGCTTAGGTATCCCCGATTTCCGGGACGGCAACGGGATTTCGATCTCGACTGACTATTACCACGGGCTGCTAAAGGCGAAGGCTTTTTTAACGGGCTGTAAAGCCCTGTTCCGGCCAGAGGCTGGCGCAAGGAATCCCGCACCAAGCGGGCTTCAAGAAGTAGATGGACTCAACCATCTACTCGGAAATCCTCGTCCGGCGTCGTGTTCTGATTTGCGATGTACTGGGCGATGATCTCGTCCGTGACATTGCCTGAACTGCAGCAGAAGTAACCTCTGGCCCATAAGTGCCTGCCCCAGAACTGTTTCTTCAGGTGCGGAAACTCCGCCAGCAGATGATGCGCCGTGCGGCCTTTCAGCCATTGCATCAATCGGCTGATCGTCGTCTGCGGTGGGATCGAGACCAGCAGATGCACATGGTCCTTCGACACGTGCCCCTTCAGAATCGCGACATCGTGCTGCCCACAGATGTCGCGGATCAGATCCCGCACCCGCGTTGCTACCTCGCCTTGCAATGCCGGCCTCCGATACTTCGTGATCCACACCAGATGCAGATGAATATCGAATACAGTGTGCGCGCCCGCCGGTATTCCGCCATCCCCGAAGTTTATCCGCCGCGCACGCGCTGAAAGCCGTCGCCTGAAGGCGAGGGTTTTAACCCTCCCAGATTGAGACAATAAATTCCGCCTTGCCTAATCAATAACTTACAGTCACTCTTCGATGGCCCGGCATCTGATTACTGGCTCCCGTCTTGCTACTGTGCAATCGAGAACCGGAACGTACCCATGATGTTCCCGGTCGCTAACCTGCCATTTCCGCGCGGCTCTGGCAGCCACAGTCTCTAACAATGGGCGGCAGGCGCTCCCGTCATTGGGGCGGCCCCGGTTTCAGCCGGAAAACCAAACTGGCCGCGGTCCGACGGTTTACCGGGCAGTGGGGCGCCCCAATAACTAAACATTGTTCCTCAAAGCAATGAAAGGAACGAGGAGAGACACTTGGCGGAGCTTACACGCATCACAATCGGCTGGCCGATCTTACAGGAGAATGCCGTCTGGAATTCCGGCATTTTGGACGCCGGAATTCCAGACCTTTTATTTCGCCAGCCACTTCTCCAGATTGCGCTTCTGCGCTTCCGTGGCATCCGGCCGGATTTCCAGTTGCCATTTCTTCGGCTCCTCCCCGAGCGTCATCGGAATGCGCATCAATCGATCGCGGCGGGAAACCAGAATCGTAACCTGATCTCCGGGCTTGTAATTCTCCAGCCTTTGCGTAAGCTGATCCGGCCGGACGCGGAAATCGTCGATGGCGATAATCTCGTCGTCGACGCTGAGTCCGGTCTCATAAGCCGGTGTTTCCCGCGGCACGGTTTTCACCAACAGCCGCCCGTTGTCCACCTTTGTCTCAGCTCCCAGCCATGCTTTCGGTTGGCCGTTACGCGGTGCTCCCGTCGTTGGAATCTCCTGTTTGAATCTCAGCCCAAACCAGTCGAGGGCTTCGGAATAATCCAGCTCGTCCGTCGATTCGACCGCGTGCCGGAAGAATTCGCCCATCGGTGCGCCCGCCACCTTTTCGGCCGCGGTTTTGAACTCATCGGGCGTGAAGCCGCGTTCACCGGAATACTTTTCGAAGGCCAGGCGCATCAGATCGTCGAGCGATTTCTTCCCGCCCGTGACGTGCCTGATACGCGCGTCGAGAAGCCAGCCGACGATGGCGCCCTTGGTGTAATAGCTGATCGTGCTGTTGACCGAATTCTCGTCCGGCCGGTACAACTTGATCCACGCGTCGTACGACGATTGCTCGGCCGATTGCTGCAGACGCCCGGGCGTGGATTGCAATGCGGCGATGACGGTCGAAAGCGACCCCGGCGAAGGCGGCGTATCGGTCCCGAGATATTCCTTCGTGTCTGAAAGTTCCGCGCGGCGGACCGTGAGCGGCGCATAGTAATCGGTAATGCCTTCGGCGACCCAGAGGCTCTTTGTGGGATTCTCCGTCTCGTAGTCGAACGGGCCCAGTTCGGCGGGCCGGAGCCGCTTGATATTCCAGGCGTGAAAGTATTCGTGGGCCACGAGGTCCAGCCATCCGAGATAACCCCGGCGCGTGCGCGTGGCCCAGCGGCTCGACATCATGCAGACCGAATTCCGGTGTTCGAGCCCGCCGCCGCTTTCCGTGAGCAGGTTCAGAAAGACGTACTTCTTGTAAGGCAGCGATCCCCACAACTCGCGGTTCTGGCGTACGATCTTCTCGGCATCGGCCGCCGAACGCGGACCGTCCCAAACCCCTTCTTCACCCTGATTCACGAGGAAGTGCGGAATGCCGTCGACGTCGAACCGGTAAACCGCCGGGTTTCCCGCGAGGATGGGCGAATCGACCAGCGTGTCGTAATCGGGCGCGAGGTAGTGATGAGGTTCGCCGCCCGGCGCTTCCGGCAGGCCGGTCATGCTGGTCTTCCATTGCGGCGGCAGTTCGAGACGCACGTCGTGGGGGCGCGCGAGGCCGTCGACGAGCGTGACGAAAGTCGGCGCGCCGTTCAGCAGCGCGAACGAGTCTTCCACCCAGTTCGTGCGCACCGACATCTCGCGGCAATAAACGCGATAGGAAAAACGGATCTCGGGCGCTCCGCCCGTCGTCACCAGCCAGCGGTTCTTGCGCGATTTCGAGAAAGAAAGCGGTTGTCCCGCGACGTTGGTCACCGAAATGGCTTCGACATTTCGGGCAAACTCACGTACGAGGTAAGATCCCGGCGTCCACACCGGCATGAAAACCTCGACGTCGGGCTTGCCGGCCGTCGGCAGGATGGCTTCGACGGAAACGTAGTGTGTTTGCGGGTCGGGGAAACGGACGGTGTAGCGGATCATTTCGGTTTTCGGCGCGGCGATAGGTTCCGCGGCACTGGCTATGACGGTGGTTAGAATCGCTGTCATCATTAACCAATTCATAAAGATCCGAATGGGGCAAAGCGTGCGGTCTGGTGGTTTTCAGCCATGCCGCGCTGACATAATGATACCGAAAAGCCTCAAAGAATCAAATGTTTAGGCTTTGGGCCGGCGATTGCCATGCTAAGTGACGGACAGGAAAGACTATGGGATACGTGAAGTGGCTGGCCGCCACGGTGACGCTGTCGTTATGTGTGTTGCCGGCGGTTATGTTGTTTGGGCAGGGCTATCCGCCGCCGCCCCAAGCCTATCCGCAGAATTATCCCCAGCAAAGGTATCCCCAGCAGAATTATCCCCCGCAGAATTATCCCTCGCAGAATGGCTACCCGGCTCCGGCTTCCCCGTCCGCCGCTTCCGCTCCGGATCAGCCAGGCCAGGCCGTCGCGCGTTTGAGTGTGATCAATGGCGATGCATCCGTACGGCGCGGCGATTCCGGCGAATGGGTTGCAGCCGTTTTGAACGCCCCGCTCATGGCAGGGGACTCGGTTTCCGTCGCCACCGGCGGAAGCGCGGAACTGCAGCTTGATTACGCCAACTTCGTCCGCATCGCAGGCGATAGCGAAATCCGGATTTCGGATCTCGAGAATGGCCGCAATCAGATTCAGATGGCGAAGGGCCTGATCACATATCGCGTGCTGCGCGATACGAACGCGCAATCGGAGATCAGCACGCCCGCGGTTGCAGTTCATCCTTTGCGGCAGGCTGCGGTGCGGGTGGAAGTGGCGCCCGATGGCGGGACCCGGATCATCGTTCGAAAGGGCGACGTGGAGGCCTCCACGCCACGAGGCACCGAGCGCATCCATGAAGGCAGCATGATGCTGGTGCGCGGGTCGGCGGACGATCCCGAGTATCAGGTCGCCACCGCTGCGGTGCGCGATCAGTGGGACAACTGGAACGATCAGCGCGACACCTTTCTGGAACGCGCGCAGTCGAATCGCTACCTGAGCCAGGACATTACCGGCGGCGAAGATCTGGATGCCAACGGGCGCTGGGGCTACGACCCGGCCTATGGCAACGTGTGGACTCCGAACGTCGCGCCCGGATGGGCTCCCTACAGCAACGGGCAGTGGGTTTGGGAAGACTATTACGGCTGGACGTGGATCGACTACGCTCCGTGGGGCTGGGCGCCTTTCCACTATGGTTCGTGGTATTTCCGGACCGGACTCGGCTGGAGCTGGTTTCCTGGCCAGAGGTTTGGACACTACTGGTATCACCCGGCGCTGGTTGGCTTCTTCGGATTCGGCGGCGGTGTGGGCGTGGGTTTCGGGTTCGGAAATGTGGGCTGGGTTCCGCTCGCGCCGTTTGAGGCTTTCCGTCCGTGGTACGGTCCCGGCTGGTTTGCGGGCGGACGCTATGCCGGAGGCCGGTTTGGCGTAGTCGCCAACGTGAATGTCGTGAATACATTCCGCAATGCGCGGTTTGCGGGCGGCGTCAATGCCGTGTCCGCGACGGATTTCCAGCACGGGGCTTTCGGTAACCGGGTTGCCGTAAGCGGCGCGCAACTGCAGCAGGCTTCGCTGGCGCGGGGCGCATTACCCGTCACTCCGACTGCCAGCAATCTGCGTTTCTCGAATCGTGCCGCCGCCGCGTCAGGGCCGCGGGCCGAAATGGGCAGCCAGCGCTTCTTCAGCCGCATGCCGTCCGCTGGAGCGGCCGCACAGCGGACTCCCTTTGCGCAACAGCAGGCGGCGGTCAGATCGGGATTCAGTGGCGGCAACGCGTCGGCGCAGCCGGGCGCCTCACAACCGGCCGCTGGGTGGCGAACGTTTGGTGAGCCCGCCGGGCAGCGGAATCCGGGACAAACCAATTACGTTCCGTCGCAGCGCTCCAGTCCGTCGACTGCGGGAAACTGGGGCCGGTTCGGTAGTCCGCAAGCCGTGCCGCAGCGTTCCGCGGCGCCTGCCTATCGCAGTGCACCCGCCCCGAGCAGCCGGAGCAGCAGTGGCGGCGGAGGGCACTGCAGAGCGGCGGGCATCGGTGAGATGTTGACGAGCCGGATGCTAGAATGAACTAATTCCTCACGGCGGCTGTAGCTCAGTTGGTAGTAGCGCCAGATTGTGGTTCTGGATGTCGAGGGTTCAAATCCCTCCAGCCGCCCCATCCCTTTCCGGTCCACCATTCCTAAATGGCTGACTAGCCATTTCCAAAGGAAGCGTTCTCAGGATGCGCCGAAATAGAAACGTGCCCGGCCGCAGACTGAACGCGCTACGCGAGCTGGTCAGCGACCAGCAGCCGTCCACCGAGATCGCCCGCAGCCGGCCTCAACGATCAATTGAACGGACGGATTGAAACACTGGAGCAGATTTCTTCGATCCAGTCCCGCACCATCACCAACCTTCGGGATCATTCCAGGCTGGCCGAGCAAAAGGTCAGTTCGGTGGTCAACAGCATCGAGAAGAGCCGTGCCCGGCTCCCGGCTGGAAGCGTCGCAATACTCGACGGCCCCCGCAGATCGCGGCGGCGGTGGGAGGAATTTCTCCGGCTCTTTTTTATCGCGCCGTTTCGTTGCCGCGCGTGCGGGCACAAGTTCTACCGGTTCTGAAGCGCCGCCCGATCAGGCGTACGTGGTTTGGTATTCCTCGTAAGCGCCCTTGAAGTCCTCGATCCCCTTGCCGTCGAAGTGCCAGATTCTGGTGGCGACTTCTTCCAGCAGATCGTGATCGTGCGTGACAAGGAAGATGGTTCCTTCGAACTTCTGCAGCGCGATATTCAGCGCGTTGATCGATTCGAGATCGAGGTGATTCGTCGGCTCGTCCAGCACCAGAACATTGGGTTTCTGCAGCATCAGCTTGCAGAAGAGCAGGCGTGCCGCCTCGCCGCCCGATAACGCTTCGGTCGGCTTCATTCCTTCTTCGCGCATGAACAGCATCTGGCCGAGCAGGCCGCGTAATTCTTCAGTGCCCGCAGTGGGGTCGATCTCCTGGAGCCATTCGAGAACCGTCAGGCCGGGCTTGATCGTCGCGCGATGATCCTGCGCGAAGAATCCGACCGCGACCTCATGCCCCCATTCGACCGAACCGCCGTCGATGGCAAATGGTTCATCCACCGCGCCGGGCGCATTGGCGATCAGAGAGCGCAGCAGAGTCGTCTTGCCCACGCCGTTCCGCCCGAGCAGGCCGATCTTCTCGCCGCGGGAAACGCTCGCCGTGAAATCGTTGATGACACGGCAGATCGCCGTAGGATTTCGAGATTCCGCGGATTTCGAGCGGATGCCGGCCCGAGGGCCTTTTCATCTCGAAGCGGATGAACGGCCGCGCGATGTTTGACTTCGCGAGATCGTTCGTCTGCAGCCGCTCGACTTCTTTCTTGCGGGATGTCACCTGGCTCGACCGCGTGCCGGCCGAAAACCGCGCGATGAATTCCTTGAGCTGATCGATCTTCTTTTCGCGCTGGGCGTTCTGCGATTCGATGCGCGAGCGGATCTGCGTCTTCGCCAGCACCATGTCGTCATAGCCGCCGGTATAAGTGATGATCGTCTGGTAATCGATGTCGGCGATGTGCGTGCAAACGCTGTTCAGGAAGTGGCGATCGTGTGAGATCACGATGAGCGTTCCCTGGTAGCGCAGCATGAAATCCTGCAGCCAGTGGATGGATTCGAGATCGAGATGGTTGGTGGGCTCGTCGAGCAGCAGGGCGTCGGGACCGCCGAACAGCGCCTGGGCAAGCAGGACCCGCACCTTCTGGCCGCCCTGCAGTTCGCTCATTTTGCGATCGTGCAGGCTCTCCGGAATGTCGAGGCCATCGAGCAGGATGGCGGCGTCGCTCTCGGCCGAGTAGCCGTCGTTTTCGGCAACCACGCCTTCGAGTTCGCCGAGCCGCATGCCGTCTTCGTCGGTCATGTCGGCTTTCGCGTAGAGCTCGTCGCGTTCCGAGAGCGCCTGCCAGAGCGGGCGATTTCCCATGATGACCGTATCGATGACGCGAAAGGCATCGAACGCGAACTGGTCCTGGCTCAGCACGCCGACTCGCTTCGGGCGCACCACGTTGCCCTTCTGGGCATCGAGTTCGCCCGTCAGGACCTTCATGAAGGTCGACTTGCCGCAGCCATTCGGCCCCGTCAGGCCATAGCGCCGGGCGGACAAGAAGACGGTTGACACGTCTTCGAAGAGGATTTTCGCGCCGTAGCGCATGCTGACATTGCTGACTGAGATCACTGTTGAATAGATCCGGATGAATAAATCGAGGGGAAATTCAAGTGTAGCGCACAGGCCGTGTTATTTCATTTGGCCCAGCACCGTCACATTGGTCCATTGCGTAGCGGATTGCTTCTTTTTTGACGATTCCAGCCGGTCGTAGGCGAGCAGTTTCAAGGTGTAGTTTCCCGCCGCCAGATTGTCCGGAATTCGCGTGCCGGTCAGGAACGACTGTTCCCCGATGTTTTCGATCTTCACTGCCGATGCCGGAATGCCTGCGACCGGCCCGCCACCTTGATACAGTTTCACTTCCGTTTCGACATCAGGCGGCACAGGCGGTTTACCTGGCGTCTTGAGACCGAAGACCTCGCAGAAGTACTCAATTGTTGTTCCCGGCGTGAATTCGCTCCAGTCCGGGCGGGCCGCAGCCACCGCAGGCGCTCCCTTCGGAAGCTTCAGGACCAGACTCGAAAGCGAAATCCTCCGCTGATTGAAATCCGGAATTTCGAGGAAAGAATAGGAGGAGTCGATTTCACCGGAGGTCTGGTCGCGCACCGCCGCGCGCACCTGGTACGGCCCGGGCTTTGAGAGAGGAACGTCCAGCTTGTATTTCAGACTGGCGTGAGTGATGTCGGCCGCCTTCGGCAACACGAGTGTGAAGGCTTTGTTTTCCGCGCCAGCCTGCGCGCCATCCTCATCGAAGACGGCCACAACGACATCCAGCACCGTCTTCTTCTTCCCGCCATCCGAGTCTTTGAAAGCCACATCGCGGCCATCAATATCAAGCACCGCGCGGACGAAAAGCTTGCGCTTGCGTTTTTTATCGGGGGCTGAGGCGGCAACTAGGGGTTCGAGGTGTACACGCACGCCGTCCTGAGTGAAAACCGAAAACAGCGCGTTGGTCAGTGTCTCCTCGCGGCCACGCGGCTGAGCCGCCGGGTTGGGTTTCGGTCTGGCGACAGGATCGGGAACGCCCATGAGACCATCCCTGACGCGAACCGTCAGATCTGCGCGAAGTACGTGGACTTCGATTTTATGGCTTAGCAGCCCGTGGTAATAGTCAGTCGAGATCGAAATCCCGTTGCCGTCCCGGAAATCGGGGATACCTAAGCCTTCAGGGAGGCCCCAGGACTGCGTTGTAGCGCCTCTAAATGCGTTGTTCTTTTCGAAGTCCGGGTCCGCCGTGAGGCGAGTGACTATTACCACGGGCTGTTAGCGCAGAGTCGCGCACGGGTGGGTGATAACCCAGTAGGTAATATCCGCTGAGATCTTCGATCACTTCATTGAAGCCCCTCGTGAGATCGAAACCCGCTGTGCTTAGGATCCTCCGCCCCCCGGTCTTTTCAGCCAGCAGACGTTCGGAATCGGGAGCCAACGCCTCTGATGGAGTAGGGGCTTCATAGATTACTCCCACGGGGTCGAGCACATAGATGACGACGCCCGCGCGGTTCGCCAAGCTGATGATGTTGTCGACAGGCCCGTGGTAACGCCGCACAAACAGCAGGGCCTTCCGCCCCGGGAGATCCTTCAGACTCGCGATCGCCGATGCGATGGAGCCGGGCACATCATGCAGGCACAAGTAGACTCCACAGCCGCGCGGGAACAGGCGTTCGGTGGCGGCATCCAGCTGCCGCTTATCGTTCGTGAACTGGTGGAGAATGCCCGGGGAGTCGCGTATCGCGGTCCTTCCGCCCTCACCGACAGTAACGACGAAACGTTGGGTAGACCGGACCGAAATCATATCGCCGGGGCCGGCTTGCTCATCGATGAACTTCCGCACGCGATCCATCACGGGGCCGCTGCCGTCGTCTGCCACGATGGCGATCACGCGGCGGATTTCTTCCTTGCGCAGATTGGCCATTGGGGCGGAGATAATATCGTTGCCAGGCGTTTTACGAAAGCGGGCGACGCCGCTGTACCACTCGAGAAGCGAGGGTTTTTCCTGAAGCGCGGCGAGCCTTGCGCCGCTGGGAGGCCGAGTAACTTCTACCCAGGAAAAGTTGGTGATGTTCTAGTGTTCTGAGTTAGAAATTCATTGCAAAAATAGTGGAACTCCTTTAACCTGGGTCTGAGTACCGGTTTCGAAGGAGACACCATGCGAACGGGCCGACCAAAACAACCTCTCATTCTGGAGCCGGGCGATAAAACAAAACTCGAACTGCTGGCACGCCGTCCGAAGACAGCCCAGCGCGCCGCACTGCGGGCGAAGATCGTTCTTCGTGCATCCGGAAGGACTTACTAATCAGGACATTGCGCGCCGGCTGGGCGTTACGGGAACTACGGTGGGCAAGTGGCGTGAGCGCTTTCGGGCCAGAGGAATGGAAGGCTTGACCGACGAGCCGCGCCCCGGTGCCCCGCGCAGGATCACGGACGAAGCCGTGGAACGGGCAGTGACGCGGACGCTGGAAAGTCTCCCTCGCGCGGCTACCCACTGGAGCACGCGTTCGCTCGCCGCCGAAGTCGGGCTGAGCCAAAGCGCTGTGGTGCGCATCTGGCGCAGCTTTGGCCTCCAGCCTCAGCGCAGCGAGACCTTCAAACTTTCCACCGATCCGCACCTGGTCGAGAAGGTGCGCGACATAGTGGGCCTGTATCTGAATCCCCCCGAACGTGCCATTGTGCTCTGTGTCGATGAAAAATCGCAGGTGCAGGCGCTGGATCGAACGCAGCCGATCCTGCCTTTGCGGCCCGGTCTGCCGGAACAAAGGACTAACGATTACGAGCGCCCATGGAACGACTTCACTGTTTGCCGCGCTGGACATCGCCACAGGCAGGGTGGTGGGCGAATGCCACCGCCGCCATCGTCACCAGGAGTTCCTGAAGTTCATGGAAACGGTGGATGCCGCCATCTCAGCCGACGCAGGCGAGATTCACCTGGTGCTGGATAACTACGGAACCCACAAGACACCAAAAGTGATTCGCTGGTTTGCCCGGCACCCGCGATACCACCTGCACTTCACTCCCACCAGCGGTTCCTGGGTGAACCAGGTGGAGCGATGGTTTGGCGAGATTACCGAGAAGAGGATCCGGCGCGGCTCGTTCAAAAGCGTGCCGAGTCTGGAGAAGGCGATCCGGGAATATCTCGACTACAATAATGAAAAGCCGAAGCCCTTTGTCTGGACTGCGGACGCCGATCTGATCCTCGGGAAAATCCAGAGACTTTGTGAATGAATTTCCAACTCACCAAAGACCCCCGCTCATCCCCGGCAATTTCCAAAACGAATCTCTAACTCAGGACACTAGGGCTTACCGTCCTCAAGGAGTTGGAAATCGCTGCGTTGCAGATCGGACACGTGGTTGCCCTTCGCATCCGTCACGATCAGATCGACCTGCCGGAGATTGACATCTACGCGAATCACCGGGTCTGCGCCAGGGACCCGCGGTTTGCGGTGAAACAATCAGCGCTGAGAGAAGAAAGGACCCGGTGAGTCTGGGCAGCTTCAAGTTTCCAAAATATCAGGAATCCGGGAGTGCTATTTCGTTCCACTACACCAACGGCCCCCTTGCGGTCGCGGCTCAGTATTTTCCTGGTTTTCAGAGCCGCGACATTTATGGAGCGATCACGGAATCGTAGAGACGAATGCGTGGTCCGGAGGACGAGCCTCCGGACCACAGCCGGGCGGAGAGGAGAATGCCCGGGAAGACCTAACTGTTGGTTTTTTCAGCTACGATGTGCACGCGGCGGTTCTTCTGCCAGCAGCTTTCCTCATGATCCGTACAGACGGGCATTTCCTTGCCGAAACTGACGGTATCGAGCTGATTCGCGGAGACGCCCGCGTTCACGAGGTAATCCTTCGCTGCCTTGGCCCGAGCATCGCCCAAAGCAACGTTGTACTCCGCCGAGCCGCGTTCGTCGCAGTATCCTTCGATCTTCAGTTTGTAACCGGGATACTGCTGCAGAATCGTCGCCAGTTCCTTCGAATCGGAGGCGAGAGTGGTGATGGCGTCGTTGCGCAGCGTGTGAGCATTGTAGTCGAAATAAGCGTCCTGAATGCGGCCGATCAACTCGTCGATGCGGGCGCGGGTTGCCGCATTGGGATAAGTGGATGGCCTCGCCTGCGCAACCGGTTGAGAGGGAGTTGCGCGGCGTGCCGGAGGAGTCGGCGTGGTTGCCCGCGCGGCGGGCTGCTGACGGCCGCCGGAGCCGGGGGAGGCGTCGAGACGGCAACTGGTTTCTTTGCGCACGCGGTGGCGAAGATGAAAAGCCCCGCGGCGGCCAATGCGTTTGCAATTCGAAGGGTCTGCATGACCCCAGTGTGGAGCGGGCCGGGCCTCGGAAGGCTATCCTGTCGAGACAGGATTTTGACCGGCTCGGGGCCGCGCTAGGCTGGAGTCAGTATTGACCAGGGAAACCAAGCTTCGCCCGTTGCTGGTCCTGTCTGCCGGTTTTGGTGGATTGATTCTTTTTATCCTTGCCGCAGCCATCGGCACCCTGGTCATGCTCGATCGCGTTCGCGGCGATGAAACGCGCATCCGGCATGTCGTTTCAGGGGCGGCTTCGCACTCTCGAGCAGATCCGTTCGGAGATTTACCTCTCCGGCACGGACATGCGCGATTACCTTCTCAGCCCGGGGGCCAGGGGAGGCAGCACCCAGCGTGCGGACATTGTATCCATCCAGCAGAAAACGAAGTCCGCTCTGGATCAATACGGGCGCACGCTCGAACCGGAAGAGCAGGACGCATTTCTCGCCCTGAGGTCCGAAATCGATGCCTGGTGGCAGGTTCTGCAGACCGCGTTTCAGTGGACACCGGCGGAGCGCGAACGGCTCCGCTACACCTACTTTTATGAGCAGCTCGTGCCCCGGCGAACCACGATGCTGCAGATCGCCGACCGTATCACCGAAATCAACCAACGCGGGCTGGATCGCGCCGAGGAGCGGCTCTCGGCGTCGGCGGAAAGTCTGCGATGGTCTCTCGTTGTCACATTTGGAATCGCGCTGCTCGGCGGCACCCTGCTCGCAATTGGCACGATCGCGCTGACGCGCCGCCTCGAGCGCGAAGTAGAGCGGCGGCTCCGCGAAACCACAGAGGCCCGCGCGGATCTGCAGGCGCTTTCGGCGCGGCTGGTGCGCGCGCAGGAGGAGGAGCGGCGCACGCTCGCCCGCGAGCTACACGACGAAGTGGGGCAATCGCTCTCCGCCATCATGATGGAAGCCGGTAACGCGGAAGCGGCTCCGAACGCGGGCGAGATCCGGCGCCGCGTTGCATCCATCGCATCGATTGCGGAAAAGACGCTGAACGTGGTGCGCGACCTCGCGCTGCTGCTGCGGCCTTCCATGCTGGACGATTTCGGCCTCGTGCCTGCGCTCAACTGGCATGCGCGCGAGATGAGCAAGCGCACCGGTCTGAACGTTCGCATCACCGCCGATCCGTCATCCGGCGATCTTCCGGATGAGCACAAGACCTGTATCTACCGGCTGGTCCAGGAGGCGCTGAACAACGCCGCGCGTCACGCCAGCGCCCGCAATCTGCAGGTGACCGTGAAGAACGAGAGCGATCGGGTGACGTTTTCCGTCCAGGACGACGGCAGCGGCTTCGACAAGAACTCGGTGCGCGGGCTCGGGCTGCTGGGCATGGAAGAACGCGTGGGCCGTCTCGGCGGCAAATTGCAGATCGATTCCCGGCCCGGGCGGGGCACCACGATTTCCGCCGAACTCCCGCTTGCCGAAGATGGTAGAGAGGACCGACTATGCCGCCCATTCGCATACTGCTGGCTGACGACCATGCCGTAGTGCGCGACGGACTGCGCGCGCTGCTTGACCGGCAACCGGATCTGGAGATTGTCGCCGAGGCGTCCGACGGACACGAATGTATCGAACTGTGCTGAGCGGCATTCGCCGGACGTGGTGATGATGGACGTCGCGATGCCGCAGGATGAACGGGATCGAGGCCACGCGCCGCATCCTCGCGATGAATCCTGCGACGGCGGTCGTGATCCTCAGCATGCATCAGGATGAGAGCTACGTGCTGCAATCGCTCAAGGCGGGCGCGCGCGGTTATCTCCTGAAGGATTCGCCACGCGAGGACGTTCTCGATGCGATCCGCAGCGTGGCGAAAGGCCGCGCATTTCTCACCCGCAAGATCAGCCGGATGCTGCAGGAGGATTACATCGGGCAGCTGCAATCGAAGGGACTCGACGATAGTTATGAACTGCTGACGGATCGCGAAAGAGAGATCCTGCAATTGTTGGCCGAGGGCCGCGCGAACAAAGAAGTGGCCAGCCTGCTGAACATCAGCCCGACAACGGTCGAGACGCACCGCGGCCATATTCTGCGCAAATTATCACTGCACGGCACGGCGGACCTGATCCTCTACGCGGTGCGCAAGCGCATTATCTGTTGAAGGCGCGGCGAAATTCTTCGAGCGCTCCCTTCAACACGGCGAGGGTGATCGCGCTGACTGCTCGCGCAGCAGGGCTGGACCATTGTGGGCGTAGCATACCGCTCCTTCACAGTCGCGGCTCGGAAATGATGGTGCGGTTACCGAGCCGCGATCGCACGGGAACTCCATTAGAAACCTGGTGCCTGAGCGGACGGTGGATCTCCTGGAGACTCCACACGCGGATCGGGTTGCGCTCCGCCCATCGCATCCTTTACGCGGTGCGCAAACGCATTATCTGTTGAACGCGCGGCGAAATTCTTCGAGCGCTCCCTTTCAACACGGCGAGGCTGATTGCGTGCAGCCGCGAGATGCCGGAAAATGCTCTCACGCCGCGGTGACTGCTCGCGCAGCAGGGCTGGACCGTTGTGGGCGTAGCGCACCGCTCCTTCACAGTCGCGGCTCGGAAATGATGGTGCGGTTACCGAGCCGCGATCGCACGGGGATCTACCATTAGAGACCTGCTGCCTGAGCGGGGCGGTGGATCTCCTCGCGCTCCGCCCCTTGCATACTCTACGCACTACGCAAGCGCATTATCTGTTGAACGCGCTACGGAGCTCTTCGCGTGCTCCTTTCAAGATTGCGAGGCCGATCGCGTGCAGCGGCGAGATGCCTGAAAATGCTCCGCCCACCGCATATAAAGCACGCGGCGAGAAATGCCGTTCGTTCGAGATCGCGTAAATGGGCTCCCAGCAGGCTGGCTGCATTTTGGTCCGAAAACGCTCAAGTCCGCGGAAGTTATAGAAGCGGTTCGCGTGAGCTCTCGCGACCACCATCAGGCTTCGCAGCCATAGCGGATTTTCCCGGACTGTGCCGCGCGCAAGAGCGACGAGTCCCATAGTGGCCCAGGTGCACCCGTCCGCGGCGAACCGGTGCATAGCCGCGTCGATCAGCAGTTCGCTGGTGCCGTTTGGCGCGCGCGAAGATCGGGCCAGTTCCTCTATCAGATATCCGTTGCGGGCCGCGACAGGCGAGGCAATGAGAAAGGCCACGATCCGGCCTTCGCGGCGTGCGACGAAAAGCAAACGATCGTCCACGACGCCCGAGAGCACCTCCGGCTCAACGAGGAAGTGCATCGGCGGCATCAGCCTGCCCTCCAGCCATTCGCGAAGCGTCTGATGAATTTCCGGATTGCCGGCGCCCTCGGCGGGAGGAAGCGCTTCGATTCGCACGCCTTTGTTGAGGGAGCGGTGAAGCTGCGCGCGGAGCGAACTTCGCGATCGTACAATAGCCGGCCAGTCGGAGGGATTCCAGACCGGTTGGGCGCCGATCGTGATGGTGGAATGGACGGCGGAATTTCCGAGCAGATCATGCAGATCGCCCGCGGCGCACACGTAGCAAACCTGAAGACCATGGCCGCGCGTCCAGGCTTCAAACTCTTCCACTGCGCCGGGAAGTGTTTCGGCACGGCAAACCGGCTGCCCGGCCACGAGCATCCAGCGGCCGCGCCGGACGTAGCCAACCACCGCATCGAGGCGTGCGTTGAACCAGTGGCTGATGCCGGGGTTGAGGATCTGGCAGGCGGTCGCGTTGCTGCCGTAAGCCATCACCAGTTGCCTTGCTGTCTGGGGTGCATTCACCGTCTTGATCGTAACGATCGGGCATACTGAAAACGAACAATGGCGTATCGGCTGGAGCGCGAAGAGGCAGTAAGCACGGGGCTGAAACGAGTCGTGCGCGAACAGATCGAATCGGCCGGGGATTATCTTTCGGGCAAGAAGAGATCCACACGCGACGAAGCGATTCACACTGCGCGCAAGAGCATCAAGAAGGTTCGCGCCACCCTTCGGCTCGCGCGCAGAGACATGGGCGAAAGCCGCGCTGAGCACGCCCGGCTGCGCGATACCGCGGCCCGTATCTCGGAATTCCGCGACGCGTTGGTGGTCATTGCGACGTTCGATGAGTTGAAGAAGAAGTATCGGGATGAAGCAGGAGGCGCGAAGCTTCGCTCGATCCGGGCGGGGCTGGTCAGGCGCAAACGGGAAGCGGGCAGGGAAGAGGATACCGGGCCTGTGGTCAAGGCCGCCGCGGAAGCGCTGCAGAAAACCTTGAAGCGTGCGGAGAAATGGCACCTGAAATCGGGAGGGTTCGCCGCGATCGGGCCGGGTCTCGAGGAGACCTATCGAGCCGGAAGGCGGGCACTCGCGGCCGTGCGCAAGGGCCGGAGCGCGGAAAAACTCCACCAGCTGCGCAAGCGCGTCAAGGACCACTGGTATCACGTCCGCCTGCTCGAAGGCCTCTGGGCCGAGATGATGGATGCGTATGAAAAGAGCCTGAAGGATCTGGAGGACTGGCTCGGCGAAGATCACAATCTGACGGTTCTGCGAGACAAGATCACTGCGGAGCCCGGATTTTACGGCAAGCAGCAAGACATTGCTCTCGCGTTCGACCTGATCTCCCGATATCAGAAAGAGCTCCGCGAGAAAGCGCTGCCTCTGGCGGAACGGATCTACGAAGAGAAGCCTCGCGAATTCACGCGTCGCATCAAGCGCCTTTGGAATATCTGGCAGGGCGAAGCCTGATTCATGGCGGTCGATTCAATTCGACTCGCACGTATTTGCAGAGATCTTGCCGCGGCGCTCAAACACGAATGGCTCGAGACGAACGGGCTTGGCGGCTTCGCGTCTTCAACGATCGCGGGCGCGAACACGACGGCGCTATCACGGACTATTGGTCGCGGCGACGCAACCGCCCGCTGTCAGACATCTTCTGCTGTCAAAGATGGAAGAGACGCTCGTCGTCGATGGCACGCGGTTCGAGTTGTCGACGAATCTGTATCCTGGCGCGGTTCATCCCGAGGGCTATCGATACCTCACTCAGTTCCGGCTCGATCCCTCGCCGGTTTTCACGTTTGAAGCGGGCGGAGCCACCATCGAGAAGCGTGTGTTCATGGTGCAGGGCGAGAACACGGTGGTGGTGGAGTACCGCACGACCCACGCCCGCGTGCAGTCTCGAATTGCGGCCGCTCATCGCGTTTCGCGGATACCACGACCTCACTCAGGCCAACCGGGAATTGAACAGCGCTTTCGATGAAAGCGACGGACTCGTTTCGATACAACCCTACGCCTCATTGCCGCGCCTCTGGTTCGGGCACAACGCGAAAACGATCGCGAAGGCAGGGTGTCTGGTACTTCAATTTCGAGTACCCGATCGAGAGTGAGCGCGGGCTCGATTTCCATGAAGATCTGTTCTGCCCCTTTGTGCTCAAGTTCGATATGAAGGCCGGAGAGCCCGCGAGAGTAATCGCTTCGACGCTGGCGCACCGCTGTGGAGCGATGCGCTTCCCTCAACGGGCCACGCGGCGGCAGACCCGTTGCTTGCGGCCGCCGATCAGTTCATCGTCCGGCGAGGGCAGTTTCAGAGCGTGATCGCGGGTTACCCGTGGTTCGCCGACTGGGGCCGCGACACGATGATCGCGCTGCCCGGGCTCACGCTTGCGACCGGCAGGTTCAGCATTGCGCGCGATATTCTGCTGGCGTTTGCCGGCGCTCTCGATCAGGGAATGCTGCCGAATCGCTTTACCGATTCCGCTCCCGAATACAACACCGTCGATGCCACGCTCTGGTTCTTTGAGGCGATCCGGCAGTATCTCGTGTATACGAACGACGCGGCGTTCGTGCGCACGCAACTCTACGAGCGGCTGAAAGACATCATCGGGTGGCATGTGCGCGGTACGCGGTTCGGTATCCACATGGATACGCGGATGGGCTGCTTGCTGCCGGCGATCCATCGACGTCTCTGACATGGATGGACGCGCGTGTCGGCGACCGGCCCGTTACGCCGCGGAACGGCAAGCCGGTTGAGATCCAGGCGCTCTGGTACAACGCTCTGCGGTTCGTCGGCAGGCTCGCGCAGGATTTTGGCGATGCTGCGGCGCAAACGCTTCACGAAGATCTGGCGCAGAACGCGGCGCAGAATTTTGATCGCGCATTCTGGAATGAGCACCTGGGCTATTACGCGGATGTTGTCGATGGCGGTGTGCAGGATCTTTCGCTGCGTCCGAACCAGGTGATCGCGTTGTCACTGGGCTATTGCGCGGTTCCGGACGACCATGCGCGCAGGATTCTCGAAGCGGTCGAAAAGCACCTGTTGACCCCCTTCGGGCTGCGAACGCTTTCGCCGTTCGATCCGCGATATGTCGGACGATATGAAGGGTCGCCCGCTGAGCGCGATTCGGCCTATCACCAGGGAACGGTCTGGCCCTGGCTGCTGGGGCCTTTCATCACGGCGGCCCGGAAGGGCCCGGAACTGCTGTCGCCCCTTCGCGAATTTCTGGTTTCCCGCGGCGCCGGTCAACTGCCGGAGATCTTCGATGGTGACGCTCCGCATGAACCGCGCGGCTGTTTCGCGCAGGCGTGGAGCGTGGCGGAAGTGCCTGCGGGTCAGCGCTTCGTCTGGAGTTGGTGGTAGCCGTGCTGACGGCGGGCCTCCACCAGCTTCATCCCATCCTTGACGGCGGCAAGGATCCGGCTCTCGACCGCGTCGATTTCTTCGGCGATCGCGAGCACTTTATCCTCGTGCGCTTTGGGAATCACGATGACGCCGTCGGCGTCGCCGCGCAGAAGGTCTCCGGCGTTGACGCGCGCATCGCCGATGTTGACGGTGCAATTGGTGGCTTCCACCTGCACGCGGTCTTTACCGGTGCGCATCGAATAGCTGCGGCTGAAGATCGGATAGCCGAGCGAAAGAGAGAGATGCACGTCGCGGCAGGCGCCATCGATCACGGTGCCTGCGATGCCGCGCCGATGCGCCATCGTGGTGAGGATGTCGCCCCAGACGGTGGCGTTTTCGCGTCCGCCGTTATCGAGCACGATCACGGTGTCGGGCTCGAGGTCGTCGATGTAATCGCCCACCGTGCCGGGTGGCGTTGAGGCCGGTCCATAGAGGATCGTGAACGCGCGGCCGGTCAGCCGGAAACGATGGTCGAGCGGTTTGATGCCGAGGCACTGGCCGGCAATGCCAAGCCGGTCGAGCGCGTCGCTGATGGATGTGGTGTCGAGCTTCGAGGCTCGTTGAATGTTTGCGTCCATTTATTTTTTGAGCATGCTTTCGTAGTTGGCGCCCATCACCTGGCTGATCGGAACGCCTTCGCGAAGAGCCTGCGCCATGGCTTCTTCGCGCGCGATGATCGCTTCTGCGGCTTCGAGCACGCGGGCAATATCGGCTGCCGCGATGAAGACCACGCCGCTGCCATCGGCGACGACATAATCGCCGGGATTGACTTCCACGTCGCCGACCGTGATGGGCTCGTTGGTTGCGACTTCGACGATTCGGCCGCGCGCGGTGCGCGATGTGTGGCTGCGCGCGAAGACCGGGAAATCGATCTTGCGGCAGTCGTCGATATCGCGCGCGGGGCCTTCGACGATCACGCCGGCGACTTTGCGCATCTTCGCGCCGATCGCGAGATTGCCGCCCCATGAGGCGGCGTCGAGTCCGGTTCGCTGCTCGACCACGATGATGTCGCCTGGAGTGGCCGCGTCAATCGCCGTGGTGCACAGATGGCGTGTGTTGGTGCGGCCTTCGGCGCGGTCGAGCTTTACGGTGAGAACGCGGCCGGCGATGCGTTGCTCGGTCGTGAAACGGTGAATGCCGGTTACGGAGCCCTTCAGGCCGAGCTTGTCGAGAGCGTCGGATACGGCGCAGGAATCGAGGGCGCCTAGGCGCGCGACAAACGTTCGCTTCACCGCTCGGGTCTCCAGCGCGAGAAGCGCTTTTCCAGTTGCTCGGCGAGGGAGGTGAGCACGATCCCTGCGAATGCGATGATCAGCACGCCGACGAACAACGTGTCGGTCGCGAAGGTTTGTCCGCCGTAGGCGACCATGAATCCGATGCCCTGGCTGCCGCCGAACATCTCGCCGACCACCACGCCGATCAATCCCAGCGCAACGCCCTGGCGGACGCCGGTGAGGATGAAGGGCACGGCGCCGGGAATGGCGAGAGTGGTGAAGATCTGCCGGTCGGTCGCGCAGAACGGCGCGCGCGGCGCGCAGCAGATCGCGGTCGATCGCGCGGATGCCGCCGATCGTGTTCACCAGGACCGGAAAGAACGCCGAGATGAAAACGATGAAGACTTTCGACCACATGCCGATGCCGAACCAGATAATGATGAGCGGGACCATGGCGACGCGCGGCGTGGCGTAGAGGCGCGTTCAGGAACGGACCGGCCAGCATCTCGACGCGTTTGTACCAGCCGACGATCACGCCCAGCACGACGCCTGCAACCGACTGCCAGAAAGAAGCCGATGGCGAAGTTCTTGCCGCTGTAAGCAAGGTCGCTCAGCAGATTGCCGTGCAGCAGGTCGTCACGGAATCGTGTGGACGATGGCGGACGGGCCGCTCATGAACAGCGGCGAGATCTTTCCGGCAGACCAGAATGCCTGCCAGATGGCGAGCGTAATCACCACCGCGGCGCCGCCCAGGATTCCGGATTCGTGCTTCTTGTAAAAGCTCTTGCGCGGGCGCGTGTGCGCTGGTCATAAGACCATCCCCATGCTTTCGGGTTTTTCTTCCACCAGTTGCCAGATGGCATCTTCGATTTCGAGGAAGCGCGGATCGCGTTTCAGGCTGAGCGTGCGCGGGCGTCCGAAAGGAATTTTGAAGACGTCTTTGATCCGGCCTGGGCGTGGGCTCATGACGACAACGCGGTCGGCCAGATAGATGGCTTCGTTGATCTGATGGGTGATGAAGACGACGGTTTTGCGTGCCTCGCTCCAGATCTTGAGCAATTCCGCCTGCATGAATTCGCGAGTCTGCGCGTCGAGGGCGGCGAAGGGTTCGTCCATCAGAAGCACTTCGGGGTCGGACGCGAGGGCGCGCGCGAGATTCACGCGCTGCTGCATTCCGCCGGAGAGTTCGGACGGGTAATGCCGCTCGAAGCCGTTGAGGCCGACCATCTTGATGAAGTGATCGGTGCGATCGGTCATCGTCTTCTTATCGAAGCGCCGCTGCAGTTCCATGCCATAGCGAACGTTGCCCGCGATGGTGCGCCACGGCAGCAGGCTCGAATGCTGGAAGACGACGGAGCGATCGATGCCCGGGCCGGCGACCTTTTTGCCGTCGATGGCCACGGTGCCTTCTTCGTAGGGCAGAAGACCGGCCACGATGTTCAGAAGCGAGGTCTTGCCGCAGCCGCTGGGGCCGACAATGGCGAGGAACTCGCCCGCTGTGACGGAGAGGGAAACATCCGAGAGGGCGAGGACTTCCCGGTCGGGATTCTCGCGCCAATAGCGTTTGGTGAGGTGCTCGATCTGAAGCTTGGACACCGGCTTTATTGTCTCTCTTTGAAGGCCATCACATTGTATAAAAGCGGAATCCGACCTTGCGTCCGTGAACCGGTCTATGATATAAACCAGTTCATGGAAGCAATTGATTCCGGCCGCCTGCGTTTTGCGGTTTCGAATTTCAAGCAGTTGCAGGGCCTGCGGCAGGTCGTCCTGGGCGCGTTTATTCTTGTGGTCTTCACTCCCGTGCTGAGGAAGGGCGACCTGACCTGATCGCGATCGCCGTGATTCCGGCCGTCGCCGGGTTGATCTATGCGCTCAAGCGCATTAATGCCTGGTACGAGGGGAGAATCGGCCACCTGGAGCAGACGCCCCCTGGGCACTGCGCGAAGCATTCTGACCATTCTGTTCACTTCGGTGATTCCCTTCGGCGTGCACCCCGGTTCGCTCACCAGCGTGGCGGCTTACATGAAGGGTTTCAGCGCCGAATGGTGGTTGGGATGTCTGTTCCTCGGAGTGGTCATCATGACCCGGCGGCGCTGGTACTATTTCCCGTTCGCAGCGCTCCTTCTGGCTCTCGGTGCGTGGAGAAGCAGCACGGGAGACATCGACGTGATGGGCCGGATTGACAGTGGTTCCTTGTTGTTCTTCCAGCGCCCTGGTCGTTACGGGGATTCTGGATCACTTCTATCTGATGCATACATTTCGGCCCGTGACGGAAGAGCGAAATGTCTGACTTCCCGGAAATCGACAGGCTGGTGCATGAGCCTGCCCGGCTGGCAATCCTCACCGTGCTCTCAGCGTGCAAGAGCGCTGATTTCCTGTTTCTGCAGAATGCCACGGGGTTATCGAAGGGAAATCTTTCTGTCCAGATGAGCAAGCTGGAGCAGGCCGGCCTGATCCGGATCGAGAAGGAAATCGTGGATAAGAAGACCCGGACCACAGCGTCGTTATCGACGGAGGGCACGAGGGACCTGGCCGAATACTGGAAGCGCATGGACGAGATGCGAAAGCTCTCATCGCGGCTGCGCGGGGCCAGGCTGAAGATGCTATATGCTAATTCGAGATGAAGCGCCGAATTCTCAGCCTGATCGCGATCGCGGCTCTGTTTGCAGTTGCTCTGCCCGTGTTGGCGCAGTTCCCGGCCGACAGCACCTTGCCCAGGGAGAAACGCGGAAGGCGGCAGATCGCGAAGTTCGAGCCTGGTCCGACACCGCGAACCGCGGACGGCAAAGTCGATATATCCGGTGTGTGGGGATATGCGGGCTACACGTCCGACATCGCGAAGGACTATGACGTCGGCACGGTTCCCATGACTCCGAGCGCGGAGAAATTCTTCAAAGAGGTCCAGGCGAATCAGGGCATTTACGATCCTGAAGCCCGGTGCCTGCCGACCGGCGTGCCGCGGCGTGATCCGTATCCGTCGAAGATCTTTCAGACTCCCAAGGTGATTGCGATTTTGTTTGAGGGCAGCATGCACAGCTACCGGCAGATTTTCCTCGATCGCACGACCCACCCCAAAGACCTGCAGCCCACGTGGTACGGCGATTCGATCGGCCACTGGGAAGGCGATGAACTGGTGGTGGATACAGTCGGATTCAACGGGAAGACCTGGCTCGATCTGGCGGGGCACCCCACTTCCGATCAGTTGCATGTGATCGAGCGTTACTCGCGGCCGGTGTTCGGCGAATTGAAGCTCGATATCACGATTGAAGATCCGGTGAACTACACGAAGCCGTGGAAGGTTACCGAGTTGATGCCGTTGATGGTGGGGCAGGAACTGATCGAATACGTCTGCGCGGAGAATGAGCGCGACGTCCGGCATCTTGTTCCGACGGGGAAATAACACGCTCTGGCTGGGTGTTGATACCGGGACAGGCGGCACGCGCGCCCTGCTTGTGGATGCGGCCGGACGCGAGGTGGCGGCCTTCACCGCGCCTCACGAAGAGATCCGGATGGAGCAGCCTCTGTGGGCGGAGCAGCGCCCGGAGGATTGGGCAGACGCCGCTGTCAAGGCGATCCGCGGCGTGCTGGCGAAGGCCGGTGTCGACGGGAGCGACGTGCGCGGCGTCGGGCTTTCCGGCCAGATGCATGGGCTGGTGATGCTCGACGAGGATGGGGTGGTCATCAGACCTTCGCTGATCTGGTGCGATCAGCGGTCGCAGCCTCAGGTCGATTTCATCAATCAGAAGCTGGGCAAAGAGCGTGTGCTGGCGTCGATTGCGAACCCGGTGCTCACGGGGTTCACGCTGCCGAAGTTGCTGTGGGTGCGCGATCATGAGCCGCGCAACTTCGAGCGCATGCGGAAGATGCTGCTGCCGAAGGATTACGTTCGCTATCAGTTGACCGGTGAGTTCGCGACCGAAGTGTCGGATGCTTCGGGGACGGCGCTGCTGGATGTGGTGAACCGGCGCTGGTCTTTCGAGATGGTCGATGGGCTGGGGCTGGATCGCGCGATGCTGCCGGCGGTTTATGAATCGTCGGATGTCACCGGAGTTGTTTCGGCGCGCGCTGCTGAGTTGACGGGTTTGGCTGCGGGGACGCCGGTCGTCGGAGGCGGGGGCGATCAGGCCGCGGGCGCGGTGGGCAATGGCATTGTCGAGCCGGGGATTGTTTCCTGCACGCTGGGAACTTCGGGCGTGGTCTTCGCGCATACGGAGAACGCCGCGTGGGATCCGGCGGGCCGTGTCCACACCTTCTGCCATGCGGTTCGGGATAAGTGGCACGTGATGGGAGTGACGCAGGGCGCGGGACTGAGTCTGCAATGGTTCCGCAATCAACTGGCGGTGGGCGTCAGCTACGACGCTCTGATGGATGAGGCGGCTACGGCGCCCGCGGGATCGCAGGGTTTGTTCTGGCTGCCTTACCTCATGGGCGAGCGGACACCTCATCTGGATGCGAGCGCGCGCGGGGGTTGGATCGGACTCACGGCGAAGCATACGCGCGCGGATCTGATCCGGGCGTTGATCGAAGGCGTGGCCTACAGCCAGAAGGATTGTCTCGAGATTATCGAGGGGCTTGGCGTGCGGGTCGATTCGGTGCGCGCTTCGGGAGGCGGAGCGCGGAGTCCGCTTTGGCGGCAGATTCTGGCGGATGTGTTCGATCGGCGTGTGGTGACGCTCGAGAGCCAGGAGGGATCGGCTTACGGCGCGGCTCTGCTGGCGATGACAGGAACGGGCGAGTTCGGTTCGGTGCCGGAAGCGTGCTCGGCGTGCATCCGCGAAGCCGATTCGATTGAACCGCGCGCGGCAGAGGCTCGCGTTTATGCGCAGCGGATATCGATCGTACGCAGCTTTGTATCCGGCTTTGCAGCCGTTTTACGGCCGACAAATGACCGCACGGGCAGAGAGAAGCCTTCGAACTCGTCTTCTCGCGCGGCGCGCTCGCCGTGCTCGTGGCATCTGCTTCTTGGCGAGACCACCATCAATTACATCGACCGGCAGGTGGTCTCGGTGCTTGCGCCCACGCTGCGGGCGGAGTTCCATCTGAGCAACGGGCAATACGCGGCCATCGTGAATGCATTCCTTGTGGTCTACGCGGTGTCCTACACGTTCGCGGGATGGGCGCTCGATCAGCTGGGTGTGGGGCGCGGACTGACGCTATCGATTCTGTGGTGGTCGATTGCCGATATGCTGACGGCGCTGGCGCGCGGGTCGCTGAGTCTGGGATTTTTCCGCGGTGTGCTGGCGATCGGCGAAGGCGGGGCGTGGCCGGCGTTCGCCAAGGCGACCGCGAAGTGGGTTCCGATGGAAGCGCGCACGCTGGTGATCGGGATCTGCAACAGCGGGTCGAGCCTGGGGTCAGTGATCGCGCCGCCGCTGGTGGTGTGGATCACGCTGCGGTTCGGATGGCGGGCGGCCTTCGTGGTGACCGGCGCGCTGGGCCTGGTGTGGGTGGCGGCGTTCCAGGTTTTCCGCAAGCTGCATCCGGAGATGGCGCGGTCCGAGGCGCGGACAGAGACGGCGGAGAAGGCCATTCCGTGGGCCGCGCTGCTGCGCTACCGGCAGACGTGGGCGGTCTTCATGTGCCGCTTCCTCGCGGACCCGCTGTGGTATTTCTTCGTGTTCTGGATTCCGGAGTTTCTGACGCGCGAGCGCGGCCTGACGCTGAAGGGGATCGGCGATGTGGCGTGGATTCCGTTTCTCGTCGCGGGCATCGGGAACGTGGCCGGAGGCTACCTGACGCTGCGGCTGCAGCGCGCGGGATGGAGCGTGAATCGCACGCGCAAGACGTTGATGGTGATAGCGACCGTGCTCTCGCCGGTGGGGATTTTCGCGGCGTATGCGCACTCGCTGTTCTGGACGATCACGATGATTTCGGTCGCGGTGTTCTTCTGGATTTTCTGGTCGATCGCGGTGCACAGCCTGGCGGGCGATTACTTTCCGCCGCGCGCGGTGGCGTCGGTCTATGGGATCGCGGGGACGGGTTCGACGGTGGGGTCGGCGATCAGCACCTGGGCGGTGGGCAAGACGCTCGATGTGACGCACAGCTACACGCTGGTCTTCATCGGGCTGAGTCTGTTGATGCCGGTGGCGATGGTGGTGGGGTTTTCGCTGATGGGGCGCGTCGAGATGGTGCGGGATTTCGATTGAAGACGTTAGACGCACGGCGTGCGGCTACGGCCAGTCCTGCGCTCCGTGGAAAATGCGGCTGGCGTTGTCCGTCACGCGGTACACCGCGATGTAGGGCAGGAAAGAGAAGAAGAGTTCGCGGCGTCCACCCATGCGGCTGGTACAGAGCACCGAATTTGCCTCAAGGCTGCAAGAAGCGCTGAAGGCGCTGGCCTACTTGTTCATGCGTCAGGTACTCGCCCCGCTGCAATGCGTCTTCTCCGTACTTCACGGCTTTCACAAAGCGGGTTTCCTCGTCGAAAAACCGAGTCACGATCTCCTGTGCGAGCTCGTTTGGAGTCCGGCCCTGCTGCGCTGCAGAGTTAGTAAGCCTCGCTTCGGTTTCGGGTGGGAGATGTACTTCCATGCTTGCGTTCCTCTTCTCAGACCAGCGGTTACACGGCTGCGCCGGAGCAGGTCGGGCGACTCCCCTTACCTGCCTGGGCCGGCGCCTGCTCCTGCTCCCCGGCCTCTGCCTCCGCCCGCGCCTCCACGCCCGCCACCGCCGGCTACCGCTTTCTCGAAGCTCTTCTCGTACTGAGCGACGTGAGCCTTATAGCCCTCGGGATCGATAAAGGGATTGGGATCGCCCGGGCCTCGCTTCTGCAGCTTCTCGTACTTCGCGGCCATGTTAAAGAACGACGCGTGAGAGCTGACCCACACCTCGACCGGGAACGTGAGAGCCTTCTTGTAAGTCGCGCGGAAGTCGTCGATCATTCCCGGATAGTTATCCAGAACCTGCAGGAACTGGCCGTTCAGGCTGCACTCGACGAACGTGTAGTAGCTCTTGCCGTCTTCTTTGAGCGTCGTGCTCCAGGCGAGACATCCGCGCGTGTGTCCGGGCATCAGGTGGGCCGTAAGCGTCGTGCCCCCGAGCGATACCGTATCGTTCTCGTCCACCAGCCGGTCAATCGGATGCTCCTTGCCGCCGGGACGAAACTCTTTGGTCTTATCGGCGTCCACGCGTCCGACCACCACTTGCGCGCCGGTCAATTCCTTCATCAACGCATCGCCCTCAACGTGATCCGGATGAGCATGACCCGCGATGAAGATCTTGACGTCGGTCATCTTGAATCCCAGCTTTTCCACGCTCGCCTTGATCACCGGCACAGTCGCCTCGTAGCCGCTGTTCATCAGGATGTCTCCCTGCGGCGTGACGAACAGGAACGACGCCAGTTCTTTGGACCCGACGTAATACATGTTGTCCATAATTTTGAACGGCGGGACGGCATCGTTCCATCCGGCGGGCTGGCCAAACGCCACACCGGCCAGCGCGGCCAAAAGAACGGCGGATAACAGAAATTTACGCATGATAAGCCGCAAGTTTATCATGTGGATTTTTCGAGGCCTTTCAACGGCGCGCGCTTTTATCCGCGGCGCGCGAAGCAACTGAACATGACCGGGCCGGACAACCCTGCGCCCGAACGTGCCTCTTCACGCAGGCGATCTTCCAGTGTGTCGACCCCTATGTCCGCCGCCCCCGGGATATTCAGTGCCACTGCCCGGGGCAGAATGCTCCGGAGCGCCTCGGTGATCCATTCATGGTGAGGACTCTGCGGGCCGCCGGCCACCGGAAATTCGCCGCGGCAATCCGGATGATCGAAGCCGGCTTCTTTGAACAGGTGGAAGAGCCGGGTGCCCATATTCGCATGAGCCGCGGCCGCGAAAAACGCGTTGAATACGCCGAAAACCCGGTCGCGGATGGGCGCCGCGGGATACGAATGCTGTATGTGTAGAAAATCGTACTCCTGAAACGCGGCGATTCCTCTCGGGTGTAGAAGGTCGCGGCAGGCTTTCAGAATGCTTAGCGGATCTCGGGTGTGGATGAGAATATGCCGCCCTACAACGGCGTCGAACAGGTGCTCAGGCCTGAAGGTGTGGATGTCCGTCTCGATGCACGAAATGTTGTGAAAGCCTTCCGCCGCGGCACGCTCGCGAAGAATCTTAAGCGCGGCAGTGTCGATATCGACCGAAGTAACCGACCCGGTGCGGCGGTCAGACGTGCGGCGAGCAGAGACACGTCGCCAACACCGCAGCCGATATCGAGGACGTGCATGCCGGTCGTGATACCTGCCCTATAGAACAGGTGCTCCGTGAAAGGCTGCAGGATCGACGCCTGCAACGCGAGGCGGCGGCGTTCCCGTTCATTGTGGCCCATCACGTAGCGGCCAGATGCGGCTTCTGACATGGAGGCCATTATACGGCTATGGGTGAAGAGAATGTCCTGCACGTTTTTCCACATTTGTCGTCAGGCATCATTGAAAAAACGCTTGCGGCGATGATGCGCACGATCCCGATCCTGACCCTGGCATCGCTGACTGCTGCCCGCAACGGGCATTGGGCAGACACGACCGACCTTCGACGCAGCCTCCATCAAGCCGAACAAAGAATGTCCCGGCCCTTATGGGCGCAATCTTCCGGGGCGCATGGTGATGAACTGCTATTCCATTCAGGAACTGGTCGCCTTTTCCTGGGGAGTTCGGAAGGAACAGGTCGTTGGCCAGTTCTTTCCCGACCGGTACGACATCGAAGCCACCATGGACGGCGCCACGCCGATCAATCAGATATACGGCCCAATGCTCCAGGCTCTGCTCGAAGACCGCTTCGCGTTGAAGCTTCATCCTGAAACCCGGGATCTGCCGATCTACAACCTGATCGTTGCGAAGAGCGGCGTGAAAATGCCGCCGAGCGAAGGGTGACTGCGTCGTCTCGCCTGCTGACGGCGGTCCCCGTCTGCCAGTTTCTCAGGGCAGACCTGCCGCCCCCGTTTTCTTTTGCAACCATCCGAACTTCGGGAACCCGGGAACTAACCGCCGGTGGAGGGCAAAGGCATCACGATGAAGACCCTGTCCGACACTCTTTCCAGAACCGAGCTGAACAGGACCGTGGTGGATAAGACCGGGCTGGCCGGGGCATTCGATGTGACCCTCACTTGGGTTACCGATCCGTCGGAGCCCTCTATATGACGGACTGGGCGGTCCTCCAACTTCGGAACCCGACGCGGGACCATCGATCTTTACTGCTCTCCAGGAGCAACTTGGACTAAGACTCGAGGCGGGGCGAGGTCCTGCTGAAGTGCTTGTGATCGACCGGGTGGAAAAGCCAACACAGTAATGAGCCGGATCCTCATTATCGGCGCCACGGGAACCATCGGCCGGGAGATTGTGCCTCAATTGGCGAACTCGGACATGCCGGTCCGCGCGATGGTCCGCCAGCCAGATGCCGCTCGTCTGCCGACATACATCGAAGTCATGCGCGGGGACCTCACTCTTCCGGAAACCCTTGATGAATGCCTGATCGGCGTAGACACGCTCTTCCTCGTGTGGACGGCTCCGCCCTCGGCTCTTACCGAAGCTTTGAAACGCATCGCGAAGCACACGCGGCGCATCGTGTTTCTTTCAGCTCCGCTCAAGACGCCGCATCCCTTTTTCCAGCAGCCCAACCCGTCGAGAGTGCTGGCGGAATCGATTGAACGGATGATCGAGGCCTCGGGAGTTGCATGGACATTCCTGCGACCGGGAATGTTCGCCGCCAATGCACTTCGATGGTGGGCGCCGGCGATGCGAGCGAACGCTGTCATCCGCTGGCCTTGCATCTCCGCTCCTACCGCGCCCATTCACGAGCGTGACATCGCCGCTGTCGCGGTCCGTGTGTTGTGTGAGGAGTTCCACGCGGGAGCGGAATATGTTCTGACCGGGCCGGAATCGCTGAGCCAGTTGGAGCAGATCTCCACAATTGGTCGCGTGGTCGGCCGCGCGCTGCAAATCGAAGAGATGACGCCGGATGAGGCGCGGCGTGCGTGGGGCGCGTTCATGCCTGCATCCGTTGCAAACATGCTGCTCGATGCGTGGATTGCCGCACTCGGCCAACCTGCGTACGTCACATCGACGGTCGAAGAGATCACCGGGGTTGCTGCGCGAACCTTCCATGACTGGGCCACCGATCACGCGGCGGATTTCGCGTGCTCTCCATGAGGCTGCTGAAAAAGGGCTTTTTACCGCTCCTTTACTGTTTGAATGCGTAGGTAGAGGGGAGTTCGGGATCCTCCACAATCGAGGGAGGAGCCCGAAGGTTCCTCAAACCCGATTGTGGAGAAACTACCTATGCGAGTTTATTTTGTCGGACTGGACGTACATAACAGCCCGTGGTAATAGTCACTCGCCTCACGGCGGACCCGGACTTCGAAAAGAACAACGCATTTAGAGGCGCTACAACGCAGTCCTGGGGCCTCCCTGAAGGCTTAGGTATCCCCGATTTCCGGGACGGCAACGGGATTTCGATCTCGACTGACTATTACCACGGGCTGATAAGCAAGTGATCGCCTTCTGCGTTAAGACAGCAGAGGGTGCAATCGTGAAGGAGGGCAGCATTCCGGCCACGCGAACGGCGCTGAACGAATGGGTAAAGACGCTGCCGGGGCCATGGCATGGCGCGATGGAAGCGACCATATTCAGCCACTGGATTTACGAGCATCTGAAGCCGCATGCCGCAAAACTCGAGATGGGGCACGCGGCGCGCATGAAAGCAATCTGCGCGGGGAAGAAAAAGAGCGACAAGATCGATGCCCGCACCATTGCGGACCTGCTGCGGTGCAACCTGTTTCCGTCCTGTTTCGTAATTTCGCCGGAATTGGGCGCGTTACGGCAGCAGTTGCGATTCCGGCGCCTGCTGGTGGAAGAAACCGTGATGTTCAAGAACAAGACAGCGGGATTGCTGATGGGGGCCGGGGTGGAATACGAACGACGCCGTCTGCACGGCAAACGCTATTTCGAGAGCCTGGTGAAGGACAACGAGTGGATCGGCCAGGAACTGCGGCCACTGCTGGAGTTCAATCGCGCCCAGATGACGACCCTGCAGGCCATGGACCGGCGGCTGAAGGGTATGCTGGCGCGTCATCCTGCTCTGGAGGAGCGAGTGAAAGCGTTATGCCGGATTGACGGAGTGGGGACAGTGACGGCGTTGGGCTGGGCACTGGAAGCAGCCACGCCGGAGCGTTTTCCTTCGATCAAACATGCCATGAGTTATTGCGGGCTGACCAGCGCGCTGCGCGAATCGGCCGGCCAGCAGAAGCGCGGGCCGCTTTCCAAACAACGCAACGCGCATCTGCAGAGCGCGCTGATCGAAACTGCGAAACTGGCGCCGATGTACAACGAGAAGCTGAAAGAAGTGCATCGTAAAGCGATTGCAAAAGGCGGACATCGCAATCGGGCGACGCTGGCGGTGGCGCGCAAACTGGTGGCTTATCTGATGGCGGCCGACCGGGCTTTCTTCGCCGGCCAGCGTGAAGCCGCCGGCGAACATATAGAGGCGGCCTGAGCGTGCGTTTTTTCAGGCATGCAGATCTATCCGAGTGAATCAGTTCTCTTGCCGGTGAAGCGGAGGCGAGCACTGGTGGCGACCAACTCGCTGAGGAATAGCCGGCCAGACTCATCCGGGTGAGGCGCTTCGGCGTTTGACTCGCACAATGGCGCAGCCGTTGTGAACAGGTTCCCTCCAGACCCCGCGGAGCCGCGACTCGGCAAACAGTCCGCTGTTATGCCGCGGTTTTCACTGTTTTGGGGCTGGAGGGTTTAGCTACGACTCAATCTTCCGTGACGTGTTCCCCGGGACACGATCCGGCAAATGAATGTCTGGTGACCGGCCTGTTCCGGATCCCCTTCGGCAAAGATCAAAAAAACTGTTCCGTGCTTGCGCCCAGTTGCTGATTATGGTCTTCCTCACGGAAGCCCCGGGAATTTTGCGTCTTCGCTTGACATTTACCTACCATGAAAGTCGCGGCTCAGAAAGGCGACCACTGATTCCGAAGCGGTTACTGAGCCGCGCGCGTGAGCAAGCGGTAACGAAAAGCCGCTTCTCACCGCCCCCTCCAGCACGGCCTGCGGCATAATCAGATCTGCTCATGCCTAACTTATTCTGTCGCCGAATATCTCTCATTACGCTTCTCGCGTTCCCCGCACTCGCGCAGCAATCTCCGGCGCCGCAGCCGGGCATCGCGCAGGTTGAACTGGGAGCCGGTCCGTATACTTTCGACACTGCCGAACAACACAAGCTCCGTGTCATCGTTGTCGCGCGGAATCTGGTGCACCCGTTCAGCATTGCGTTCCTCCCGAACGGCGATGCACTGTTAGTCGAGCGGGGCAGTGGTCTTAAGTTGATCCACACCGCCACGGGCGCGAATCCCGCAATTGACGCAGCACCGATACCGGGTTTGCCTGAAGTACCGCGCGCAGGGGGAGGGGGATTGCAGGACATCCTGCTCCATCCCGATTTCGCATCCAACCGGCTGGTCTACTTCACCTACAACAAAGTGAATTCGGACGCCAAACCGAAACTTGCGATCACGCTGGCACGTGGAAAATTCGACGGCAAGAAGATGATCGAGGTCAAGGAGCTGTTTACGGGCGAATGGCAGGACACCGCCAGCGGCGCCCGCATGACGTTCGGTAAAGACGGAATGCTGTACATGACGACCGGCGGTCCCTTCGGCCAGAAAGCATCCGACCTCGGCAGCGTATACGGCAAAATCATCCGTCTGCGCGAAGACGGTTCAGTTCCGCCCGATAACCCGTTCGTGGGGAAATCGGGTGTGCGGCCGGAAATCTATGCCTATGGATTTCGCGATCAACTCGGCCTGGTAACGCACCAGGGGACCGGCGCGATTCTCGCGACAGATCACGGCCCGAATGGCGGAGACGAGGTCAACCGCATTCTGCCTGGCCGGGATTACGGCTGGCCGAAGTATAGTTTCGGACGCGATTACGCCGGGCCGCGCATTTCGGAAACGCCGCTGGGCCCTGGAGTCGAACAGCCGTTGCTGCTCTGGATTCCGTCGATCGCGCCTTCCGGTCTGGAAGTCTACACGGGCGACCGCTTCCCGGCGTGGAAGGGCAATTTATTCATCGGCAGCGCGCGGCGTGGCGAAATTCCGCGCACCGGTGGCTTGGAACGAGTGGTGGTCAACAAGGATCTGGAAGAACTGCGGCGCGAGACGCTGCTCACGGAGTTGCACCTGCGGATCCGGTTCGTGAGGCAGGGGCCGGACGGGTTGCTTTATGTGCTGGCGGAGCAGAACGGAGGCGACATCGCGCGCGCTCCTGCGGCGGACGGCGCGCTGTTGCGCCTAGAGCCCATGCAGTAGCTGTGATATGAAAGTGTGGCTGGGAGTAAAAGTCGATATGCGAGTTCTGCTCACTCTGATGATGCTTGCGGGTGTTTGCTCCGCACAGAAAGTTTCCACTCAGGAACTGCTGCGGATGGCCCGCATGCGCGCACCCGGACTGGAGCAGGCTCTGCGCGATACTCTGGGCGCGGACAAGATTGAAAAGGGTACGGCGGCTGCCGGCGAGATGGGCGATTTCGTGTGGGCCGTGGCTGCGCAGAAGGGTCCGTCGCTGCAGATTAACCACGAACCGGCGATGCCCGCGTTCAAGGCCGGATCGCTTTGGGTGGTTCAGAGCCGCTTGAATACGGGGACATCGTACAGGTACACCTGGCTCGTCGATGGCAAGCCGATCGGCGGAGCCAACAACCTGGCTGCTTTCGGACCCGACAGCTATTCCCAGCCTGGCGTCCCGGAGGGCAAGCTCACCGGGCCCATCGAAGTGCCGAGCACCATTTATCCTGGCGTTAAGGCCAACGTGTGGTTCTATGTGCCGGCGCAGTGGGACGGCGTGACGCCGCTTGCCGTGCAGGTGTGGGGTGACGGTCAGCAGTTCACCGGCGCGCGGCCGGGCCAGTGGAGAATCCTTGAGACGCTCGACAATCTGACTGCGCAAAAACGAATTCCATTGATGGTCAGCATCTTCATCCAGGCGGGCACCGGCCCCGACCGCAACGAGCGGTCCATCGAATACGACACGGTCAGCGACGCGTATCTGCATCGCCTGTTCGATGAGATCTTTCCGGTCGTGGCGAAGAGCGTGAAAATGCGCACCGATGGCTACAGCCGTGCGATTCAGGGTTTGAGCTCAGGCGGCATCATGGCGTTCAACGCAGCGTTCACCAAACCGGAGGCGTTCTCGCGGGTGCTGAGCTGGATCGGAAGCTACACGGCGCTGCGGCCATCGCCTGGCCATCCGGAGGGCGGCGGTGAATACCCGACCATGGTGCGCCGCGAGGCGAAACGCAATATCCGCGTGTGGCTGGAGGATGGCTCCGAAGATCTCGATAACACTGCCGGCAGCTGGCCGGTGGCCAACATCGGTATGGCGAACGCGTTGCGATTCAAGGGCTACGACTATCACTTTTCGTTCGGCGTCGGAGAGCACAACGACGGGCAAGGCGCGGCGGAGCTGCCGGAGTCGCTGACGTGGTTGTGGCGCGATTACGACCCGGCAAAGACGTCGCAGGACTTCATGCAGGACCCGGCGGAAAAAGATCAGCCGGTGTGGCGCGTCGTCCAGCTGAACCGGCAGTGAATTACTTCCGCCACGGCAGCACCGCGCGAAGGCGCTCGTCGCGCAACCAGATTCCCAGCCACGCGATCATGCTCGTCGATAGCGGGACCAGCACCGGGCGAAGTTCCCCGATGCGAACATAAGTAGCGATTGCACCGCCGAGGTAGCCGGTGAGCAGGACAGCGCCCAGTATCGCCGTTTGCGGAATCAGGTACAGCACAAGACAACCAAGTTGAAGGAAGGCGAGCCCATTCAGGGCGCCCTCCGGCCAGCCGATTCTTGCGAACTCCGTGACGTACCAGGGATTCCTCGTCAGTTTCCACGTAGCGCTCGAAATCACAACAAAAGCGGGCCAGAGCGATATAGCGCGGCCAGCCCACAGCAACCAACGCTTCCCGCTTGTTTCGCGTAATGGAACATCAACGGCAGTCATGTTTATTTCCCCTTGCCCCACCGGGTTGCGGAGCACCGGTATTATATGCCAGAATTCCGGCGATATTTTCGCCCCAACGGCACGTCAGTTGCTCTAGCTTTGGGCAGGAGCACTATGCCGACACGCCGAACGGGACGACCCAAGAAGCGCAACATCGGAGTGGAACCCGATGATTCGCAAACCATTAATGTTCTGGATGACCTGGAAAAAGAAAGACCTGGGCCGGGTTCGGCCGGGCAGTCCGGAGATACTCAGGGTCTGAGCGGCACTGGCGAAGCTACCTCTGAGTCGGTTCTCGAGCTTGCCGAGGAAGGCCAGGCATTCGAAGCCGGAATTGTAGCCGGTATTGAAAACGCTCCTGATGCGGACGCGGGGCCCGTCAAGACGAGAGAAGTCCCGGAGGACGATGTCCCTCCCGAGTACGACGAAAAGGAACCCGGCGACCAACGGTAGCAATTCCACCCTGCGATAACATACGCAGATGGAAGTTGGTCTCTTTCCCAATCCTCGCCGTCCGGGCTTCGGTGTAAGGCCTCGGCGTGAGAGTCTGAGGCCGCTTCTTCCGCAGCATGCTCGCCACTGCCCGGTACTCGAAGCGGGAAGCGCTCTGGGCTTCCTTGTCCATCCGCCGCTCGCTGAGCATGAATTGTTTCAAGTGGGCTATGAGGGCGAAGGGCGTTACCAGCTCACCTACTCATTGAATCCCACCGGGCGTAAGTGGGAACCGATCTTTACCATCACCTTCATTCTTCCGGTCGGCGGTATCGGCGCGACCACAGAAGATGTCAAGATGCTGGTCGATGCCACCCCGGAATCGACTGCTACCGCCCGCCTGATGGCACGCATGTTCATCGTGCCGGATGACCTCGGAACCCCCGCGGGCGCGGTGACCCTGCGCGGCGCCTGGAATTTCCAGACTCCGGCGGGTTGGGACGCGGTCTACACTCCGATCTTTAACATGATCGAGCGGCCCATTGCCCCGATGATGGTGATCCGCGTCCAGACCGATTGGTACGTGCACGATACCGAATTCCGCTACGTTCTTCAGCCCGGCGAGACGATCTCCGCATCACACAGCCTGCCGATCGGGCAGGTGTTCTTTGTGCCGCGCGAGGAAATCACTTTGCGCGATGGAACGGAGGCGGAAGTAGCGGCGCGCCTTCAGGCCAGCGAGACGTTCTATCACGAAAAGGCGGCGTCCAAAGTCAAGACCCCGTATGGGTTGGAGTACAGTCCTCACTATCTCCGCACCAGTCGCCGGCAGAACGCCGCACTCTAACGATGATGCGCCCGATCCGTCGCACAAGGTGGGGCGAAATGATCCATGTCCGTGTGGAAGCGGGCGGAAATACAAGAAGTGCCATGGAGAAGTTCAAGGGTAAGTGATATTCTCACGGCCATGATCCGTCGTGTTCTGAATCTGCTGTTGTTGCTTGCCCTGGCTGGTCTGGCGCAAACTGGCAAGCCCAGCCCGGTAAAGTCACTGCGGTTGTATGTGCTCGATTGCGGGAAGATCAACGTCGCGAACGGCGACTCGATGGGGTTCAAGCCGGGCGAACTGGCGACCGCCAACATGGTTACTCCGTGCTTCCTCATCGTGCATCCGAAGGGCACCATGATATGGGATACGGGTGAGATTCCCGACAGCGCGTTCGCGTCCGGGGTGTCGCCTCAGACACAGGGAGCGTTCGTCGTGGACCGGCCGCTGCTGCCGCAATTGGCTGCGATCGGCTACATGCCCGCCGATATTACTTATCTGGCTCTGTCGCATTATCACGGTGACCATGTAGCCAACGCCAACGCGTTTGCCGGTTCGACATGGATCGTCCAGAAAGGCGACCGCGATGCGATCTTCGCGCCCCGGCCGGCGAACCAACCGAGACTGGGCGCGGTTCCCAATCCCGAGTTTTTCACCGCTCTCGCCAAGAGCAAGACGATTGTGCTGAAGGGCGAGGACCACGACGTGTTCGGCGATGGATCGGTCGTGATCAAGTTCACTCCCGGGCACACGCCGGGTCACCAGTCTTTGTTCCTGAAGCTTCGAAAGACCGGACCCGTGTTGCTCTCCGGCGATTTGTATCACTACCCGGAGGAGATCACCTACAAAAAGATTCCCCCGTTCGACACCGACAAGGAACAGACTGCGAAGAGCCGGGCGATGATCGAGGAATTCGTGAAGAAGAACCACGCTCAGTTGTGGATTCAGCACGACTACACAGCAGGCATCAAGCGCAAAATCGCGCCGGCATTTTACGAGTAGGTTACTGAGCCGGCTCGATTCGGAGCACCGTGCCGTCAGCGGTGTCGCCTCGAGACGCTTTTTCGGTGGCGACGTAGAAGTAGCCGGCGAGCCCCTGCGCCACATCGCCGCTGCTGCAGAGGAACGAGCAGGCCGGCGGCGCGCGGTTGGCGGTTCCGGATGGCGCGGGCTTCACCATCAACGCAGTGGGGAGCGATTGGTTTCCTCCGAAGGTGGAGATCGGACCGGATCCGACGGCTATTCTTCCGCTGAAACAGTGCTTCGACTTTACGCGCGCAGGTGGTCATATCGTCATGCTGGGCGTAGCCTGGCGTGGCGATGTAAGCTTCAATGCGGCGAGTTTTTCCAATCGAGGGCGGACGTTTTACTCGGTCCAGCAGACTGGGTTGAACATGCTGCGCGACATTCCGCGTTACGTGAAGCTGATCGAGAAGGGCGTGATCGATATGAAGTCGATGGTTACCGCGACGTATCCGATTGAGCGTACGCGCGAAGCGATACAGGCGGTGGGAGATCGCACGGTATTAGGGGCCGTAATTACTTTCACTTAGCCTGACTCACGCGAAAGATATGCCCGTCGGGATGCCGCACGTGCATTTCGCGCGCACCCCACGGATGATCGGTCGGAGGCCACATCACCTCAAGCCCTTGCGCAATGCAATTCCGGTGTTCGGCATCGACATCATCCACCCAGATTGAGATCCACACGCCCTTGTCGGCGGACTCATCGCCTTTCGGACCGAACGTTGAGGTGTTGTGGCCTTTTCCGCGCCCGCCCTGTCCGTTCTGGCAAAGGAAAATCTCGCACTCGCCGGAGCAGACGCCGCCAAATGTTGGTGGGTTTCCCCAGTCCCAGCCCTTCGTCCATCCGAATTTCTCGAACCACGCGATGCTTTCGACGATGTTGGAAACGTTGAGAATCGGATTGAAACGTTTGGCGTCCATTCGAGAATGCTATCAGCCGCGACGGTCAATTTTCGTCGGGCCGCTCGATGTGGTCGATAACAAGGAAGTCGCCTTTGCCCTTCGCCGATTCCAGCTTGAGACCGAGCTGTTCCTGGATCGCGATGAAGGCCGACGGCATGGTGGGCTCGCCCGGATCGACACCCGTGATTTCAGTCATCTGTCGCCGGGCATCGTCCTCGAGACCGAATGCGAAATGGATTTCAAATATTCCTTTAATCCCGGTTTTGTTGACTACCGGGCGACCAGGGTATAACAAGTGGGCGAAATCGTCGAGAGATACCCCTTGTGCACGCATATCAAAATTCGGCCCCGCGGCGCCGCCGCCCACCTGGCAATAGTGCTGGCCGGGAGGAAGCGGGGGAACGTCAGAAGCCTTAGTGAAATCCCACGGCGGCATTGGTGTGCAGCTTCCTTCCTGAAACCGCTTCAGCTTTGGGCCGCCCTTGGCAACCACCAGGTTATAAACCGGGATTTCTCTGGTCTCGCGATGGATCTTCAGCTTGAACCTGCGTTCCAGCAGCGTTTGCATCAGAGGCCCCTCCATCAGATAGGCGGTAGCATTATTTTCCGCTTTCGCGTTGATTGTGTACCGCTCCAAATCGATCCAGCCAGGGCCGCCCTCGATCGGTATGCGCTGCAGCTTCAGGAGATTGGGGTTGCGGCCATCAGCAAACATAACGTATGCGGCGTCGATCAGACCCTGCACGGTCATGCAGTTAAGCGTCATCCGGCCGGGAGAAAAACTCGGCATTCCGCCGCCGCGGCCCCCGGGGGGAACATCGCCGGCACATCGTTTGATGGATGCCACTTCGAATTGTGGCCTCGGCTCCGATTGAGCCCGGATCAGAGGCGCATCGATCACTCCGATAACGAGCGGCGCGCTGAGAGCCAGAATGGCAACAAACGCGAGCAACGCCTTCCTGCCAAACGTCAAATCGGCAGCCACCCGCCCGCTCAGAATCGCGTGAATGCGCTTCTTTAAATCGGACCCTGTAACTCCGGCGAACGATCGCGAAGGCGATTCCAGATAACCTCTGCAAACGCTGAGAATGCCGTCCGCGTAATCGAGGGGTTCGCTACCCAGACTCAGCAATGCCTCATCGCAGGCGCGCTCACGTTCCTCAACCATGCGCGCCCCGATCCACCACACCAGAGGATGAAACCAGAACAACGCTTCGACAAGCATGTGAATCGACGCGGTCAGATTGTCACGCCGCCGTATATGGCTGAGCTCATGTGCCACCACACCTTTGAACTGAGCTGGTGTCAAACGCTGCATGATGTCCTCCGGTAAAAGGAGGGTGGGCCGCCACAGTCCGAAAACACCAGGCTCCAGCATTGCGGGCGTGGCGCGGACTGCCACGGGTAATGAAAGGTCCAGACTGCGGCTCGCATGCACAGCTTTACGAATCCGCGAATAGCGGCGAAATCGCACAACCGTGACGGCCGCGAAACCGCATAACCAGATCCCGAACATCCCATCCGCAATCCAGTTGTGCCCCGGCTCCTCGGACCGCACAGGCACCAAACGCTCCGGAAATGGTTCAGTGATTTGCAGCATGGCGACGGCGGCAGTCGGAGCAGCCGCCGCTATTGTCGCTGCGGCTCGGGGCCCCAAATGGCTGCCCAGGTCCAATAAGAGCGAAAACGGAATCAGGAATTTTAACGACGCGCTCAGCCAAGGCCAGAAGCGTACCTGTGCCCGGCTGTTGCGAAAAGCAATCGCTAGCGCAGCGACGCACAGGCCGAATAATGTTGATTGCCAGAGGTGGTTATTCACGATTTCCTCGTTGTTTCTTCCTTTTTCCGTTGGAGACGGCGAACCGTTTTTTCCAATTCGCGAACATCGTCGAGCGTGACTTTCCCCGCCTCGGCAAGTTGCGCCATCATGGGCTGTGCGCGTCCGCCGAAGAAACTCAGAACCTCATCGAGTACGCGTTTTCGCGTTACATCGCGGGTGACGATCGGCTCGAAGATATCCGCATTGCCGACCCTCTCAACGCGGCGGATGGCTTTCTTCGCCTCCATGCGGTAAACGATCGTCTGGATCGTCGTATACGCCGGTCGCGGCTCAGGAAATTTTCCCTGGATATCGCGGATGGAAGCCTTCCCGTAAGACCAGAGGGCTTCGAGAATCCGGAGTTCCAGCTTGCTGAGTTTGGTCGGGGGCATTGGCGGTCTACTACTCTGTAGTTGCTAAGCTACTACTTTGTAGGCTGAATTGCAAGCGGCAATTGAGCAATCAGAAACGGAATTCGGATACGCGGCCATCTGGAGAGACAACGCTGGCGCCGTGCACGCGATCGTCATATCCCCATTTGTAGTTGTATTGATATCTGGATCCGTTCGCCAACTTGACGGAAGAGACGCGACCTTCCTTATAACCGATCTGCACGAGATCGTGGTCATCGACCCCCACAATATGCGTCATCAGATACGGGTCGAGTCCGGAGCCTCCGGGAAATGTGACTTCATCCAGGAGCCGACGGTCGTCCCCGGCGAGGCGTTCATAGATGAAGCGATAGATAACCCTTGAGCTATCGGCTACGGAAGAGAGGTGACCGGTGGAATCGTAACCGTATCGGCGGCTGTTCCCGAAATCATCTTTGGCCGAAGTGATCCGTCCGTACTGGTCGTATTGAAAAGAGATGCCATGCCCGGCGGGCCCGGTCAACCGCGTGATGCTGCGTGCCACTGCGCGTTGAAACCGGATGCTGTTGCCGCGGCCGTCCCGCATCTCGACAGGAGCGCCCCACCACGACGATTTGCCGTGGTAGGAATCGGGGAAGAAAATCTGGGTAAGGTCCCGGAACCGGAGTGTCCAGCCATGCCCGTTCCAGTTGATCTGCGCAGCCTGAAAATCGGAGGGCGTCTCTTCGTGCCGGAAAACGGCGTCGGCGTAGCCCTTGCCAGCCGAGACACGGCGGAACGGAACATCAATGCCATCTTCCAGCATGATGCTGAAAGCTCCGTAAAGATCGGGCTCGTAGTTTCCGAGAGTGTAGATGTCGTACGGGTGGTTTGTGCCTGTTCCAAAAGCGTGTGGCAGGGTATCTGTCGCGTGCCATGTTCTGGTTATGGCAATCGGCATGGGACCCGGAACGAAGAGGTCCGTTTGACGGAGGACGAATTCCCCCGAGTAAATTCCAACCTCGAATTGATTTACCGGGGCGTCGTGACGGATTGAAGGCTCATAGTTGCTAACCACGCCCTGAAACGTCACATCGGTGGAGGTGGTTCCCGACATTGACACCACCATGCGCTGCCCCAAGTAAGCGTCCAGCAGCAGGATCGCATTGAGCGGAAAGAAGAGCGCCAGCACGATTCCCATGGCGATGAGCCACTTTGTTTTCACCCGGCTCCTATTATGCTGGCTTGTCGATAATCCAGCCAGATTGGCGAAGGTTAGTGCCGGATATACTCGACGATATTAGAATCCAATGATCTCGATTCGCGTGGGACTCCTTATAGCCTTGACCGCCGTGATTCAGGGCGCGCCGAACGAAGCGAAGAATTCCGCGCAAATCGAGTTCGTCAAAATCGCTCCCGGTGAATTCATGATGGGATGCGTGGAGGGCGACAAGGATTGCCTCGAAGACGAAGTCCCGCGACACAAGGTGCTGCTGACAAAAGGCTTCGAACTCGGCAAGTATGAAGTGACACAGGCCCAATGGGAAGCGGTGCTGGGGCGTGACGCCAATCCCAGCGAGAACAAGGGCCCGAAGAATCCCGTGGATAGCGTGAACAAAGCCGAGATCTACGCATTTCTCGCCAAGCTGAACGCGCAGAACGACGGCTTCAAATACCGGCTGCCCTACCGAAGCGGAGTGGGAATACGCGGCGCGCGCAGGCGCTCCCGATCCTCCACGGGCCTCGCTCGGCGACTACGCGTGGTTCGCCGATAACTCTGACGACGAAACGCATCCCGTGGGCTTGAAGAAGCCGAATGCCTGGGGCCTCTACGACATGCTGGGCAACGTGCGCGAGTGGGTTGAAGACCGCGCGGCCTACTACGACTACGCGCCGCTGCCTGACGTGAGCATCGATCCGACAGGACCTGCGCGCCGGCCGGGGCGGCGGTGGGGGGCGCGGTACAGGTCGCGGCGGCGGTGAACGACCTCCCAAAGGTTTCGATTCGCGCGGCAGGCTTCTGATCAACGGCGGCGGATCCGAAGGGCTCCCGATTTTCCGCGGCGGTGGTTGGGATAACTTCGCACCCTACCTGCGCGTGTCTTCGCGCTACTACTATTACGGGACGGATTTGAAAGTCAGCGATGTCGGCTTCCGCGTGGTTCGGGAAGCACAATAGAATTCTCCGGACGATCTTCATGAAGAAAACCCAATCGCTCTTCGCACTCGGCGCCTGTCTGCTCGGTGCGGCTGTTTCGCTGTCCGCACATCACTCTTTCCAGGCCGAGTACGACGATCAGAAGCCCATCACGCTGACCGGCAAGGTGACAAAGGTATCGCCCGATAATCCGCACGGATGGATTTATCTGGATGTGAAGAACGAAAAAGGGCGCGTCATCGCGTGGGCTCTCGAACTGCCTCCGCCGAACGTTCTGTATCGCAATGGCTTCGACACGTCGGTGTACAAAGCGATGGAGGAGAACCACGAGGAGATCACCGTGACGGCTTTCCAGGCGAAAGATGGCGCCAAGCACGCCTGGGCCGCCGGTCTCACGCGCAGCGACGGCAAGACCGTGATCACGCTGGGCGGTCTTCCCTCACAACCCTACAGCGCCAAGCCGAACGGCGACCGCAAAGTCAAACAGTGAGGCTGGCGAGATACTCTTCCGGACATCCAAAACCTTCAACGTTCGCCCCGAGGCGTCGCAGCGCATCGATCGCGATCATCCGCCGGTAGAAGTTGAAGGTCACCACGTGCGCGAACGTGCCACCGAAGGTAAAGGTCTCCGGGGGCTCGCATAACGCATCGACGAACGTGTCGTCCCACGCGCTTCGGTTGCGCACGTCGGTCAGGACACAGTGGAACGCCGCGTCCGCTTTTCCCAGGCGCGCCAGCATGGCCGAAGGAGTTCGATGCTCGGGTGGCGCATCTTCCATCAGCGGCATGGTGCTGCCGGTAAGCGCTGCGGCCCAAACTTCCTTGGTGAGCACCATCCGATCCAGAACCTGGCGTAGCGTCTGATCCGGGCCATCCCACGGAAAGACCTTCGTCTGATTTTCCAAAGGGCGATCCAGTTGTTCATCGTTCAGCGTCTGCGCGAGATTCAGAAGACGGTGGTTATGCCAGGATTCCTGGCCGGAGAAAATATCAAACAGATCCATAGAGGGACCAACTCCTTTCATTTCGTTACTGCCGGAATGGTGATGAATTCCGTTGGTGGTGTAGAGGCGTGTGTGCGTGGCCCCCATACGGCGATAGAGGCTCGGCGAAACGCCGAATGCTTTTCGGAACGCCCTGGTGAAGGCTTCGAGCGATCCGTAATCCGCGTTGAGGCCGATGTCGGTCACGGAAAGCTGCGTGCGCGACAGTTGCCATGCCGCTCTCTCGAGGAGGAGCCTCCGCCGCATGGCGAACGGCGTCTCCTCGATCATGGCCCGGAACAAGCGATAAAACTGCGTCCGGCTGCGGAAGGCCTGGCGGGCGAGGCCGCTGGCATCCTGCTCCACGTCGAGGGAGTGAAGAACGATTTCGCTTAGCCGGTGCGCGTCATCCACATAAGGAAAATAACAGTTCGACGCCCGGCGGCGCCTGATCGAGAGTCCCAAACTGAGGTTGATATCGAAACACGCGACGCCAAAACTCGAGCAGTAAATCTGCAGCCTGGCCAATAAGCTGTGCGTTACGAGCCAAACGATCTGGGGCGCCGAGATCTTTGAGGAGCGCGAAAGTTAGCTGGGCAGTATAGGCCGCGGAGCGATTCATCGTAAGCTGAAGACTACTCGTCTGTGCCGGACGTCAGCGCACGCCTGCCGGATTCTTTTCCTCGCGCTCCTCAGTCCTGCTCTACCCCACATCCTCGCCCAAATGAATATGGGCTCGCACGTGATGGAAATGCAGGACGAGATTCCGCCCGAAAAGCTGCCGCCTGCCGTTCGCATCGCCGGGATCGGCAATGCCCATCTGGAGATCACCGCGGCGCCGGAAGCTCAGATGTGGTTCGATCAGGGGCTGAACCTGCTCCACGATTACTGGGACTACGAATCGGCTCGAGCTTTCGAACAGGCTGTGCGTGTCGACCCCCAATGTGCCATGTGCTTCTGGGGCCTGTATCAGGCAGAGTCGTTCTATCACAGCACCGCGCAGGGGCTCGCAGGTAATGCGCTCCGCGAGGCCGACGCGCTGAAGGAGCATGCCAGCGCGCGCGAGCGGCTCTATATTGACGCCGCCGTGGCTCACGAGAAGGCGATGCATGATCCGAACCTTGGTCCGCTTAAGGACGAGTCGCAGCAACTGCTGCAGAAACTCGTCAAGGATTATCCCGCAGGACGTGCAGGCCAGAATCTTCCTTGTGAACGCCGGCGGCAAGGACTCACTGGCAGTGCTGAAGGCGTGCTGAAGGACTATCCCGGACGAATTCGGCAGCCAATCACTATTACATCCACCAGCCTCGAGGCGTCGGACCATCCGGAGAAAGCGCTCCACAGTGCCGAAGTGCTGGGCCGCCTGGCTCCCCGGTCGGGTCACATGGTCCACATGCCCGGGCATATCTTCTTTCGGGTTGGCGATTATGCCCGGGCCGAAAAGGCTTTCGCCGATTCGCTTGAGGTCGACGAGCGCTACATGCGCGAGCAACACGTTGACGCCGACAATGACTGGAATTACGTTCACAACCTGATGTATTTCGTTGCGGATCTGCTCGAGCAGGGCAAATTCGATCAGGCTACGCGCATTTCGAGTAAGATCACCGGGGCGCGCGGAAAGCTGGAGTCCACGCTCTACATCAACTCCGCCCGCGATTCCATTTCACGGCTCGATCCGCGCCTGCCGGTCGCGCTGCGCACAGCCGATTTTCCGCGCGTGCTCGCATTGCTGAAGACGAGCACAGTGCGGCCTGGAATGCCGAACCTCGAGTTCCTTCGCCGCGGTCTGGCCGATTTTGCGTCCGGAATGGCTTCCGTCAATCACGGTAATCTGGCGGCCGCTGAGAAGATGTCGGAACGGCTCGATGCCGAACTATACAGGATGTCTCAGGAGCATAAGCAACCGGTGTTCATGCCGGCCATGCCAACAATGCACGATGCCGCCCAAACTCGCCGTGATGCCGGACGCTCTTCTGACCCATTGCTCAGCACGCTTTCGATCATGTCGCTCGAACTGCGCGGGTCTGTGGCCGCTGCCCAAGGGAACATCGACGATGCCAAGGCGCTATTTGCCCGCGCTGCCACGGAAGAGAAGGAACTGGGATATCGCGAACCCCCGATTTACATCCGGCCGGTGGGAGAGACCGAAGGCGCCGCGATGCTCCGCGCCCGCAGATGGGGCGATGCAAAGGCCGCGTTCGAAAAGGCATTGTCAGAGCGACCCCATTCCGGATTCGCGCTGTACGGCATCGCGGCGGCGAACGAACAACTGGGCGATCGTCAGGCTGCGTCTAAAACTTACGCCGATTTCCTGACGGCATGGAAGGACGCCGACACCGGCCTTCCGCAGATCGCGCACGCTCGTGCTTACGTGATGGCACATCCCGCTTAGAACGGGGTTTGATTAAATCGTAAGGAATGCAAACCGTCCAGATCACGAGGAAACGCGAGAGCTTCGCAAGCAACTCGCGTACCGACCATTGGTGGCTCGCACCAGCCGTGACGGCGGTAGGACTCCTGCTGTTCTTCGGATATCTTACGTTCCGCGCTTTTAACGCTACCTATGTCTGGTTCGATCCCTACATTAGTCCGACCGTGGCTCCGCCTGTCTTCACTCCGGCGTCCGGATATCCTGGCGCTGTGCCTATCGACCATGCGTGGTTTGGCGCGTTCCCAGCGTGGTGGCCGTCTTTCCTGCCGCAGTCCCCGACGTTTTTCCTGCCCGGCCTTGCAATTGCATTTCGCGTGACTTGCTACTACTACCGGGGCGCTTACTATAAAGCCTTTTTCCTGACGCCGCCCAATTGCGCCGTGCGTGGCATCTCTCGCCGCTACCATGGGGAAAAGGTGTTGCTCATATTTCAAAACCTTCACCGTTACACGCTCTATCAGGGTGCTGAAAAAGTAGGCTTGGCGGGACTTTCTTTCCATTCCAGCAGTGTCTTGGGGCTTATCACTGAGGTTCCGAAGTGGCTGTGTGGGGGGATACATGGCCTAAACGCCCTGTTTTTTTGGCGTTCAGGCACACTTGTCCCCCGGCCTTATGCGGACTGAAGTGGCGGAAACAGCAGGTTCCGCATCCGCACGAGGTTATAAGCGGCGGCCGCAAAGGTAAAGACCCATCCGACCTTGAAGATTCCCCGGTGGCGCGTCTTGCGCAGCATTCCGACCGTCTTCATCCAGCCGAAGACCTCTTCAATCCGCTTCCGCTTGCGCTGGCTGACTTCGTATCCGGCATGTCGTGTGGTTCGTCCGTCAATCGCGCTGCCGCCCGGCCGCTTTTGATTCTGAGACACGTGCGGCGTTACATTCAGCTCCCGCATCACGGCTACAAAGTCTTTGGTATCGTATGCCTTGTCAGCGGCTACGGTCACCCGCTCGGTACCTTCGATCCGCGCCGCCATCTGCATGGCTGCATCGCGTTCCGCCACGCCGCTCGGCTGCACCAGTTCCGTGTCCACCACCAACCCATTGCGGTTTTCGATCATCACGTTGCCACACTAAGCCAGCTTCGATTCATGACCGCCCCTCTTGCGCGCCAGGCGCGCATCCGGATCGGTCTTCGACTCATGTGTGTCGTTACTCCGCTTCTCGCCGCGAAAGTTGATCGTCGGATTGCCCGGATCGTCCGGCGGCGGTTGCTGCGGCTGATCTTTCGGTTGAAAGCTTTTCTGGCTCGCCCACGCTTCGATCAGCGTCCCGTCCACACTGAAGTGCTCATCCGATGTCAGGTTGGCCGCTTCGGCCTGCTCCAGAATCCGGTCGAAAAACTTCTGTGCGACGTCGCCTTCCATCAAACGATCCCGATTCTTGCTGAACACCGTCGGCACCCACACCGGCTCGTCCATATTCAGACCGACAAACCAGCGGAACAACAGGTTGTATTCCAGTTGCTCCATCAACATCCGCTCACTGCGAACCGTGTACAGAACCTGCAGCAGCAAAGCCCGCAGCAGCTTTTCCGGCGCTATCGAAGGACGTCCGAATGCCACATACATCCGATTGAACACTGGCGACAGCGCTTCCAGCGCTATGTCCGCCATCAGCCGCACCGGCCGTAACGGATGATCTGCCGGCACTCGATCCTCCGGCGAAAGGTAACTGAACAGCGCACTTTGTTGGGTGTCTTTGCCTCGCATCTCGGTTATTACATAGAGACGCGATTCTGTTTTGCCCGGTAACTGGCCAAGCCTACTTTTTCATCATCCTGCTATGGAGCTTTGGTGCTGCTGGTCTTTCTCTGGTGGGACGTCTTCGCAGCCTTCTTCCGCGGTGGCCACTTCGGAATCGGTGTCGGCACCGTGGTGATGATGATTAACGCTGGATGGCTCTCGTCCTACACGTTTGGCTGTCAGTCCTGGCGGCACTTGATCGGAGGGCGAAAGGACTGCTTTTCGTGCGATGGCGCCGTGTCGCCGAGCTACGGCATGTGGAAGGCGTCGTCCTGGCTCAACCAGCGGCACATGGCTTGTGCCTGGCTAAGCCTCGTATGGGTCGCGTTTACCGATTTCTATATCTATCTCGTGTCGACCGGGACGATCCACGATCTCAACACCTGGTAGAAACTCTGTCTTCCGTCTCTCCCGCGCCCATCAGGATCAGCGATCGTTGTGCGAACGGTGAATAAACGAGCAGCGTTGTGCACGCGAGTGCCAGCCCGTAATTGATGTGGTGCAGCAGGAAGGGAGAAAGAGCCCACAGCGCATCGAGCGGCATGAGAAAACGCCAGATCTTCACGAACTTCCCCCGTATTCCGGGCGCATGCAAGAGTACACCGCAAAGCAGGAAAGCGCGAACCGGAATCAGCAGTGCGGCAGTGATGATCATGCCGTCGAACACCACCGTGGCGAACGGTAATGATGAGAGGAACTCATAAATCTCCGCGCAGGTTGGTCAGCGCCCCCACATAGAACGCGAGGTACATAACCTGCAGCAGGACGAAGAGCGTCTGCACCACAGTATGTGAACTCTTCGGCAATTCCTCCCGTGTCGCTAATGCCGGGCCCGGGAATCCTGTCGATACCTCGACCGGCGTCGCAGCTGTAGCGACTGGTGTTAAGGCGGGTTCGCCCGCTTCGATTCTATCCACCGGAGCCACGAAGCGGTAGCCCCGGCGCGCCAGCGTTTCAACGAATCTCGGATTAGCCGCCTTATCCCCCAGCGCTTCCCGGAGGCGATTGACCGCGGAGTTCACGCTGTGTTCGTAGTCGACGAAAGTTCCCTCAGGCCACAGCTCACTGCAGATCTCTTCCCGCGTGACAATCTCACCGGGCCGTTCGACCAGCATGAGCAGCACCTGGAGAGGTTGCGCATGCAGCTTGACCCGCAGTCCCCTGCGGCGCAATTCTCCCGTGGCGGAATCCACCTCGAAGACTCCAAAGCGGAAGCGCCTGATTTGCGATACGTCCGGCATGTCCTCGGTCAATTCTATCGAAGTAACAAGCCGTGAGCTGTATGAAGTAAGTCGCGCGCTTCTGTGGTTTGCGCCGTGAGAAACGATTTTCGCCGCGTGAGGTTTCTTGCATTGTTACGACGATCGAAACCGGGCAAATTCGTTGCATGCATTCTCCCGACTTTGTGATTGCGAGCCTCTTACTGCTCGTCGCCGACACCTGCAGCCACCTCGGCCTTCGATTCCTACGTTCGGACGGTCGAGGCGCGGCTCGACCAGCAACATCGGTCGCCCGATTCGTTCCTGCCTTCTCCAGTCTCGCTGCGTCGCGGCGAACTGGTCATCGAGCAACTCACCCCGGCCTCAGCCGATTTGCCCGGAGCTCTGCTGCACCACTGGCGCGGCACGGCTTTCGCTCCCGGCGCCAAAGCCGCAGACTTCGAACAACTCCTGCGCGATGTAGATTCTTATCCACGGCACTTCTCTCCCCAGGTACTTCAAGCGCAAGTATTGATGCGGGAAGCAGACCGAATGCAGACGCGCCTTCGCGTGCGCCCGCGAAACATCATCACCGTTGTGATGGACGCAACCTATGACGTTACCTTCGGTCAACTCGACTCCCTTCACCGCTACAGCACATCGCGAAGTACACAAATCTCAGAGATCGATCCGGGCGGCGAGGACCACGGTTTCCTCTGGCGGCTGAACACTTATTGGACCTACGAGGAGCGCGACGGCGGACTCTATCTGCAGATCGAAGCCGTCTCGCTCACCCGCTCCATCCCACATGGTCTCGCATGGCTGATCCAGCCCTGGGTGCAGCGCATCCCCGCTGAATCGCTCGAGTTTACGCTCCGCTGCGCGCTCAAAGCGCTGCGGAATTAATTCAGAAAGGTCAACAACATGAAAAACGAAGAAAGCTTTCGGCCGGCGAATCGCGTCAATCGGTCGCTTACTGCCTCCATCGAAAAGCGTGCGCTCCTCTGGATGGCACACCGCGCGCCACACTGGCTCAGTTCCGATCAGCTCACAGCCCTCGGCTTCATTGCCCAGATCGGGGCAGGCGTTTCTTATGCATTGTCACGCTGGAATCGCCGCTCGCTGCTGGCTGGTGATTCTCTGTCTGGCGCTCAACTGGCTGGGAGACAGCCTGGACGGGACTCTCGCACGGGTCCGCGGCCAGGAACGCCCGCGCTATGGCTTCTATGTCGATCACATGGCCGATGTTCTCGGCTCGGTCGCGTTGATGTGCGGACTCGGTCTCTCGGGCTTCGTGCACTGGCAGACGGCGCTCGCGATGCTGATCGCGTTTCTGATCCTGTCGAGTGAGAGCTACCTTGCGACTTACGCCTTGTCCCGTTTTCAGCTCTCGCAGGGATTCTTCGGCCCCACCGAGCTTCGCATTCTGCTTGTCATCGGCAACCTGACGCTCCTGCGAAGCCCTTACTGCAGAATTCTGGGACATCGGATGTTGCTGTTCGATGTGGGCGGATCGATCGGCGTGGTCTGCATGTTTGCGCTTGCCATTCGCCTCGCCGCGCGCCACACGGCTCAGCTGTATCGCGAGGAGCCGCTGCAATGAACCAATTCGTTCGCTGGGTGAAGTTCGGCGTGTGGGAACGATGGGCACAGCAATCCAGTTGGGAACGCTCGCTCTCTTCAGCCGCTGGATGGCGGGCCATTATCTGTACGCCACGGCCGCGGCAATCGAACTCACTCTGGTGCACAACTTCATCTGGCATTTGCATTACACGTGGTCCGACAGGGAGCACGACCACGCAGGAACCGGACGAATCCGCCGGTTCCTTCGCTTTCATGTATCGAACGGATTGATTTCGATGCTGGGCAACCTTGTATTAATGCGGATGCTGGTCGGTGAAGCCCATGTCCCGGTGCTTATAGCGAATGTCGTCGCCGTTCTGTCCTGCTCGGTACCGAACTTCCTCCTGGGCAACAGTTGGGTGTTTGCCAGATCCTGATAAAATCAGCGTGTCCACCTATAAGGAGAACGCCGAATGAGCAAAATCACATTGAAGGTGAACGGCAGCGTTCACACGGTGGATGTCGAGCCTGCGACACCGCTGCTCTACATCCTGCGCAACGATCTCGGCCTGCAGGGTCCGCGCTTCGGCTGCGGCCTCGGCCAGTGCGGAGCGTGCACCGTGATCATCAACGGCGAGGCGATCCGCTCCTGCATCACCACGGTCGGTTCCGTGAAAGCGGAAATCACCACGCTCGAAGGACTCGCCAAAGGCGGCAAGCTCCATCCGGTGCAGCAGGCCTGGATCGACGAGCAGGTCCCGCAGTGCGGCTTCTGCCAGAACGGGCAGATCATGACCGCCAAGGCGCTGCTCGACAAGAATCCCAATCCGACGGATGCGCAGATTCGCGAGGGGATGAACGGCGTGCTCTGCCGCTGCATGACGTACTACCGCGTTCAGGCGGCCATCAAGCGCGGCGCGAAGGCAATCGCCGATGCCCGGCAGTCCGGCGAAAGCGAAGGTGGCGGCATGAACCCGTTCACGGCATTCCACAGCGAAGTCGAAGAGGAACTGGAGAAGTCGAGCGCCAGTGCCTCGCGCCGCGACTTCCTCAGAAGCGCGGGCATGCTCGCCGTGACCTTCGGGCTCGTGTCCGAAGCGAAAGCCCAGACCCCGGCCGCCGCAAATGGCGGCGCCGGTCCGTATCCCGATCCCGACTTCCACCAGCTCGATTCGTGGATCGTGATTCATCAGGACAACACCGCCACCTTCTACGTCGGCAAGACCGATTGCGGCCAGGGCACCGGAACGGCCTTCCGGCAGATGATGTCCGACGAACTGGACATCGCCTTCGACAAGACCACCTGCATCATGGGCAGCACGGACATCACCGTCGACCAGGGCGGTTCCGGCGGTTCGACCGCGATGGAACGCGACAGCTGGCCGATGCGGCGCGTCGCGGCCGAGGCACGGAGAGTACTGCTCGACATGGCATCCGCAAGTCTCGGCGTGCCGGTCGATCAGCTGAGCGTGAGCGAGGGCGTGATCACGGTGAAGGCCGATCCGTCCAAACGCATCACCTACGGAGAACTGATCGGCGGCAAGAGATTCAACGTCGCGCTGACCGGCAACAACATCAACGCGACCACCGGCGTGGCCCAGGTGAAGCCGGTGCAGGAGCTCAAGATCATCGGCCTGTCGCCGCAGCGTTACGACATTCCCGCCAAGGTGGACGGCTCGCTGAAATGGGCAGTGGACGTGAAGCTGCCCGGCATGGTTCACGCGCGCAACGTGAAGCCGCCGTTCGCGGGCGCGAAGCTGATCAGCGTCGACGAATCGTCGGTGCGGAACCTGCCGGGATTCGTGAAGGTGGTGAGCAAGGGCAACTACGTCGCCGTCGTCTGCGAGCGCGAAGAGCAGGCGATCAACGCGGCGAAGAAGCTCAAGGTCAACTGGGAAAAGCCGGCGACCGCGCCGTTCCCGTCGTCGGAAGATCTGTTCAAGTACATGCGCGGCGCAACGCCGACGTCCGTTTCCAACCCGGTCGTCGTGGGCAATCCGGACGCCGCGTTCGCGGGCGCGGCGAAGGTCATCGAAGCCGATTACGACATCCCGTTCCAGGGCCACACGGCATTCAGTCCGGCGCACGCGATGGCGGATCCGTCGAATGGCCAGATGACGATCTATTCGAACGACATGAAGTCGTACGGGATGCGCACGGGCGTCGCCACGTTCCTGGGGATGCCGCGCGATAAAGTGCGCGTCATCTGGATGGAAGGTCCGCAAGGCTTCGGCCGCACCGCCGCCGACGATGCGGGCTTCGAGGCGGCCTACCTCGCGAAAGAGATCGGCCGCCCGGTTCGCGTGCAGTGGATGCGCGACGAAGAGACCGCCTGGGACACCAAGGCGCCGGCTTTCGCGATCAAGATGCGCGGAGGTCTGGATGCTCCGGGCAACCTGGTGGCGTACGACTATCATGGCCGCGCCGCCGACTACAACCACGTCGGCTACAACGAGCCCGATACCGTGCTGATCGCTCAGCTGATGGGGTCGAGGCGCGCCAAACCTGCCGCCGGCAGTTCCGCGATACCGGCGGAAATGTACGCCATTCCGAATCGCCGCATGACCCGCGACGTGGTGAGCCTGCCGCTGGTCTGGGAGACGCCGGTGCGTACGGGAAATCTGCGCGATCCGAACGGTCCGCAGTCGACCTTCGCCGCCGAATCGTTCATCGACGAACTGGCGGCGGCCGCGAAGGCCGATCCGGTGGAGTTTCGCATGAAGCTGCTCACGGCCAGCACGACGGACGACACCGGGTTCAAGCGCGCGCGGTCCATCGCGGCCGTAAAGGCGGCGGCGGAGCTTTACGGCTGGGACGCGCGGCCTTCACCGAAGAAGCCCGCGGCGTCGGGAGACATCCTGACAGGACGCGGTATCGCGTACGCATTCCGCGGGCAGACGATTGTCGCGGAGATCGCCGAGGTTGAGGTGAATCGCCGGACCGGCCATGTCTGGGTGAAGCGGCTGGTGTGCGCGCACGACTGCGGGCTGGTGATCAACCCGGAAGCGCTGCGTCACACCGTGGAATGCGCGATGCTGCACTCGCTGAGCCGCGCGCTGCATGAAGAGGTCCGGTTCGATACCGAAAAGGTCACGAGCGTGGACTGGGTCACTCATCCGAGCCTTCGCCATGCCGATGCGCCGGCGAAGATCGACGTGGTGCTGGTGAACGGAGATCCGAATCCGAACCGGCCCGATCTGGCTCCCTACGGAGGCGGCGAGACGGCGTGCAAGCCGCTGCTGGCGGCGGTGGCGAACGCGATCCACGATGCGACCGGCGTCCGCATCCGCAGAGTCCCTTTCCGGGCCGAGCGCGTGCTTGCGGCACTCAATGCTGCACGCGCTTAAGCGACTGGGTTGTTTGGCTGTAGCGACCTCGGGACTGTTTGCACAGTCGTTCGAGGTCGCGTCGATCAAGCCGAGCAATGACGTCTCCACAGGGTCCGACATTGACAGTGACAACAGCATATTCAAGGCAAGAAACGTCACTCTGCAGAGGTTGACCGGCATGGCTTATGGCGTCGAGGACTATCGCGTCGAAGGTCCAGGCTGGCTGGGCTCGGAACGATTCGATGTCGATGCCAAGTTTCCCGCCGGCGTGCCGATGGTCGGTCCAAAGGGCGATGAGGTATTCCGCGCGATGATGCGGGACATGCTCACGAACCGGTTCGGGCTTGTCGTCCACAATAGCCAGAAGACTCTTGCCGTTTATGGGCTGGTTGTGGCGAAGAGTGGATTGAAGATCAGCGAGGTGGAGGAAGGCGGCTCGGCCAGCAACAGCCATAACGGCTCTTACTCCGGCACCAGGCGTCACGATGTCCAGGTTCGCGCAGTTTCTGTCCCGGATCGCGGATCTGCCTGTGGTGGACATGACGGGACTGCCAGGGTTCTACACGTTTGCGCTGGACTGGACTCCAGCGGATGCCGCTGTAGCACCTGGCGTGAATCCAGTGTGGGAAGCCCTTCGCGAGGCGACGGAATCGAAGCTTGGTCTCAAGCTCGAAAACCGCAAAGCGCCGATCGGGATTGTGGTCATCGATCACGTTGAGAAGGTACCCACTGCGAACTGAGGTGCGACGTACTGTGAGACAAATAACGACTGCTGTTGCGGCGTTTGTGATCCTGGCCTGCCTTCCAGTGAGAGGCGAGGTTCTCGACAAGACCGTGAAGATCGCGGGCACGACCGTTCATTACAAGGTCGTGCTCCCGAAGAACTACGACCCGGCGAAGGCTTATCCCGGCGTGCTCGCGTTCGGCGGCGGCCCGCAGACCATGAACGTGGTGGAGAGCGTCATCGCCCGGAACTTCCGCGATGAGGCGGAGAAGCGCGGCTATATTGTCGTGGCTCCCGCGGCGCCGAACGACCAGTTGTTCTTCGAAGGCGGGGAGCGGATCTTCCCCGCGTTTCTGAAACAGATTCTCGCCGACTATAAGATCCAGGACGGCAAGTTCCACATCGCGGGGCCGTCGAACGGCGGCATTGCGTCGTTTCACGTGGCATCGCTGAATCCGGGCTACTTCCTCTCGATCACGGCGTTTCCCGGATACCTTTGGGAAGAAACGCCGGCGCATATTCGAGGCCATTTCGAAACTGTGCATCAACATGTTCGTCGGTGAGAACGATCCCATGGGCTGGCAGGATCTCATGCAGCATCAGGCGTCGGAATTCCAGGCGCGGGGCATGAGCGCGCACTACACCGTCGAGAAAGGCCAGCCGCACCGGCTCGAAACCCTCGCGGGCGCGAACGCGGGGCGCCTCTTCGATCTCTTCGCGCAGGCTCAGCACGGCTGCGGGAAATAAACCCTGAAGGCTTCCGCCCAGTGGTTTAATTGCATATAATTCCTGCATGAATTGGCTGGCAGGTGTGCTGCTGATGACGCTTCCGGTGATGGCTGCGGCCGCCGACAGCCAACTGGTGGAAGCTGCGCGGCACAACGACATCAAGACGATTCGTGCGCTGGTGGGCCAGCACGCGGACGTCAATGCGAAGTCCGACGACGGCTCGACTGCCCTGCTCTGGGCCGCGCATGAGAACGATCTCGATGCAGCGAATCTGCTGCTCAGCGCGGGTGCTGACGCGAACGCCGCCAACGAGTTCGGGATGACGCCGCTCTCGCAGGCGTGCACGAACGGCAATGATGCGTTTGTGCGGTTGCTGCTGAAGTCGGGCGCGAAGCCGAATACGGCGATCGCGACCGGCGTAACTCCGCTGATGACTTGCGCGAAGAGCGGCAACGTGGACGCCGTGAAGAGGCTGGTCGAATACGGCGCGGCCATCGAGGCGAAGGAGCCGGCGCAAGGTCAGACGGCGCTGATGTGGGCCGCGGCGGAGCATCACCTCGATGTCGTGAAGGCGCTGATCGACGCGCACGCCGATCTCAAAGCTCACAGCAAACAGGGATTCACCGCGATTCACTTCGCGGCGCGGCAGGGCGACCAGGAGATGGTGGAGTTGCTGCTTGCGGCGGGAGTGGACGTGAACATTCTGACGCAGCCAGACGCGCCACCCGCGGCCGCCGGCGGTGCGGGCAATGGACGTACCACGTACCGCAAGACTGCGGGAACGGCGGGCTACACTCCGCTGCTGGTGGCGACGGTACGCGGGCAGGTTCCGCTGGCGCTTTACCTGCTCGATCATGGCGCCGATCCGAACGTTCTCGATGCCGGCTTTACGCCGCTGCATTGGGCATCGACGGAATGGGAGAGTTTCACCGCGAACCACGTGTATGGTCTTGAGGACGCGATGATGGGGATCCCGGATCGTCAGGCGAAGTTGAAGCTGATCGATGCGCTGCTGGCGCACGGGGCGAATCCGAATTCGCGCATGACCAAGACGCAGCCGAGTATCGCGGGCGGATACGAGGACACGGTGGGCGCGACGCCTTTCCTGCTGGCCAGTTCGAATGACGATCTTGAGGTGATGAAGATCCTGCTCAAGGCGGGCGCGGACCCGAAGCAGGTCACGGCGACGAATGCTACGGCGGTGATGGCGGCGACGGGGCTCAACCATGGGATCGGGGAAAGTCCGGTCACGGAGAAGGAGGCGCTGGCGGCGGTGAAGTTCCTGCTCGATCTGGGCGTCCCGGCGAAGGGCGCGACGACGTTCGGTGAGAACGCGTTGTTCGGCCCGGCGTATCGCGGCTGGAACACGCTGCTCGCGCAGATGGTGGATCTCGGCGTGGATGTGAACTCAGTCAGCAAGGCGGGCGTGACACCGTGGCTTGCGGCGGCTGGTTACGGCGACCGGCTCGGCGGCGTTCTCTATAACAAGGACGGGGCGGATCTGCTGGTGAAACATGGCGCCGATCCGAAGCTGGGCCATCCCTGCGAGGCCCAGAACAAATGCCGTGCGGAGTGAGATGAAGAAGACGCCTTTCCGATTATCTCGGCGCGATTTGCTTTACAGCTGCGGGTTTTCAGCCACCCGCGCCTGCGCCAACTCCGGCGCGCGCGCTGGTTACGAAGTACTGTGTCTCGTGCCATAACCAGAAGTTGAAGACCGCGAACCTCATGCTGGATCGAGGCCGACAGCGTGCATGTCGCGAACTCGGCCGAGACGTGGGAGAAGGTGATCGTCAAGCTGCGCAGCCGGTCGATGCCGCCTCCGGGTTTGCCGCGGCCGGATAACGCTACCTACAATTCGACGGCGGGCTGGCTTGAATCCGAGATCGATCATGCGGCGGCGACGCACGCGAACCCGGGACGGCCGGCGAGCCTGCATCGTCTGAATCGCGCGGAGTATGCCAACACGGTGCGCGACCTGATCGCGGTTGACGTGGACGCCGAAGCGATGCTGCCGCCGGACTCGCAGGCATTCGGATTCGATACCAATGCCGACGCGCTGAAGATGGAGCCGGCGCTGCTTGATCGGTACATATCGGCGGCGGCGAAGATCGCGCGGCAGGCCGTGGGCGATCCGACGATTCCGGCGGCGTTCCAGCGTTACGGCGCGATCAAGGATAACTCGAACGAGCAGACGTATCTCAGCCAGAAGGACCGGCTGGGTGAAGACTTTCCGCTGGGATCGCGGGGCGGGATCGCGGCGCGCCATTACTTTCCGGTGGACGGCGAGTATGTTTTCCGGCTGCGGTTGCAGAGAACTTTCTCGAGCGAGATCCGCGGCCTGAATGTGCGCGAACCAGTTCGAGATCCGCGTGGATGGGAAGCGCGTGGGAAGATCACGCTCGGCGGCCCCGGATTCTCGACACAGGCGCAGGGCAGCGGCACGCCGGATGCGAAGACTCCTCTCTACGACGGCGATGAAGCGCTGCAGGTGCGCGCGCCGATCAAGGCCGGCTTGCGTGAAGTGGTGGCCACGATGCTCAAGACGGACGACGCCGAGCCGGAGGGCGTGGGCCCGGATCACATTCCGGCGTGGAGCCGCTCGTCGGACACGCCCACGGCGCCGACGGCGATTTCGTCGATGTATATCGGCGGTCCTTATGGAGCGGAGGTGCCGCAGGATTCGCCGAGCCGACGGCTGTTGTTCGTATGTCATCCGGCGAACGCGGCGGACGAACTGCCTTGCGCGACGAAGATTCTGTCGACGCTGGCGCGGCGGGCTTACCGGCGGCCGGCGGGCAACGACGATGTCGAGACGCTGCTTGGTTTCTACAAGCGGGCTCGTGCGAAGGGCAACTTCGATCAGGGGATTCGAGCGGCGCTCGAGCGCGTGCTGGTCGGGCCTGACTTTCTGTTCCGCATTGAAGCCGATCCGGCGGGAACTGTTGCCGGCGCGGTCTATCGCATTCCCGATGTGGAGCTGGCATCGCGGCTGTCTTACGCGCTGTGGAGCAGCATGCCGGACGATACGCTGCTCGATCTGGCGATCCGCGGAAGGTTGAAGGAACCGGCGGTGCTCGAGAAGCAGGTGTCGCGCATGCTGGCGGATCCGCGGGCGCGTGAATCGCTGGTCGGGAACTTCTTCGCGGAGTGGCTGCAGACGCGCAATGTGAAGCTGCTGAATCCGGAGAACACGAAGTTCCCGTGGTTCGACGACAATCTGCGCTTTGCGTTCCAGACGGAGATCGAACAGTTTCTCGATGCGCAGTTGAAAGAAGATCACAGTATTGTCGATCTGCTGACGTCGAACGAGACGTTCCTGAATGAGCAACTGGCGCGGCACTACGGAATCTCCGGTGTTTACGGGACTCACTTCCGTAAGGTGACGCTTACCGATCCGAACCGGTTCGGATTGCTGGGCAAGGCCGCGGTGCTGGCGGTGACTTCGTATTCGACGCGCACCGCGCCGACGATTCGCGGAAAGTGGCTGCTCGAAAACATGCTGGCCGCGCCCGTGCCCGCGCCGCCTCCGAATATTCCGGCGCTTGAAGCAAGCGCTCCCGAGGGCAAGGTTTTGTCCGTGCGCGAAATGCTGGAGACGCATCGCGCGAACGCGGTGTGCGCGAGTTGCCACGCGCGCATGGATCCGCTGGGGTTGAGTCTGGAGAATTTCGATGCGATCGGACAATGGCGCACGACGGATGCGGGCAAGGCGATCGATGCATCCGGTGTGCTGCTCGACGGCACGAAAGTCAATGGGCCGGCGGAACTGAGACAGGCGCTGGTGGCGCAGAAGGAGCAGTTCGTCCGGACGGTGACGGCCAAGCTTCTGACGTACACGCTGGGCCGGGGAATCGAATACTACGACGAGCCGGCGATCCGCGCGATTGTGCGCGATGCGGCGGCGAGCGATTACCGCTGGTCGGCGGTGATTTCCGGGATCGTTAAAAGCGTACCGTTTCAAATGAGGAGGGCAGGTTCATGAACGTGACGAAGAAATCCCTTTCGCGCCGCACGATGCTGCGGGGAGTCGGGTGCGGCGATCGGGCTGCCGCTGCTCGACGCGATGATCCCGGCATTCGCCACGCCTGCGACCACTCCGGCTATGGCGCGCCGGTTCGGCGTGGTCTACCATCCGAACGGCGTCATTTACGATAAGTGGCTGCCCACGGGCGTCGGAAAGGACTTCGAGTTCTCGCCCACGCTGGCCGGACTGAAGCCGTTCCGCGATCAGTTGAACATCATCACGGGTCTCTTCAGCGATCAGGCGGAGGCGAACGGCGACGGCGGCGGCGACCATACGCGCGCTTCCGGCACGTACCTGACGGGCGTGCACGTGAGGAAGTCGGACAGCCAGGTGGAGAACGGCATCTCGATGGATCAGATTGTCGCGAATGCCACCGAGCGCGACACGCAGCTGCGGTCGCTTGAAATCATCGCCGACGACAACAGCTTCGTGGGCGACTGCGATCTGGGTTATAGCTGCGCCTACAGCACGACGCTCTCGTGGCTTACGCCGACGCTGCCGCTGATGGCGGAGAACAATCCGCGGGTGCTGTTCGAGCGGATGTTCGGGTCCAGCGATAGCACGGATTCGAAGGTGCGCGCGGCGCGGCTCAGCCAGGACAAGAGCCTGCTCGATTCGGTGAATGACCGGGTGAATCAGCTGCAGAAGAAGCTGGGGCGGTCGGATAACAGGAAGGTCGACGATTACCTTACTTCGCTGCGCGATGTGGAGCGGCGGATCCGCAAGGCGGAAGAGCAGAGCGCGAATGCGCTGCCCGATGTGGCGCAGCCTGCCGGGATTCCGGATACGTTCGAAGAGCATGTGCGGCTGTTGTACGACCTGCAGGTGCTGGCTTACCAGTCGGACCTCACGCGGGTGATCACGTTTATGTATGGCCGCGAGCAGACAGGCCGGCCGTATCCGCAGATCGGCGTGCCGGACCCGCATCATCCGCTGACGCACCACCAGGGCAATCCGGTGAAGATGGAGAAGTGCACGCGGATTCAGCGGCATCATCTGATGTTGTTCGGCGAGTATCTGGAGAAGCTGCGCAAGACGCCGGATGGCGACGGGTCGCTGCTCGATCATACGGTGCTGTTGTTCGGCGCGGGGATCAGTAACAGCGACCGGCATACGCATGGTCCGCTGCCGACTCTGCTGCTGGGCGGGAGCGGGATGGGGATCAAGGGCGGGCGGCATCTGGTTTATCCGGAGCATACGCCGCTGACGAATCTTGAGCTGACGCTGCTGAATAAGCTGGGGGTTCCGACGGAGAAGCTGGGCGATAGCACGGGACAGTTCAAGGAGTTGTCGGAGCTGTCGTGAGCGTTTGAGTGAGTCGGCCTGGATCGCCGGTCCGGGCCGAACACACTTTTGCCGTAGGCTCAGGCTACCGATGGTCAATCGGTTATTCGGTTGTCAAAGAACAATAACGCCGGTTTGTTCCGCGTTTCCCTTCTTCTTTCAATGCTCTTTTAATCTGCCGCACAACCTTGTTCAGGCTGTGCGGCAGACTCGCAAAGTTGGAGCGCTCCACTGGCCGGTAAACCCTCGACCCGGGGCCAGTTTGGTTTCCCGGCTGAAACCGGGGCCGCACCAATAACGGGAGCGCCTGCCGCCCATTGTTCGATACTGATACCGCCATGGTCTCGAGAACTTAGCGGGCAGCGACCAGAAACATCATGGGTACGTTCTGGTTCTCGATTGCACGGTAGCAGACGAGTTCGCAAAATGAGATGCCGGCACTGTTGAAAATCTCCTGTAAGCTATTGATCAGACAGGGCGATGGATTTATTTTCAGCTTTGGTGACCGGCGTCGCCCCGACGTCATACCTTGACGATCACCTCTGGCAGGCCCTGCACGCTCGGGCACGCAGCGGGAAAACCACTATCTCGGAACTCGTGCGGGAAGCCGTTCGCGAGCGTTACCTGGGTGAAGGGGACGAACGGATGAAGGCGATGCAGGACTTTGTCGGGATCAGCAGGGGACAGGCTGAGCCCGACAATGCCCTTGAATATGTCCGAAATCTTCGCCGCGATGTCCGTCTGGAACGCCTCAATAAGAGATGACCGTTCTCGTCGATTCCGACATCCTGATCGAAGTTTCCCGAGGAAGAAACGCAAAGATCATTTCACAATGGCTCGACCTGGCGCGCGCTGACGCCGCCGTCCTGTATTCACCAAATCAGCGTGGCGGAACTGTGGGCCAGCGCGCGACCCAACGAACACGATGCTCTGAATCGTCTCTTTCACGCACTGAAATGTGCTCCGATCGACCACGAAACGGGTCATCAGGCGTATACCTGCGGAAGTATCGGAAAAGCCATGGAGTTGAGATCGCGGACGCGCTGATCGCCGCCTGCACTGTGGCCAACGGCGCCGATTTGTGGACCCGAAACCGCAAGCGTTACCCGATGAAAAATGTCTCGTTCTTCGCGTGAGGCCGCGGGATCCGACCTTCATATCTCCGACCTTCACACTTCCGAGCTTTACAGCTCCGAGCTTTACACCTCCGAGCTCTACACCTCCGAGCGACGGAGGGTCATCTCAACCTGCCCTTCGTTCCAACTACTTCCTCCGTCGTTAGATGCGTCCAGAGTGTAGACCCAATTGTCGTGATCCACTACCCGATAGTGCTCTTTACTCATCGAGTCGGGCGCGCCTGAGGTCACTGTGACCGTTGGTCCGTTTACGGTGACCGGTCCTGCGTCGGCATTGACCTGTCTTCGCAGGGAAGAATTGGATACGTTCAAGTACTCGATGATCCAGGTCTTTCTTTTCGTATCGTATTGGCGAAGACTGATGCCCAGGTAGGGGCTCCCATCCGGCGCCAAAGAGTGAAGCTCGTCGGCGATTGCTGTGCCATCGAGAATGTAGCGGCCGATCCACGAGACGGTGAACTCTGCGAACTTGCCACCGTCGAGTTTGGCTTTTCCCGTCCCCTGCCACTTTCCGATGAGGAAAGAAAAGATATCGAGTTCACCGGGAGAGTCAGGGTTTTTTTCTCCGCAGGTTGTTATCTGTTTCAAGTCCATTGGCGCCCCCCAGGAGCTAGAGGAGATTCGTACCTGCCGTAGACCGGAAACGAAGGTATAGGAAAATAGTCCCCGGCTCAATGCCCGCGGGTATTCTGGTTGGACTGGTCCGGATCGGACTAAGTTCTGGTACGCTGAACGGCGAGATAGCAGTGCAGGAAATCGAACGCGGTTTCCGTTTGCGAAGGGCGCTGAGATGCAGACCAGACGATACATGCGGCGCAAGCCCGATGAGATGCTCACCGGAGCTTACTGACTTGATGTCTATGCGAAGATTTGGCCTGGCCGTCCTGTTGTCGTCACTGCTTTCGGGCCAAGCCTTACCCCCGGTGACGTTTTAGGTCACTTCAATCAAGCACGCGGAGTTTCGTCCCGGCGGCGCGCCTCCGTGCATGTGTGAGCCGGCAGGAAGAATCGCTTACCGGCTTATGCCGCTGAAATTTATTATCCAGCGGGCATACAAACTTCAGGATTTGCAGATTGAGGGGCCGGAATGGCTGGCTACCGAACGATTTGATGTGGATGCGAAACTCCCCGAAGGCGCTACTCCGCAGCAGGTGCCGGCGATGTTTCAGGCGATGCTCGCGGAGCGGTTCCAGATAGCTGCGCATTTTGTGGATAGAGAGCGCAGCGGGTTTGTATTGTCGGTCGCCCCGTCCGGACACAAATTGGCGCCCGCGAAAGGCGGCGGCTACAGCATGCCAAGGGACGAAAAGGGCTACCATCTCCTGGGCACGCTGAGTATCGGGACGTTAGCCGATGTCTTGTCGCAAAATCTCCAGAGGCCTGTGGTCGATGAGACGGGACTTGAGGGTCCTTTTTCGGTCAAGCTGGATTTCGCACCGGAGCTGGAATCATCGGATGCGGGTGATGTGGCGCTGGCGCCACGATTGCCCATAGCGATACTGAGCCAGCTCGGCATCAAAATGGACGCGAAAACAATCCCGGTCAGGATTCTCGTCATCGATCGTGTAGAGAGGACGCCCAGCGAGAACTGATATGGAGCGGCTCACGTGCACCGCTCCTTCACAGTCGCGGCTCAGAATGGGGTGCGGTTGTGAAATGAGGTGCGGTTGCGGGGCGACGCGCGGTTGTGGAACGAAGCGCGTTAGCGCGCCGCAAGGCTCAATTGGTTAGGCGTTACAATAAGTGTCCCGGAAATAGCTGGGCCAGGCTCCGGTATATGCGACTTCAGTCGCGCTTGTTTTGGCGCGCAGAAACGCGACTACTAAAGTCGCGTGTACCTCGCGCGTGTGCCTCGCGTTAATGAATTTGCCGGGTCAGATCGAAGCCGAGAAACAGGTTCGGGAATGTGTCAGCGCTCGGCTTTCCGAGGTAGGTCGCGTCGGTGCCCGCGCGCTGCGAGACGGTCACGCCCGGGCTGTTCGAGAGCCCGAAAGTAAATGCGTGGCGGTAGATCTTTTTCTGAATGGCGAACGACATGGCGGGGCGGTGAATCCCCAGTTCTTCGGCGCCAACCACGGTCGGGATCACCTCCGCGAGAAGCGCGACCGTGGGCCGGATATCGACCGCGAGCCCCATTCCGATAGAGAAGGCATTGACGCCGGGAAAATCCGGAATCTGACTCGATAACAGGCTGCCCTGCACGAGACGCCGGTCGTTGAATGAAGCAGTGGGCACCACATAGAACTGGGCGTGGCCGCGTTATGCTGCGCGAGACGATCGCCTCGATGTTCTCCGTATAGTTCTTGCGGAAGTTGTTCTGGCCTTCGATCGAGACGCGCACAGTCAGGTTGAAGGGATCGCCGCGGTGTTCATCGAGCAGCGTGTATCCGAGTAACAACTGAATCGGGCGGCTGATAAACGACGGAGACCTCATGACGCTGCCAAACAACCTGTCGGTGAAGCCGTAGCGCACGCCCAGGGACGGGAGGGCGAAATTGTCGAGACCGAACAGTTCGCCGCCCCTGCCAATGCCCTGGAAGGCGGAGTCGAAGGGGAAACGGTGTGTGAAGTTAATGTAGACTCCGTGGCGGTCGGTGGCGCGGCCGGTGGGAAGGCTGAAGAGCACATCGTCACCGGGTTGGTAAATACCTTCGCGAGGGGCGGCGCCAGTGAACCGACCGGGCCGGCACTGAGGTTGTTCACCCACGTCGCGATCTCACCGATCTGATCGTCGGACAGGCGGCCGGCGAACGATGGCATCCTGCCATCTTTTCCGCGCCGGACGGTGTCCTCGATATGGGCCGTGTTCAGCGTCGAATGCATCGAGGAGTTGGTGAAGTCGGGCGTTCCCCTGGACGATATGCCTTTGCCATCAGCCCCATGACAGCCGGAGCAATTGGCCTGGAAGAGTGCGCCGCCACTTCCTCCCGATTGCGAAGCGGGAGCAGAGGGCTCCGACTGGCTGGCTTCACGAATGCTTTTCGCGGCGACATCGATCACGTAGCGTTTGCCATCGCGCTCCAGATACATGACCGAAGAGGAGCCTGGGGCGAACGAGACGTTGAGCGATCGGGCAAGTTCGCCATTCCCTGTCTGATCAGGTCCCTGCGCTCGCGCGACAGGAAGGCAGACGACGGAAAAAAGAAGGACGATGAATCGGCAATAACGCATGAATACCCCTGCGCTCACTTTAGTGACCGGCGGCGGGAAAGAGCATCGTCAAAGTGTAAAAGTCCTGTGAAAAGTCCTCTGGCCAAACACGACCTGTTTGTTGCAACGGCAAGGGGTTCGTCGGAGCTTTGTAAAAATCCTGTAAATAAGGGCATGAGCGGAACTGGCGACCATTCTGCGCTACGCAACCTTCCGATACAATCGGCGTATCCACATATATATGCAAACGGTGTTGGTTATTGACGACGACGCGGCGCTGCGGGACACGATCGGGCTCATGCTCGAGACCGAAGGGTTTCGTCCCGTGCTGGCGAGCGACGGAAAATCGGGGTTCAAACAAGCGCTGACGCTCAAGCCCGATCTGTTCCTGGTCGATCTGCGCATGCCGGGGCTGAGCGGGATGGAAGTCTGCAAGCAGATCCGCGCATCGGGGCTGAATACGCCGCTGATCGTGCTGAGCGCGATCGGCGACGAGATGGATAAAGTGCTGCTGCTCGAAATCGGCGCCGACGATTATGTAGTGAAACCGTTCGGCAGCCGGGAACTGCTGGCGCGCATCCGGGCGCTGCTGCGCCGTTCCTCTTCGGAGGAGACGAAGGTGGTGGCTTTCGGCGACGTTGAAGTGGACCTTACGCGGCGGGTGGTTACGCGTAAGGGTGAGAAGCTCAAGCTCACGCGCGCCGAATACAATCTGCTGACGTATTTCCTGCAGAATTCCGACCGGGCGCTGACGCGCGACATGATTCTGAATTCGGTGTGGGGCTACGAATCGTTTCCCGAACACGCGCACTGTCGATGCGCACGTCGTGCGGCTGCGGCAGAAGCTGGAGATCGACGGGACGTGTCCGCGACACTTCCTGACCGTCCACGGTGTGGGTTACCGCTTCCTGCCGTGAACGGGGCAGATTTATGACACGCACGGTCCTCATCGTCGAGGATACCGATCTCTGCCGCGATGCGCTGGAACTTTCGCTGACGAGGATTCCGGGGCTGGCGGTGAGGATCGTCGGTACCGCGGAAGAAGCACTGCGGCAGCTGAGCACGGAGGATATTTGTGCCCTGGTGACGGACCTTCATCTTCCGGCGATGGACGGATTCGAATTGATTGAAACGGTGCGCGCGCAGCGCCTGGGGCGGCAGGGCCGCGCCGGGTTTCCGATCGTGGTGATCAGCGGGGACAGCGACCCACGCACGCCCGCACGGGTGGCCGGGCTCGGCGCGAACGCCTACTTCACGAAACCCTACTCCCCGTCGGAAGTACGGAGCAAACTGGAACGGTTACTCGATGCGAACTAAAGATCGTCGTTATGGCGTCGCTCTCAGGACGGTTCTGATCTTTTCGGTGCTGGCGGTTCCGCGGGTTGTGACGGCACAGGATCAGACCGGCATGCAGCAGATTCTTCAGCGGCTCGACCGGCTGGAACAGGAAAACCGCACGCTTTCCGCAGAAGTGAGCGCGCTGCGATCGGAACTTGCGGCGGCGCGAGGGAACAGCCCGGCCACGCCCAGCGGCGACTGAACAGGCGGCCCCGGTTCCGCTGGAAGACCGCGTGGCGGTGGTGGAGCAGCGAACTGCGGATCTGGCGCAGGAGAAAGTTGAAGCCTCGCACCGGCTGCCGGTCACCTTGACCGGGATGGTGCTTTTCAATGGCGTTTATCAACGGCAGGGCGAACGGCGGGCAGCAGGACCCCATCGTCGCAGTCTCCGCTCGACTCGCATTCCGGCAGCGGGGCCAGCGTGAGCCAGAGCCTGCTGGGATTCACTTTTCACGGTCCGCGGATCGCGGGCGGCGGACAGGTCAGCGGGCAGCTTCATCTGGATCTCTGGGGCGGCACATCGAGCTCGTTGAATCATCTGGTACGCCTGCGGGTTGCGACGGTGGCGATTGACTGGAAGAACCAGAGCATTGTGGTGGGCCAGGACAAGCCGATTGTGTCGCCGCGCGACCCGACGTCGCTCGCACAGGTGGCGTTTTCGCCTCTCGCAGCGGCGGGGAATCTATGGCTATGGCAGCCGCAGGTGCGCTTCGAGCAACGCTTCGCGCTGGGGGACAGCGGAGGCATCCGCGCGCGGGTGGGTGTATATCAGACCAGCGAGTCGTCGTCCGACGCGACGACGGAATATGCGAGCACGCTTGCCGGGTCGCGGCCGGGTTACGAAGGCCGCTTCGAGTATTGGCGGAAATTCGGAGAGCACGCGCGAATCGAAATTGCGCCGGGCTTTCACGTGAGCGATACGCACGTGGCGGGAGTATCCGTTCCGTCGCGGCTATTCACGGTCGATTGGCTGATTCAGCCGATGGCGAAGGTGCAGTTCACCGGGATGTTCTTTCACGGGCGAGAATGCATCCGTCATCGGGGGATTACGCGGTGGGTTTACGGTGTTTCCGTACAACGTGATTCAGGCGGTGGGCGCGACCGGCGGCTGGGCGCAGCTCTCGTATCTCGCGACGAGCCGATTGACGTTCAATATTTACGGGGGCCAGGAGAGCCACCAGGCCGGCCGATCTTCTGGCGGGGGCAGATCACGCGGAATTTCGCCTACGCGGGGAATGCGATCTACAAGCTTGGTTCGAATGTGCTGCTGGGACTTGAGGCGTCTCAGGTTCGAACGAATTATCTGCAGCAGCCGAATCGTCTGGTAAATCATTATGATCTGGCGTTGGGTTATTTGTTTTAAGAGCTTGTTGCAAACGAAAACCGCTTGCTCGCGCGCGCGGCTCAGAACTGACGTTCCATCGTCACTGAGCGGCGACTGCGACGATAAACGCGGATAAGACAATGCAGCTTCCTGTATTCACTCGGCGTTATCTCCTCTTGTGTTTTTGCCTGATGACGCTTGTTCCGTCGCCTCAGCGCCGGCGATGTGACCGGGCGGGTGGAGCTTATCGACTCGCGCGATCCGGGCGTGCGGAAACACGGGGACCGGTCCGGCGTGGTGATCTCGCTCAATCCGCTGAACAGCGCCGAGGCGAAGCCCGCGCAGCCGATACGGGCGACCATCACGCAAAAGGACAAGACGTTCCTGCCGCATATGCTGGCGATTCCGGTGGGGTCGACCGTCGATTTCCCGAATCTCGATCCGATCTTTCACAATGCTTTCTCCAGTTATAACGGGCAGCGGTTCGATTTGGGGCTGTATCAGCCGGGCTCCACGCGCTCGGTGAAGTTCAAGGAGCCCGGCGTCGTGCGGGTGTTCTGCAACATTCATTCCTCGATGAGCGCGATGATCGTGGTGCTTGCCACACCCTGGTTCGCGGTCACGGGACGCGACGGTTCGTTCGACATCCGCGACGTTGCGCCGGGCGAATACGACCTTCGGCTGGTGCATGAACGGGCCACGGAAGCGACGCTGCAGGCGCTCTCGCGGCGCATTATGGTTCCGAAGGATGCCATGAATCTGGGAGTTCTGAACATATCCGAAGCGGGCCATCTGTCCACTCCTCACAAGGACAAGTACGGCCACGACTATCCGCCGGACCCGGATGAGCACTCGACATACACGGAGATCGGGAAATAATGTTTGCCCGCCTCGGCCGGCTGTCACTGCTGTGGAAGATCCTGCTCTCGACATCCATTGCATTGACGCTGTTGTTCGCGATCACGGGCTGGATCGTACAGGCGAGCGCGACGCGCGCGATGGAGGCGAGCCTCGCGGATGAGACCGATGCGAGCTTCCACGCTTACGATTCGCTCTGGCGCTCGCGTGCGGAGATGCTGGGCTCGGTGAGTCTGGTGCTGAGCCGCATGTCCGACGTGAGGGCGGCGTTCAGCACCGGCGACGAAGCTACGATTCGGGACACGGCCGGTGAGTTGTGGAGCAAGGTGGCAGGCCAGAGCGCGAGCAGCAAGAATGCGATTTTTCTGGTTACTGATCCGCGAGGTAAAGTGATGGCCTCGCTGGGCGGCAGTCTGGCGGATGCGCTGAAGGAGGATCTGCCGATCGTGCGTGAGGCGTCGGCGAATTTTCCCAAACAGGCGTCCGGTTTCATGATGTCCGGCGGACATCTCTATCAGGTGGCGGTGACACCGGTGTACGTGCAGGCCGGCGCGGGACTCGGGTTGCTGAACGTACTGGTGGCCGGGTACGCGGTGGATCAGGAACTGGCGCAGCGGCCTGAAGGACTCAACGGGAGGGAGCGAATTCTGCTTTCTGGCGGGCGGGCGCGTGATCGCTTCCACAGTGGGCGCGGCGGCGAGCGAGCGGATTCGAAATACGCCGGCGACGCGCGGAAACCTGCAGCGCATCGCCGCCGGCGGGGCTGAGTTCACCATGCTCGGCACGCAGCTGCTCGATGTGGAGGGAAAGCCGATCGGGGAGCTGCGGATTCTGCGGTCGTTCGAGAGCGCGCGCCAGCATATCGCGATGCTGGGGCGGAATATTTTTCTGATCTGGATCTTCGCTGTGCTTGCCGGGCTCTGGCTCACGCACACTCTGGCGCGGCGCATCCTCAAGCCGGTGGGCGATCTGGATCGCGGAGCGGCCGAGGTTTCGCATGGCAACTACAACTACCGCATTCCGGTTCCGCCCGATGGCGACGGGAACGATGACGAACTGGGAAGGCTGGCGCAGGCATTCAACACCATGTGCACGTCGATTCAGGACGCGCGCGAGGAACTGATCCGGCAGGAGCGCATTTCGACGATCGGGCGCCTCTCTACTTCGATCGTGCACGATCTGCGCAATCCGCTGGCGGCGATCTACGGCGGCGCGGAGATGCTGGTGGACGGCAATTTGTCGCCGCAGCAGGTGCAGCGGCTGGCGGGCAACATCTACCGCTCGTCGCGCAGCATGCAGCAACTGCTGCAGGAACTGGTGGATTCGGGGCGCGGGAAGAGCGGCGGGTCGGAAGTGTGCCGGTTGAACGATATCGTGTCGGCGGCGTATGAGGTGTATGCCGCGGCGGCGGATGCGCAGGCGGTGGAGGTTGAGATCAATGTGCCGCCGGAGATCGAGCTGCCGCTGGAACGCGCCCGCATGGAGCGCGTGTTTTTGAATCTGATCGACAACTCGCTGGGGATGATGCCCGCGGGCGGGAAGCTGCAGATTTCGGCTGAGTTGCGCAGGGATCGGTCATCGTGAAAGTGCAGGATTCCGGACCCGGTATTGCGCCGCAGATCCGGCATCAGCTCTTTCAGCCGTTTGTCACGGCGGGCAAGAAAAACGGCGTGGGTCTGGGGCTGGCGTTTTCGCATCAGACCGTGCTCGATCATGGCGGCGATCTGTGGGCGGATACCGATGTTCAGGAAGGCGCGCGCTTTTTCATCATTCTGCCGATGGAGCCGAATCGGGCGGGGTAGACGTTCTCAACAGCGGAATTCATTGTTCCGGCGGGCTCTGCGATGGGGTCAAACTGTACAGAGTCTTTTTCCGTGCACGGAACCCATCGCTGAGAGCTTTGACGTTATCGAATTCGTCGATTATCTGCGCGACAAGGGGAGCGTTTTCCTCGTTTCGTGCGGAGTTGCGGTGGCGTTGGCGGTTGGCGTCAGCCTGGCGATGCCGAAGAGCTACACGGCGAAAGCCAGCGTCGTCATCGACGCTCCGGCGGGGAGCGATCCGCGGGCGATCCTGACGCTGAGTTCGGTTTATCTCGAATCCCTCAAGACTTACGAAAGTATCGCGGCGAGCGACACGTTGTTTCAACAGGCGATTGCGCGAGTGGGGGTGGAGGGCTCGAAGGCGAACGTTCTGAAAGTGTCGATGCCTGCGAATACGACGGTGCTTGAGATCCGGGCGACTTTGCGTGACCCGCGGAAGGCGCAGGCACTGGCGCAATACATCGCCGAGCAGACGGTGGCGCGGGGCAATTCCGCAGATGCGAAGACGGCGGAAGAAACGATCGCCGGATTGCGCAGCAAGGCAGCAGGAAGCGCTGGAACGGCTGACGCAGGCGCGGCGCGCGAGCGATGCGGCCCTCGCTTCCACCCCGATCGCGGCGCTGGAGAACGATCTGCGCGGCGGGTTCGATCTGAAATTCCGCTTCGAAGAGGATCTGGCGCGCGCGCGAACCGATCTCGCCGAGTACGCGACTCAACCCGACAGCGACGCGACACGGCAGCAGAGCGCCGTGACACGGTCGCGCATCGCTTCGATCGAAAAGCAAAAGCAGGAACTGGCTGCGGAGCTCGAGAAAAAGGGAGCGCGACTGGATGCGAGCAGGAGCCGCAGAGACGCGATGGACGCCGAGGTGCGGGCGGCGCAAACCGCTTACGAGGACGCGACGACCCGGTTGAATAACACGCTCTCGTCGCCCCAGCTGCGCGGACAACGGTTGCGGGTTATCGATCCGGGGACGGTGCCGCAACAGCCCGCTTCTCCCAACCTGTGGCTCAACACAGCCGCTGCGTTCTTTGCGTCACTGATCGGGGCGTTCGGATTTCTGATGTTGCGGTTCGGCTATGTGCGCCTGCAGCGCGAAAAATCCGAGCGCGTGTATAGCCTGGTGTAAGTCGAGGCGCCGATGCGATGACGCCTGCTCAACGGTTTCACCTCGATAAGCGAAGCTTCGCTCCGGCGTTTGTGGGCGTCTGGGCGGCGGCGTTCGGCATTGCGCCGAGTCCGCAGTACAAGCTTCTGGTCGCGGCGCCGCCGCTGCTGGGGATGTTCGCGTGGTGGACGATTCGCGCTCCCGAGCGGTGGCTGTGGCTCTTTTTCTTCGCGTCACTGCTGCTGCCGCCGCTCCCCTTTCCGATCGGGAACTCGGGGATTCACGTTGCGCCGGCGATTGCGCTGCTCGGATTGGCGGCGGGCGTTCTCAGATCAACCGAATGGCGCGGCTGGCGCGGAAGCCTGCCGCTGTTGTTCGTGCTCTTTTTGGCGGTGCTCACCGGCAGCCTGGCGTTCGCGGCGATGTATTCGGGGTGGAGCATCGCTTTGGGAAGCCTGGCGCGGGTTTTCCTGTTCGCGATCGGCGTTTACGTGTTTCTGTACACGCTGGCTGGCCCGCGCGACGCGGGTTCCGATCCGCTGGCGTTTGCACGGTTCGTTTTTGTGGTCGGATTGGCGGGAGCGATTTTCGCCTGCGCGGATTTCTATTTCCAATGGCCGGCGCCGGCGGGTTATGGCGCACAGTTTGTATGGCTGGCGCACAGCGTCATGCGGCGCGCGCAGGGGGTGTTTTACGAGGCGAGTACGCTCGGGAACTTCTGCGCGTTCTTCCTGACGATGATTCTGGTGGGGTGCTTTCCCGCGGTTAAGCCCGCACATGGCCGCGATCGGGTGTTTTCGCGGTTGGTGCTGGCGGCGGGTGCGCCGGTGTTCGCAGCCGCGTTGATCTTTTCGTCTTCGCGTGCGTCGGTGGTGACGGTCGTGGTGGCGGCGTGCGCGTTCGTGTACGTTCGCGGTTTAAAGATCGGGCGTGTTCTTCCCGTGGTGTGCGCGCTGCTGGCTGCGGCGGCCGCGGTGGTTCGATTCGCGCTGCCGGAGTTCTGGGCGAACTACTGGTTCCGACTGAGCGGCTCGATCCGCTTTCTCTTCTTTACGCCGGATCGGGTGTTATCGGGCCGGGTCACGCACTGGCAGGCGCTGACGGATTTCCTGGCAGCACATCCGTGGCACCTGCTGTTCGGCATCGGGTACAAGACGATTCCGTACACCGACTATGTGGGCGCGGGGCTGGTTGCGGACAACACGTATCTGAGCCTGCTGGTGGAGACGGGCGTCGTCGGATTGATTGCCTTCGCGCTGCTGAACTGGGGCATTCTGCGGACCGCGCTGCGCGCCGCGCGATCGGGCGCGATCCGCGCTTCGTTCTTCGGGACCTGGATCTTCTGCTTCTGGTGCGGCGAACTGGTGCAGATGCTTACCGGCGATCTGATTACCTACTGGCGCGTGCTCCCCGTTTACTTCTGGGTTCTGGCCACTGCGGCGCGGGAGGCGGGCGATTGAATATCCTGTTCCTCGATCAGTTCAGCGATCCCGGCGGAGGCCAGTTGTGCCTCAAGGATCTGATGCCCGGAATTCTGCAGCGGGGGTGGAAGCCGCGTATCATGATGCCCGGCTCGGGCGAGATGGTGAAGTGGAGCGCACACGCGGGAATTCCGGCGCACACGCTGCCGCTGCGGCCGTATTCGAACGGCCACAAGACGGCGCTGGATATTCTGCGGTTCGGCGTGGACGGCCCGCGCATGGCGGCCGCGGTCCGCCAGGTGGTGCGGCGCGAACGTGTGGATCTGGTGTATGTGAACGGGCCGCGGGTGCTTGCCGGCCGTGCTCGGCGTTTCCGCGCCCGTGGTGTTTCATGCGCACAGCCATGTGGGTGTGAGATACGGCCGGAAGCTGCTGGAATGGACGCTGCGCAGGGCCGGGGCACAGGTGATCGCCGCCTCGCGATATGTGGCGCAGAGTTACGCGCAGGTGCTCGGCGACAAACGTGTGCAGGTAATTTATAACGGCATCGCGGACTTTCAGGGCGGATCGAGACGCTTCCGGGAGAGGCCGGTGCGGGTCGGAATCATCGGACGGATCGCGCCCGAAAAAGGGCAGATCCATTTCGTGCGGGCGGCGAAGGAGCTGGCGGAATCCGGCGTGGCGGCGGAGTTTTTTGTGTACGGGGAGCGAATGTTCGCCGATGCGGATTATGAAGCCGGCGTGCGCGCTGCGGCGCAGAACGCGCCGGTGACCTTCCGCGGGTGGACGAACGATGTGGGATCGGCGCTGCACGATCTGGATATTCTCGCGGTGCCCTCCGGCCCGGACGAGGCTGCGACAAGAGTGATCATGGAAGCGTTTTCGGCGGGCACACCAGTTGTGGCGTTCCGGTCGGGCGGCATCCCGGAACTGGTGCATCACGGCCGCACCGGATTGCTGACGTGGTCGCCGGATTCCCAATCGCTCGCGCGCAGCATCAAGGCGCTGATGGACGACCGCGTATTGATGAAGCGTCTTTCGGCGGCGGGGCGCAGAGAATGGCGGCGGCGATTCCGCGTGGAATCGTTCCGGACGGCGGTTTGCGATCTGCTGGAAGACTATGCGGGGCGGTTCCCGCGCGAGCACCAGAGGTAGGCGCCGTGGAGCGTGGGCGGCAGGGTTCGGAGATGGTGAAGAACCCTTTTGGCGAGGAACGATGTTTCGAAGGCGAGCTTCTTGTGCGTCGGCGTGCCTGGGGCATGCGGGTCGAGAAGGACACGCGCTCCGCGAGTGGGGATCAGGCGGCGCATCGCAATTGCGTACCGGTCTCTCGCGCGTGCTGCAAGGCAGAAGTGCAGCCAGAGCTCGTTCTTGTTCGGATTTTCCAGTGCGAGCGCGGGGGAGAGGGCGAAGATTGAGAACCAGCGTTTGATCGACGCGGGCAACTGATCGATCGGCGTCCTGCGCGGCGGCGTGCAGATTGCAGCCGAACCATTCGCGGGCAAAACGAAACGCGATCCCTTCGACGACACGGCAGTCCTGTAGGCCGGTGTCGCGCCAGTGCGACCAGAACGAATCGTCGTCAGCGGAGCGTTCGAGAAAATGCGCGACCTCGTAGACGTGGCGAAGGTGCAGATCGCCGCCGAGCGAATGGCGCACGAGATGCATGGCGGAGTACGAGAGAGCATCCGCTGGATCAAGCGCCGGGAATTCGAGACCGCTTGACTGGCGCATCGTTCGGCGGCGCCAGAACTGCGTGACGTCACCTACGCCGAATCGCATCCCTTGCGGATTCCAGAAGCGGAAGTGCAGTTCGAGAGAGAGCGGCATGTCCGGATCGTAGTAGTCGCCGCGCCACTTCCATCCGGTGCGGCGGATCATCACCGGCAGGTGGTCGGCGCCGGGGTCGGACGTGTGGCTTGTCGCTTCATATCCCAGGCCCTGCAGGTTCCGCAGCGCGGCGGGCATCGATTCGCGCGGGGCATAGATATCGATGTCGTATTGCGGGCGGGTGCGCGGGTCATCAACGGACCACGGCGATTGCGCGAGCCCTTTCAGCACGACAAACGGGATGCAGGAGAGGCGGAGGCTTTCGCAGATCTCGCGCTGGGCCTCGACCAGGCGTGCGTGCCGCACTGCGTTGGCGGCCAGATTGCGATCGATTCGCTCGCGAACGAAATCAGGAAGTGAATCGCGGCAGCGCGTTCCGAGGGTCGAGGGTCAGATGAGAACGATCGAGCGCGTCGAGAAGTGCGGGCCAGGCGCTGGCGGGAATCGCTTCGAGATCGCGCGTGGAGCGGTGTTCGAAACTCAGGGCCTTGAGGACTGCGAGAATGTGAGACGCGGGGACCATTACGGTTTGTTTGAAAAGCTCTAATTTCCTGTCTCAGGTGGGGCGGTCAATCGTCTCCGCTGCCGCCTTTCAGGCGCCTCGACTGGCTGAAAGCCAGTCCGCAGGCAGGATTGCCTGCCCCACTTTTGAACGCACACTGCGTAACCAACAGCATGAACTGGGCCAGCTATTTCCTGGACACTACACTAGCTCGAAACCAGTTCGCGGAGTGCGTTCTCGGCACCCGCGGGGTCGCCGTATTTCAGTTCGACGATCGGCAGCCGCAGGAATTCCGTGAGGGCGCGGTTCTGCTCCTGCCGGACCTTTTCGTCGCCGTAGCAGATCAGGTTCTGCAGGCGGCCTGGCGCGTCGGCGCGCGGAAACGGTTGGATCCGTGGCGCGGGCTTTGTCCTGGCGATTCAGAAAAACGACGTGGCTCGCCTTGCTTTCAAGGGCCACCGAGAGGCCGAGCGCGCTGGTGTCAACCTCGATATCGAGCTTGCCGTTGGGGCGGCGCTCCGGCGTAAATCGATTCAGTTCGGGAAACAAGCGGCGGGCCGACTCGCGGAAGCGGATGCGGAACGGGCGGCCTACGACGGCGCGATCGGCGCGGCCCCGGACGATGTGGGTGGCGTCGTCCGAGAGATAAGTCCACCCGCTGCGCGCGCAGGCGTAGGCGAGCGAAGTCTTTCCGGCGCCCGCATCGCCGCAAAGCACGACGGCGCGGCCATTCAGCGCCACACACGAAGCATGAACGGGGCTGAGATGCGCGGCATCGATCATCAGGTAGACCGCGGGCTCAAGAAAGTGATAACGGACGTATGCGCGATCGCGCGCGACATCCTGCGTCAGACAGGCGAACGCGAAGGAACCGGCGATGTCGACAATGGCGAAGTTGTCCGGGACCCTGGATGATTGAGACCAGATGATTCTGTCCGCGCGGCATGGAGGGCACGGGAGGAATGCCGGCGTCGTGGTCGTCGACTGCGATCCGAAGAGTCGCGGCGTTCGCGTGCGATGTAGCCGGAAACGGGCCCCAAATGCGATCGGCGATCGCGAGGATGTCTTCGGAGTTAGTCGCGAGATCGACGGGGAACCCCATCGGGTAGTAGCGGGATGTCAGGGGCAGCGGACGACCGTAGCCTAAAGGGTCGTATGGATTCACGACAGGTATCACGCGGCAGTTCGGGTCAGTACGGACGCGGGCTTTCGCGATGCCCGGCGTTGCAGCACGAGATTCAGTTTCCGGCGCGCATTGACGACATAAGCCTTCGCACCGCTGGGATTCGAAAGCTCGAGGCGTTGAGTGATCGCGGCCAGAGGCCACTCATACCCGTAATGGAGCGCCATCACGCGGGCTTCCATCGGCTCCAGCGTCGCGCCAATCATGCGCCACATCTCGCTGTGAGTCTGCTGGCGCTCGATCTGGATGTCGGGCTGGATCACCGAGACGTCGCGTAACCGCAGCGGGATGGTTTCGCCGGCATCCACGGGATCGGCCAGTTTCTTCAGCGCGCTGAGGCAATGATTTCGTGTGATCGCGTAGAGCCAGGTCGAGAACCGGGAGTCGCCGCGAAAGCCGTGGCGATGCCGGTAGGCTTTGAAGAAAACTTCCTGGGCGAGATCGAGGGCCCGGGCACGGTTCCGCGTCAGACGGAAGCACCAGGAGGTGACGCGTGTGTGGTAGCGTCGATAAATTTCGCTGAATAGCTCCTCGGCGAACGCGGATTCCGCGCCGGCCGCATCGCAAAGCACGAGCATCACTTCCTCATCGGTGAGGGCTTCAGGGCACGCCCCTGCCATGCGCCTGAGCTCAGGATGAACGGCTGTTTGAGTCGGCATGCCCGAATCATATTGGTCTGGCGCTACGTGTGTCGTGAGCACCTTGTAAACAGCTTGTAAATTCACTTTTCGGGGCCGCGGGACGTGTGCGAGACCCGAGAAGTCCGGCCAGCATAGCGCCGAAGTTACGCTCGAAAACGGACTCGGAAAACTCGCCGACGGAGGTCCGTAGGTAGAGCGGATTGAACGATGGCTCGATGTGGTCGAAGGCGCGCAGGGCGTCTTCGAGGCCGGCTTCGGATGGATCCTGATAGAGCACGCCGCACTTTTCGCGCACGATCTCAAGCGCGCCGCCGCGCCCCAGAGCGATGACCGGTTTGCCGCTCGCGAGCGATTCCACCATCGTCATGCCGAAGTCTTCTTCGCCGGGCATCACGAGCGCGGCCGAGCGGGAATACAGGTCGCGCAGTTCGTGATCCGTCACGCGTCCGCAGAATTCGATATTGGGGGCGGCGAGCTTGCGCAGCGCGCTCAACTCAGGACCGCCGCCGACGACTTTCAGTTTGCGTCCGTTGCGGGCAAAGGTCCGGATGGCGTAATCGAGCCGCTTATACGGCACCATTTCCGAAACGATCAGAAAAGATCCATCGGAGGGATTGTGATGAAAAGCCTCGATCGCCACGGGCGGATGGACGACCCTCGCCTTGCGCCGGTAAGTGCGCCAGATGCGCCGCCTGACGTTCCAGCTGTTGGCGGCGAAGCGGTCGACGCGGGCGGCGGTCGAGTAGTCCCAGGTGCGCAGGTAGCTTGCGAAGGGGGCCATCAGGGCGCGCGCGATCGCGCTCGAGTGGAAATCGTTCTGGTACGCCGGGTAGAGTTCCCAGAGATAGCGCATCGGCGTGTGGCAATAGCAGAGATGGCGGCAGTTGGCGGACGTGATCACGCCTTTGGCGGGCCCCGATTCGCTGCTGATGACGAGGTCATAGGGGCGCAGATCGAAGGCTTCGAGAGCCATCGGCATCATCGGCAGCAGGCCTCGATGGAAACGCTGCAGGGGATTCAGGAACGACGCCTGTACGTTTTTCGACCGAATGAGCGGGGAGACGCGCGAGGGATCGTAGAAGAGCGTGAAGATGTCGGCGTCGGGCAGCATCCGGCAGATCGCTTCGAGGACTTTTTCGCCCCCTCGCGAGCCGAGCAGCCAGTAGTGCACCAGTGCAACGCGCATCAATCTCTAAGACGGGTTCCGGAGCGACGGGAGAACATTTTCAACGACATCAACGGGCTTTTCATCGACAGGCGCTTCATCAACACGCGTCGCGACCGGTGAGGACGCCTGGGATGGAGCGCAGGAGGATCGCGAGGTAAAGGCCGGCGGAGGCGCGGCGCACCAGCAGCAGGTCGAGCCGTCGTCTTCTTTCGTAGCTCAGGCGGCTGCGGCCTCTCACCTGCCATAGACCGGTCAGCCCGGGCTTCATCGAGAGGATCTCTTCGCTCGATTCCCCGTAATAGTCGTGAATTTCTTCCTGCGTGATGGGGCGGGGCCCGACGAGCGACATTTCGCCGCGCATCACGTGATAGAGCTGCGGGAGTTCGTCGAGGGAGTGGCGGCGGCAGAAGGCGGCGAAGCGGCTTTTCACGCGATCGTCGCCTGCGAGCTTCGAAACAGGAACGAAACCGGAGACGCTTTCGATGGCAAAGCGCCGTGCGGGGACGCTTGCGGGGTCCCACATAGTGCGGAACTTCAGCATCGCCAAAGGCCTGCCTCGCCAACCGACTCTGTTGTGCCGAATCAACGGATTCCGGCGCGAGAGGGCGAGAATCGTGATCGCAATCACAATCAGGACGGGGGAAAGAACGACCAGAGCGATCGCGGCAGCGATTCGTTCGGCGCGAGTGAACAGATGATTCGGGACAACGGTGCGGGTTGTCTGGTGCGTGCGTTCGACGCTTCGCACTTCTTCGAGGCAGGTCGGGGTCACGGTTATGGGCAGGGTGAGGGCTTTCCTGGTTAGACCCGGCGGGGGCTCGTCGGAACAAATCTGTTCTATCGATCCGCTGGGAGCGGTCCTACTGTTTGTCGGACGTTCATGCAGCATCTACCTCCAGGAAAGTTGTTTTCTTTTTCCCGGCGTTTTCCAGCCAGGAAGCGACGGCGCCGCTGGGAATCCTCGCCGTCTCCACTCCGCTGCTGCGCGCCGGCTATCAGGTGCGGATCATCGATTCCACCATCACGCCGAATTTCCATAAGCGAACGCTCGAGGAACTCGACGACGCTCTGTGCCTCGCCGTCTCGCTGGTCACCGGGCCGATGATCCGCGAGACGGTGCAGATCGCGCGCGCCGCGAAGAAACGCTATCCGGATATGCCGGTCATTCTGGGCGGCTGGCATCCCTCGCTGCTGCCGGATCAGACGCTCGCGGCGGAGTGCGTCGACATCGTGGTCAAGGGCCAGGGCGAAGAGGCGATGCTCGAAATCGTGGAGCGGATCGAAGCCGGCGAATCGATCAAAGGCGTGGCGGGCGTCGGCTACAAGGAAGACGGGAAGCTGGTCTTCAATCTGCCGCGCGCGCTGAAGCCCATTCGCGAGATGCCGCCCAAGGCGTATCATCTGGCCGATTTCGACGCGTACGAGCGGGTGTGCGGACGGCGCTGGGCGATGTACACATCGAGCCTCGCGTGCCCCTACAACTGCGCCTATTGCACGAACGACGGCGTCTACGGCCGCAAGTGGAATGCGCTCGAACCGGAGCAGGTGGTGGAAGAGACGAGCGATCTGGTGGAGCGGTACGGCCTGGAGCTGCTCTGGATTGTCGACGACAATTTCCTGGTGGATCGCGAGCGCGCGATCGGGATCGCCGAGGGTCTGGTGCGGCGCGGCGTGAAGTTCGACTGGAGCATTCAGGCCTCGACCAATCTGGTGTCGCGCTTCACCGTGGAAGAGCTGAAACTGCTGCGGCGCGCGGGGCTCTCGCAGGTGTCGCAGGGCGCCGACAGCGGCTCGATCAAAGTGATGCACCTGATGAACAAGGATTTTCAGAAGCTCGAAACCATCTACACGGCGGCGGATAAGCTTACGCAGGCCGGCATTCGGCCCTCGTTCAACATGATCTTCGGTTTTCCGGGTGAAGGCGAGAGCGAGCGGCGCGAATCGATCGCGCTGATCATGGATATCTGCCGCCGGTTTCCGGGCGCCGAGTTCTGGACCAATATTTTCACGCCGTATCCGGGCTCGCCCATCATGAAGCGGGCGTTCGAACTGGGGATCGAAGTGCCGAAAACGCTGGAGGGCTGGGCGGATTTCTTCCCGCGCTACACGGTGCTGCCGTGGCTCAAGGGCGGAAACATGCGCGAAGTGCAGAAGATGCGCGAATACATGCGGATGGCATTCCATCGCGTGCCGATCGGGATACAGCGGAAGAATACGCTGCAGCGGGTGGTCCTCGAGATGATCAGCGTGCCGGCGCGCTGGCGGCTGGATCACAGTTTCTATTCGCTCCCGGTTGAGCTGTGGCTGAAAGAGATGGCGAACAAGCTGATGCAGCCGCCGAAGCCGAAGGTGGATGCGCACCAACTGGAGGCCGAGGCGGTTTCGTGCTGAAGGCGGTGCCGATGGCAGCCGACGTCCTGCTCACGCACAGCAATCATCTTTACTCCGACCGCAAGCAGGTGAGAAGATGCAGCCGTATCCGCCGCTGCAGACGCTGCTCGCGGCGGCTGTGCTGCGTGACCATGGAATCGCGACGGCGCTGTTCGACCCCACGCTCGAGCCTGCAGGGGATGCGCTCATTGCCGCGTTTGAGGAGGCGCTGGACCGATGCGACCCGCGCCTGGTCGTGGTCTGCGAAGACAATTTCAATTTCCTGACGAAGATGTGCCTGATGCGCAATCGCGAACTGGCTTTCCGGATGGCGGAGATCGCGCGAGACCGCGGGATCGTGGCCGCGGTGCACGGTTCCGATGCTTCCGATCGCGTCGGCGAATATCTGGCGGCGGGGTTTTCGTTCGTGCTGGTGGGCGAGGTGGAAAAGACCCTGCTCGAGCTGGCGAGCGGCCAACCGGTCGAGACGATTCGCGGGCTTGCGTTTCGCGAAGACGGAACCCTGCGCTACACGCAGCCGCGGGAAGTCAACAGCGACCTCGATTCGCTTCCGTTGCCGGCGTGGGACCTGGTCGACATCGACCGCTACCGGCAGGCGTGGATGGGGGCGCACGGTTTTTTCCAGCTGAATATGGTGTCGAGCCGCGGCTGCCCGTATCGGTGCAACTGGTGCGCGAAGCCGATCTACGGCCAGTCCTGTCATTCGCGCGCGGCGCGGTCTGTGGCGGCTGAGATGTTGTATTTGAAGACGACGTTTGCGCCCGACCACATCTGGTTCGCCGACGATATCTTCGCGCTTTCGCCCAAGTGGACTCGCAGTTCGCCGATGCCGTTGAAGAGCTCGACGCGCGGATTCCGTTCAAGATGCAGTCGCGCTGCGATCTGATGACGCGAGATTCGGTGGCGGCGCTGCGGCGCGCCGGCTGCGCGGAAGTCTGGATGGGATGCGAATCGGGCTCGCAGAAGATCCTGGACGCGATGGAGAAAGGGATTCGCGTGGGCCAGATTTACGAGGCTCGCGAGAATCTGCGGCGGCAGGGATTCGCGCCTGCTTCTTCCTGCAGTTCGGCTATCCGGGCGAGGGATGGAGCGAGATCGAAGCGACGATCCGGATGGTGCGCGAGACGGCGCCGGACGATATCGGCGTCTCGGTCTCGTATCCGCTGCCGGGGACGAAGTTTCATCGCGATGTGCTGACGCAGATCGGGAGCAATGCAAACTGGTCCGACAGCGACGATCTGGCGATGATGTTCCAGGGCGCGTATCCGAGCGAGTTTTATCGCGCGCTGGCCGACGCGCTGCATACCGAAGTGCGTGGGGGCGGAGCGGCTGAGCGCCGCTTGGGAGCGAGGTATATCGCTGAGCCTGCCGGAGTCGCAGAAGCGGTGGCGTGATGAATCTCCTGCTGACCCACGGGTATTTCCTGCACGCGGACGCGAAGGAGCAACAGATCATGAAGCCCTATGCGCCGCTGGGGATTCTGTATCTTTCGTCGCACCTGCGGGCGAAAGGGTTCGACGTGGAGATTTACGATTCCACGTTTGGCTCGCGTGAGGAACTGTTCCGCATTCTGAATGACGGGCCGCCGGCCGCGATTGGCATCTACGCGAACCTGATGACGCGCGGCAATGCGCTCGAGATCGCCGCGGCGGCGCGGGCGGCCGGATGGCGCGTGATTGTGGGCGGCCCGGAGCCAGCGAATTATGCCGAGGAGTATCTCAGACGCGGGCGCGGATGTCGTGGTGCCCGGCGAGGCGGAGATCGCGCTCGAACAGTCTGATGGCGACGGGGTTCGAGACGGCCGCATGGCCGGCGCTCGACGGAATCATTTTTCGCGGCGCGGATGGTTCTGTCGTGCGGAACAACCCGGCGCGTCTGTTGCCGGATCTCGACGCGCAGCCGTGGCCGGATCGCGAACGGATCGATATCCCGCGCTATCTGAAGACCTGGCGCGATCATCACGGGAAGTCATCGATTTCGATCATCACGGCGCGCGGCTGCCCTTACCAATGCAACTGGTGCAGCCACTCCGTGTATGGGCATTCGCATCGCCGGCGCTCGCCCGCGGCCGTCGCGAACGAAGTGGAATGGATGCTGGACCGCTACGATCCCGACATGCTCTGGATCGCGGACGATGTGTTCACGATCCATCACGGCTGGCTTCAGGAATACGCGGCGGAGATGAAGCGGCGCGGAATTCGCATTCCGTTCGAGTGCATCACGCGCGCGGATCGGGTGAACGAGCGCATCGCGGAAACGCTGCGGGAACTCGGCTGCATGCGCGTGTGGATCGGATCGGAAAGCGGCTCGCAGCGCATTCTGGATGCCATGCAGCGCGGCGTCACGGTGGAGCAGGTGCGGCGCGCGGTTGGGCTCTGCAAGGCGAACGGAATCGAGACCGGCATGTTCCTCATGTGGGGCTACGAAGGCGAGGATCTTTCCGACATCGAAGCCACGGTCGATCACGTGAAGCAGTGCCGCCCCGATGTTTTCTTCACGACGGTGTCCTATCCGATCAAAGGCACGCCGTATTTCGACAAGGTTGCCGCCAGGCTGGTGAATATCAAGCCGTGGAGTCAGACTTCAGACCGCGAGTTTGCGGTGAGGGGACGTCACTCGCGGCGGTTCTACAAATACGCCGACGATCTTCTGCGCAACGAGATGTCCGCGCGGCCTGAAGACGCGGCGATTCTCGCGGCGACTGAGGCACGACACGGCCTTCGCGAAACCTACGCGGAGACGGAGGCGTGATGGACCGCGAAATGCGGCACCGCTTCCTTGAGGACTATTCGCGGATCCGGCTCGCGGAGGGTCGTACTTCCGGAGATTCCGAATACTTTCGCGCTCTGCCCTATCAGGATCTGACCGGAAAAAACTCGGCAGCAATGGGCTATTCGCGCGCGAAGCTACAGGCATTTCGAAGGCGGAGTGCTGGCGGAGATCGAAAAGGAAATCGGCCGCCCGCTGGACATTCTGGATCTGGGCGCGGGCAACGGGTGGATGTCTTACCGGCTGTCGCTGCGGGAACACAAGCCGGTCGCGCTCGATATCTTTTCCGATTCGGGCGATGGATTACGATCGACTCGCCATTACCCGTGGCGTTTTCCATGCGTCGAAGGAGAGTTCGACGACCTGCCGTTCCGGGATGGCGTGTTCGACCTCGCGATCTACAACTCTTCGATTCACTATTCGACCGATTACCGGCGCACTTTGCTTGAGGCCCGGCGATGTCTGCGCGGCTCCGGGCGCGTGGTCATTATGGACTCACCGGTCTACCAGCGGCCCGAACATGGCGAGCAGATGCGGAGCGAACGGCACGAGATGTTCGAGAAGCGGTTCGGTTTCCGGTCAGACGCCGTGCCGAGCATCGAGTATTTCGATGAAGCGATGCTCGATTCGCTGGCGGCTGAACTGAACATCGAATGGCAGCGCAGCCGGCCGTGGTACGGGCTCAACTGGGCGCTGCGTCCCTGGAAGGCGCGCCTCGCTTCGCGGCGCCCGCCATCGCAGTTTTTCATCCTGTGGGGCGGTTTGTTTCCCGATGATTATTCTTCTGCACCCACGCGCCTCGCGTCCGAAGAATCGCCGCTTTCCGCTGGCGATTCTGTCGATCGCGGCGGTTCTCGAAGGTAAGGAAGAGTACGTCATCGTGGATGGCAATCTCGACCCGCACCCGGGACGCACGATCGATCGCATCATGCGCGATCACAAGGTGGAACTCCTGGCGGTTTCCGTTATGCCTGGTCCGCAGATGGTGGCGGCGATTCCGATTTGCAAGGAGTTTCGCGCGAAATACATGTCGGTGCCGATCGTCTGGGGCGGATACTTTCCATCGCTCTATACCGATGCCACGCTGAATGCGAACTACGTCGATTTTGCCGTGAAAGGTCAGGGCGAGGAAACGTTTCCCGAGCTTCTCGCGGCGCTGCGCGGGGATCGCAAGTTCGGGAACATACGGGGCTCTCTTACAAAGACGTGTTCGGACTGCATGTGCACAACGCAATGCGTCCGCTGCGCTCGCCGAACGATTTCCCCACGCTGCCGTATCACAAACTGGGGCCCGTGGAAAAGTACCTGCTGCCGACGTTTCTGGGGCGGCGCACCGCAGTTCATCATGCGAGCATCGGGTGCCCCTACCGGTGCCAGTTCTGCGGCGTGGTGCCGATTTTCGACGGCCGCCAGAAAGCTGGAGGCGGCTGAGCGCACGGCCGCGGTGCTCGGACGACTGCAGCGGGATTACGGAATCGACGCCGTGCAGTTCTACGACAACAATTTCTTCCTGCACGAAAGCCATGCGGTCGACCAGGCCGAGCGGCTGATCCCGCTGAAGCTGCGCTGGTGGGCAGAGGGGCGCATCGATGCGATGCTGCGCTATTCCGACGACACGTTCCGGGCGATTCGAAGAGCCGGGGCGACCATGATTTTCTTCGGCGCGGAATCCGGGTCCGACGCCACGCTGCTCGCGATGAACAAGAAGATCACGACGGCGCAGACGCTTGAGCTGGCCGAGCGCATCCGGCGATTCGACATCATTCCCGAGTTTTCTTTCGTTGTCGGCAACCCGGCTGACCCGGAGCGCGACACGCGCGAAACCATCGCCTTCATCCGCCGCATCAAGCGCGTGAACCCGGACGCCGAGATCATCGTGCAGCACTACATCCCGACGCCGCATCCCGACGGAATGTATGGCAAGGTTGACAGCGCCATGCATTTTCCCGAGACGCCGGATGAGTGGGCGAGCGAGCGCTGGTTCAATTTCACGATTCGCAAGGATCCGCGTCTTCCGTGGCTGCCGCGCGCGGTCAAACGGCGTATCGACAATTTCGAACTGGTGATCAATTCGCGCTGGCCGACGGTGCAGGATATCCATCTGCCGCGCTGGAGCCGGGTGATGCTGCGATCGCTGAGCAGTTGGCGTTACGCAGCCGGATTCTACGCCGCGCCGTTCGAGCTGGAGTGGGCGCAGAAGCTCGTCGCGTTACGCAAGCCCCGGCTGGAGAGCCTCTGAAGATGATCCCGTCCGTCATTGTTCCCGTGATTGAGGGCTATCGTTTGTGGTCGGCCGGCTATGACGAAGGGCCCAATCCGCTGCTTGCGCTCGAAATGCGGGTGCTCTCGCCGCGATTGGGAGCGCTCGACGGCTTGCGCGTCCTCGATGCGGGAAGCGGCACGGGGCGCTGGATGGTGGAGGTCGCATCGCGCGGCGCGCACGTGTTCGGCATCGACACGTGCCGTAGAGATGGTGTTAAAGGCTGGTCGAAAACCGGGCCTCGGCGGGCGTTCGGCACTGGCCGATATCCGCCGCATTCCTTTGCCCGCCGATGCCTTCGATCTGAGCCTCAGCTCCTTCACGGTCGGGTATCTGCCTTCGCCCGGGATTGCGTTCCGGGAACTGGCGCGTGTAGCGAGGCGCGTGATCGTGAGCGATCTTCATCCCGAAGCGGCGCGCGCCGGATGGACCAGGTCGTTTCGTGTGGGGAACCGGAACTACGAGTTTGTCCACTACGAACACTCGATCGAAGAGCTCGACGGATACGCGCGGAGCGCCGGCCTCGTTCCCGAGTGGCGGATTGAGGCTGCGTTCGAGGAACCCGAGCGGGAGATCTTCCGCCGTCGCCGGTAAAGAAGACGCGTTCGAGAAGACGCGTGGCATTCCGGCAGTGCTGATCAATTCATGGCGCAGGCAATCAAACTAAGCGGCGCCCGGGTCGGTTTGACTGCGACTGATTCCGAACGCATCGATCTGGTGATCAAAGGCGGCCGCATCCTTCCCTTTGATTCGCATTTCGAAGGCGGGCTCGAACTGGACCTTAGCGGGCATCTGCTGCTGCCGGGCCTGATCAACGCTCACGACCATCTCGAGTTCAATCTCTTCCCGCGGCTCGGGCGGCCTCCGTACGCCAACGCTTCGGAGTGGGCCGCCGATGTCTATCGGCCGGACGAGTCTCCGGTGAAGGAGCATCTCGCGGTTCCGAAGAGAGTCCGGCTGTTGTGGGGCGGGATCAAGAATCTTTTGAGTGGCGTGACCACGGTGGCGCATCACAATCCGTATCACACATCGATCTTCAACCACCGATTCCCGGTGCGTGTGGTGAAGCAGTTCGGGTGGGCGCATTCGCTCGCCTTCAGCCCGAACCTGTTCGAGCTGTGGAGGAACAGTCCGAGGCGCTGGCCTTTCATCATTCACGCGGCCGAGGGCGTGGATGCGACTGCTCATGCCGAGGTGCCGCGGCTGAAGGAACTGGGGCTACTTACATCGCGGACGGTGCTTGTTCATGCGGTCGCAACGACGCCCGATGATCTGCACACGATCGCGCAGCAGTGGCGCTTCGATTGTCTGGTGCCCGGCGTCGAACCTGTTCACTCTGGGGAAGACACTCTCGCCCGAAGCATTTGACTCCGGGGTGACGATTGCGCTCGGCACCGATTCCGCGCTGACGGCGGAGGGCGATCTGATCGATCACCTGAAATGCGCCGGCAGGGAAACGTGGCCGCTGGTGACCACCAACGCCGCCCGCATCCTTCATCTGAACGCGGGCCAGGGGACGATTCGCGAGCGCGGCGTGGCCGATCTGGTCGCCGTTGCGGACAAGGGCCAGACGCCGGCCGAGGCGCTGGGCGATTTTCGCCCGGAGATGGTCATGGTGCGCGGCCAGGTGATGCTGTTGTCTGAGAGTCTGGCCTCACCCACCGATACGCACCGGCCTTAATCCAATCCAGGTGGAAGGGCGCGGGCGTTATCTCGTGCGCGCCGACATTCCGGCGTTTTACAGCGCGGCAGTAAGTGCGCTTGGGCTCGAGATCCGTCTTGCGGGGAGGCGCGTATGTTGCTGAACCCTGTCCTCTCGCGGCTGCCGATTCTGATCCTGAGCCCGCACAGCCGTTGCAATTGCCGATGCGTGATGTGCGACATCTGGAAGACCACGGACGCACGGGAAATCAGCGCGGCTGACCTGGAGCGCCACGTCGCGAGTCTCGAAGGGATGGGCGTCGAGTGGGTCGTCTTCACCGGCGGCGAGCCGCTGATGCATTCCGATCTGTTCCGTCTCTGCCGCATTTTGCGCGGGCGCGACATACGAGTGACTATCCTGAGCACCGGCCTGCTACTCGAACGACACGCCGAAGCTATTGTGGCGAACGTTGACGATGTGATCGTCTCGCTGGATGGCCCGGCGGAAATTCACGATCGCATCCGTCGGGTTCCGGGCGCGTTCGAAAAGCTTGCCCGCGGGGTGATGACCCTCCGTTCTCTTCGCGAGGACTTTCCGGTCAGCGGACGATGCACGGTGCAGCGCATTAACCATGCGCACCTCCGCGCCACTGTTGCCGCGGCACACGCGATCGATCTGACGGGCATCTCGTTCCTCGCCGCGGATCTTACGTCGGATGCGTTTAACCGGGCCGGCGTTTCGCTCACGGACCGGCAGTCACGAACCAGCCTGACGGCCGAGCAGTTGCCCGCGATAGAGGCCGCCGTCGAACTGGTCATCGCGAGTGGCGAATGCGGCGGTTTCGTGGCCGAGTCGCCGCAGAAGCTGCGCCGGATCGTGCAGCATTTCCGCGCGCACCTGGGCCATACGGAGCGCATTGCGCCCGTCTGCAACGCGCCATGGGTATCGGTGTTTGTCGAAGCCGACGGGGTAGTGCGGCCTTGCTTTTTTCATCCACCGATCGGCAAGGTCGATGGTGCGACCAGCCTGGCGGACGTAGTCAACGGGCACGCCGCTGTGGCGTTTCGCGCCGGCCTCGACGTGGCATCGGATTCAACGTGCAGACGCTGCGTGTGTTCGCTCAACTGGCAGAAGCCAGTGGCTGAAATCGCGCTTCAGAAGATCCGATAATCCGGCGACGTCTTCGCGGTAATAACTGCGCAGAAAGTCCCTCTGCTCAGCTGGCATCCGCAGTGAGTGCCGGGATTTGTAGACGATGCGCTTTGCTGCGCGCCGCAGCGGTGGTGGCAGGGCAGCCTTTATATACCGGGCCCCGCGCGCAAGAACCCGACTGCGCGGAATATGCGGCTCCAGCACTCTCGCGGGCCGTTGCGGCATTGCTTCCACTCCAAGAAAGTGGAAAATATCGGCCAGCACGCGCTCGGGCTGTCTGTTGTATTCCGCGTAGTCGTAGATGCGAATGTTTTCCGGCGGAAAGTGCGTAAGATGCCGATTCACCTGATCGCGATACATCCCGTACTCCAGAAACGGATACGCGGGCCCGATGCCCTGTTCCGCACCGCGCAGGCCGGCCTGAAGCTGCTCTGCGAAACTACCTCGGATAAGCCCGGTTGTCAGGCCATGAAGGTATTGCGAGAATGCCCTCTCCACCGGATCGCGCAGGATCATGATGATGCGCGCATGCGGAACGGCTGAAGCGATGCGCTCCGGCGCGATTCTCGACCAGAGATAACAAACGCTGGCCTCGCCCGCCGCACGTGCCGCGCCCGCGTTCCGGAAGAGCTTGAGATAATCCTCCCATTCGGAAACGACGCCGCCGTCGCGCCGCCCCGTCATGGGTCCATCGAGATATGAATGCAAGGCCGGAACATTGGCGTTTGCCCGAGCCTGATGTTTCGCGTCGAAGAAGTTCAGGCGCATCTCCGGCGCGAAATAGCAGGGCTCTTTGATCGGGCTCATGTACACCCCTGGACATTCGCCCAGATAGCGATAGAGCGAGGTGGTCCCGGCCTTCGGCGCGCCCACGATGAAAAAATCAGGCAGGCGCGCGGTCATTTCCTATCGGGCTGAGATGAAGACCCCGTTCGGTGTCTGCATGCCACCCACCAGAGCGACGATGCGTCAGATCGCCTGTTCCCACGGCGGGCGGAATGGTGAGGTTGATCTGGAACGTTCCGGCTTCCGTGATACCGACGAACGAAGGAGTCACGGCGATGCCGTTGATGAGCATCGTCACCGGGCTCGTGGCCGTTCCGAACTGCCCCGGCTTCAGAAGCGCACCGGAGGGAATCACCGGATCCGTGGGGCCGAAGCCCACACCGAAGAGTTCCACGACGTCACCGGATTTTACGGGCACAGTCGGGAATCCGAGCGAGTTTCCGGCAGGCCCGATGAAGTCGTAGGTGCCTCCGCCCTGCGTGCCCGATCCGTCGTATCGCAGAATAATGCCCGCCACGTATCTTGCCACCGACCACGCAGAAAGCCGGGCCGAACTGACCCAGGGTGACGGTCGAGGTCGCGGTCCCCGCTGGCGTCGTGACCACCACGGGCACCGTGCCGGTCGCGGTATCGTCCGGCGCCTGCACGTCAATCTGGCCTGGCGCGAGGAAGAAGAGATAGGCGTTCTTGTTGTTGATGGTGACGGTTGTGCCCGCGAGGGTGGTCGGGAAATCGCCGTTCCAGTTCACGATTCCGCTGGCGAGGTTCGTGCCGTAGATGGACACCCATGAGCCGGCCTGAATCGTAGTCGAAGTGCTGTAGATGGGCACCACGCCGTCTGGCGTAATCGAGACGGCCAGAGTGTCGCCGCTGGCCACCCTCGTGGAGAGCGGCCCGTGGAAAATATTCGAGAGCTTGCCGGGAGGTGGCTGATGAGTTTGCCCGAACGCGGAGCCAGCCGCGAGGAGCAGTAGTATGGCGATCTGAAGTCTTGGTAGCACGCTGATTCAAACCTACGCGCATGCCGGGCCGCAGTTGTTTCCGATTAGTAAATTTGTTGTAAATGCGGCTGGGTCAGCGGGGCTGATGTGTGAGTTTCTTCAGAGTTTCGGTTACCTCGTCGTCCTTACCGGCATCCAGAAAGACCGCTCTTTCGGCTTCCCGCCGCGCTTCGTCCTCCCGGCCAGTGAGGGCGAGGAGGTTCGCGAGGGACCAGTGTGGCTTGAACCAGTTCGGCGCGAGGGCTGCGGCGGACCGCAAGGCATGCTCGACCCCGGCGGCGTCGTTCTGGTTGGCGAGGAGTATCGCGAGGTTGTACCAGGCGTTCGGAGGGTTGTCAGCGGTCGAGACCGACCGGAATGCGGCGGGAATCGCGGTGGGGAAGCCAAGACGCCTCGAGCAATATAGATCTTCCGCCGCGCCGGGCAAGCCGGTGCGAACCATTCGCTCATAGAGGCCGGTCGAGACCGCGCGCTGAAAGGCGGCGAGTTCGAAATCGGAAGCGGCAAGCCAGACGCCGAATGCGGCCAGGCACACGGCGATCGGCACGGTGACCGCGGCGACGGTGATTCGTCCGGGGATCGGCGGGGCGTCGCGGTCGGGCGGGTCGGATGCGACGAGGATTGCGATTACCAGCAACGTGGCAAACAGCGGACCGATGGTAACGGCGCCGAACAGCGAAGCAACGACAGGATGCGATCAGCGCTGAAGCAGCCAGCGCGGAGCGTGCCCGCAGTGCCGCGTAGCCTCCGAGCGCGGCCCAGTTCAGTGCGATGAGGAGGCCGGGGATTCCCTGCTCCGTAAGCGCATCGAGCGCGGTGTTGTGCGGCGATTCGTGATAGAAATCGGGCAGCAGCCGGGCGAGCGCGACCGACTGATAACGCGGAAACGCGGCCGCGAATGTTTCCGGACCGAATCCGGTCAACGGCCTCGCGGCAGCCATATTCAGCGAATCTCGCCAAAGCAGGGGACGCGCACCGCCCACAGGTTCGTCACTCGACCATCGCACGCGGGCTTTCAGCCGGGTTCCAGCAGGTGAAAAATAGAACGCGGCCAGAATTCCCGCGAACGCCACGCCTGCGATGACATGCTTCCGGCGAGGCCTGAAGCCGATGAAGAAGGCGAGAGAGAGAAATCCGGCGGCAACCGCTAAGATCGCGGAACGCGTTCCGCTCAGCACGATCGCGACACCCGCGAGAACGCAGGCGGCAAGCGCCAAGAACCGCCGGAAACCAGTCTCGATGCGAGCCAGGGCCAACGCGCAGAACAGCGCGATTGCCAGCCACCATCCGAAATAGTCGGCGTGGCCCAGCGTGCCGGGCGGCCGCACGATCACTGAGTCTCCGGCTTCGGCGTGGTAGGCCGCAGCGGCCTGCAGAGGGTCGATATCGAAGTACTGAAGGCTGCCGTAAACGGACGCGAGGATGGTGGCGATCGCGAAAGCGCGCAGCACGTTCCGCAATGAGTTGGGGGATCGCGCCAGGTGAGCCGCGGCAAGGACTGTGAAAGTGCACAACGCCACGACGGTGAATGAAGCCCATCCGCCGCCAGTTGCTGCCGAAGAGCGAAAACACGGCACGCGACGACAGCGCCGCAGCTACTCCGAACCAGACCACCTGTGCCGCGGCCAGGCCGCACAACCAGCGCCCGGTCTTACGCCGCCACAACTCCGCGATGTCGCGTGCAATTTCCCCGGGAAGCGCGAGACACGCGGCGGTGATCAGCACGAGAACGATGATTTTCGGCGTGATGTCGTAGTGAAAAAGAATGCCTGGCGTGATCAGAAGCGGCAGGAGCGCCACCAGCGCCGGCAGGAGAAATGCCATATAGCTACGCTAGTACAGTTGCGATTTACTCCCGATTTTTTTATCGCAGGTGCGCCGAAAGCCGGAACCGACGCGCTCTACTACGAGCTCGATCAGCATCCGCAGATCTACATGAGTCCCCTGAAGGAGCCCTGTTATTTCTCATCCGAGATTCGCGTGGAGCATTTCGAGCCGGGCCTGCGGGAGCGGATGCGGAACGAGGCGGATAGCGTGCGCGAGTTCATCCACGGACCCATGACGGAGAAGCGTTTTGGCGGAATTGTTTCCGAGTGGGATGACTATCTGCGGCTCTTCGCGCAGGTTAAAGATGAAAAGGCCGTGGGCGAAGGAAGCGTCTGTTATCTGTGGTCGCAGACGGCCGCCCCGGCGATTGCGTCCCGCTTGCCGAAGGCCAGGATCATCATCGTTTTGATGGACCCCGCCGAACGGGCGTTTGCGCAATATCTCAAGAGCGTCTCCGACGGAACCGTGGCGCATTCATTCGGCGAACATCTTGATGCCTGTTTTCATCGCACCGGCAAGTATCTGGGCGTGCTTCATCCGTTTCTCGAGTTCGGATTATACGCGCAGCAGGTGCGCCGGTATATGGACGTGTTCCCGGTTGAACAACTCCACATTTCGCTGTTCGAAGACAGGCAGCGGGATCCGCGCGGATGGTTTTCCGGGATACTGGAATTCCTCCGCGTGGACCCAACTTTCGTTCCCCAGGCGGGCCGCGGCCACTATCATCCCAACGTTCCCAAATTCGTTCGGCTTAGCCAGAGCCTGCAGGCGCGGGGACTTTGGAAAGCGCTGGGTCAGTGCATTCCGAAAGGTTTGCAGCCTGCGATAAAGCGCGTACTATACAGGCAGACCGAGTCGATTACGCTGCAGGCGGAGGATCGCGCGCGGCTCGTGCAATACTATGGCTCCGATGTTGAAGACCTGCAGCGTCTGCTGGAAAAAGACCTGGCTCACTGGCTGCGGGTGTAGAGGCATTCCATCTCGTCCGGCTTCAGCGAGCGGGCAGTATTCCACTCTGCTGGCTGCTGGTCCACCAGCGCGAAGTCTTTCGCGTTGCTGTTAAGCCAGGACGATATGGCGCGACAACTCTCCGTTCCGTTGACATGCAGAATCGAGCTTCGCGTGGTGCGGGCAATCTCGGCCAGATATTCGTGGATCGATGCGATGGACATATCGGAGAGCACGTGCGAGTTGAATGAAACATCCACGCTGCGGTCCGGCATTTGAGGCAGCATGAAGCCGGGCATCAGGATAATATCGGACCTGCTCAGCGTTTCGGCATCCAGAGCGGCTTCTCCATAGAGCGTCGCTCTGAGACCAGGGAAGGCCTTGAGCAGATACCATGACGCCAGCGCGATACTCTCCGGCACGTCGAAATCCAGATACGTGATCCCCGGGCGATCGCGAAGCAGAAAGTAGGCCATCCCTCCGAAGCCGCCGCCGGTTTCGGCGACGACTGGCGTTTCGTCCGACCCGGTCAGCTCGATGATTTTCCGCGCATAGAAGTGCTGATCCTCGGAACTAGTGCGAACCCGGGTACCTTCCATGACGACGCCGAGAGGATTGCCGATCTCCGGAGTTGCCAGATCGGCCAGCCGGAAGCGGCCGGCAGTGCGGCGCTGCCAAAGATCGATGCGATACAGGGCGTCGATGAGAAACAGCTCCTTGTAGTCAAAGGAGCGGTTCGAGATGGCGGGCAGGCCAACCAATCCACCGCCGCAGGGGTCGCGAAAGAAATTTCGGTACATCAAAAGCAGGGAAGGAATGTCGTGCGCCGCCAACGCGCGTTTGACAGGTCCGAGATTGCCGCCCTCCACCAGACGCCACCATCGGCTGGGCTGATAGGTTTCGGGCGCGGCCGGCTGGCGCTCCATGGCCTTTGTGTACGCATTGCAGATTCGCCCAAGCAGTTGGGTGTCGTCTTCGGACTCCCACGCGCAGGGCGCGAAACCCTGCTCGACCGAATCCATCCGGTACCTCGGATCGCCGGCGAATCGTCGCCTGCCGATGCGAATCAACTGCCGCAGCTCGGCGCGCTGGGCAATTCGTTGACGGATGACGCTCAGAGATCGCGCAGGGCGCAGAAAGTGCTTGAGCCGGATGGGCAAGTCCTACTCGGCTGCGACGCGCCACGGCGAAACGTTTGTCCAGGTCTTCAGCGCGTCGGTGGCCCATTTGGTCGTCTCGCCGGTGTGACACCCGTTACAGGGATTGGGAACCTTCAAGCGCTCGGTATCGGACGGCGTGATGAATTTGAAAGTGTGGCTGCGCACGTTGACGTCGGCGATCGTCTGCTCGATCTTCGGCATGTGGCAGTCGACGCATTCTCCGCCGCGCGTACCGGCTTTGTGGTGGGTGTGCGCTTCGATCGAGGGAGCCCGCGGGCCGTTCGGCGAATTCGGACCGTGGCATTCAAGGCACAAAACATTGGCCGGCTTGATCAGTTGGGCATTGTTTTCGGTGCCGTGGACATCGTGGCAACTGAAACACGTCACGCCGTGCGTATACATGGCGCTCTCGACAAAATCGTTGCCCTGCATCCGGTTTTTGTGCGCCGTGCCGTCGGCGAAATGGGTGAAGGACTGCTCGCCCAGCTTGTGGTCTTCCAGCTTCCAGAATTCGCGAAGATCAAGACCCGAACGGTAGCCGACCGGCCAATCGTAATACTTGCCGTTGATCGGGTTGCTGACCGGCTGGCCCTGCGAATGGCACTGGATGCAGGTATCGCTGGCGCGCAGCGAATTCTCACGGACGGGGTTGACGATGTTCGCGCGCGACGGTTGAGCCACGTGCAGACTGCCGGGGCCGTGGCACTTTTCGCAGCCCACGTTCCACTCGGTGACGGCTTTGGTCTGGATGTTGTAGTTGACCGAATGACAACCGTCGCAGAGGGGACCCGTCGGGCGCTGCATATTGTCGTTGGGATAGAAGGCGGTCCACCAGTCTGAGCCGGGGGCGGCCTGGTAGGCGCGCCAGATCTGATGCGTCACATCCCATTGCGCGCCCAGAGGAAAATAGTCGTCGCCTTTTTTCGTGAAGTAGCGCTGTTTCCATATGCTGCCGTAGACGAATGCGATATCGTCCTTCGTGAACTTCACCAGTGGATCGGGTTTCGACAGATCGGGAATGATGGCTTCGGGATGCACCTTCGGGTCGCGAACCACGTTGGCCATAGGCGTCTTGCTCCAGCGCGCGTAGATGGCGGGGTGGCAAGTCCGGCAGGCGACCGATCCGGTATAGCTCGCAGCCGCGGGCGCGGGTGGGGTCTGGCTGAAGCCCTGGCATAGCGAGACATGCCAGGAGAACAAGAATCTCGCAGCGCTGTCGATGATTCATAACTTGATCCATTTTACGCGCCGGCAATAGTGGCTCGCGCACCGCAATTTACGATTCTTTTACCAAAGCATTACCTGGCCGCAACCCGCAATTGGCAGGCTGTTGGGAGAGGTGCCCCTGTGCAAGCATTGTCAAAAATCCGCATGACTCGGCTGAGTGTCGTAGTTGCGAAATGTATTACGACCTGTCTCTTCGCCCTCGCGACTGGCATTGCCGCAACGGGCTCTGCCAGCACCACGCTGTCGGCCTCCCTGTCTCGGCCCGAGGGTATTTACCTTGTGCATAACCTGGTTTCGGACCTTCCCGATACCGCCGATTTTCAGGATAAGAACCTGGTGAACCCGTGGGGGATCGCCGCGTCCGCAACCGGTCCGTTCTGGATCGGCAACAACGGATCAAGCACCTCAACGGTTTACTCGACGAACGGCACTCCTTCCACTCTCGTCGTTACGGTTCCCACGCCGACGCTGCCGACCGGCGGGGCCGTCACCGGAGTGATTTCCAATGCCACTACGGTTTTCAACGTGACGTCAGGCGGCAAAACGAAAAACTCGTCGTTCATCTTCTGCACCGAGGACGGCACGATTTCCGGATGGAGCCCGACGGTCAACGCGACCGCCGCGATCATCGCGGTGGATAAATCGGCATCCGGAGCAGTCTTCAAGGGGTGCGTGGCGGGCGGCACGGCAGCGGCTCCACTGATCTACGTGACCGACTTTCACAATGGCGTGGTCGATGTCTTCGACGGCAGCTTCAATCCCGTAGTGAGCGCGACGGCATTTATCGACCCGCAGATTCCGGCGGGCTTTGCACCTTTCGGCATCGCGAATTTTGGGGGCAGCATCTACGTTACGTACGCCAAACAGGACGCCGATAAACACGATGACGTGGCCGGTAGCCGGCAACGGATACGTGGATGTGTTTGACGGGTCCGGGACGTTGCTGAAGCGGTTGATCTCGGGCGGCCCGCTGAATTCGCCGTGGGGGATGGCGATGGCTCCGGCGACCTTCGGACCATTCGGCGGCGCGCTTCTGGTGGGCAACTTCGGCAGCGGCACCATCAACGCCTTCGATCCGGCCAAAGGCACTATGCTCGGAACGCTGCAGGACAACACGGGCCACAACATTCCCATACCGGGGCTCTGGGCTTTGTTCTTCGGCAACGGCGGCAAAGGCGGCGATCCGGCGACGCTATACTTCACCGCGGGCATTCCCGGGCCGTACGGCGAGACTCCGGAATCGCATGGCTTATTCGGAAGCATTCAGGCCGTTCCTTCATTCATCAGCGCGGACGTCGTCAACGGCGCGAGCTTCGCCCCGCTGGTGGGGGCAAATACCTGGACCAGCATATTCGGCGGCGGTCTCGCATCCACGATCCGCAGCTGGGCGGCGACGGATTTCACGGGCGCGAAAGCTGCCGACCAGCATCGAAGGAGTCGGCGTCACGGTGAACGGCGAAGCGGCCTATATCAGCTATGTCAGCCCGATGCAATTGAACTTCCTGACTCCGACCGACATCCCGGCAGGCCCGGTGCAGATTCAGGTCACCAACAACGGCGAAGTCAGCGCGAATGTGACCGTGACGATGCAGACCGCGGCGCCCGGGTTCTTCTGGCTCGCGGGGAACAAGTACATAGCCGCCACGCACGCCAACGGCGCGCTGATCGGCCCGACGAATCTGATTGCAGGCGCGACTTCGCCTGCAACGCGGAACGAGACGATCGTATTTTATGGGGCCGGGTTTGGGCTGACCTCGCCGGCGGCTCCAAACGGATCGACGTTAACCGCACCGCTGCCGCTGGTTACGCTGCCCACGGTGACCATTGGAGGCGCGCAAGCCCAGGTGACGTACGGGGGACTGGTCGGCGTCGGACTCTATCAGATTAATGTGACTGTTCCTGCGTCTGTTTCTTCGGGTGACAACGCGGTGGTGGCCACGGTCGGCGGACAGCAATCGCAGGCAAACGCATTTATTTCGGTACAATAATCCGGCACGGCGAAACCGCGGCTCGACAGATTGGCTTCGTCTTTGCTACTCTGTTGGAGTCCTTTCGCGCGAGACGTGTGTGGCTTGGGTTGTAGCTCTTGGGTTACAGCTGGTTGACACGTTGTCCGCCGATTGGCTATCGTAGTAGAGTTTGGCTGTAGCTTGATTTAAGCTTCCGGCTACCATCTCCGGCGTCGGAGATCCGGCCGGGGCGAGGCCCCGAGGTTCGCCACAGACGCGCTTGATTCTAAAGGCGTTGCGCTGTGCAGTGAGCATGGACCTGTCCAAAGCCTGAGCGGTAAGCAGTTCCCAACCGTCTCGAATCGACCGACGCAGTTTTGAGAATTCGCCCGTTTTTGAGGATTTTTAGTGCCGACATTTAATCAACTTGTGCGCAAGGGCCGCAAAGCGCCCGCATGGAAGACGGCCAGCCCGGCGCTTGCAGAGCTGCCCGCAGAGGCGCGGCGTTTGTACGCGTGTGTACACTTCGACGCCGAAGAAGCCGAACTCGGCGCTGCGCAAAGTCGCGCGCGTGCGGCTGACCAACGGGATCGAAGTCACCACCTATATTCCGGGCGTCGGCCACAATCTGCAGGAGCACTCGATCGTGCTGATCCGCGGAGGCCGCGTGAAGGATCTTCCCGGTGTTCGCTATCACGTGGTGCGCGGGACGCTCGATACCGCCGGTGTCGCGAACCGCAAGCAGAGCCGTTCGAAGTACGGAGCCAAGCGGCCGAAAGCCGCGACGAAGTAGAGGATTTACATGCCAAGACGCAGAGGCGCAGCAAATCGCGAAGTAGCCGCGGATCCGGTGTACAATTCGACGCTGGCCGAGAAGTTCGTCTGCTCGATGATGTGGGACGGCAAGAAGTCCACCGCGCAGAAGATCTTCTACGATGCGATGGAGAAGCTCGAGGAGCGGGCGGCGGCGACGATCCGATCAAGTTGTTCAAGAAGGCCGTCGAGAACGCCAAGCCGCTGCTCGAAGTGAAGACGCGGCGCGTGGGCGGCGCCAACTATCAGGTGCCGATCGAAGTGCCGCAGAACCGGCGCACCAGTCTCGCGATCCGCTGGATTCTTTCGAATGCGCGCGGCCGGGCGGAAAAGGGCATGGCCGAGAAGCTGGCGAATGAATTGAACGACGCGGCCAATCTGCGCGGCGGCGCGATCAAGAAGAACGACGACGTGCACCGCATGGCGGAAGCCAACAAGGCGTTCGCGCACTATCGCTGGTAATTGTTGAACAGGAATCAGTAAATTTCCATGGCACGCACAGTACCGCTCGAGAGGATGAGAAATATCGGCATCATGGCTCACATCGATGCCGGTAAAACCACAACCACGGAACGCATCCTGTATTACACGGGCCGAACGCACAAGATCGGCGAAGTCCACGAAGGCACGGCCATCATGGACTGGATGGAGCAGGAGCAGGAGCGCGGCATCACGATTACGTCGGCCGCGACCACCTGCCATGGCACGACATGCAGATCAACATCATCGACACGCCGGGGCACGTCGATTTCACGGCTGAAGTCGAGCGCGCTTGCGCGTGCTGGATGGTGCGGTCGCGGTATTCGACGCGGTCGCCGGCGTGCAGCCGCAGTCGGAAACGGTGTGGCGGCAGGCCGATAAGTATCGGTTCCGCGCATTTGCTTCATCAATAAGATGGATCGCGTGGGCGCGGATTTCTTCCGCTCGGTCGATACCATTGTCGACCGGCTGAAGGCGCGTCCGGTGGCGATTCAGATTCCGATCGGCGCGGAAGATAAGTTCAAGGGCGTTGTCGATCTGGTCGAAATGAAGGCCGTGATCTGGCGCGATGAAACGCTGGGCGCGGAGTACGACGAGGTCGAGATTCCGGAGGATCTGGTCGACCAGGCGAAGGAATATCGCGAGCAGATGATCGAGGCGGTTTCCGAATCCGACGATGAGCTGTTCGAGAAGTTCGTCGAAGGCGCGGCGCTGACGGATGCGGAGATCGAGGCCGGCATCCGCAAGGCGACCATCGCGCTGAAGATTTTCCCGGTGATCTGCGGCTCGGCGTTCAAGAACAAGGGCGTCCAGACGATGCTCGACGCGGTGGTGGATTACCTGCCTTCGCCGCTCGATGTTCCGGATGTCGAAGGCACCGCGGTCGACGACAAGACGGTTATGCTGCACCGCAAGGCGTCCGACAGCGAGCCGTTTTCGGCGCTGGTGTTCAAGATCATGACCGACCCGTTTTCGGGTCAGCTGGCGTTCTTCCGGGTTTACTCGGGCAAGCTGAATGCGGGCGAATCGATTTATAACGTCGCCAAGGGCCGCAAGGAGCGCATCGGACGTCTGGTCAAGATGCACGCCAACAAGCGCGAAGAGATTCAGGAGATCCTGGCGGGCGATATCTGCGCCGCGGTGGGCCTGAAGACGGTTTCGACCGGCGACACGATCTGCGATGAAGAGCATCCGATCGTGCTCGAATCGATCGATTTCCCGACGCCGGTGATTCAGCTGGCGATCGAGCCGAAGACGAAGGCCGATCAGGAAAAGCTGGGCATGGCGATCCAGAAGCTGGCGCAGGAAGATCCGACGTTCCGGGTTTCTACGGATCCGGAAACCGGGCAGACCATTCTCGCCGGCATGGGCGAGCTGCACCTCGAAATCATCGTCGACCGCATGAAGCGCGAGTTCGGCGTGGGCGCGAATGTCGGCAAGCCGCAGGTGGCGTATCGCGAGACCATCCGCGAGACGGCCGAATACGACTACACGCACAAGAAGCAGACCGGCGGCAGCGGCCAGTACGCGCGCGTAAGCTGCGCGTCGAGCCGGGCGAGGGCTTCGAGTTCGAAAACGAAATCAAGGGCGGCAATATTCCGAAGGAATTTATTCCGGCGATCGAGAAGGGCGTGGTCGAAGCGCTGGAAGGCGGAATTCTGGCCGGCTATCCGATGTCGGACGTCAAGGTGACGGTGTTCGACGGCGCTTATCACGATGTCGATTCGTCGGAAATGGCGTTCAAGATCTGCGCTTCGATCTGCGTCAAGGAAGCGCTGCGCAAGGCGAAGCCGGTGCTGCTCGAGCCGGTGATGGCGCTCGAAGTGGTGGTGCCGGAAGAGTACATGGGTCCGGTGAACGGCGACATGATTTCGCGGCGCGGCCAGCTGGAAGGCACGGAGATTCGCGGTACCACGCAGATCATCAAGGCGATGGTGCCGCTGTCCGAGATGTTCGGTTATGCGACCGAGCTGCGTTCGCGCACGCAGGGCCGCGGCAGTTCACGATGCACTTCGGGCGGTACGAAGAAGTGCCGAAGAACATCGCGGAAGAAATTGTGACACGGGTGCAGGGCAAGGTTACAAAGTAGGGTTAGCGTTTTTTAAGGTTTCTTTTAGGAGACTGTGCGATGGCAAAAGAAAAATTTGACCGCAGCAAGCCGCACGTAAATATCGGGACGATCGGGCACATCGATCACGGCAAGACGACGCTGACGGCGGCGATCACGAAGATACTGGCGAAGCACAATCCGAAGGTGAAGTTCCGGAGCTTCGATTCGATCGACAACGCGCCGGAAGAGAAAGCGCGCGGAATCACGATCGCGGCGGCGCACGTGGAGTACGAGACGGCGAAGCGGCACTATGCGCACGTCGATTGCCCGGGCCACGCCGATTACATCAAGAACATGATCACGGGCGCGGCGCAGATGGACGGCGCGATTCTGGTGGTGGCGGCGACCGACGGTCCCATGCCGCAGACGCGCGAGCATATTCTGCTGGCCCGCCAGGTGGGCGTGCCGTACATCGTGGTCGCGCTGAACAAAGTCGACATGGTGGACGATCCGGAACTGCTCGAGCTGGTCGAGCTCGAAGTGCGCGAACTGCTGACGAGCTATCAGTTCCCGGGCAACGATCTGCCGGTGGTGAAGGTTTCGGCGCTGGGCGCGTTGAACGGCGAAGCGCAGTGGGAAAAGACGGTCGACGAGCTGATGGAAGCGGTCGACAAGTACATTCCGATGCCGGAGCGCGTGATCGACAAGCCGTTCCTGATGCCGATCGAAGATATCTTCTCGATTCAGGGCCGCGGCACGGTGGTGACGGGCCGTATCGAGCAGGGGATCTGCAAGGTCGGCGAGGAAATGGAAATCGTCGGCTTCCGCGACACCCGCAAGACGGTGGTCACCGGCGTCGAAATGTTCAAGAAGCTGCTGGACGAAGGGCGCGCGGGCGACAACGTGGGCCTGCTGCTGCGCGGTATTGAAAAGACGGAAGTGGAGCGCGGGCAGGTGATCGCGAAGCCGGGTTCGATCAAGCCGCACAAGAAGTTCAAGGGCGAAGTTTACGTGCTGTCGAAGGAAGAAGGCGGGCGTCACACGCCGTTCTTCAAGGGCTATCGGCCGCAGTTCTACTTCCGCACGACGGACGTGACGGGAGTGGCGCAGCTGCCGGAAGGCATGGAAATGGTGATGCCGGGCGACAACGTGCAGCTGGTGGTCGAGCTGATCACGCCGATCGCCATGGACAAGGGCTTGCGGTTCGCGATTCGCGAAGGCGGACGGACGGTGGGCGCCGGTACGGTGACGGAGATTCTCGACTAACCATGGCTCTCAAAGAACGCATTCGCATCCGGCTGAAGGCCTACGATCATCGGGTCCTCGATCAATCGACCACGGAGATCGTGGACACGGCCAAGCGCACCGGGGCGACGGTGGCGGGTCCGATTCCGCTGCCGACGTCAACCTCACGTACACGGTGTTGCGGTCGCCGCACGTGGACAAGAAATCGCGGGAACAGTTCGAAATCCGGACGCACAAGCGCCTGCTCGATATTCTCGAGCCGACGCAGGACACGGTGGACGCGTTGATGAAGCTGGATCTGCCGGCCGGTGTGGACGTCGAGATCAAGGCGTTCGGGAAAGGTAATAGGTTTGGCGAAGGGCTGAAAACATGAGTCCAGGAATTCTAGGCAAAAAAATCGGGATGACGCAGGTGTTCCGCGCCGGACGGGCAGGTGGTCCCTGTGACGGTGCTGAAGGCCGGGCCGTGCGTCGTCGTGCAGCGCAAGACGCCGGCGACCGACGGCTATGACGCGGTGCAGCTGGGCCTGATGGAGTACGTGAAGCCGAAGCGGATCAACAAGCCGGCGACCGGGCACCTGAAGAAGTCCGGCGCCGAAGGCGTGAAGTTCCTGCGCGAGTTCCGCCTGATGGGCGGCGACGGCGACCTGAAGGCCGGCGACCGCGTTCTGGTCGACGAGTTCAAGCCGAACGAGAAGGTCGACGTGATCGGCGTCAGCAAGGGCCGCGGATTCGCGGGCGTGGTGAAGCGCCATCATTTCCGCGGCGGCGATGCCACGCACGGATCGATGTTTCACCGCGCGCCGGGCTCGATCGGCGCTTCGAGCTTTCCGTCGCGTGTTTTTCCCGGTATGCGCATGGGCGGACAGATGGGAGACGATCAGGTGACGGTGCGGAATCTGGAAATCGTCGAGAGTGGACACCGAGGACAACGTGATGGTGGTCAAGGGCGCGGTGCCCGGGCCGAACGGCGGCTACGTCGTGGTGCGGAGGGCGAAGAGGTAATCATGCCGAGCGTAGACGTTATCGATCTGAACAATACGAAGGTCGGCGAGGTCGAGCTGGCGGACGCGGTGTTCGGCGCCGCGGTCAACGAAGATCTGCTGTACGAGGCGGTGCGGCATTATCTGGCGGGCACGCGCGCCGGAACGCACAAGGTCAAGACGCGGCACGAAGTGGCCGGGTCGGGCAAGAAACTGTGGAAGCAGAAGGGCACGGGCCGCGCGCGTATGGGTTCGATCCGCAGCCCGCTGTGGCGGCACGGCGGCACGGTGCATGGACCGCAAGCCGCGCGATTACAGCTACAAGCTGCCGCGCAAGATGCAGCTGGGCGCGCTGCGCTCGGCGCTTTCGGCGAAGCTGCGCGACGGCGAGCTGCAAGGTCATTTCGAGCTTTCCAGCTGGCCGATCACAAGACGAAGAACTTTGTGCAGGCGCTGACGAAGCTTGAAGCGACGAAGAAGGTGCTGCTGGTCGAGACGGATGAGAATCGCAATCTCGAATTGAGCGCGCGCAATCTCGAGGCGTCGAAGCTGGTCCGCAGCCGCGAAGTGCATCCCTATGAGCTGCTCGATGCGACGCGCGTGCTGTTGACGCAGGCTGCGGCCTCGAAGCTCAGCGAGACGCTGGCGAAATCGGCTCCCAAACACAAGGCGGAGGCGGAACAATAATGACCATTCACGATAATCTGGTGCGGCCGCTCGTGACCGAAAAAGGCGTCACCGAGAAGGACGACGAATCGGACGCTTTGCTTCGAGGTGGCGGAGGACGCCAACAAGATCAGGTGAAGCAGGCGGTCGAGAAGCTGTTCAACGTGAAGGTGGAGGAAGTCCGGACCGCGACTTTCGAAGGCAAGCTGCGCCGCCGCGGACGGTTCGCCGGCTACCGCTCGGACTGGAAGAAGGCGTACGTGAAGCTCGTGGCCGGCCAGAAGGTGCCCGAGTACGCGGAGATGTAAGCGTGATGGCATAAACGACATGCCGATCAAAAAATTCTCACCCACAACTCCGACCCGCCGCTTCAAGACCGTGGTGTCGCGCGAGAACATTACCAAGCAGAAGCCCGAGAAGTCGCTGGTCGAGGGCAAGACCGCAAGCGGGCGGCCGCAACAACACGGGGCGCGTCACCTCGCGGTTCATCGGCGGGCGGTCACAAGCAGGCGTATCGGATCATCGATTTCAAGCGCGACAAGATCGGGATTCCGGCGAAGGTCGCGGCGATCGAATACGATCCGAACCGTTCGGCGCGCATCGCTCTGCTGCACTATGTGGACGGCGAGAAGCGCTACATCATTGCGCCGGTGGGCTTGAAGGTCGGGGCGACGGTTTCCTCGGGTCCCGAAGCCGACATTCTGGTGGGCAATGCGCTGCCGCTCAAGAATATTCCGGCCGGCACGATGGTTCACAACATCGAACTGCGGCCGGGCAAGGGCGGCCAGATGGCGCGTTCGGCCGGCGCGCAGGCGCAGTTGGTTTCGAGAGAAGGCGGCATGGCGCTGCTGAAACTGCCGTCGGGCGAAGTGCGCCGCGTGTCGGCCGATTGCATGGCGACCATCGGCCAGGTCGGCAACGTCGAGCACGAAAACGTTTCGCTCGGCAAAGCCGGACGCAAGCGCTGGATGGGCAAGAGGCCGCACAACCGCGGCGTTTCGATGAACCCGGTCGATCACCCGCACGGCGGCGGTGAAGGCAAGACTTCCGGCGGCCGTCATCCGGTGACGCCGTGGGGCCAGCCGACGCGCGGCTTCAAGACGCGCAACAACAAGCGCACGGACAAGTTGATCGTCAATGACCGGAGAGGGAAAGAATAAATGGGACGTTCGGTAAAAAAGGGACCGTTTACCGACGACCACCTCGAAAAGAGGATGGACAGCTGAACGCGACGAGCGAGAAGAAAGTGGTGCGGACGTGGTCGCGGCGCTCGACGATTCTGCCCGAGTTCGTCGGCCACACGATCGCCGTGCACAACGGCAGGAAGTTCATTCCGGTGTACGTCACGGAGAACATGGTGGGGCACAAGCTGGGTGAATTTTCGCCGACGCGCACGTTCAAGGGTCATCGCGGCCAAAGCGGCGACGGAGAAGGCGGCGAAGGCATAAGAGGACGAGATGGAAGTCAAAGCAGAAGCCAGATACATTCGGGTCTCGCCGCAGAAGGCGCGGCTGGTGATCGACCTGATCCGCGGGCGCAAGGCGGACGACGCGATCATCACGCTGCGCACCGTCAACAAGCGGATCGCGCCGGCGGTCGAGAAGGTGCTGCGCTCGGCGATCGCGAATGCGGAGAACAAGAACGAAGATCGTGGATGTGGATCAGCTGTTTGTGACCGAAGCCTACGTGAACGAAGGCCCGCGCAAGAAGCGCGTGCGGCCGGCGCCGATGGGGCGCGCGTACCGGTATCAGCGGCGCACGGCGCACATCGTGGTCAAAGGCGCGGAGAAGGCGAGATAACTAAATGGGTCAGAAAGTACATCCTTACGGTTTCCGGCTCGGCTTCAACAAGACCTGGCGCTCGCGCTGGTTCGCCAAGCAGGACTACGCGAAGCTGCTGCACGAAGATCTGGAACTGAAGGAAGGCCTGCGCGAGCAGCTGAAGGCGGCGGGCGTCAGCTCGATCGAAGTGGACCGTCCCGGGCAACAAGCTGCGCATCACGATCCGCACTTCGCGTCCGGGCATCATCATCGGCCGCAAGGGCGCTGAGATCGAAAAGCTGAAGAGCGATCTCGCGAAGAAGACCAAGCGCGAAGTATTCATCGACATTCAGGAAGTGCACAAGCCGGAGCTCGATGCGCAGCTGGTGTCGGAATCGATCGCGCTGCAGCTCGAAAAGCGCGTGGCATTCCGGCGCGCGATGCGCAAGGCGGTTGACTCGGCGCTGCGCTTCGGCTGCAAGGGAATCAAGGTTCGCGTGTCGGGCCGCTTGAACGGCGCGGAAATCGCGCGCAGCGAATGGTATCTGCAGGGGCAGCTTCCGCTGCACACGCTGCGCGCCGATATCGATTACGGATCCACGGAAGCGCACACGACCTACGGCGTGATCGGCGTCAAGGCGTGGTTGTACAAAGGCGAGATTCTGGAAGGCGGCAAGCGCGCTCCTTCGCAGGATGGCGAGCCGCGCCGCAACGAACGCGGACCGGGCGGTCCCCGGGATCGCGACCGCAGGCCGCGCAGGGATGGAGATCGTCCTGGTGGTGGACCTGGTGGAGAGCGCGGCGATCGGCCGGCTGCTGCTACAGGTAGTCATGCAATCGGAGAACCCGCGGCGCCGGTACAACAGGCTCCGCCGCCCATGGAATCGCGTCCGCCGCGTACCGGCGGCCCGATCATGCCGCCGTTGATGGCGCCCTCGACAGCCCGCGTGGAAAGAGCCGGCGAAGCAGGCTGAGCCCGTGGTGAAGCCGCCGCGCCCGCCGCCGAAACGGCTCAGTCAAGCGCGGCGCCCGAGCCGGAGACCAAGGAATAAATCTATGTTGATGCCCAAGAAGGTCAAATACCGCAAGGAACAGCGCGGGCGCATGAAGGGCAAGGCCTGGCGCGGGTCCTCGATCTCGTTCGGCGAATACGGCTCTGAAGGCGATGGATTGCGGCTGGATCACGTCGCGCCAGATCGAAGCGGCCCGTATCGCGATGACGCGTTTCATCAAGCGCGGCGGCAAGGTGTGGATCCGGTTGTTCCCGGATAAGCCGATCACGAAGAAGCCGGCTGAAACCCGTATGGGTAAAGGCAAAGGCGCGCCGGAAGAGTGGGTGGCAGTGATCCGGCCGGGCAAGATTCTGTTCGAGATGGAAGGCGTGGCGGTCGACATCGCGCAGCAGGCCATGCGGCTGGCGGCGCACAAGATCGGGCTGAAGACGAAGTTCGTCTCGCGCGAGGCGTCCGAGTAAATGCGGGGAGTAAGCAGATGAAGAAAGACAAATTGCGGGGCCTCGACCCGGCTGAAATGCAGAACAAGCTGCGCGAGATGGACGAGCAATCGTTCCGCATCAAGTTCCAGATTTCGATGGGCCAGACGGACGGCGTCAAGAAAATGCGCGAAAACCGCAAGGATCGCGCGCGCCTGCTGACCTATCTGCGGGAAAGCGAACTGCGGGGAGCGAAGAAATAATGGCCGGACAGAATACTCAGACAGAGTCCCAGGCAGCGGCGCCGAATCAGCACAAGAACGAGAAGGTCGGCGAAGTGGTGTCGACCAAGATGCAGAAGACCATCGTGGTGCAGGTGAGCCGCCGCGTGCCGCATCCGCTCTATCGCCGGATCGTCATGAAGCACAAGAAATTCTACGCGCACGACGAAGAAGGCACGGCGCAGGTGGGCGACGTGGTGCGGATCATCGAATGCCGGCCGATGAGCAAGTTGAAGCGGTGGCGGCTGGGGGACGTGATTCGGCGCTCGGCGCTGGTTGGCGCGGCTCAGCCCGCCGATCTGGACGTAAAAATCTAATTGGGTTCTCAGGAGCCTGGGCTTGGCAAGGAGTAAATCAGCATGATTGGGATGAGGACTATCCTCGAGGTAGCCGACAACAGCGGCGCGCGAAGGCTTTCGTGCATCCTGCCGCGCGGCGGCGACCTCGGGCTCCGTGCCGGACTCGGAGATGTGGTGACGGCGGCCGTGAAGGAAGCGGCGCCGGAATCGGCAATCAAGAAGGGCAAGGTCGTGCGCTGCGTGATCGTGCGCATGCGCAAAGAAACGCGGCGCAAGGATGGCAGCTACATCCGGTTCGATTCGAATGCGGCCGTGCTGATCAACGAAGTGGGCGAGCCGGTCGGGACGCGCGTGTTCGGACCGGTGGCGCGCGAACTGCGCGACAAGCGGTACATGAAGATCGTTTCGCTTGCGCCGGAGGTGATCTAACGTGTCGGTGAAGTTGAAGAAAGACAGGCGGGAACCGGTTCGGATCCAGCTCAAGAAGAACGATCAGGTGAAGGTGATCGCCGGGCGCGACCGCGGCAAGACGGGGCGCGTGCTCGATGTGGACACGCTCGACCGGGCGTATTTTCGTCGAGCACGTGAACATGGTCAAGCGGCACACGAAGAAGAATCCGGCCAAGCAGATCGCCGGCGGAATCGCGGAAAAGGAAGGTCCGATCGCGGTCTCGAACGTGATGATTGTGTGCGGGAAGTGCGGACCGGCTCGCATCGGACATCATGTGACGGAAGCGCCGGGCGGCAAGACGCGCCGGATTCGGGTGTGCCGCAAGTGCGGGCAGACGCTCGACAAGAAGTAAAGGGATCAAGATGGCAGCGAGACTGAGAGAGCATTATCTGAAAACCGTGGTTCCCGCCCTGACGAAGGAGTTCGGGTACACGAACATCATGGCCGTGCCGAAGGTCGAGAAGGTTTCGATCAACATCGGCCTGGGCGAAGCCACGGGCAACGCCAAGCTGATGGACGGCGCGGTGAACGAACTGGGCGCGATCGCGGGCCAGAAGCCGGTGATCACGAAGGCGAAGAAATCGATCGCCGCGTTCAAGCTGCGCGAAGGCATGGCGATCGGCACGATGGTCACGCTGCGCGGCGACCGCATGTACGAGTTTCTGGACCGGCTGTTGAATGTGGCGTTGCCCCGCGTGCGTGACTTCCGCGGCGTGTCTTCGAAATCGTTCGACGGGCGCGGCAATTACACGCTGGGCGTGAAAGATCAGCTGATTTTCCCCGAAATCGATTATTCGAAGGTCGACAAGACCAAGGGAATGAACATATCCATCACCACCACTGCGAGGACGGACGCCGAAGGCGTGGCGCTGCTCAAGCAGATGGGAATGCCTTTCCGGGCGCAGTAGCAGGAGGAAGAAGAATTAATGGCCACAACCGCCAAGATCGCAAAAAGCCGCGAGCGCGCCGAAGCTATCAAGCTTGCTCACGAACAGAAAAAGAAGCCGAAGTTCGCCTGCCGCCACCGCAATCGCTGCTGGCGCTGCGGCCGTCCGCGGGCATTCCTGCGCAAGTACGGCATCTGCCGTCTGTGCTTCCGGCAACTGGCGCTGAACGGCGAAGTGCCCGGCGTGGTGAAGGCAAGTTGGTAACGAGATTGGCCGAAAGGAGGTACGGGAAACATGACCAGTGATCCAATCGCAGACATGCTAACTCGGGTGCGCAACGCCATGGCGGCGCGACATCCGAAAGTGGACGTGCCGGCGTCGAAGTTAAAGACGGAGATTGCCCGGATCCTCAAGGAAGAGGGCTATATCGCGAATTTCAAGGTCGCCGAAGAAGGCGTGAAAAAGGTCATCAAGATCTACCTGAAATACGCGACCGACAATTCGCCGGTAGTGACCGGGATCGAGCGCGTCTCGCGCCCCGGGTGCCGGACTTATGTTGGCAAGACCGATATTCCGCGCGTGCAGGGCGGGCTTGGGATCAGCATCCTGACCACGCCGCGCGGCGTGATGACGGGCCGGACGGCGCGCAAGGAAGGCGTCGGCGGCGAGATTCTTTGCAGGGTTTGGTAGAGAGAGAGACATGTCCAGAGTAGGGAGAAAGCCGATTCCGCTGCCAGCCACCGTCAAGGTGGAGGTCGTGAAGATTCAGCTCGGCCAGCAATTGAAAGTGAAGGGGCCCAAGGGCACGCTCGAAGTGCCGATCCCCGACGGGATCAGCATTCAGCAGAAGACCGGGGAACTCACGATCGAGCGCTCGGGCGACGAGCATGCCGCGCTGCACGGGCTGACCCGGGCGCTGGCCGCGAATGCCGTGCAGGGTGTTTCGACCGGGTTCACCAGAGAGCTCGACATCGTCGGCATCGGCTATCGCGCGGATGTCAAAGGCAAGATCGCGACGTTCACGCTGGGTTATTCGCATCCGATCGAGGTGCTGCTGCCCGAGGGCGTCGATCTGAAGATCGACAAACAGACCCATCTGGTGCTGAGCGGTCACGACAAGCAGTTGCTCGGCCAGGTTGCGGCGAATATCCGGGCGCTGCGCAAACCGGATCCGTACAAGAACAAGGGCGTCCGGTACATGGGCGAAGTGTTGAAGAAGAAGGTCGGCAAGTCCGGCGCGACCGGAGGCAAGAAGTAAATGATTCGCAAGATTTCGAAAAATGAGATCCGCGAGCGCGTTCACATCCGCATTCGCAAAAAGCTCAAAGGCACCACCGAGCGGCCGCGGCTCACGGTGTTCCGCAGCACCGCGCACATCTACGCGCAGGTGATCGACGATACCAAAGGCGTGACGCTGGTGGCGGCGAGTTCGACCGAAAAATCGGACATCGCCAAGTGGGGCGCGGGCGGCAATGTGGCGGCGGCCAAGGCGATCGGCAAGCGTGTAGCCGAGCGCGCGAAAGAAAACGGCATCAACAAAGTGGTGTTCGATCGTGGCGGCTACATCTATCACGGCCGCGTGAAAGCGCTCGCCGATGCGGCGCGCGAAGCGGGACTGGAGTTTTAATGGCTGTCGCAAACGGTAAAACGGGTCGATCCGCAGTCGCTGAACCTGAAGGAAAACGTGGTGGCAATCAACCGCGTGACGAAGGTCGTCAAGGGCGGCAAGAACATGAGCTTCTCGGCGCTGGTGGTGGTGGGCGATTCGCAGGCGCGCGTCGTCGGTTTCGGCGTCGGCAAGGCGAAGGAAGTGCCGTCGGCGATCCGCAAGGGTATCGAAGCGGCGAAGAAGAATCTGCGCAAGATCCATCTGCTCGAGAACACGATTCCGCACCAGGTGCTGGGACGGTTCGGAGCGGGCATGGTCATGCTGAAGCCGGCGCAGGATGGAACCGGCGTGATCGCCGGCGGTCCGGTGCGCGCGGTGGTGCAGGCCTGCGGGATTCCGAACGTACTGACGAAATCGATCGGCAGCCATAACCCGCACAACGTGGTGAAGGCGACGATCAACGCACTCGAACAGCTTCGCGACCGCAATGCGGTAATGGAAATGCGCGGGCTGACACCGGAGAAAATGTAGCATGCGATATACGAAGGCAAGATCAAGATCAAGCTGATCCGCAGCCCGATCTGCACGCCCGAGAAGCATAAGGTGATCGTGCGTGCGCTGGGTCTGAAGAAGATGAATCAGATCGTCGAACGGCCGGATACGCCGTCGTTCCGCGGGTTCGTCAAGAAAATTCCGCATTTGCTGGCATTGGTCGACTAAGGAAATCGGCAAATGAATCTCAGTTCACTCAAACCACCCGCCGGGCAGAAACACCGCAAAAAGCGGATCGGCCGCGGTATGGGATCCGGGCAGGGCAAGACCTCGACCCGCGGACACAAGGGCGCGCGCTCCATTTCCGGCTACAGCATCATGCGCGGCTTCGAAGGCGGCCAGATGCCGCTGCACCGCCGTTTGCCGAAGCGCGGCTTCACCAACATTTTCAAGAAGCAGTACTCGATCGTGAACCTCAGGGATCTGGAAAAGCTCGAAGGCGACACGTTCACGGTGGACAGCCTGATCGCGCGCGGGATCATCAACAAGCTGGGCGACGGGCTGAAAGTGCTGGGCACCGGCGAGATCACCCGCAAGATCGATATCGAAGCGCACATCTTTTCGAAATCGGCAGCCGAGAAGATCGCGAAGGCCGGCGGCCACGGCGCGTGTTATCGGTGCGGCAGCGGGCGCTGAAAAGCAAACCGAAAACCAGTAAAATAGCAGCGTACAAGAGAGCGAGAAACCAGTGGGAAAGCTTTTTGAGGCGATCGGCAATATCTTCCGCATTCCGGACCTCCGGAAGCGGGTGCTGTTTACATTCGCGATGCTGGCTGTTTACCGGTTTGGCAGTTTCGTTCCGACTCCTGGAATCGACGTCAACCGCTGGCAGGACTTCCTCACCCGCCAGAACGGCTCCATTTTCGGGTTCTTCGATCTTTTCGCCGGCGGCAATATCCGCCGGCTGTCGGTCTTTGCGCTGGGAATCATGCCGTACATCACGGCGTCGATCATCCTGCAGTTGCTGACCGTCGTTGTTCCCACACTCGAAAAGCTGCAGAAAGAAGGCGAACTCGGCCGCCGCAAGATCACGCAGTGGACGCGTTATCTGACCGTGGCGCTCGGTATCGCGCAGTCCTTCGGTATCGGCATGGGCTTGCAGACGATGCAGGACAATATCGTGCCGCATCCCGGTCTCGGTTTCATCCTGATGACCATTCTGTCGCTCACCACAGGCACGGCGTTCATCATGTGGCTGGGTGAGCAGATCACCGAGCGCGGCATCGGCAACGGCATGTCGCTGATCATTTTCACCGGCATTGTGGTCGGCGTTCCGTCCGCCATCGGCAACCTTTATCTCAACGTCTTCGTGACGCATGAATGGAGCGTGCTCGAGCTTGGTGTTGATCCTGGTCATGATGGTCGCGGTAGTCGGGTTCATCGTCATGGTGGAAACGGCGGAGCGGCGCATTCCGGTGCAGTACGCGAAACGCGTGATCGGTCGGCGCGTGATGGGCGGTCAGTCGACCCACATGCCGCTGAAGGTGAATGCCGGCGGCGTGATTCCGGTTATCTTCGCGTCTTCGATCCTGGCATTTCCGCAGACGATCGCGACATTCCCCTTCGTCAAGAACAATGTGTGGCTGAGCAATACGCTGGCCGCGATCCGGCACGGCGAGCCGCTTTACCTGCTGCTGTTCGTGACCGGTATCATCTTCTTCTGCTTCTTCTACGTGTCGATCATCTTCAATCCGAACGAAGCGGCCGACAACATGCGCAAGTACGGTGGATTCATCCCGGGCATCCGGCCGGGTCGAAGCACCGTCCGATTACATGAACACGATCCTGACGCGAGATCACGTTCGTGGGCGCGATTTACCTCTCCATTCTCTGCCTGATTCCCGACGTCATGCTGACCGGGATTCATTTGCAGCACCTGCCGCTGGTCGGGAATTTTATCGATAAGTATTCCCCGCGGTTCCTGCTGGAAGGGCTGAATGTGAGCTTCTACTTCGGCGGCACGTCGCTGCTGATCGTGGTGGGCGTGGCGATGGATACGATCAACCAGATCGAAGCGCAGCTGATCATGCGCCACTATGAAGGGTTCACGCCCCGTGCGGGTCGCATTCGCGGACGCCGCAGTTCGTATTAAATGGCGGGGGTGAAAGCAACGCCCGGGCAGGGTGCTGTGGGAATTGCGGAAGTCCGGACGAAATCGACCGCCATCATCCTTTTCGGATCACCCGGTTCGGGGAAGGGAACGCAGGCGAAATATCTCGTCGAGTGGCTGCGGATCCCGCAGATATCGACCGGAGACATGCTGCGTGAACATATCCGCAGCGGGGATGCGATCGGAAAAGCGATCGTGGAGCGGATGCGGGCGGGGTCGCTGGTTTCGGACGAACTGGTGAACCAACTGGTGTTCGAAAGGATTCACCAGCCGGACTGCGGAGCGCGGTTTTATCCTCGACGGGTACCCCCGGACGCCCGCGCAGGCCGAGGAGATGATGAGGCTGCTCGCCGCCGCCGAGGCGAGAGAGGTGGTAATTCACCTTGTTGTTGATTACAATATAATTATCTCGCGAATTACCGGGAGACGTGTGTGCCCCAAGTGCGGCACTCTGTATAACGCGATTTCCCGTCCTCCCAAAACAGAGGGTGTGTGCGATCTCGATGGGACGAAGCTGGTTGTGCGGGATGATGATCGGGAAGAAGTGGTCCGGGAGCGGCTGGCTCAGTACGAGCGGCAGACGCAACCGTTGATCGAGTTTTTCCGGGCGACGAGCGATCGGATGATTGAAGTGGATGCGAGCCAGGATGCGCCGGAGGTTGTATTCGGGCGTATTCAGGCTGGGTTGAAGCAGGCGGCGCCGAAGGATCTGATCCGGCAATGATTGTACGCAAGACGCAGTCAGAGCTGGAGAAGATGCGGCGCAGCGGATTGCTGGTACACAAGATCCTGCATACGCTGGGCGCGATGGTCGAGGAAGGAATTTCGACCTGGGATCTGGAAGTGGCGGCGGTGAAGATGATGGCGGACGCCAGCGCGAAGCCGGCGTTCAAAAATTACTTCGTGCCGGCCGCGGGTGAACGGTATCGATACGTGCTCTGTACCTCGGTCAACGAAGAGATCGTGCACGGCATGCCGAACCCGAAGCGGGTTTTGAAGAAGGGCGACATCGTTTCGATCGATACGGGAGTTTCGCTGGAAGGGTATTTCGGCGATTCGGCGTTGACGGTCGGAGTGGGCGAGTTGAGCGAGCAGGCGAAAAAGCTGCTGAAGGTGACCGAGGAATCGCTCGAACTGGCGATCGACAAGGTTCGCGAAGGCAACCGGCTGTTCGATATCTGCGGGACGGTGGAAGACTTCGTGGTGGGTAACGGGTTTTCGATCGTGCGGGAGTATGTGGGACACGGAATCGGGACGCAACTGCATGAAGAGCCGCAGGTTCCGAATTACGTGGACCGGCGGAACGAGAATCCCCGGCTGCGCGAGGGCATGGTGCTCGCGATCGAGCCGATGGTGAATGCCGGAAAGCCGGAAGCGGTGGTTTTGAAGGATAAGTGGACCGCGGTGGCGAAGGACAAGTCGTATTCGGCGCACTTCGAGCATTGCGTGGCGGTAACGGCGAACGGGCCATGGGTTCTGACCCGGCCGTAACGGTAGAAGCCGTCGTGGTGGAAGAATTGCCGAGCCTGCTTTACCGGCTCGAGTTGAGTAACAAGGCGCAGGTTCTGGCGTATGGGGCCGGAGCGGCGAAGCGGAATTGGGTCCGGTTATTGCCGGGCGACCGCGTGGAAATCGAGCTCGGAGAGCACGATCTGACGCGGGGACGAATAGTGAAGAAGATCGGGTAACGAAATTTATGAAAGTTCGCGCATCAGTTAAAAAAATCTGCGACAAGTGCAAGTTGATCCACCGCGAAGGCGTTGTGCGTGTGATTTGCACCAATCCGAAACACAAGCAGCGGCAGGGTTAAAAGGAATAAAACATGGCACGTCTCGCGGGCGTTGATCTACCACCGAAGAAGAGGGCTGAGATCGGCCTCACTTACATTTACGGCATCGGGCGGACCCGGTCGAAGAGCCTGTTGCATCGCGCAGGCATCGATGCGAACAAGAAGGTCGGGGACATGACGGAGGAGGAAGTGAACAACCTCCGTACCATTCTCGAAGACGAGGGCGCGGTCGAAGGCGATCTGCGCAAGGAAGTGTCGCTGAACATCCGGCGCCACATCGAAATGGGCTCCTATCGCGGGCTGCGGCATCGCCGCGGGTTGCCGACGCGGGGCCAGCGTACCCACACCAATGCGCGCACCCGCAAGGGACCGCGTAAGGGTACCGTAGCCAACAAGAAGAAAGCGACGTCGAAAACCTAATGGCCAAAGCACCAGCGAAGGGCACGAAGAAAAAGACCTTCAAGAAAAAAGAAAAGCGGGTTGTGCATGTGGGCATCGTGCACATTCAGGCCACGTTCAACAACACGATCGTGACCATCGCCGATCCGGAAGGCAACACGGTGTCGTGGTCGAGCGCGGGTTCCCTCGGGTTCCGCGGCTCCCGCAAAGGCACTCCGTTCGCCGCGCAGCAGGCGGCTTTGACGGCGGCCAACAAGGCGAATGAAGTCGGGTTGCGGACGGTGGAAGTTCGGGTGAGCGGGCCGGGTTCGGGTCGTGAGTCGGCGGTTCGTGCGCTGGCGACGGCTGGGCTCGATGTCCGGTCGATCCGGGATACGACGGCGATTCCGCACAACGGATGCCGTCCGCCCAAAAAGCGCAGAGTTTGATTTACTGAGCCGCGACCGCAAGGGAGCGAGAGTTAAGCGGGACGAAGGCAATTGCCGTAAACCGCACGTAAGCCAGAAAAGGAGAATCATTTGGCACGTTATCGAGGCCCCGTTTGCCGGCTTTGCCGGCGCGAGGGCATGAAACTGTTTCTGAAGGGTGAGCGCTGCCACACGGAAAAGTGTGCGATCGAGCGCCGCAACTTCGTCCCCGGACAGCACGGACAAACCCGCAAGGCCAAGAAGACCGTCGGCTACGGACTGCAGTTGCGCGAGAAGCAGAAAGTGCGCCGCATCTACGGCGTGCTCGAAGCCCAGTTCCGCAACACCTTCGCCAAAGCTGTCAAGATGAAGGGCATCACCGGCGAGAACCTGCTCGGCACGCTCGAGCGCCGTCTCGACAGCGTGATCTACCGGATGGGCCTCGGCGCGAGCCGTTCGCAGGCGCGCCAGATCGTGCGCCACGGACATATCCAGGTCAACGGCCGCAAGGTCAACATTCCTTCGTTCATCGTCAAACCGGGCGATGAGATTTCGGTGAAGGAATCGAGCAAAAACAACCCCACTATTCTGTCTTCGCGCGACGCCACGGCGCACGCGCCTTCACCTTCGTGGATGGATGTCGATCGCGAGAATCTGAAGGGCCGGATCAACAGCACGCCGCGGCGTGACGAACTGGTTCAGATCCCGATCAACGAACAGCTGATCGTCGAGTTGTACAGCAAGTAGCAGTAGAAACAAAACCTGGCGTGCGCGGATTGAGATAAAGCCACGCCTTGATTGGAGTGAATAAAAAGTATGTTCAAGGGATTTCAAAAACCCAAACGTCTGGTCGCTAACACCGAGACCCTGACGGAGCGTTACGGGCAGTTCACCGCCCAGCCGTTCCAGCGCGGTTTCGGTACCACCATCGGCAATTCGCTGCGCCGCGTGCTGCTTTCGAGCATCGAAGGCGCCGCCATCACCGCGATCCGCATCGAAGGCGTGGATCACGAGTTCAGCCCGATCCCGGGCGTAGTCGAAGACGCCACCGATATCATCCTGAACCTGAAACAGGTTCCGTTCAAGGTGATCGGGCGAAGGCATCAAAACGGTGCGTCTGGTAGCGGATAAATCGGGCGAGGTTTTCTCGTCGCAGATTCAGACCGATGCCGACGTCGAAGTGCTCGACCGCGGCCTGCATATTGCGACCGTCAGCGAAGGCGGCAAGCTCGATATCGAAATGCGGCTGAAGTCCGGTCGCGGCTACGTCAGCGCCGACAAGAATTTCGACGAAGATCTGGCCATCGGCTACATCCCGATCGATTCGGTGCATTCCCCCGTCCGCAAGGTCAATTTCACGGTGGAAGCCGCCCGTCTCGGCCAGATGACCGATTACGACAAGCTCACCATCGAAGTCTGGACCAACGGCGCGATTTCACCGCAGGATTCGATCGGCCACGCGGCGAAGCTGCTGAAAGATCACATGACGATCTTCATCAACTTCGAAGAAATCACCGAAGCCACCGAAGAGCAGCCCGAGCGCAGTCTGGATCGCGTCAGCGACCAGCTCAACCGCAGCGTGGAAGAGCTCGAACTTTCGGTGCGTTCCTACAACTGCCTGAAGAACGCCGGCATTCAGACCATCGGCGAACTGGTGCAGAAGTCGGAATCGGAGATGCTGCGGACCAAGAATTTCGGCCGCAAGTCGCTCAACGAAATCAAGGAAATTCTTCAGACCATGGGCCTCGCGCTCGGCATGAAACCCGACGCGCATGGCCGGCTGATCGCACCGCCTCCTCCTCCTCCGGGATCGATTCCGGAAGACATTCCGGACGACGATCAGTTCGCTTAGAAACGTATAACGCAACGCGAGAGATAGATCATGAGACATCGATTTGGCAATGCAAAACTGAAGCGGGACGTCGGGTCGCGCAATAGTCTGTTCAAGAACCTGACCACGAGCGTGATCGAGGAGGAGCGCGTAATCACGACCGTTCCCAAGGCGAAGGCCGTGCAGCCGCTCGTCGAAAACATGATCACTCTCGCCAAGCGGGACACGCTGCACACACGGCGTCAGGCGGCCGCTTTCCTGACGACACCGAAATCCGTGAAGAAGCTGTTCGACACCTTAGGTACGCGCTTCGGACAGCGCGCGGGCGGATATACGCGGATCACGCGCCTCGGACCTCGCAAGGGCGATGGCGCGGAACTGGCGATGCTGGAACTGGTTGGTTCGGAACTGGTCAAGCGCGCCGCGGAGACGGGCGAAGCGCAAGGAAGAGCGGCTGAAGGCGCAGCAGGAAGGCCGCGAGCCCGAGGAAACAGAAGGTAAAGAATAAACGCGTAGCAGTTCCGTTCACGTTGTACGAAAAAGCCGCGCACCCGAGATGGGATGAGCGGCTTTTTCGTTTCAGGGCGTTCCGGGTATCTCTGATGCCGTTCGCCACCGCGTCAGGCGCTTCCAACTGGATTCCGGAACAAGAAAAGGTATCACAGCGGACGCAATCCGTAGTCTATCGGCACGGTGATTACAACTCGGTCATCGGTAATCTCGGCCCCTTTGACTTTGAATACTCTTCAATCATCTTGCTCTTCAGAACGTTGACGATGAAGTCCCACGTTAGCCCGGTATGTGCAGCCAAGTCGTGGGTGACATTTAGAGCAAGATTATCTCAACCCTTGACGCTGTCCTTTAGCGCCGCCGACAAACGACCCAGTCGCAGCTTGAAGTCTTCAGACTCATGCCGCTTGAGCTTTATCATCGCAATCCGCCAGCCGTAACTGGTAAACGCTACGTGCCCATACCGTGTTATTTCCTTGATGAAGCCCCGGTCGATTAACTCTTTCCAGGTTGTATTCTCAATCGCTTCATATTGGCTGCCGTTTGCATCTATGAAAACCCCCTCGAAGTGTCTCTCTCCCGCCTCCTCCATCATCAAGCGAAGTGCTTCGCCCATATTTTCGATACGCGCTTCCCTGGATAACGACATTCTCTGGATTCTAACGTGAGCGCAGGGATAACCAGGAATGCGCGGCCTTCAAATTCTCAATCCTCAGACTCCGGGCGTAGCGATTGGTCATCGCCAAATTGGTGTGGCCCAGGCATCCCGGTTCGCTCGGCCCGTAGCCCGCGCGGTCGTATGAGCACGCGCGCGTAAAGCGCGACATGCCATCCCATACCGGGGCTCAAGCCGCGGAGATGCCCGTGAATGAGCCTCGAGTATAACCGGCGGTCCACCAGCTCCGGAACAAACCAGATGCATCCTGCGGCCACCGACGGACACGAGCGACCCCCCGCGGAAAATCTGCGTTCGTCCTTAATAGTGACCCGATTGCCTCGTACGTCACGCCGATTAGCGCGTGAATCAGTGCAATTGCTGCAATGCGCCTCAAGTTACTTTTCGCTTGCGGCTTCGGCCTCGTCGGCGGCTTGCCTGCCACCCTGCCGCGCATCGCGAATCGTCTGCCGGGCGCGATCGAGAAGATCGTCGGGAACCTGTACCTGGAACTCGAGATTCGGCAGGATCTGGGGCCCTACAACTACGGCGGGTATGTCGTTGGAATCCAGCAGGCCCTTGATCGCCATCGCCTCCATCTCTGCGTCGTGGTTGGAAGAGCTGAAAACCGGCGTCATTGCCGAATCGTTTGCCATAATCCAACCATATCGCGTCTTGATGCGCGCAAACTACAATATGTGTAAGGATTGAAACATGGAAGAGAACAACAACTTCGGATGGTTCCTGGCGGGCGCAATCATTGGGGCTGCGGGGGCGCTCCTACTGGCTCCGAAGTCCGGCGCCGACACACGGAAATACCTGAGCAAGACCACCGCAGACAGCCGCCAGGCAATGGAGGAAAGCGGGCGCGAACTCATGGAGCGCGGCAAAGAACTCTACGAGCGCGGCAAGAAGATCGCGGAGGATGCGACCGATCTCTTCGAACGCGGCCGCAAACTCGTCCAGGGCTGACGTTCTCTTGCACTTGCTGAAGATCGGCGATTTTCGCATCACGCTGGTGCGCGCAGGATCGTACTGGTGGGACGGCGGCGCGATGTTCGGCGTCGTGCCGAAGACCCTGTGGTCGAAAACGCAGCCCGCCGACGATCAAAACCGGATTGAGGCGGGCTTCAATTGTTTCGTCGTCGAGGCCGATGGCCGGCGCATCCTGATCGACACCGGCGGCGGCGTTCGGCATGACCCGCGCGCGGCCGAACGGATGCGTCTGCCCGACCCGCCGCGTCTGAACGCAGTTCTAGCCACCCACGAATTCGACCCGGAATCCCTCGACCTCGTCATCAACACGCATCTTCATTGGGACCACTGCGGCGGCAACACGATCGATGAATGGCCCAACCCTCCCAAACGCACGCTACATCACACAGCGCGGTGAACTCGAACACGCTCGCGAGCAACATCCCAGAGACGCCGTAAGCTATCGCGCCGTGAATTACGAACCGTTGATCGACGCGGGAGTTCTGCATCTGCTCGATGGCGACGCGGAGATCGCGCCGGGAGTCGAGGTGCGTGTTGCGCCGGGCCACAATCGCGACATGATGATCGTGATCGTGCGCTCACACGGCGAGACGTGGTGCCACCTTGCCGATCTCGCGCCGTACGCCGCGCAGGTCATCCCCACGTGGGTCAGCGGCTTCGATCTTTTCCCCATCGAGACCATCGCCAGCAAGACGGAGATCCTGGAGCGGGCCGCAACCGAAGGCTGGTGGTGCAGCTTCGCGCACGATCCCGCAATCGCTTTTGCGAAAATTGAGACAGCGGAGGGAAAGTGGCGAGTCTGTCAAAAACGGCCCTGAAGCTTCCGGAGTTCCGGAACGAACCTTACACGGATTTCAACAAGCCCGAAAATCGCAAACGGATGGAGGACGCGCAGGCCAGGGTGCGCGCGCAACTCGGCCGCGAGTATGAACTCCTGATCGGCGACGCGCGCATTCGCACGGCGGACAAGCTCGAAATCGACCAACCCGGCGCGGCCAGACGAGATCGTCGGCATCCACCAGAAAGCGTCTCCGGAATTGGCGAACCGGGCTGTCGAAACCGCGTACCGCAATTTCGCGGAGTGGGCCGCCACGCCTGCCGAGGACCGTGTCCGCATGCTGGTGAGGACGGCCGAGCTGATCCGCGAGCGCAAGTTCGAATTCGACGCCTGGCTGGTGTTCGAGGCGGGCAAGACGTGGCCCGAGGCGGAAGCCGAAGTCGTCGGAGGCCATCGATTTCTGCGAATACTACGCGCGCGAGATGCTGCGCCTCGCCGGTCCGCAGCCTGTGGTGCAGCTGCCGGGCGAGCGCGACGAAATGCGCTATCTGCCGCTGGGCGTCGGCGTCGTGATTCCGCCGTGGAATTTCGCGCTGGCGATTCTGTGCGGCATGACGGTGGCGGCGCTGGTGACCGGCAACACGGTCGTCATCAAGCCGTCGAGCGAAACGCCGACCATCGCGGCGATGTTTGCCGAGACTCTGCTCGAAGCCGGTTTCCCGGCGCATTCATTCTGCTTCCTGACCGGCAGCGGCGGAGCGATCGGCGATCTTCTCGTGGCGCATCCGAAGACGCGGTTCATCTCTTTCACCGGATCGCGCGACGTGGGTCTGCACATCAACGAGCTCGCCGCCAAACCGCAGAAAGGTCAGTTCTGGATCAAACGCGTCGTGGCGGAGATGGGCGGCAAGGACGCGATCATCGTCGACGGCGATTGCGATCTCGATGCGGCCGTCGAAGGCGTGGCTGTATCGGCGTTCGGCTATCAGGGGCAGAAATGTTCGGCATGCTCGCGCGCGATTGTCGATGCCGAGGTCTACGACAGTTTCGTCGAGAAACTGAAGACGCGGACGGAGAAGATGACGGTCGGTGAGCCGGATGATCCCGCGAACTACATGGGCCCGGTGATCAGCGCGGGCGCGAAGAAATCGATCGCGGAATACATCGAAGTCGGGAAGAGCGAGGGGCGCGTGATCACCGGCGGGCAAGCCGATGCGCGCGCAGGCCATTTCCTTCCGCCCACCGTGATCGCCGATGTCGATTCGCAGGCGCGGATTTTTCAGGAAGAGATTTTCGGGCCGGTGCTGGCGGTAACGAAAGCGCGCGACTTCGACCATGCGCTCGCGATGGCGAACGACTCGCAATACGGACTGACCGGCGCGATCTATTCGAACGACCCGGCGCACATCGCACGCGCCCGCGACGAGTTTTTCGTCGGCAACATGTACATCAACCGCAAGTGCACCGGAGCGATGGTCGGCGCGCATCCGTTCGGCGGATTCAATATGTCGGGCACGGATTCCAAAGCAGGCGGACCGGATTACCTGCTGCTGTTCCTCCAGGCCAAGTCCATTGCGGAGAAATTGCCGGCCGCGTGATAGCATCGAAATACCCCGATTCGAAGGGGACTGAGAAATACCAACAATAGGGTCAAACCTGATCGACGCGGCGCGGACCTTTTAGCGTCCGCTCCCGAACCGGGGCTTTCGAGCCCCGGTTTTTCTTTGCCGTGACGCTTTTGCCCTAACGCTTCTCCGCGATGGCGCGTCAGAATCACCAGGAGAATACTGCCAGTGACTCGAACTCAATATTTCTCTCTGTGCTCTCTCGTCCTGGTTGGTGCGTTCGCCGGGGGCTACGCGGCCAACCGTGCCATTCCGGTTGCGCACGCCCAGGTAATCGGGCCGCCGCAAGACATTCGCGCCAGCGGAATCACTTTGGTCAATGCCCAAGGCAAAGTCGAAGCCACTCTCCGCGGCGGTCCGATGGGCGCGGAGTTGATCCTGAATGACGCGAACGGCAAACCCCGGGCCGAAGCGGGGACGTTTGGATTTGTGGTGCGCGACGCGACGGGCCGCGTCATGTGGGCATCGCCGCACGGCATTGGGATCGTTCCGGCGAGCGAATGAGTGATGCTAGCCTGAATTGATGCGTTCCTTGCTGATTCTTCTGCCTGCCGTTTTACTCGCGCAGGCGCCCACTCCTCCCGCGGCAAATCCGAAGGCTGCCACGCCTGCTCCTGCCGCGGTTCGTCCCGCAGCGCCCAAGGCTGCTGCGGCAGCCCCGAAACCTGCCGCAGCAACGGCCGGTAAACAACCCGTGACGGACGAGGAGAAAACCATCTACGCGGTCGGGCTCGCCCTTTACCGGTCACTCGCTCAGTTTGATCTCTCTCCCGCCGAAATGGAACTCGTGAAAGAGGCTCTGAGCGACGCACAGGCGAACAAACCGGCGATCGACATCAACGTCTGGGGCCCGAAAATCCAGACCATGCAATCAGCGCGGGCATCGAGGGTCAGCGACCGTGAAAAGACGGCGTCGAAGGCCTACCTCGCCAAGGCAGCCGCGGAGCCGGGCGCAACGAAGACCGATTCCGGAATGATCTATCGCGAACAGCGCGCCGGAACGGGCGCGTCGCCCAAAGAGACCGATACGGTGCGGGTGAACTACCGCGGGACGCTCATCGACGGGACCGAGTTCGACAGCTCTTACAAGCGAAACGAGCCCGCGCAATTCCCGCTCAACGGAGTCATCAAGTGCTGGACCGAAGGGCTCCAGAAGATGAAGCCGGGCGGGAAAGCCACCCTCGTTTGCCCCTCGGATCTTGCGTACGGCGACCAGGGACGCCCGTCGATTCCCGGCGGTGCCACGCTGGTATTCGAAGTCGAACTGCTCGATATCGTGGCCGCCGAGCCGGCGAAGTAGCGCCTTAGCTGGCGCCCACCTCGTATTCCATCGCGCCGACAAGATTCCCTTCGGTGTCATTGAAATAGAAGCCGCGGCCGACCGTGGGAATGTGAAACTTCGCCATCGCGATCTTGCCGCCATTTGCTTCCACGGCGCGGATCGCGGCGTCGATGTCCTCCACCTCGATCGTACATTCGAAGCCAATCATTCCCTTGCCGGTGACCGGCTCTTGCCGCTTCTGCAAGAGGCCTCCGATCCCCGGATCATCTTCGCTGCCCGTAGTAATCAGATAGAAGTCGGGCGGACCCCACGCTTCAAAGCGCCACCCGAAGACCTGTTCATAAAATCGCCGCGCGCGAGTCACGTCGTCGCAGTGAATGGAAAACCGCGAGAGATTGTTCGGCATGGGGTCAGTATAAGAGAAGCTGGAGAGGCGCGCTTGCTCGGAATTGACAACAAGTATCGCGAGTCCGCCAGCTACTTCACTTTCTTCATCCACTTGAGGATCGGCCCGGAGACGCTGGTGTCGGGCGAGTCGATCGAGAATACTTCCGACATGTGACTTTGGCCCTTCTCGAACAGCATCGTCGGGCAATGCGACGGCCCTTCCTTGCAGAGTTCGTCGTGCAGCGCCTGGTTGAACGGGCTCATGGCGCCGTCGACGCCAGGATCGAGTTCCGCGGATGCCAGAAAGATGGCCACCTTGGTCTTCTTGAACTCAGGCAGGCTCGACCGCGCCAGTTGCGTCGCCGCATCGATCTGTGGCCCGCGACCTCTGCCGCCCCCACCGCCACGACCAGCCGCCGGCGCATCGGCACGTCCCGGTCCGGCAACCGCACCCGCGTCGGAAAATGCCGCTCCGGCGGGAAGTCCGCACGTTGACCCGGCCGCCGCGAGAATGTCCCCACCGCCACCGCGGCCACCGACGCCCGGCTGCACCGGCAGGATATTGAACTGGCCCGACATGAAGATCGCACCCTTCACTCCAACGCCCTTCGGTCCCCAGAGCTCGGGACGGCCGATGTAAACGCCCAGAGGGCCGTTGCCCGCCGATTGCGCCCAGATGAACATGCGGTCGGGGTTCCCCTTGTATTTCGCGATGTTGCTCTCGAGCCACTGGATCATGAGCGAGACATCCTTACCGCCGGAATCCCAGTCCGGGCCGGGATGCCGCTGCATGTTGACGCCGACCATCCCGTTCTTCGTCGCCCAGCGCATGATGTTGTCATAGAACGCGTTTGCTTCGCGGTCCTGCTGCTCAATTCTGTTGCCCGCGCCGCCCGCGATGTAAATCAGAACAGGCCGCGACTTTGACCCTTTATCGGCGGTGAAGATATCGACAAAGTCCTTGGCATTCGGGCCGAACGAAACCTCGCGCGCGATCGTGATGCCGGGATATAACGGCTTCGCGCTGCTGTTGATGTCATTCGTCGGCATCAACGGGCGGTAGAGCTTCGCGGTGCAGGGCGGGTCGACGATATGCCCCATCTTGACGAGCCCGGCCTCGATGTCCGGCGGTACTTGCGCCTGTGCGATTCCAACAACAAACAAAGCAGTGAGCAGGATGGATTTCATGGCGGGAAAAGAGACAAAAAAGAGAGGCGGCCGCATCGCTGCAACCGACGCACCGCACTCTCTCGAAATGAAACGAACGGCTATTTCACGCTGGCAACAGTGAGCGTGTCACCCTTCAAGGTGCCGTCCAGTGTCACATGCTCGCCGGCGTGGGCGACGATTTTGTCCTGGTTGGCGATCTTGAGGATCTTGCCATCCTCGGTAACGAGGACCGCGGGCGACCCACCCTTGATGCATTTTTTGGCGCAGTCCGCGTCGTCCTTCATCGCGGCCATGGTCGAGCACTTCGTATCTTCGACGAAGCCTTTGAACTGAGCGGCGAATGTATTCGCAGCCAGCCCGAGGGCGAGGGTAGCTACTACGGTGAGTGTTTTCATAGAATCCCTTTCCAGCCAATAACTATATACTGTTTTGTCGCGTCAAACGGAGAATTTCCGTCCACGTTGCGCCCCGATCAGGATCTGGAAGATCCTGTGCGCGATAAGTTCATGCAGCGACAGCAGTTCGCGGTTGGCGCGCGTAAGCGCCTCGGCATCGCGGACATCCACCGCGGGCCCGCCGGCCTTGAGCGCGTCGGTGGCCTCTTTGACGATCGGGTCGGAGATCACCTCGCCCGCCATTTCCCAAAGCGTGATGAAGCGATCGACGGCAGTCGGAAAGCTGACTTCGAAGACGCCGAAGTGGCTGGTCGTGCGCGGCGGCTTGTAATCGAGGTTGAACGGTCCGTTGTAGCCGTGGCTGCGGAGCAGAACCAGGACGTTCAGCCAGTCGAGCGGATTCACCAGGCCGATCCCGATATCGACATCGTGTTTCAGCCGATAGCCGTCATTGATGTCGAAGTGAAAGAGCTTGCCGTTGACGAGCGCGCGGGCGAGAGCGGCCCGCGGCGCCACGCCCCACATGAGCTCGTGCAGATACTCGGGATTCAGCCCGACCATTTCCGGATGCGTCAGCAAGCCCCGACGCGATGAAGGCCAGCATGGCGTCGCTCGTCGGCAGCAGAATTTCGGCCTGCGGCTCGAAGGGCTTGGCTTCGAGGCAATGCTTTAAAGTGGCGCGCCCCTTCGCGCGGGCGACCTCGATATCGTGCTCGCAGGCCGCATTGATCGCCTGCGCGTACCAGCGCAGCGATTCCGTCTCTTCGACCGCGCCCTGCACGAAGTAGCCCAGCGACCCTGGCCAGTAAACCGCGAAGTTCGCGCCCAGCTCATGGCCGATCTCGACCGTATTCTTTACCCGGAATTTCGCGTATTCGCGCACGCCGGGCGATTCGGCCGCGGGCCCCGCAGCCCAGACCGCGTGATGGAACGTTTCCGCCGTCACCATCGAGCACTTCACGTTGTTTTCGGTCAGCGATTTATTGATCCGCCCGACCACTTCCCCCTGCGCGTCCTTGCCCAGCGCTTCGGTGGGAATCACGTCGGTATCGTGCGTGCTCCAGTGGCCGATGCCGATCTCGCCGTACTTCCGGATCACATCCTCGAAACCGATCTCCGGGCGTGTGGGCGCATGAAACAGCGCATGCCCGGGATAGGCCGCCGCCCACTGCGGTCCGGAGATGAAATACTTGCGCCGCGTCTCCGGGCTGTAAGCGCCGCCACAGGCGCTCATGAGGCGCGATACAAGGGCCTGCTGCTGATTCTCGGGAATGGGAGTCATCGTATAAACTCAATCTTCGCAGCATACAGTCCAAAATGCGGATTACTCGACATTCGTGCCACCACCGTCACTGTGCCGCTGGAAGCGCCGCTGCGCCACGCCAACGGCTGCCACTGGGGCCGGTTTGTGCGCACCATCGTCGAAGTCGAAACCGACAACGGCCTGATCGGGCTCGGCGAAATGGGCGGCGGCGGCGAGTCGGCCGAAGCGCTCTTCCGCGCGATGAAATCGTATCTCGTCGGGCACGACCCGGCGCGCCTGGAGGAGATGCGATTCCTCATCGCGAACCCCACGGCATCGCTCTACAACAACCGCACGCAGATCCTCGCGGCGCTGGAGTTCGCCTGTCTCGACATTCTGGGGCAGGCGTGGGGCGTGCCGGTGTGCGACATCCTCGGCGGCCGCTTGCGCGATCGCGTGCCCTTCGCGACCTACTGCTTCTTCCGCTATCCGAATGCGGAAACCGGCAAGGGCGAGGTTCGCACCATCGACCAGATGGTTGCGGCGACGAAAGCGCTGAAATGCAAATTCGGCTTCACGACGCACAAGCTGAAAGGCGGCGTCTTTCATCCGGATTACGAACTGGAAGTCTATCGCGCCCTGGCTGCAGCATTTCCGCGACGATTCGTTGCGCTTCGATCCGAACGCCGTCTGGTCGACCGAGCAGGCGATTCGCTTCGGCCAGGCGATCGAGGGCTTGCGCAACGATTATCTCGAAGACCCGGTCTTCGGCCTGAACGGCATGCGCCGCACGCGGCAAATGGTGCGCATTCCGCTGGCGACCAACACCGTTGTGGTCAACTTCGAGCAACTCGCCGCGAACGTTCTCGACACCGCGGTCGACGTGATTCTTCTCGACACGACGTTCTGGGGCGGCATCCGCGCCTGCGTCAAAGCGGCGGCGTCTGCGAGACGTTTCAACTCGGCGTCGCGGTGCATTCCTCGGGCGAGCTGGGCATCCAGCTCGCGACCATGCTGCACCTCGGCGCGGTGCTTCCGAACCTCTCATTCGCGGCCGACGCGCACTATCATCATCTGACCGACGACATGATTCAGGGCGGCCTGATGCCGTACGAAGGTGGCGCGATCAAGGTGCCTCAAGGGCCCGGCCTGGGTGTGAAGCTCGATCGCGAAAAACTGCGCGAATACAGCGAGCTCTACCGCCGTCTGGGAAACTATCCCTACGATCAGGATCCCGGCCGGCCCGGCTGGACTCCGCTTGTTCCCAACGACCGCTGGGCCGACCCTGCAAGCGACTATGCCAATGCCGCCAAACCTCTTTGATCTATCGGGACGCGTGGCGGTCGTAATGGGCGCCACCTCCGGGCTGGGGCGAGCGATCGCCATCGGACTTGCCGAACACGGCGCCACGTCGTACCCACCGGACGCCGGCGAGAGCAACTCGAAAGCGTATGCGACGAGGTCGGCGCAGCGATCCGGCAGACGACGGATGTAAAGTCGCGGGAATCGATCGACGCCTTGCGCGACGCGGTTCTCGCCCAGCTCGGACGGATCGACATTCTGGTCAACGCCGCGGGCTACACGTTCAAGCAACCCACGGTGGAGGTGAGCGAAGAGCAATGGTCCGCGCTGTTCGATACGAATCTGAACGGAGCGTTACGCGCCTGCCAGTCGTTTTATGAGCCGTTGAAAGCGAGCGGGCGCGGGCGCATCATCAACATCGCCTCGCTCAGTTCTTTCGTCGCGTTCCGCGAGGTCGCCGCTTACAGCGCCAGCAAGACCGCGCTGCTTTCTCTGACGCGCAGCCTGGCCTGCGAGTGGGCGCACGAGGGATTTGCGGTCAACGCGATCGTACCCGGCGTGTTTCCCACCGAGATGAACAGCGCGTTCATGCTGGGATCGCCGCGCGGCCAGGAGCTGCTGATGCGCACTCCCATGGGGCGGTTCGGCAACGCGGAAGAACTGGTGGGCGCGGCAGTGCTGCTCGCATCGGACGGCGCGACGTTTATCACGGGCCAGTCGATTGCAGTCGATGGAGGTTATCCTTGCTTCGGGCGTTAATAGCTAGCGCGCTGGCGGTACTGAGCCTTCACGCCGAGACTGGGCGCGACGCATGGTTGCGTTACACCACAAAATACAGCCAGCCCGTTCCCGCGGTGGTTGCGTCCTTCGGCGACTCGATTGTAACCAGCAACGCGCGCAGCGAACTGATCCGCGGAATCCGCGCCATGACTGGCAAGACGCTGCGAATCGAAGCGGCCGCGCCTAAAGAAGGCGCGCTCATACTCGGCACTCTCGACAAACTTCCCGCGCAGTGGAATCTTCGCGCGACGCTCGAAGCCGATGGCTACTGGTTGAAGACCACCACATCCGGCGGCGTCCGCTACACGGTCATCACCGCTTCGAACGATCGCGGCGTTCTCTACGGAACATTCGCGCTGCTGCGCAAAATGTCGCTCGGAGAAACGATCGCCGAACTCGACGAGCGCCAGTCGCCCGCCGCGCCGGTGCGCTGGGTGAATCAGTGGGACAACCTCGATGGCACGATCGAGCGCGGCTACGGCGGCCGCTCCATCTTCTGGGAGAACGGCCGGGCGCGCCAGGATCTGACCCGCGTCGGCGACTACGGACGGCTGCTGGCATCGCTCGGCATCAACGGTGCTTCGATCAACAACGTGAATGCCAACCGGAACCCGACGATGCTCACCCCAGAGTTGATCGCGGATGTCGCCCGCATCGCCAAAGCGTTTCGCCCGTGGGGAGTCCAGGTCGTGATGGCGGTCGATTTCGGCAGCCCCAAATCGATCGGCGGCCTCGACACGTTCGATCCCGCCGATCCGAAGGTCGCGGCCTGGTGGAAATCCAAGGTCGACGAGATCTACCGCGCCGTGCCTGACCTCGGCGGCTTCGTCGTGAAGGCCGATTCCGAAGGCCGCGTCGGTCCTTCGGCCTACGGCCGCACCCACGCCGACGCCGCGAACGTGGTGGCGCGCGCGCTCAAACCGCATGGTGGCCTGGTCTTCTATCGCGGCTTCGTCTACGACCATCACATGGATTGGAACAATCCGAAGAACGACCGCGCCCGCGCCGCCTACGACAACTTCCAACCGCTCGACGGCAAGTTCGACGACAACGTCGTGATTCAGATCAAGCACGGTCCCATCGATTTCCAGGTGCGCGAACCGGCCTCGCCGCTCTTCGGCGCGCTGGAGAAAACCAACAAGGCGATCGAGCTGCAGATCACGCAGGAGTACTTCGGCCAGGCGCGCCACACTGTGTTTCTCGTCCCGATGTGGAAGGAGGCGCTCGATTTCGATATGCGCGTGCACGACGCTGCGGCCCCGGTGAAAGAACTTGTGAACGCTTTCGTCGGCGTCGCGAACGTCGGGCTCGACGACAACTGGTTCGGCAATCACCTCTCGCAGGCCAATCTCTACGGCTTCGGCCGTCTCGCCTGGAATCCCGATCTGAGCTCGCAGCAGATCGCCGACGAGTGGACGCGGCTCACGTTCGGCGATCTTCCCGCCATCACCAGCATCCAGCTCAGCTCCTGGCGCACCTACGAAAACTACACCGGGCCGCTCGGTCTGCAGACGCTCACCGACATCACCGGCAATCACTACGGCGTGAACGTCGAAGCCTCCGAGCGCAACGGCTGGGGCCAGTGGCATCGCGCGGACGATAAAGGCGTCGGCATGGATCGCACCGTCGCCACCGGCACCGGCTACATCGGCCAGTACCGCCCAGCCGTCGCCCGCGTCTACGAATCGCTCGCGAACTGTCCCGACGATCTGCTGCTGTTCATGCACCACGTTCCCTACACCTACAAACTCCATTCCGGCAAGACCGTGATTCAGTCGATCTACGATTCGCACTACGAAGGCGCCGAAGCCGTCGAAGGATATGTCCGCGAGTGGAAAACGCTCAAGGGCAAGGTCGACGACCAGCGCTACGACGACGTCCTGGCCCAACTCGAATACCAGGCGGGACAAGCCGAGGTCTGGCGCGATGCCGTCACGAACTGGTTCCAGCGCGCCTCGGGCATACCCGATGCGAAGGGCCGCGTGGGGCACTATCCGAATCGCTACGAAGCTGAGTCGATGGAACTGCGTGGCTATACTATCGCTGGCGTTACGCCGCCGGAGGATGCGTCGGGCGGGAAAGCGGTTGAATGCCCCGCTGCGGAATGCGCGGCAACTCTCCACTACAGCGGCCCCCCCGGATGGTATACGATTCGCGTGGAGTATTTCGATCAGGACAATGGCGTTTCGCGATATCGATTCCAGGTGGGCGGCCAGACCCTCGATGAATGGCAGGCTGCGGACCACATCCCCACGCGCAAGCTCGATTCCTCATCGTCTACGCGGCGCACCATTCCAGGTGTCGCGTTGCGCACCGGCGATGAGATCCGCATCGAAGGCGTTCCCGATAATGGAGAGCGTGCCGCACTCGATTACATCGAACTGCTTCCGGGGAACTAGTGCACCCATCTTTCTGAGCCGCGACTGTGAAGGAGCGGTAAGAAGCCTTATGGAGACCAGCAGATGCTGATCCGGCCCAAGCCAGGTTGCCGCTGGGATCTTATTGCGCTCGGCGAAGTCATGCTGCGCCTCGACCCCGGCGACACGCGCGTCTCGACCGCGCGCCGTTTCGACGTGTACGAAGGCGGCGGCGAATACAACGTTGCGCGCGGACTGAAGCGCTGTTTCGGTATGGACACCGCGATCGTTACCGCGCTCGCCGACAACCCCGTTGGCCGTTTGCTTCAGGATCTGATATACCAGGGCGGCGTGGATCAATCGTTGATCGACTGGGTGGATTACGACGGAGTGGGTCGCAGCGTTCGCAACGGGCTGAATTTCACCGAACGCGGCTTCGGTGTCCGCGGCGGCCTAGGCTGCTCCGACCGCGGCCACACGGCAGTGTCGCAGATCAAACCAGGCACGATCGATTGGGACGAAATCTTCGGCAAGCACGGAGCCCGCTGGTTCCACACCGGCGGAATCTTCTGCGCGCTTTCGGAAACCACGCCTGACGTAGCCGCCGAAGCAATGCAGGCCGCGCGGCGGCACGGCATAATCGTGTCCTACGATCTGAACTACCGTGCATCGCTCTGGAAGTCCATCGGAGGGAAGAAGCAGGCGCAGGCTGTAAATCGCCGCCTCGCGCCGCTGGTGGACGTGATGATCGGCAACGAAGAAGATTTTTCCGCAGCGCTGGGTTTCGCAGTCGCTGGAACCGATGAAGACCTGACACGCATCGACATCGACGCATTCCAGCGCATGATGGAAATCGTCGCGAAGGAGTTTTCGTTCGCCGTTGTCGCCACCACGCTCCGCAAGGCGACCACCGCGAGCCGCAACGACTGGGGCGCCATCTGTTTCGCCGGCGGCGTTTTCCACGAAGCGAAACAACGAAAAGACGTGGAGATCTACGACCGCGTGGGCGGCGGCGATTCCTTCGCCTCAGGGCTGATCTACGGACTGCTGACCGGCCAGTCGGCGCAATGGGCCGTCGAATGCGGCGCGGCGCACGGCGCGCTTGCGATGACCACTCCGGGCGACACGTCGATGGCTACGCGGGAAGAAGTTCTTCAGGTAATGGAGCGCGCGGGAGCGCGCATAACGAGATAGCGAAAACTAACCATGAGGACCCGAGAAGAAGTCTGGCAATACATATCTGAGATCGGAATTGTGCCGGTCGTGCGAGCTCCGTCGCCCGAACTGGCAATCGCCGCGGCTAAAGCAGTCTGCGCGGGCGGGATTCCGATCGTTGAAATCACCATGACCGTGCCCGGCGCGATCAGCGTGATCCAGGAACTCACCCAAAGCATGAGGCGCCAGATCCTGGTTGGGGCCGGTACGGTGCTGGGCGCCGAAACGGCGGCACGATGCCTCGACGCCGGCGCCGAGTTTCTTGTGAGTCCGGGCTTCGACTTCGAAACCGTGAAGCTCGCGAACCTTCAGGAAAAGCTGATCATGGCGGGCGCGCTGACGCCGACCGAGGTCATCACGGCATGGAAGGCCGGTTCCGATTTCGTGAAGATTTTCCCCTGCGGCAACGTCGGCGGCGCGAGTTACATACGCGCTCTCCGCGCAGCGCTGCCGCAGATCCCGATGGTCCCGACCGGCGGCGTGAATCTGGAAACCGCCGCGGACTTCCTCTGCGCCGGCGCATCGGCGCTCGGGGTCGGCGGCGAGCTGATTTCGGCCGCTGCCCTGAAGTCCGGAAACTGGGACGCCATCACGGAAACTGCCCGGCACTTCGTCACAATCGTGCGTCAGGCAAGGGGAACAGCCGCCGAATCCGCCGCATAGCAGTGGGGCAAGGCTTTAGCGCGCACCTGGAGTTTCCACATTTCAGGGGAGATTCTCGCCTTTGTTTTGCACTATACCTGTTGGGCAGGCCATCGTCTTGTGTGGCCTGCCGCGCATTCCGCCGAGACGTGCTCTATGGGATCCGGACCACGCCGTGATCGTCGTAACCTGGCGCCTGGCCGATTCCGGCCCTCCCGTTCGCCCTCCCGTCCTGGCCTCTGAGAATACCGGTCGTACGCTATGGCATGACGAGGTCATAGATTGCGCGCGCACAGGTCCCCTGTGGTTACGACAGCCACGCGCCGCCCGAATCGTAGAGAATGCTCTTCGGTAAGGGGGAGACGGCCCGCAGCTTCGACTCCAGCCAAAGGCCGGGCTGGTCGAAGCCGCTGACCAATGGCCCCGGTCCAGTGCACGGTTCAGGGCAGACGACACACCTCGATCGTCTGCGCCACGTGCCTCCTGAAAATGTAGAAGCTCCGACTGCGGGCTTCAGCCCGTTCTAATCCGCCACACTGATTGCGCGTTCAATCGCGAATGTACGTTTCTTTGGGCGTGGCGAGATAACCTCTAATCGTATTCTTGCCCACTTCATTCACCACCAGTTGATACGGCTGGCTCGGCTTTGACGAGACGAAGAATTCAACCGGCTCATTGATGGTCCGGTCGCGCTTTTCCACAAGCTTATCGTCCGCCGCAATTTCAAGCGTGAACGTATTGTGTTTTTCATCAGTCCGGTTCAGCTTCACCTGAATATCGCCCACCCGCTGCAGGCCCGCCGATTTCGTCAGATTGAACTCGACAATCTGTTTATCGCCATGTTCCCGCAGAGTCTGAATCTCCTTGGAATTCGTTGCGACGCCATTCTGCAACTCGCTCACGTCACCGCGCGCATGCTGTAGTTCATCAATGTGCCGGGTGGTGTCGGCGCGCACCGATGCAATAGTCTCTCTTACTCCGCCCACCTCGTTCGAGATTCCATTCAATCGCTCGGACGTCTCATCCGTCGATTGTTCCACTTTGCTGAGTTGCGCACTCAATTGCTGCTGACGCTTCTCCTGGTCGCGTCTCTTCTTTTCGAGCTTGCCGCCGAGCGCATCGGCGTAAACGGTGGCGGCCTTCGCGGCCTCGAGACTGCTATCGGCCTGCTGACGCGCGGACGCAAGCTGTTCCTGGAGTCCCGTCAGTTCGGTGTGAAAACGCACAAGAGAATTGCGAAATTCCTGCTCGGATAGCGAAAGATTCCTGCGTAGCGCCGCGTTTTCCCCTTGGGCGGCGACAACCATGCGGAGCAGATTTTCCGTCTGCGCTCCCTGGTAAAATGCCACGCAGACCAATAGAATCAGCCCTGCGTAGAGGAAATGCATCCAGTTGGCGGACAACCTGGGCGCCGGTTCCGAATCCTGTAATTCCTGCTTCATATGGGGAGATTATGTCACGGTCTATGTAGTTGTTAACGTGCGTCGAGTGTTCTTAAACGTACTTCGCGCGCCAGCGCTCCTGGCGGTTTCCACGCTGGCCGTTTGCATCGCGGGCGCGCAACAGCCCGAGATCTGGAAAGATCCCGGTGTTCCCATGGAAAGACGCACCGCCGATCTTCTCTCGCGCATGACTCTCCAGGAGAAAGTGTCGCAGATGATGAACGATTCGCCGGCGATTCCACGGGTCGGCATTCCGGCTTATAACTGGTGGAACGAATCGCTGCACGGCGTCGCACGCGTGGGCCTCGCAACGGTATTACCCCAGGCGATCGGACTCGCCACCATGTGGGATACCGATCAGATGTTTCGCGTCGCCACGGCGGATCTTCGACGAAGCGCGCGCCAAATATAACGAAGACATCCGGCGCGGCAAACACAACATCTTTCAGGGCCTGACCTTCTGGACTCCCAACATCAATCTCTTCCGCGATCCGCGCTGGGGCCGCGGCGTGGAGACTTATGGCGAACATCCGTTTCTCACCGGCCACCTCGCGGTCGCATTCATCAAAGGCATGCAGGGCGACGATCCGAAATATCTGAAGACCATCGCCACGGGCAGGCACTTCGCGGTTCACAGCAGCCCGGAGCCGTCGCGTCATACGCTCGATGCGGTCGTCGATGAGCACGATCTGCGCGAGACTTACCTGCCGCACTTCGAAGCCGCCATCCGCGAGGGCGGCGCTTACTCCGGTGATGTGCGCTTACAACAGCGTGGATGGGCAGCCCGCATGCGCCAACACGCGGCTGCTCTCGGACATCCTCCGCAAGGAGTGGGGCTTCCAGGGCTACGTCGTCTCCGACTGCAGCGCCATCGGTGACATCTACCTCAACCACAAGTTCTCACCCAACGCGAACGAAGGTGTGGCCGAAGCCATCAAGGCAGGGACGGATCTGAACTGCGGCGTCGAGTATGGCAATCTGCTTTCCGCTGTGCGCGCCGGCCTGCTGAAGGAATCCGAAATCGATCAGTCGCGCAGGCGGTTGCTGCTCGCGCGCTTCAAGCTCGGTATGTTTGACCCGCCCGCGATGGTGAAATATTGCAGATCCCGTACAGCGAAAATGACTGCCTGGCTTACCGGCAACTCGCCCTCGAAACGGCGCGCAAATCCATTGTCTTGCTCAAAAACGTGCTGCTGAAGAATCAGAACCACTTGCTGCCCCTCGCGAAAACAACGAAGACCATTGCTGTGATCGGCCCCAACGCCGACGATGCCAAAACGCAGCTCGGCAATTACAACGGCATCCCGGCAGCCCCGGTCACGGTTCTTGAAGAAATCCGCCGGAAGGTTTCCGCAGGCACCCGCGTGATTTATGCGCGTGGCAGCGACGTCGCCGCGAACATGCCTGCCTTTGAAGCGATTCCCGCATCGGCCTTGTTAACCTCCGCCGATACCAAGCGCCGCAGCGGTCTCAACGCGGAATATTTCAACACCGCGAATTTCGACGGCAAGGCGCATCGCCCGGCCGAACTGACTTATCCGAATTCCGGAAAGATCGTGGGCGCGATTCCGCCGAGTCCGAAGCCGCTCTTCACACGCGTCGACGCCAACGTAGATTTCCATTGGGGCGATGGTTCGCCGCGAGCCGGCATGAATGACGACGATTTCGGCGTGCGCTGGACCGGTTACCTCTCGGCCCCGGTCACCGGCCTGTACCAACTCGGCGCGATCGGCATGAACGCCTACGACCTCTCTCTCGACGGCAAACAAATCGTGCACGCGAACAGCATCCACAGCTACAGCTATGAGTACGCACCGGGCAACCCCTTTACCCCTTCGGCTACGGTCTCAGTTACACGTCGTTCGCGTATCGCAATCCGGTCGTCACCCCGGGCAAGAACGTAAAAGTGTCAGTGGAAGTCGAGAACACCGGCGGCCGCGATGGCGATGAGGTGGTCTGGCTTTACATCACCGCTCCGTTCAAAACGCTCGCCGGTTTTCGGCGTATCGCATTGAAAGCGAAGGAACGCAGGACGGTCGAGTTCACTCTGCTCCCGCCCGAACTGCGCGACGCGGGTTCATACCCGGTCTCGGTCGGCGGCGGCCAGCCCGGCTATCTGGCCACCGGTGTCGTCTCCGCAGGTTTCCGCGTCCCCCAGCCCTGATCCCGTGTTTCTTATAATGGTAGTTCCACTCCATGCGAAGTCTTCGTTGGCTGTTGTTGGCGGTAATGATGTTGATCGCCGCAGCCGTTGCCGGTATCTATCACTCGCAGCGGGTAAAACAGCGAAGCCAGCGCCGCCCCACGCCGCCCTCCATCCCGCTCGACACAAAAACCAGCGCTCAAAACTACCAATGGGGTCAAAGCGCCAACGGTATGCCCGCCGCCAGAATTGCTGCGCAGAACATGAAGCTATCCGCCGATGGCACGCGCCAGGAGCTCTTCCAGCTTGAGTTCGACATCTATGCAAAAGACGGCAAACACTTCAATAGCGTGAAGAGCGCCTACGCGCAACTCACCACGACGGATCACAAGCTTTATTCGCCCGGCGATGCCCAAATCACCCTCGACGTTCCCGTCACCGGCACGCCGCCTCATCAACTGACATCCATTACCACCGCCGGCATCAACTTCGACAGCGTCTCCGGTCAGGCGGTTACCGATCACCACGTCGCCTTCACTTTCGAGGGCGGGAACGGCACTGCGACCGGTGCCACTTACGACCCGAACACGCACTTGCTCAACTTCCTCCACGATGTCGTCATGAACATGCATGGCGACGGCCCCAACAGTAAGCCGATGAAGGTTGAGGCCGAGCAACTGGCGTGGAACGAGAGCACGGGCATCCTGCTTCTCAGCCCCTGGTCGCGCCTTACCCGCGACCAGTCCATCGTCAACGCCGGCCAAAGCACCGTGGTGCTCAAGGACAAACACATCAGCTGGATCGACGCCGCTAATGCGCACGGCAACGACATCCAGCCCGCGCGGCAGGTGGAATATTCGGCAGATGCCGTCCATGTCGAGTACAACGACGACCACGTGATGGACAAAGTGACCGGCACCGGTAACGCAAAGCTGATTTCGCATGCCACGGGATCGGTCACCACCATGACCGGCAACCGCGTTGACCTGGTTCTGACCGGGCGAAACATCCTCTCGACCGCCACCGCCACCGGCAACGGCTATCTGGAATCGAAGCCGACCCCCGACCCCAAAGGAGAAACCGGCGATACGAAAATCCTGCGGGCGGATGTCCTCGATCTGAAAATGAAGCCCGGCGGCAAGGAACTCGAACGCGTGAACACACAGACTCCAGGCACGCTCGAATTCCTGCCGCTCCAGGCGGCGCGGCACCGGCGCGTGCTGAAGGCCGACCGCATGGTGATCAACTACGGTGACCGGAACGAGATCCAGTCTTTCAGGACTGCGTTCGTGTCAACGCCGGCCTCCACCGAGACATACCCGTCCGAAGAGGAACGCCAGAAGAAGAAACAAGGCCTCGCCACAGCCTTCACGTCGAGTAAAACCGTCGAGGCGGCGTTCGATGACAAGGGCCAGTTGACGCTCATGCGGCAGCAGGACGACTTCCATTACACTGAGGGCGACCGCAAGGCGCAGTCGGACGTCGCAATCCTTCAAAACGATACCAACGTGATGGATCTTGACCGGAATTCGCGCATTTCGGACGCTTCGGGCTCAACCACCGCCGACCACATCCAGATGCAGCAGGCCACCGGGGACTTCGACGCCCGCGGCCATGTCTCCACCACCCGGCTTCCGGAACAAAGCAAGAGCGAATCCACGATGCTCGATAAGGACGAGCCCACGATGGGCACGGCGGACCGCGTCACATCGGCCAACCGCAACAAACAGATCCACTACACCGGCAACGCCGTGGTCTGGCAGACCTCGAACCGCATACAGGGCGACCGCATCGATATCGACCGGGACAAGAAATCGCTCGTCGCCGACGGCCACGTGACCACCGAGTTTCAGGACAAACCGAAGGCCGACGATGCCTGTGCCCGCCAAGCCCGTTCAGCCTGTATTCACCATCGTGAAGGCGCCGCACATGGTCTATACGGACCCGGACCGGCTGGCGACTTACAACGGTGGCGCCGACTTCTGGCGCCCCACCTTGACCGTGAAGAGCGCGACTCTTAAGGCCTACCTGAATCCCGATGATTCCGACTCCGATTCGCGCATCAATCACGCCCTGGCCGATGGCAAGGTCGAAATCGTGGAGTTCGTTCCGGCCGACCATCGCCAGCGCGTCGGCAACAGCGAACACGCCGAGTACTACACGGACGAAGGAAAGATCATTCTGACCGGCGGTGAGCCGAAACTCAACGACTCGAAACGGGGTAATACAAAGGGAGATAAGCTCACGTACTACACCGACCCGAATCGCCTCGAGGTAGATGGCGCGCCGGAAAAAAAGGTCCAGGTTCAGAGTCACCTGCGTAAGAAGACCCGATGAAGACGCCGAAGACGCTCGAGACGATTGAAATTTCCAAGTCCTATAGCGGCCGGCGCGTCGTCGACGACGTTTCCGTTCATGTGAGCGAAGGGGAAATCGTCGGCCTGCTCGGACCCAACGGAGCGGGGAAGACCACTTCGTTTTACATGGTCGTCGGGTTGATCAGTCCCGATTCGGGTAAGGTTGTGCTCGATGGTATCGATCTCACCGGCATGCCCATGTTCCAGCGCGCGCACAAGGGCATCAGCTATCTGCCGCAGGAAGCGTCGGTGTTTCGCAAGCTGACGGTGGAAGAGAACCTGATGGCGATCCTGCAGACCCGCCGCATGACCAACACCGAGCGGCGGGACAAGATGAACCATCTTATCGATCAGATGGGTCTGGGAACGGTGCGGCGGAGCAAGGGCTTTGTGCTTTCGGGCGGTGAGCGTCGGCGCGTCGAGATCGCTCGTTCGCTCGCGATCGACCCCAGTTTCCTGCTGCTCGACGAGCCATTTTCCGGTATCGACCCGATTCAGGTGCTGGAACTCCAGCGAATCATTCTGGATCTGAAGCGCGATGGTTTGGGGATTCTGGTCACGGACCATAACGTCCGCGAAACGCTGAGCGTGACCGATCGCGCGTACATCATTAACGCGGGCAAGATCTTCCGAACCGGCAGCCCCGACATGCTGGCGCAAGATCCGGAAGTGAAGCGCGTCTATCTCGGCGAATCGTTCCAGTTCAACTGGCCGTAAGAGCACGGTGCTTCCCGCAAACCTGCGCATGCATATCCTGTCTACCACGGGACGGTGAGTGTCCTCCTCAATGGCTCCTCGAACGCCTTTTCGGGAGCCGGAATAAGTTGCGCGCAAGAAGGATCGTTATCGCCAGGCGTCGGCACCCGATCCGCGGAGGACTCTCTCCGAGTGTCGGGTAATTCGCCCAGAGCGCGGTTCGACGCTTCCCAGATTGCGACATGAACAAAGCCGCAAGCGGCAGGGCGTGCCCGTAGTATTTCGCGTCGGTTGAGGTAGACCTACAAACGAAGGAGTTCGTTGGAATGACCCCACTACGACAGCGAATGATCGATGAACTTCGACTTCGCAACTACGCTGACAACACTGTTGAACGTTATCTCGAGGCGGTGACGAGTTTCGCCCGTTATTTTCGCAGGAGCCCGGACCGACTGGGGCGAGAGCAGATCCGCGAGTATCTGCTGCATCTGGTTAAGGACCGGAACGCAGCACCCAACACCGTGCAGATTCACCGGGCGGCGCTCCGGTTTCTCTACGTCAAAACGCTGGGCCGGCAGTGGTTCGACGAGCAGGTCCCGAGGACTCGAAGACGCCCTGGTCTGCCTACTGTGCTGAGCGCGGAAGAGATTACCAGGATTCTCGACCGCACGAAGAACCTGAAGCACTGGACGATGATCGCCACCTTCTACGCCACCGGTCTCCGCGCCGACGAACTGCGGAATCTCAAGGTCAGCGATCTCAGCCGGCGCATGGTGATTCACGTCCGCATCGCCAAAGGCGGCGTTCCCCGTGACATCGGACTCTCGCCGGTCCTGCTCGCACGGCTGAAAGTCTACTGGCGGCAACTCAGGCCAAAAGACTGGCTCTTCCCGTCTGCCATGCGGCCGGGCCAGCAGCTTGAGCCGAAAAGCATCCGCCACGCGATCAGCACAGCGGCGCGGCGCGCCGGGATTGACAAGCGCGTCAGCCCGCATGTCTTCCGGCACTATCTACCCTTCCGGACTATGTCTCGTGTAGTGAACCCTGACGCCCTGTAATCGGACGATTTCTACAATCAGTGCCGACATAGTATTGACTCCGCATCAGCCGTGTGCTGAGAAAAGGAGTCCACAGTGAAGTGTGTCATCGACAGCAGTGTAGTTCTTTCCCGAGCGCCGGAAGGGCCTATTGCGGCGTACATCGGGCCGTTTGCAACGTCATTACGAGAGCGGGGATACGCCCCACAATCGATTCACCGGCAGGTTCTGATCGCCGCGTGTTTCAGCGCATGGCTCAAGAACCAACAGTTGGTGTTGCGCGGTATCTCCTCCGATCTTGCTACCCGGTACTTGCGATATCGCGGTCGGCAGGTGCGACCGTCGCGTGGCGACCCTGCCGCGCTGAAACACTTGCTGGAATTTCTGCGATGTCAAGGCGCGATTCCCGTCCAAAAAGTCGCGCGATATCCAGCGACCCCAGCAGAGCAGTGCGCGCGAGCTTACGAACATCATCTCCGGGAGGCGCGTGGCCTTTCGAAAGCAACAATCATCAACTACGTTCCGTTTGTCCGTAGTTTCATCGAGGACTGTTTCGGGGATGGCGCCGTCGCCTGGTCCCGGCTGTGTGCGCGCGACGTCGTGAGATTTGTAGAGCGCCAGGCGCGGCGCTTGCACGCGAAGCGATCGAAGCTTCTGACCACCGCTCTGCGTGCTTTTTTTCAGTATGCGCGTTATAGCGGCAAAGTGAAGCTGGATTTAGCCGGTAGTGCCGTTTACCAAGCCCGCTTCCGGGTTGCTGACCGTTCGCGGGCTCTCCACTCTTTTCCGTGGCTCAATATGCCACGCACCTTCGTCGAAGCCCACCGCGAGGGTCTTTGAAATCAACTCAAAAGAGCAATGCGAACTCTGCCTTAGCCCGCTTCAAAAGGGGAATATCGGAGTCTGCTTCTTTCCAAAGAGTCAGAAAATTCCGGTACGCAGCCCTTGCCTTCATCCTATCTCCTGCGGATGCGAGCGCACGACCAAGTTGCAAGAGTGTCACTGCGCGCACCGGATCGGTGAAGACGATGCCAGGGTGGTCGAGTATCTTCTGAAACTCGGCGGTGGCCTCAGTGTACCGGTGCGCAGCCAGAAAGGCCTGCCCACGCACGTAAGGTGCGTAGAGATTCCCGAAGAAGCCAAACCAACTGCCGGGTATCGCAAGATCGTAAGGCGCAGCGACCTCCAGGTATTCGAGGGCGCTGGAAGAATCCTTCTGGTTCAGGGCCAGGAGCGAGCGGATAATCGGGAGATACGTGAACCGGACGCACGTATCCTCGGGAAACCGCCTCTCGAGATCGTCCGCAAGGGACTGTGAACCCGCATCATCGCCGGAAACGGCCAATGCGAAGGCCGCGCCATACTCCACATCGCGGCCTTTGGAGAGCTCCAGCGCAGCCCTGGCTCTCTGACGGGCCTCTGAAGCATTTCCGAAGAATGACTCCCGTACGGCAGCACCAGCTTCGTACATCGCCGCTCTTTCCGGCTGATGTGCCTGCCTCGCCATATCGACGGCGCGACTCGTCATCGTTCTCTGCTCGCTGCAAGTGACCCGAATACGCCAGAACAAATGCCTCCGTGTTGGTTATCCAGTCCGCTGATTCCGGGTTGTCCTTTCCCCGCGCCGCGGCGCGTTCCATTCCCGCCTGGTCACCCTTATAAAAAGCGATCACATACGGCAGGATGATAAGGTCGGGAAAGTTGAGCCGGCGTTCGACAGCCTGCTGAACCGTTTTCCCGGCATCCGGATAGTGTTCCAGGAACAGCCAGGTCCAGGCCAGATTTGCGGGGCCCGGCGGGAAGTCGGGGTTCATCGCCACCGCCTTTTTCGCTACGTCCGCCGACCTCTGATACTTACCAAGATTCACGATAAATCACCGATAGTAACGTCTAGGCGTCCAGGTCACGGGGATAAGTCGCGCTCCATAACTCACCAGTCCGCTCCGCCTCTTCCAGGTTCCCCGTGAGCTGCTGATGGTAGTTAACCGTGATAAAGAAACGTTCGGTGTCACTGGCACGGTCGCGCAGTTCCCAGGCTTTGCGGATATTCTGCGCCGCAAGGACAGGCTGCCAGCTATCGGCGTAGGTGCGCGCCAGGAATGCATACGCCATCGCGAATTTGGGATCGATTTGAACAGCGCGCTGAAGAAGAGGAATTGCGCCGGCGTTGTTCTCCGTAACAGCTACTTTAAAGGCGTCGCAATAGAGCTTCCACGCCTCGAGTGATGGCGTCGTAGCCTCGATCAGCGGAGTCGAGTGCTCTTTGACGGTGGCGAGCGATTCGCCTGCTTTGGTTCTGAACTTTCCGGCCACCTGGCTTAAGGAGTTCAGCACCTCGTCCTTCTTGGCGGGCTGAAGCTGCTCATCAAAGAGCACCTCTCCGTTACGGCAACTGGTGGCGCGCAATCCCAAAACGTACTGGCTGCCGAGCCGGGAAATCGACCCCTGCACGACGGCAGCGCTGAACGTGCGTTCGCAGATCTCGCGCGCCACGTCTCCGATTACTGGCGTGTTTTCAGGGCGGCCCATCAGGTGAAGGGTTGCGCGTACGCGCTGGTCCGGGATGAGGCTCAGGAACGGCGACTGCCCCAGTTCCACCGCCAACCCCTGGTGGAGCGTTTCGTCAAAGTCGGCATCGTCTGTCTTATTCGTGAAATCTGCGAGAACAATCGTGTCTTTGTCTGTGAGTTTGGGGGCTGTGACTTTGGGCGCGCGGCGAATGTATAAGAAGCCTGCGATGCCCAATCCGGCTATTGCGACAGTCGCGATCAGCGCGGTCCCCCACCGCTTCGAAACCCGCGTTCCGCGCCGCGCATCCGTAATGAGCGTGTGCGGAGTCTATATCCTGCTTCAACTGCTGGAGATCCGCCCGAATTTCGGAGGCATGCTGGTATCGCGATTCGCGATCCTTCTCAAGGCACTTGCCGATGATGCGCTCGAGTTCAACGGGCAATCCCGGGTTTAGTTCATGGAGAGAGGCCGGAGCGCGATTCAGAATGGAATCGAATACGCTCCCCTGTGTTTCGCCTTCAAATGGCAGCTTCGCCGTGGCCATTTCATAAAGGACAATACCGAACGAAAACAGGTCCGTCCGCGGGTCGAGGCGCTCGCCTCGGATCTGTTCCGGCGACATGTGCGACACGGTTCCCAGCACGTTGCCTGCGGCGGTCAGTTGCTCTCCGATCGTGCGAGTGGGCAATGCCATCAGATCAACGTTTGACGGATAGTCGAGGGAGCCGACTTTCGCCAAACCGAAATCGAGAATCTTGGCGTGCCCTCGCGTAGTCACGAAGAGGTTCGCAGGCTTGATGTCACGGTGGGTAATTCCGGCGGAATGGGCCGCATCCAGACCGTCGACGATCTCGATGGCGAGCGGAAGCAGTGTGTCGATTGAGACAGGTCCCAGGATGCGATGCTTCAGCGTAGTTCCATCCAGGAACTCCATCGCAATGAAGGAGCGGTTCTCGTGCCGCTCGATCTCGTAGATCGTGCAAATATTGGGATGGTTCAGGGACGAGGCGGCGCGCGCCTCCCGGCGAAATCGCTCGATCGACTGCGGATCCCGGGCCAACTCGTCCGGCAGGAACTTCAGAGCCACGGAGCGGCCCAATTCAAGGTCCTCGGCCTTGTAGACCACGCCCATTCCGCCACCGCCGAGTTTTCCCGCGATTCGGTAATGCGATATGATCGCGCCGGTGCGGAACAGGTCAGACTTCCTGGCCGCCGTCACTCTGCTCCCGACCGGCAAATTGCGCCGCTATTTCGATCGCCGGTCTCTCCAGGAACCCTTCTGCCTGTTGTTCCAGCGTCAGCAGGGAGCGTGCTTCGCGCTCCAGCAGTTCGTTGCCTGCACACGCTTCTGCCAGATAGGCGTCGCGTTCCCCGGGTGGCCGCTGCAATGCTGCGTGCAGCAGTTTATCGAGTTGCTTCCACTGTTCCGAATCCATCGCCCGTCCCGCCCCCGAGTTCGCGATAAAGCCATAACTTGGCAATGCTCCAGTCGCGCCTCACCGTGGCTGGCGATACTTTGAGCACTTCGGCCGTCTCCTCAACGCTGAGCCCGCCAAAAAAGCGCATCTCGATGATTTGCACCTTACGCGGATCGAGACGGGCGAGTGCATTCATCGCATCATCGAGCGCCACCAGATCGCCGGTGCGATCGGGACTCACGACAGCGACATCGTCGAGCGCGACATGCGGCACGCCGGCCCCGCGCTTTATGTTGTGGCTGCGAGCATGGTCGACCAGTATCCGCCTCATCACCTGGGCCGAAACGGCGAAGAAATGGGCCCGATCCTGCCATCGCATGCGCTTGTAATCCACCAGACGAATCCAGGCTTCATTTACCAGGGCAGTCGTCTGAAGCGTGTGGCCTGGACGCTCGCGCTGCATGTAGTGGTGAGCCAGACGGCGAAGCTCTTCATGAACGATAGGGGTCAGCCCGTCGAGCGCGCTCTGGTTTCCACCGCTCCAGGCGCGGAGCAGCCCGCTTATCTCGTTTGTATTCTGCTCGCTGGGCATTACCGCGCCTTGCATCCGAATCGATCGATTATACCGCCGGTCAAAGTCCGGGAAATTTTCCGTCGTTCTCCGTTAGCAACTTTCGCAGGATTCTCCGCCTACTTGAGATGGAGGAACACATGAAAACGATCCTGACTTTGATCGCCGCGGGCAGCTTGACTGCGGCACTTGCCATGGCACAGCAGCAGCCGCACTATAAGGTGATCGATCTGGGCGCCCTGGGCGGTGCGTATAGCATCGGCTTCGGTATCAACAACGCCGGCGACGTTGCCGGGCAGGCTGCCACGTCCGCTCAGACGGATGGATTCGCCGCAACCGCCTTTCTGTGGAGCAGGCAGAAAGGTATAAAAGACCTGGGTGTGCTCGGGCCGCCATTCTTCCCGGCCTGCCCGACCTGCAACAGCGATGCAGCGGCAGTCGGGAGCGGGCGGCGAGGTAGCCATGGGCGTCTGAAATTGCCACGCTGGATCCGCACGGTGAAGACTTCGGTCAGTTCGATCCGCCCAATCCCGACGCATCGTGTGACCCGCGCGGTCATCTGGAGAAACGGGTTGATGAGGGTGCTTCCCAACCTGCCGGGCGGCAACAACGCCAATGTTTTCTGGGTCAACAATCCTGGACAGATCAGCGGGGTTGCCGAGAATGGCACTTCCGATCCGAGCTGCTCGACGGTGACGCCTTTTCAGGTCTACCGCTTTCAACCTGTAATCTGGGGGCCAAACGGCGCGATCCAGAAAGTACTCTCGCCGCTCGTATCGAAGGGCGACACGGTCGCGTATGCGTTCACAATTAACGACCATGGCCAGGTCGTCGGCGAGTCGGGTCTGTGCTCGACCACGGGTTTGCCGCCGTTCGCTATCAGCAACACCACAGCGTCGCACGCGGTGCTGTGGGAGAGGGATGGCTCCGTCACCGACCTCGGCAGTCTCGGCGGCCCAAGTAACATCGCCAGCAGTATCAACAACCAGGTGAAGTGGTCGGGACATCGCCATCACCCAGCGACGGCACGATTCACGCCTTCCTGTGGACCAGGCAGACCGGCATGGCGGACTATGGCGCTTTTCCCGGGGCGGTCGCGACCGTGCCCGGCTGTTGCCACACTATCAATGATCGAGGCGAGATTGTTGGCTTCAGCATCGAACCCGCCAATCCGTACTTCGGCCGCGCTCTTCTATGGCAGGGCAAAGAGCCGAAGGATCTCAACGATTTCGTCCGTGATCCCGGACCGTTTGTGCACCTGACAGGCGCTTCCTCGATTAACGAATCCGGAGAGATCGTGTGCCAGGGCGTCACTGGCGCCGGAGAGCTCCACGCTTGTCTGGCTGTGCCGAATGATGGTGCAGAAGACGAAGATCACGCTTCGTCTGCCAGACCGGAATCGCGAACCGTACCTCTCACCGATGGCGCCCGCGAACTGCTTCGGCGCCGGCTCGGAGTGCGACACTAAAATGTCGGGAGTACGGGCCTGCTGTGACCTAAAGCAGCAATTCGCACCCAATCTCCAGGAATTTCAGATGGCGGCCGCTACTTTTGGTCAGTACGGCCGCCAGATATCGGAGCCCCGGTCGGCTTCCGGATGGCCCACCATAGATATATCTCGAAACGTCGCATGACTTTCCAGAACCGCGCGGGCTTAGCGCGCCATTTGCTCGAGTGGCTCGACACGCATCTCGACAAGGTTAATTCACTGACCGGATACCGCGCGTTGGGCAAGACTTCCCGTGTGGGCGAAGCAGAAGGGCCATCGTGCCATCGCAACGCTCCTGCGGCGATATCGCTAATCATAGTTTTATCCGAGCGCTAGCCGATTTAGGCCACTACTCGGAAGTTAGCCGGAACGCACGCTACCAGCATTCCGCTCGGAAAGTGCGGTACCGGAAGGCTGCTCCGGGCGGTTCGTCCACGACTCGTACAAGGCGGACGCCAACCGGGAATCAGGCATGCGGTCCGGAAACGGCGTTGTGGGAAGCGTCCTCCGCGCGCTGCGCGGATCGTCAGATACTCGGAGGATCGCTTCGGGACCTCGCTCCGGAGCGCGCCAGCGCCGGACGCGAGCATTTCCGTCCACGTCAGCAAAACTCCGCCAATTTCATCTCCCATTTGTGGACAGCCAACGGCCGGTCACAGACAGTCATAAGAATTTTAAGTGCCTTTTTCCCAGCAGGTTACGCGCTATTTTCAGAGTCTGTCCAAGCCGATCTCAATATCCCGCGTGCTACTTTGCCATCGTAAGAGTCAGTCGTACCTATCATGTACTGACCACTAAGCCCTTCAGTCCTCGAGGCTCTGAGCGGGACAACGTCAAAGAATAGGCGGTAGGCGATCCCGACATTGACTCGGCCCCCGTTCCGGCGGAGAAACCAAACCGGCGCTGGTCTGAGCGAATCAGATGGTGGGGCGCCCCATGTTCGCGAGTCTGCCGCACAGCCCGAAAAGGGTTGTGCGGCGGATTAAATCTCGCAGGGTTTTGAAGCGAAAAACGGAAGGATCGTTCTTTGACAACCGAATAACCGATTGGCTATCGGTACACCACAAGTGTCACTATACCCCCAATCTGCGCGCCCTCGCTGCAGCGCGCAGAGTTGGGGAAGAAAACCAACTACCCTTCGCGCTCGATGCGCATTTTATAGAACGACCGCCAGATGAACACCAGCGCGACCAGCAGGAACACGCCCGAAAGCACATGGCCCAGCATCGGTCCCTGTTGATCGGTAAGCGAAACGGCCAACTCCACCGCCAGCAATCCGAACAACGTGGTGAATTTGATGATCGGGTTCAGCGCCACCGAAGACGTGTCCTTGAACGGATCGCCTACGGTATCGCCGACCACGGTCGCATCGTGCAACTCCGTGCCCTTTTGCTTCAGTTCCGTCTCGACGATCTTCTTCGCGTTATCCCATGCGCCGCCGGCATTGGCCATGAAGATCGCCTGATAAAGACCGAACAGCGCGATCGAAATCAGGTACCCGATGAACAGGAACGGGTCGGCGAATGCAAACGCCAGAGTCGCAAAAAACACCGCGAGAAAGATATTGAACATACCCTTCTGCGCGTACTGCGTACAGATTTCGACAACGGCCTTGCTATCCGCCACCGATGCCTTGGTCACACCTTCGAGCCGGATGTTCTTCTTGATGTACTCGACCGCCCGGTAAGCGCCGGTCGTCACAGCCTGCATGGAAGCGCCGGTGAACCAGTAGATGATCGAGCCACCAGCCAGCAGACCGAGCAAAAACGGCGGATGCAGAATCGAGAGATTGTCCAGATTGGTCGTCAGCCCGTTGGTAAGCAGCACGATAATCGAGAAAATCATCGTCGTCGCGCCGACCACCGCGGTACCGATCAACACCGGTTTCGCAGTTGCCTTGAACGTATTCCCCGCGCCATCGTTCTCTTCCAGATTTTCCTTGGCGCGCTCGAAATTGACATCGATGCCCCACTTCGCCTTCAGTTCCTGTTTGATGTTCGGAACGTTCTCGATCAGTGACAATTCGTAAACCGACTGCGCGTTGTCAGTCACCGGTCCATAGGAGTCGACCGCGATGGTAACCGGACCCATACCGAGGAATCCGAACGCCACCAGACCGAAAGCAAACACCGCGGGCGCCACCATCAGGCCGGCCAGACCGAGCGTGCTGAGTCCGTAAGCCGCGCCCATGAGCAGCAGCATGGCGAAGCCCAGCCAGAACGCGCTGAAGTTGCCCGCGACCAGGCCGGAGAGAATATTGAGCGACGCGCCGCCTTCGCGCGATGAAGTAACCACTTCCCGCACGTGAGTGGATTCCGTCGAAGTGAAGATCTTGACCAGTTCGGGAATCAAAGCGCCAGCCAGTGTGCCGCACGTGATCACGCTGGAGAGTTTCCACCAGAGCGTGGTATCGCCGCCCAGATCGGGAATCATGAAGTAAGAAACGATGTAGGTGGCAATGATCGAAACAATCGAAGTGAGCCAGACGAGGAAGGTCAGCGGCGCTTCGTAGTTGAACTTCGGCAGCATCGAATAGCGCGCCTTCGCGATGGCTTCGTTGATGTAATACGAGATCCCCGAAGAAATCACCATCATGATGCGCATGACGAAGATCCAGACCAGCAGCTGAACCTGCACCAGCGGATTCGAAACCGCCAGCAGGATAAACGAAATCAGCGCGACGCCGGTCACGCCGTAGGTTTCGAAGCCATCCGCGCTCGGTCCCACGGAATCGCCCGCGTTGTCGCCGGTGCAATCCGCGATCACGCCGGGGTTGCGCGCGTCGTCCTCTTTGATCTTGAACGCGATCTTCATCAGATCCGAGCCGATGTCGGCGATCTTGGTGAAGATACCGCCCGCCACGCGCAATGCCGCCGCGCCCAGCGATTCGCCGATGGCGAAGCCGATGAAGCAGTTGCCCGCGTAGTCGGCCGGAATGAAGAGCAGGATACAGAGCATGATCAGCAGTTCGATCGAGATCAGCACCATGCCGATCGACATGCCCGCGCGCAGCGGAATCTGATAGCAGGGATACGGGAAGCCGCGAAGACTCGCAAAGGCCGTCCGCGAGTTCGCGAAGGTGTTTACGCGAATCCCGTACCACGCCACGCTGTAACTCCCGGCGATACCGAGCAGGCTGAACAGCAGGATGACGATGACCCGGTCCGCAGCGAGGTGCTCAAAGTAGCCGAAGTAGAAAAGAATGATGACGCCGATGAAAATCTCCAGAATGAGGAGGAATTTTCCCTGCGTAAACAGATAGGTTTTGCACGTCTCCCAGATCAGTTCCGACACCTCGCGCATCGTCTGATGGACCGGCAGATCGCGGAGCTCCTTGTAAGTCATCAGTCCGAACAGCAGGCCGAGCGCGCAAACGCCCAATCCATACATCAGCAAGGTGCGGCCGTTGATGCCCATGAATGTGGCCTGGCTCAGGTCCGGCAGGATCAGGTGCGCTTCGCCACCACCCTGAGGGGGCGGGTTTTGCGCGAAACCATGCGCCGGAGCGATTAACAGCACGGCGATGGCGATAAGAACAGGCAGAAGCGCGACAAGGCTTCCGCGGCGGCCGACGAATCGGCGAAGATACGAGTACAAGTAGACTTTCCTCCCTGATGGGGTCAACGGCTTGGAACCTGAGACCCGAAGCCTTCTAGCCTATACGACGGCGTCCTGCAAGCGCAAGAAAACAGCGCTGAATCCGTCCGAATCGGGCTAGTTGGTTTTTGAACCAGGGGCCGCTCGGCCCCTGGTTGGAACTTCAATCCAGTCTACCCTACTGTGTTTTTTGTTTCGCTCCCTCGCGGCGCTTACTTACACCTCGACGAGTTCGGGCGCAGGCAATTTCTCGAACTTGAGCTTGCCTGCGTCTTCCTCCGCGGTCAACGATGACAGTTTCGCCCGCAAGGTACTCGCCCGCGAGAAGCCGCAGTGACAGCGGATCCTGCACGAGCCGCTGGATCGCCCGTCTGAGCGGACGCGCTCCATACGCGGGATCGTAGCCTTCCGCCATGATGACTTCCTTCGCGCCGGGGGTGATTTCGAGCTTCAGTCCCCGGTCGGCGAGCAGTTTTTCCACCCGCTTGAGCTGCAGGTCGATGATCACCGAAATATGCTCCTTCGAAAGCGTGTTGAACACGATGATGTCGTCCACACGGTTCAGGAATTCGGGCCGGAAGGTCTGCCGCAGCACATCGAGCAGGCGCTTCCGCACCTCCTCCTGGCCGCTCTTTCCCTTCTGGTTGACGGAGAATCCCATCGGCGTCGCATCGTGGATGATCGTGCTTCCCACGTTCGACGTCATGATGATCACGGTGTTCTTGAAATCCACCGTGCGGCCCTGACCGTCGGTCAAACGCCCGTCGTCGAGAATCTGCAGCAGCGCATTGAAGACATCCGGATGCCCCTTTTCGATTTCGTCGAAGAGCACCACCGAATACGGCCGCCGCCGGACATGCTCGGTCAGCTGACCGCCTTCGTCGTAGCCGACGTATCCGGGAGGCGCGCCGATCATCCGCGACACGGAATGCTTCTCCATGTATTCGGACATATCGACGCGAACCAGCGCTTTATCGTCGTCGAACATGAACTCCGCGAGCGCCTTCGCCAGTTCCGTCTTACCGACACCCGTCGGCCCGAGGAAGATAAAGCTGCCGATCGGCCGGTTCGGATCGCTCAGACCGGCGCGATTGCGGCGAATCGCGTTGGCGACCAGCGACACTGCTTCGTCCTGGCCTACAACCCGCTCATGCAGCCGCCCTTCCATATGGATGAGTTTCTGCACTTCGCCTTCGAGCATGCGCGCCACCGGAATGCCGGTCCACTTCGCGACAATCCGCGCGATGTCTTCCTCGTCGATCTCTTCCTTGAGCAGAGGAGTGCCGGATTTGATCGATTCGAGCTCGTGATTCGCCGTTTCGATGCTGCGCTCGATTTCGGCCAGCTTGCCGTACTTGAGCTGGGCGGCTTTCTCCCAGTCGCCGGTACGGGTCGCTCGCTCTTCTTCGGCGCGCGTCTGTTCGAGCTCTTCTTTGAGCTGCTGCACGCGCGTGATCGAGCTCTTTTCGCGGGTCCAGCGCTCTTTCAGGCCGGCCGCTTCGCCGCGCAGCCGCTCCAGTTCGTCCTCGATATGGCGCAGCCTTTCCTTCGACGCGGAATCCTTCTCGCGATTCAGCGCCTGACGCTCGATTTCGAGGTGGGAAATCCGCCGTTCGATGTTGTCGATCTCGATCGGCATGCTGCCGATCTGGATCTTCAGCGCGGATCCGGCCTCATCGACCAGATCGATCGCCTTGTCCGGCAGGAAGCGGTCCGTAATGTAGCGATGCGATAACACCGCCGCCGCGACGATCGCGGAATCCTTGATGCGCACGGCGTGGTGGATCTCGAACTTCTCCTTGAGCCCGCGCAGAATCGCGATCGTGTCATCGACCGTGGGCTCGCCCACCAGCACTTTCTGGAAACGGCGCGCGAGGGCGGCGTCTTTCTCGATGTGCTTGCGGTACTCCGTGAGCGTGGTGGCGCCGATGCAGCGCAGTTCGCCGCGCGCCAGTGCCGGCTTCAGCATGTTGGCGGCGTCGATTGCGCCCTCCGCCCCGCCGGCTCCCACCAGCGTATGCAGTTCGTCGATGAAGCAGATGATCTCGCCGTTCGATTCCGTGATTTCTTTGAGCACGGCCTTGAGGCGGTCTTCGAATTCGCCGCGGAACTTGGTGCCCGCGACCATCTGGCCGAGGTCGATCGCCACCAGCTTCTTGTTGCGAAGCTGATCCGGCACGTCGCCTTTGACGACCCGCTGCGCGAGGCCTTCGACGATGGCGGTTTTGCCCACGCCGGGCTCGCCGATCAGCACCGGATTGTTCTTCGTCCGGCGGCTCAGGACCTGCATCACGCGGCGAATCTCTTCGTCGCGGCCGATCACCGGATCGAGCTTGCCGCGGCGGGCTTGTTCGGTCAAATCGAGGGCGTAGCGTTCGAGCGCCTGATACTTCGATTCCGGATTCTGATCCGTCACGCGCTGCGTGCCGCGCACCGCCACGAGAGCCTTGAGAATCGCGTCGTGAGTCGCGCCCTGTTTGTTCAGTAAACTCCCTGCGGGATCGTACTTCTGATCTGATATTGCGAGCAGGATATGCTCGGTCGAGACATACTCATCCTTGAAGTTCTCGGCTTCCTTGAAAGAAGCTTCGAGCACCTGATTCAGCGCCGGCGAAATATACATCCCCGGCTGCTGGCCCCCGACCTTGGGGATCGACGCCAGCTGTTTTTCGGCCTCGGCAAGGAATGCGTCCGGCTGAATTCCGCATTTCTCGAGTACCGGCCGCACGATGCCTTCGCGCTCGCGCCCGAGCGCGATCAGCAAATGCAGCGGATGCACCGCCTGATGCCCGTTCTCGCCAGCGAGTTCCTGCGCCTGCTGGACGGCCTCCTGTGCCTTCTGGGTGAGTTTGTCAAATCGGAATGGCATTTTATTTACCCTTCGTATTTACGCCTCTGGGGGACGCGATTTCCATGCCGCGTCCCCAGCGTGTTTTGTAGACTACTGTTTCGTTCCGTCGGTAACGCTGACTTTGACCTGGCGTGGCTTTGCCGACTCTTTCCGGGGCAGTGTGACGGTCAAAACCCCATTCTTATAATCCGCCCCTACCTTGTCCGTGTCGACCGTCGAAGGTACGGCAAAACTCCGAACGAATTCACCGTAGCCTCTTTCGATCCGGTGGTAGCCCTTCACGGCCTCGTCTTTCTCGAATTTCCTGTGTCCTTTGATGGTCAGGGTCTGGTTTTCGACGCGAATGTCGATGTCTTCGATCTTCACGTCGGGAAGATCGGCCTTGACGGTCAGGGCATCTTCGGTTTCGAGGATGTCCACCGCGGGGGACCACGGGCGGCTGCCGCGAGGCTCGCTCATCAAACGGGTGACGGCGTCCTCGAACAAACGCAGACCGTGGAAGGGGTCGGTTGGACTAAGAAGTGTGCTGAGAGATGTGCTCATGTTGTTTCAGATTCCTTTCGTTGGATTTGGATTCAGTGTTGATCACTAAATCTTATTCTTTTTAGATGATAAAATCTTAGTGCGTATATGTCAAGTATGGCCAGGCGGCTTGGGCCGTGGGTTGTACTGGCTGGTTTTCCGCGTGATCGGGAGGGAGTTGTGTGCCTGCGGCGGCATTCGAAAAAACAAACCCATTTGGGATGGGTCTCTCTGGTAAGTTATTAATTTTATTGGCTTTTATTGGTTTGTCTGGCTCCTTCGCGGCAGCTTTGCGCTCGGCTTTGCGGGCGGCCTGAAGTTGCTGGAGCAGGGCGAGGTTCTTCTGGAGCGTGCGATTGATGCGCTGCTCGTAGAGGGTCAGAAGCTCGAAGCTTTTGGCTTCGGCTGTGAACGTCCGGGCGGCGGCGAAGGCGGCTTGGATCTCGGGGTGGTCGAGGGTGTCGTCGGCGTGTTCGCCGAGGCCGAGGGCGAAGATGTTGTCTTCGATGGCGCCGGCACGGTTGATGCGCCAGGAATCGGTCGCGATGCGCTGGGCAAGTTGGAGTTCGAACGCTCCTTCGGGGGCCATGGCTGTGATCAGGGCTTCGGAGAAGGCGTCGTGCGCGATGCGGTCTTCGGCCGTCATGGCACTGACCTGCCCGGTGAGATTGTGGCGCTGGGCGTTCAGGCTGGATTTTTGTTTGCCTTCTTCGGTGCGCGGACCGGCAGAACGCTGGGCATTGGCTGGGTTTACAGTTTCGGTAAGTACCGGCGTCCGGGTCGTCGCCGGGGTCGAGCATAAGATCGATTTCGAGCACCTCGCCCAGGCGGATTTCCGGGACGAAGCGTTGCAGAAAAATCTTCTGCGCGGCCCGATCCTCGACCTTCGGCAGAGTGAGCGTGATCCCGTCGAAGAGGTTTTTGAACACTGCCCGGTCGGCGAGCGCCCGTGCCGGTTGAATTGCGTCCAGACGGCGCTCGACATCGCGGCGCTGCGCCTGAAGTATTTTCAGCTCATCCCGAAAAGCCTGATACGAATCGCTCGAGATCGGGGTCGAGCATTGATCTGCGGCAGTTGAATTCGCTCTTGGCGATCTTCGCTGCCTGCGCGGTAAGCGTCTTCCGTTCACGCTCGTGATCCGGCTTCGTTTGACTGGCAAGGTGTCGGTTGTACAGCGCCATGGTGGTCTTCGGGTCGCATAGCGAATCGCACAGCAGGGACCAGACCTGCGCTTCAAGCGGCTCTGCACGCACACCACCCCGCGTGGTGCAGGCGCGCTGATCCCGACCCGAACACCGGTAATACGACCACCGACCTGAACCTGCCGATGAGCCGACCACCGCGCTGCCGCATACCGCGCACCGCGTGATGCCGGTCAGAAGGAAATGCGTTACAGGCGACGGCCTGCCGGACTTCGCTCTGCGGTTGCGCTGGATTACCTGCTGGCAGGCGTCGAACATGGCCGGGGTAATGAGGATTGGTACCGAGATCTTGAACCACTCAGTCTCGGGTCGCCGCCGTGACGAGGTGAGCTTCGACTTACCTGGCTTCGGCGGTCGCCGCCTTTTGGTGGGTTCCGCGGCAGTGCTCTTGTTCCAGAACAGCTCGCCGGATGCATAGACTTCGCGCTTCGCGATGCAGAGAACCCCGGCTCGGTTCCAGCTGGATCGCTTCGGCGCGCCAACGCCGTCTGCATTCAACCTGACGGCGACCTCCGATGAGGACAGGCCATCGATCATCAGCGCGAAAATCTTCTTGATGATTTCGGCGCGCGCGGGATCGACCGATACGGAACCGTCCGGGTTCGACGCATACCCGAAAGGCACCGCGCAATTGACCCGGCCTTCTTTGGCTCTTTGAATGCTGCCGCGCCGGGTTCGCTCGCGGATTTTTTCTCTTTCGTATTCGCTGAACATGCCACGCATCGTGAGATACATCCTGCCTTCGGGCGTCGCTTCGGTGGGCGCGTTGACGAACTCGACCCGGACACCCCGTTTCTGGAACTCATCGATCACCAAATGCTGGTGACCGACATTCCGTGCCAGCCGGTCGAGATCGTAAATCACCACCAGGCCGACCAGCCCTGAGCGTACGCATTCGCGCAGCGCCGCCAGTGCGGGCCTGTCAAGCTCGGTTGATAGACCGCCGTTGTCCACGAAGACGAACTCAGCGGGCGACTCGAAACCCTTCGAAGCGGCCAGTTCCCGGCAGGCGCTCTGCTGGCTCAGCAAAGAAAACCGCGACTGGTCTTCGAGCGAAATTCTGGAATAGATTGCGGCTGCGGGCTTCATCGGTTCCTCCATGACCACCGCTGCACGGCAGACAGCACTTTCTCGAATTCAATGAACCGGTTCATCATGCGCTCCTTGAGTTTTTCGTCCGACAGGTTCTCGACCTCTACACGGAACGCCGCCAGGTGATTCATGATTTCGTGCCAGCGCCCGATCTCATCGAAGATATCGGCGGCTTTCTGCGCCCGGTCCTTTTGCAGTTCCAGCAGCCCGCCGTGAAAGATCGTCGCCAGATCATCGTGTCCGTTTTTGCGGGCGATATCCGCCAAGCGGGCGAGCATGATGTCGAGCGGCAGACGGCCATTGGCCTCCCACGCCCCCACCGTCGGCAAAGACACGCCCAGTTCCCGCGAGAAGGATTCCTGCGTGTGTCCTGTGCGGCGGCGCAGTTCGATCAATGCGCGCTGCAGGGGTGCGCGTCTCGGTTTCGTTTTCGTTTTCGTTTTCGTTTCCGTCGGTCTTGACAAGATATTTCCTAGGTGTCACTATAGCGATGACTATAATGACAAGCTATAGTTAAACACTACCATGTCACAAAAGCTATCAAAAGGTAAAGTCAGGCGCTGCCCGCCGCCCGGCTCTCCTGAGTTCATGAAGTGGCGGGCGAAGGTTGCCACCGGCATGCGCAAGGGCAAGCGGAAACGGCTCGCAGCGGGCTTGTTCTCGCTCACCGAGCTTTCGGTGAAATACGTCCTGCCCCTCTGCTTCGTGCGCAGGGCGGCGGATACAGGCGCGTTGCCGGCGGTACAGGCGGGGAGTCGGCGCTACGTGCGTGAGGAAGAGGCCGAGCGTGTATTCGGCCTGCCGCGCGCCACCCCGAAGCGCAGGACGGCAGCATGATTATGCCAGCGATGGTGCGCATCGTTCCCCGACGCTTCGATCAGCCGGATGGAGGCGACATGGTGAGGATGATTCTCGCGATGACGGAAGCGTCAGTTCAGCGTTGGAATCGCCTGATAGCGGACCTCAGCGTTGCTGTCGAAGATGACGACGCAGAGTGCATTGTCACGATCTGCCGCGCGTTGTCTGCAGGCTGAAAACAAAAGGCGACGCGCCCCACGGGAAGGGACGCGCCGCACATAAAGGAACCCAACTCGACTGACATGCCCAGCGTACCAGACCCGAACAACATTCCGCGTGAACTTATCGACCTGCCGCAATGGGTGCTCTGGTGCTACGAGCAGCGCGCGGACAGTGCGAAGCCCACCAAGGTGCCGCACACGTGTACCGGCCACAAGGCGAGCAGCACGAACCCGCAACACTGGAGCAGGTTCGAATACTCGGTGAAGATGTCCCGGTTGCCGGGCTTTGCCGAGGGTATCGGGTTCGTCTTCACGGCCAATGATCCCTTCTGTGGAATCGATCTGGATAACTGTTATCCCAGTGACGCGGCGGAATGCGCGCCATGGGCAGCAGGTATTCTGGAGCGTTTCTCGGACACCTACAGCGAGGAATCGCCGTCGGAAACGGGCGTGAAAATCTGGTGCAGGGCCAAAGCGCCGAGATGCGGCAAGTGGGAAATACGATCACGGGCGCTTCTTCACGGTGACCGGCAGATCCAACCGTATTCAGACCGTCACGGACCATCAGGCTGACATCGAGGCGCTTGTAGCCAATCTCGATGACGGACAGCATCAGGCACAGACCGTCCGCGCCATTCCGATTGTTATTTCGCGAGGCCAGCGGCACAACACATTAGTAAGTCTTGCCGGGACGCTCTGGAAACGTGGCGTGGCTACCTGCCGACCCTTTCCGGGGTATGGCGGTTTTCCTTCTCCAGATCCAGCGTGTCGAGTGCAGGGATGCTGCGCGCAGCGATGCCGTACACCTCCACGCGCAAATCTTCATAGAGCACACACAGCCGCGCGATCTTTGCGTTGAGTTGACGCTGCACGTCAGGCCTAAACACATCCCTGAGGCGGGCCGTCCGAATTTGCTTTCGGCTCACCAAAACATTTTACTTCCTTTCTGTTTGCAGTGAATGATGAAGGACGTTACCATTCACTGTTGAAGATGCGCGAGATCATCCTCGTGCCGGAGTTCAGGATTGAAGGCAAGACGCTGACGCTAAAGCAGGTCGGAACGCGCAAACCTTCAAATTCGTGCGCGTGGGACAAAGCCAAACGGCGCGGTGCCGTCTCTACTTCGATCCCCGGTTGAAAAGGATGAACGAAGGCGCTTCACTGCGTGCCGCCACCAGATCGAGCCTGCCGTCTCCGTTGAGGTCGCCCGCGGCCATTCCGTATATTGCGCCTTTTCCGTCGCCAAAGGGATGTGCGTCGAATTTCCTGCCCGTCCCGTCGTTGTAATAAATGACGCCGGGGGCATTGACATAGCCGACGATGAGATCCGGGTGGCCGTCCCCGTTCAGGTCCGCCGATATCATCGAGTACGGCAGTGCTTGTCGCTTCTGGAACTGGATGCCTGGCCCGAAGTTGCCCTTCCCGTCGTTGAAGTAGACAAAGCACCCGAGTTCTTCCGGACACGCAGCAATATCGGGATGGCCGTCGCCATCCAGATCGGCTACGGCGATTGCGCGGATCGATGCCTTAGCGGGCCCCCAGGGCCGCCCTTCGCCCTCCAGATTGCGGCCGAAGAAAACGCGGCTCTGGCAAGTGTCGCGGCACGGGAAGATCACGTCATTTGAGCCGTCGCCGTCGATGTCGCGAATCACGATGCTCGCCGCGCTCGGCGTATCGCGAAGCGGGTTGCACTGGAAGTGCAGCTTTCCGTCGTTGTAGCAGACGTAGGAGGTGCTTCCGCGATTGGCCACCGCGATATCCGGGTAACCATCGCCGTTCAGATCGCCCACCGCCGCGTTGCGGGTGGGCCACCGGGGATCTCCATAGGTCCCTCCGACTTTGAAGTTGCCTTTGCCGTCGTTGACCAGGACCAATTTCGGATCCGGGGAATCATTGCTCAGCACGATGTCGAGATGGCCGCTCTTTGTCATGTCGGCGAGCGAGCCGGAATAGCTTTTGGTTGCGCTGCTCGGTAAGGGAGGGCCGGGAGCGAAGTGGCCCTTGCCGTCTCCCAACAGGATTTTGGTTGTCAATTGCCAGTGCCGGCCTTTGACGAGGACGATGTCAGGTTTGCCATCGCCGTTCAGGTCACCGATACTGGCGTTCGATGAGGTCTCGGAAACGGTCTCGAGGGGAACAACTTCGAAAACCGGCACGGCCGCGAAGCAGAGCAGGGCAATGGTGCATCCTGCGGCGAGGGCGAGTGTAGTGCGGCGCGGCATGAGCCAATGCTACAGCAAAACGCTCGCGGTCAGACCCCGAATTGCCGCAAATGATGGTCAAGATGTTTGTACATTAATATCGCCCACTCCTCCGGCGTCATCTTCCCAAAGAAGCTGTGTGGATTCCTGGTACACCCTGCCGGCCCTCCCGCCGCAAATTTGTTGATCAATCCCGATAGCCGGTCGCGCTCTTTGCCCAAATCCCGCTCGTCCGCCACAATGAGACTCCTGGCCGTCGGCGAATTCTTCCGTAACGGGTCTTCGTTCCGAAATACCATCGGCTTCACCATACGCCCCATCAAACGGGCTGGAAGCGCTCCCTTTTCGGGCACCACTTCTCCCACCGCCCATTGCATACTCACGGAACAATGTGCCAGCATCTGCGCCGCCGTCATCTTGCCCCAGCGCCTCTCGCTTTGCGGCTCCAATTTGCCCAACCGGGTCTTTACCTGATTCGCTACAGTTGCATCGAACAGATTCTTCATATTGACGGCCTCCTTTGAATGAGAGTAACGCGTGTCGACAGGTGCAGTTTTGCAAGGGCCCTGCATTCCAGCGGCCCGAAAATATTCCTGGACGATTCGTCGAATTCCGGTCCAGCCATTCGACGCTACAGTGAAGGAGAAATCATGACACAGTATCTGGTGGCTATTTACCGCCCCGAGAAGTACGACCCGGCCGTCTCAGAGGACGAAGCGATGCACCGCGAAATAGACGTGCTCAACGAAGAGATGATGGCTGCTGGTGTCAGGGTTTTTGTTGGCGGCCTGCAATCGGAAAGCAGCGCGAGGTCGTTACGGTTGCAGCCCGGCGGTAAGGTACACATCACCGACGGGCCGTACACGGAGCCAAGGAACACATTGGCGGTTTTTGGGTGCTGGAAGCCGCTGACCTGGACGAGGCGCTGGCGTGGGGGCGCAAGGCCGCCGTCGCCTGTCGGGCGTCGGTCGAGGTGCGTCCGTTTCATGAATGGCCGACCGAGTAGGCTCAAACGCCACTTACTTGACGATCGACGGAATCCAGTTCGGGCAATCCTTGTTAGTGCCGCACGTCCAGCGGTCGGGACCCGGGCCCGGCTCCCTGCCAAAGACTCGCGTTGTGCCGTCCTCGAAGGTCACTTCACGTCCACTGAAGATCTTCAGGGCGGTGTCGCGTGCGTGCCACCCCGATATCGTAATCCGGCTGCCCTCGCGGAGCGAGTCCTTCTCCCAGCCTTGTCTGCGCAGTGTGTTCGGCGGGTTTCCCTCGATCATCCAGCGTTCTGTCTTTCCGTCAATCTCCACGTCCAAAGCAAGAACCACGTGCGGATTGGTCCACTGTACTGCGGCGACCTTGCCGGTAAGCGTTCCGAACTTCGTCGCGTCGTAGTTAATCGAAAAGGGATGATGGGCGCTGGCTACGTTAATCGCCAACGCGAGTATCGCCACGATTCGAAGGACAGTCCATGCACGCATAATAATCTCCTGGTCAGGGTTGTCTCTGTGGCCAGTATAGTTCTTTACCCGTCCCTTTGAGGGAGGCGCGGGCTTTGTCAGAGAGGCTTGTTAATGATAAGTTGTAGAGCACGATCGAACAGGAGCTTCATGTTGCCAAAGAGTCTGATGATGTTCGCGCTTTCCGCTGTTTTCTCAATCGCCGCCTTCGGGCAGTCGGGCGGATTCGGGGGCGGTGCATTCAACGCGTCGCCGGGCACCGATCTCAGCGGCAACTGGTCTCCCGCGCAGCATGACGAACTCGTGGGCAATCCGGCGATCGCCGAATTTTACGGCGTGCCGATCAACGAAAATGCCCGCGCCTGGGGCCTGGCCTGGAGCCCGTCGCGCGTGACCGTGCCGGAGCATCAATGCCAGGTGCACCTGGTCGGTTACATCTATGGAGGGCCGCTGAACCTGCGCATCTGGGAAGAAAAGGATCCGCAATCGCAGAAGGTCGTCGCGATCAAGCAGTACATCAGCACCTACGAGCAGAACCGGACGATCTGGATGGACGGCCGTCCTCATCCCTCGCCTAATGCGCCGCACACCTGGATGGGATTTTCCACCGGCAAGTGGGAGGGCGACATGCTGACGGTCTACACCACGCACATGAAGACCGGTGAACTGCGCCGCAACGGACTCATGGAGAGCGATGAAGCCACGCTCGTCGAGCACTTCATGCGGTACGGCAATTACCTGACTCACGTCGCCATCATCACCGATCCGATGACGATCACCGAACCGTTCGTTCGCGAGCAGACATTCACGCTGACCGTGGCCGAGGGGCAGAACTGGCTCTATCCCTGTGAGTATGTCGATGAGCTGGCCGATCGTCCGCGCGGCGACGTTCCCAACTACCTGCCGGGCAAGAACCCCTTTGTTGGCGAACATGCTGGCAAGATTCACGTCCCGGTGGAAGCGGCTCTGGGCGGCGCGGCAAGCATGTATCCGGAGTTCCAGCAGAACATCAAAAAAGGATCTTTCGCGCCTCTGCCGAAAGCTGCCCCGGCTCCGCCGCCCGCGGCCCCGACAGGCGATCTCGACGTCCTGCATGTGCAGGGAAACGTCTACATGATTGCCGGCGCGGGCGGGAACATCGCTGTGCAGGTTGGCGATCTCGGAGTGCTGGTGGTCGACACGGGGAACGGCAAGTACAGCGACAAGGTGCTGGCCGCGATTCGCAAGATTTCAGACAAGCCGATCCAGTACATCGTGAATACGTCGATCGATGCCGATCATACCGGGCGGCAACGAGGCGATTCACAAAGCCGGCGTCACGATCACCGGAGCTAATGTGACTGGTGAGATCGCCGACGCGGGGGTCGGGGCGCAGATCGTCGCGCATGAGAAAGTGCTCGACCGCATGAGCGCGCCGACGGGTAAGCAGCCGGCTGCGCCAACGGGCGCATGGCCAGCCGACACCTACACGAAGGGCCAGAAGGAGGTCTTCTTCAACGAGGAGCCGGTCACGGCAATCTACCAGCCGAAGGCCCACACGGATGGCGACAGTATGGTTTTCTTCCGCCGGTCAGATGTTGTTGCGACCGGAGAAATCTTCAGCACGACCGGCTATCCCGTGATCGATGTGGAGAAGGGCGGAAGCATTCAGGGCGAGATCGATGCCCTGAATAACCTGATGGACATCGTAATCCCGAAGCACGAAGAAGAGGGCGGGACGATGGTGATCCCGGGGCACGGGCGAATCTGCGACGAGTACGACGTGCTCGAGTATCGCGACATGGTCACGATCGTTCGCGATCGTGTTCAGGATGCGATCAAGCGGGGATTGTCACTGGAAGACGTGAAGAAGGCTAATTTCACGATCGACTTTGACCCCCGCTTCGGCTCCGGCGAGAACTTCGTCGAAGCGGTGTACAAGAGTCTTAAGAAGTAGGGTGCCGCTCTATAGAACGCACAGGCTAAAGCCCGTGCCACCATCCTGCCAGGCCCGTGCCCTGGAATTGTAGAACTCCAAGTATAGGCCAAGGGCCTGTTCTACGCTGCGCTTCCCAGTTGATCGATATGGCTCGAGGAGCTTTTCGATCCGGCCGCGAACCTGCTTCCGTTCCGAACGTAAGCTCTTCGATCTCGCCGGCGAGCTGCGCATTGGCGTCCTGCGATTCCGCCAGTTCTTTCAGCGCCGCTTCCTTCTCCTGCCGGAGACGGATGACCAGCGCAACGGCCTTCTGGATACGCTCCTCGAGATGGCCGAGCGAATCGACTTCGGGTTCCTGACTGGTTGTCGCCATCGGATTTACTCGGGAGCGGCCAGAGCGGTCTTGACCTGATCGATAATCAGCCCGAACTGAGCTGCATCGGCCGCTGCTGTTTCCGCCAGAACCTTGCGATCCATTTCGATGCCGGCCAGCTTCAGCCCGTGCATGAACTTGCTGTAGGAAAGCCCGGCGGCGCGAACTGCGGCGCTGATGCGCACGATCCAGAGCGAACGGAAATCGCGTTTTTTGCGCTTGCGGCCGGTGTAGGCGAACTTCAGCGCGCGTTCAACGGCTTCCTGCGCGGACCGGTGCAGCTTGCTTTTGGTGAGAAAATATCCGGATGCGAGTTCCAGCGTTTTGGCGCGGTTCGCCCGTCGTTTGGTACCACGTTTTACTCTAGGCACGTTTGTCTCCTGATTGATTTACATTTGCGGCAAGACGGGCACGTGCGGTGGCTCCGTTCGCTCGCTGGTTGAAAAACTGATCCGCCTAGTAGGGGATCATGCGCTGCAGCTTGGCCTGATCAGCCTCGTCCGCAACAACGCCGACATGCAGTTTGTTCTTTCGTTTGCGCGATTTGGACGTGAGAATGTGGCGGGCGAATGCATGCTGCCGGACCACTTTCCCCGTCCCGGTTTTCTTAAACCGTTTGGACGCACCTTTGTGTGTCTTCAATTTAGGCATGATAATTTCCGGGAAACCTGAATTTTAGCACAAGCCGGGCCATGCTCTGCTCGCTGGTACCGGGTACGGTCCCTATGGTCCAATGGTGGCCCACCGGGTACAATTGAACTCAGTAATGTTATCGCCCAACGGGGATGGGCAGCCCGGGGAGCCAACACTGGGCCAGTTCGCGCTGGTCAGTTATATTCCCGATCCGCTGGCCCGGTTTCTTGATGATCTGCGTGTGGAGTTGACGCCCGGCTGCAGCCCGCGCGCGCATGTGACTATTTTGCCGCCGCGGCCGCTCCACGATCATGTAAGAGACACGGTTCAATTGATCGTGGAAGAGTGCCGCCACCTGCCGCCCTTCCGGGTTGAACCGGGCGACATCCGGGTGTTCGAGGAATCGAACGTCGTTTATCTCGATATCGCGAGAGGCATCGACGAATTGACCGAATTCTACCGGGTTCTGAATCGGGGCCCGCTGGAGTACAAGGAAAGCTTTCCGTACCATCCGCACATCACGATCGCCCAGAACGCCCCGCCGGATCAGGCGCCTCGCCTGGCTGCGGCGGCAAGGGAAAAATGGGCAGGATATCGCGGCCCGCGCGCCTTCATGGTTTCTTCGCTGTCGTTTGTCCAGCACGTGGCGCCCTCGATCTGGACGGACGTCGCGACCATCCAGACCGGGGTCGAAGTTCCGGTCGGCTAAGCGGTCTATTCGTCGTCAACCAGGCTCTGATATGCGCTGTTGAAGAAGACGAGCGGTTTACCTTCCACATATTCCGCCTGACGAACTTCGCCGATGAGGACGGTGTGGTCTCCTGCCTCAAAGGTCTGGACCACGGAGCATTCGAGATGCGCCAGTACCCCATCGAGAAGCGGCGTTCCCGAAACGACCCGCATGCCAGCTCACGTCGATGAAACGGTTTTCCGACGGGCTGGAAAAACGCCGCGACAGCTGTTCCTGATGCTCCGCCAGAATATTGATGGCAAACCACGAACTGGAAATGAAATGCCCGAGGATGGCGTTCCGCAGGTCGATCGAGACCAGAACGAGCGGGGGGTCGAGTGAAACCGACGAGAACGAGTTCACCGTCATTCCATGTGGGTGCCCCAGGCTGTCCAGTACCGTGACGACGGTTATGCCTGTTGTGAAGCGGGCGCAGGTCCGGCGATAGAGCGATGTATCGACCGGGCCGGGCAGCGCGAGTTGGTCGAGCGGGACCGCCTTGCTTGACATCGAGTTAAGCCTAATTCTATCATCGGTTTGACACTGCCTGACACGACTGAGGCTGGTGAGATTGGGAGGGGCGCGTTTGATCAAGCTCGACATCATTAACGAAGTGGTCAACAAGACCGGCATCACGAAAACCAAGGCCGAGATGGCCGTCGAGACCGTATTCGAAAAGATGAAGCGCGCGCTGGAACAGGGCGATCGCATCGAACTGCGCGGATTCGGCGTCTTCACCGTGAAACCCCGCAAGACCGGCATCGGCCGCAATCCCCGTACGGGCGCCGAAGTGTCGATTCCACCGGGCAAAGCGGTACGGTTCAAGCCCGGTAAGGAACTGCAGACGCTACAGTAGGGCAAGCCCCGCAACAGGGGCGATTTGTGTTCCCGGAAGATCTCATAGAAAGCGCGGCGCGGCCCCAATACGTCGCCCCGCTGCGTTTTGAGCGGCCTGAGAGCCGCGCCTGTTCGCCTCCCAAAAACCGCGTCTGGCTGCACGTGCTGCTTTTTTGTCATGACGCTCTTCACGACGACGCTCGTGGGCGCGCACATGCAGTACAACTTCACCCACAACCTGCCGTTTTTTGAGGTTGAGAACTACCTGGACATTTTCACTCTCGGGTCTGCGGAGCCCGGCGCTGTTCTACTCGGGACTGCCTTTCTCGCTCACGCTGCTTACGATCCTGATGGCGCATGAACTCGGGCACTATGTGGCCTGTCTCTACTACGGCGTGGATGCCACGATGCCCTTCTTCCTGCCGGCGCCTACTCCGTTCACCGGCACGCTCGGCGCTTTCATTCGCATCCGCTCGGCAATTCCGAGCAAGCGCGTGCTGTTCGATATCGGCATTGCGGGACCTCTTGCCGGCTTCGTGTTTCTGGTCCCGGCGCTCGGGGTGGGCCTGGCATTCTCGAAGGTGATTCCGGGCATCAATCACCAGGGCACGATTCAACTGGGCGCACCGGCGCTGCAGTGGATTCTGCAACGGACGATCTTCCCGGGCGTTCCGTCCGCGGATATTTATCTGCATCCGGTGGCGCGCGCCGCCTGGGTGGGGATGTTCGCCACCGCGCTGAATCTGCTGCCGGTGGGCCAGCTGGATGGCGGCCATATCGTCTATGCACTGCTCGGCCGCTCTCACAAATGGATCACACAGACGTTCCTTATTGCGCTGCTGCCCATGGGAAAGCTTTGGAACGGGTGGTGGTTCTGGGCGGTGCTGCTGTTCTTTCTCGCGCGCAAGCATCCGCCGGTCTACGACTCGGCTGAAATCGGGAGCCTCGCGCATCCGGCTCGGCTTCGTAGCGCTGGTGGTCTTCGCTCTTTGCTTCTCCTACGCGCCGATTATCGGGTGATGATGCAAATCAGCGCCACGATCATTACGCTCAACGAAGAACGGAACATCGCGAGAGCCATCGACAGCCTGAGCTGCGCCGATGAGGTGCTGGTTGTCGACAGCGGATCGACCGACCAGACGCGCGAGATGGCGATTCTCCACGGCGCGCGCGTGATCGAAGAGCCCTGGCGCGGTTATGCCGCACAGAAGAACTTCGCGGCCGACTGCGCGACGCACGATTGGATTCTCTCGCTCGACGCCGACGAACAGGTCACTCCGGAACTGGCTGCGGAAATTCTGGCATTGAAGAAAAACGGCCCGGCAGCCGACGGCTATTCGTTCCCGCGGCTGGCTCAATACCTCGGTCGCTGGATCCGCCACAGTGGCTGGTATCCGGACCGGAAGACACGGCTCTACAACCGCGCCAGTGCGGAATGGGTCGGCGATTACGTGCATGAGAGCGTCCGCGTGAAAGGATCGGTGGGAGAACTTCATGCGGACCTGCTCCACTTCACGTGCGACTCGCTTTCCGAACACCTGCGCACGCTCGACCGTTACACTACGCTTGCGGCGCGGGAGTTGATTGAGAGCAAGAAGCGCGTATCGCTGCGCCGTCTCGCGCTCGATCCCGTCTGGACACTGTTCCGCGCGTATGTTCTGCAGCGCGGCTTTCTGGACGGTCCGCAGGGGCTCGCCATCGCGTGGATGGCCGCGCTTTACACGTTTCTCAAATACGCCAAAGCGATGAAGGCGCTCAGTAATGCGGATCCTGCATCTCGATAGCGGCCGCGAGATGCGGGGAGGCCAATGGCAGGTGTTGAGCCTGCACCGGGGCCTCATCGACGATGGTTACGATTCGGTTCTGCTCGCACCGGAGGGCTGCTCCTCTGCTCGAAGCAGCCGGCGAAGCCGATCTGCCGCGCGATATCCTGCGCCCGCTTCGTCTGGGTTTGCTCTCACGCCAGTTCGATCTCGTTCACGCGCACGACGCCAGGAGTCACACACTCGCCGCGCTGTTTTCCCGCGTGCCGTTTGTCGTTTCGCGCCGCGTGGCGTTCCCCATTCGCCGCTCCGCGGCATCGCGCTGGAAATACCGCCGGGCCGGACTTTTTCTCGCCGTTTCGCGTCATGTTGGTATGCAATTGCGCGAGGCAGGAGTGGAAGAGAGCCGCATCGAGGTGGTCTACGACGGTGTTGCGGTTCCGGCCGGGTGTGCGCAGGGTGACGCGATCCTTGTCCCTTATACGCTTGATCCGCAGAAGGGAATGTCTCTGGCGCAGGACGCCGCACGGCGCGCAGGCGTGAGGATCGAAATCACCAACAACCTCGGCGAAGATCTGCCGCGCGCCCGTGCGCTGGTTTACCTGACTCGCTCTGAGGGACTCGGCTCGGGAATCCTGCTCGCCATGGCCCACGGCGTGACCGTGATTGCGAGCGATACGGGCGGCATCCCGGAACTGATCCGGGATGGCGAGAATGGAATCCTGGTGAAGAACGATCCCGGCGGATGTGGCGAATGCGCTTGCGCGCCTCTCGGTCGGTGAGATCGACCCGGCGCTCGGGCTCGCGGGCCGTGCTGATGTGATCGCGCGATTCACCGAAAAACACATGATTGCAGCCACGCTTGCCGCGTACGAAAAGGTGCTGTCTTGATCGAAACGCTCTGTCGCAGGGTTGTTGGGCCTGCTCATCGGCAGTTTTCTCAACGTCTGCATTCACCGCTGGCCGCGCGATCTGTCTGTCGTCAAGCCGCGCTCCGCGTGTCCCGAATGCGAGCAGCCGATCGCCTGGTACGACAACATCCCGCTTGTCAGTTACCTCCTGCTGCGCGGACGATGCCGGCGATGTGGAATCGCGATCTCCTGGCGCTATCCGGTGGTGGAACTTCTCACCGCGATCAGCTTCGCGTACTTCGTGCACCACGGCGGCGTCAGCGTTCAGGCGGCCAAGTACTGCGTTCTCGCGGCAATCCTGATCGGGCTGATTTTCAGCGATCTCGAAACGCTTCTTCTGCCGGATGAACTGACGCTCGGCGGCGTCGTGATCGGACTCGTGTTCGCGCTGTTCGTTCCCGTGCCGGATTCCATGTTTCAGCTGCTCGCGAACCTCTCCGGTTTTGAGGCGCGGGGGCGCGTGGGAATGATCGGAGAAGCGCTGCTGGGAGCGATCGTGCCTGCGGGGGCGATATGGTTCGGGGGCTGGCTTTTCGAGAAGCTGCGCCACAAGGAAGGGCTTGGCTTCGGCGATGTGAAGATGCTGGCGATGATCGGCGCATTCCTCGGCATCCGCGGCGCGCTGCTCACGGTGATTCTCGGCTCGGTCGCGGGGTCGATCATCGGCCTCGCTTACATCAAGATCACGGGCAAGGATGCTTCATCCTATCCGCTTCCGTTTGGATCGTTCCTCGGCGCTGCGGCTCTGGTGGCGGCTATTCAGGTTGCGTAGAGCGTTTCGGTACCGCTCCTTCAAGTCGCGGCTCAGACACGCGGGTGGGTTACCGAGCCGCGCGTCAGCAAGGCGTGAACAGGATCAGGCTAAGTCGCCAATTTCGCGCAGATCCCAACTGCCACCCAAACGGCGCCGAAGATGGCCCATTTTTCTCTCCTGGTCAGACCATCCGGCTTTACGGACCGCGCCTCAGCGAATCGAATTACACGAGCGGTCCCTTGCGCCGTGCTGCGAGGTTCCAGAGTGAATTGGTCAGCGGCAGCCGAGCCCATCCGGCCTTTCAGGTTCTCACCACTGGTCAGTTCCACTTTGATTTTTCGGCCAACCCCCAGGCTGCCCACCTGCTCGGCAACCGTCAGTTTCGCAGCCGAGGCTGGGATGGGTCCAATAACCAGTAAGCGCAATCAGGACGCAGTTTACTGCTGTGGGAAGGATGGTAGCGAGGAGTGTATACCTGGCCCGCGCGAGAAACAAGCTCAAAATAGAAGCCCGCAACAGGCTACTGGTGCACGGGAATGGAAACGCCGGTCTGGGTCTGCGCGCCGCTGATTACAGCCATCAAACCGGCATCCCCGTTCGCCAGTCCCGTGGGAACCGCGACGTTGAGCTGGTAAAGCCCGGGCTCCACCAGGCCCGCGAAGCTGGCGTTGGTGTTGATGCCTCCGATACTGATCTGCACCGGATTGGCGAGCGGCTCGGCCGTCGTGACCAGTTGGCCCGTGGGGGCAGATGGGTTTGTGGCGCCAAACCCGGTGCCGTAAATCATGATCGTCTCGCCCGGCTGCGCCGGATGCGCCGCATCCACGAGCGAATAATCCGCGTGCTGGGCCGCAGCATATGCAGTGTTTCCGCTCACGAAGAATGCCGGGGCGAAATTCTGCTTTTGAGCGCTGAATGAGTTACTCATCTGGCCAACGGTCGTGACTACGACCTGCACAGACCCCGCTGTCGCGTCATCCGGAGCCAGCACATTAATCTGCGTCGAACTGACATATTCCACATAGGCGGCGACGCCGTTGATCGTGACCGAAACTTCCTGCAGCGACTTCGGCAACTGGCCGTTCACAATGTCCGTCGGCTGCCAGGTGTACGTGCTCTGCGAGAGATTCGTCCCGAAAATCGCGATCCATGTTGCAGATGCAAAGCCGGACGTGAAACTAGCCGCATTGGTCACACCGGTGATGACGCCCGGCACCTGCGCGCCGGAGACCACCAGCGTCACAGTAACTGTGGCTGGGCTGCCGACCGCCCCCGATGCGGTGATTACTACGCTGCCTATATGGGTGCCGAGTGCCAGGCTCGCGGGGTTTACGGAAACCGCCAACTGAGCGGGAGCCGTTCCTGAGCCACTCGCCACACTAAGCCAGACGTCGCTGGCCGAAGCGGTCCATGAGAAGGATCCTGTGCCGGTATTGGCAATCGAAATATTCTGCGCAGCAGGAACTGCGCCGCCGGCCGTGAATTGGAATGTGAGTGTTCGCGGGGTGACCGTCAGCGTCGGCGGAGCGCCTGCAACGATCAGGGTGACGGCGATCGTGAGCGGGCTGTTCGACGCCCCGGCCGACGTGATCTGGATCGTGCCCTGATGCGTGCCCGCCGTAAGCCCCGCCGCATTGACCGCGACGGAAAGCTTCGAAGGAGCGGTTCCCGAAGAGGGCGATACGCTGAGCCAGGACCCCGTGTCGGACGTCCCGGTAGCGGTCCATGCCAGTGTTCCTGTGCCGGTATTGGTGATGTTGAGCGACTGAGCCGCGGGATTCGACCCGCCCACTCCGGCCGTAAACTGCAGACTCGTCTGCGACGCAGTGATGGTTTGGCCCGACTGCACGAGGGCAGTAATGGAATCGTTTCCCGTCACCGACAACACGGAGATTGTAAGCAGACCCGTAAGATCCGGCGGCAGCTGCACAGTGATCGACTGCGTACTCCACGCCGAGACGCTGAGCGACACGGCACTGCCGCCAGGCGGCGTGGCCGTAACCTTGCAGCCATTGCAGAGGAATCCCAGGTCGGCGCCGACAAGGGTGATCGCGCTGCCCGCATTGATGACGCGCCCCGGCACATTGGCGAGGGGCCCGATTGAGATGATGGCCGTGTTCAGCTTGCAGCGTGCCGCCGCGAAGTAACCCACCGCCTGAGGCACGACGCCGCAATTAATTGTGCCCAGCGATTGGCTCGAAGCCTGGTAGGCTCCGCTTCCCGAGACGAAGTCGTTGAAGAAGATGGTCCCGGCAGCGCCGCCCATTACCATGGGAAGCGTTCCCCATAGGACCAGATTCATGTCCGTAACATAGTTGCCGGTCTGGTTGACCATAGCAAAGAACGTGCCGCCATCCATCGAAAGATAAGGATCGGTTGCCGGTGTGGACCCGATGGATTGCCAGTCCGTGGTTCCTGCCAGGAATGACCGGACGATCACGCCCGTCAGCTGCGCCTGGTCCGTGACATTCGCGATCCCCGTGCCGCTGCAGGTCAGCGGACCAAAGGTCGGATTGGTAAACGCCCCGGGATCGACATGGCAGTAAGGCACGATGCGGGTTACGCCGGTCTGCTGCGCGACAAATCCGAGCGAGGCGCTTGCCAGAGATACTACACCGTCGGTCGCATTGCCGAGCGTGATGCCCGTCAGATTGGAAATGTACGAGCCCGCGTTGCCGATGACGGCAATGGCGTTTACGCCGCGGAGATCGTCGATGCGCTGATTCCAGGTGGCCAGATTCCACAGCAACGAACTGCCGGGAATCATCTCGGCGCTCTGCGTTCCTGTGGGAATACTGGTTGAGTTATTCGCGGCGAGAAAGGATCCGAAATTCGGTGTGGCGATCAGCACCAGATCGCGTACCAACGGATTGGCGGGCGGCGTCAGGGCGCCGTTTGTCTGCAAGCCGGCGAGATAAGCCCGGACGATCAGGCCGCCCATGCTGAAGGCCACGACATCGATCTGTGGGACCTGCTGGCCGTTGTCGTAGGTGATGGTGCTCAGGAACTTTCCGAAATCGTTGCCCAGCGTTTCGATGGGCTGATTCGCGTCCTGTGCGCAATTATCGAAAAAATACACGACGGGAACGCCGTCCGCCAGGAGATACGTTGGCAGGTTCCCGAAGGTCGCGGACGCGCCGCTCGATACCTGACAGGAATTCGTGATGCCGGTTTGCCAGCCGTTCACCAGAACGACCGGCGGCCGGGTGGCGTTTGATGGAACCGTCTGGGCGCGGGTGGGCACTTGAAGACACAGCAGCGCCGCGATCGTTACACAGGAGCGGGTGACGGCAAGCCTCAACAACGATTGACGAATGTTACACCAATGGCGTTGACGCAAATTCGCAGGCACGACTCAGGGGTGGAGCGAATATTGCGTCTGGAACGGGCCGATCTCCGGGTAGTAGAGTTGGGCTCGCACCAGTTCAGCCAGTTGCCGAATGTGGCCCAGGTCGTGCAGCGCCCACTCGTTCAGCAGATTCCCGAGCGTGAACTCGCCGACTTCGGTATGGAGGCCCGTGCGAGACAATTGGGCCGGTTCGAGGCCGCGCAGCAGTTCGACGTTGTCGTTGCGTTGCTCTTCCCAGTGCGCGAGCGATTCCTCTGCCTCACGATTCGAATACGTGCCGAGTTTGTAAAAGGCATTCTGGTCGTAAGGCAGGATTTCGGGATTTGCTGAGGCCAGGATCTGATCGGTGTGATGCCGGAAATAGTGGGCTTCCACGTGGGACAAGTGTTCGAGGAGTTCGGCGATCGAGAAGCGCTCGGGCGTGGGCTTCCAATAAGCCTGCTCGTCGGTCACGCCCGTGAGCAGCGCGCGGTAGATGTCCGGCGTTGCGGCGAGGTGGTCGATTGCAGGATGTTCGAACTGCTTCTTCGAGGCCATGCCACTAATCTAACTGAGGCGATCCGGGATTTGAGGGTATTCCAGTAATTTCGCACTTATGGGAAAATACTCATGTCCACGATTTCGCATTTATGGGAAAGTTACAGAGATGACCAGCGCCGAGCTGAAGAGGTGGCTGGAGAAGCAAGGATGTAAGTTCGGAACGCAGAAAGGCAGCCACCTTAAGGTGTACCGGGACGGGCGGATATCGATTATCCCGATGCACGGGAAGAAAGAATTGGCGAAGGGGCTCGTCAACGCGATTAAGAAAGATCTTGGATTGAAGGAGTGACAGTCATGGAATATCCCGCAAAATTCGATAGGGAAGACGATGTGTATATTGTGAGCTTTCCCGACCTGCCCGAGGCCCACACGCAGGGCGACACAGTGGAGGAGGCTACCGCCATGGCGGCAGAGGCGCTCGAACTGGCGTTGACGTTTTACACCGACGAATGGAAGGACCTCCCCAGAGCGAGCGTGCCGAAACGCGGCATGCACATGGTCGCGGTGCCCGCTCTGAGCGAGGCGAAATTCAAACTCTATTCGGCCCTGCGCGCCGCGGGAATTAAAAAGATCGAGCTCGCGCGAAGACTCGGCTGTAGCCCGAGCCAGGTGGACAGGCTGCTCGATATCCAGCATAAGTCGAAGCTCGATCAACTCGAAGCGGCGTTCGCGGCGCTCGGCAAACGCCTCGAAATCGAAGTCGTGGAAGCGGCCTGAGCCAGGACTGCTACACCACGGTTGAAACGGTGATCTCGCGGGTGTCGTCTGGAAGCGCGCGCAGACGGATCTCCGTGCGATGGCGCGGCAGCAGGGCGGGGAAACGCTCGGCCCATTCGAGCAGGACGACCGAGCCGCTGGCGAACAGGTCGTCGAGACCGAGGTTTTCCACCTGGCGTTGTTCATCCAGGCGATAGAGGTCGATGTGATAGACCGGGGCGGCGTCGCCGTACTGATGGATCAGCGTGAAGGTGGGGCTGGAGACTTCCTCCGGCGGCGTGCCGTTCAGGCCGCCGACGATGCCTTTCGCGAGAGTCGTTTTCCCCGCACCGAGATTCCCGATCAGAAGTACCGCGCCCGGCGAAAGCGTTGGCGCGAGTTCACGGCCGAGCGCGATGGTTTCTTCCTCAGAGCGCGTGTGGAATGTTCGTGATTGCACGAATGCCCTCGGCGAGATGATTCAGCAGATCAGTCGCAATCACGGTCTGTTCGCTGAGATGGCGCGCGGCGAGTTCTCCGGCGAGGCCGTGCAGATAAACCGCCGCGGCGATGGCGCGATCCGGATCGTCGCGGAATTGCCCCAGCATGCCGCTCAGCATACCTGTCAGGATGTCGCCCGTTCCGCCTGTAGCCATGGAAGGCGAGCCGGTGGGATTGATCCACACGCGGCCATCGGGGAACGCGATAAGGGTGCGCTCGCCTTTCAGCACCACGATCACGTTTCGCGACGTTGCGAGCGACCGCGACGGCCGTGATCCGGTCGGCTTGAATATCGGCGATCGGGATGTCTGTCAGGCGGCTCATCTCGCCGGGATGCGGCGTAAGCACGCGTACCGTTCCCGGATTGCCGGACCACTCTCCAGCCGCCAGGCAATTGAGGGCATCGGCATCGATCACCATCGGTTGTGCGATCTCGTAGAACATGCGCATGACGGTGGCGCGGGTTTCGTCATCGGTGCCGATACCCGGGCCGATGGCCACTAGCGTGCGCCTGGCGGCAAGTTCCGCAATGTGCGCGAAGGCAGAGCGCGCGATTTCGCCCGACGCGGTTTCGGGAAGAGGTTCGGTCATCAGCTCCGCGCTGTGTGAGGCGACCGCGCTCATGGCGGAAGCGGGACAGGCGACGGTGACCAGATCCCGCTCCCGCGCGCAGCGCCGACAGGCCTGCCATTGCTGCTGCGCCAGGCTTGTTGCGCGATCCGGCCACCACGAGCACGTGTCCGAACTTGCCCTTGTTGGAATCGCGGGGGCGCGGCGCAAAGAGAGGCGCGATGCTTTCGGGCGTGATCAACGCGAGTTGAATGCGATCGTCGTTTTCGTATAGCGAGGGCGGGGAACCGATGGGAGCGATTACCAGATCGCCCATCAGACTGCAGGCCGGCGGCAGTCGCATGGCAGACCTTCGGAGCGGTGAAGGTGACCGTGGCATCGGCGCGGACATAGTTGCCCGGCGGAGTTCCGCTCGCGCCCGAGAGGCCTGACGGAATATCCACCGCAATAACCTTCGCGAACGGGAACGAAGAGTTGATTTCGAGAATCGCGTCGAGCGCCGGGCCGGTCGCAGCGCCGTTCAAACCGGTACCCAGAACGGCGTCGATGACCAGCGTCGCCGATCGCATCTCAGGGCCGAAGTCGTGGTATTCCTGGACGCCAGCAGCGCGCAGCATGGCAAGATTGAGCGCGGCATCGCGTTCCGCTGGATCGGAAATGAGAACCACGCGCAGATTGCGCGGGGCGAAGCGAACGTGCAGTTGCCTCGCGATGGCGAGGCCGTCGCCGCCATTGTTGCCTTTGCCGCACACCACGACGATGCGTTGTTCGGAAACCGGCGCGAAATGCGCCGCGATGTATTCCACCACGCGCGCGGCCGCGTTTTCCATGAGGATGATGCCGGGAATTCCCGCGGCGATCGTGGCACGATCCACTTCCGCCATCTGGGTAGGCGTGAGGACTTTTCGCGGCCGTGCGCTTTTTTCCAACCTGGTCACACCAGACCCCGCGCGATGACCACGGTCATATCGTCCGGCAGTTCCGGGGCCGTGCTCCATTGTGTGACCGCTTCCATGATTTTCGCGACGATCTCCTTCGGCTCGCTGTTCTGGTAGCGCAGTACGGTCTCCGCCAGGCGGTCGGCGCCGAATTCTTCGCCGTAGGCGTTCTCGGGTTCGGTAATGCCGTCCGTGTAGGCGATGAGCAGATCGTTTGCGCGGAGTTCGATCGTCTGCTCTTCGTAACGAATCGAGGGGAACGCGCCCACCACTGTGCCGGTCACTTCGAGCAGAGTCACCTCGCCCGCGCGCAGCAGCAGAGGCTGCAGGTGACCGGCATTCGTGTACGTCAGAATGCGCGAGCGTTCATCGTAGGCGCCGAAAAAGAAAGTGGCGTATTTCTCGGGCGCGGTGCTTGCGTACAACTGCCGATTGAACTGCGCGACGATGCTCGAAGTGGAGAAATGCGCGCCTGCCTGGCCATTTCCCACAGCGGCGGCGAGCGGCAAGCCTGCGGCAAGCTGTGTGCGGATGATCGATTGAATCGACGCCATGAGCAGCGCGGCCGAGATCCCTTTGCCCGCTACGTCGCCGATCGCGACGGCGAGGTTTCCATCGGGCAAACGAAGATAGTCGTAATAATCGCCCGAGACCATGCGCGCGGGTTGGCAGATTCCCACCAGTTCGATGGTCTGCATGACGGGCGCGGCGCGGGGGAAGAGCTGGTTTTGCACCTCGCTGGCGATCTCAACTTCAGACTGCAGCCGCTCCTTCTCCCGTGCGATCACCACGAGGTTTTCAATCTGTGCGGCCATGTTGTTGAACGAGCGCCCGAGATCGGCAAGCTGGTCATTTCCATTCACCGGAATGCGCCAGGAAAAATCTCCCTTCGCGATCTGCAGCGTGCCCTCGTAGAGTCTGTGGACGGCGGCGGTTATGGTGCGAGTCAGCGAAATGCCGATCACGATCGACACGAGCCACACGCAGAGAAGCATGCTCGCCACCACGACGAAAAAAATCAGGGCCAGCTCTGCCGGACTCGAACCCCTGTCCGAAAACCGCACCGAGTACCGCGGAAGGGCGCGTCTCGATGGACAGAATGACCGAGCCGCTGTCCGCCGGATGCTTCCAGTCCGTGTAAGAAATCGAACTGTACCAGGGGATTGGGAAATCGAGCCATTTCAGGTCGTTGTACGCGGGCGGCACCTTTCCCGCAAACTCGGGTCATCAATGTCAAAGCCCCGATTCCCGGCACTGTATTCTCAAGAACCTCCTTTGTGATGGGGGCCATCGCGATAACCGTCGTACCCCCGCTGTGGGAAACCGACGCCGAATAGAAAAGCCGGTCTCTCGTGATGTAGCCGGTGAAATCCTTCCAGCCATCGATCGGGGCCGGAAGCGTACTTGCGGCAGGGTAGTGGATGGCGGGCGCTCCGCTCACGACGATCTCGAGACCGGGCATACGAGCGGCCAGCGAATCGCCCGATCTGCTGAACGATAGCCGCGCGGTCCGCGGGTTTCGCCTGGCTGATGGGACGCACCGGATCGGTCAGCACGGCAGCACGCCGATCCAGCTCCGAGCTCACCAGATAAGCCGCGACCTGGCCCACCACGATCCACGTTCCCAGCACCGCCAGCGTGAGGATCAGAACGATCGGCACCACGCCGATGAACACATACGTCACGATCAGCCGGTAGCGCAGCCGCCAGATCGATTTGCGTATGACGTGGCGGATCAGGCGAACCGCGAGGATCGCGCCGACGATCACGAGTACGAAAGCGAAAAAAGTGGCCAGGCCTTCCGCTTTGAGAACCCACTCCAGCACGACATAGAGCGCGAGCAGTACGCCAAACAGGCGCAGCAGCGTCACACGCGCCTTGATGGATTGGGAAAGACTCACCGGCGACCGCCCCGACTATCAGGATAGGTCAGGGACAGGCTCGCCGGGCTTCACGCTGTGCGAAATTGCCGGAATCTCGGCTTCCGGGGCGGCGGCCTGCTCGGTGAGCGCCTGCTGGAGAATCTGCATGGCCGCGTCCGGCGTATCGGCGAAGTGGAACAGCTCGAGATCGGCGGCCGAGATGGTTCCATACTTCACCAGCGCATCGAAGTTGACGATTTCCTTCCAGAACTTCGTGCCGTAGAGGATGATGGTGATCTTCTTCGCGAGCTTCTTCGTCTGGACGAGCGTGAGGATTTCGAAGAGCTCGTCCATGGTTCCGAATCCGCCGGGAAAAACCACCAGCGCCTTCGACAGATACGCGAACCAGAACTTGCGCATGAAGAAGTAATGGAATTCGAAGTTGAGTTCGCGGGTGATGAACGGATTGGGGAACTGCTCGAAGGGCAGGCCGATGTTCAGGCCGATGGTCTTGCCTTTGGCATCGGCCGCGCCGCGGTTGGCGGCCTCCATGATTCCGGGTCCGCCGCCCGAGCAGATGACAAAGCGGTAGGTGCGGTCACGGAGTGTCTTCGTCCATGTGGTCAGCATGGCGGCCAGGGTGCGCGCGTCGTGATAGTACTCGGCCAGCGGCCCCTCTTCGCGGATGCGCGCCGAGCCGAAAAACACGATGGTGTCGCGAATGCGCTGCCGGCGGAAATGCGAGAGCGGCTCGAGGTATTCGGAGAGGATGCGCAGAGCGCGGGCGTCCGGGCTGCGTCAGAAAGTCGTCGTTCTCGTAGGCGAGCTTCGGCCGCGACGGGAGCAGTTTCATTCATGAGATTTCTTTTTCATTTCCCGGACGGCGCGGAGGATTTCCGGCAGCTTCTGGAACGCGGTGATGGCGCGCAGCCATTCCGAGGCGTCGAAGGCGGGCGATCCGGAGACGCGCGTATGCGGCTTGACATCGTGGCCGATGCCGCTCTGCGCGTAGACGATTGCGCCCTCGTGGATGGTGAGGTGTCCGGACACGCCCACCTGGCCGGCGAGCAGGACATCCTTTTCCAGCACGGTGCTTCCGGCGAGGCCGGTCTGCGAGCAGATGATGTTGTCTTCGCCCACCACGCAGGAGTGGCCGATCTGGACCAGGCTATCGATCTTCGCGCCGCGGCGGACGCGGGTCTCGCCTACGCTGGCGCGGTCGACCGAGGTGAGGCTCTGGATCTCGACATCATCCTCAATGATCGTCACGCCGGATTGAACGATCTTGTAGTGCGTGCCGTCGGATTGCTTCGCGAAGCCGAAGCCATCGCCGCCGACCACCACGCCGTTCTGCAGGATCACGCGATTGCCGATGCGGCAGAATTCGCGCACAACCGAGTGCGAGTGGGCGATGAAATCGTCGCCGATCTGCGCGCCATCGTAGATCACGACATGGGGATGCAGCACCGCGTTGCGGCCGATTGAAACGTTGTCGCCGACGGACACAAACGGACCGATCGAAGCTCCTTCGCCGATGCGCGCCGTGGCCGCGATGGCGGCAGAGGGATGAACTCCGGGCTTCGGCCGCGGCGGCTGGTAGAACAAGCCGAGAGCGCGCGCGAAATCGTGATACGGGTTGGCGGAAATCAGGGTCGGGATGCCGTCAATCGCGCGGTTTGCAATAACCGCCGTGGCCTTCGTGGTCTTGAGTTTCGGCCCGTATTTGGGATTCGCGAGGAAGGTTATGTGGCCCGGGCCGGCATCCTCCAGGCCCAGTACGCCGGTCACTTCCACAGAATCGTCAGGGCATCCTTCAATCGCGCAACCGAGAGAGGCTGCCAGGTCCTTCAGCTTCATGGCCAAGCAACCACGATACCTGACGACGACGCCTGACGAGCCGATACCTGACGAGCTATTGCTGGAAAACGAAGTGCAGCGTCTGGGCGCCCGCGACCGGTTTGCCGTTCTCACGGGCGGGCTCGAAGCGCCAGAGCCGCGCGGCTTTCACCGCGGTTCCGGCGAGATACGTTTCGAGGCCTTTACGGGGTTTCACGACGGGCGCGGCGGATGTAACGCGGCCACGCGCGTCGATCTGCGACGCGGATATCGAGCGCGATCGGGCTGGTGAGGCGCGGACGGACTGCGGCCGCGATCACCGGCGGTGCGCGATGAATGACCTTGGGCTCGATCCGATGACCAGGTGCGGCTGGCGCAGTTGACCGTGCGGCCTTTGGGCGCCGGCGCCGCGACCGCCGCCGTCTCGTGCGGAAGATCGCTGCGCACAAAACGGAACGATTCCGCGGAGACGCGTCCCGAGCTCTCGATCGACTTCAAGCCGGAAGGTGACGTCGTTTCCCGCCGGCCCGTACTTGTAGATACCTGCGGAGAGATCGTGCGGCGAGAGATCGATCCGGTTCTGATCGTCGCCCGCGCGCACGAACAGCTGCACGGAGTGAGCGTCGTGCAAGGCCGTCGCGTTGGGATTCCACGATACCTGCCAGGCCGATCCCATCGGTTCGACAGCGAGGCCGAGCGGGCGCGCGACCTCGTTTGGCGCAGCGACCGGGGCGGCCGGGGCTGCTCGATGATTCGAGGATTGCGCAAACCACCAGATCGCTGCGCCGGCGAGCAACAGCGCAGGGAGGAGCGGCAGCCACTTTTTCAGGCGATCTCCGAATGTGGGCGGTGAATTCTTCGGTGGCATCACGGTCGCGCGGCATGAACAGAAGCGGCGGCATCGCAGGCGTCTCTGCCAGGGGTTGGCCACTTGAGGTTCGGCGACTTGCGGGGCGAAATCCGGCACCAGCCGCCGCGGCCGTTCGCGAACCACTGCGGGCTCCGGGGGATTCAGGACGCGCCCGCGAAACGGGAACGGCTCGCCTACGGGGTGCGCGCCGCCGTCTTCGTCGTGCAGCAGATAAAAGCGCGCCGAGGACATCGCTCGGGCTGCGGGGCTTGATCAGCAGAACGAGGTCGGTCGAATCGCTGAAGTAACGGCGGATCAATGCGAAGTCGGGATCTTCCAGATCGAATCCATCGCGCAGATGGCTGCGATAGAGGCCGACTACGGCCACCTCTCCGGCCGCGAGCACGTCGGCCGCTGCGCGCTCGAGAGCGATCTGGTCCGTCTGCATCGAGGAGAAACTGGGGCCCGAGCTTATGCGCGCAGGGAATGCGTTCGTAGCGATCGATCCAGACCACTGGTTTGTCGCCTGGGTTGTCGCTCAGCCTCACGCGGCCAAGCAGCAAGCCTCCCACTTCAACGGATGCGGAACCTTCGTTGAGATCGCGCAGAATCCCATCGACTGCGTCGAGATGCATGTGGATCGAGATCGGCACACCCTCCGGGTTCCACTCGGAGTAGTCGAGCTCGGTTAAATCCAGCGTTCCGGATGAATGGCCGTCGGCCATAGTTTTTTACCGCCTGTATCGAATGACGCGGCTGAGGAAAATCACGATTCCCTCACGTTAATATTCTAAACACTAATTAATAAAGCATTCTCCAGCCCAAGGCAAGGCAGTCGGCTGCGAAATCCGCGGTTCGGGCTGCGCCTACGTGCATTGCGAGCAGTCCGCTGAAGAGATCGGGATGCGCAGCAAGAGCTGGCAGGGCACGCTGGCGGAGCCTCGGCCAGCGGTCCATTGAGAGCATGAGATCCGCCATGAAGCGCGGGCGGATTCCGAGTCGGCGATGCGCGGTTTCATATTGTGCGATATCGCCCAATTCCATCGCGTCCGCCAGCGCCAGCGCCTGGTGAAAGCCGAGGCAGAGGCCTTCGCCGGTGATCGCATCGACCGAACCCGATGCATCGCCGATCAGCGCCACGTTCCCGGCGACCACGCGCCGCAGCTGGCGGGAGGCGGTGACCGCGCCGCGTTCATCCGAAGTTTCCGCCACACCTTCGAGGCGTGCCGAGAGCGCCGGGAACTGGCCCAGTGCGGCCGTTACGCGCAGTTTGGGGTCGCGGGAGATTACCGCGACGCAGACTTCATCCGCAGCAACGGGGGTGATGTAGATCTGGCATCCGTTGCCCCAATAGATCTCGACGTAGTCCGTCCAGGGCGCGATTCGAAAGTGACGCCGGAAGCCGAAGCGGCGCGTGTCGCGGCGGGTTGCTTCGAGGCCCGCCCAGACGCGTGCGCGCGAGTTGGTGCCGTCAGCGCCGACAATCCAGCGGGCCGGAATGGTGTTCAGGTCGCCGATCGATGTTCCCCAGCGAAGTTCGACGCCACATTGTTCAGCCTGCGCGGCGAGCGCCTGGTGGAGCACGGTGCGGCGGAATCCCCGGCCGCATCCGTTCGGGAAGTCGGCCGCCACCGAGACGTTTTCGCCGTGAAAACGGATGCCGCGGAAGGCAAACGATTCGCTCGGCGGCAAGTGCAGCCCGAGTCGTGCCGCAGCTGCGAGCCCGTCCGGCAAGACGCCCTCGCCGCATGCTTTATCGATGGGCGGTTCGCAGCCATCGGCGAGGACCACGCGGAAGCCCTTGCGTCGCGCAGCGATAGCGGCCGCCAGGCCAACGGGACCGCCGCCGATTACCAGGACGTCCGCTATCATCTGCAGCAGTTCCAGTCCGCAACAGTTCTAATGATAAAGGCAGTTATCTTCGACCTGGGCCGGGTGCTTGTGCCGTTCGATTTCCATCGGGGCTATGCACGCATTGAGGCGTTGTGTGGAATTCCGGCGGCGGAAATACCGGCGCGACTGGTCGATAGCCCGCTGATTGCCGACTTCGAGTCGGGAAAGATCGAGCCGCGTGACTTCGTCGGCAGGTTTTGCAGCCATCTGAACGTGGAGATCCCGTACCGGGAATTCTGCGATATCTGGTCTTCGATTTTTCTGCCCGATCCACTGATTCCGGAAGCCATGCTGCGAAGGGATTGCGAGAAACTACAGGCTGGTTCTGCTATCCAACACCAATGCCATTCATTTCGAGATGCTGGTGGAGACTTACCCGCTTCTGCGCCACTTTCATTCCTACGTTCTGTCTTACAAAGTGGGAGCGATGAAACCTTCGCCGTTGATTTATCGAAAGGCGATCGAGGCAGCGGGGTGCGAACCCGGCGAATGCTTCTTCACAGACGACATAGAGGCCTATGTGGAAGGCGCCCGGGCGCAGGGAATCGATGCCGTGCGGTTTCAATCGGCCGCGCAGATTGAAGCGGAACTGCTTAAGCGCGGGGTTCGGTGGCAGGAATAAGAAAATAAGAACATGGCGCTGCGAGTTCACTACCTCTTATCTTGCGGATTCTTTGTCGTTGTTCCGCTACTATAAAGGGCTTTCGGAACGAGCTATGCTTCAGCTCAGCGACGAACAGCTCTTTGCCGTTCTCGATGAAGAGATGAATTCGATCGCGGTAATCGTGAAGCATATGACCGGTAATATGCGGTCGCGCTGGACGGGTTTTCCCGACCTCGACGGCGAAAAGCCAGACCGCGACCGCGACGCAGAGTTTACCGATCCGCCTGATTCCCGCGAAGCTCTGATGCGCATCTGGGAGGAAGGCTGGAATTGCTTGTTTGCGGCGCTGGAACCGCTGTCCGATGACGACATGGTGCGAACCACTACCATTCGCGGTGAAAAGCATTCGATCATGCAATGCATCAATCGCCAGGTGGCGCACTATTCCTATCACTGCGGGCAGATTGTCTTTCCTCGCCAAGCATCTGCGGAGTAAGGAATGGAAGTGCCTGAGTATCCCGCTCGGCGAGTCGGCGCGCTTTAACCGGCGTGTTGCAGCGGGTGAAGCAAGCCAGCGCTGACCAACGCACCGAATACCTGCTCGCGCGCGGCTCAGAATCAGCATCTCATCGTTACGGCAACTTACAGGTCGTCTTTGAAACCACGCGGCGCCATCCATCTAAAGAGGTGGAGAGAACTAAAACAATGAGAGCCGGAACCTTTGTAAAGACTGTGCTTGCCGCGGCATTTTCTGTGACGTTGTGTGCGGCGACTGCGATGGCGAAGGTCAATGCGCCGGCGCTTACCGGCGATGATGCGATCGCGCAGAAGGTTATGCATGAACTTCGCAGCTACCCTTACTACACGATCTTTGACGACGTGAACTTCCGAGTAGATAACGGGACTGTGCAACTGACCGGGCAAGTCACTGAGCCCTGGAAGAAATCCGCACTGGCGAAATCGATCACCGGAATTCCGGGTGTGGTTCTGGATAACGAGTTGAAGGTCCTGCCCCTTTCGCCCTTCGACAACAGGCTTCGTGCGCAAATTGCGCGCGCGATCTATCGCGACCCGGTCCTGTCGCGCTACAGCATCCAGGTGGTGCCACCGATCCATATCATCGTGGATAACGGGCATGTCACACTCACCGGTGTTGTCAACACCGAACTGGAGAAACAAGTTGCCGGTATTCGCGCAAATTCCAGCTTGAGCTTTGGTTCGGTCACCAACGATCTGCGCGTGGAACAGCCGGCGCCAAAACGCAACTGAACTGCGCCACCTGACAGGGCCGCGTGGTATTGATACCTGTTGGTGGACGAACTCTATCTTGGAGTGGATGGTGGCCAATCGGGCACGACGGCCCTGATTGGCGATGCACAGGGCAACATTGTCGGGTGGGGTAGCGCGGGGCCTTGTAATCACGTAGCCGCACCCGAGGCGCGAGCCAGATTCCTGCGGGTTATGCGCGAATGCCTTACACAGGCGGCCGACCGTGCAGGAGTCAAGACAGGCTCGGGACGATGGCGCTTCCAGGCCGCTTGTTTCGGCATGAGCGGTGGCCCGGACGATAAAGCCGCGTTACTCCACGAACTGCTGGAAACCGACCATCTGATCGTTACGCACGACGCCGCCATCGCACTGGCAGGCGCGACTTCGGGCGAACCGGGAATCATCGTGATCGCGGGTACCGGGTCGATGGCTTTCGGACGAAACGTACGCGGCGAAACGGCCCGGGCGGGCGGTTGGGGTTACATCTTCGGCGACGAGGGCGGCGCGTTCGATATCGTCCGGCAAGCCCTGCGGGCGGTCTTGCGGGAACACGAGGGCTGGGGGGCGCGAACCGCGCTTGACACCCGCACTTCTCGAAGCAACCGGCGCCGCGGACGCCAACGAAATGCTCCATTCGTTCTACGGCCCGGACTGGCCGCGGGCGCGCGTCGCGGACCTCGCGCGAACCGTGAGCCGGATCGCGGAAGAAGGCGACCCGATCGCGCTGCGTCTGTTGCATCAGGCCGCGCAGGAACTGGCGCTGCTCGCGGGCTCGGTCCGCCGGCAGCTCTGGAACGAGGACGGCGCATCCGTTAGTCCGGTGCGGATTTCGTGGGCGGGCGGGGTATTCGAAAGTTCTTCTCTGCGCGAACGCTTCCAGATGCTGATTGCGCTCGAGAAAGACGCGGTCTGCGAGCCGCCGCGGCACGGGCCGGCGGAGGGCGCACTGATGCTTGCCTGGCAGTCCGCTGAGTTAAAGATCGTACTAAAACGCCCGCCAGGCATGTGAACGCGATATACTCGCCAAAATGACCCCGCAGGTAGCTCATCAGGGCCCTATCTTTGCCATTGGGCAGGTGGCAATCACGGTCAAGACAACTGGATCGGGCGGTTGTCGTTCTATCGGGACGTTCTGGGATTGCCGTTCCTGTTTGAATCGGGCTCGATGGCATTCTTCGAGTGCGGCGGCATCAGGCTCATGCTGGGACCGGCGGAGAGCAGCGACACAACCTGGAGTTCGATCATTTATTACCGGACCGAGGATATTCAGCGGAGCGCGGAATTGCTGGGCGTTCGCGGCGTCCAGTTTGAAACCGCGCCCCGCATGATCGCCAAAATGCCGGATCACCAGCTCTGGATGGCGTTCTTCCGCGATTCGGAAGGTAATCTCGCCGCGCTCATGAGCGAAGTGCGGTAAGCGCCTGATCTAATCGATTTAGTGATCTCCGCGCACAGGCCGGTCCTCGTCTTCGATGGCGATTGTTCCTTCTGCAAGATCTGGGTCGGCTACTGGCAATCTCTCACCGGCGACCGCGTCGAATACGTTCCGTACCAGACCGCCGCCGATCGCTTTCCCGACGTTCCCCGCGCCGATTTCCAGCGCGCGGTCCAGTATTTCGAGGGCGAGACTCACTACAGCGCGGCGGAGGCGGTGTTTCACCTGATGGAATCGGCCGGTGACGCGCTCTGGCGCCTGCCGCTGTGGCTCTACCGAAACTGCCAGGCTTCGCACTGATCACGGAAGCGCTCTATCGGCTGATCGCGGCGCATCGCAACGCGGGCTATCGCATCACGCGCACGCTCTGGGGCAAGCGCGTCGAGCCGTCAACTTACAACATCGCGTCTTCCACTTTTTGCCCGGGTGCTCGCGCTGATTTATCTCATCGCGTTCGTCTCGTTCGGGCGCCAGGTGCGAGGGCTGATCGGCGAACAGGGAATTCAACCGGTCACCGAATTCTTCGCGGAAGTCACTCGGCAATTCGGCTCGGGAGGCATCTGGCGGGTTCCCAACCCTGTTCTGGTGGATTCACAGCGAGTACGGATTGCTCTCGATCGTGTGGGGCGGGGCTGTGATTGCCTTCGTCGCAGCCGTGGGACGCCCGCACACGCCGGGGCAAAAAGGCGCGTTTGCGCTGCTGTTCGTCTACTACCTCTCCGTTGTGAACGGCGGCCAGATCTTCATGGGCTACCAATGGGATTTCCTGCTGCTCGAAGTGGGATTTCTCGCCATCTTCCTGAAGCCGTCGTTCGCGCGCGTGTGGCTCTTCCGCTGGCTGCTGTTCCGGCTGATGTTCGAATCGGGCTCGGTCAAACTGCTCAGCGGCGATCCCACCTGGCGCAACCTGACCGCGCTCGCCGTGCATTACGAAACGCAGCCGCTGCCGACGCCGATCGCGTGGTACATGATGCAACTGCCGCTCTGGTTCCAGAAAGCGTCTGCCGGATTTCTGTTCGTGGTGGAACTGGGGCTGCCGTTCCTGATGTTCGGACCCCGCCGGCTGAAGCAAATCGCGGCGCTGGGCACAATCGTGCTGCAAACGCTGATCCTGCTCACCGGCAACTACACCTTCTTCAACTACCTGACCATCGCGCTCTGCCTGTTTCTGCTGGACGACGCGTTTCTCTCCCGCCTTCGACATGACCGGGAAATCACCGAAGCCTCTACACGCGAATCGCACGGTCTCGGTGGTTCTCGTTGTTTTTGTGCTGCTGATCTCGGTGACGCAGCTCGCGCGGATGTTCGGCGTTCCCACGCCGGACTTCGCGAGTGAGATCGAGGGGCGCTCCTTGCCGTTCGGAGTGGTCAATGAATACGGCCTGTTCGCGACCATGACCACCCATCGGCCCGAAATCTCAATCGAAGGATCGAACGACGGCATGGAGTGGCAGGCCTATGAGTTCCGATACAAACCGGGAGCGCTCAACCGCGCGCCGCGCTGGGTGGCGCCGGATCAGCCGCGCCTCGACTGGCAGATGTGGTTCGCCGCGCTGGGGAATTATCGCGAGAACCCGTGGCTGCTGCGTTTCATGATGCGCCTGCTGCAGGGTTCGGAGCCCGTGCTTGCACTGATCGATCAAAACCCCTTCGCGGGCAAGCCGCCGAAATTCATCCGCGCGATGGAATACGAATATCACTTCACGACGTTCGAAGAACGGCGCAAGACCGGGAACTGGTGGAAGCGCGAGCTCAAAGGCACTTACTTTCCGCCGATCAGTTTACGTCAACCCGAATGAATACTATGTCAGGGCGGACTGGGGCTCGATGGCCTATACCGAATCCCAAACCGCTCTCGGACGTGATAGGCTCGAAGCCCGAGGTGCGCCGCATGATTTCCCGAATAGCGATGGCAATGGTGCTCCTAACCGCTTTGGCTGCAGGCGAGGTTCGCGCTGGCACGCTTTTTGTAAACGACCTCGGCAACTACCCGAGTACCCCGGCGAACGGTGGGGTTCTTGCGTTTGATCCGACAACTGGTGCCCCGCTGCCTCCCTTTCCAGTTGCCAGCGTGTTCGGAGGCGAAGGAGTAACTTGCCTCCGGGTCAACGGGGTTACCGAGCTGTTTGCGGCCGATATTTCCAACGACCTCATCCATGTCTACAACGCAAATACAGGAGCCCTCATTATGAACATCAACCCCGGGGGCCAGCCGAATGGAGGTATATCCCTATCCCCTGATGGCACAACTTTGTATGTTCCTGTGGGCCTCAGTCACATAGTCGCGCTAAACTCCACCACCGGCGCGGTGGAAGACTCCTCCGCAACTGTTCCTTATACTCATGACGCATCCGTCAATCCAAACAACGGCAACGTGTACTCTCAGGTGATCTCCGGGGGGAAGTCTCCATTGTCGAATACTCGCCTAATCTTGCGATTGAGACGACTTTTCTTTCGTTTGCGACAACCTCCAGCCTCGGCCTGAACTTCGCTACAGGTCTTGCGTTCGATGGAAGCGGAGATCTTTGGTTAGCTGATTATCAGGACAATTCCGCGTATGAGTTCGAATCCTCCGGCATTTTGCTAAGGACGATCACGAGCCCTACGTATCTGGATTCTACATTCGACCTTGCGCTAGCAGCCCGTGGTAGAAGTGCGAAAACCTTCAGCTGTGGCTGGGAGCTGGAAAAACCAGACGAAGTGAAAACGAGCCGGAGATGGGCTCGTTTTCTCCTGCTAATTCGTTCCAGCGCGCCGTCCATGCCGTCATCGCGATCTGGACAAGCAAAATCGTATCTGAGAGACCCTGCAGGGTCCTCGGTTTGCCGATTCCTGAAGATTTCCGGACCAGCAGCGCCAGATTGAATCCGACTGCGTGGAACAGAAGCCGCTTGAGAATGTTCTTTTGACCCTTGAGGTGGGTTCGTCTCATGCCGCCGGTTTCGTACAGTGGGCAAAACTTCTTTCGGTCAACTCCGTGCGCAGCTTCTGCAGGTCCTTGCCGCGCCGTCCTCTCATCCGCCGCCGATTCCCATACACCTGCTTCTGCTCTTTTTCCTTGCCGTCCCAATTGCGGGACCCGCGCTCCGGCTCCGGAATATAGCTGCGCACACCGTCCGCATGCAAATCGACCAGAACTTCATTGCTGTGATAACCCTTGTCGGCCACCAGCTCTTCGATGCTGCGTTCGTTGATCAGAGCCACATTGGACTGAGCTTCCTGTAGTGTGATTCCGATGGTGGTCGTGTCACCCAGATCTGCCGCTTGCAGCGTAATCGCCACTATCGCGCCGCTGGACAGATCGACCGCATGCTCGGCCTTGTGCGCCAGATGCGTGCGCCCATCCTTCATCCTGGCAATGCGCGCGGTGGTATCTCCGGGACTCATCCAGTCTTTATTCGAAGCTTTCTTTTTGCGCTTCCGGTCCAGCCTCGCGGCCTGCTCGCGGGTCGGTTCCTCAATGCCTTCGGCCTTGGCCAGATCCTTCAAATACTCGTCATAGCCGCGGCCATCGTCGCGCCGTTTGATCGAACGCATCGCGGCGTTGGCTTCCAGCATGGTCGCGTCTACAGCGATGGTCTGCCCTTCCATCAGGCCTTCTTCGCCCAGTACCTTCACGAACCAGCGGAACACCGCTTTGTGCGTTTCCACTGGCATCAGACGGCGCGTCCGCGACATTGTCGAATGATCCGGCGTCGATTCGATAACACTGAAGCCCAGAAAATCCCGCAACGAAAGCGAGTCCGCTACACGCCACGCAATTCCCCGTTCCGAATCGATTCCTTCAAAGTAGCCGAGCAGGAGCATCCGGAAATACACACCCGGAGCCATACTCGGTCGACCCATGACCGGCTTGTAAAAACGCTTGCACAGGTGCTCCAGGCGTTTGTCGACCTTGTTCCGCTCCAGGATGTCGTTGACCTTCGTGTAGAACGGGTGACTCGCCGCCTGGGGAATTTCCTGCGCGCTGAAAAACAGCGCGTTCTGCTTCGGCTTGCGCTTGCCCATCGCCATACTGCTTATGACGTCTGAAACATTTCAGAGGTCACATGTTTGGAAGGTAAATCGGACTTTTACCACGCGCTGTTAGGCCCCGACGGCAATATGTATGCCACCGATTTTGGGAACAATTCTGTAACAGAGATCGACGTGGTAGACGGTACCTATGCGCTGAGCACGTTCATCTCGGATGCCGGTGACCATCCAGTATCTCGTGTTCACCAGCGAATGCTGCCGCGCCAGCGCCACACCGGAGCCATCTACCTTGGCGCTCTTCTCTCCGGCTGGTCTCTTCGGCGTTGTTCTGTGGTTCCGTGGTAGAAAGACGGCGGTCAGGCAGAGGATATGCCGAGTCTGAGTATCAGCCGCGGCTCGGCGGAGTTTAAAGTTCACGCCCTCCTGCGCCTGAGGATGAGCGAGGACGGCGAACAAGATTTTCTTTGGTCAGTGCCATGCTTTATTTTCCTCAGTGCTCCTCTTGCAATAGTCTTCCCAATTTAACTGCGTTTGCCGCATGCCCTGTCGAGCACAGCGCTGCGGATAATATCGACGCCGCGGACCGCTGGATAGAAATCAGTCGCACAGCGTTTTCTTTTCTGCTCAGAGGGACGCGCAGACAGGGCAACACAGTTTCCTTTATGTCCGGTATGTCCGGTGATCCATTCAGGAACCGCAGCTACAGATTGAGCAGCACTCGACAACAACCTTGAAGCGACAGCCTGAAATAATAGAGCATGCCCATCAGTCCGCTCGCCGGCAAACCGGCGCCTCCGGAAATTCTCATCGACGTCAACAAACTCGAGAAGGATTATTTCGAGAAGAAGCCGGACACCGCCAATCCGGATCAACTCGTCAGCTTCGGCACCAGCGGGCATCGGGGCACTTCATTGAACGGCACGTTCACCGAAGCCCACATCCTCGCCATCACGCAAGCCGTCTGCGAATACCGCGTCACGAAAAAGATCACCGGCCCGCTGTTCATGGGCAAGGACACGCACGCGCTGTCCGACGCCGCGCAGAAGACCGCGCTCGAAGTGCTGGCGGCGAACGGCGTCGAAACCGTCATCCAGCAGGGCAACGGAGTCACGCCGACCCCCGTCATCTCGCACGCCATTCTGACTTACAACCGCCCGGGTAAGCCGCTCGGCGACGGAGTTGTGGTGACTCCGTCGCATAATCCGCCCGAAGATGCGGGCTTCAAATACAATCCGCCCGAAGGCGGTCCGGCGGATACCGATATCACGAACTGGATTCAGGACCGCGCCAACGAATTACTGCGCGCAGGTAACCGCGACGTCAAGCGCGCGCGGCCTTCGGCGATCGAGCGGGACTTCGTCGCGCCATACGTCGAAGACCTCGGCAACGTCATCGACATGGATGCCATTCGCTCGGCGGGCCTGAAGATCGGCGTGGATCCGCTGGGCGGTTCGTCTCTGCCGTACTGGCAGCCGATCGCCGATCGCTACCGGCTGAACATCACGATCGTGAATCCGAATCTCGACCCGCGCTTTGCCTTCATGACGGTCGATCACGATGGCAAGATCCGCATGGATTGCTCGAGCCCTTATGCGATGGCGAGCACGGTCAAGCTCAAAGACCGCTTCGACATCGCATGGGGCAACGACCCCGACGCGGACCGCCACGGCATCATCACGCGCTCAGCGGGCCTGATGAACCCGAATTACTATCTCGCGGTCGCGATTCAGTACCTGCTGAAGCATCGGCCCGAGTGGCCGCAGACCGCTGCCGTTGGCAAGACGGTGGTCAGCAGCGGCATGATCGATCATGTCGTGAGCGACGCCAAACGCAAACTCTGGGAGGTTCCCGTAGGGTTCAAGTGGTTCGCCCCCGGGCTCTTTGACGGTTCCTGCTGCTTCGGCGGAGAAGAGAGTGCCGGGCGCCAGTTTCCTGCGGCGCAACGGGTCCGTGTGGACCACCGACAAGGACGGCCTGATTCTCGGTTTACTCGCCGCGGAGATCACTCGCGCGCACAGGCAAAGACCCCGGCGAGCACTATCGTGAACTGACATCCCGCTTCGGCGAATCGTTCTATACGCGGATCGATGCGCCGGCGAGCCGCGAGCAAAAAGATGCTTTCAAACGCCTGACGCCCGATGCGGTGAAAGCGTCCACGCTGGCGGGCGACGCGATCACGGCCCGCCTGACCAACGCCCCCGGTAACAACGCGCCCATCGGCGGCCTCAAAGTGACAACAGACAAAGGCTGGTTCGCTGCCCGCCCGTCAGGTACCGAAAACATCTACAAGCTCTATGCCGAGAGTTTCCGTAGTGCCGCGCATCTGGATCAGATCATCGCGGAAGCCCAGCAGATCATCAAAGATTCTCTCCAATAGAATTCACTGGCCTTATTCGCCCGCTCTGATGTGGCCGCGAATCTCTTCCAGCGCCGCCTGCATCGTTACCCAATCCTCGACCTCCGGCGCGTCGCGAAGATAAGCTGCCACCGCGGCTTCCGCGCCCGCCAGTCACGCTTGCTCATCAGCACGAGGCCAAGCAGTCGCGTAGCGGCCGGCTCCGGGTCGAAGCGAAGCCAGCTTGATCGCCTCCCGCACGTTCTTCTCCGCCCGGTCGAGATTTCCGACGTGATAATCCGCCAACGCATCGTCGTACCACAGCTGCGGGTAGTCAATCGGATTCAGCTGCAGTGCCCGATCCAGGTATTGAGCCGCCTCCGTCCATCGCTGATGTCGTGAAGCCACGAGCCCCAGTTCGATGAGCGCTTCGGCCTGCCTGCCGTCCGCGGCGATCGCTTTCCGAAAGGCGTCGCACGCCTTTTCTTCCGCCAGCCTGCGCTCCCGCGCGAATCCCAGGGCCACCCACGCCGCGGCGAAACTTCGGATCGATCCTGACGGCTTTCTCGAACTCCTTTTCCGCTTCTGCCTGATCCTCGATCTGACCCGAGCGCAGCAGATTCACGCCTCGCTCCCACGCCTTTCGGGCTTCCTTGCGTGCACCGAGTTCCGTCGCGCTGACCGTTGCACCCCGTCGCGACGGCGCACACGATGCAGCACGATGAGACCGATATCCGTGTTATCCAGAGCCCGCAGTCCGGTCAGCGCGATTTTGATCCGAGCGGAACCCTGATGCACTCGCCTGCAGCTCGCAATTCAGCAGGCTGCTGCCCTGCAGGCTCCCTGAAGGCGCTGTGCACTTGTACGATTGTCGGCCGTATGAGTGTCGGTCGAATCGGCTGTTCCGGAAATCTGGAGTGATGCTTCGTTTCGGTGTCGGAAGCTTCGAGCGCCACACCGTCAAAATCGTTCCACTGAAAGCTGAACCGCCCTTTGGCATCGGTCCACGCTACCGTGCGGGTGAGATTCCCGCAGAACCGCTGAATCGCTATGTTGGACGGCAGTTCTCCGCCGCCTTCGACAACGACGCCGCCGAAGAGCACAAGTGGAAGCTGTGAGTCAGGCGATGAGGTCGTTGCGTTGTCGGCAGGCGGTGTCGTCGTGGCTGCCGGCGCCGGGGCTGTTGCCCGGTGGCGCGACCGGAGGGAAAGGCTTCTGCGCCATCATGATCGGGGATCGCAAGAACCCCAAGCGCGAGAAATCGGAAGGCCTTCACCATTCCATTTTCAATCTACACCAAATCACTGCTATTGGCTGTTGACGGTACGAGAATTCATTCCGAGCCGCGACTGTGAAGGAGCGGTATCGAAGCGCCGATTACCTGCATCGCACTCATGCCCCGCGCCGTCGCCGGTCCAGGTTGGGCAGGAAGCCGGTAAGCAATCCGATCGCCGGCAAGAACGCGCAAAGCTGATACACAAAATAGATTCCGGAATGGTCCGCCAGCTTGCCCAGGAACGCCGCGCCCACACCGCCCAGGCCAAACGCCATCCCGAAGAACAATCCCGAGATCATCCCCACGCGGCCCGGCACCAGTTCCTGCGCATAGACCACGATCGCCGAGAATGCCGACGCGAGAATCAATCCGATAATCACGCTCAGCACGCCTGTCCAGAACAGATTCGAATAAGGCAGCGCCAGCGTAAACGGAAGCACGCCGAGAATCGAACACCAGATCACGATCTTGCGCCCGACGCGGTCTCCCACCGGTCCGCCGATGATCGTGCCCGCCGCCACTGCGCCGAGGAATGCGAACAGATGCAGCTCCGCACTCTCGACCGAAACATGAAATCGGTTGATCAGATAAAACGTGTAATAGCTGCTCAGGCTCGAAAGGTAGAAGAACTTGGAAAACATCAGCGCCAGCAGCACGCAGAGCGAAACCGCAATTCGCCGCGGCGAGAGATCCGGATGAATCAACGCCTTCTTCGCCCGTGCCGAATGTCCCATCGCCTCGCGCCGTTTGTACCAGGCGCCCACGTTGGTGAGCAGAATGATCGCCAGCAGCGCCGCGAGCGTAAACCACACAATGCTGTGCTGCCCGCGCGGCAACACGATGAACGCCGCGAGCAGCGGCCCCAGTGACGACCCCGCATTTCCCCCGACCTGAAACACCGATTGCGCCAGGCCGTGCTGCCCGCCCGACGCCATTCGCGCCACCCGCGAGGACTCCGGATGAAACACCGCCGATCCCATCCCGATCAATCCCGCGGCAATCAGAATGAACGCATAGTTCGAAGCCGTCGACAGCAACGCCAGCCCCACCAGCGTGAATCCCATCCCGAACGGCAGCGAATACGGTTTCGGCTTGCGGTCGGTATAGAGACCGATCAAAGGCTGCAGCAGAGACGCGGTGAGCTGCGTGGTCAGAGTAATCAGCCCGATCTTCGCGAAATCCAGATGAAAGTTGGTCTTCAGAATCGGATAAATCGCCGGCAGCAGCGACTGAATCATGTCGTTCAGCAGATGGGAAAAGCTGATCGCCGCGAGGATCGAAAATACGGTCCCTTCGCATGCCTGTCTCTGCGGCTCGATCCTGATCGCGCTGGTGCTCACTATTTCGATTATCCAATCCCGAAGGCTTCGGCGATTAATTCATAAGACCGCCGCCGCGCGGCAGTGATCGTGCATGATGTTGACGATAAACACTTCCTCGGCCTCGTAATCACGCGCGAGAGTTTCGATTGCTTCGCGCACCCGCGCCGGAGTGCCCGTAATCATACGCCGGTTGGGCGGCGTGCTGGCGGGCATTAAACCTTCCTCTGCCAGAAAACACTCGGCGCGTTCCGGCGTGGGAACCGGAATCGATTGTCCCCGGAACAGCAGCGTCATCATCATGCGGAAACTGAAGGAAAGCCGCTCCGCCTCGGCATCGGTCTCCGCGCAGATGACCCATGCGGCCACGCTCGTCCGCGGAGCTTGCAGAAGTTCAGACGGACAAAAGTTCTGGCGATAATGACGCGCCATCGCCGCGCCGCCGGGATTGATGAAATCCGCGAAAACATACGGCAGCCCGAGTTCCGCGGCCCAGATGCAACTGTCCGGCGACGACCCCAGCAGCGACACCTCCGGGCTTTCGAAATGGACCGAAGAAAGCCTCGCGAACCGCCGGTCCGCAAGCGGTCGATTCGCCAGCAACGCAAGCAACTCGTCGAGCTGATCGCGAAAATCATCGGGCGCGGCTTGCCTGCGGTCTCTCTGCAGCGCGAACGCGACCATCGGCGATGTGCCCGCGGCGCGTCCGATTCCCAGATCGATTCGCCCCGGAAAGAGCCCGCTCAGCATGCTGAACGTCTCCGCCACTTTCAGCGGACTATAGTGCGGCAGCATCACGCCGCCGCTGCCCACACGCAGGCGCGACGTCGCTGCGGCGATCGGGCCGATCATCGCCTCCGGACTGTTGCACGCGAGCCCGGCCGAGCCATGATGCTCCGCCACCCAATATCGCGTGTAACCGAGACCATCGGCAAGGCGCGCGAGATCGAGCGTATTGCGCAGCGCATCGCCCGCGGAACTTCCCTCGGGAACGGGAGATTGGTCGAGAACGCTGAGACGAAGCATAGATAAGACGGTTCCGGAATGTGCTGCAACCCGCGAAAACACGCTGGGGTTCTGTGTGTTATATTCCGATTAGAATCCCTCAGGATACTTGATGCACCGCAGAAAACTGCTGACTTCCGGCATGTCTCTGTTCGCGGTTACATGCCTCAATCGCCTTTTCGCCGCCTCCTGGTCTGACCCGCGCCATCGATTGTGTCGCGAAATCGAACGTGATCGACATGCTCGGGCTGCTCACGCTCGACTGGGCTCTGCTCAATCGCTGGCAATCCTCACCCACTGCCTTTGATGAATCCGCCGCCCGCAAGTTGCGGAACTCCGGCATAAATATCTTTCATCCGGCGGTGGCGTTCGATGGCAATCCGTCTTATACGATCACGAAAGACTGGTTCGATAAATGGAACCGCCTCATCAACGCGCATCCCGATTGCTTCCTGCGCATCGACGGATGCGCCGATCTGCCGCGCGCTCAGGCCAGCGGAAAAATCGGCATCATCCTCGGCATGCAGGACGCAAATCATCTGCGCGACCTCAGCGATGTGGATGCCTTCTACGCAGATGGGGCAGCGCCTCACGCAGCTCACCTACAACGAAAGAAACCGTCTGGGCGACGGATGTAAGTCACCGGTCGACCGCGGCCTGACTGAGTTTGGCGGTCAGGTAGTCGCGCGCATGAACGCGATCGGAATGGCGATCGATGTTTCGCATTGCGGCGAGAAAACCACTCTCGACGCAATCGCGGCTTCGAATAAGCCCGTGCTGATCACGCATTCCAATTGCAAGTCGCTCGCTCGCGGCATCCCGCGTTGCAAGACGGATGAAGCCATCGTAGCGGCGGCACGCAAGGGCGGGGTGATCGGGCTGACGGGGATCAGACATTTCGTCCGCGCGAAAGATCCGGTGACGATGGAAGACGCACTCGATCATTTCGACCACGCGGTGAAGATCGCCGGGATTGAACACGTCGGCCTCGGCAGCGACACCGATCTCGACGGGCGCGGCCCGACTGCCGACATCGCCGGCCTGAATCATGCGAGCCGTGTTTTCGAACTCACAGAAGGCCTGATTCGCCGCGGTTACACCGACGCAGCACATCGCAATGATTCTCGGCGGAAACTTCCAGCGGGCGCTCAATCAGATCTGGTCGTAGCGTAGTTGGGCTTCCGGTACACGCGACTTTAGTTGAAGTCGCGCGTACCAATTGCGTGAACTGATCCGGCTAATTATAGGATGTTCAACGCAGACGCGCTGCAAACTCGCGCGCGATCGCATCCGCCGGGTCCCGCGCCAGCCCCACCACGCCCGCCAGATACTTGCTCTTCGCGAACACCCAAATGGGTGTCCCATTGGTTGCGTCGGGACCAAAATAGCCGCCCATGTAGGAGATGTACGTCGGGTCTGTCAGCAGCGGCTTGAAATCCACCAGCAGGAAAGCCGCATCCTGCGCAGTCTCCGTCTCGATGACGAACAGCTGATACTTTTTTCCGCCGTCGTCGTAATCGCCGATCGTGCCGCCGGGCAGCGCCATCTTTCCCAGCAGATGATCGGGGACCACCTTCGCCGATGTCTGGTGTGCTGCCAGCAAAAGGAGCCTGTCGTCCTTGACTGGCGGCGGAGGAGGCGGAGCCGCCGCTTTCTTCTCCGTCCGAACCGCATCCCGCAAGCAGCACCGCCGCTGCAAATAACACCCAACGCATCAGATTGCCTTTGCCGTTGCCTCGCGCTCGCCGTACATATTTTCGTAGTAAGAGCGATACTCGCCGCTGCGGCATCGCCGCACCCACTCCGCGTTCGCGCGATACCAATCCACCGTCGCCCGCAGCCCTTGTTCGAACGAAATCTCCGGAGTCCATCCCAGTTCCCGTGTGGTCTTTTGAAAGTCCACCGCGTACCGGCGATCGTGGCCCAGTCGGTCCGTCACGCTGGTCAGCAGCGTCTCCGGCTTTCCCAGGATCTTCAGCAGCAGCTTCAAAACATCGATATTCGCTAGCGGGCCGCCGCCGCCGATGTGATAAGTCTCACCCGGCCTGCCGCCTTCCAGCACCGCCAGAAGCGCCCGGCAGTTGTCCGCCACGTGAACCCAGTCGCGCACCTGCATGCCGTCGCCATAAACCGGAATCGAATGGTCTTCGAGGCGTTCGAAATGGCCAGCGGCAACAGTTTCTCCGGAAACTGGTAAGGCCCGTAGTTATTGCTGGTGCGCGTGATCAGCACATCCATACCCGAAGGTCCGCGCAGCCGCGCGGACAAAATGTTCCGCGGCAGTCTTGCTCGCCGCATAAGGACTGTTCGGCTTCAGCGGATCGTCTTCGCGAAACCATCCGCCGGGTGGCATATCGCCGCCCACTTCGTCTGTCGAGATATGCAGGAAGCGCCCGGCCTTTCTGTGCCGCGCCACATCCAGCATGACCTGCGTTCCCAGAACATTGGTCACGACAAATTCCTTCGCGCTCAGAATGCTGCGGTCCACATGCGACTCGGCCGCAAAGTGTACGATCGCATCGCAGCCCTCGGGCATCGCCTCGGCCACTGCAGCTTCATCGCACACATCGCCGACCACCAGCGAATAATTCGGGTGGGATGCGACGGACGTGAGGTTATCCAGATTTCCCGCGTAGGTCAGCTTGTCGAAGTTAATGACCCGGTAGCGCGCGTTCTTTTCAGTAAGCGCCTGGCGAATGAATTCGGAGCCGATGAACCCGGCGCCGCCAGTCACGAAGAGAGTCTTCATGCCTTGGCTTTTTTGCGCGCTTTGGTTTTTGCCTCGGCGGGTGGATCGCCCGCGCTGGCGGCGACCGATTCGGCCAGAGGTTCGGCTGCGGGTTCGGCTGGCGGTTCCAATGGGGCCTCCGCCGCTGCTTCAGCCGCCGGCGGTTCCGGAACGCTGCCGGTACCGACCCGCTGACATTCGCCAGAACCTGGTTGAACAACGCTGCTTTGCGCGGATCCACCTTCGGCGGCGGCGCCTGCTCATGCCGGAAATCGTGATCGCTGTGGCACGTCCGGCAGCGAACCTTGGCGGGCTCGTTGTTCAGAATCGAGACCACCGCGTGGTTCATCACGCGCTTGCACTTCACGCAAAAATCGTCGATATCGTCGCCGAGTCTGGCCGCCCGCATCGGAATCCTTTCTGTCATGCCTGCGCGCGGGCTGCGCAGCATCGGCGCAGGCTCCGGAATATGAACCTCGGGCACAAACCAGCGCGCTTCCTCAAAGCCCACGTACTTGCAGATCCGCAACTGCCCGTCGCCCAAGCTCAAGCAGGTCGCCCACCATCAGCGGCGTCTCCGACTGGCGCAGCACCGCCCAGGCCGCGTACTCGTTTTCCGCCTCCACTTCGCTCGAAGCCTCGTAGTCTTTCGGCTTCACATTCGCGGCGCCCGAGACGTGGGGCGCCCAGCGGAACTGCTGGCGCGGATTTTCCTTCATTCGATGAATGCGAAAGACAGGCATGAAAGCCCCATTGTAATTGATGGGAGACACAGGCGCGAGTTCCATGCCCCCGCCTTTCTGATCTGTGACCGCAGGTCAACGGCGAAATCCGGGCAGAAGCCGCACTCTGAAATGCTTCGACGGTCACATTCTGTTCCATCCGGCACATTGCCGAGGCTTTGCTGAGCCGCGACTTTCATGGTAGGTAAATGTCAAGCGAAGACGCAAAATTCCCGGGGCTTCCGTGAGGAAGACCAGAACAGGTTAGTGGTCGCAGCACCGAACAGCGTTTTTGATCTTTGCCGAAGGGGATCCGGAACAGGTCGGTCACGAGACATTCATTTGCCGGATCGTGTCCCGGGGAACACGTCACGGAAGATTGAGTCGTAGCTAAACCCTCCAGCCCCAAAACAGTGAAAACCGCGGCATAACAGCGGACTGTTTGCCGAGTCGCGGCTCCGCGGGGTCTGGAGGGAACCTGTTCACAACGGCTGCGCCATTGTGCGAGTCAAACGCCGAAGCGCCTCACCCGGATGAGTCTGGCCGGCTATTCCTCAGCGAGTTGGTCGCCACCAGTGCTCGCCTCCGCTTCACCGGCAAGAGAACTGATTCACTCGGATAGATCTGCATGCCTGAAAAAACGCACGCTCAGGCCGCCTCTATATGTTCGCCGGCGGCTTCACGCTGGCCGGCGAAGAAAGCCCGGTCGGCCGCCATCAGATAAGCCACCAGTTTGCGCGCCACCGCCAGCGTCGCCCGATTGCGATGTCCGCCTTTTGCAATCGCTTTACGATGCACTTCTTTCAGCTTCTCGTTGTACATCGGCGCCAGTTTCGCAGTTTCGATCAGCGCGCTCTGCAGATACGCGTTGCGTTGTTTGGAAAGCGGCCCGCGCTTCTGCTGGCCGGCCGATTCGCGCAGCGCGCTGGTCAGCCCGCAATAACTCATGGCATGTTTGATCGAAGGAAAACGCTCCGGCGTGGCTGCTTCCAGTGCCCAGCCCAACGCCGTCACTGTCCCCACTCCGTCAATCCGGCATAACGCTTTCACTCGCTCCTCCAGAGCAGGATGACGCGCCAGCATACCCTTCAGCCGCCGGTCCATGGCCTGCAGGGTCGTCATCTGGGCGCGATTGAACTCCAGCAGTGGCCGCAGTTCCTGGCCGATCCACTCGTTGTCCTTCACCAGGCTCTCGAAATAGCGTTTGCCGTGCAGACGGCGTCGTTCGTATTCCACCCCGGCCCCCATCAGCAATCCCGCCGTCTTGTTCTTGAACATCACGGTTTCTTCCACCAGCAGGCGCCGGAATCGCAACTGCTGCCGCAAAGCTCCCAGTTCCGGCGAAATTACGAAACAGGACGGAAACAGGTTGCACCGCAGCAGGTCCGCAATGGTGCGCGCATCGATCTTGTCGCTCTTTTTCTTCCCCGCGCAGATTGCTTTCATGCGCGCCGCGTGCCCCATCTCGAGCTTTGCGGCATTTGCGGCTTCAGATGCTCGTAAATCCAGTGGCTGAATATGGTCGCTTCCATCGCGCCATGCCATGGCCCCGGCAGCGTCTTTACCCATTCGTTCAGCGCCGTTCGCGTGGCCGGAATGCTGCCCTCCTTCACGATTGCACCCTCTGCTGTCTTAACGCAGAAGGCGATCACTTGCTTATGTACGTCCAGTCCGACAAAATAAACTCGCATAGGTAGTTTCTCCACAATCGGGTTTGAGGAACCTTCGGGCTCCTCCCTCGATTGTGGAGAATCCCGAACTCCCCTCTACCTACGCATTCAAACAGTGAAGGAGCGGTAAGAAGCGCCCGCTTACGGAAGAATCGCGTAATCGGGCCAGCACGTTTCCGGCACGCTTACTCCATCCAGACCGATTCGGATCACTGCCGCGGCACGCACCGCCGCCCTGATTGAACTTCGGATCCAGAATGCGGGCGATCTGATCCCGCGCTCCTTCCAGATGCGCCCGCGTTTCGCGGTCCGACGCCTTACTCATCGCCGCCGCAATCGCCGCGCTCAGATTGCGCAGTTCCGCGCGATAGAAAGGCTTCTCATCGCCATTCCCGGTTGCCTGTTCCAGCGCGGGCGGCAGATTACTGTTGACCTTCGAGTTCGCCAGATCCAGCCAGGCGCGCTGCAGATTGCGCCGGTAAGCGTCCACCCGCACCTTCAGGCGAATCCAGTTCTTTCCACACAGCCCGTCTCGCCGACGCAAGGAATTCCGACGGCGTGTAGGCCGACGGACCATCCACCGCCTCCTGTTCCACCAGCCTCGCGAACCGCGCACTGCTCAGCAGATTCGTCAGCACGCTCGACTGCGCGTTGCGGATGCGGTTCAACCCGCCCGTCGGCTCGATGCGCCGCATGATCTCCGGATCGATCGCCCATTTCGGCGTCGCGAACGCATTCTCAGCGAGGAAATTCATCGCGAGGCGCTGCCGTTCCTTTGACACCGGCGTGAACAGCCGCCCTTCCTGCCCCACGTATTTCGTCTGCGAATTGAACGCTCCCACGATCGCGACCACGTGATTCATTTCGAGCGTCCACTGCCCGAGCATGCGGCCGTAGAGTTCCGAAAGATCCTCGTAAGGCTCACCCGTCTTGGAAGTCGTCGCGGGCAGCAGCATCTTCGCCACGCGCTGCAGGTTCTTCACTCCCGCCGCGGTCGATTTGATCGCGTCCGCATCTCCCACCGCTTCGGTCAACTCGCCGAAATCGGAGCCCGCGGCCCCGGCGGTCGAGAAGCGCAGCCACGGCGTCGTATCCTGCACGCGCGCCCACTTGTCGAGCGTCGCTTTCTCCTCCTCCGATGTCTTCGCTTCGGCGATCGGCGTGTAGCCCCACTTCATCGCGAAAATATCGTAAGGTCCAATACGCGGTACGAGATCCGCCACCGGAATTCCATCCTCCGGCTGCGCGACGTAGTTGAATCGCGAGTAATCCATGATCGAAGGTGCGTGCCCCATCGTGTGGACCCAGTTCTTGTCGTGCACTTTCTCCTGCGGATAGAGCGAACTCGCTTTCATGTTGTGCTGCAGGCCCAGCGTGTGTCCCACCTCGTGAGCCACCACAAACTCGAGCAGCCGGCCCATCAGGTCATCCGGCAGCGGAAATTTCTTCGCGCGCGGATCGAGCGGCCCCACCTGCAGGAAATACCAGTCGCGCTGCAGGTTCATCACGTTGTGATAGAAGATGATATCCGCGTTCAGAATCTCGCCCGTGCGCGGATCGGAAATGTGCGGCCCGGAGGCATTCTCGGTGGTCGACGGCATCCACCGGATCACCGAATTCCGCACATCTTCCGGACTGAAATCCGGATCTTCTTCATGCGTCGGCGCCATCTTCGCGATGATCGCGTTCTTGAATCCCGCGGCTTCGAATGCCGGCTGCCAGTCCTCGATGCCTTTCTTCAGCCACTCGCGCCACTGCATCGGAGTTGCTGCGTCGATGTAATAAACGATCGGTTTCACCGGTTCGGATACCGCCGCCGTGGGATCCTTCTTCTCCAGCCTCCAGCGCGCGATGTAGCGAACCCGCGCGGCGCGATGCTCTTCCTTGCTGTAGTCTTCCGTCGCTGTGGTGAAGAAGCCGACGCGTTCGTCGAACAACCTCGGCATCATCGGCTTTTCCGGCAGCTTGACCATGCTGTAATGCAGCACGATGCTCGCGCTGGTCCCCGGCCGCATGCCACCCGCCGCGGCTGGCGCGTTCGCCGCATTTGCCGGCCCCTGCGCGCGCGTATAGGTGAGCGTCGATTCCGCTTCGATGTTCTCCGGATACGGTGAAATGCGCTCGACATAGGAACGTGACGCATCCGTTGCCGTAGCGTTGAGCCGCTGACGCACGTTGAACTCCGGCAAGTCGGTCGAAAACAGCCGCGTCACTTCCACCACGGGCGCGCCGTCTTTCGAGAACGCGGCCACCGGGAACGTCATGACGATCGCGTCGTTATTGGCTGCTTTGACTGCCAACGCGATAGGCTCTTTCGGATCGGCCGTAACGCTGTAATTCACGCGGCGCATGTTCACTCTGTTGCCGTTGAGCTCCCACCGCACCACCAGATCTGACGCTTCGTCGCCCCCGTACCCCGCGCCCGCCGCAGTCTTCGCGATGCGCACGTTCAGCAGGAATTCGCGACCCAGTTCAGGCCTTCGGGGATCTCGTAGTAATACCGGTCTTTGATCTGATGCACCGTGAACACGCCGTGCGCGGACTTCGCATCCTTCGTGATGACGCGATTGTAAGGTTGAGGATCGCCATTAACGCGGGCCGCGGGCAATCCCGGCGCTGCGATCGGTGCGGCAGGGGGTGCGTCAGCCGGAGGCGGATCCTGCGGAGGAGGGGATCCTGAGCGAAAAGCGGCAGGGCAAGGCAAAACAGCAATGGCACGCGAAGCATAATCCCACCACTCTACCAGGAATTCCGATCCGCAAAAAATCCGTTACTGAGCCGCGACATTCATGGTAGGTAAATGTCAAGCGAAGACGCAAAATTCCCGGGGCTTCCGTGAGGAAGACCATAATCAGCAACTGGGCGCAAGCACGGAACAGTTTTTTTGATCTTTGCCGAAGGGGATCCGGAACAGGCCGGTCACCAGACATTCATTTGCCGGATCGTGTCCCGGGGAACACGTCACGGAAGATTGAGTCGTAGCTAAACCCTCCAGCCCCAAAACAGTGAAAACCGCGGCATAACAGCGGACTGTTTGCCGAGTCGCGGCTCCGCGGGGTCTGGAGGGAACCTGTTCACAACGGCTGCGCCATTGTGCGAGTCAAACGCCGAAGCGCCTCACCCGGATGAGTCTGGCCGGCTATTCCTCAGCGAGTTGGTCGCCACCAGTGCTCGCCTCCGCTTCACCGGCAAGAGAACTGATTCACTCGGATAGATCTGCATGCCTGAAAAAACGCACGCTCAGGCCGCCTCTATATGTTCGCCGGCGGCTTCACGCTGGCCGGCGAAGAAAGCCCGGTCGGCCGCCATCAGATAAGCCACCAGTTTGCGCGCCACCGCCAGCGTCGCCCGATTGCGATGTCCGCCTTTTGCAATCGCTTTACGATGCACTTCTTTCAGCTTCTCGTTGTACATCGGCGCCAGTTTCGCAGTTTCGATCAGCGCGCTCTGCAGATACGCGTTGCGTTGTTTGGAAAGCGGCCCGCGCTTCTGCTGGCCGGCCGATTCGCGCAGCGCGCTGGTCAGCCCGCAATAACTCATGGCATGTTTGATCGAAGGAAAACGCTCCGGCGTGGCTGCTTCCAGTGCCCAGCCCAACGCCGTCACTGTCCCCACTCCGTCAATCCGGCATAACGCTTTCACTCGCTCCTCCAGAGCAGGATGACGCGCCAGCATACCCTTCAGCCGCCGGTCCATGGCCTGCAGGGTCGTCATCTGGGCGCGATTGAACTCCAGCAGTGGCCGCAGTTCCTGGCCGATCCACTCGTTGTCCTTCACCAGGCTCTCGAAATAGCGTTTGCCGTGCAGACGGCGTCGTTCGTATTCCACCCCGGCCCCCATCAGCAATCCCGCCGTCTTGTTCTTGAACATCACGGTTTCTTCCACCAGCAGGCGCCGGAATCGCAACTGCTGCCGTAACGCGCCCAATTCCGGCGAAATTACGAAACAGGACGGAAACAGGTTGCACCGCAGCAGGTCCGCAATGGTGCGGGCATCGATCTTGTCGCTCTTTTTCTTCCCCGCGCAGATTGCTTTCATGCGCGCCGCGTGCCCCATCTCGAGTTTTGCGGCATGCGGCTTCAGATGCTCGTAAATCCAGTGGCTGAATATGGTCGCTTCCATCGCGCCATGCCATGGCCCCGGCAGCGTCTTTACCCATTCGTTCAGCGCCGTTCGCGTGGCCGGAATGCTGCCCTCCTTCACGATTGCACCCTCTGCTGTCTTAACGCAGAAGGCGATCACTTGCTTATGTACGTCCAGTCCGACAAAATAAACTCGCATAGGTAGTTTCTCCACAATCGGGTTTGAGGAACCTTCGGGCTCCTCCCTCGATTGTGGAGGATCCCGAACTCCCCTCTACCTACGCATTCAAACAGTAAAGGAGCGGTAAGAAGCGTTTTTCAGTACCCTGCGACACTACGGAATCGGATTCGCAAGCGGCTTCAACTCCGGCTGCGCTCCATTGGTCAGGGGATACCGATCCACGTTCAACGCCATCGACACCATGCTGTACCAGCCGCTTAACCCGATGATGTCCACAACACCCTTCTCTCCGAACCGGTCTTTCGCCGCGGTGAAAGTGGCGTCGCTGACCTGCCGTGTCTTCAACAACTCGGTAATAAAGTTGTAAGCAGTCTCCACATCCGGCGTCATACCCACCGGCCGATTCCCGGCTGCGATCGCATCCACAATCGCCGGACTCACCGCCGCCTGCAGCGCCGCCCGCTTATGCGCCGCCCATTCGAACTGTGCCGTCCAGTAGCGCGCCGTCACGATAATCACGGTCTCCAGCGCCGGTTTCGGCAGAGCCGCGTGGAATCGCATCGAGGCGCCAAACTGCTGCGCCATGTCGCCCATCTCCGGACTCCGCAGAAACACGTTGAACGGGCCGCCGAGACTGGTTCGCTCGCCCGCCAGCAGATGGTCGATCATCGTCTTCTGCGCTGGCGTCATCTCTGCATAGGTGAGCGGCTTGAACCGGCCGCCGACCAGACCCAGGTTGTCTTTGGTGGTCTGGGCGCACAACAATCCCGCGATCAGCACGAACAAGAGAACACGCATGACGCGTAGTCTATTCCGATGCCGGCGCATGAGCAAGGGGACTGACAGCCGCCAGCGCGCGAGCCGCGTCGCGGCTCCCCAACTCCACCCACCGCTCCACATTCTCCCGCTTCCAGAAAACCGCGTCATTCGCATCCCCGAGCACTTCCGACGGCTCGATAATCGTCAGATCCAGCTCACGCGGATAGACCCGCCTCGGCTTGAACGCATGCGCGATATTGATCCCGAGATGCAGCCACCATTTGCCGACATTCGGCAGCGAATCGATGGCGATAATCCTGGTCGCGCCCATTTCGAGTGCGGCCCAGATCGGTAGCTTCTCAAACAACCCGCCATCCAGATAGCGGCGGCCTCCGATCTCGACCGAAGGCAGAAACAACGGAATCGAACACGTGGCCTGCAGGTGCGCGGCAGTGACATCCGGATGCTTCACCAGGTGCGCGTTGAGCCGCGGCAACTGAACCACCACCAATCCGAACGGCATCCGCGGCTGATACCGCCCCCAAATCTCCTCCGCCTGCGCACGCAGCGGAGCCGGATCGAACCATCCGTTCCGCCAGCCATGATTCGGAAACAATTTGAGCGCCGCACCCGCCGACGGGTCGAGCCATCGCTCGATGAGATGATCGGGTGTGCATCCCCCAGCGATCGGCCAGCCGTTCAACGCACCCACCGACGCCCCCACCACAATGTCGGGAGGCGCGAGTTCCGCGATCGCCCGGTAAGCCCCGGCCTGGTATGCGCCAAACATGCCCCCGGCCGATAAAACGAGCGCCGTCTTATGTTCGGACATCTCTTTCGATATGGTAAAGGATGTGGAGTTTCGGACCGGCGAGTATCCCGCCGAAGTCGCGCGCATTCTCGGATCCGCCGGCGAGGCACGCGCCTGATGCCGCTCGTGCGGGAGACTGGCGGTTCAACTGAAGTGCGCGATGCCGTGAAACGCCTGGCGGTCCCAAGACCGTTAAGGGACGAAGCGCACACCACTGCGGACGCTGTGCGATACTGGTGCCTCCAATTCTGTGCTGCGGCAGCAAACGAATCGGCACAGGAACACATGGCCATGAAGGTTCAACTGATGGAATGGCAGCTTCTTTTCCAACACTGCGCGCGGCCCGGCAACGGCTTCCGAGCCGCGACTGTGAAGGAGCGGTAACGTGAACTTCTGCAACCCGGTACTGGCGGAATCCCGACTTCTCTTCGATCTCTGCGCGCGGGGGCCCGCGGTTTGAGGAAAGCGCTGGTGGTCTTATTGCCGGTCGCAGTCGGTATCGTGGCGGTCCTTGTCCTCGGAAACCGCTCCGCCGCTCCCGCAGTCTCGTTCGTGAGAGCGACGCGGCAGACCATCTCGAATGTTCTTTCGACGAATGGCAAAGTGGAGCCCGTCGATTACGTCGATGTCCGCGTCGAAACGCCGGGCCTGGTGAAAAACGTTCTCGTGCATGCCGGAGACTCCGTTTCCAAAGACCGGATCATCGCGCAACTCAGCGAACCGGACCTCGAGCAGGAACTGGAAGCCGCGACTGCCCGCGAAGCTCAGGCCAGCGCCGATCTGCAGACGCTACAGGCGGGAGGCCGAAGTTCCGATATGACCGAACTGGACGGCAGTCTCAATCGCCTGAAGTCCGACCGCGATGCCGCCCAGCGCAATGTCGAATCCCTCCAGCGTCTCCTCGACAAACAGGCCGCGACACGGTTTGAACTGGATCAGGCAAAGCAAATCGTGCGCAGCCTCGATGTGCAGATGGAAGCGCTCCAGACCCGCCGTGCGGCCCTCGTGAGCAAAGGTGACCTCGGTGCCGCCCAGGCGCGCGTGCGCGAAGCTGAAGCCAACGTACAACTCGCGCGCGACCGTATCGCGAAAGACGTGATCCGCTCGCCAATCGCGGGCATGGTCTACGATCTGCCCGCGCGCGCCGGATCGTTCCTTCACCCCGGAGATCCCGTCGCCAGCATCGGCAAGCTGAACCCGGTGCGCGTGCGCGTTTACGTGGATGAACCCGAACTCGGCCGCGTCTCTCCGGGCGAGACCGTCCGCATCACCTGGGACGCTCTGCCCGGCAAAGAATGGAAGGGCGTAGTCGAAAAACGCCCCACCGAGGTCATCGCGCTCGGCACCCGGCAGGTCGGTGAGGTTCTCTGCACGGTAGACAATCCGATGCGCGAACTTGTGCCGGGTACCAACGTGAATGCCTTCATCCTCACTCAGATCGTCAACAACGTCCTCACCATTCCCAAGGCCGCGGTGCGCCGCGATGGGGGCATCGGCGTCTACGTTTTGCAGCCCGACAATACCGTGAAATGGCAGGCTGTCGCAACCGGAGCCTCAGACGCCCTCCGCGTCGAGGTGGTGAACGGTTTGGCCGATGGCGACGCCGTTGCTGCTGGGGCAGATCAGGTTTTAAAGGCGGGCCGAAAGATAAACCCCAACTTGCAGTAATGTCTGTAATACACTGATACAAATATAGGAATATGTTGCACATCTTGACATCAATTGAATAAGGCATCATGATGTCTATATGAGAACCACTCTGACCTTGGACGACGATCTGGCAGAGCGCCTCGCCGATCTCGCCCACGAATCCCGTAAGCCATTCAAGGCGGTGGTGAACGAAACTCTGCGCCGCGGTTTGGAAGACACGGCTCCCAAGCTGCCGCCGTTTGTGATCAAGGCACGTCCGATGAACCTGCGCCCGGGCATTGATCCGCGGCGTTTGAACGAGTTGGCCTGGGAACCCGAAGAGAAACTCCCACGCCGCAACCCACCCATCTGGACGTGATCATTCCAGACGTTAATCTCCTGATATACGCGTACGATACCGCGTCGCCATTTCACCGGAGCGCCGCCAAATGGTTGGAGTCCTGTCGTCGATAGACAAAGGATCGGCAAACGACCGCGCGTTCGTCGCAATTCGAATGAAGCCCAGAGTGACGGACCACGGGATCCCGACAGTTGCCGTGTCCGACGAAGAAGCAGTGGCCAGCGTGGAATCGTGGTTGGAGCGCCCGAATGTCAGGATCATCGAGCCCGGCCCGCGGCACGCGGAATTACTCTTCGGATTCCTGCGCGCAGAAGGCAAGGCGGGCAATCTCACCACGGACGCGCACCTCGCCGCGCTCTCAGTCGAATCGCGCGCGGTAATTCACACGGCCGACACCGACTTCCTGCGCTTCTCCGGAGTGCGATGGCACAATCCTCTGAATTGAACGTCATTCTCCGGGAGATGCGCGTCCTAGCCGACCCCGCCAAAAAGCACGGCATGGAGCGCTTCGGTATCGATGCGGCCGCCGCCCTCGGCCTGAACGTCCCCCAAGTCCGCGCCATCGCCCGCAAACTTGGAAAAAACCAGCCTCTCGCCGACAAACTCTGTGCGACGGGCATTCACGAAGCGCGCTGGCTTGCCGCCATGGTCGGTGACCCCAAAACCATCACCCGCTCAACCATGGACCGCTGGGCCCGCGACTTCAACTCCTGGGACGTTTGCGACGCCTGCTGCTGCGACCTTTTCGACCGCACGCCGCACGCCTGGCGGAAGCTCCCGAAGTGGGCCGCAAGCAAACGCGAATACGTGCGCCGCGCCGCATTCTCGACGCTCGCCGCGCTCGCGGTTCACGACAAAGGCGCGCCAGATCAGCTCTTTCTCGACGCCCTCCCTCTGATCGAAACCTACGCATTCGACGACCGCAACTTCGTCCGCAAAGCCGTCAACTGGGCGCTTCGGAATATCGGCAAACGCAACGCCCGTCTCCTCCCCGCCGCAGTCGCCTGCGCCGAACGAATCCGCGCCCAGGGCTCAAAGCCCGCCCGATGGATCGCCGCCGATGCCCTCCGCGAGTTCCGCCTGAAACGTGGCGCGGGGCTCTTGCCCGAAAAACCTACCCGGCAGCAAACTGTCGTCGATATAACTCCGCATAAAGGCCATCCCGCAGCAGAAGTCCGGCGTGCGTCCCGCTCTCGACGATCCGCCCATCGCTCACCACAAGGATCTGGTCCGCCTTGAGAATTGTCGAGAGCCGGTGCGCGATGACGATCGAGGTGCGGCCTTGCAGGGCGATTTCAAATGCCTCCTGGATCGCGGCCTCCGATTCGGAATCCAGATGCGCGGTTGCCTCGTCCAGGATCACGATTTCGGGTGCTTTGAGAAGCAGCCGTGCAATGGCCAGGCGCTGCTTTTCGCCCCCCGAGAAGCGGTATCCGCGGTCGCCCACCAGCGTGTCGAGACCCTTCGGCAGGGAAGAGACCAGCGGCAGGATATGCGCGGCCCGCAAGGCTTCGGTAAGCTCCGCCTCCGTCGCCTGAGGTTTTGCATAAAGGAGATTGGCGCGGATGGTGTCATGGAAAAGGTGCGAATCCTGCATGACCGTTCCGACGCGTTGCTGCAGAGAGTCCAGTTTCGCCTGCCGAACGTCGATCCCGTTGATCGCGACCGAGCCGCTCTGGACGTCATAAAGCCGTGCAACCAGGTGAGTGATGGTCGTCTTGCCCCCGCCCGACGGGCCCACCAGCGCGACGAGTTGGCCCGGTTCGGCGGCAAACGTGATGTCGTTCAACACCGTTTTCTCCGGTACCTTGTCGCGTGTGGCTATCGATTCCAGCGATGCCAGCGAGACTTCCGCCGGCGTGGGGTAGCGGAACGAGACACGATCGAAAGAAATCCGTGCCGGACCGCCGGCAATGGAGACGGCTTGTGGATCGTCTCGAATCATGGGCGGCAGGTCGAGCACCTCGAAGACCCGCTCGAAGGAAACGAGCGCGGTCATCACAGTGACCTGGACATTGGAAAGCCCGGTCAGCGTCATGTAAAGGCGGCTCAGGTACGAGAGAAAGGCCACCACGGTGCCCAGGTCAAGTTTGTGCTGAACGGTGAGCACGCCGCCCCAGCCGTATGCGAAGGAAGTAGCGACAACCGTCACCACCATGATTGCCGTGCCGAAGAGGCGGCCGTAAATCGCGGTCTTCACATTGATTGCGGAGACTCGTCCGGCCTTTTCCGCGAATTCGTTGATGTCATCCTGCGGGCGTCCGAAAATCTTGGTGACGTAGGCCCCCGCGACATTAAACCGTTCGGTCATCAGGCTGCTCATCGCCGCATTGAGGGTCATGCTCTCGCGCACGATCTGCTGGAGTTTTCGTCCCCAGAAACGCACGGGAAAAATGAAGAGCGGCATCAGGATGAGCGCCGCGAGTGTCATCTGCCACGAGAGCGCAAACATCGCGGCGAGGAGGCCCGCCAGAGTCACGCTGTTACCCACGACGTTCGAGAGGATGTCGCTGAAGGCGCCTTGCGCGCCCGAAACATCGGTGTTCAGCCGGCTCACCAGGGCTCCGGTCTGCACGCGCGTGAAGAAGGCGAGAGGCATTTGCTGGATGTGCGCGAAAAGCTTTGTGCGGAGACCAAGCACCACGCGTGCGCCGACCGTGGCAGAGAGGTAACCCTGCGCTACGCCGAACGCGCCGTCGATGAGGCCGAGTACACCCGCCAGCACGGCATAGCGGATAATCAGCCCGGCGTCGCTCTTCAGAAATCCGTTATTGATAATCTGCCGGTAGATCAGGGGGTTGACGATGCTGATGCCCGAATCCAGAACCACAACCAGAAGAAAGAGCGCCAGAAGGCTGGCGTGGGGAATCGCGAATCGCATCATACGCTTCGCCGTCCCGGGCTTCACTTTTTGTTTCACTACCGACGCGTCCTGCATCACGGAGCGCATCGCTCCCATCATTCCTGCCGATCCCATTATGTTTTCCTCAGTTTTGCGGGAGAAATACCGGCACAGATGCTCTGTGGCAGTAATAAACTCCTCAAGTGTTTTACTGCTGTGGATTAATTAGAGGCGGGCGGGGGAGACAGAAAAAGAGTTGTCTTGCGCCACGCCGGATCCGATTTTGTTTTGACGCATGATGACTCCTTTCTCAAAAGATGCTACCACCCGCCGGTAGCGTCGTCAATTCTATTTCGATTATTCGGCTCCAGGTTTTGTCAAAACAAGCTCCCGACATAAGCAGGTGTTCAACAGTGGGGCAGCGCTTTAGCCTGCGACAGGCTTCAGCCCCGCCTCGGCGTTTCAACCTTTTCAGGAGTCACGTGGGGCAGACGATCGGGTTGTATCGTCTGCCCTGAACCCATGGACCGGGGCCGATTGCTCGGCGCTTCCTCACTTGCGCAATCCATGGTCGTACGACTCATCCTGCCAGAAGGGTAGGCCCGTGCGACCGAGGACACGGTTGACAACACGGTCGGTTCGCCCCTTGAGCCAGCCCATAGTGCTCCGCAAAGCGACCTTTGGTTGAAAGACCGCATCGACCTGGTTGGGCATTATGACCCACGCGTAAAGGGAGTAGAAGCCGCGCGGGCTCTCGCCTCGTACCGAAGAGGATTCTCACGATTTGGGGCGACGCGTGGCTGGCGTAACCATCTGGGACCCGTGCGCGCGCGTAATCGGTGACCTCGGTCATGCCGTGGCGTGCTACCGGTATTCTCAGAGGTCAGGACGGCAGGGCAACGGGAGGGCCGGAATCGGCCAGCCTGGTTACGAAGATCAGGGCGTCGTCGGGGATCCAATGCGGAAGTCTTCTTCGGTAATAGAGCACGCCTCGGCGGAATGTGTCTGGCAGGGCACAAAAAACGATGGCCCACGGGCACGGTGCAAAAGAAGACGAGAATCTCTCCAGAAATGCAGAAACTCCAGCGCCGGGGCTTCAGCCCAGGCAAAAGCCTGTCTCACACAGCAGCACCATTGGAGCGCCGGCAAATTTATGCACGTACTGCGCTTTGCCACGCGATCGAAGCGACCGGAATATCCGGCTCTCAGGGATCTGCCGACGCTAAGCCTGCTCAACCATAGAAACAACCGGCGGAAGCCGCAAATCAGCATCGCTAACCCACCACGCGGCTACGCGCTCTTCCTTAACCTTGCACCTGACGGATCCACCTGCGTCCGTCAGATACCCGATGAGCCTGGGCAGCAGTTCGCTCACTGCGGCTTTGCCCCCCTGCAGAGTGAAAATCTGAGCAATGCCATACGGCTTCGGAATATATGCGGCAAAAAAACCCATTCCCGTCAGCGCGGCGATAAGCCTCGCGTCGGAACGGTCGCGATCCAGCGTCACGTGGATCTCGCTTTCACGAAACGAACCGGCAGGAAGCGCGGTTTTCGAAGTGCGGAACGGCATTGGTACGGATGCATCGAATGGCTTCTCCGGGATCGTCAGGTCCTCGGCGATGAATTCGCCCTCCACGTAACCTCGCATGGAGAAATCCTGGCGCGCCCTGGCAGCCACCTCGTCGAAACAGACTCGGAACTGGTTTCCGTCATTCAGCTTCAGAGTCAGGTGGTGAGGCGGCTCATAACCCTCCACACCTTCCGGATGCCCTGCGAAATCGCTTCTATAGAAGCCGCGCTCCTCCACAAGGAAGCGTTCGAAATCTGCTGAAAGCTCAAAAGCGTCAACGTGAATGTGAAACTGGTTCATTTGATTTGGCGCGCTCCGCACCTTCTATAAGGGCCACGGCGAGATCCCGGAACATCCCCACCATACTCTCTAATTCAGTATAGAATCCACCGCCGGGCCGGCCTTCGTTCAGTACCTCAGTCCCCACCATCAGCACCAGACAGCCGGTTCGCTGGCCACTTCCCCCGTCGCGCGGAGGCAGACCGGCGATCAGCACCTGAATCGGAATGCTGTCGGTCACCCGCAGCCGTTTCGGGTGCGGCGGCGGCATGTCCTTCATATCGAAATCCACCCGGGCAATGAGATCCTGTTTTGCCTTGTGCAGCTGTTGGGATTCAGCGTAGATGTCCAGCTGTGCGTACCCGGGTTGCTTTTTCAGCAAAGTCAGGAAATTCTCCTCGGCGGCTTTGTCGGAAACGGTCAGTATCTGCACGTAGGGGATCTCGGAAGTCTTTCCCTTAAGCTTGGTGGCAAAAAAATTCACATCGGTATCGAAATTCCGGCCGGTAACCGACTTATACTCCGAGGCGATATTCGCGTTAAGCAGATGCGGGTGCCCGAAGTTCATGGCGAAGTTCACGAATATGAGTTCACGTTCCGCATGCGTAACGAGGTGAACCGCTTTATCGAAGATCTTGGCGAAACTGTCGAGCGTAGCCCGGGTGGCGTCTTCCACGTGGCTCACCAGTTTCGTTTCCATCTTGCTGATCAGGGCGAGGTGTTCGTCTATCTTTTCGGGAAGGTTCGCAAGGGAACTTGCCGTCATATAAGCGGGGATAAATCCGAACCAGCTCGCAACCGCCAGTCCGATGATCACCATGTCTTCCATTTCGTGGAGGCGGTCGGTGCGGGGCAGAGGGATGAGCTCGAAAAAAGCTGCGATGACAACCAGAGCAACAATAACCGAGATGGAAAGGATGAGCATCCCCATCCGGCGCTTGATGACGGAATAGCGGGCCGCAGATGCGCCGGATGCGCTCGTAATCACAAGGCCGACCAGCATGAGGGCAACCCCTACCCCGCCGCACAAGGGGCGGCTTACGACATCAAGCGGCAGGAACTTCGGAATACCTCCGATCGCGGCCAAAACGACCATGGCCAGCCCGATACCGATAAAAACACGGCTGAGCGGCTTTTGAAACAGAACGTCCGTTACTGTCCCGAGCCAGCCGGAGGTTTTCCCGCCCTTATCATCCCCTTTTTCGCTCTCCGCCACTTAGTCCTCCCAGAACACCACCAGCTTTTCCAGCCACGCCACAGCGCCGAAAAACAAAATTCCGCTCAGCGAAATCATCATGACGCCGGCGAACATCAAGGGTGTTTCCAGATAATACGACGAGGTATTGATCAAAAATCCGATGCCCCTCGTCGCACCCGTGAACTCGCCGATTACTGCGCCGACAACAGCCAGGGAACTCGCCACCTTTAGCGATGCAAACAGAAAGGGCAGTGAGTTCGGAATCCGGACTTTCCATAATATCTGCCACCGCGATGCTGAGAGCGAGCGCATCAGGTCAAACGCCTCGGGCTCTATCGCGCTGAGTCCCTGCACCGCATTTACCAACACGGGAAAGAACGCCACCAGAGCCGCCATCACCACCTTCGATAACAGCCCGTTTCCGAACCAGAGAACCAGCAGAGGTGCGATTGCAATCAGCGGCGTGGATTTTAACGCGATCGCGTACGGATAGAGAGCCTCCTCGATAATTGCGGAGTGCACGAAAACGATCGCCGCGACATACGCCACCACCGCGCCCAGCAAAAACCCGACTACCGATTCCAGCATGGTCACGCCGGTTTCAGACAGAATTCGGGAGAAATTCATCGCTGCCGCGCGCGCGATCTCGCTGGGCCGCGGAAGCACGAGCCGGTTCAGGTGAAAGAGGGGAACGCCCAATTCCCATAGCCCGAGCAGCACCACCAGAGCTGCCAGCGGGACGAGAATCCGGCTTATTCCAGTTTTTTTCGCAAACATCTGACAAGCGCCTCAAATTCGGGTTGGTCCTTAAGCGAGGGCGGTCGCGGCCGCGCAAAAGGGACCGGCACGATTTCGCGCACCGTGCCAGGCCGGGCGGAGAGAAGAATAATCTGGTCGGAGAGGAACACCGCTTCGGCAATGCTGTGGGTAACGAACAATATGCTTACTCTGATCTCCCGCCAGATCCGGAGAAGTTCAAACTGCATGGTGTTGCGGGTAAACTCATCGAGGGCTCCGAACGGTTCGTCCATCAGGAGAACCTTCGGGTTGAAAGTGAGTGCCCGCGCCAGAGCCACCCTCTGCTGCATGCCGCCTGACAACTCCCGTGGAAACTTGTTTTCGAAGCCTTCCAGTCCCACCACGCTCAACAACTCAAGGGGATCGCGGCCCTTGACCCCCAGCACTTCGAGCGGCAGCGCCACGTTAGCCAGGACCCGCCGCCAGGACAGCAGCGCTGGATTTTGAAACACCCAGCTGAATATTCCCGACGCCCGAGCCTGTGCCGCCGAAGCGCCACCTATGGTGACCACACCTTCCGAGGGCTGCACGAGGTCGCCCACGATTTTGATGAGCGTGGTCTTGCCGCTTCCGCTGGGCCCGATAACCGAAACAAGCGCGCCTTCATCGACACCGAACGAAACGTTGGTAAGGGCTGGGATGGGGCCTGTTTTCGAGCGATAAACCTTCCCAACGCCCTCCGCCCGGATGAAAGGCGCGTTGGGCACTTACTTGTTACCGGGGTTCGGGGTGGAAGAACCGCCTGCCCCGCTCAGGAATTGTGTTGTGAAGGCGTCGCCTGGATCGATCGGTTTATCGATGACCTTCTCTTCGGCCAGGCGGTCGTAAGCGCGCTGAAACATCTGGCGGTCCATATAGCCGGCAGGAAACTGCTCGCTGTTACTCGTCACAGCGTTATATGCAAGAACCCGCTTCAGGCTCAAAGCCTTGTCGAGCGTGGAATCGCGCTTGAGGAGTGCATCGTTAGCCTCTTCCGGATGTTCCATCGTATAACGAATTCCGCGCTGGGTCGCACGAACGAACCGCGCTACCACATCCGGCTGCGATTGAATCGTCTGGTCTGTCGCGAATATTGTGTAGCCATCGGTAATGATTCCATAATCGGCCGGGCTGATGATATTCACCGGCACTCCTTTAGCGGGAAGGTCCAGGCCCGCCGTCACCGTAAATCCCCACTCGGCATCGATCCGCCCCGCGATCAGCTGATTGTAGTCGAACCCCGCATCCACCTCCGTGTACTTGATCTTCTGCTGGCGCAACAGATTCCGCAGCACGTCAGTTGAAATATGCCCGTAGTAGAAGCCGATCTTCTTGCCCCGCAGCTGATCGACTTTCGTGATGCCGGAAGACTTGAGTGTCAGCAGGCATGAGAAGTTTGAGTTGCGGTGGATGACGCTGACGGCCTTTAGCGGCTGCCCTTTGGACCGTGCCACCAGTAGCGTATCCGGCCCCCCGAGGACGCCGAAGGTATCCTGCCCGGTCGCCACGGTTTTAACCGGGTTAAGCTCTTTGGAGCCCATCTCGAATTTAACGTCCAGATGCTCCGCTGCGTAATAGCCTTTGTCCTGGGCTACATAAAAGCTGGACTGACCCGCTTCAATGATCGGAATCGGAAAGCGGACATTCACAACCACCGGGCGATCAGCCTCCGCTGCGGTTGGCTTCTGAGCACAACCAGCCAGCATCAGGCCGGCACAAAGGAATGCGCACGCACGAAGCATTTTCATCGGTCTGTTAATTGTACAAAAGGAGTGGAGTCTTACGATCACCTCGCCCGTGGCCAGGCCGCCCTGGTATAGCGCTTCTTTCAGCAGCTCCTGAAACTCCTGTTTTACAAACCGTGGGGCAGAGCTTTAGCCCAATGTCACTTAGTTTCCCTGCCTTTCTGATGGGGAAGTGGAAGCCTCGGCCCCAGATCGCCCTGGGATAGGATCGACGTTTTGTGCGGTGGGGCAGTTTACATTGAGCGACCAGGTCGATGATGCTGTCCAATTCCTGCTCCTGTTGTTTGGATCCGTGCGCCGCCAGGATTTTCGGATATCTATCCAATACGATGTTGCGGGCATAGGTGAAGCTTAACGTCGGCGCGGGTCACCTCCGGATCGTTGCGCCGCAAGGTAGATGATCGTCCGCACCAGGTTATAGGCCAGCACCGCGACCAGGAGTTCCTTTTCCATCGGCACGCCAAACAGGGGCCGTTCCGAAGTCCCTCAAAACACGCGTGGGCTCGGCTTCAGCCATCGCTCCCGCCCGCCAATGCTAAAATTCGGCATTACCGGCCCCATCCAACCATGCCAAACCCTATCGAGCGACACCTCGCCGAAGTAGACCCTGCCATCAACGAACTCATCCTCGCGGAAACGCGCCGCCAGAACGGCCAGATCGAGCTGATCGCCAGCGAGAATTTCACCTCCCAGGCCGTCCTCGAAGCCACCGGCAGCATCTTCACCAACAAGTACGCCGAAGGCTATCCCGGCAAGCGCTACTACGGCGGCTGCGAGTATGCCGACGAAGTCGAAAACCTCGCCCGCGACCGCGCCAAAAAGCTCTTCAACGCCGAGTACGTCAACGTCCAGCCGCACTCCGGATCGCAGGCCAACCAGGCCGCGTTCGCCGCCGTCCTGCAGCCCGGCGACACCATCATGGGCCTCGACCTCGCCCACGGCGGCCACCTCACTCACGGCCACAAACTCAACTTTTCCGGCAAGACCTATCACATCGCCGCCTATCAGGTGAACAAGGAAACCGAGCAGATCGATTTCGACCACATGGCGAAAATCGCCGCTGAGACGAAGCCCAAAATGATCATCGCGGGCGGCAGCGCCTACCCGCGCAAGCTCGATTTCGCCCGCTTCCGCGCCGTGGCCGATTCCGTCGGCGCGCTCCTGCTGGTCGACATGGCGCACATCTCCGGACTCGTCGCCGCCGGCCTTCACGCCAACCCCTGCGACCTCGCCGACATCGTCACTTCCACCACCCACAAGACCCTTCGCGGACCCCGCAGCGGCATCATCCTCGCGAAGGAAAAATACGGCGCCGCGATCGACAAAACGGTCTTCCCCGGCACTCAGGGCGGCCCTCTGATGCACGTGATCGCGGCCAAAGCTGTATGCTTTCTGGAAGCCATGACGCCGGAATTCGTCGCTTACTCGAAGCAGATCCTGGCCAACGCGCAGGCGCTCGCCAAAGGCCTTGCCGACGCCGGTTTCCGCATCGTCTCCGGCGGCACCGACACGCACGTCATGCTGGTCGACGTTTTCTCGAAAGGCGTGCGGGGCAGGGAAGCCGAACAGTCGCTCGACCGCGCGCGCATCACGGTGAACAAGAATGCCATCCCGTTCGACGTCAATCCGCCGCTGAACCCCAGCGGCATCCGCCTCGGCAGCTCCCGCCGCCACCACGCGCGGCTTCGGCGAAAGCGAGATGCGCGAGGTTGCGGCGTGCATCGCCGAAGTCCTCAGCGATGTGAATTCCGAGACCGTGATCGCCGCCGTCCGCGCACGCGTCGAAGCTCTCACCACCCGCTTCCCGCTTTACGCCTGGAAGCTGTGAATTGAGCGTGTTGTGAATAAAGCCACGCCGTGAAGATCGCGATCGACACGCGCCGTATTCGCGACTTCGGTGTCGGCACCTATATCCGGAACCTGGTCCAGGCGCTTTCCGCCGCGGACTCCGGACATCGGTATTCACTGATCTGCTCACCGGAAGATGCCCCGCTCTTCGCCCATCTGCCGGCCTGCTTCGAAACCGTGCCCTACACCCGCCGCGATTCCTCGCGTATCGATCACTTCGAGTTGCCGCGCCTGATCCGGCGCCTGCGCGCCGACGTGACACACGTCCCGTTCCACCGCGTTCCGCTGCTTCTCAAAAAGCCCTACGCGGTGACGATCCACGATCTCAGCAGCCTTTTCTTCGACGATGCCAAGGGGTTTCTGCACGCAGCCCGGACCTTTCGCCTCCGCCGCGGTCTCGAGCGCGCCGGGGGCATCATCGCGGTCTCCGGCGCCACTCGCCGCGACATCATGACGCTCGTCCCTGAGGTCTCGGAACGCATCCGCCTCATCTACAACGCGCCCGACCCCTTGTTTCTGCGCCGCGACGAAGCCGGCCCGGCCGAGCCCGAACGCCACCGGATTCTCGAGCGCTATCAGATCCGCTATCCGTTTCTGCTCTACGCCGGGTCCATTCGCCCGCAGAAGAATATTCCGCGTCTGATCGAGGCCTTCGCGGTCGTACGCAGCGGCCTCGAGCAGCATCCCGAATATCACGACCTGCGCCTCATCATCATCGGCGACGAAATCTCCCGCCATCCCGATGTGCGGCGCGCCGTGATCCACGGCCGCGTCGAGCACTGCGTGCGTTTTCTCGGCTTCATTCCCATCGAGACGCTGCGGGTCTTCCACGCGCTCGCGACGGCCTTCGTCTTTCCCTCGCTCTACGAGGGGTTCGGGCTGCCGCCGCTCGAAGCCATGGCTTCGGGAACGCCCGTCATCGCATCCGAAGTCAGTTCCCTTCCGGAAGTGGTGGGCGGCGCTGCGATGCTGGTCAATCCGGAAAACGTCTTCGATATCGCCCGCGGCATTTCCGAGGTGCTGCTCAACGACGAGTTGCGGAAGGAACTGATCGTCAAGGGCCGTATTCAGGCCGCGCGATTCAGCTGGGCACAGACCGCCACCGAAGTGCTGCAGCTCTACGAGGACATTCGCAGTCAGCGCTACCGCGCGGCCGAATTCCGGGCTGCCCCCTGCGTGAACCGCCGGGCCAAAGTCCGAGACGCCGGCAAACCGTTCACGTGGCCCTGGTAATTCGAATGGCATCGTCCATTTTCAAGGGAACGGCGTCTGATGGTAATAATGACGCAACTGCCACGCCCTGTTTCACTCAGGACGAACCCGGCTCAACATCAAGCGCTAAACATATTCGGCAGTTGCGTCTCCTTGATGCGCTCGATCAGGCGGCTTTGAGAGTCCGAGTTGCTGCAGCGCGGTCACACCGTCGTCCAGACCGATCTCTTCGACGATCTTGCCATCTTTGAGCTTCAGCACGGTCGTTCCCGTGAAATGCATCTTCCGGCCGGTCGCTGCCGGCAACGATCCGACGAGAAAATCACTAAAAGCCGGGCCGGTGTGCGTGCCGCCGCCTTCCCAGCGGCCGACGACGTAGTCTCCCTCGGCGATGAGATCAGCCGCGCTCCGGAAATTGAGGTCCGGAAACGCGTTGCGGAAATCAGTCATGAATCGCCTTGATGTCCGCATGGCCCTTGCGTGGCGCATGCAGCGAGTACTGCAGGAGCATGTCGGGAGCGGCGAGTTCGTCAACGATGCCGGGATTGCAGGTCTTACCCCAGAAGTCCGTAAACCAGCGGCCTACGATTGCCTTGTTGTCTTCTTCTTTGGACATGATGTGATTCCTTTTTTAGTTTCCATCGCCGGGTCTAATCCCAATACTGCTCACTTAACAACATTTCTGCGGTATTCTGTTTTTTGGAGGACCGCAGATGCCGCGCACAGTTGCAGAACTTCCTTCAGGCAGCAGGATCACAGATTACATCAGCCTTGGAGTGCTCGCGAAGACTTTTCCATCGGACAAGGTTCAGAAGATCCTGAAAGGGTCAGGCAAAGCGAGCATAAGGGAGCGGGATATGCCTGCGCATGTGGTCATCTATTATGTGATTGCTCTCTCGTTGTATATGCAGTCTTCCTGCCGCGAGGTGTTGCGCTGCCTTTTGGAGGGTGTGCAGTGGCTGGCGGGTCCACTGTCCACAATCAAGGTTACGGGCAGAGCGGGGATTTCACAGGCGCGCAAGCGGATGGGATCTGAGCCGCTGAAGCAGTTGCATGATGCGATTGTCCGGCCGCTCGCCACAACCCGGACGCAAGGAGCATGGTATCGGGAATGGCGCCTTGTCAGTCTGGATGGCAGCACGCTGGACGTGGCCGATACCGCTTCCAATACGGCGGCATTCGGCAAGGCGTCCGGTTCGCGAGGCCCCGCCGGATATCCCCAGATCCGCTTTGTCTCGTTGATCGAGAACGGAACTGATGTCTTGTTCGCTTCCCGGATGGACGGCTACGCCACATCGGAACAGGCACTAGCAAAACAGGTGATCCCGGGATTATCCGCCGGCATGTTATGCCTGGCCGATCGTTTGTTTGCAGGCTATTCCTTATGGAGCCAGAGTCGCTCAACCGGCGCGGATCTGCTCTGGCGAGTGGGCAAAACATTTCTCCTGCAGCCAGACAACAGACTGCCCGACGGGTCCTTCCTCAGCAGTCTCTATCCCTCCGTGCAGGACCGGCAGCGCCAACGGAACGCCATCACGGTCCGGGTGATCGAGTATCGGCTGGAGGGTCTGGCCGACGCCGAACCGCGCTATCGATTGATCACCACCATCCTCGACCACGTCAAGGCTCCGGCTGAAGAACTGGCCGCTCTGTATCACGAACGATGGGAAATCGAAACGGCGCTGGACGAGTTGAAGACGCACCTGCGTGGAAGCCGGATCATCCTGCGCAGCAAGATGCCGGATCTGGTACGTCAGGAATTCCACGGCCTCATGATGGCGCACTTCGCCGTGCGGAGCCTCATGCACGACGCGGCGCTTCGCGCACATCTCGATCCGGACCGGCTCTCCTTTCTGCACGCCGTGCGGGTCGCCCGGCGCAAACTGCCCCTTTACGGCGCTATTCCCCCCTCGGGACCAGAAAGCGTATCGTCGTCGCATTCTCGATGAAGTTCTCCAGGAACGTGTGCCTCCGCGGCTGGCTCGCCGCAATGCCCGCGGCGTCAAGCGAAAAATGAGCGGCTATGACCAAATGCGCAATCGCGTGCTTCAGGCATACTCCAAGCCTTTCGTTTATATCGTTAAGTGAGCAGTATTGAGGTCTAATCCCACCGCCTTTTAGGCGGTCAGCTTTAGCAGGTCTCACCTTGCCTTTCTTGCACTGCTGGCTGCCAGAAAAGCCGTGTGCGGGTGTGGTCGCAGTTTCAGGAAACAACTCGCAGCGTCGAACAAGCGCAAGCGGAGATGTGCACTATTGCTTCAGGCGACTTTCAGTCGCAGCCAATCCCACCGCCTTTTGAGCCGGCGGTTGTTCAGGTTGTAATTTGCTGGAGCGCGAATTGCCTCTGCTGGTAAATTTAGCCCGATAGTCTGCACGGATCACTCCGTTTCTTGCTCTGACATCAGAAGATTGTCAGACACGCGTGCTGCGCGCGGTATGCGTCACAATAGCCGGTTCTGTCCGTCACCCAATCGAGAGCCCCGCAATTTGTCATTGCAACCGAAATGCGAAAACCGCCAGCCGTGATCATGGGGCGGAACGGGCACTGAAACCACATCGCGGAAACCCGACAGGACTTCGGTTTCCTCTGTCACGGTAAAGTTGCGCAGTATGGTTGCACCCTGAGCGAGGGGCTCTTCACTCAGCCCGATATGGGCAGGATCCTCGAAAAGGCTCATTGTCATGGGGCCGGCCTTTATGTCGCATCGTGGAAAATGATGCCGACGGTGTGACGGCGCCCCGAAAGGACGCGGCTGACCCCGTGCCGCAGGTTCACGCGATACGTACCGCGCGTACCCTGCACAGGGCGGTTGTGAACCGCGAAAATAACTCCGTCGCCCTGATGAAGCGGCACGACCATCGGTCGGCTCTGCATGCGCGGGCGCTGCTCCGTCATGATGAACTCGCCGCCGGTGAAATCCGTGCCGGGGTCGGACAGCAGAACAGCCAGCTGGAGCGGGAAGACATGCTCCCGTAGATGTCCTGGTGCAGGCAGTTGTAGTCGTCGACTCCATATTGAAGGAGAAGCGGCGTCGGCCGCACCTGACCGGCATTGTGGCAACGCTCGACGAAGTCGGCGTGCTGTTCCGGATAGCGCGCATCGATTCCCACCGCGTCATTCCAGCGATTGGCGACCGGGACCAGATGCGATAGACCGCTGTACGGAACTCGCCCGGAAGATCGGGAAGCGGATAGCTGAAATACTTGTACTCCCCGCGCCCGAAGCCATGCCGCCCCATGACGACGCGACTGCGAAAGATGTCGTCTTTGGGGTAAAGATCGGCGATGCCCCGGCACTCCTCCGGAGAAAGAAGCTGTTCCATCATGGCGTTGCCCTGTTGGTCCAGGTCTCTTCCGATCCCCTGCCAGTCGAACGCATCAATGTGCTCGACTGCTGGTTTCACGGCTGCTGGTTTCACGCGACGCTGCGACTCGCCAATTCCCTCGATCCTGATCATGCATGCGACTCCTTTTCGAGAAGCACGCGCTTCCGCTCTACGCCCCAGCGGTAGCCCGACAATGCGCCATCGTTGCGTACCACGCGATGGCAGGGGATTGCCACTGCCAGCACGTTGGCGCCGCAGGCCTGGGCGACCGCGCGTACCGAATTCGGAGAGCCGATGAGCTTTGCAACGTCCGTGTAGCTTGCGGTCGAGCCCGCCGGAATTTTCCGCAGCGATTGCCAGACGCGCTGCTGGAAGGCGGTTCCGCGGACGTCGAGAGGGAGATCGAGGCCGAGTGCCGGCGCTTCGACAAACCCTACCACTTTCGCGACGAGCCGCTCAAAACCGGCGTCGCCGCCGATGAGATTGGCTTTCGGAAACTGGTCCTGCAGATCGCGCGCAAGCGAGTCCGGGTCGTCCCCCACAAGAATGGCGCAGATACCACGGTCGCTTTGAGCCACGAGGATCGAGCCCAGAGAGCATTCGCCCACGGCGAAGCGGATGTCCGTTTGAGCTCCCCCGACGCGATAGTTTGAAGGTGTCATACCCAATACCTGATTCGAGGTTTCATAAAAACGGCTGTTCGAGTTGTAGCCCGCGTCGTAAATTGCTCCGGTCACCGTATCACTCTTGTTGAGCGACTTTCGCACGAGGTTGTCACGGTGTGCGGTCGCGTACTCTTTGGGAGTAAGCCCCGTTGCCGCCTTGAATACGCGGTGAAAATGATAGGTGCTCAAGCCGACGTGCTGTGCCAGCAATTCGAGGCTGGGCGGCGTGTCAGAGCGTTCGATCAGGCGACATGCGGAAGCAACCTTCTCTGCATGCTGCTCGACCGGCGACATCTGGTCCGGCTTGCAGCGTTTGCAGGGACGGAACCCCTCTTTTTCCGCGTCTTCGCAAGTCCGGTGAAACTGCACGTTTTCGGGTCTGGCGAGACGAGCCGCACAAGAGGGGCGGCAGTAAACGCCCGTCGTCTTGACGGAATAATAAAATTTCGCCTGGGGATCGCGAGCTACCACGGCGGCCCAACGGGGATCGTCTTCCATGATCGTTGCGGGCACATTTTTCGTTAAGATTCTCATGTGTGTTCCTTTTAACTCGTCCTTTCAAGTACGAATCTAACAGCGATTCCAGCCCCTGCCACTCCGCTTCTTGCTTTCAAATTCCGCCCGATTTCATACTTAAGCGGCGGCAACAACCTGCGAGCCGTTTTTCAAGGGAACGAATACGTGGCGCCGTCAAATCTCCGGGTTATGCCGGGTCGACGGCTGCTGTGGAGTTACGAAACACCAACACCAGCGCCCACGAGCTGCGCCCCGTTGGGCCTGACGGCGCATCTCGACGACGCACCATTGAGATCGAGCGGCTATAACTTGGTATGACGCGCCTGCAAACATGCTGCAGCGCTACGAAGACATCAGCAGCACCGTTACCGCGAGACGCAATTCTCAATCAACAGGAAAGTGATGTCATCGGTCTGGGCCGCGCCCTGCGTGAACCGGTCCAGCGCCGCAAGCAGTTCTGACTCGAGTGCGCGCGGCACCCTGCGGAGCAGTCGTTCGGATCAGTTCCCGAAGACTGTCCTCGCCCATATCGTCTCCGGCAAGGTTCTCGGCATCCGTCAGGCCATCGGAATAAACCACAAGCGTGTCGCCCGGATTGAGTTCGAGCGGCGATGACTGGTATGACGCGCCGGGGAACATGCCGAGCGGCATTCCTCCCGAGACCAGTTCCTCCAGTTGCCCGGTCGCCGCGCGGAAAAGGAAGCAGGTATTATGACCCGCGCTGATGTAGCCGCCTTTTCCCATGCGATCGAACTCGAACAGAAACATCGTCACGAATTTATTCGACGGCGTCTTCTGGCACAGCAGCTTGTTTACGCCGTTCATGACCTCATCGGGCCGGGTGGAATTCCGGAACTCCATGTTCAGCGCGCCCAACGTGAGTGAGCTGAGCAGCGCCGCGGGAATGCCCTTGCCCGAAACATCGGCCAGGACGCCGGCCAGCTCAGCGTTGCCGACCTCGATGAAGTCGTAGAAGTCGCCGCCCAGTTGCCGGGTAGGACGGCAGAACGCCCGGATGCTGAACGGATCGAACGCAGGCAGCGACCGCGGCAGCAGCGCGCGCTGCGTCTCCTCCGCCAGTGCAAGCTCCTGCTCAATGCGCTGGCGTTCGGCCAGCGTCTCCACCATCTCCAGCTTCTCCAGCACGTTCCCGGCTTCGCCCGCCAGACGCCGCAGCAGTTGCTCGTCGAGCCCGGAAAGCGAGTGCATGTACTTATGGCTGTCGAGATAGAGAATGCCCATGATGGTCGGCGCATTGCTCTCATGAGACATGGCTTCGAGCGGCAGGCAGGCGATGGCGCGCAGATTCATCGCCACGATGCTTTCCTGCGACGCGAAGTCGCCTCTGATTCCCTGCGTCATGAAGACCGGCTGCCCCGTGCGCGTCACCTGTTCCACCACGCTGGTGCTGGTGCGGAATTCCGCTTCGCTCAGCGTGCGCTCCGATCCATCGAGTCCCAGCGAGTAATGGAATTCGCCGCTCTGCTTGCGCAGGACGAAGCCGCGCTCGGCGCCGCTGATCTGCAGCGCCGACTTCACGATGTGGTGGAAGGTCTTCTCCGCCGAGAACGCCTTGCCGAAGGAGTACTGAAAATCCAGCAGGCACGAAATCTTCTCGAGCTCCGAATACGTTTCATTCGAACCCGTCTGATCCGGCAGCACGTTGACCAGGCGGCGCACCGATTGGTCCAAGCCCCTCGTTCGCCAGGATGTTGGTGGTGGCATCGGCATCCGGCGGCGCCCGTGAGATACATCAGCTCAAGGCCTTCCCGGCCCAGCCGGATCCGGTCACGCGACCGGAGCGCACACCGCTCCACGCGATCGCCGTTGACCCAGGTGCCATGCGTGCTCTTCAGATCGACGATCACCCAATCGTCGCCCTCGCGCTCGATCGAGGCATGCTGCCGCGACGTCAGGCGGTGGCTGAGCACGATATCGGCATCGGAACGCCTGCCGATCAACACGCGCGTCGCAGCCAGTCGGAATACTTCGGGACGGCCCGGCACCTCGGTCCACTCTATGCGCGGCGCGGCTGGTGGAGATTTGTCCAAGTTAGTACAGTAGCATCAAAACTCATCCCCCACTTGACTAAGTCCGCGGATTCTTATATCGTTCGCCACAGCGTCTCTTCGTCAGTTCTTTGGGGAAAGGGTGAGTCACATGATCAGGTTCAGCAGTCTGCTCGGAATTGTTATCCTCGCTTCGGCTGCGTTCGCTCAGAGCGATCGCGGCACCGTTACGGGAACGGTCGTCGACCCAACAGGGGCTGCGATCGCGAACGCGCCGGTCCAGGCGAAAAACTCCGAGACGGGAGTAGTCTATGAGGGCGCGACCTCGAGCACCGGCAACTACACCATTTCCCAACTACCGGCCGGGCCCTACGCAATATCGATGTCCGCGCCCGGTTTCAAGCAATACACGAGAGAAGGGCTAACCGTCGAAGTGGCCCAGGTGCTGCGGGTGGACATCACGCTTCAGGTCGGCGCTTCGACCGAGTCAATCACCGTCACCGGGGCCGCCACGCTGTTGAACACCGAGACCGGCGACGTGCGGCACGACATCCGATCGGAAACGCTGGACGAGCTTCCGGTGCTTGGAATCGGCGCCGGCCAGGCGGGAAGCTCCGGCATCCGCAACCCCAATGCGATGGTGAGCCTGATTCCGGGTACGTACTACATCGCGAACGCTGAAGTGCGCGTCAACGGCGCGCCGGACAACACGCAATCGTTTCGCATCGAGGGGCAGGACGCCTCCAACACGGGCACGCCGGGCGTGGCTGCGCAGACGCAGCCGAGCGTCGATGCGATCCAGGAGATTGCCATTCAGACCAGCAACTACGCCGCGGAATACGGGCAAGTGGGCGGCGGCATGTTCAACCTCACCATGAAATCGGGCACCAATCAGTATCACGGCAGCGGCTACGAATACTTCGTCAACGAAGATCTGAACGCCAATCAGCCGTTCACCAACACAGTACGGCCGCGCAACCGACGCAACGACTACGGCTTCACGCTCGGCGGGCCCGTATGGATTCCGAAAGTGTACAAGGGCCGCGACAAGACCTTCTTCTTTTTCAACTTCGAACAATATCGCGAAGCTCTGGGGATCAACAATCAGCTGGAGACGGTCCCCACGGCGGCTTACCGGCAAGGTAATTTTGCCACCGCGATTCCGACCGGCGCCGCGCCCATTGGCACGCTTCCCAACGGTCAGCCCATTTTTCAGGGAGAGATCTTCGATCCGATGAGCGTCAACCAGGGCGGTCCCAACGGCACCTATCGCACGCCATTCGCGAACAACGCAATTCCGCAAAGCCAGTGGGACCCGGTTGCGCTCAAGATCCAGAATCTCTTCCCGCAGCCGCTGGGACCCAATGCCAACGGGATCGTGAATAACTACGTTCCCAACATTCCGACCACGCGCGTGACGCAGATTCCCTCGGTGAAGATCGACCAGGTCGTCGGCAGCAAGGGCCGGCTTTCATTCTTCTGGCAGCGGACGCAAACCACTGCTCCCATCTCGGCTACCTTCGGTCAGATCGATGGCTTGCCCGATCCTCTCGCCACCAATCTCGGAACCTTTCAGAACGCCCCCCTGTACCGGCTGAACTACGACTACACCTTGTCGCCGACCATGTTGCTGCACTTCGGCGCCGGCTACCGCTCCAACTACTTCTTCGTGCCTACCGTCAATGAAGAAGGCCAGGTACCGAACTACAACGCCTCGGCGCAACTGGGATTGAAGGGCGGAATCACGAATACTTTCTTTCCGCCATTCTCCGGACTATGCTCGGGCGGCACCGTCAGTTCCTGTACCGGACAAGGCGGCATGATGAACTTCGGCAGCGCTGCTTATGCCCAGAATATTTCGCAGGTTCCTTCCTTCAACACCAGCATCACGAGGGTCAGCGGCAACCACACCTACAAGGCCGGTGCGGAATTCCGCACCGAGGGCTATCCGGGTCATGTGCAGGCCAATACTTCAGGCAGCTATGCGTTTTCGCCCAACCAGACGGGCCCGTACGCGACGGGAACCTCAGTCAATTCCGCAAACCCACCGGGCTTCGGCTATGCCAGCTTCCTGCTGGGACTGGTGAACTCGGTAAGTATCGCGAACCCGGTAGACCCTCGGCTCGGCAAGAAGGTGTTCGGCGCCTATGTGCAGGACTCCTGGAAGATCACTCACCGCCTGACCGTGGATTACGGCCTTCGCTACGACTACTCGACGTACCTGAAGGAAGAGCACGGCCGCAATCCGTTCTTCTCGCCAACCACGCCCAATCCGGCCGTGGGCGGAATCCCGGGAGCCGTGCAATTCGAAGGTCCCGGTGCCGGACACTGCAACTGCGACCAGGCCCACAATTATCCCTGGGCCTTTGGTCCGCGGCTGGGGGTCGCGTTTCAGATCACTCCGAAGACTGTTTTCCGGACCGGCTTCGGCATCGTTTACTCCAACACCGAAAGCAACAATAACGCCAACACGGGCCTCGCGGGCTCGTCGAACAGCATCGCCACCTCCAGCTTCGGCACCGCAGTGACCACGCTGTCGCAGGGCATCGCGGGTGTTGCGGGCATCTATCCGCCGGCCTGGCCGAACCTGAATCCGGGCCAGTTCAATCCGACCGGCACTCCTTCGGCCAGCACGCTGGTATTCATGGATCCGAATGCGGGGCGTCCCGCGAGACAGTATCAGTGGAGCATCGGTATCCAGCGCGAGATCAGCACCAACATGGTCGTCGATGTCTCTTACATCGGGAATCGCGGCATCTGGTGGTATGCGCCCGGCCTCGAGAACATCAACGCGATCAATCCGGCCACGCTGCTGGCTCGCGGAATCGACATCACCACGGCTGCGGGCCAGACTTTACTCAAGAGCACCGTTGGCTCAACGTTGGCGAAAAACAGCGGGATAACCTTGCCCTATGCGACGTTCCCTACGACCGGAACTGTGGCTCAGGCTTTGCGCCCGTTTCCGCAGTACACGAACATCTTCACCTACTGGAATCCCATGGGCGACACCTGGTACGATGCGCTTCAGGTCAAGGGCACCAAACGGCTCTCGCACGGCCTGAGCTGTGGTCACCACATTCGCCTGGCAGAGAACGCTCGATATCGGCAGCGAGCGCGACCCCAACCCCGGCACCGCCGGGAACGCAGTCACGAACAACGTGTTTGTGCATGACAACAACAAATACCTTTCGGCATCCGATCAGCCGCTGGTGTTCAACATCTCGGTCACTTACACAACTCCCAAAGCTGAGCCTCGGTAACAAGGTGCTTTCTTTCATTGCGCGCGATTGGACCTATGGCGCGTTCCTCCAATACGCCAGCGGTCTGCCGATCCAGGTTCCCTATGCGAACAATCAGCTGAGTTCGCTGCTGTTCGACGGCATTCCGGGCGTGCCCGCTTCCACCGGGACGTTCGCGAACCGCGTGCCGGGCCAGCCGCTTTACACAGTCGACCTCAACTGCCACTGCTACGATCCGAGCAAGACGTTCGTTCTGAATCCGTCTGGCATGGACAGATCCACCGGCCGGCCAGTTCGGCACTTCCGCCGCCTACTACAACGACTACCGGACGCAGCGCCGCCCGATCGAGAACATGAACCTCGGCCGCACCTGGCGGATCAAGGAACGAGCCAGCCTGAATATCCGGATGGAGTTCAGCAACGTCTTCAACCGCGCGTTCTGGAACAATCCGACTTTCGCGAACGCGACCGCGGCCCAGCAGCGCCTTCCGAACGGCAACACGGCCTCGGGATTCGGCTTCCTGAATACCACCACATTCAGTGCTTCGACCGGGCCCAACATTCTGCCGCGCCAGGGCACGCTGGTCGCGCGCTTTACTTTTTGAGCAGGCCCGAACTCACGGTGCCCGCCCAGATCGCGAAGGCATGAACTTCGCGGGGGTCGCCGGTGGTGTCCAGAATCGCGCGCACAGAGTAATGCGCCGCGAGCAACTCAGGCAGCTGCCCGATTCTTGCCGTGATCGAGAAACATGAGCTTGTCGAGCGGAATCAGGATCTCGTATTTCTGTCCGCGCGCGAGGCGCGCCACCAGGGGCTCGACCTTCATGTGGGCGCCGGTTGGTCCGCTGAAATCGAACAGCGACGATTCCTCCCCCGCGGGCGACTTGATTCTGAAGAGAAAGTTGTAGAGAGGGCCTTTGACCGTGGTCCCGCCCAGCGGTATCTGGACCTCCTGAGCCGCAGTGTTCTCAAACACGAGCCGCAGAGAGGATGGAGCGAGACCGATACCAAGCCGGACGCCGCTCTCTACCGTCTCCCCACGCCAGACCGGAATCCGGCGGAGCCGCCGCAGCGGCGAGAACGGCCAGCAGCAGGGCCATCGTTCTCATACACACTGTCCGCCTGCGGCGACGAAATCCCGAATGACGCTTTCGCCCGCTGCTTCCGAAAGATGCGCGGTGGCGCGCGTTACCAGCGACACCTTGCGCCCGGTCTTCAACAGGCCCATGATGGCGCACTTCACGCAGTACTCGGTGAACACGCCGTAGACGAAGCACTCGTCGATTCGCAGCGTGGCGAGAAGCGGCAGCACTGCCGGGTTCGTGAACAGATCGAGATCGTCTTTCTCGATGATGATCTGCTTCGCGGGGTCGGCCAGAAGCGTTTCCGCGGGCCTTCCTTTGGCCCGGCGTTCCTTTGATGCAATGAGGCGGCCAGACTTTGAATTCCTGCGAATCCGCCGTGTGAGCGCACATGCTGGAGATGAGCGGAATCCCATGCTCACCGGCGTAGCGATTCAACTCGCCCACCGCGGGGATGACGCGCTCCGATCCTTTCCCGTAGAGTGCGCCCGCGGGATCGACGAAATCGATCTGCGTATCGATATCGAAATAGGCTTTCATGCAGGTCAAAAGCCTTTCGAGCGCGGGGGAATATTCGGTACGGCGCGCGCCCGACGGCCACTGCGCCAGAGCGCACCCGGCTCGTTTTCGGATCTGATCGACGGAGGGCAGGGGACAGACCAGATCGCCGCCGATAATCACCGGTTTCAGCATCGCCTCAGCGCCGCCCGCACATTCATTATGCAACCCGAGCAGATCGAATTCCGGGTAGCGGAAGAGCTGTTTGGTGCCGGGAATGGTGTGCTTGTCGGGACTGCTCTTCGACGTGTAGCGCACTTCACCGTCGTGTTTGATCTCGACCAGCTTGTAGATCGCGCCCATCGAAGGGGCGTCGCCCGAAGTCGCCAGTTCGGTGCCGACACCGAAGGCATCGATGGGCGCTCCGGTAGCCACGATCGCCGCGATTTTCGATTCATCGAGATCGCCGCTCGCCATGATCTTCGCGTCCTGAAGGCCGGCCGCGTCGAGGATGGCTCCGGACTTCGCGTGACACCGCGGGCAAATCGCCGCTATCGATGCGCACGCCCCAGAGCGGTTTTCCCAAACCGGCGGCAATGCGTGCGCCTTCGACCGGATCGTAGGTATCGATCAGCTGGATGGTGTTCTCGCCCAGCAGCCGCTGGAGTGCCGCGAAGGCCTCGGTCTCGGAGCCGAACGACATGACCCAGGAATGCGCGGCCGTTCCCATCACGGGAATTCCGAAGCGGTAGCCGGCGAGAGTGTTGCTGGTTCCGGCGCAGCCTCCGATGTAAGCCGCGCGCGCTCCCAGCACACCGGCCTCCGGCGTGTGGGCGCGGCGAGTGCCGAACTCGATGACGTCTCTGCCCCCGGACGCATGGACGATTCGCGCGGCCTTGGTGGCGATGAGAGTCTCGAAGGTGATGGCCGAGAGAAGATAAGTCTCCGGGATCTGGCCTTCGATCAGCGGCGCGCGAATGTTCATCACGGGCTGACCTTCGTAGAGCACCGTGCCCTCGGGTACCGCGAAGACATCTCCGGTGAAGCGAAAGTTCGCGAGGTAATCCCAGAAGTCTTCTGTAACGCCGCGGAAGTTATCGAGACCGCGAAGATAACCGATCTCATCCGCATCGAAACTGAGGTTGAGCAGGTACTCGACTGCGCGGTGCAGTCCGGCCGCCACGACGAATTCCCGGCCGCGCGGCAGCCGCCGGATGCTGAATTCGAAGGTTCCGGTGTCGTCCTGTTTGCCGGCGCCGAAGTAGCCGGCGGCCATGGTCAACTCATACAGGTCGGTGAGTAGACCGTTCAATCTATTTCTTCTTTTCCGGCTTGGGCGCCTGGAAAGGCTTGACCGCCGCGGCCGCTTTCTGCAAGTCGTCGATTGTCTTCGAATCGATTACGTAAACAGTGGGATCGCCGTCCCGCTGCGCGTCATAGGAGTCGCCGTCTTTGTTGATCGTGACCTTTTCGTAGCGGTTCTTATCGCCCGAAGTTACCGCGAAAGTGAAGGCCTGAGTGCCGGCCATCTTTTCGGAGAACTTCGCGGCGCTGAGATCGCGCAGCTTGTCGATCACGGACTGCAGGCTGCCGGCGTCGTATTGAGTTGAGCCCGACATCCACTTATCGCCGGACTTCTGGTAAGCGACTCCGTTGATCTCGACCTTCGTGGGATCGTTGAAGCCGAAATCGAAGAGCTTCTTGTTCCGGTAATCGTCGATGCCTTTGGTGAAGCTGTCGCCCAGATCTCCGGCGATCTTATAGACGTTGCCGGGGAGCACGGAACTCTTCGCGTAATAGCTGTTGTCCTTTGCTTTGTGGAGTTCGATCGTCTGGGTCCCGGAATTGTCTGTGGTGGAAGCGGTACCGACTTTCTCGGCTTTCGCGAACTGTTCCTTCGCGTCGGTCGAAGCCACATCCATCTTCACGTCTTTCAGCTTACGCACCAGATCGTCGACCAGCAGCGTATCGGCGCGCATTGGTTTTGGCTTGGTGATCTGCCAGTCGCCCGTGGCGTTCTTGCCGAATTCGATCGCCGGGCCTTTGCCTGCCAGAGTTACGGAAGTCAGCTTGTCCTGATTGAAGGTCAGGAGCCGCTTGTCGCGGAGATCGCTCGTGGACCGTATCGAAATTGCCCTTCGTGGAAGTGGGTATCGTGAAGACCTTCGGATCGCTTTCCAGTTTCACGTAAGTGCCCGTGGCGGCCGGGGTATCGCTGCCGATCAACAGCTTGCTGGTCTTGCCATCCTTGAGAGTCACGTCCACTTCGGTGGCCGGAGTCGTCAACCCGAAGGCATTGAGGTCCGAAGGATGGTCGTCGATCAGACGGTCGGCCGTGAGCGTTGCCACCGAGTTGGCAAGCATGTCGACCGCGTCCTGATCGGCATGCAGCATCTCGGGTTTGGTGATTTCCCAGGTCGGTCGCCAGTTTAACCAGTTCAATGGGATCGGAGCCGGTCTTTGCTATGCGGATGTCGGTGATCTGCTTCGGGTCGAGCGAGAGAATCTTCGGAGCATCCGGGGTTTTCGATTTGGCATCCACGGTGGGATGTTTGTTCGTCCACCAGACCGTGCCGCCCAGTATGACGAGCACGCCGACCGCTGTAAGAAGTCCACCGAGTTTCATCTTCGACTATCTGCGCTTCCACCAGACGGAGACGCCGGAGAAGATCACGATCAAGGGCAGAAAGATCACGCTGGTCATGAACAGCACCCGCATGGTTGCGCCCGTCACGTGCAGACGGCGGTCTTCCGGTTCTTTCGGGCGGATCGAAATGAGATCTTCGTCCGAGGTCAGCCAGTTCATCATGTTGAGAGCCAGGTCGCGATTGCCGATCGGCGCGGACATGATGTTGTTGGCGATCCAGCTGGAACTGCCTACGACTACGATGCGTCCCTGGTTCGCGCCCGTCCCGACGGTTGAAACCGCACCCAGGACGAACGGGCCTTTTTTGCCCGACTCCAGATCGGATTCCTTGATCGGCAGCTTCGGATTGGTGAGCGAAAAGCTCTCGGCCGTGCTGGAGAAAAGCTTCTCAGCCGGGGATTTTGACTTCGAGGCTGCGCGCGATCGGGAACACCGTCGCATTATCCTGCATCACGTTGACGATCGGATGATGCTCGTACGATCCGACGACCGGTGAAATCTGTCCGAACAACCGGCTGGCGGAACTCAGATCGAGGATCACATCGCCATTCGGCGTGATGCCGTACTCGGCAACGAGCGCGGCGAGCATCGGGGTGTCGCCCATTCTCTGCTCGGGTACGTTGAGCACCGCGTCGAAGTTGAAGATGACTCTACCGCCACCCTTGATGAAGGTGCGGAGAGCGTCAATCGCCGGCGGCAGATAATCGTGCTTCGGGCCGCCGACCACCACAACGCTGCAGTTCTTCGGAATCTCCGGCTTCTCGATCAGCGAGATGGTGTCGGTTTTGTAGTTGTTCTTCTCGAGCGCTTCTTTGACGGTGGAGTAGCCGTCGCGATCGGTATCCGTGAGCGTGTGCTCGCCGGAGCCGTTGATGAAGCAGACCGTCTTCGCGCCGCTCTTCGATGCGCGCACCAGAGCTCCGGTGAGCTCTTCCTCGGTGAGGCTCTTGGCGGTTTCCTTCTTCTCGCCGTTATCGATCACGATGTCGCCCATGGCGCGAGCGCCTTCAATGCGGGCGACGTCGGGCTTCTTGTCGGGATCGACGTAATCGACCTTGATCTTCGACGAAAGGTTCCGGTAGCGGTCCAGCATATCGCGGGCGCGATCGTAGTTCTCGTTCTTGTCGAAGTAGTAAATCGTCACGTCGTGCTTCAGATTGCCGGTGACCTTCTTTGTTTCATCCGACAAGGTGAACTGCTTGTTGGCGGTTACGTCGACGGACTTGTTGTGATGATTGGCGAGGTAGTTGGCCGCGCCGATGACGGCGAGGATGACCACCACATAGAGCGCGACGAAGGCGCCGTATTTGGTTTGTCTGGCCTGGATCCAGGAGGTTGCCATGTGTTAGTTTCCTGTCTCCGTAAATTCCAAGCGGGGCCACTGCCGCCTTGCAGGCGGCTGGACTGGCTGGAAAGCCAGTCCGCGGGCAGGATTGCCCGCCCCACTTCTGATTGCACACGCGTGAACGTATTAACACGACGCTATGCCCTCCACCGCAGGGAATCGAGCGACCGTGAGGTCAGAAAGAGTCCCAGGAAAATCGCGGAAGCGTAAAATACCAGATCCTTGGTGTCGATGATGCCCTTCGAGAAGGGCTCGAAGTGAGTCAGGATCGAGCAGTAAGCGACGGCGCCGGCCCAGGACGCATCGTTATATGAGCTGACCCAGCTCAAGCACCCAGAGCAGCAGGCAGACCGAAAAGGTGGCCGCGCCCGCGATGATCTGGTTTTTCGTCAGGGTGGAGATAAACGTTCCGATGGCGAGCACCGTGCCGCCCTGGAGAATGAGGCCGAGGAAACCGGTCAGGATCGGGCGCCAGTCGGGTTTACCCCAGGCGAACAGCAGCGCGACGTTGAGGGCCATAACCCCGAGCATGCACAGATACATCGTCATGGCCCCCAGCCACTTGCCCAGGATGATTTCCCAATCGTTGATGGGCGACGTCATGAGGAGTTCGATGGTGCCGCTGCGTTTCTCCTCCGCGAAGAGGCGCATCGAGATCAGCGGGATCAGGAAAAGCCCCACCACGCTTGCGTTGCCCATCAGGGGCGCGATCACGTATTCATTGATGCTCATGGGCTGCTGGCCGCCGCCCATCTGCGCTCTTAACCCGGCAACCACAAAGTAGGCTGTGGCGCTGTAGAAGAAGAAGCCGATGATCAGGCCGAACAGGGCCAGGAGCAGATAGGCGATCGGCGAAGTGAAATACGATCGCAGTCTCCTTGCCGCAGACTGTCAGGATGTTTCTCATTGTGCGACGGGATTCCCTTCTGTCACTTCTTTTGGTTGTTCTTTCGTTTCATCTTTGGAAGAAGGTTTGGCTTCCTCGGATCTGGTCAGTTCGAGGAAGATCTCTTCGAGCGACTCGCCGACGGCGCGCAACTCAGTCAGATTCCACCCGGCCTGAACCACGGCGCGGGCGAGATCCGGACGCACGAAGTAATTTTCGAGGCCCTGGACTTCGTAAGCCACTGTGCCGTCGCGGCTGTCGCGGGAAATCACGCTTGCAACGCCGGTTACCTGTTCGAGTTTCTGCTTGACCGCTTGCGGGGGCGCTCCCGACACTTCGATCCGCACGGATTCCGTCGCGCGCTTCCGGTTGTGCAGGTTGGCCACGGAATCGGAAACCACGATCTCGCCGTTGTTGATGATGATCACCCTGCTGCAGGACTGCTCGACTTCGGACAGGATGTGCGTGCTGAGAATGATGGTGTGATCGCCCGAGAGGCTGGCGATCAACTGGCGGGCCTCACTTGCTGTTCGGGATCGAGGCCGGAAGTGGGCTCATCGAGAATCAGCACGGGCGGATTGTGGATGATCGCCTGCGCGATGCCGACCCTCTGCCGGTAGCCCTTGGAGAGCTTTCCGATAATCGTGTTGCTTACCGCGGAGAGGCCTGTTCGTTCGCAAACTTCCTTCACCCGGTTGGGAATGTCGCCGGCCGGAATGCCTTTGAGTTTCGAAACGAAGCTCAGGTAAGTGGCGATCTCCATCTCGGGATAGAGCGGCGGCGTTTCGGGCAGGTAACCGATGCGCTTCTTGACCTCGCTGCGACTGCTCGAGGACATCGAAACCGTCGATGCTTGCCTTTCCCTCCGTGGGCGGGAGAAAGCAGGTGAGGACTCGCATCGTCGTTGTTTTCCCGGCGCCGTTCTTGCCGAGGAAGCCAACGATCTCGCCCTTACCCACTTCGAAGGAAATGTTCTTGACCGCGACGTTGCGTGCGTATCGCTTGGTCAGGCCTTCGACTTTGATCATATATTTTTTTTGACGGATTGCGCGCGAAGATGTTACCCAGCGCAAGTCCCTTAGCGAGTATATGATACCAGGGTTTGCAATGGGTTGTGGATACTGTTCAGGCAGTACGGCGGAGTGGGGATCGCGCGCGGGATTTTGAGTCCCGGCGCGGAGGGCGTTTCTCAGGTCGTGGCGACGGGCTTCGGTGGCGATTTCGGCGGTCGAAAAAACGAACTGGTTGGCTTGGCTCCAGGCTCCTTCGAAAGGCTGGCCTTTCATTTTGTGTAAGTTGTGGATGGCTACGGCTTCGTCGAGCTCGGCTTGCCGGGCGGCGATGCGGGTGGCCTGGAGTTCCTGGAGCTGGCGCAGCGCTTCTTTTTGAGCCCGCGCCAGGCGCTGTTCGTAGAGGCTGAGGTCCACGAAGGCTTTGGAATTTTCGCGGAACGCTTTGGCGGCGGTCAGGGCGGCAAGTGCTTCGGGATGGTCGATATCCATCGAATCGGACTGTTCGAAATGGCCCAGCGCAAGCATGCCGTCTTCGTAAGAACGGGCGCGGTTCAGGCGCCACTGGATGTCACAGAAGGTCTGGGCGTACTGGCGTTCGAGCGGGGTTTCGGGGGCGAGGTCGGCCATGAGGTCTTTGCAGAAGGCGTGGTAGACGTTCAGGTCTTCGGAGGGGAGGACGACGACGCGTCCGGTGAGGCCGTGGCGGGTGGCGTTGTGGCTGGAGATGGCTTTGCCTTCGGGCGTGCGGGGTCCGGTGGATTTTGATTGCGATTGGTGGGTGGATTCGGCTGGTGACATGGTGTCTCCTCGGTTATGTATTAGCAGAGGGAGGGAAGGGAACTCGGGTGGTGGGCGGGCAAGTGGCTGATTTCAGGGCGAATTCTCTTTGGCGAAAAATGTCACCGGCTCGAGACGATGGCGTTGGCACGAGCGGGCAGACGAATCCGATGGTGGATAATGAGGGCTTCGGCCCACCTTGTTATTGCGCCACGAACGCGTAGAAGAAGAGAGACGGTCATGGATGTAACGCTGCCGGCGGATTTGACGCAACAGGTCGAGTGGGAACTCGCTAACGCAACTATCGAAGCCGTGACGAACTGATCGAACAGGCGGTTCGACACCTCTTTGACGAGCGCCATCGTGGCCAGCGGCGGCTTGATGCGCTCCGGAGAATAGGTCAGGCCGTTGATCAGGCTGGCCTCTATGAGCGTGTGTCGATTCCCGGCCGGGAATGACGGGAATACCGCTCGTCGTTCTCGATGCATGTGTCCTCGCCAATTTCTCTTTGGTGCGATACGCTCCTGCGCCTTGCAGAACCGCCCCGGATGTTTGAGCCGACATGGTCCGAGGAGATTATTCGGGAGGCGACCCGTACGCTGGAATCGAAACTCGGGTGGCCCAATTCCTTACTACTCATCTGGAACAGGAACTGCGCACCCACTTCAGCGAGGCGTGGATCAGCGGCTTCGAGTTGCTGATTCCGAAGATGACGAACGATGAAAGGACCGCCACCTAGTATATCGTTTCATCAAACAGTTTCCTGATCGACGGCGGTTAAGGCATCGAATTTCCTCCAGCGATGTACAACCGGTGCGGCATTGATTTCAGCAATCCCCTGAAGTATTCGCTGGCGGAGTTCTGTCCAGGACTGAACACGGATGTGGCGCAGAAAGGTCCTTGCCATTTTGCCGAACAGGGTTTCCACGATGTTCAGCCACGATCCATGCTTCGGTGTCAGCACGTACCGGAAGCGATTCGGACGCGTCGCCAGGAAGGACCGCGTTTCTTTCGAGATGTGTGCTGAGTGGTTGTCGAGGACCAGTCGGATCGTGCAGTCAGCGGGATAGCGGGCATCCAGGTCTTTCAGCAGATCGATGAACTCCCGGCTGCGGTGGCGCCGTTCGACGCGGGCGGTTACATGGCCATCGTGCAGGTCGAGCGCTGCCAGAATCGAGCAAGTGCCCAGTCGCTTGTATTCGTGATCACGTCCGACAGTGGGATGTTTACCCGCCACGGGAGGCAGATCCGGAGCGGTATTGGCGAGGGCTTGCAAACCCGGTTTCTCATCCACTGAAACGGTGATGATGCGGGCGGTTCCGCTATCGGCTCGCCTTTCATTTTGCAGCGCCACTTCGTGATAAACCATCAGGATATCTTTCATCTTCGCCTCAAACTCGGGATCCCGCTTTTCCAGATAATACCGGACTCGCTCCGGGTGCAGTTCCTGCGCGGCGAGAATGCGATGCACCGTGGCTTTCACCGCTTTCGCCAGTGACGGATGTCCGGCCTGTTCGGCGTGCTGGCGAACATACTGAGCCAGTGCACTTCGCGTCCAGAGTTCCGCCGCCAAACCGTGCTCCTTCGGTTTGGAGCAAGCCAGATGCACAACCCAGGCCTTCGCCTCCTCAGTGATCACCGGAGCATGCGGCCGATGCCAGGTATCCTTCAGGGCGGCTTCCGCTCCCATGGCAATCGCCTTGTCCACCCATTTCCGCACGCTCGGACGCGTTGTCTTCAGCGCGCGTGCGATCTGAGTGATCGTCTCGCCGGCCTCAAAGCGGCATAGGATCCGGGCGCGCTGCACTTCCCGTGCGGGACTCCCGCGGGCATGACTCAATCGCACCAACTCCTCTTTCTGTTCAGGACTCAGGATCAGTCTGGGACGCCCGGATTTTCCCGCCATGATTCAGCATAGCGGGAAACAGATGTTTATGGAAATGTTTTATTGAAACGATATACTAGTCGTCGCCGCACGGTGGGGCAACGATCATCCTAACCTTCAATCTTCACCACTTCAGGCCGGAGCATTTGGTGATCTGGGGCGTCCGCGCGCTGCACCCCCAGTCCTTCCTGATCGAAATCTTCCACCACAACGAGCGATGGTAATGACGAAACTGGAGCAACAGGCGGCCGACCGCGACCGTGGGTTGCGCCAACTGTTGGATATTCTGTACGCAACCGCGCCCCATTTCGCCTCGCTCGTTTCCGAAGTATTCTCGAGAGAATAGAGCAGATTCATCGCAGGGAAGGGGAACAAACACATGCCAGCCCTGCGCCACCGTCCCGCCAAACCCGTGGCTTGCCATCTGGCACAACGCTTCTACATGCACATGCATGTCATAGTAAAACCGTGCGAACCACGGTAGAAATCAAACGGAACATCGGACGCGGCTGCTCGAACTGGCGGCGACGCGCGGTGAAAAGGGCTTTTCGAGCGTTGTCAATGAAGCGCTTGAGCTCTATCTTCGCTCCGAATCCGGACGCGCCAAGGCAGTTCGCAAGGCCCTTGCTCTGAGAGGCTCATTCAGCGACTCCGAAGCCAGCAGCCTGCGCGACGAAACAAAGAAGATCCGGACTCACTGGCGATGATCATCGCCGACACTGATGTCCTGATCGACTATCTCCATGACCGAGGCGAGGCCGAAGCCGTCGAATTCTCTCTGCGCCGCGGCGTTCTCCGAACAACCGTGATCACGCGTTTCGAACTTCTGTCGGGAGCGAAGACGGCCAGGCAACTCGCCCGCGTTCAACAGTTGCTCGATGCGATACCTTCCCTTGAACTTGGCGACCAGGCTGCGGATACGGCCAGCGAAATCCGCCGCTCGCTTGAGCGCTCGGGCGCTGCCATCGGCATGGCTGACAGCCTCATTGCCGGCATTGTGCTCTCGGCAGGCGGAGACCTTCTGACGCCAAACCGGCGTCATTTCGAACGTGTTCCTGGTCTTAAACTCACCTAAGTGCCGACCGGCCGGTCCCGCGAACGCGTAGAATGAAGAACGACGGTCGACACCTATTAGACGACGGAAACACTGTTCGTCTGAATCTTCTTCTATTTGGCGGGTCACCCTCCGAGCCCGAGCGGCGAGGACTTGAGGCAGGCGTGTCCGGGATTTCCAGGAACTGAAAAAAGGAGAGTCATTTATGAATCGCATACCAGAGAAAGAGTTGGTTTTAGTCCCTGGGGGAACTTTGATCACCGCCACACCGGAAGCGGGGCGCGCGCTCGCAATGGCTATGGCTCGTCACACAATTCACAACATTCAACCGGATCTCGACGTTCTCAAGGACGGCCGCCCCGGTTATGGCTCGAACCCGGACAGCTTGATCGCGGCGAGCCAGGTGGTTGCCATCGAGTTCCAGACCATCGCAGCGGCCAACAAGTACTGGCACAAATAGGTCACTTCCGAGGACGGGGAGGCGCTTTCCCGATCCTGAGGGATTTTAGCCCCGCCAGACGACAGGCGGGCAGAATGGATTCGTAAGGAGCTACAGCTTCTGAATGCTTCGGGCGTGGTGGCCAAAAGCCTGTACGTATATGATGGCGCGCAGTTCTCACTGAACTATGGGTATCGGGATCCGCGGCAGAACCACCTATATTGCATGGAGTCGAATCTCCATGTCTGAATCATGCGCGAGTTCGCCAACGACGCCATCACCCGGGCGTGCCTTTGAGCGATCAGGATGGCCAGATTGAGATTCACTGGCGAAACTGAGATCGGCCGCACACCGAAAGATGAAATGGTTCGGGTGTATACGGGCAACGCGTTCGATTATCACGGGCGAGCGGCGGCAGACCCTTCGACGAGGTGTGCGAGATCCATTCGGGGAACCACAAGAAGGAAGGTGTGACCGTTCGGGTGGTCGAACACCCGCGCCGCTGGACAAACTGGTCTATTACTCAGGAATCCGGCTCGCCGCCAGATAGACAGCAAGACCGTCGAATCCGAGTTGACGCGGCGCCGGATGAGGAGCGCGTCAGCGCACCTACTTCGATGGCGCCCAGGCCCGCCACAGGCTGAAGCCTATGCCACCATTCTGCAAACTCCGAATAATCCCTATGTGCGCTTCGCCACTACCTTGCCTGCGAGCACGGTCGCGCTGGGGAAGAGCCGCTGGCGGCCTGTGCGGCTGCCTCCGAAATTATCGGCGAAGTCGAAGGTGCCTTGGCGAAGCTCCAGTACGGCAATGTCGGCCGGCGCGCCCGGTTTCAGCGTGCCGCGATCGTGGAAGACCGGAAAGTCGCGCGATGCGTTTACGGTCGCACAAGCTACTACCTGATCGAGCGTCATGCCCAGCATCAGGAACTTCGACATCACGTTGGGGAAATCGATCACCTGGGCGGTGCGTGCTTCGGCGGTCCAGTCGGTCGAAAAAGTGTCGGGCAGGAATCCGGCTTTGAGCACGCGGTCTGCGATATCCCAGCGGAGGTGGCCGGTTCGCCCGTTGCCCAGATCGAAGCGCACGCCGCGGCGCCGGGCGGCGATCACCTCGGGCAGGATGTGACCGTCGTCATTAATGATGCTGTTCGGCGGCGGCGCGAACATGTGCGTGACGATATCGCCCGGCTTGAGCAGAGCGATTAATTTCGGCAGTGGTGTGATGGTCTGGCCCATGTGAATCATCACGGGCAGCTTGAACGACGAGGCCACCTCCTGCGCGCGCCGCAGGACTTCGTAGTCATTCGCGCCGGCGACGTCCCGCGAGAGGCGCGCTTTTACGCCGGCGATGAAGTCGAGGTTCGTACCGATCGCGGCGCGCGCGGCGTTGACGTCGGCGCGGTTGAGATCCATCGTGTCGCCTTCGGGGATGATGCCGGCGCGCCCGATGTTGATCAGGACGCGGCATTGCTGCGGCGCGGATTTGGCGATGCCGATGGTTTCGCCGATGCGATCGGCGCCCTGGGATCCGGCGTCGATCCATCCGGTCACGCCGTCGGCGAGGACCAGTTCGGGCCCTTCCTTGGTGCGCGCGGCGTGGGTGTGGATATCGATCAGGCCGGGTACGACCAGCTTGCCGCTCGCATCGAGCGTTTCCACGCCGTCGGCCTTGATGCTGGCTTCGATCGCTTCGATGCGGCCATGGGAGATCGCCACATCGCGCACGGCGTCGAGTTTCCGCGACGGGTCGATGACGCGTCCGCCTTTGATCACGAGATCATATTTCGTGGCCGCCGCCGCGGTTCGGGCGAGCGTCGCGGCGGCTGCCGCCGTTAAAGCAAACTGTCGTCGATTCATCATGTTCTATTTCCAGGCATCCATCGCTTTGCGGGGCAGCGAGTTGGGGAGGAAGTCGAGCAACTCCAGGCGGACGCCATCCGGATCGGTCACGTTCGTGATGCTGGTTTTGGTTGAGCCGGTTTTGGGATCGTCGACTTTGACACCGCGTGAACGCAGGGTTGCGACCGTCGCGCTCAGGTTCTCCGGCCAGATACCGATGTGACTCAGCCCGGCAGGACGCGCCGCCGTGGCGGCCGCCAGTTCGAGGAACGTGTCTTTGCTGATCTGGAGGTAGGTGAGCGTGGGCTTGCCATCCTGGTCTTTGATGGAAAAGGCTTCGTGCAGACCCATGGTTTGCGTGTAGAAGCGCAGGGATTCGTTGAAATCCTTCGTATAGATTCCGACGTGATTCAGCCGCAGGCCGGTGCTTTGCTTCTGCTGGGCCGCGGCGGGATTCATCAGGAATGCACCAACGCCAACGCCCGCGGCGAAGAGCGCGAGTCCGCTAATGGTACGACGCATGAATAAATCCTCCGTGCGCGGATCATATCATCATGCGCTTTTCGAGGGCAGGGCTTCAGCCTGTGGTCCACAGGCGGAAGCCTATATTACTAATTCCCTGTTTCTTCGCGCTGCGCGACGATTTTCTCGTGCGGCTCTTTTGTGGGCAACCGTAGCCGCCGCCTTTCAGGCGGCTGGACTGGCTGGAAAGCCAGTCCGCAGGCGGGATTGCCCGCCCCACTTGACGAGGACTGACGCTGCAACAAGTTTGCGGCAAAGCCGCGTTGTGCCACTATCCAGCTTCCCGAATAGTTATTCGCAGGCGTCGGTAATGCAAACCGACTCAAGCGTGCGGCCGACCGGCGGCGCCGGCAGCCCCTTCGCGATCATCAGCTTTCGCAGCAGAAGCCCGGTATCGGGATGCGGGATCGCCGATTGCACGCCGACGCGAACCAGCCCATCCGCATAGTCCACCGGTTCCCACGTGTGGACGGCGAGTTTGCCGCCGCGATTATCCGTGTTGCCGTAATCGCGCACGTCGAGCTTCGCGCCGTGGTCCGCCAGAACCTGCACCACGTCCGAGCGGCCCTTGTGCGCGGCGCCGTGAAGCGCGGTGCGCCCCGTATCGGCCTGTGCGTTGACGTCAAGACCCAGATCGAGCAGCATCTTTACCGCTTCGAGCGTGCTCTCGGGCGACCACTCGTAGGTGATGCCTTCCACCCAGCCGATTCCGGCAGCCACCTGCAGCGCCGTTACATGCAGCGCGGTCTCGATCTTCGGATCGGCGCCGTGGGCGAGCAGAAGCTTCATCAGCACGACGTCGCCGGACTGCGACGCGCGCAGGAAGGCCGTCGCGCCGTTCTCATCCAGCCACTGGTTCGTGAACACCGTGCGCGTCTCCGTGCTGTCCTTCATCCGCGCATTCACATTGGCGCCTTTGTCGAGCAGGAGCTTGATGAAATCGAGGTGATCCATGTCGCCTTTGCGGACCGGATAATCGCCCGATTCGATGTTGCGGTTATCGGTCGCGAGATAGAGCGGCGTCCACGCGCCTTTGTTGGCGAGATTCACATCGGCGCCGTGCTCGATCAGATAGGCGCCGAGCTTGTAATACCGGTTCTGCGTCGCGACGAGCAAGCGGGCTCCAGCCGTACGCTGTTGTCTGGTTGACGTCCGCTCCCGCGGCGAGAAGAGCTTTGACCGAATCGAGATCGTTGGACCGGACTGCGTAGACCAGCGGCGTCAGACCACCGCCATCTTTGGGCGCAGGCGCCCCGCGCCGGATAACACCTGCCGAGACCGCGGCCTCATCGACGAAACCCGCCTCATCGACCGCCGGTGCCGCGCCTGCTCCTGCACCGCCGCCGGCACCGCCCCGGCCGCCCGCAGCGGGAGCTGCCGCCGGAGCTGCCGCGCCGCGTCCACGCCCGGTGCCCCCGGCGATACCGTTCGGATCGCCGCGCAGAGCCGCGAGGTCGCCGAGATCAAGCGCGCTTCCGGCAGCCAGCGCCGCGCCCTGTGCCGCGACGCTTTCCGCGGATCGTTCGATTTTCCGAGCGCCGGCCCGCGTCCACGCTCAACCAGGCTCGACGTGGCCTTGATATCCGCGCCGCGCTGGATCAGGAGCTGAATTGCGGCCGCATGGCCTTCATCCGCCGCCCACATCAGCGCAGTCGTGCCGCGCAGATTTTCCTTCGCGTTCACGTCCGCGCCGTGATCGAGCAGCACCTTCATGGCATCGACATTGCCGGTGCGCGAAGCCTCCATCAGCGGAGTTCTGCCCAGAGGCAGTTTCTCGTTGGCATCCGCGCCGGCATTGAGCAGCGCGGCTACGATCGCGGCATCGCCGTTGACGCTCGCCAGCCACAGCGGCGTGGAGCCGTCGCGGTTCGCGGCCTTGGCATTCGCGCCCGCGTGAAGCAGCAGATCGACCATTTCCTTATCGGAGCGGAAGACCGCCCAGTGGAGCGCCGTTGCGCCGTCGGCCTGGGGCACGTTCACATCGGCGTGCTTTTCCAGGAGCTTGCCGCACAGCGATCTTGTCGCCGCGCATGACGGCGTCGGCCACGTCGGAAGAAGCTGCGCCGAAGCACGCCGTCGAGAGCGACATCGACGACAACAGCAGCACGATCGTTTTCATGTTCGTTCCCCTGACATGCCCCTAGAGAGCTTCGAGACGTCCCGTACTGTCGCCGATGCTGTCCTGATGAATGTCGTACTTGTCCAGCAAGGTCAGCAGCAGATTTCCGGTCGGGATGGTTCTGGTCGGATAGGCGATATGCCGCCCGCCCTTGAGCTTCCCGTTCAAACCGCCGACGAGCACGTGCGGCACGTCGTAGTGGACGTGCTGATTCGAGTTGCCCATGTTGCTGCCATAGAGAACCAGCGAATGATCGAGCAGCGTTCCGTCGCCGTCGTTGGTCTTCGCCAGTTTGTCGATCAGGTGCGCCAGCATCTTGACGTGATACTGATTGATTTTCGAGAGCTGCGCGATGATCTTCGGGTTCTTCGCCGTGATGCGACACGCCATGGAAACCCGACGTGGGCGATTCGCTCTCGGGATACGTCCGGCCGGTCAGATCGCGCGCAAAGAGCAGCGTGCCGACGCGCGTGATATCCGCCTGGAACGCCAGCGCCATCAGATCGAACTGCAGCTTGATGTGTTCGTCGAAGGTTTGCGGCACGCCCACCGGCACGCTCATATCGGTCGGCGCGACGGTGGAAGCCTTCATGGCGATCTGCAGCCGGCGCTCGATCTCGCGCACGTTCTCCGTGTAGTCGTCGAGACGCGCGCGATCGGCGGTGCTCGACTTCGTTGCGCAGACGCGACAGGCTGCCGGTCAGCGAATCGAGAATACTGCCGTCCCGCTTTCTGCGCGCTGGCGCGCTGTTCCACCGTGCTGCCGTCTCCGAACATGCGCTCGAACACCACCTGCGGATTCAATTCCATCGGCAGCGGCTGCGTCGGCGACGACCACGAAATCGTGTTCGTGTACGTGCAGCTGTAACCCTCGCCGCAGTTGCTCGAATTCGCGCCCGGATCTTCGACCGCGAGCTGCATCGACGGCATCAGGTTCTCGGTGCCGATCTTCTGCGCGATGATCTGATCGATCGTCGTGCCGGCGTAGACATCGGCGCCGGCCGTCTTCTTGGGTTTGTTCGCGCAGAGGAACGCCGCGGCAACCCAGTGGTCGGCGCCGGTCGCGCCCGGAGGCGGTTCGGCCGACCGTGAATGCAGTCCGCTGAAGATCACCGTCTGATTCGCGGAATGGCTCCAGCGGCTTCCAGTTGAAGGGAAGCTCGGCGTCGAGCGCGCCTTCCGTGTCGGGAACCCAATAGCCGGGCGCCATGCCGTGCGGCACGAAGCAGCCGACAAATCGCGGCTTCGGCGTCGCGGCTGTCTGCGCCAGCGCCGTCGAGGCCGGAATCATCGCATCCAGCAACGGCAGCGCGAGTGCCGCGCCGCTGCCACGCAGAATCGTCCGCCGGGAAATGTGTTTCTTGGTGATAAACATGTCTGCTGTTTTTCTCCTTGATGGCGCATTCTAATTAGCGCGCCGCCCGCTGTTCGCCCTCGGGCATTTTCATATTCATCTGGAACGGAGCGCTCTTCACGATCCCCATGATGATGGAAGAAAACTTGTATTTGCTGTTGGCCGAATCGCGCACGATCGACCGCACGGTCGGCATATCCTGATACTCCACGCCGCGTCCGAGCGCGTAGGTCATCATCTTCTCGGTGACCACGCGCGACGAACTGATCGGAACGCTTCACCAGCGAATCGCGCAGGCTCGCCACGCCGTTGATCTTGGTGCCGTCCACCAGCACGCCGCTCGCATCGATCGGGCTGTCGCCATCCATCGTGCGCCAGGTTCCGACCGCATCGAAGTTTTCCAGACTCAGTCCGATCGGCTCGAAGATCTTGTGGCACGACGCGCAGCTGGGATTCGTGTGATGCTGCTCCATGATTTCGCGCATCGTCGGCGCCTTCGCGTTGCCGGTCGCGTCCGCAGGTTTGTCCTTGATTACCGGAACGTTCGGCGGAGGGTCCGGCGGGCGGGGAACCGAGGAATGTTGCGAGGAACCACTTGCCCCGCGCGACCGGTGAAGTGCGGGCCGCGTTCGACGTCAGCGTCAGCAGCGCGCCTTTGCCCAGCAGGCCGCGGCGCATGTCGAGATCCGCGGGCAGCTCCACCCGGCGGAACTGCGGGCCATAGATGTTCGGGATTCCGTACTGCTTGGCCAGTCGTTCGTTGACGAACGTGTAATTCGCCGTCAGCAGATCCATCACGCTGCGGTCTTCGTAAACAATGCTGCCGAAGAACAGCTCGATTTCGCGTTGATACGCCGCGCGCAGGTTGTCGTCGAAATCCGGGAACAGGTTCACCACCGGCTCGCTGGTCTTGAGCGACCGCACGCCCAGCCACTGCCCGGTGAAATTGGCAACCAGCGATTTGGACTTCGGATCGGCCAGCATGCGCCGCACCTGTTTCTCCAGCACCGCCGGGTCCTTCAGCTTGCCTTGCGTGGCGACATCGAGCAGTTCTTCGTCCGGCACGGTGCTCCACAGGAAGAACGACAACCGCGATGCCATCGCCAGATCGCTGATGTGGTAAGTCTTGCCGGCGGGCAGCCCGGTGGGCTCCGCTTCGCGGCGATACACAAATTCCGGATCGGCCAGCACGCGCTGCACCACCGCTTCGATACCGTCGTCGAAACTTCCGCCATCGCCGCGGCCCTGCCGGTAGAACTCAGTCAGCGTCGTCAGGTCGGTAGACGTCACCGGCCGGCGATACGCATGCTTCACCAGCGACGAAATGATCGTCTTCGCGCATTCTTCTTCGTTGCGGGCCGAGGTCGGGTGGCACACGAAAATCTTCCGCCGGCTGGCGGTATCGTTGGCGCCCTGGGCGTTGTAGGGTCCTTCGATCCAGACCTGGCCGACGTGCGGATAGAACTGGAATCCCGGAATCGAGCCGGGCGTGTTCATGGTCCGCTCAAACGGCCGGTTCAGCTCGCTGCCGGGCACATCGTTGGTGGCAAGGAACGTCACGCCGACCGTGTGCAGCCCGGCTTTGATCGGGATGCGCGGCGTGGATTTTCCGTTGCCCGTGGTGTTCGAAATTTCCTTATCCCAATCGAACAGCTTCACGCGCTCGCCGTCGACCGTGACCTCGAGCATGCTCGCCCTTCACGCCGCCGAGCACGGCCTGGAAGTAACCGGTGACGCCTTTGACCTTGAAGGAATATTCGCCGTCCGCGGGAAACTCGTACTTAATGAGGATGCCGCCGCGCGTTCCGAACGGCAGGCCTTCGATGTGATAATTCTGCGCCGTGTCGCCGGGCACTTCGAAGACGGCCTGCGACGGAGCCGACACGTCGCCGATCAGCCAGACGGCTGATCTTTCCCGCCGCCGACAAATACGCTTCCATCAGCGCGGGAGAGAGCGTCAGCGCGCCGGCAATATTGTCGAAGCCGTGCGTGGAATCGTCGGCCGGCAGGAACTTCGAGGCGTCCACTTCGAGGCCGAGCACGTCGCGGACGGCATTCGTGTATTCGGTCCGGTTGAGCCGGTGGATGCCGGGGGCGGGCAGGTAGGTGCCGGCGCTGCGATCGAGTTCAGTCTCCAGCCAGGTGATCAGGGTGTCGCGAGTGGCTGGGTCGGGCTGACGTGCGCCGGAGGGCGGCATCATCCCGGCGCGCAGTTTCCGCACCATCTTTTCGCCGATCTCGGCCTGGTCTCCGAGGTGCGTCATGTCCAGCTTGTCGAGCAGCAGATTGGCGGTCTTCGCGCGGGCGTTGTGGCAACCCACACAATACTGGTCGACAACAGCGCGTTCCGCCGCCACGTCCGGAGCCTGCGACTTTGCGGGCGCGGCCGTCAGGGCATCCGACCCAAGCGACTCCGAAGCCGATAATAAGAAGTGTTTTGTTCAACGAAGAACCTCCGCCTCGAACGAACGCTAACGCATGAGTTTATCATGGCTTGCGCCCATTAATGCCAGTCTGCGTAGGCGTTTTCTTCGATGCAACGGTTACCGCCGGCCGCAAGTATCTGGCCAGTCCTCGCGGCAGGCGCGGGCGTATAAAGCAGAAGGGGTCTTTTCGCGGATATCTCCTTTGCTTCCACGCAGAATGATCGGGTAGTCCGAAAGCGTTGGAGGGGCGCTGACCAGAGCGCCTCCGCTGCCTCGCAATGCCGCCAGATTCCCGCAGGCGGCCCGAAATCCCAGATCGCAACCGTGCTGAAACGGCTGCGCTGCCCCGGCGATGTCGGCCCGGCGCGAATCCTCTCCCGACCGCGCGAGCGCGATATGCAGCAGCCCCGCCTCGTTGCATGCCCAGCCCGAATCCCGATTGCAGAAATTCAGCTCGGTGTCGGCGAGGTAGGGGCACGCGTACGGACGCCCGTCGTCGCACGCCTTCCGCCAGAAGGGAATCCACTGGCCCGGAAAGGTGTCCGACAGACCCTGCGCGCTCATTACGGCAAACACGGCCGCCCAAACCGCGATATACGCGCAGGTTTCGGGGCCGGGTCACGATCGCCGATCTTCCCTGCCCAACGATCGATCGCTTTGACCGAGAGGTTGAGCAGCGGTACCTGCAAGAGCTTGTCGTAAAACGTTGGGCAGTCCAGCGTGGCCCAGCAGTGAATACAGCGCGACCGTACTAAGACCGTATAGCGCACCAAAGATGATGCGGCCCCACTCCGTGCGCGGCGAAGTAGTGGGATCGTTGAACAGCAGGTGCATCCCGAGGAAGACCGCGATCGGAATATAGGAATCGTAGAAGAAGTAGATGCCGGTCACGGCGAAATAAATCCGCGAGAACGAATACGCCGCCACCACCGCCGACATCGTCATCGACGTCACGCCGAAAAAGAATTGCCCCGGCAGCCCGATGAGAAACAGCGCGAGGTACATTTGCGGCGGATAGAATTGCGTGGTCGCAATGTTCTGGCCCATCGTGATGTCGCTTCGGCCGGTCGCGAGCAGCACGATCGAAAAGACGGCGAGGGGAAATGACGACGGGTTGAAGATGTGGACACGCCGCCCGTCCCGGTTCCAGCGGATGAATTCTTTCGCCGCGAGTCCGAGCGCGACCATCGCGAACTGCAGATAGAACCATTCCGGCTTGAACCAGAGAAACAGGTTGATGCTGAAGACGACCGGGAACGGCGCGAAGCCCAGCGTGTATTTGTCGCGGCGGGACCATCCGAGCAGCATGTCGAACGCATAGGCGAACAACAATTGCGCGAGGATGAAGGGCGCAAACGCATAGACCGGCGGCCAATACCAGCCCCAGTACAGAAGCACTGAGCCCTGCGCGCACGCCTGCACGTAGTGCTGTTTACGAAGCACGACCTCGAGCGTGAGCGTTCGTCGCGATAGAACGAACAGCCCCGCGTTCCACACGGCAAGCACGACCGCTGCGACCAGGAACGAGTTTTGCCGAACCGGAGCTCAGGAAGGCAAGAGCCGCGAGAGCGAGAGTGAACGCGAGACGGCAGCAGGAGTGCCCGTCTAATCCGTGGCAATGCCGACACTCTCAGCCATCAGGCACGGACGACTGCCGTACACCCAACCCTCGATCTCGTCTCTCTGTGCGGGTTCAACGTGAAATGGAGAATGCTGCGCTCCGTCAGCGAGTATAACGCGCGCCCCCGCAGGGCGATTACGTTGGCGCGTGTTTTCCGACACCGCGGAGAGAACCCGGCCCTTGTGCTCCGCGAACCGGAAATCGATAATTAATTTGTAGCTTCGGATAGAGACTCAGAGGCGCTATCGCTCATGACAGAGGTTCTCCCAAGCTCTCCCTGCCGGCGGCGTCATTGCTCCGGAAAAATCATGTACGTGTCTGTCTTCTGTCGGTGCCGGAGTCGGGAGCGACGAGCACTCTGTCTTAAGTCCGCTATCGGCTGCGACCGAGCGGGGTCACCATTTGCACGTTTTATCAGCACCTCGCGCGCGATAGGTGATTCCACGTCTTCGGTCGCGGCGAATTATCGGCAATCGGGATTGCCGGTTAAAAACGCGAAAGGACAATCATGAAAATCGTAGTTGTTGGCGGTACGGGACTGATTGGATCGAAGCTTGTTCAAAAGCTTCGTGACGGCGGGCACGAAGTAGTAGCCGCGTCGCCTTCTTCGGGACTCAACTCCATCACGGGCGAGGGACTCAAGGATGCGCTGAAGGGCGCCTCCGTTGTCATCGATGTAACAAACTCCCCGTCCTGGGAGGACGCCGCGGTGATGAAATTTTTCGAGACATCAACCCGTAACCTTCTCGACCATGAAGCGGCCGGGGGCGTGCGGCATCACATCGCGTTGTCGGTCGTGGGCACGGAACGTTTGCTCGATAGCGGATTCTTTCGCGCCAAACTCGCGCAGGAAAATCTGATCAAAGCGTCATTCATTCCGTACTCGGTCATCCGTGCCACGCAGTTTTTTGAGTTCGTGGAGAAGATCGCCGACATTTCTACGGAGGGCAAAAAGGTACGCCTGCCCCCGGTGCTCTTCCAGCCTATGGCAGGCGATGACGTTGCCAGCGCAATCGCCAGAATCGCAACGGGCTCGCCCGTGAATGCCACCCTGGAGGTAGGGGGGCCTGAACGGTCCCGGCTGGATGAAGTCGTGCGGCAATGCCTGGCTGCGCGCAAGGACCCGCGCGAGGTAATCTCTGACCCGCACGCGCGCTACTACGGTATCCAGGTGAGCGAGAAGGCGCTGGTCCCTGACGACGGCGCGCGACTCGGCGAGACGCGCTTCGAAGACTGGCTCAGTCGCACGGGGAAACAACCGGCAAAAACGCAAATGCAGCCGGCATAAGTGCAGCATTCGTGAATTAAACCTCGCGAATTAAACCTGGTTAATTGAACTTGGTTTAATTGAACCCGGGCGCTCGTGCTATGTTTGAACAGCTTTTATGCCATTGGCGCCCGCAAGGTTCACCTTCCTCGCCCTCTTCATCGGACTGGCTCCGATGCACGCGCAAACACCCTCCGCCTGGCAGCCGCTGGACGGCCACGAGCGCTGGGCCAATTTCTTCGACACAACGGTAGTCGCTCCCACCTTCTGGGGTGCCGCGCTCATTTCCGCCAGCTATTCCCAGATCACGAATGCTCCGCCCGAGTGGAGTCAGGGCGCGTACGGGTTGGGGCGCCGCATGGCATCGAAGCTCGCAGTCTACGGCATTCAGGAAACCATTCATCAGGGCGGCGAAGCCATTCTCGGCTACGATCCGCGCTACCTCGCCTGCGAGTGCAAAGGTTTCTGGACTCGCACGGGCCACGCCATCAAATGGAGTTTCCTGACCAAAAACAAATCCGGCCGGACCCGCTTCGATCTCCCCGCGATCGCAGGCACATATGGCGCCGGCATGCTCTCCACCTACTGGTACCCGCCCCGCTACAATCCCCTTTCCGACGGCGTACGCAACGGCAATCAGCAGCTGGGAATCTCGGTCGGTCTGAACGTCTGTCCGGGAATTTGAGCCAGACCTCAAGCGCATTTTCAAACATTGAATCCGCCATGCTGCTCGCGCACGTCGCCGCGACCTCTCGCCAGATAGCGGCCACTTCCAAACGGCTCGCCAAGATCAAACTGCTGGCCGATCTTCTGAAGCAGTTGACTCCCGCCGAAATCGAAATCGTCGTCCCGTTTCTCTCCGGATCCACGCGCCAGGGACGCATCGGCATCGGCTACGCCGCAGTCCGCGATGCGCAAACGGCCCCTGCGCCGGAGCCCACGCTTGAAGTGATCGAAGTCGACCGGCAGTTGGATGCCCTCGCGCACGCCAAACAAAAGAGCGGTCCGCTGCGGTCGCTGCTCGCACTTGCGACGGAAGACGAGCAGCAGTTTTTGAAAGAACTTCTGCTCGGCGGCCTGCGCCAGGGCGCCCTCGAAGGGACTCATGCTCGAAGCGCTGGCCGCGGCCTCGGGCGTCAGCCTCGATCGGATTCGCCGCGCCGCGATGATGGCCGGCGACATACCGCGCGTTGCCCGCGCGCTCTTCGAATCCGGCGAAGCTTCGCTCGATGCCTGGAGCATTCGCCTCTTTCAGCCTGTCCAACCCATGCTGGCCCAGATCGCCGCGGACGTCGACGAAGCTCTATCCGAATTGGGTGAGGCTGCGTTCGAATACAAGCTCGACGGCGCACGCATTCAGGTGCATCGCAGCGGCGATGAAGTCCGGGTCTACACGCGCGCCCTGAACGAAATCACGGCATCCGTTCCCGAAGTGATCGAGGCCGCGCTCGCACTTCCCGCACACGATCTGATCCTCGATGGCGAAGTGATCAGCTTTACTGCAGACGGCCATCCACAGCCCTTCCAGGTCACCGCGCGGCGCTTCGGACGAAAAGTCGATCTCGATCGCCTGCGCGCGGAACTTCCGCTTACGCCCGTCTGGTTCGACATCCTTTATTACGACGGACAACCCCTGATCGACCATCCGCAATCCGAGCGCTTCACCATCCTGCGCGGCATCTCGCCCGCCGCGAATCTGGTGCCTCACATCACCACCTCAAGCCCCGAGACGGCCGCCGCCTTTCTCGCGCGACTCGTTCGCGGTAGGCCATGAAGGCATCATGGCGAAATCGCCCGCGTCACCCTACGTCGCCGGGGGGCGCGGCCAGAGCTGGCTCAAAATCAAAAAGGCTCACACGCTGGATCTGGTGATCCTCGCCGCCGAATGGGGCAATGGCCGGCGGCAGGGCTGGTTGAGCAATCTGCACCTCGGAGCGCGCGACACCGAAAACGGCGGCTTCGCCATGCTGGGCAAGACCTTCAAAGGCATGACGGACGACATGCTGCGCTGGCAAACGGAACAGTTGCTCGCGCTCGAAACATCGCGCGACAGCTACACGGTATTCGTCGAGCCGAAGATCGTTGTCGAAATCGCGTACAGCGATATCCAGACGAGTTCGCGCTACAAGAGCGGCTTCGCGCTGCGGTTCGCGCGCGTCAAACGCTATCGCACCGACAAGACTCGCCGCCGGAGCGGACACGCTCGAAACTGTCCGACGTCTTAGCTCTGCTTCTTCCGCGGCCGCTTCGGAACAAACGCCAGAAAACGGCGCGGATTATCGACCATGATGTGGTGCAGCACCTCATCGGTCGCGCCGGCCGCTTTCAGCTTCGGCAGGAACCCCGTGATCGTCTTGGAATAGCCGCTCGACGCATCGGCGGAGAACATCAGGTGATCGGCGAAACCCGCTTCGATGAGCGCCATCACGAGCGGCACCTGCTGCGTATCGTTGATCCGCCCTGCCGGTCGAAACCGACATACGCGCCGCGCCGGCAGATCTGTTTGTGCACATAGACGGTGGGGTCCACCAGATTCCCCAGATGCCCGATGACCACGCGATCGGGCTTCACGCCGGCGTCTTCCAGAATGTCGAGCTGCTCGATCGCACCCTTGCCGGGAATGCCCGTGTGCGTGAAGATCGAGAGGTTCGTCGCCAGATGGGCCTTGCCGACGGCGCGGAAAACCTTGCGTTCGTCCGCGGTCATCTCGTCCCACGAGCCGATCTCGCCGAACACGCCCATCGTGTTGTCGTCGGCCTGCTTGATCAGCGCCTTCACGATCTGCTCTTCGCTCATCGTCGAAATCTCTTTCGGATAAAACGGCTGCGTGTAGTATCCGCCGCCCGCCACGATCGGTACGCCGGACTTCATCGATACCTGGCGAATGAAATCGACGTCGCGTCCCATGTCGGGATGTCCGGCGTCGACGATGCAGGCGACGCCCGCAGCTTTGACCTTCGCGACTTCTTCGGCCATCAGATCGACGTTGTGCATGATGTCCGGCGGAGGAGCGGAGGCGGTCCGCCGGCGCCGGCGCGTCCACCGCCGCGTGCCGGCGCAGGGGGCAGACCATTCGCAGCGCGCACGGCTGCCGATGCCGCCCCGAACTTCGCATTGAAATCGGTACCCAGCTGCATGTGCTCATGGAAAAGCGTCGCGCCGCCGGCCAGTTCCTCGGGCGCGTAGTCTTTGAGGAGAGTTCGGATGATCGCGCCTTTCGGAAATGTTGGCTCCTGCGCGAACGAGGCCCTTCGGCAGCGCAGCGGCCGCGGCGCCGATCCCCATGGCTTCGAGTAGCTGCCGGCGAGTCACATTTTGCGTAAGGAGCTTTGACATGTTGGGATCATTGTATTCGACCCCGCTTGGTCCGGGTCGGGTGAAGCCCGGACGCCGGGCGATGCAGGAGACGGGCCGGCGAGAACGCCGTCGCAACGCGCTAAAATGCGAATAGCAGGCGCAATATGACAGTAACCCTCCCGGATGGCGTTCTCGAAGCCACCAGACTGACGGAAGCGGAGTTGGTTCGCGAACTCGCCTTGACTCTCTTCCAACGCGAACGGCTTACGCTCGGGCAGGCAGCTCAGTTGTGCGCTCTCCCTCAGTTGGACTTTCAGCGCTTGCTGGCCAGCCGCCGGATTCCTATCCACTACGGTCAGGAAGAGATGCAGCAGGACCTTCGACGTGTTGAGGCATTGGCGTAGGATTGCTCATTGTTTCGGACACATCGCCGCTCCTGAACCTGATTGCAATTGAGCAGCTGGACCTCTTAAAGAGTTTGTACGGATCGATCGTCATTCCGCCCACTGTGTTCGCGGAACTGCACGCGAACGGCATGCGGCTCACAGCAGACTGGATTGAAGTAATAGCGCCCGCGAATCGAGCTGCAGTGGATAGCTTGCGCACCGAACTTGACGCGGGTGAATCCGAGGCGATCGTGCTGGCGCAGCAATTGCAGGCGTCGATCCTGCTGATGGATGAGCGGCTCGGTCGCCGGGCGGCAACCCGATTAGGCCTGAACGTCACCGGTTTATTGGGCATTCTTGCCGAAGGCAAGAAGCGGGGAATTATCAGTTCATGTGCCCCGCTATTGGATAGCATGATCGAGCGTGCAGGTTTCTGGATTGGCGAACGTCTCCGGTCCGATTTCCTGAAGGCACTCGGGGAAGTCGGCGAATAGACGCCCCGACCTCGCGCTAGTTTTCCTTCGCGCGGTTATCGGAAGCTCCCGGTAATTGCCCTGCATCTCCCACGTACCCGTGTAGCCAATCGGAAGCACCAACGAGTCGCCCGGCCATGTTGGGATCATTGTATTCGACCCCGCCCGATTCCGCTCAAGCTGATCTCCATCCGCTAATTCACCCTGATTTCCCGTTTGGATTGCGCTGATCGAAATGAAACATCACGCTCTCGCGAAACACTTTGCACGTGGATGTTGTTCATCGCAACCTCAGTTCCGGAAGTTCAGGACGCGCTGCCAGTGTTGATTGCATATATATATCTGCACTTTGAGTGCGCAGCGTGGCTGGGTACTGCAAAGCCGATTTCCGCTATTTCCACCGAAATGGCCCGAAATTTTCACATCGATCTGTCAATCCAGCGGCATGTTCTGTCGGGAATAGCACATCGATGTAAAACCAATACCTCGACCGCTGGCGCAAGCGCGCCTCGGAGAAACCAATCTCGGAGAAACCAATATGGCAACGATCGCTCGCATCGCAATCACGAACACCATCATGGGCGGTGACTACACAGGTGTCATCTATGTCGGCCCGAAGAAAAAACCGATGAATGTCATTCTCGACACCGGCAGCAGCGCGCTCGCTTTGGACGGCACGAAATACAAACCCGACATTGCCGATGGCGATCAGACCACCGATCTGGCTCAGACCGATTCCTACGGGGACGGCAGCACCTGGACCGGCGCCGTGATCAAGACGGGGATCACCGTCGGGACGGGAGCCTCCACCGCCGCGCTGCCGGGAGGCAACGCATCGATCGCGTACCAGGCTTCTTCGGATATGTTCGGCTCCACTGATGGCATTCTCGGGCTCGCTTACGCGCCCCTCGATGATGCCTTCCTGATGCCGAAGGACACCTGGCAAAATCAATACACGTCCACGGAAGTGCGGACCGGCAAACAGAGCGACCTCGTTCCCTACCTGACCCAACTCGCGGGCGCGGGTGTCACCTCGGACATCATTTCGTTCTACACGCGCCGTTCCTTCACTCATGTGGGAGGGGGCGCGAATGATCCTTTGAACAACGGCTGGATGGTCGTGGGTGGCGGCCAGGAGAGCACCGATCTCTATACGGGCAGTTTCCAGACGGTGAAGGTTCTTTCCGATGCCTGGTACTGCACCAATCTCAAGCAAGTCATCGTCGGCACATCATCTCCGATTGCAGCCCGGATCCAGGGACCCCAAGGTATGCCGTCCAATTCGATCATCGACAGCGGCACGAACAGCCTCAACCTGCCTCCTCAGATGCTGACTGCTGTCCTCTCGAAATTGCCGGCGAATCAGAAACAGATGCTGTCCAAAGCGATTGACAGCGGCACCCTGGTCGCAGTCGCCGACCTGAAGATCGACCAGTGGCCCACGATTTCATTCGTGCTTCAGGGCGATACCGCGGACGTCAGGCTGGATGTTCCTCCGTCGAACTACTGGCAGGTCAACACGGAGAAGGCTGGTTTTGCGGCGGCAGCGATCACCAAAGGTGAAGCAGGGCTTTCAATCCTCGGACTTCCCCTGATGAACGGTTACTTCACGATCTTCGATGGCGAAGCGGACGGTGGCAAGGGAGTGGTCAGGTTCGCCACAGCGAAAGTGTAGCCTGGAGTCACAGCGCGCGTCTGGAGAGGCTCGCAGCGGGAGAGACCGTCGACCTTTGACCGATGAGAGTATCCGGGCGGCGATTGCCTTTGCGGCTGACCTGCTCGGCGCTGAAGTCGTCTATCCGATGGGACCCGTCCAGGCGTGAAGGTAGTGGCCGAGTCAGCAGGCCGTGTCCAAAGTCCCGCACAACCGCTTGTTGACACGCGCGGCTCTGCATCTATGCGCCGCTGAGCCGCGACTGCGAAGGAGCGGGCCTTTGATACCGGATGCTGAGCGGAAGCATTTCACAATCGCTGCAATGCCGCTCCGCCACGATTGGCAATTGTTCAATCAGACACACCCATCGCGCTACTTTCCCTTCTGCGCGGTTATCGCAAGCTCCCGGTAATTGCCCTGCATCTCCCAGGTACCCGTGTATCCCACCGGAAGCACCAACGAATCGCCCGGCCGGAACTCCTGCACCGTGCCGTTGGGCTCGGTGAGAATCAGCTTGCCGCTCAACACATAGACGAACTCATCGCCATCGGTCGGACGCGAACGGTGATTCGTCTTGGCCGGTGTCGACTCGAATATGGACGCGTTCAGTTCCTTGCCTGCGAACAGCGTCGCAACCCGCATGTTCAACTGACCGGCAACCAGGATGTCCTTGTATTTATCCGGCGGAATTGCTGTCAGACCGAGGCCTGCAATTTTGTCGCGGTCGAGCCGTACGGGCGAGACGCTGTCAGCTGCAAAGACGGTCCTGCCGGCCGAAATCGCTCCGTAAACGGCCAGCACGCCGATGAGCGCGCAGGCAAACCACTTAATCATGGATGTTCCTCCTACCTGCGGAGTCCCGATCGGAGTGGCCTGCGTCTTCATATGCGTCGAGTCCCGCTCGTTCTCCAGGCAGTAATAATCGATGAGTTCGCTGTCGAGTATCAGAGGCTCTTTCAGCGTCACTGTCCACGGTGCGGTATAAGCTTTCGGATCGTTGATCGTAATCTCGATTTGCAGAGTCCCGTAGGAAGGCCGCGTGATCCTTTCGGTCATCTTGCCCTGTTCCGTTAACGGATTCCCGGCGGCATCCAGCCAAAGATCGTCGCGGAAACCGCTGGTCTCGATCACCAGCGTGTCGCCGTCCCAGTGGCCGGTCGAATACCCGTTCCACGTCGGATTCGGATCCTTCGGAAGCGCCCGTCCATCGGTGAAGATCTGCCGGTATTGCATATTGCGCTCGGTCAGGATGAGCACGCGGCCCGGCACCTCGAAGATCCGCTTGTAGTAATCGTCGGTCCAGATTCGCGGCGCATCGCGCGGCATGCAATGAACGTTCGGATCGAGCCCCTGCTCGATCGACCGTTTCTTGACGATGGCAGCCGCCCACGGCTGGTACGGCAGGGGAGTCTTCAGCGTCGATGCAATATTGATGAACTCGCGCGAGATCTGCGTGTCCCCGCACTCGGCCCCGCACGGTTTTCCGATGTTGACCCATCCCCACATGCCCGAGAAGTCGGGTTTCCCGTCCGCGGTGCGGGGAGCCGGAGCGTCCATGTTCGGCTTGCCGTCCGGAGTGTGTGGCACGCCGGGTGTCGGATAACCCAGCCACTGGGCAAAAAGCGCCGCCGGAGCGGCCGCGAACAACAGGGGAAGCGCGTAGCGCAAACTCAATCGCATAGGGATGATTCTACATCAGGGCGTTCGGGAAGCCGCGTACGCCGCGATATTCATCATGTCGTCGGTGGTCAGGTGCTCCACCACCGGCTTCATCAGTTCGGTCCACGATCCCTTGCGGAAGCCGTGCTGCATGTCGAACATCTGCCTCATCAGGTAGCTGGGCGACCGGCCGGCCAGCGGAGGCACCGGTCCTATTCCTTTCAGATCGGCGCCATGGCAGGTTCCGCAGGCGGTTGTTCTTCCGCCGCCTTTGACGACGAGGACTTCACCTTTCTTCACCGCGCCAAAAGGCACGTAAGCGACGAAAGACGACCGTGGATCGCGCAGGACTTCCGTGGCTTCGCCGTTGACCGGCGTTTCCACGATGCGGTCTCCGATCGGCTCCATCTCAGTGCCTTCCACGATGAACAGTCCGTTCGAGGGCTTGGTCTTCGGCACCATTTTCGCTTCGACGACTTTGATCCACGGGGTCCACTTCATCGCGCCAAAGTATTCCGCGGCGGCTTTGATCTCGTCGTCGGTCATGTTCTGCGCGAACTGGTGCATCAGGTTCGTGTTGTTCTTGCGCGGGTCTGCGCTCTTGCGGTTACCTGCTTTGAAATCGTACATCGTGTGGATGAAATATTCGACGGGAAGGCCGCTGACGCCGGCATTTTCCGCTCGTCCCTTGCCGTTCGGATAGTGGCAGAGACCGCAGGCCCACACATCCGGTTGCTTGCCTTTCGCGACGACGCCAGGCATCTGAGGATGCTCGCTCGGGAACCAGTCGGCCGGCCCGAAGCGATTGGCGATCTGCGCGCGCGAGTATTGCGCGGTGGCGCCCGGAATGGTGCGTGGAGTCTGATCCGTGTTGGCCGGACCCGGCGGAGGCGGGGTGGCTCCCGGAGGCGGAGGCCCTTCAAAGCCGTAAGCCCATGGCGGCGGGGGATCGGCGCCCAACATTATACTTACGCCAACGGCCAATCCCAGCGAGAACCGCGCGAGTGTAGCGAACTTCATCGATGCCTCCTTCGTGGAATGCTATCGATATAGCCTACACCGGCACGGGCACGCGTGCGAGGACGAATTACCGAAGTCGCATAGATTGTCAGAACGCGCGCGCGAACCAATCAACAGAAACCTGCCATGCACCCTGGTTAATCGGCTGGCTTCCGAGGCCCGCAGGATAGAATTTCCCGCGTTCCGGCGCCACACGACCCGTTACTGCAGCAGAGACGCGCGTGAGACAATAACGCTCTCCGCTGTCAGCAGAGGAAGGGGTCCGACATGAGCTTTGAAAGCGCCCCCGCATATGGGGAAATCGCGGGAGAGAGAGCGGCGAGGTTAGCGACGATCAAAGCGACAATCAACTCCTGGCCCAACATTTCCGATGACCTCAAAACCGCATTGAGGGGAAGGTCAGATGAGCTTTTGGATGCTCATATCTCCGGGCGCGACAATCGATTTGCCGGCGGCCAGATCGGCTTTCGTACCTGGATCATCAGGAACGATGATCTGAAGTTGCTTGAGCTGCTGATACCAGCCTTGACGGCAGTTGTTATCTTCGTATCGGCCCCTGCTGCACCCCCGGCCGTCCTGATTGCCAGCCTCGCTTTCAGCGCGCTCGGAATCGCCAACAAACTCAGGAACAGAGGTATCCGCGTGGACCCGGAGGATTTTCATATCCTGATGGCGCTGAAGCAGGCTGGTCCATCCACGCCGTCGCGGATCGCGGAGATTCTGAGTGGCTTACATATTTACGGAAAAGAAGTGTGGGACGAAAGCCGTGTTATCGCTGCTCTCAACAAGTTGAAACTGCTTCCCCAGAATGATGGCGCGACGGCGACTGTCGTTAATGAGTCTTCCGACGGCCGCTGGAGTACGGCCGGAATATAGCGGCGAGTTTTTCGTGGAGGCACTCGATCGTGACTATCTGAATCGCGCATCACAAGCGAGTAGCTTGTGCTCCGGCCCTTTTCCGCATCGCGCACCAGGATGCCTTCATAGACGAGGCTGAGGATGTCCCGGTACGCAGTGTCCTGCGAACACCTGGCGATCTTCGCGTATTTATCGGTCGTCAGCTTACCTTCAAATCCATTCATGAGCCGATTGAGAATCAACCGCTGCCGATCATTCAACGGAATATGCCTGACGCTCTCCCAGAACTTCGCTTTGTTCAGAACGGAGGCGAGAACATCCTGCGCTCCTTCAATGGCACGCCCCAGACAACTCAGAAACCAATCGACCCAGGGCGTGACGTCCATGCTTTGGTTCTGAGGGGTCTGATTCTGAATGCCTCCAGGGACCGAGTAGTATGTCTTACGCTCCACGCGAATCTGGGCGGACATGCTATAGAAACGCGGCGAACTGCCTTCCGAACGCGCGAGGGCCATGTCGGCGATCGCGCGCGCGATGCGTCCATTGCCGTCTGATTATTGAACCAGTCGAGGAACGCTGTCATTTCATCCTCAAGTCGCGAAGCAGGCGGCGCTTGATCATGAACTCGTTCCTGTCCCATCGCTCCGGAAATCACCTGCATCGGCCCGTGCTGGTCTGCGCGCCATCCGGCGACGGTAATCCGGTTGAGTCCGCTATACCCGGTTGGAAATAACGCCGCATGCCACAAGAAGAGGCGTTCTTTCGTCAACGGCTGGTCATACTTTTCCGTGGCGTCCATTACCTCGACGATGCCTTCGACGTTTCTGTCCGAAGGTGTTAACGCGCCCGCTTCGAGGCCGAGGCGGCGCGCAATCGAAGATCGCACCTTTTCAGCGTTCAGGATTTCGCCTTCGATCTCGCTGGTTTTGACCACGTCTTCGGTCAGGGTGTTAAGAATGGCCTCTTCGCGAAGTGCGAATCCCACCGCCTCTATGTGACCGATGAGCTTTCCTTGTTGGTGGCGCAGTTGGTGGCGCACCAGCGCCAATGAATCGCCGAGGTCGCTATCTCCGCACCTCATGCGGAGAGTATCGCCACCTTTCTCCGCATGTGTCAAGGTTAATTAATCTCCGCAAGAAGAGCTGAGAGCAGTTCGGTGACGTTCGCAGAAAATCATTCGTACTCCTGTTTTCAATAGTTTGCCATCGATCCGGCGCAAATCGCGCACCCGCGTATGCTCCAATCGCACCAGGAGGGAACTTTGCCTTTATCCGCGTTCATCTGTGTTTATCGGCGGCCCAATTGCCTTTGTTCAACGCAGGGAAAATGGTCAGAATCCGCCCGGCTCGGGTTCGTTCCGCAGAACCGCCAAATCCCCCTGCACTCCGAAAATGGCTTCGTTTTTTCGACCACCGAAATCCCCAACACCCCGATCCGCCCCAGTTAGAATATAAAGAAGATAACCCACGTGAAACCCGCTAACCTCCTCCTCCCGTTCATTCTGGCCGCGGCGCTACCCCTAACCCTGCCCGCGCAGAACCTCCAGGAATTCGCGAAGCGCGTCACCGAATTCAACCTCCCCAACGGCATGCACTTCATCGTCCTCGAACGCCACCAGGCGCCCGTCGTTTCCTTCCACACCTACGTCAACGCCGGCTCCGTCGACGACCCCAAAGGCCGCACCGGACTCGCCCACATGTTCGAGCACATGGCCTTCAAAGGCACCGAAACCATCGGCAGCACGAACTGGCCCGCCGAGAAACTCGCCCTCGCGCACATCGAAACCGTCTACGACCAACTCGATGCCGAGCGCGCCAAACTCCGCCTCGCCGATCCCGCCAAACTCAAGGCCCTCGACGATCAGCTCCACGAAGCCATCGAAAAGGCCGATGACTACGTCGAATCCAACCTCTACCCGCGCATCATCGAGGAAAACGGCGGCGTCGGCATGAACGCCTCCACCGGCGAGGATTCCACCGACTACTTCTACAACTTCCCCGCCAATCGCGTCGAGCTCTGGTTCTATCTCGAATCCGCCCGTTTCTACCATCCCGTCTACCGCGAGTTTTATAAGGAGCGCGACGTCGTCCGCGAGGAGCGCCGCATGCGTGTCGAATCCGATCCGCAGGGCAAGCTCATGGAGCAGATGCTCGCCACTTCGATCGCCGCGCATCCCTATCGCAACATGCCCGGCGGCTGGGCCAGCGACATCGAAAACCTGCGCGTGAAGGATGCCGAAAAGTTCTTCGCCGAATACTACGTGCCGGGCAATATCACGATGGCGGTGGTCGGCGACGTCAACCCGGCGCGCATCAAAGCGCTCGCCACGGAATACTTCGGGCGCCTTTCCAAACACCCTCTGCCCGATCCGGTCATGACCACCGAACCCGAGCAGGAAGGCCCCAAATCGACCGACATCGCCTCGCCCGCTCAGCCCATGGAATTCGTCGCCTACCATCGCCCCGATCAGTACGACAAGGACGATCCCGTATTCGACGTCCTCTCCGGCCTGCTTTCCGGCGGACGCACCAGCATCATGTATCGCGACATGGTTCGCGACAAAAAGCTCGCGCTCGAAGCCGGTGCCGAAGCGCAGTTTCCCGGCGGAAAGTACCCATCGCTCTTCTTCTTCTACCTGATCCCCGGCCTGGGACACACCGCCGCGGAAAACGAAAAGGAACTGGACGCGATCCTCGACAATCTGAAGAAGGAGAAGGTGGATGAGCCGTCGTTAGCGCGCGTGAAGACCCGGACCCGCGCCGGTCTGATCCGCCAACTCGACAACAACGAAGGCCTTGCGCAGCTCCTCGCCAGTTATCACGCCAACTACGGCGACTGGAAAAAACTCTTCACTTCGATCGACGAAATCGACAAGGTCACCGCTGACGACGTACAGAGAGTCGTGCGCCAGTACTTCACGCCAGCCAACAGAACCGTCGCCCTGACATTCCAGCCTGAAGAAGGTGGCAAATAATGAAATCCTCGCTCCTCTACCTCTTCCCGCTGCTGGCAGTCGCCCAGACGGCTACGATCCCTCCTTCCTGGAAGGATCTGAAATATCCCCCGCTGAAAGAAATCCAGATCCCGAAGGTTGAGGAATCAACTTTACCGAACGGCCTGAAAATCTACCTTGCTCGAAAATCACGAGCTGCCGCTGATTCGCGGCCTCGCGCTCGTCAGAACCGGCAATCTCTTCGATCCAGCCGATAAAGTAGGGCTCGCCACCATCACCGGCTCCCTCATTCGCAGCGGAGGCACCGCCGGCAAAACCGGCGACCGCATCGACGAGGACCTCGAAAACATCGCAGCCTCTGTCGAAAGCCAGATCGGCGAAAGCTACGGCTCGGTCTCTTTCTCCACGCTCAAGGAACGCACGGACGAAGTCCTTGCGACGTTCCACGACGTCCTCACCGCCCCCGCTTTCCGCGAAGAGCGGCTCGACCTCATCAAGACCCAGCTCCGCAGCGGCATCGCGCGCCGCAATGACGACGCGCACGGCATATCGGAGCGCGAATTCGCCGCCGAAATCTACGGCTCCAAAACGCCCTATGGCTGGGAGATGGAATACGCCCACGTCGATAACATCAAGCGCGCCGACGTCGAGGATTTCTACAAGCGCTACTACTTCCCGGCCAACATAATCCTCGCCGTGCAGGGGGATTTCTCCGCGCCCGAAATGAAGGCCAGGCTCGAAAAGCTCTTCGGATCCTGGAACGCGCAGCAGCCCGCCGTGCCGAAGTTTCCTCCGGTCAGCAACACTCCCAAGCCAGGCATCTACGTCGCCACCAAGACCGACGTCACGCAAACCAATCTCGTGATCGGTCAGCTCTGGTGGCATCCTCAGCGACAAGGACTATCCGGCGCTCGAAGTGATGGCCGATATCCTCGGCGGCGGCTTCCAGAGCCGTCTGTTCCAGAAGGTGCGAACACAGCTCGGCTATGCCTATGACGTTTCGTCTTCATGGGCCGCCGACTACGACCATCCCGGTGTCTTCCAGATCACCAGCAGCACTAAGTCCGCGAGCACCGCCGCAACCATCAAAGCCATCGACGCGGAAGTCGCGCGCATCAGAACGCAGGAAGTCACCGAGGAAGAACTGCAATCCGCGAAGGACACGGTCCTGAACGGCTTCATCTTCAACTTCGATACGCCGTCGAAGACGCTCAACCGGCTGCTGACTTATCGCTACTACGGCTATCCCGACGACTTCATCTTTCAATACCAGAAGGCCGTCGGACAGGTCACCCGCGCGGACGTTCTGCGCGTCGCGAAGCAGTATATCGATCCCGCGAAGTTCGTCACCGTCGCGGTCGGCAATCCGAAGGATTTCTCGACGCCGCTTTCTTCGCTCGGCCAGCCGGTGACTGATCTCGATATCAGCATTCCCCCGCCGCCGAAGTCCGCTGCCCCGCCGCGCGCGGCGATCGGGCCGCCGCAGCCCAAAGGCGCAGCGCTGCTCGCCAAAATGGCGCAGGCGATGGGTGGCGAAGCGAATCTCTCGGCCATCAAAGACATGACCCAGAAAGCCGAGCTCTCGCTCGACGCCGCGGCGGGAGGACTCAAAGCCACGCAGACCGAGCTATGGATATCGACCGGACACTATCGCGAAGAGGACGTGCTTCCCTTTGGCAAAATGGTGAGCTATTCGGACGGCAAGACCGGATGGGTCTCTTCACCGCAGGGCGTCGCGGCCATCCCCGATCCCGAGCGCAAACAGATCGCCTTCGAGATCTTCCGCATGTGGCCTGCGCTGATGACCGGCGGCCACGAAATCAAGGATGAAGCGAACGGCACGATCAGCATCTCTGACAAGGCGGGCAACAGCCTGCTGCTTTCGATCGACCCGGCCACCGGCCTCCCGGCCAGCGAGAGTTATTCCGAAGCCGGAACGCCCGGCCAGGACGTCCTCGAAACCTACGCCGACTGGCAGGAGTCGAACGGTGTGAAGCTGCCGCGAAAGATCACCATCACACAGAACGGCAAACATTATGCCGACATCAAAGTAACCAGCGTTGCGATCAACCAGGGATTAACGGCGGAGCAGCTCGCGAAAAAACCTTGATTTGTACAAATATGACAAGACGGACGTTCGCTCTCTCACTGGTCGCCGGCACTCTGGCAGCGGAGACAGCGAAAGACCGTGGCAAACGTCTCCTCGACAAAACTCTCGAAGCCCTCGGCGGCGACGCGTTCCGCAACATGCGCACGCGCACCGAAACGGGCCGTGCTTACTCCTTCTATCACGAGAAGCTGAGCGGGCTTTCCATCGCGCGCATGTACACGAAGTACATCGAGCCGGACGGCAAATCGCCCATCTACGAACTGCAGCGCCAGGTCTTCGGCAAGAAGCAGGAAGACGCGGTGATCTTCACCACCAACGACGCGTACGATGTGACGTACCGCGGCGCCAAGCCGCTCACCGACGAGCAGATCCAGCAGTTCCGCGACACCACTCTGCACGATGTCTTCTACATCCTGCGCGAGCGGATTGGCGAACCGGGTTTTGAAGTCGAGGGAAGCGGCGCCGATTTCGTCGAGAACCAGCCCGCGGAGATGATGGATCTCTTCGATTCCGAAAATCGCAAGGTCCGCTTGTGGGTCAACTCGGATACTTTCCTTCCGGTGAAGCAGAGCTTTACTCGCTGGGACCCGATCATCAACGATCGCCGCGAGGAAGTCACGCGCTACTCGAAATACCGGTCTGTCGGAAACAACGTGATGTGGCCGTTCGTGACCGAGCGCGAGCGCGATACCGAAAAGATCTTCGTGCTCTACGCAGACCATGTCTCGGTGGATGACGCGTTGCCGGACAGCATGTTTGAGCTGCCCAACGGGATCAAGATGCTGAGCAGGTCGAAGTGACGCCGCTCTTTCTCGTACCGTTCACCCTGTTCGCACAGGAACGAATTGCTTCACCGCGCGCGATGGACCACGCGTGAAGACAGCGAGCGATTGGCCTGGCATTTTCGATCGCTGATATCCAGACTGGGATATCAGTCGTCCCGGTTACAGGAGGCGTGCTCGATGCGCGTGTGACGGTTCCGGTCAAAGCGCGGACGCCAGAGGAGCAGATGCGTGCACTGGAGACCGCGTTAAGCGTCGCATCTGGAACGATCGTCGACATGAGCGGCTTTGGGATGAGACCGGGAGGTTTCGATGACGCCTTTCGCGCCAACCCGTAGCTCTTTCCCTGGGGTGCAAGCCACTTCGTCGCGCGGGACGCACTGGTCAATCCGTTACTCCGGTCGGCCACAACCTTCGCTCGTCTCTGCGCCCTCAATCTGGCAAAGATTCCGAGGTCGAAATGATCGGATCAGGAAACGGACGAAGTGAGCGCCGGCGTGCGCTCGGGCGCAACTGTGGGCGCGGGCAACTCGATCTCAACCAGCAAACCCGGGTCGCTGGTTCGATGCCCGCATCGTTCCGTGATGCAGTTCGACGGCGCGCTTGGCGATGGCCAGCCCCAGCCCGACGCCTCCGCTCGTTCGGCCGCGATCTTTCTCGACGCGGTAGAACGGATCGAACAGATGGGCAAGCGCCTCTTCCGGCACGCCCGCGCCAAAATCGCGAACGGCAATTCGATATACCGTGCCGGGCCGCTTGCAGGCTCACCTGCACGCGTCCGCTCTCGGGAGAATAACGGATCGCGTTGCGCACGATGTTCTCGATGGCGCGGCGCAGCAGTTCCGGATTGCCCTCCATCTCCGCCTCGCAGACGTCGAGATCGAGCGCGATCTGGTGGCGCTCGGCCTCGATGCGAACGTCGGAAACGATCACCCGCACCAGATCGTCCAGCCGCACCGGCTCTGTAGCGAGGCCGGCGGGATCGCCCTCCGCGCGAGTCACCTGAATCAACTCGCCCACCAGCATGTTGAGCCGGTCGGCTTCGCGCTCGATGCGATTGAATGCCATGTCGGCGATCGCCGCCGCCGCGCGCCAGTTCGACCGCTACGCCCAGCCGCGCCAGCGGGGATCGAAGCTCATGCGAGATATCCTGCAGCAGCCGGCGCTGCGATTTCAGCAGGCCTTCGATTCGCTCTGCCATCTGATCGACGGTGCGGCCGAGCTGGCCGAGCTCATCCGCGCGGCGCGAGTTCACGCGCGCCGTGAAGTCGCCGCGCCCGAAGCGCTCGATCGTTTTCTGCATTCTGCGGAGCGGGGAAGTCAGTTGTCGCGCCAAGCGCATAGCAGAGCAGCAGCGAACATGCCGAGCATCCACCACGTCGACTGCGGCACTTCGACCGACCAGCCTTCGCGGTTCGGATCGCGCGCCGGATAATTGGCCACAAAGTAGTATTTCTTGTCGCGCGACAGAGTGCCATGGCGGTAAATCCACGGCCGTTTTCGATGCGCACAAAAGGCAGAAACTGCAAAACCGACCGCAGCGAGCGGCCGGGCGGGTTGTGGATCACCTTCGACCAGTCTTGTCCGTTTCTGACGTCGTGTCCCGAGAGAGTCCGTAAGCGCCGCCTCGGCGCCCGTCGCGTCTTTCAATCGGCGCGAGAAACCGATCGAGGCCCGGCTTGCCCTTCCAGTTCCCACGCCGCCCGCGCCTCGCGCAGTTCAAAGGTGAAGCGCCTGGTCTCCGGGCGGCTCACACAGGATGCTCGAGATGTAGAAAGACGCAGTGAAAGTAACGACTAACGGTGAGCAGGAACCACAGCAGAATCTTGGTGAACAGCGTTCTCATGCAGCCACTTCCGTTTCCGGCGACCGTACGAACTGATAACCGATGCCGCGCACGGTGATGATCAGCGGTTTGTCGCCTTCGAGTTTCTTGCGCAGATGGCTGATGTGCATGTCGACGGAACGGTCGAACGGCGTGGCCTTGCGGCCATAGAGTTCTTCCATCAGTTCGTCGCGCGAAACTACGCGGCCGGCGGAACGCATCAGTGTTTCCAGAATATCGAATTCGAAGGTGGTCACTTCCACACCCGCGCCTTCGCGCAACACTTCGCGCGTGCCTGGGTCTATGGAAATGCCGTTGATTTCGAGGCGCCCGCCCGGATCGCGCTGCTCCAGACGCCGCATGATGGCGCGTATGCGGGCCACCAGTTCGCGCGTGTTGAAGGGCTTCGGAAGATAGTCGTCAGCGCCGAGTTCGAGCCCGATGATGCGGTCTTCGTCCTCGCCGCGGGCTGTCAGCATGAGCACGGGCAATCGCGTTTCCCGGCGTACCCGCCGGAGGATCTCAAAGCCGTCGATACCCGGCAGCATGACGTCGAGGACCAGGAGATCGAAGCCGCCGCTCAACGCGGCTGCAAGGCCTCGCCGGCCGTCATTCTGGCATTCGACCCGGAATCCTTCCCGGGTCAGCAACTCGGTGAGCAGACCGGAAAGTTCCTCGTCGTCGTCTACGATGAGGATGCGCACGTAATGAATTTAACACTGGTGATTACCCTCGTGGGGTAAACCTTTGTAATGCGGCGCGATAGCCGTCGTAAACCTGCTCGAAGACGGAATCCCATGACTCCGCCGAGGCCTGCCTGCGGGCCTCGGAACCCATCCTTTCCCGCAGCGCGGCGTCGCACAGAAGGCGCGTGGTTCGCTCGATGAACTCGGCGTCGCTCGCAGCCACGAAGCCGCTGATTCCATCGCGCACGATGAACCTGGGCCCGCCCGCGTCCGTCACCACCGCAGGCCGTCCCGATGCGAAAGCTTCGAGCACCACATTCCCGAACGTGTCGGTGCGCGAGGGAAAGACGAAGACGTCCATGTTGGCGTACGCCTCCGCCAGGGCTTCGCCGCGCAGGATGCCAGGCAGATCCGCCGCGGCAAGATTCTGCGACAGCCACTCCCGATCGCTGCCGTCGCCGACGATCAGGAAGCGCACGGGCGGCGCATCTGCTGGCCTTCAGCGCGATCTCCAGGTCACGCAGGAAGCGCACGTTCTTCTCGGGGGTCACGCGGCCCACGTAGCCCAGGCGCAACACGTCATCGCTGACGGTACGCCGCGCGGGAGAGAACAACTCCGTGTCGATGCCGCGCTTCATGAGAAACACCGGCTTCTGCGTGCGCTCTCGCAGCATCTCGACCAACTCGTCGTTGGGAGCGTAGAGCACGTCGCCGAGCCGGTAGAACGCGATCGTTGCCGACAGAATGGTTGATTCGCTGAACGCTGCGATATCGCGGCGGGTGGCGTCGCCCATCCAGTCGAGCATCCTTGCCAGGCGCAGGGCGCCGAATTCGTGCAGATTGGTGTGCCACGAAATCGCCAGCGGGATCTTCATGCGCTTCGCGATATAGACGCCGATCTCGCTCACATCGCCCGGACTGACCACATGGATAATTTCGGGATTGAAGGCTTCGATCGCTTCCGACACCCGAGGGTGATGACGCCAGAGAAATGGATCGTGCCGCAGGTCTTTATCGAGATCGAACGCCAGCGGTCCGCGGGCGAGCTCGAGATGTGTGGTCGACTCTTCCTGCGTTTGCCTGGTTTGGCTCGCGCCCCGGACGCAGAGGAAGGGATAGCCGCGCCGCTGCGCGAAGGCCGGTCAACTGGCGGCTGGTGAGAGCAACGCCATTGATTTCCGTAAACGTATCTGTAAAGAACGCTACGCGCGGAACGTTGTCTAGTGAAACCTTGTCTACTGAAACCTTGTCCACTCAAACCTTGCTCACTCACGGGCAGAATAGCTCAGCTTGAGGCCCGGATCGGCGGTTTCGCAGATGGCATTTGTGTTAAGAATGCGTTCGCTTATCGCCACACGTGTAATTGTATCGGACCAGCACGTTCGGAAGAACTCTAATTCATGGTAAAATCAACTGTCCGATAAGAGGGTATATGGCACAATCAGCGTCGGTTCGCCAGTCTCGCTCTTACGAACCCACCCTGCCCGAAAACCGAGGGATTTTGGGCGCGATGGAGTGTCCGAAGTGCCACTCGGACGACGTCATGCGGAGCCGCCGCAAACTGGCGGAACGTCTGGTTCTGCCGATAATGCGGGCACAAGTGTACCGATGCCGCGATTGCAAAAACCGGTTTTGGGTGGGAGTGCAGTGGCGTTTTGTGATCCTTGGATTCCTGTCGGTCGCGATGGCGGGCGGTTTTGCGCTGGCGATCATGTTCGCCCATGAAAGCCGCGAAGAGCAGGCTGCCCAGGCTGCACAGGCTGCCACTCCGCAGCAGGTACAGAGCTACGCGCCACGGCGACAAGCGCTCCCCAAGGGACTTCCTCCCCTATCGGACGTCCCGCGCCCGAAAGACGATCCGGCGTCTGGCAAGCCCGCGACACAATAGCTGGCCCAGCACACGACCTTGGGAATAACGACGCCCCCTCTTTATCCGGGCCGATCGGGTGAGCGCATCGCCCCGTACTTGGCCGGATGAACTACGGCGCAAGGATCGTAAAGGTATCGGTGCTGGTAACCCGGTTGTGCGCCGACACCGGAGAAAATGCAGCGTGCCCTGACCCGCGACTATGGTTACACCGGGGACCAGAACTGGTTGCAACAAGCATAATGGCCGGAAGCGCCGGGCCGGGATTTGCCCTAATTCGTAGCTGGCTCAGCGCAGGCAGGGCAAGTGCGGTAGCATACACGTGTCGCACGAGACCCCCCCTCAAATCAGGGAAGATCGTTTATCCGACCAAAAAGATGAGCATCAAGGCAGAAGCTCGCGGACGGGTCAGGACTAAAGTCAAAACTTATTCCGGCAACAACACAGCTTCCACAGCGCCGGATCGGCACGAATTACAAACGCCGAAACCGCTGCCATTACCCAGAATGGCTGCGCATCGACCGCCGATGCTGTTCAGTTCACCCTGACTCAGAGTAGATCCCGTGAAAGGCGCTTCAGTAGTGGCATAGCCGCCTGCAGGCGTCGCGTGGAGTGTCGTACCCCAAGCGGCCAGGCCGCCCGCGAGCACGGCAGTTGTCACCGTTGCCGCGGAGTTCGAGCAACTCGTACCAGTGCCGTCGCCGCCCGCGAGGGTGGAGAGCAGTTTTACCGTCACCGAGGCCGGAGCCACGCCAGTGAGTGTTCTTGACGTCAGGTCCCTGTTCACGCCAAAGTTATCGGTCTGGTTGCAGGTGACCAGACAGGAGCAGCATGAGATCAGTTCCTCGCCCGAGTCGAAAGTATATGCGTTCACACAGATGTTGCCGGCCGCCCCGCCGAAGCCCGGCCCCAAGGCCGAACAGCCGTTGGCGCCGGAGTTGGTGATGTCGATGTACGATTCGCCGATGTCGAGGTTAGCCGCATATTTCACCAGATAGGAGACGACGGACGGGATAACCGTGATCTCGGCGGAGAAGTCCGTGGCAACAGTTTCGGATGGGTGGAGATTAATCGCTTCCACAAGGGTCATGGAGAACGGCTGCGACGCCGGGGCGGCGCCGGTTCCCGTGACGATGCCGCTTGTGACATTTGGCAAACCTACGACCGCGACTGCCGGCGATGTTTCACCGAAGAGTCTGTTGGCAGGATCTACCCAAGTCGTGTAGTTCACCGTTCCGCCATCGCTAAAATTGGTAAGAGCAGTTACCGAGACCGGGCCGATTTGCGTGAATCCGGTGTCAGACCAGGTGACGGTCAATGTGGCGGTAGAGCCCCCAGTGCTAGTGATGGCTCCTGTCTCGATGTCAATCCCCTGAGCTGTACCCGGAAAGAACGCCCGTGGCTTACCGGTAATGCCAGCGGGAATCTTGAAGTTACCGATCGTCCCGGCCCAGGTGATTTCATGGTCTGCCGCCACGCCGGTCGGCGGCGTAAATGTAGTGCAGACGCAACCGGGAGAAAGGGTGACCGTACCCGTCAAATCGATAGTCACGGTGTTGGCGCCGTCCGTAATCTGCATCGCGGGTGCGGTTAAGGCAAGAGACGGCGAGGCGCTGACTGCCAGGCCCAGGACCGCCACTATGGATGAGATGACAGAAGCGCGCATATTGCTCAACATGTCAATGAGTCCGGGTTGACGAACAAATCGTGGTTCTGGCAACCGCGCATATCACCAACAATCCCATCCCGAGCAGCAGGAAGGCGGATGGCTCCGGGGTACCGATCGTAACGGAGAAGAGCGTTGCCGACAGCACATCGCTGGTCACGACGCCCTGACTATTGATCAAAGCTCCACTTCCGGCGCCTATAGACAGTTCACCGATTCCAGTGGTGAAAGTGGCTCCCAAGTCGAGCGCGAGAACGCTACTGACGTTATCCAGGGATGCGGCGCTACCATATACGACCACGAAATCGCCAGCCCCGTTTTGCGTAGCCGTGGACGGTTGTATTTCGAAGTCCAGCCAGGTACCATTCACGCCAGTCAGCGCCCCGCTCAGCGCACCCGAAAACGCGAAGTTATCGGCTGCGGCAGTACTGGTAACCGTCAGCGTGTCGTTCAAACCCGTGTAGGATACGCCATTGATCGTAATCGCTGAAATATTTTCGGTGAGAGATGTCAAAAATCCTTGCGAAACGGTTGCGGAAGAGCCGGCAGAACTGAAGGTAAAATTGAAAGCCGTAGCTGCGCTGCCGGTGGCGGGGAGCAGACAAATCGCCAACACCCAAACCATTGTCCCGCTCATGAGAATCCTTGTCGCCTTTGTCATCTTTTGTCGGCTCCTCCGATCGACACGGCGGTCTTGAATCCGCCCGCGTCGCGATTTATCGATCCCGGAAATAATGCTGACTAAGGGACCGAAGAGTGCTGCACCGTAATTTCAGAGAGTACGGTCGCAGCCGAGACCGTTATTGAGCGGCCGTTTGCGTTATTGCGAGTACTTTAGCGCGTCTAAGTAAATCTGTCCTTTTGACACACTACCATTAGTTAACGTCCGCCACAATCGGCGAAAGGACTTAGCCCGAAAGACGTAATTGGGGCGTAGTCTCAAAACGTATTAGTTCGGTCTGTGTCAAGAGTCCTGAACAACCGCTCGCCGGCACGCGCGGTTCGGCAGACTCAATGTGTTACCAAGCGGCGAATACAACCGGGCAGGGCTTCGATCAGTGGGTGGTGTCGTAGACGACTTTGCCGCCGACCACTGTCAGCACCGATTTCAAGTGCTTGATTGCTTCGTCAGACACCTTTTTCGGGTCGAAGTAATCGTCGCTCAGTACAGCCAGGTCGGCTAGTTTGTCCGGTTCGATTGTTCCCAGCTTGCTTTCTTCGTGCGTGTACCAGCCGTTTTCGGCCGTGTAGAGACGCAGCGCTTCGGCGCGCGTCAATTGCTGGCCGGGATTCACCATTTCACCGGCTGAGTTCTTCCCGGTGACCATGTAATAGATGATCAGCCACGGATCGAACACGGAAACAGCGGCGGCGTCCGAGCCCGCTCCTACGTGAATGCCGCTGTCGACGATGGTGCGGTAGGGCGGCCCTCCGTTGTTGGGCGTGCCGGAGAGATAGAGCCATCCATGCACCGCCACGCCCGCGCCGATTGCTTTGAGGCGATCGAGCGTGGGGCGATCGATCTTCGGCACGTGTCCGATGGCCCAGTGCAGATTGGCGATGGGAGTTACGGCGTTCACCTTCTCGAAAGTGTCGGTGGTGAATTTGTCTTCGTTGAGGGAGAGGGTGTGTTGCTGGAAGGCCCAGCCATACTTCGCTACGAGCTGGAGAGCGGTCTCGTAATTCGACGGCGTGGCGCCGCCGCGGAAATTCCAGGCGGCGGCGAATTCGCCGATGCCGGAGACCTTGAGCATGTCGTCGCCGAAATCGGGAAACATGTTCAGCAGGCGCTGCTTCAGCAGCGGCACGTCGGGGCGCGTGTCCTGAGTGAGGAAGAAGATGCGCAGGCGATGGTTGATTTTGCCTTCCTTGTGCAGAGCGAGGAAGGCATCGTACATGGTCCACGGGTTGAGGCTTTCGACGGTGTCGCTGGCGGAGGCGTCGAGCAGGTCGGGACTGCCGGGGAGGGCGAAGGCGCCCATGTCGGAACTGGTGGTGAGGCCGAGGCTGAGCAGGTAGTTCATCGCGTCCTGTGCGCCGCGCTTCTTGTCTTCGAAAGTCTGGACGGCGCGCAAGGCGTTCAGGGCGGCGAGGAATCCCGGGCCAGCGATGGTGCCCGCGGGCGTGACTGTGACGCCTTTGGATTCGAAGAACGCTTTGGCGAGTGAGTTCACGGCGGTGCCGCTGCCGTTCATGATGAACGGGTGGTTGGGAAGGGCGGCGTCGAGTTCGGCGAGGGTGGGGAGACGCTTCTCCGCGAATTGTTTGATGTTCCAGTCGCCGAGCGCGGTGATGAATTCGCCGGCGGGAACGGTTTTGGCGCGGGCGCGCAGCATGTCCTGCAGTTCGGCGATGGAGGCGGGCGTTTCGAGACGGATGTCGTGGCCGGGGCGCATGCCGAGCAGGACGATGTGGTTGTGGTTATCGATGAGGCCGGGGACGACGGTGCGTCCTTTGAGGTCGATGGTTTTGGTGCAGGGGTTGAGCTTGAGATTTCCGGCGGGGCCGACGGCGGCGAACCGGCCGTTCTGGATGGTGACCTGGGTGGCGATGGTGTTCTTTGCGTCGAAGGTGACGATGTGGCCGTTGGTGAGGCGGAGATCGCGGGAGTCGGCGCAGGGGTCGGCTGCGCGGGCGAGGGCGGGGATGGCGAGGAGGGCGGTCCAGAGCAGGGCGTATTTCATTGTTGATAAGTATCGGGACAAGTATATTGCTTCGGGTCGGGGCGCGATTTCGACGGTGCAATGAGACGCGTTATACGACATGAAGCGATGGTGCTGTGTCTTCGTGATTGCGCTCGTTGCTCTGGCGCAAGAGCCTGAGCCTGCGATCCGTGCCGACTTTAACCTGGTGCCGGTCACTTTTTCGGCGACCGATGGCAAGGGCACGCCGATTCGGGATGTCCGCCGAAGCGAACTGAAACTCACCGACGATCAGCGCCCGCGCGAGATCACATTTTTCGGCCAGGAAAGCGGTCTTCCTCTGACGGTTGGCCTGGTGGTGGACATGAGCGGCTCGCAGGCAAGATTTTACGAGCGGCACCGTGCGGATATGAGGAGAGACCGGGAGACCTCGGAGACGCCTGAAACAAATCTTCGTGACAGGCCGGCGGGTGAAGGCACATGCCGTGAGACCCGCGTGTACGTTCTCGAGGAGTCGGACAGCGGAATAGTGTGCGCTGAGCAGCGCGTTGATCAGGAGGGTTGAAGTCCCTCTGGCGCTCGAGTGAGGAGCGCTATATCCGAACGCGGGGGTAACGCCTCGCGGGCCGGAGGAGGTGGAAGGTATGGAGAAACCTAAACGGGCACGAAAGCGAAAGCCGGAAACAAGCCAAGGTGGACCTGAAGCCATCAACCTGCAGTTCTCCGGAGGGCAGGGTGTCCATCGCGAGGTGGAATCCGAAGGGCATGAGGAGCAGTACCGGGCTGTAATCGATGGGGGCTACCCCGAAGAGGAACCGGTCAGCCAAAGGTGGGGCAAGGTCGAGCCTGCACTATGGAGGCGAAGGCGTTCTCATTCACCCACCGCACCAAGGTGTTTGCGGAATGGCACGGTACGGAAGAACAATGCGTGACCTCAGGAGGACTGACAGGGTCTCCGGGTGGCACCGGAGTAAGCAGACCTATAAGCGAGAGCGAAATGGCGAGCAACGCTCTGTCAGTAGACGGACGGCTGTGTAGTACCACAAGCGCGGTGAAAGCCGTGTGACCGGGTGACCGGCGGCGGAAGTGGGCCGGGGAAGGCAGTCGGCGAAGGCGGTTGGGAAGAGAGAGGAAACCAGATGAGCAAGGGCGGGGAGGTGGATCAGTTCCATGAGTGAAATACCCGTACATTCTCGTCCGTGGAGACTGGTGGACTGGATCAACCCGACGGGTGCAAAGAAGGTCCATTCATTAATTGACAAGGTGTATCAGCGGAAGAACTTGGAGATGGCCTGGGAGATGGTGAAAGCCAACCGGGGCAGTGGAGGTGTGGACGGGCAGAGTCTGGATGGATTCGCCGCGCAACTGGACCAGCAGTTGGATCGGTTGCAGAGTGAACTGAAAGAGGATGTCTATCGGCCTCAGCCGGTGCGGCAAGTACCAATCCCGAAGGCGGGAAAGCCGGGCGAGTTTCGCACGTTGGGAATCCCGACGATTTATGACCGGGTGTGCCAGCAGGCGCTGCTCAATCGGCTGGAACCGATCTTCGAGCCGGTGTTCGATGAAGCCAACTTCGGATATCGGCGAGGGCGATCGACAAAGGATGCCATGCGCAAAGTCTGGAAGGAGATTCAGAGCGGTCGGGAGTGGATCGTGGACGCGGACTTGAAGGACTTTTTCGGGTCGGTGGATCATGCGAAACTGCTATCGCTTGTGGCCCAAAGAATAGCCGACGGCCGGGTGCTGCGCCTGATAGAGGCGATGCTCAAGGCAGGGAGTTATGGCAAAGGGCGGCTGTTTCCGACGGAGCGCGGGACTCCGCAAGGCGGGGTGGTTTCACCTTTGCTCAGCAACATACTTCTGACACCGTTCGATCAGGAGATGAGGCGCAAGGGATATCAGCTTACGAGGTATGCCGATGACTGGGTAGCAACCTGCGAGTCGGCAGCGGAGGCGCGGGCGGCAGTGGGCGCGGCGCTTCGGATTCTGAACGAACTGGGCGTGCAACTGCATCCGCAGAAGACGCGGATCGTGCATGTCCGGCAAGGATTTGAGTTTCTCGGGTACAAGATCAAGCGAGGCAAGCAACTCCGGTTGCCGCCGGGCAAGATCCGCAGTGGTGCTCAACCGGGGGAGTTGTACGCGATCCCCCGGGAGAAATCGGTCCGGCGTTTCATGGATCAGGTGCGCGCGCTTAGCAATCTCCTTGCAGGGTTGCGTATGTGGCCAGTATAGTCCTTCGCGCGCCTCTCCCCAGGCGAGTAAACTACCTGATTTCGGTCAGGCGTGGGCGCGGTGCGCCGGGTTCGAGCAGCCAGGCGTGGCGGTCGGGGTAGTAGCGGCGCAGTTCGGCATCTTCGGCGGGGCCGAGGTCGAGCGCCCAGACTACGGGCGCGGCGTCGATATCGGCGGCGTTGTGGATCCAGTCATGCGCGCCGGGGCGGACGAAGACCAGTTGTTTGCCGGGCGCATTCGCGAGTTGGTTGGCGATGGCGATGCGACCTTCGGGGTCAGGCGCTGGTTGCGGTGGATGCCTGGTAGAGGAAGTCGGCGAGGCACAGGACCAGGATGAAGGTGACGGCTTCGCGGCCTGCTTGTGAAGCGGCTCAGCTGTTCCAGTCCTTTCACGCTGACGAGGACGAAGAGACAGGCGATCGCGGCGATGTAATGCGGGATAGAAGTAGGGATAGAATGCGTCGCCCAGCGAGAAGAGCGCGATGGCAGCGGCCACGCGGACGAAGCGGGCTTCCTTCAACGCCGGGAGGAAGAACGGGAGCACGAGATAGAGCGGTGCGAGGAAGAAGAAGCGATAGAAGCGGACGCGCGTGGCGGGATCGAAGGGCGCGTCATGGACGGCGACCTGTGAGTCGTAGTCGATCTGCTGTTCGGGAGTCAGCGGGCGGTGGGGAATGGGGTTTGGCTGGAAGCGGAAGGTTGCCGGAACACCGTATTGATAACGGCTGAGCTGGTAGGGCAGGGTGGTCCAGTGGCCGGTGACCTGTTTGTTCTGGAGCAGGGTGAGGCCGAAGGCGGGGACGAGGACCAGTGCGGCGATCGCGAGAGTGCGGCGCGGGATGGCGAAGAGGAGCACGACCGCAACGAGCAGGACGAATTCGAACGGGCGGGTGAGTAGCTGCAGAGAGAGTCCGATGCCGAGGATGACGGCGTCGCGCGTTCGGCGGCGGGGCAGGGCTCCGAAGACGAGGCAGCCGGCGATAGCGGAGACGGCGCCGCCCCAGTAGGTGTTCATCCACGAACTGAGCGGGCCGAATTCGAGCGCGGCGAGCAGGCCTCCGCAGAGCGCCCAGACGGGATTGACCCACGCGCGCAGCATCCAATAAGTAAGGGCGCAGAGCAGTCCGACGGAAAGTACGACTCCTGCCCACGGGAGGCGGAAGACCAACTCGCCGAAGGCCAGTGCGAGGCCTTGTCCGAGGGGGAAGATCGAACTCCAGGAGGGGTCCTGCAAGACGAAAACGCCTTCGAAGAAGCGGTGCATGGGATGCGGGGGATTGGCGAGGCGGAAGTGCGCGAGCGTGTCGCCGAGCAGGAGGTAGCTGAAGTCGTCGGCCACGCGCGGGGTGGGGATGGGGAAGCGGGGGAGCAGCGCGAGGCGCAATACGATGGGCACGGCCGCGAGGAAGATCATGCAGGGGATGGGTCGCGCGGAAAGTTTCTGCGCGAGCCGCCAGCAACGGTGCGCGCGCGAGGATGGCGCCCACCAGAAGCAGGGCCAGCGCGAGCTCGAGCAAATCGTTTGCGCCGAATCCGAGAAGAGTTTGCATGGGCGCGAAGACACCCATTCTCACAGATGCGCGGTGATATGCTCAGGTCAAGGCGTGCGAAGCGAACATTCGAAGCGCCTGGTGGATTTCGGCGTGCGCAGTCGCCTGCTTCGGTACGCTCTACGCTTTCCAGAAGCCGTTCCGGCAGTATCCGGGTGTGGAATACCCGAGCTTCGAAACACCCCCGGACTATCAGGAAAAGACCGAATTCGCATTTGCGCGCCTGATGTTTCCGGGCGGCTGGAACGACGGCTACCGGGGACGTTTCGACGGCGATTTCCGGCTCGGGCTTTCCTTGTGGACGCAGGATTATCCGCGAGCGGACCGGCATTTTTCGCAGGCGATCCGGCGGCTCACGCGGATTCATGTGCGGTCGGTCGAGCAGCCGATCAATCTGGATGAGGACGAAGAGTACGACTATCCGTGGGTTTATGCGGTGCAGGTGGGCGAATGGGGTCTGACGCCCAAGCAGGGGAAGGAATTGCGCGAATACCTGCTGCGCGGCGGATTTTTCATGGCGGACGATTACCACGGAAACGAAGAGCGGCAGGTGTTCGAAGACTCGATGAAGCTGGTTTTTCCGGATCGGCCGATTGTGGATATTCCGAACGACGATCCGATCTTTCATGTGCTCTACGACCTTAACGACCGCTTCCAGGTGCCGGGCGAGGCTCACCTGCGGCAGGGATGCAAGAACTGCGAGGACGGCGGCCGCGGGGCGCACTGGCGTGGCATTTACGACGATAAGGGCCGGGTGATGATTGCCGCGTCCTACAACTCCGATCTGGGAGACGCGTGGGAGTATGCGGACGATCCTTTCTACCCGGAGAAGGCTTCGTCGCTGGCGATGCGCATTGGAATCAATTACATCGTTTATTCCATGACGCATTGATGCCAAGACTGAGCCTCGTCGCGGCGAATGGCGCGTAAATTGCCTGATCATTCGCGGGAGAAGCAAACAATGCTGCATTGGACACTGGTTTTTCTAGTAATTGCGCTGATCGCGGGCGCGTTGGGAATGTTCGGGATCGCGGGTGCGGCGGCCAGTATCGCGAAGATTCTGTTCGTGGTTTTTCTGGTGATCTGGCTGATCAGCCTGCTTTCGCGACGAAGCGTATAGCGACACAGCAAACGGTACTAGTCCCTCGCGGAAACTGGGCCCGCGAGGGATTAGTACCCCCACTACTTCTTTTTGTCGCCTCTCCGCCAGACCTGATCGCGGGAAGAGCTCCACTCCATTAGTCTCGCAACTCTGAAAGAGAGCCGCGCGTGTGAGCAAGCTCTAGCGGCGAGTTTTACGAAGTTTGATGCTACCCAGACCGATCAGACCCAAGCCCAGCATGGCCAAGGTTCCCGGCTCGGGGGTCGGTGATTGCAGGTTATGATCGAAGGAGGTGGGGTCGATGGACATAAAGGCCTGCCCTCCGTCGCCTTGCGGGTCGAGAAGGAAGGCACCCGAGTAGTTGGCGCCGGGCTGCGCCGCTTGTGCGTTCGCGTAGAGCGCGGCCATAACCGATGGGTCGGGGCCGTCTATCGCGGGATTCGCTCCGCTCAAATTCCAGATCTCATGCTGAACGTTGCTGTCGTTGGGCGTTGTGCCATCGAATTTCGCTCCCAGCAACGCCTGTATTTGCAACGTTTTAAGCGTCAAGTTCAGGCCGGCCGAATCCGGAATGTAGGTGGCGGGGTCTTGTCCCGAAGGCGTGACCAGGCTCTCGATGGTCACGTTGTAGGTGTCCCCTTGGTTAATGTCATGCAGAAAATCAGAGCAAAACATCAGGAACGGATCGCTCGTGGCTATGACGGTGTTCGATGGGTTATATTCCGTGAGAACACCATACGTCAGACCGACCAGAAAGTTGTTCGCGTCAATTTCCTGCGGGGAGGGGTACGCGTTCACCGTCAAAGTAAAGTGGTCTCCAGCACTCTGGTCGGATATATAACCGCTGAAGATGGGCTCCGCCGAGGCCGGCATAGCGCCGATCCCGAGGAGGGCTGTAGTTAAGAGCGTTATTGCAATCGAATGTTTATTTTGTTTTTTCATATGTTACTCCCTACTCATTAAAAATCAATAATTTATGATTTCCAACGGGTCTCCGGTTTAACGTCTTGTTGTTAACCTTCGATACCACTATTGTAGAAGGGCCCCGGAAGATTGGTATCATTTGTCACAAAATTGAACCTTTAGTACGTGGCTAGTACTAGGCTGAATGGGTAGTTCTGGCAGGGCGAGGAGGCCGCCGACTATTTTCTCCGCCCAAAACCCGGCTTTCTCTGCCCGAGGGGCTCAATGGCATGATTGTACGTGTTGTTTGAGAACGAGCTCAATCAAGTGCTGCCGGCTGATCTTCCGGACCGGGATTTCGCGATCCGCAAATGCGCTGAGCACCTTGAACTGATCGTTGAAGCGAACCAGTATCTGAATCTCACCCGCATCACCAGCCCACGCGACGCGGCGATCAAGCATGTGCTCGATTCGGTTATTCCCTGGCGGTTGTTCTCAGGCGCGCGCCATGTGCTCGACGCCGGCACGGGGCCGGGATTTCCCGGCGTTCCGCTGGCGCTGGCGCTGCCCGGTATCCGGTTCACGCTGGCGGAATCGATTCAGAAGAAGGCGCGGTTCGTCGATGCAGCACTCGAGAAACTGGCGCTGCCGAACGTGGGGGTCTCTGCACAGCGCGCGGAAGACGTTTGGCGCGATGGCCGGGCTGACGTGATTACGGCGAGGGCTTTCGCCCCGATCGGTCGTGTGGTGGGGCTGTTCGGTCCGGCACTTAAGGCGGGAACGAGGATTCTGCTGTATAAAGGGCCGGACGCCGAACGGGAGATTGCCGAATCGGCGAAAGAGTGCGCGAAACTGCGTGTGCGCGCGGACGTCGTGATGCGGTACGACTTGCCTGACTCCCTCGGGGCGCGGACAATTATTCAGATTCAGAGCTGACCTGCGGAGCGACGGTTCCCGTGCTGCACTTTGCGCGCCGAGGACAGGCTCGCGCGAAACGCCCGTGATTTTTCCGGCACCGCTGTCCAGGTATCCTATGGCAATGGTTGACTAGTATATCGTTTCATCAAAAAGTTTCCTGATCGACGGCGGTTAAGGCATCGAATTTCCTCCAGCGATGTACAACCGGTGCGGCATTGATTTCAGCAATCCCCTGAAGTATTCGCTGGCGGAGTTCTGTCCAGGACTGAACACGGATGTGGCGCAGAAAGGTCCTTGCCATTTTGCCGAACAGGGTTTCCACGATGTTCAGCCACGATCCGTGCTTCGGTGTCAGCACGTACCGGAAGCGATTCGGACGCGTCGCCAGGAAGGACCGCGTTTCTTTCGAGATGTGTGCTGAGTGGTTGTCGAGGACCAGTCGGATCGTGCAGTCAGCGGGATAGCGGGCATCCAGGTCTTTCAGCAGATCGATGAACTCCCGGCTGCGGTGGCGCCGTTCGACGCGGGCGGTTACATGACCATCGTGCAGGTCGAGCGCTGCCAGAATCGAGCAAGTGCCCAGTCGCTTGTATTCGTGATCACGTCCGACAGTGGGATGTTTACCCGCCACGGGAGGCAGATCCGGAGCGGTATTGGCGAGGGCTTGCAAACCCGGTTTCTCATCCACTGAAACGGTGATGATGCGGGCGGTTCCGCTATCGGCCCGCCTTTCATTTTGCAGCGCCACTTCGTGATAAACCATCAGGATATCTTTCATCTTCGCCTCAAACTCGGGATCCCGCTTTTCCAGATAATACCGGACTCGCTCCGGGTGCGGTTCCTGCGCGGCGAGAATGCGATGCACCGTGGCTTTCACCGCTTTCGCCAGTGACGGATGTCCGGCCTGTTCGGCGTGCTGGCGAACATACTGAGCCAGTGCACTTCGCGTCCAGAGTTCCGCCGCCAAACCGTGCTCCTTCGGTTTGGAGCAAGCCAGATGCACGACCCAGGCCTTCGCCTCCTCAGTGATCACCGGAGCATGCGGCCGATGCCAGGTATCCTTCAGGGCGGCTTCCGCTCCCATGGCAATCGCCTTGTCCACCCATTTCCGCACGCTCGGACGCGTTGTCTTCAGCGCGCGTGCGATCTGAGTGATCGTCTCGCCGGCCTCAAAGCGGCATAGGATCCGGGCGCGCTGCACTTCCCGTGCGGGACTCCCGCGGGCATGACTCAATCGCACCAACTCCTCTTTCTGCTCAGGACTCAGGATCAGTCTGGGACGCCCGGATTTTCCCGCCATGATTCAGCATAGCGGGAAACAGATGTTTATGGAAATGTTTTATTGAAACGATATACTAGTCTAAAAAGAGTAGTACCTGGCGGGATCATCCGTCTTACGTCCGTTGTGGATTTAAGGCTTTACGGTATCGGCTGGAGGTTCCTAAGATAATGACGCGCAATGTTACTTAAATTTAGCCTAGCAAAGCCGCCGCCACTGCCGCCGCATGCTTCCGGCCTGGGGCATCGTTGTCGGGAAGAATGACGATAAGCCGGCCGCAACGGATCAGACCTGTTCTCGGTTCCGCGCCCATACTTGGCGTTGGACACGAAAACCGGAATGATGTGCAGGACTTGGGATTTCCAGTGGCCAGCCCCAACGCCATACCAACGGAGCGCAGTGGAACTACCAACGTGCAGCTCCATTTCGGGCGCAAGTTCCGGCCAAGAACCCACCGCCTGCGAAACACCAACGGCGCAGCAACGCCAGCAGCACCGCATTCCTCCCGCCATCATTTTCAGCCGAGCCATTTGTACCGCCTTGGGTCGTGCCTGGTCTTGTTCACGCCCGATTCAAGAGAATGGGTGCGGCACTGGACCGCTTCATCTGCAGTATCCCCAGGGGATCGAGGGACGGCCCGAGGCTCGCGTGATCAGCTCTTGCCGCTCAAATCAGACTCTTCATTGTCACCCCGGAAAAAAGGCGTGTCCAGTGGGGCTATCTGGCGATCTCGAAATCGACTATCCGCACTTCGATTCGCGTCGAGGGGTTAGCTGATTTCCCACGTGGATAACCTAGCCAGCTCCGTCGATTCGGCGCTGGCTAGTCGATCCACACCCGGCTGGTAATCATTGGATCCGGATCACCACACCTGACTGCGTTTGAACGCCGCCAACAGCTGCAGCAAGCGGTGGCCAAGGGAATTCCCGTTAGAGTCTACGGCAAATGCGAACACCCCGCACATTCCCGAGAAATGATCGAGAAAACGCGTTGCGTCTGGCTAGCAGCGCGTGGTAAAAGTCCGATTTACCTTCCAAACATGTGACCTCTGAAATGTTTCAGACGTCATAAGCAGTATGGCGATGGGCAAGCGCAAGCCGAAGCAGAACGCGCTGTTTTTCAGCGCGCAGGAAATTCCCCAGGCGGCGAGTCACCCGTTCTACACGAAGGTCAACGACATCCTGGAGCGGAACAAGGTCGACAAACGCCTGGAGCACCTGTGCAAGCGTTTTTACAAGCCGGTCATGGGTCGACCGAGTATGGCTCCGGGTGTGTATTTCCGGATGCTCCTGCTCGGCTACTTTGAAGGAATCGATTCGGAACGGGGAATTGCGTGGCGTGTAGCGGACTCGCTTTCGTTGCGGGATTTTCTGGGCTTCAGTGTTATCGAATCGACGCCGGATCATTCGACAATGTCGCGGACGCGCCGTCTGATGCCAGTGGAAACGCACAAAGCGGTGTTCCGCTGGTTCGTGAAGGTACTGGGCGAAGAAGGCCTGATGGAAGGGCAGACCATCGCTGTAGACGCGACCATGCTGGAAGCCAACGCCGCGATGCGTTCGATCAAACGGCGCGACGATGGCCGCGGCTATGACGAGTATTTGAAGGATCTGGCCAAGGCCGAAGGCATTGAGGAACCGACCCGCGAGCAGGCCGCGAGGCTGGACCGGAAGCGCAAAAAGAAAGCTTCGAATAAAGACTGGATGAGTCCCGGAGATACCACCGCGCGCATTGCCAGGATGAAGGATGGGCGCACGCATCTGGCGCACAAGGCCGAGCATGCGGTCGATCTGTCCAGCGGCGCGATAGTGGCGATTACGCTGCAAGCGGCAGATCTGGGTGACACGACCACCATCGGAATCACACTACAGGAAGCTCAGTCCAATGTGGCTCTGATCAACGAACGCAGCATCGAAGAGCTGGTGGCCGACAAGGGTTATCACAGCAATGAAGTTCTGGTCGATTTGCATGCGGACGGTGTGCGCAGCTATATTCCGGAGCCGGAGCGCGGGTCCCGCAATTGGGACGGCAAGGAAAAAGAGCAGAAGCAGGTGTACGGGAATCGGCGGCGGATGAGAGGACGGCGCGGCAAGGACCTGCAGAAGCTGCGCACGGAGTTGACCGAAAGAAGTTTTGCCCACATGTACGAAACCGGCGGCATGAGACGAACCCACCTCAAGGGTCAAAAGAACATTCTCAAGCGGCTTCTGTTCCACGCAGTCGGATTCAATCTGGCGCTGCTGGTCCGGAAATCTTCAGGAATCGGCAAACCGAGGACCCTGCAGGGTCTCTCAGATACGATTTTGCTTGTCCAGATCGCGATGACGGCATGGACGGCGCGCTGGAACGAATTAGCAGGAGAAAACGAGCCCATCTCCGGCTCGTTTTCACTTCGTCTGGTTTTTCCAGCTCCCAGCCACAGCTGAAGGTTTTCGCACTTCTACCACGGGCTGCTAGCGCTGGGCTTGATTGCGGCGCCTTTTCCAGAACCCGGCAAGCAGCAGCGAGGCTCCGCCGAACATCATCGAAAGCGTGCCAGGCTCAGGCGTAGGCGTAGTCTCATTGAACCCGCGACCCACCGCTACGGTCTGCCCCGACTCCGTTCCGAAATTGAAGACGACATTGGAAATGGTTGATGAGTCACCCAGCCCGGTCAGGCCGGACAGGGTGAACGTGGCCATCTCTTCAAACTCCGGCTGATGATTGGAATTCGTTAGCGAAGGGTTGCCGTGTGGATAACCGTTGGAGGCTGCAACACCCGAAATGGTATCCGGTGCCCCCGGGAAGCTATCCATGGAAATCGAAGCCACACCGCCTGCGAGACTCGTGGACGCGGCCCAGTCTCCAAGGCAGGTGGACCCGCAAGCTCCCGCGTTTGTTACTGCTCCTCCGGGCGCGATGTCGATCATCTGTCCGTTGGAGTGATTGCTATCGCTGCCATACCCGGACGCGGTGGGCGTGACGGTCCCGGGTATGGAGCCGCCACTGTCGGCGATCTTGAAAGAGATGCCGCTGATACTCTGGCCGTCCGTCACTTCGTTGGTAATCAGGTTGACGAGCTCAACCGTCAGAGTCGAACCGTTAGTGGTGAAAAAGACTTCAGCATTCAGGTTTTGGCCCGAGCTGAGCCATGGTTGTCCCGACCCAACCACGAATGGAGACGCCGTTCCAGACGCCGTATCGGTTGAATTCAGATAGAAAGCTATAGTGCTGGCGTTCATTATACCGGACATCGCTAAGGATCCGACGAAAACGACCGCTATGGTATTAATTCTCACACATATCATGACCTTCACCGTATTCCATTTGACGCGACACATCAATGCTTCCAGTACCAGTACCGAAGCGCGGGTCATGCTAAGTCTCTTTGAATGTGGTGGCCAGTAACGAAATCGGTCCTGAGCCGCTCTCTCTGAGTAGACCTTGAATCGATCAGCGCGACGTCGGCAGCCCCGGAGCCGGGCGCGTTCGGGTTGTTGCTGGCGGGAGGCGCGATTCTTCTCGGCGCTCGCACGTCGCAAATTCGCGCGCTAACGGCAGGGACGAAACAGGACGCAGGATCGCCTTCGAGGCTATCCTTCGCGTTCTGGGCAAGGTTGGCCCAGCTTTTTACGGTTCGCTGCGATGGGGCAGGTCCGTTTTCGCCACCTGCCGCGCGGGCTCGAAATGGCTCAACGACTGTGAGTACTGGGCGAGCCCTTTGTACAATGCCTCGGCTACCTTTTGCCGGTATTCCGGTTTGCCCAGATTGGCCTCGTCGCGGCTATTGCTGAGGAAGCCGATTTCCGCCAGCACGGAGGGCATGGAAGCGCCGATCAGCACGACGAAAGGCGCACGCTTCACGCCCCGGTTATGCGCGGCCGCGTTCGAGTGCTGTGCGTTCAGCTGGATGGAATTCTGGACGTCCTGAGCGAAGGTGTGGGACTCCTCGATCTTGTCGTTGAGGGTGATGGATTGAATCAGGTCTTTCAATTCGCCGACGGTTTTATCGGAGCCGGCGTTCTCGCGCGCCGCGACGTCGAGCGATCCGGCCACGTTGGTGAAGTTCAGATAGAAAGTCTCGGTGCCGGCGACTTCCGGGGCGGGCGATGAATTGGCGTGGATCGAAAGGAACAGATCCGCCTTGTGATCGTTGGCTATGGCGGTGCGCTCACGCAAGGGGATAAACGTGTCGTCGGAGCGGGTGAGAACGACCTCGGCACCCATCTTCTGCTGGACCAGCTTTGAGACCCGGAGGGCGACGTCGAGCACCACGTCCTTCTCGAGAACGCCGTGGGGGCCGATCGTGCCGTCGTCATGGCCGCCATGGCCGGCGTCGATCACGATGCGGTTTACTTTGAGTCCCAGCGCGCGGGTGAGAGAACGCGAGGCGTTTTCGGATGCGAGCGGCGTGGAGTCCGAGGCGATTACGGGTTTGGCGGCCGGGATGATCTGAGTCGAGACGGCGCGAGTCGGGCGAGTCGATTTCAACGGCTCCGGAGACCAGGACGGGTCGGTCAGATTGATCGCGACGAGATTCGGTTCGGGCGGCGCGGGCGGCGTGCCTGCCATGACGATCTGCGGGCGGCGTAGCAAAGGCGCGTAAACAGCGAGGCGGATAGACAAAAGCTGAACGGGCTGCGGCCGGACGCGCGGTGACCGGCGTGAGCGGAGCTGCGGGGTGGAGAGAGCGTAGTTCGACCACCAGACGGTCCGGCGCATCGAGGCGCGTGATTTTGAAATCGGTGGGCGTCTTGAGATCGAAAACGATGCGCGTGATGCCGGGCGCCTGCTCGGCTACCCGCACCCGGTTCACGAGAGTATCGGCGACCTGGTGCGTCGCGAAGCGGCGTTTGGCGATCCAGGGCCGCGAGTGCGGGATATCCAGAAACAAACGTTCGGGATCGTGGGCGCGATCCGCCTTGTATTCGAATGGCCCGGTGGTTTCGATGATGACGCGGGTGGAATCGGAGTGGGACCAGGCACGGACGCCGGTCACCTGAATTATGCCGGGCCTCTCGGCGGCGAGCGCGGGCAGGAGTCCAAAAACCGCCACCGCCCACGACAATCGCCACAGCATAGTTGATTTACTCTTCGCTCAGGGAGTCCTGTAATAGATCCGGCCGTCAGTACCTACGGACGCGAGAATGTGGCCGGGTGTTTCGGAATTCAAGGGCGCGGGCATCGGTGTCGGCCGGCTTCTGGCGCGCGGCTTCCAAACCCTTCGCCACGCGGCGGACGTAGGTTTGTGTTTCGATATAGGGCGGAACGCCGTGATATTTATCGACGGCTCCTTCGCCCGCGTTGTATGCCGCAATGGCTTTGGGGTAATCGCCCTGATAGTAATCGAGCAGAAAACGGAGATAGCGGACGCCGCCCTGGATGTTTTCGGCGACGTCGAACGGGTTCGAAACGCCGAAGCGCTTGGCGGTGGAGGGAATCAACTGCATGATTCCCAAGGCGCCTTTGGGGGAGACGGCGTTCGGGTTGTAGTTGCTTTCGGCGCGAATCACGGAATGAACCAGAGGGCTCTCGACGCCTTGTTCGACGGCGATGCGGTCGACCATCTTCGCCACCTCGGATTTCCAACTCGGGATTTGAAATGGTGCGCGTGACTCGTCGCTTCCATAACGTTGTCCGAACCAGTCTACCGCTTTTCGCATCAGGCCTGTACTACAGTTGTCGCTCGGTTAGGCACAATTGAAGCTGCGAAGACCGGAACAACGACCATCAGTATAAAACAACTTCGCAATAAAATGTTCCCTGAAACGGACAAGTGCCTAAACACAGATGTTACCATCGTGGTGATTTGACCACCTGGCGCGGGGAGCTTCGCCCGCATGGCTGAACAGTTTCCGCATTACATCGAATTCCGTCATGTGTACAAGACGTTCGATAAGCCCGTTTTAGTCGATGTCAATTTTTTTGTGGATACCGGGCAGACGGTGGCGATTATCGGGCGGTCGGGCGTGGGGAAGTCGGTGAGTCTCGGGCACATCATGGGGTTCCTGAAGCCGGACCAGGGGCAGGTGATCGTGGCCAACGAGGACATCACGGGCCTCTCGGAAGCGGAGCTGAACCGGATCCGGCGAAAAGTCACGATGGTGTTCCAGTCAGGCGCGCTTTTCGATTCGCTGACGGTGGCGGAGAACGTGGCGTTTTCGCTGGAGCTGCGGGAAGACTACGATGCGCAGAACAAAGACGATGTGGTGGAGGGGCTGCTGAAGATCGTGGACCTCTGGGATGCGCGCGATTCGTATCCGGGGGACCTTTCGACGGGCTACCGGCGGGCCGTCGCGATCGCACGCGCGCTGGCTGCGCAACCGCAGTGCATTCTCTACGACGAGCCGACCACGATGGTCGATCCGATCATGAGCGACCACCTGACCGTGCTCATGCTGCGGTTGAAGAAGCAATTGAGCCTTACGTCCGTGGTGGTGACGCACGATCTGGATCTGCTGAACCGCGTGGCGGATACGGTGGTGTTTCTGCACAAGGGGAGGGTCGCGTTTTTCGGGCCGCCGGCCGACCTTTACAAATCGCCGGAGCCGATTATCCATGAGTTTCTGGAACTGGACAAGGTGATCCGGGGCGGGCAGTTGCGGGACGACGACCCGATGCGGGGCGGGCTGGCGGGTCCGGCGGTGACCGATTTATGAAGATGGGCCCGGGCGATTCGAAGGGTCTCGGCCAGGCCTTGAGCATGGCGATGGTGCTGCCGATCGCCACGCTGATCGGCTACGGGATGGGCTATGGCCTCGATGCGTTGTTTCATACGACATGGATCCGCTATGTGTTCCTCGCGTTGGGGACGGTGGCGGGGTTTATTTCGCTGATCCGCGAGTCGAACGAGGGGAGCAAGTGAAGGTCGATCCGGAGAGGCAGATTGCCCGGATCCCCCGTTTGATCGTGATTCTCGGTGTGGTGGGAACGGGAGTGGCGGGCCTGTTCGGAGGCTTCGGGTACGCGGGTGCGTTTTTCATCGGAGCGGGCGCCGCGTACTTTAACTTCAAGCTGGTGGAACGGGTGGTGACCGGCCTCACGCAGAGGGTCGCCGAGAGCGCAAAAGCCGGCAGCGGCGCAAGCGGCGAAAGCCCCGAAAATGTTCGGGATCCGGATGGCTATCCAGTTCGGACTGTTCGTTTTGGGGACGTTTGTTATACTTCGACTTACCGGATTTAATGTGGTGCTGGCGCTACTGAGGGGTTCTTTGTGTGCCCGGCCGCTGTGATCCTCGAAATTCTCTACGAACTGGCTTTTCTCAACTAAATATGGTCACTCATGAAGCGTGGTTGACACACCTCTTTAACGCCTGGCTTGCGGGCCCGGGAAACGCGTTGCTTGCCTTGTTCGGGCAGAAGGCGGCGAACCCGGCCGAGCCCTGGGCGGATTTCATCGTGATGCAGATTCTGGTGGCGGTGATTATGATCGTGATGTTCGCGATCCTGCGCGGGAGTTTGTCGGTGGATAAGCCCGGCACAATGCAGCATTGCTTCGAGCTGGTGCACGGTTTTATCGGCGGCGAATCGGAGGACCAGATCGGCCACGACGCGCATCAGCACGTGGTGCTGTTCGAAACTCTGTTCGTATTTCTGCTGCTGGCGAACCTGATCGGCATCGTTCCGGGATTTGTGAGTCCGACGCAGGTGATTTATGTGCCGGTCGGTTGCGCGCTGATTTCGTTCCTTTACTTCAATATCGTCGGGATTCAGAAACAGGGACTGGGGAAATATCTGAAGCACTTCCTGGGTCCGATTCCGGCGCTTGCGCCTTTGATGATTCCGATCGAGATCATCAGCACGCTGGCGCGGCCGCTTTCGCTCTCGATTCGTCTTTTCGCCAATATGTATGCGGGTGAGCAGGTGACGCTGGTGTTCCTTGGCCTGACTTATCTGATCGGCCCGGCGATCTTCATGGGCCTGCACGTTTTTGTGGGACTGCTTCAGGCTTATATTTTCGTGCTGCTCACGATGATTTACGTGGCGGGCGCGGTGGCGGAAGCGCATTAAATTCATAACGGCTTTATGCCGCTGTCCGCGTGAGGCGCCCGCCCCCAGGCGTGGACCGCAACCACCTCCGGACGGCGATTTACTAACGAAGGAGAAACACGAATGAAGATGAAGAAGTTCTTTCTACTTACGATCGCGCTGATGTTCTGTGCGATTCCGATGTTCGCGCAGGGCGGCGCCGCTACGGGCGGAGTCGACGGGCGCACCTGGTTCCCCGCGGGATTCGCGATGGCCATTGCTTCAGGCCTTTGCGCTCTCGGTCAGGGCAAGGCGGTTGCGGGAGCGTGCGAAGGTATCGCGCGGAATCCTTCGGCCAATGCAGCCATCCGAGGTACGTTGATTCTCGGTCTGGTGCTGATTGAATCGCTCGCGCTGTACGTGTTCGCGATTCTGTTTATCTTCAAGCCGGCATAGTAGTGCAAGGGGGCCGGGACGCTTTGGCGTTCCGGCCCTTTCGTTACCGCTCCCTCACGGTCACGGCTCGGTTTGTAGTTCCTTGCGTGAGCCAGCACCGCTGTTATGATATTCAATTCCATCAAATGAGTAGAGCGCCCAAAGCGGCGGCCACGTTGCCGGCCCCGGCTCCGGTGGTGTCCATCATCATGGGCAGCAAATCGGACTGGGAGACCATGCGGGCGGCGAGCGAGATGCTCACCGAGTTCGGAGTGGCGCACGAGAGTCGCGTGGTTTCCGCTCATCGCACGCCGGAGTTGATGGCCGAGTTTGCGTCGGGGGCGGAAGGGCGGGGAATCGAAGTCATCATTGCGGGCGCGGGCGGGGCAGCGCATTTGCCCGGCATGACCGCGGCGCATACCACGCTGCCGGTGCTTGGAGTGCCCGATCGAGAGCAAAGCGCTGAAGGGGATGGATTCGCTGCTGTCGATTGTGCAGATGCCCGCGGGGATTCCGGTGGCGACGCTGGCGATCGGGACGGCCGGTGCGAAGAATGCCGCGCTGCTGGCGGTGGCGATTCTGGCGAACAAACGCCGTCCGCTGCGCGAGAAGCTCAAGGCTTTCCGCGAAGAGCAGAAGCGGAAAGTACTCGAAGAACCACTCTCGTGAAGAAAGTCCTGCCTGGCTCGACCATCGGTGTGCTCGGCAGCGGGCAACTGGGGCGCATGTTTGCCATTGCGGCGCGCCGCATGGGCTACAGGGTCCACACGTATTCTCCGGATCGCGATTCGCCTACGGGCCAGATTGCGGACGTCGAGATTGACGCGGCGTATGAGGATCTGGACCGGGTGCGCGCGTTCGCGTCGGCCGTGGATGTTGTTACGTTCGAGTTCGAGAACGTGCCCGCGGCTACGGCGGAGGCGGCTGCGCAGTGCGCTCTGGTGCGGCCGGCGGGAGAGGTTCTGCATATCACGCAGCATCGTTTGCGGGAGAAGACATTCCTGCGCACCCATGGGTTTCCGGTTACGCGCTTCGAGGCGATTCGCACTGCGGAAGATCTTTGCCGGGTGGCTCCCGGTTTCGGTCCGGCGATTCTCAAGACCGCCGGGTTCGGATATGACGGCAAGGGTCAGTACCGGGTGAACACGCTCGCGGAGGCGGAAGGCGCGTGGGATGCGATGGGCCGGCAGGAAGCGGTGCTCGAAGCGGTGGTCGATTTCGAGATGGAGCTTTCGGTGATTGGCGTGCGCGGGGCGGATGGCGTGTGCGTTTTCTTCGCTCCGTCTTGCAACCAGCATGTGGCCGGGATACTGGATGTCTCGTTTGCGCCCGGGCCGCTTGGGCCGCAGGTGGTGAAGAATGCGACTGAGATCACGCGCGGAATTCTGGAACAGCTCAACGTAACCGGAGTGTTGTGCGTGGAGTTTTTCCTGACGCGCGACGGCGAGTTGCTGGTCAATGAGCTCGCGCCGCGTCCGCATAATTCCGGACATCTCACGATCGATGCGTGTGTGACCAGCCAGTTCGAGCAGCAGCTTCGGTCGGTGTGCGGGCTGCCGCTGGGGAGCACGGAGATGCCGCGTCCGGCGGCGATGGCGAATCTGCTGGGAGATGTGTGGGCGAAGGGCGAGCCGGATTGGGCGGGGGCTCTGTCTCAGGCTGATGTGAAGCTGCACCTCTACGGCAAGATGGAGCCGCGGCCGGGTAGAAAGATGGGTCACTTCACGGCGAGCGCCCCTACGCCATCGCACGCGGAGCAACTGGTGCGCACGGCGCGTTCGCGCGCCGGCCGGGAAAGTCAATGAGACGCGGCCATTCGCTCCTGGGCGAGGGCAAGCGCCTCGGCCTTTCCCGCGGCCTTCAGACACTGCATCGATAGAGTGCGGCAGTGGTCGCCCCAGGTGGGGAACTTCGGGATCGGATGGCTGGCGGGGTTTCGAGCATAGTCGTCTGCCATGGCAGACCAGCTTCGCGATTCTTCCCGCAGAGCCTTCGATTGCGCGTGCCAGGTTTCGGCGAACTTAATTAAGGTGTTCTTCGGAAGCGCGCGCCTCTTCGTGGCAGTTCCTTCGAAGAGGCGCTGACGAAGAGCGCCATCGTGAGGCCTGCTGCGAGCAGTAACACGCTTGGAGATTATAGTCGCGCGCATCAGGAAATCGTTTCGTCGCATGGTTTTATTTGCTATGCGGGTCAACTATAATCGGGCCGATGGGGCTTTTGATTCTCATCGCGGTGGCGATGGCTCTGGCGCCCGATCCGGAGCTCGCGTTCACGACCCGCAATCCCTTTGACTGTCCTGTCGCTATTTCGTCCTTCGCGCAATCGAAGGTGTACGGTTTTGAATCCGTGAGGCTGGAGAACGATGGAGACGCTCCGATCGCCGCGGTGGAGTTGACGGTAACGCTGCGATACTGACGCCGGCGATGAGGTCGCCGAGGAACGGCGAGTGGCAGCTGAATTGGCGCCGCACGACGCGAAGAAGGTGATCACGGACCTCGGTCACGTGCAGGGTTTGGGGCAGAAGGTGAAGTCGGCGCGCCAGGAGAAAGGGCTGGCGATCCTCACCGTGAAGCTGGTGGAGTTCGCGGATGGGACTGTGTGGCAACCAAAGCCAGCTGAGGGAATTCCGAATGTAGCTCCGGCTTCGCGCCCGCAGAAGTGAAGTCTTTTGCTGTGGCAGCAAACGTGCATTTGATTATTAAGGAGGGTTATCGTCATGAGAACCGTCGCAGGTGTCCTGCCAAATGTTGCCGAAGCCTGGTATGTGGCGCATAAAATCGAATCGCTGGGAATCGCCCGGAACGAAATCAATGTCGTGCCTCAGGCGATGGACAAGCGGGAGATCAAGACAAATGGAGCGATCGAAACGGAGCGATACGACCGCTGCCCGAGACGGCGCACTGCGTGGCGCCGGTATCGGCCTCCTGCTCGGTGGATTGGTACTCGCGCTGCCTGGCGTCAGGCCGTTCGTGTTCGGCAGCGTGATTCTGACGCTCTGCGCAACGGCGTTGGTCGGCGCGATCCTGATTTCGGTGATGGTGATGATGGAAAACATGGGCGAGTCTCATGAAGAAGCCGCCCTCCATGATGAGGCCGTGCGTGAAGGCGGAGTGGTAGTGGCGGCTCACGTAAGCGAAGACACGGAGCCCGAAGTTGTCACCACGATGTGGAACCACGGCGCACGCCACGTGCAGGCCGTCTCCGACGTCTCGCGGTTCGGATTAGCCAGCGAGTACCGCTACGAACATCCGTACCCGTGCGACAGCACGGTCAAAGCCCGTGAGCTAGCTCATTAGCACGGAGGAAACGCCCCGTGTGCGAGAGCTCAACGGCGGCGATCTCTTCAGGAGTGCCTTCGGCGACGATGCGGCCGCCCGCATCGCCGCCCTCCGGACCCATGTCGATGATCCAGTCGGCGGCGTGGATCACGTCGAGGTTGTGTTCGATCACGAGCAGCGATCCGCCGTTATCGATCAGGCGTTCAAAGGCCGCGAGCAGCTTCCTGATGTCATCGAAGTGGAGCCCGGTGGTGGGCTCGTCGCAGATAAACAGCGTTCCCTTGTTAGTCGATTGCGCGAGGTGCGCGGCCAGTTTGACGCGCTGCGCTTCGCCGCCGGAAAGCGTGGTGGCCGATTGCCCCAGTCGCAGGTAACCGAGGCCAACCTCGTCCAGCAGCTTCAGCCGGGTGACCAGGCGCGGCGTGTCGTGGAAGAATCCGATGGCTTCCCGCACGGTAAGCTGCAGGACTTCGTGAATGTTCAGGCCTTTGTACTTGATGTCGAGGATCGCGCTCTTGAAACGCGTGCCTTTGCATTCGTCGCAGATCAGTTCCACGTCGGCGAGGAACTGCATTTCCACGGTCACCGTGCCATCGCCCTGGCAGACTTCGCAACGCCCGCCGGGCACGTTGAAGGAAAAATGACCGGCGGAATAGCCGCGCTTTTCCGCGGCCGGCGTCGCTGAGAAGATGCCGCGAATGATGTCGAAGGCCTTGATGTAGGTGACCGGATTCGAGCGCGGGGTGCGGCCGATCGGCGTTTGATCGATCATCACGACTTCCTGAACGGCATCGGCGCCTTCCATCCGATTGCAGGTCATGCGCGGGGCGTCGGCATCTTCGATTGCAGAAGTGTCCGCGTCGTTTGCCTCGGCTGCTTCGCGGTGATGAAGCCTCGCCTGAAGGGAGCGATAGATGATGTCGTGCACGAGCGTCGATTTGCCCGATCCGGAAACGCCCGTAACCACGGTGAGCAGCCCGAGCGGAATGGTGACGTTGACGCCCTTCAGGTTGTGCAGGCGCGCGCCAAAGAAGCGAATGGTCTTGCGCGGGATTGATTTCACGGCGATGCTTCCGGTGGGACACGGCCATCTCGCGGCGCAGGTAGTGGCCGGTGAGAGATCCGTTGCTGTCGGCGATCAGGGCGGTGAAGTCGCCTTCGAAGACGATGCTGCCGCCCAGTTCGCCGGCGCCGGGCCCGAGGTCGATGATGTGGTCGGCGGACCGCATCACGTCGGGATCGTGTTCCACGACGATAATGGTGTTGCCGAGGTCGCGCAGTTCGGCGAGGATGCGGATCAGCCGCGCCGTATCGCGGGAATGCAGGCCGATCGACGGTTCGTCGAGAACGTAACACGCGCCCACCAGACGCGAACCGAGACATGTCGCGAGCTGGATGCGCTGCGCTTCGCCTCCCGAAAGAGTGGAGGAGAGGCGGTCGAGCGTCAGATACTCAAGCCCGACGTCGTTCAGGAATTTCAGACGCTGCCGGATCTCGACCAGGACCTTGCCGGCGATGCCTGTTTCCTCCGGCGTGAGATCCAGGTGAGAGAAGAACTCCGCCGCGTCCGCGATGTTCATGCGTGCGGCTTCGGCGATGGTCTTGCCGCCGACGCGGGCGTTGAGCGCGTTCTTGTGCAACCGGGACCCGCCGCAATCGGGGCAGCGCGCGTAGCCGCGATAGCGGCTCAGAAAGACGCGCACGTGCAGCTTGTATTTTTTGGTGTCGAGGAAATTGAAGAACTGGCGGACGCCTTCGACCTTCTTATCGCCTTCCAGCACGAGCCGCTGTTCTTCCTCGGTCAGATCGCAGAAGGGAACGTTGAAGCGGACGCGGCCGTTTACCTGTGCTTTGAAATCGCGCAGCCACTCCGCGCCTTTAGGCTTGGTCCAGGGTTCGATGGCGCCTTCGTTGAGCGACAGCCCGCGGTCGGGGACGATCAGATCCATCGAGTAGTCGATGGTGTTGCCGAAACCCTGGCAGCGCGGGCAGGCACCGGCGGGGCTGTTGAAGCTGAAAAGGATCGGCTCTGGCTCGCGAAATTCCAGATTGTCGTACTTGCACATGAAGCGCTCGCTGAAGAGCTGACGCTCGCCCGTGCGGACGTTGTGGAAGATCGCGTCGCCCGATTCGCGATAACAGATTTCGACGGTGTCGACGATGCGCTGATGGAGGTCGGGCCCGATGGCAATGCGGTCGGCGAGGACGTAGACGGGCTGGTCCCAATCGATATCGAGCAGCGATTCGGGAGTCGAGAACTCGAAGACCGTGCCGTTCTGCCAGAGGCGATTGAAGCCGCGCGAGCGGAGCTCGGCGAGGACGATCTTCGGAATCTGCCCTGCCTCGTGCTTGACGGGAAAGAGGACGAGAAAACGCTCGCCCGCGGGTTCGGCGAGCATGCGTTGCGCGACCTGGTCGACCGTGTCCTTTTCCACGCGCCGCCCGCAGATGGGGCAGAACGTGCGCCCGGCGCGGGCCCAGAGCAGGCGCATGAAGTCGTAGATCTCGGTCGAGGTGGCGACGGTCGAGCGGGGATTGCGGGTGCTGTTTTTCTGCCGGATGGCGATGGCGGGCGCGATGCCGTCGATGTCGTCCACCGCCGGTTTCTCCATGCGCTCGAGGAACTGGCGGGCATAGGCCGAAAGCGATTCGACGTAGCGCCGCTGGCCTTCGGCGTAGATGGTGTCGAACGCGAGCGAAGACTTGCCCGAGCCCGAGACGCCCGTGATGACGGTGAGTTTGTTGTGCGGAATGGAGAGCGTGAGGTTCTTGAGGTTGTGGAGGCGTGCGCCGCGTACAACGATTTCGCCGAGACTGGATTGAACGTTCAAGAGATTGGATAGCGAGCGCTCGAATGAGGCTGGGAACCTCTATTTTAGCAATTGCGGCTTTAGCAACCCGCTGGCGCGCGCCGGTTTCGGGGATGGGGCGCGGCCGCCCGTAAGCGGCCGCTCATTAACGCTGCGCTGGCTTCAGACGTCGGACTTTCGCCGCCTCATGCCTCCGGCCAACAACAGCAAACCGATTCCGAGCAGGACGTAACGGCGGGGCTCGGGTGAAAGCGTAGCCTGGTTGATGCACTCGCCGGCGAAGGCGGTGCCCGCCGCGCCGCAGATGGGGCTGCCGCTCGGGTCTCCGGGGAAGAGCGGACCCATGTCAGGGTTACCCTAACCCGCTGTCTCGCCATACGTGCCATAGCTGGCGGTTCCCGACGAAATGGTGCCGACAGTGATTGAGCGCGCCGATAAACCAGACACCGCGCCGGTCAAGAAAAACGCGACAGCGGCCATGCGCATTTCCTCGTCCTCGTTAGAGGATTTTAAAGCGGGTTCCGAAAACCACTGCGTGACGAATCGGACGATTGGTATTTCATCAGTGCGCGTTCATACGAGCAACGCACCGGCGGCCGCCAGCCCTGCGGTGTATGTTCGAGAAGTAGCGCCGCACAGTTGGGGAGTATGTAATTGTCACCCCATTGGCCTGTGATGTGTGAGCAGATCGACCGGATTACCGCGCCGTGGCACACCACCAGAATCTGCCCGCCCGCATAGCAAACGCGCAGGTGTTCGAGCGCTGCGATGGCTCTGATCCGGACGTCCTCCAGGCTTTCCCCTCCCTCGGGCCTCCACGTGCGGAGTTTGTCCGGATCATGAAGGTGGCCAGCCGGGATCACCTCGGCAACTCGCGAATAAGGATGGCCTCGCAGGATTCCGAAGTCGCGCTCGTGGATGTCTTCGAGCACCTCGGGTTCGAGGCCGAGCACGCAGGCGAGAATGTCGCTGGTCTGGCGGGCGCGCAGGAACGCGCTCGAAATCAGGGCCGTGGGTTTGAAGTCACGCGCGAGGCGTACTGCGAGGGCCTGCGCCTGCGCGCGTCCTGTTTCCGTCAGTGGGATTTCATCGGAGTCCGCGAAATGGCCGCGCACGTTGGCCTCGGTCTCGCCGTGACGAACGAGGACGATACGACAGGTCTGCTCGGCCTGCATGCTTTCAGATATACAAGATGACATTCTACGCTGCCGGCGCCGCGGGTTCGCCGCTCGACCGAGGAGGAAGTCCATCGGGCAAGAGAACGCAGCGATTCATCGGCAGCGACGAGAGTTCGGGTTGCATCGAGCAGCCGGCCCGTCTCAACAGCCGTCAGCGGGGCGCCGAGAAGAAAGCCCTGCAACACGTCGCACCCGATGAGTTTCAGCCCCACCAGTTGCTCCGGTGACTCAACGCCCTCGGCAATCACTTCGTAACCCAGTTTGTGAGCCAGTTCAACGATGGCACGAATGACGATCCAGCCGTCGGTGTTGCTGTCGACGCGGGCTGTGAAAGAGCGATCGATCTTGACGTAATCGAGAGGCAGTAGTTGGAGTGAGTTCAGCGTGGAGTATCCGGTGCCGAAGTCATCGAGGGCGATATTGATTCCGAGGGATCTCAGCCGCTCCATTTGAGATCGCGCCTGGGCCCACGTGCGCATCATGGCGGTTTCGGTGATTTCGAGAGTCAGGGCGTAGGGGTCCAGTCCGGTTTCGAGCAGGATTGACTGAACGGACTCGGCGAAATCCGCCTTCATGATCTGAAGGGTCGAGACGTTCACGTTGACGCGCAGACCGCGGTGCCCATCCGCCAGCCATTGCACCATCTGCGCGCAGGCTTCCCGCAACACGAACGCCCCGACGCGTGCGATCAGACCTGTGTCCTCCGCTACCGTGATGAAATCGCCCGGCGGGATCGAGCCGTAGCGGGGATGTTCGATGCGGACGAGTGCCTCAATCGCCGCGAATTGGCCCGAGGGAGTCCTCAGCGGCTGATAGTACACCTTGAGATAGCCGTGGTCGAGAGATTCACGGATCAGGCCCGCCATTTCGGCGGAACGGAAATCGATCCGGTTCACTTCGGCGTCAAAGACTGCATATTGATCTTTGTTCTGTGCCTTGCAGCGATACATGGCGAGGTCGGCGAGGCGTTGCAGAGTCGCGGCATCTTCCCCATGGTCGGGGAACAGACTGATGCCGATACTGGCGGAGCCGGCGAGTTCGAATCGATCGATGAAATAAGGCTCGCGAAGTTTATTCAGAATGTTCCGCGCCAGCATTTCCGCGTCCGCGCTTGTTCTGAGTCCTGGCATCAGGATGGCGAACTCGTCTCCGCCGAGGCGCGCGAGCGTGTCCTCTCTATGCACGGTCAGCTTCAACCGGCTGCTCACTTCTTTCAGGAAAAGGTCGCCGATGTCGTGGCCGAGAGTGTCGTTGATTGGCTTGAAACGGTCGAGATCCAGCAGCAGCATCGCCACTTGCGTCTTCTCGGTCCGAGCTACGGAAATCGCCTGCTGAAAGGCCGCTTCGAAGACCGCACGGTTTGCGAGACCGGTGAGGTGATCGTGTCGGATCAGAAAGGCCGCTTGCCGAGTGTGGCGCCACGCTATGCGAGTCAGAAAGGCGATCAGGAAGATGGCCAGGCTCGCCAGAATCAGGAAGTCCCTTTCCCGGTACCACGGCAGAAGCACGGCGAAGGTATCGAGGGGTGCGGCGGGCATGGTAAGCGCGGGTGTTACAAACGCGATGGGGAGGAACAATGTCAACCATCCTGGTCCAGGGTCGCGTTCCGCATCGCCCTTTCCATTGCCATTGATCCGAGTATTTCAAACAGCCGTGACGCGGTAAATATTCTCTTTCGTTAAATTGGTACCGGAAATTGGAATTCAAACAAGCCTGATGAGGAGGCTTGAAAACGTTCAGGTCAACGGTGGATATTCGACCGACTGGAGCGTCAGGCCTTTGGCCGGCGCGGTAGGTGCGGACTTGCCGCGAAACATCGCCCGAAAGCAGGGTCGCAATGCCCGGCGCGGCGATGTTGCCACGGCCGGTTTCGACCAGGGTTCCAACGATATTCCGAACCATGTGCTTGAGGAATCCGCTGCCGCGGACGGTGTAGAGCAGAGTGTCTCCCGAACGCACCAGATCCGAGCGGAAGATCCGGCGCACGCGGGATTTCTCGCGCTCGTCACGGTTGTCAGCGGCAGCGAACGCCGGTGAAATCGTGCTCGCCTTCAAAGACCCGCGCAGCCTCCCGCATCGCGTCTTCGTTCAGGGGAAAAGGATGATGGTGCACATAGCGCCATTGGAACGGCGGACAAATCGGGGCGCGGAACAGAGTGTACTGGTAGGTCTTGGCAATGGCATCGAACCGGGGGTGAAAAGCGTCGTGTGTTTCGGCGACGTCGAGAATGCGGATCGCGGGAGGCAGCAAACGGTTGAGTGCACGCTGCAGGTTATCGACCGGGATCGGATTCGCGATGGTGAACGCCGCGACCTGAGCGAGGGCGTGGACGCCGGCGTCAGTGCGGCCGGAGCCCGCGACGTGAACGGGGCTTCCTTCGATGCCGCAGATGATTTCCTCGAGCACACCCTGGATGGTCGGCAGACCGGGCTGCACTTGCCAGCCGTGGTACCCGGTGCCGTCGTAGGCGAGGGTGATGCGAATGCGGCGCAAAGCACCAGAATAGCGGGTGGGAGGAGATTGCTAAACAGGTCTTGAGCCCGGCTTGGTGACCGGTTCGCCCTTGAGGCACATGGGGCAATCGGCGGCTTCAAAGACGGGCACCGTCAACGTTTCCAAAGCGGCGCGCGGGATGCCGAGGTCAGCCGCGCCTCCGCTGCGATCGATGATGGAGCCGGCGGCGACGGGAATGGCTCCGGCGGCCCGCACGATATCGATGACTTCTTTGGTGCTTCCGCCGGTGGTGATCACATCTTCAACCACGAACGCGCGCGCGCCAGGAGAGAGCGCGAATCCGCGGCGAAGAGACATCCGCCGGTCAGCGTCGCGCTCCGTGAAGAGGAACGGCACGCCAAGCGCCCGCGCCACCTCGTGTCCGATAATCAAGCCACCGAGGGCGGGAGAAATTACCAAACCGGGAGCCTCGCCCGCCGTCAAATTCAAAAGCGCCGTTGCGAGACTGCGGCCCAGTTGTTCGGCATGCTTCGGATGCTGCAGAACCAGGGCCGACTGCAGATAGCCGGAACTGTGCAATCCGCTCGAAAGCCGGAAATGACCCTGCAGATAAGCGCCTGTCTGCTCGAAAAGGTGGAGAACGCGGTCTGGTTGCGGCGTCACAAACGGCTACTATACCATTGGAAATTAACGCTCAGGTCAATCGAAAACCGCGAACCGAACCCGGCTCGCGCACGTATTCTCCTGCTTAGGGAACTCTCAACAATTTATGAACGTGATCGTACGCGCCCCCGCACTGCTGCTCGTTGTGACTCTGGCCTCGCTACAGGCGCAGACGCCGGCAGTGCAAACAGAGCTCCGCAGACTGCCGTCAGAATCGATCCCGCTACGGGAGGGCTCGGCTGGCTGACTCATCCGTACCAGGCACGTTATGTGCCCCCGATCAATCTGAATAATTCGTCCCGCTTCGATTCGCTCATCCGCGCGGGAAATCTGTATCTCTCCGCGCAGGACGTGATTGCGCTGGCGCTCGAAAACAACATCGATATCGAAGTGCAACGCTACGGCCCGCTGCTCGCGCGTGAGGTGCTGCGGCGCGCCGAGGGTGGAAGCCTGCTGCGGAACGTGGGTCAGGGCGTGGCGGCGGGCCCGACGAGCGTCAGCCTGAACGGCGTCAGCGTCAACACGAATGGCGCGACCTTCCGGCGGTGGTGGCGGTGGTGTCAATGCGGGCGGCGGAATCGTTACGCAGCTGGGGCCGAACATTTCGTCCTTCGATCCGACGGTTTTCGGTTTCGCCAATTTCCAGCACGCGACGTCGCCACAGAGCCTGACGTCACTGACCGGAACCAACTCGCTGATTTCGAATTCGCGGTCATTCACGCTGCAGTATTCGCAGAACTGGTCGACCGGCACATCGGCCACGCTCACGTTCGCCAGCTCTTACTTCAGCTATAACAGCGCATCCTACAGCCTGAATCCGTTTACCAACGGCGACGTGGATCTGGTGGTGACGCAGAATCTGCTGAACGGATTCGGCAAAGCCGTGAACGCGCGCAACATTCGCGTGCAGAAGAACAATCTTAAAGCGACTGATCTTCAGTTCAAGCAGCAGGTGATCACAACGGTGACCGCCGCGCTGAATCTCTACTGGGATCTCGTCAGCTTCGATCAGGATCTGAAAGCGAAGCAGCAGGAGGTTGCGACCGCGGATCAATTGCTGAAGAACAATCAGGACCAGGTCCGCATCGGGACGCTGGCCGAGATCGAAGTGACCCGCGCGCAATCACAGCTCTATGCCGCGCGCCAGGATCTGGTGATTTCGGAAACGAATCGTCTGCAGCAGGAAACCGTTTTGAAAAATGCGCTCAGCAGGGTGGGCGTGGGCACTTCGGATCTGGCGGATGTGCACGTGATTCCCGTGGACACCTTCACGATGCCTGCGAAAGAAGAGGCAATGCCGATCAACGATCTGGTCGCGGATGCCGTGAAGAACCGGGTGGAGATTCAACAGACAGATATCAACCTCGAGAGCGACAACATAGACCTCGTCGGCATCAAGAATTCCCTGAAGCCGACGCTGCAGGTTTTCGCCGAAGTGACGAACAACGGATTGAGCGGTCTGGGGAACGTGCCTGGTTTCTCCGGCGGCTACGGAACGCTGCTGGGCGAGATCTTCCGCCGCAACTATCCGAACTACTCGGCGGGCCTCTCGCTGAACATACCGCTGCGCAACCGCGCGGCGCAATCGGACTATACGACCAGTCTCATCAACATCCGGCAAAACGAACTGGCGCGGCAAAAGCAGCTGAACCAGGTGCGCGTGGATGTGCAGAACGCTGTCATCGGGGTGCAGCAGGCGCGCGTGCGCTACGACGCGGCGGTGGAGGCGCGTAAGCTTTCCCAGGCGACCTTCGACGCCGATAAGAAGAAGTACGACCTGGGCGCCGGAACTCCTTATCAGGTGGTGCAGGATCAGCGCGACCTTTCGAGCGCGGAAAGCTCGGAGGCGCAGGCGATGGCGAATTACAGCCATGCCCGCATCGCGTTCGATCAGGCATTGGGGAGAACGCTCGAGGTCAATCACATCTCGATGGCGGAGGCCATGGTAGGGCGCGTAGCGGCACCGTCTGTAATTCCGCAGGGGGTGCAGTGATGGGGCCGGTGATGCGGCGAGGCGCTATTTCCGGGCGACATCGTTCCTGGCGCGAGTTTCTGGTGATCGGCCTCTGCTGGGCAATCCCTGCCTCGGCACAGCAAGCTTCCGCACTGCAGGCCATCGAGCCTATTCGGCCATCCGCGACTATCCTCTGGCGTCCGTATCTTTCGACCACTGTGCCGCCGGCTCGTCTCGGGAACTCCGACCGCGTGAAGGTCCTGATTCAGGCGGGCAAGCTTTACCTCACCGTTCATGATGCGATCGCACTAGCGATCGAAAACAACATCGACATCGAAAGCGCGCGGTACAGTCCGATTCTGTCGGCGTGGAATCTGGAACGCTCGTCGGCGGGCGGAGCGCTGCCAGGCGTTCCCAGCGGAGCGACTCAATCCGCTTCAATCCAGAGCGGGCAAGGCGTACTCGGGAGCCAGCAGGCGGCGGGCGTCAGCCTTGCCGGATCGCGCGGCGGCGCGAGCAGTACCACGACGACGGTTGCTCAGGTCGGGCCCGTCACCCCCGTATTCGATCCTTCGATTCAGGCGAGCACCACGTTCGGTCACCGCAGCAATCCCCAGGCGCTCACCATTCTGAGCCAGACGACAAATCTGGTGCAGGGCGTGCGCACTTATTCGGCCGGTTATCAGGAGGGTTTTCTGACAGGCGGCTCGATGACGGTCAGTTATAGCGATCACTACCTCAACGAGAACGCCCCGCTCGACGTACTGAATCCCTCGTCATCCCCCACGCTCTCGTTCAGCATCCAGCAGAATCTGCTGCAGGGGCTGGGCATCAAACTGAATTCGCGAAACATCACCGTCGCGAAGATGAATCTGCAGATGTCGGACCTGAACTTCAAAACGCAGGTCACGGGCACCGTCGTCAACGTGCTGAATACCTACTATTCGCTGTCCGCCGACTATGACGATCTGAAGGCCAAACAGGACACCCTCGATACGGCGCAGAGATTCTTTGACGAGAGCAAGAGACGGCTGGAGTTGGGTGCCCTTTCTCAACTTGACGTAACCACTGCGGAAAACCAGATCGCGACCAGCCGGCTGGCGCTGGTGAACTCACAGGTGGCTCTGGGCCAGCGGCAGTTGCAACTCAAGAACCTGATCAGCCGGGATGGCCCGGGAGATCCGGTGCTTGCGGACGTCGAGATTGTGCCGGTGGATCACCTGGTCATTCCCGCCACCGACGATATTCCGCCCATCAAAGACCTGGTGCAGAAAGCGCTGCGCGATCGCAGCGATCTCATTGTGGAGCGAAACAATCTGAAGGCCACGGAGATTTCCAATCTGGGCACGATCAACGGACTTTTGCCTTCGGCCGGAGTGCTGGCCAGCCGCAGTACGCAGGGCCTGTCAGGCACGCCGAAGATTGTGCAGTTCCCAGGCGTACCGCCCTTTACCGCCGACCCGTATTTCCAGGGCGGCATCGGCAATGCACTTGCACAGGTGTTCCGACAGAATTTTCCCACCGAAAGCATCGGCGTTTTCGGCCAGATTCAGATCCACGATCGCGCCGCCCAGGCAGACTACGGGATCGACCAGCTTTCGCTCCGGCAGCAGCAGTTGATTTCCGCGAAAGATATGAACCAGGCGCAGGTGGATGTCACCAACTCGGTGGTCGCGCTGCGGCAGGCGCGGGCTCGCTATGAGGCCGCGGTACAGAGCACGAAACTGGAGCAGGCGCTGCTCGATGCCGAAGAGAAAAAGTTCAGCTTCGGCGCGTCCACCCCTTATGACGTAGTAGTGCAGCAAAGGGATCTGGCTACTGCCCGGGCATCCGAGCTTGCAGCGCTGGTGACATGGCAGAGTGCACGGATTAACCTCGATCAGACGACGGGCGCCACACTCGAAGCGAACCATGTTTCGCTCGCGGAAGCACAGAAGGGGATCGTGGCGGAGGCTTCTGTATTGCCTGCTGTGCTTCCCGGGACAACCACGAAATAGCCGGGGCTCACGGCGGGGCGAATTCCCCGTCAAAGCGCGTTTCCGGTTTGGCAACTCGTTTGCAGTACTCAAGCCGTGGATTCTGCAATACGGCTCAAGTGCGGCGAACAAATCCTCCATCGATTTCCACGTTTGTAATATCCCGCTGTTTACCCCAAAATCCCTTCCAAAACCTCCTCGCCGCCTTGAGCCGGCACTTCACGCAGTACGTTTGGCTAAGATGGAAAGCGGAGGAATGGCAGAGCGGTTGAATGCGCCGGTCTTGAAAACCGTTAGAGTCGAAAGGCTCTCGGGGGTTCGAATCCCTCTTCCTCCGCCATCTCATCTGATTGATTCTTTGTGATTTATACTTGAGCCGTTTGCGCTGTGGCGAGTTTGCGACTAAAATCGTCTCATGCGTGATGTTTATGTACGCCACCGGCCGCAATGCCGATATGCATCCACTCAGTACAAGCACCCCAAGGGACTGCACGCGAGACTTGTTTTCGGCTGCGGTTGTCCGATCTATGCCAAGCTGCTGATACGCCATCCGGACTCCACGATTCCGCCGTTCGAGTTCAACAGCTCGCTCGCGAAACTGGGGGTGCGTGAAAAGCTCGCCGCCGAAGAATTGATCGATCAGTGGACCGTTCAGTTCCTCTCAGGGCAGAACGCCAAGGTTGATCCAGGCACGTTCAAGACGGTTGAGCAGGCGATTCAGGATTATCTTGATGAGAAGCGCGGTACGCTCGATCGGTCGAAGGAGAGCACCAGGTTTACGATTCAAAAGATCAGTGGCATCCTGAAGCCGTTGGCTCCCTTCTTGCGCGAGCGTGAAACCGTCCACATGAAGGACGTGAAAACCGAACACCTTTCAGCCTTTCAGGAGACATGGCAGGGCCGGCTGCGCAAGAACCGTGAGACCGGTGAGTTCGTCAGGCAGCCGAAGAGCCAACTCGGCAAACAGAAGAACCAGGAATTCTTGAAGATGTTCTTCCGCCGCGCACGGGAGCTCCGATGGATTCCGGAAAACCCGGCGGAGCTATTGTTATCCATCAAGACGCCGAGGATCGAAGTAAAAAAGAAGACGTCCGAAGAGAAGCAGCGTTTGTTGGACGCGATACCACGCGTGTTTCCGAACATCGCGCAGGCGGCTACCAGCTTTGTCCTGATTCAACGATACAGCGGCCTCCGCCTGGTCGATGTGGTGACACTGCGGACTGATGCACTTCGAGAAGACGGTCTCATGATAGTGAGCCAGGAAAAAAACGAGCAGCCGGTCTTCGTGCCCTTGCCTCCGTTTGTTCTGGAACTCGTTAGAAAACTTCCCCCGAAAAGCAGAGACTACTTTTTCTGGACCGGCACATCGACTATCAAAACCGCCGTCAATGACTGGTCCGAAAAAATGAGGCGGTTGTATGTCGAAGCCGGCATTGAAGGCAAACGCACCCACGAGTGGCGGGACACGCTGGCAATCGAGGTCCTGGAGGGCGGCGGATCACTCGAGGACGTGCAATTGTTGCTCGGTCACAAATCCCGAAAAACCACTGAAAAATACTACGTTGCGCTAACGAAGAAACGGATGGAAAAGGCGATCGAAGCTCGACGGCACACGTGGGATGCGGATTCGACTGCCCTCGGGTTGCCGACACTGGCTATTTCCGAATAGCCAGTGCCAAGCGATGACGAATGACCTCTACGGCCTCAGGCTCATGACCGGTCATCCTTTGCCACTCGCGGGCAAAGATACTTACGGGGATGGTGAACGTCCGATATGATCGCTTGTATCGCTTAGGACGGTACGCAATACATATGCCATCTACTTGGCTGAAATATCGTCGGGCCTTCCAGTACGACCACCGCAGAGTCGCAGCGGCTTCATGAACGGTCAGAGTCGGTTCGATACCGAGTTCAAATAACAGGCCCTTGATGTCGCCTGGGGAGTCCTGGGCCTCGGGGGACACCCAAAACCGGCCAATGAGGGACAGCTGAAAACCGGCCAATAGAAATCGGCAAGACATTGAGAACGAAGGAGGGATTACCCTCCGTCGACGTGAGCAATGTCTTGAGCGAAGAAAAGCGACAACAAGTCATCGCGCTGGGGCGGCTGGGGTGGCCGCTGCGGCGCATCCAGCAGGAAACAGGCATTCGCCGGGAAACGGCAGGAGCTTACCTCAAAGCGGCCGGAGTCGCCATCCGGGCTCCGGGCGGTCGGGGCCGGCGGTCACCGGCAAAACCGGCCAATGAGGTGTCCACCGGCCTCGCGGTGGCCGAGCCGGGCCAAAACCGGCCAACGGTGTCCCCCGACTCGGCGCCGATCCCGCTGCCCGGACGCAGTCCCACGGGGAGTGCCTGCGAGCCCTACTTCGACTTCATCGAACTGTCGCTGAGCAAGGGGCGGAACGCCAAGGCGATCTACCAGGACCTGGTGGACAGCCATGGCTTCACGGGGCGCTATGCCAGCGTCAAGCGCTTTGTTGGCCGATTGCGCGGGCAGGCAGCAAAGTCGGCATGTTCGGTCATCGTCACGCCACCCGGCGAGGAAGTGCAGGTCGACTACGGCAGCGGGCCGATGGTGCGCGATCCGCACTCTGGCAGTTACCGGCGTACCCGCTTGTTCGTGCTCACGCTGGGCTACAGCCGCAAGGCCGTTCGCCTGCTCACCTTCCAGTCCAGCACGCGCACATGGGCCGAACTACACGAGCAAGCGTTCCGCCGGCTGGGTGGCGCCTGCCGCACGGTCGTGCTGGATAACCTCAGCGAAGGCGTACTCAAGCCAGACATCTACGATCCCGCCGTAAATCCGTTGTATCGCGACATGCTGGCTCACTATGGCGCCATCGCGCTGCCTTGCCGCGTCGCCGATCCGGATCGCAAGGGAAAGTCGAGCGCGGCGTGGGGCACGCCAAGAACACACCCTTGAAGGGCTTGCGCTTTGAGAGCCTGGAAGAGGCGCAGACTTACCTGGATCACTGGGAAACCAAGTGGGCCGACACGCGCATCCATGGCACCACCAAGCGCCAGGTAGCAGCCATGTTCGGCGAAGAGAAGCCATCGCTGCTGCCACTGCCGCTGGAACCGTTTCGCCTGTATCAGTTTGGCGACCGTCGCGTGAACCTGGATGGCTGCGTCGAAGTCGATGCCGCTTACTACAGTGCGCCGCCAGGCTGGATCGGCCGCAGCGTGAAGGTGCAGTGGGACGGTCATGTAGTGCGGGTGCTGGATCCGCGCACGGGGCAACTGCTGCGCGAGCACCGCAGTCAGGAGCGTGGCAAGCATCGCATCCCCGAGGAAGACAAGCCTGCGCAGACGCCACGCCCCACCGCCCAACTGTTGGCGCGTTGCGGCAAGATCGGGCCGCATATGGGTGCGGTCGCCGAGCAGACGTATCGACGCGATGGGCCCGAATCCATCCGCCGCATCATGGGCTTGACCGGCTTGGCGCGCAAGCATGGCGCCGCACTCACCGATGATGCCTGCGCCGCTGCGCTGGAAGGCGGGCTGCCTGCCAACCCCTATGGCTTCGCTCGCCGCTGGCTGGAACGCCGGCCCGCTCTGACGCTTCGCCAGGTAGATCCCATCATCCGGCAACTGACTCTGTATCGCGACCTCATTGACAGCAAGACCCAGGAGAACGAAGAATGAACCTCAACGAACTACAACGCAGCCTGCGCCAACTCCGTCTCGGTGGCATGGCCGCAGTGCTGGAGACGCGGCTGCGGCAAGCGCAAGCCGAACCCATGGCACCGATCGATCTGCTAGCCACGCTGGTCTCTGACGAGTTGACGCGGCGCTCGGACCGGCTCCTGGAGCGGCGGCGCAAACTCGCCGCCTTCCGCGATCCCAACAAGACGCCTGGACAACTTCGACTTCACTTTCAATCCGAAACTGAATCGCAGTATCGTGTTTGATCTGGCAACCGGAGCGTTCATCGACCGCCGCGAAGACGCGTTGTTTCTTGGGCCTGGCGGCACAGGCAAAAGCCATCTGGCGCAAGCCATCGGACAGGCCGCGATTCTGCAGGGCCACAAGGTGCTCTATCGCCAGACGCATATCCTGCTGGAGGAAGTCTGCGAAGCGACTCTGGATGGCAAGCGCAAGCAGTACATGGAATCGATCTCCAGCGTGGCGCTGCTGATCATCGATGACTTCGGCATGCGTAAGTTACCGCAGACGGCTGCCGAGGATCTGCTGGAGATCGTGATGCGACGCTACGAACGTGCCAGCACGCTGCTGACTTCCAATCGCCCCGTGGATGACTGGGGCAAACTGCTCGCCGACGTTGCGGCGGTCGCAAGCAAACCGTGAAGGGAAGCCACGGGCCATTGGTTCTCCTGGGGCCCGGCGGTAACCACAGAATGGGGGGCGGTTGACATACAATTCTCCGCGGGCGAAGACCCGCAATGGAATCACATGTCGATTAATAACCCGAAATCGACAATCGTTCAAATGAACCGCGAGGCCCTTTCCTCCGGCGGATTCTCGGGACTTTGCGTACAGACGCTCGAATCGGTTTGATCTCTCTGAGGATTTACCCCATATAAGGGGTATGTCGAACGTATCTATAGTCTCCCGAACTCTCGTGACGCGACGGCTTCCAGTGGGCGGCTGGAGCTATCTGAATCTGAGATCCGCTCAAACCAGCGTCGAGGCGACGTCATTGGCGGTGATGGCCTTGGGCTCGGAATCGTCAGACGTCCCTGGGTCAGGCATCGCCCCCCTCTTGCGTTTGCAGCGACGAGATGGCGCTTGGCCAGCCTTTCGGGGAGATTCGGAGAGTAGTTGGACAACTGCGCTTGCCTTCTGCGTCCTCAACGGAATGAATGATTTCCCTCGCGCCCGTGAGAAAGCATTTCATTGGCTTATCTCTGCGAGGGGCCGCGAGGGGCACTGGTTCTGGCGCTGGAAGTTCAGGATCGCCGACCGCGAGGTTCGCTTCGATCCAGACAAGTACGGCTGGCCCTGGAGTCCGGGAACTGCAAGTTGGGTGATCCCAACCGCTTTCAGCCTGGTGGCCATCAAACAATACACAGTCTGCAATCGTCTTGCGGCGTCGGAGAACCGAATTCGCCTGGGTGTCGACATGCTTCTGGATCGAGCGTGCGTTGGCGGCGGCTGGAATTCAGGAAACAGCGTCGTCTACGGAGTACCGCTGCCGCCGCACGTAGAGGCCACGGCAATTGCTCTATTGGCGCTGCAGGACGAGGAACGGACCCCGGTGATTCGCACGAGCCTGGCCTGGCTCAAACAGAGATCCGCCAGCCATCGAGTCGGTGGAGAGTCTCGCCTGGTGCATCCTCAGCCTTGTTCGTGTATCAAGAACCGGTCGACCATCTCAAGGCCAGACTGGCGACGCTCATCGGAGACGGCCGCGACATTCGGAACAATGCGACTCTCGCCACCGCGATTCTGGCGCTGAGATGCGGAGAGATGATTCATCCGTTCATGGTGCTCCGATGAGTATCGATCGGCGACGCTTCGTCGGCTCGGCGGCGGGCATGGCTGCGACAACAGGCGTGGCGGCCGACTGGTTTTGGCCGAAGCATTCGGTGTCCTATCGAAGGTCTCGGTCATTTGTAGCGATTCTGAATGCATCCGAATATTCCGAGAAGATCGACGCGCTCCTCATGGACGGATTGCGGCTGTTCCGTTTGAACGTGGCTGGCAAGAGGGTTCTCCTCAAGCCAAATCTGGTGGAGGACCTGCCGGGTCCGGTAAACACGAACGCGAACATCATCGGAGCGGCCGCCCGTTGCTTCCTTCGTCTGGGCGCCGCCAGGGTCGTTGATCGGTGAAGGTCCGGGCCATCAACGCGACACCGAGCTCGTAGTACAGGCTGCGAACCTGAAACCTCATCTCGCGGACCGGCGGATTGACTTCGTCGACCTCAACCGCGACGAACTCGTGCGAGTGAAGCTGAAGGCTGACTACAGCGGCCTCGGAGAGCTGTGGTTGCCGCGCACCGTTCTCGATTCCGATTTCATCGTCTCAATGCCCAAGGTGAAGACTCATCACTGGGCTGGCGTCACTCTGAGCCTGAAGAATATGTTCGGCATCGTGCCCGGGATGAAGTATGGCTGGCCGAAGAATCTGCTCCACTGGCACGGAATCCACGAATGCATTCTCGATATTTGTGCGACGGTTCCGATCCATTTCGTGATCGCAGACGGCATCACGGCCATGGAAGGTAACGGCCCGCTGCAGGGAACCGCGCGTGACCTTGGGAAAATCGTGCTCGCCGACGATCCAGTAGCCGCGGATGCAACCTGCGCACGCCTGATGGGTCTTGATCCGCTCCGGGTCCAGCACCTGTCAGACGGGGGGCGTTTCCTCGGCAATCTGAACGCCAACCGGATCACGATGTTGGGCGAGCGAGTCGAACCTCCAGCGCGACCCTTTTCAGTACTCCCCGACTTCGAATACCTCATCGCTCCGACACGTTAGAACGCTCATGCGGCGAGCGCATTACGCACGTGGCCACACGGAATGAGGAAAAGTGGGTCCACCATGATGAATTGAACCGCTACCGCCTGGACGGCACTCAGGGTCTCGACCGCGCCGCGAGGAATGAGTAAAACTGGGTCCGCTCGATAAAGAAAATCTATTTTCGTCCGCCAGTTCGACTGAAGAAAGAGGATTGAGCAAAAGTGGGTCCACTCGAAGAATTCAGGCGCAGGCGCCGCAACTACGGTTTGGGCCCATCCTGGGCTGGTTACTCGAATAGAAGGTATGAGTAAAAGTGGGTCCAGTCAAAAGAAGCCGACGCGATCGTCGCCGATGGCTGAGTTCGAAGGGCTTGCGTCCCGGCGCCGTGGTTCGTTGAGCGCCGGGACACAGAATCAATCGGAAGCTCTGCAGCGATTCCGCTCTAACATGGGGCTTCAAGGAGCGGAGGTACGTGTTCGCCTCGATCGAAGAGCTGTCCGAGAGACTGGATGCCGCGAGGTATGTGGCCGATCCCGTGACGTTGAAGGTCATCTATCTGGCCGCGCAAATGCACAAGCCGGTCCTCGCGGAGGGACCGCCTGGCTCCGGGAAGACCGAACTCGCCAAAGTAGTCGCTCTCGCGGCGGACACCACGATTGAGCGCCTCCAATGCTACGAGGGCATCAATGAGGAGAAGGCCATTGGCAAGTTTGACGAGTCTTTGCAGCGCCTCTACCTGAACGCGCAGGGGAACGCTTCGGATGCGGGTTGGGCATCTCTGCGCCGCGAACTCCATACACTCGAGTTCTTCCAGGAAGGCCCGCTGCTCAGGGCGCTTCTATACGAAAAGCCGTGTGTTCTTCTGATCGACGAAATAGACAAGGTGGGCGAGGAGTTCGAAGCGGAACTCCTCGAAATCCTGAGCGACTGGCAAATCTCCATCCCCAAGATCGGCACGATCACAGCGAAGAGCAGACCCTTCGTTGTGCTGACCTCGAACGAAGTCCGCCGTATCGGCGACCCGCTGCGTCGCCGGAGTTTATACCTGCGTTTCGAGCATCCAACGATCGAGCGGGAGACACGAATCCTGGAGAAGCGAACGGCCGGAACACACACGGAATTGCACGGCCAACTCGCCGG
>CAWEKQ010000036.1:0-9278 GCA_963809655.1 Terriglobia bacterium | reverse complement strand
TAACCGAACCTTCGCAGTTGGGCAGATTTTAAGCTTGGCGATCCTTTGTTTTCAACAAACCTGTCTCAAAGGTCTGCACTACATTTTGAGTTGGGCGAAGGGATTTGACGAGGCGGCAGTGGTGATGCGCGGAGGCGGTTGCTGGGGCAGTATAAGGCTCAGGTGATGAAGCAAAAGTGCCTGCTCGGGATCCGGCTCGGTGTAGCGCGGCATGACCAGGCGGCGGCCATCGGTGGTTGGAAAAGATACGTCGAGCATTTGAATGCCGGCCAATTTCTCCAGCACCGCTCGCGGTGTCAATCCGGGAGCATGCATCCGCAGCCGATGCCGCAGCGTCACCGTCAGACAGTAGGAGAGGAAGGCAACCAGGATGTGCGCGTCCACCCGATGCTCCAGTTGATGGTGGATCGGCCGGATGCCCAGATCGCTCTTCAGGCATTTGAACGCCGCTTCGATTTGCGTCAGTTGCACATAGCGATCCCACAACACGGCCGGATCTTCCGCCACCAGATTCGTGCGCAGCAGATAGTGGCCGTCACGCAGTTCGGCCTCTTTCAGTTTGGCCTTGTCGAGTTGAAACGTGAACGTCTCTCTCGTCACTTCCTGGTCCGCCTGCGGCAGGTTGATTTTCACGAATCCGAAAGCCCGCCCCGCGTCTGTTTTGGCGGCGCCCACGCGCATCAGCAACTGATCGCGTTTCGGGCAGCTCCGCCGCATGGCGCGCAGCTTCCGCAACAGACGCGCCAGTTTCTTCCGTCGCATCGCCATCTCTTTGGCCTGACGCCCTTCGCTTTTCGCCAGCACATACAACTCGCCATCCCCGGTGAACAGCTTCACTTCCACCGATTCGCGAACCTTATGCCACGGCAATTCCAGCCACTGCTTCTCGTACTCCCGAATCTTCGCCCGCGACGTGCCCACCAGGTAAAACGTCTCCTGCCGCGACGTGCGTATTTCCCGCAGCAGGGCCTCGGTCGGGATTCCACGGTCCATCAGCCAAACGCGCCGCGCCTTGCCGTACAGGCTTTCGATCTTGTCCAGAAAGCCGCGCAGCGTCGTCTTCTCCGACGTGTTGCCGGCCATCACTTCGTAGGCCAGCGGAAGCCCCGCCGGCGTGACGATCAGCGCGATCACAACCTGCTTGCAATCCGGCCGCTTGTCGCGGCTGTAGCCGTATCTCGCTTTGGGATTCTGTTCGGCTTCGCCCTCAACGTATGTGCTTGTCAGGTCGTACAGCAACAGATCGAATTCCGCATCGAACAGATCTTTCCAGCGTTGCTGCAAATGCACGAACAGATCCTGCTTATGCTCCAGCACCCGATCCAGACACCGGTACAGCCGGTCCTTCTCCGCAACCGCAAAGTCCTGCCCCAGCAAAACGTCCATGGCGCTTTGATCGAACCAATGCCGGTGCACTCGAAACTCGCTGCCCGGATCGATCAGCCGGTTCACCACCAACAGCTCCAGCACCCTCGGCCACGCTACGCCTTCTCGTCCTTGCGGCATCTTCTCCGACCAGAACCGATCCAGTTGCAACTGCCGCCACAGTTCGCATCCCAGCCAGCAGTTGCCATACGGCCGCGCCCGCTCCAGCTTCATCTCGCTGAGCTTCACCTGCACGCTGTCAATCGCGTCGGCCGGAACAGGGCGGTCCTCCGGAAACAGACTCAGCGGCGTGAATCGCTGCTCTGTCTCATCAAACACCTCCAGCGTCCTGCGCCATGCCGCTTGTTGGCTGTCGTTGATTTCGCCCAGATACAACACTTGCCGCTGCGCCACTTTCCCCGATTGCAGACGCCGGCTTTCCACCACCGTGTAATAGCGGTGCTGCTTCCCATCCTTGATCCGATTGTGGCTGCGCAGAAACATTCTCAGTTGCAGAATGCCAGAATCTTTCCCCCCTGAACAGAGGGTAGGTCTGCACTACAAGCACTTTTAAAAATGTTTTACTCAGAGCGAAGGACTTACTTCCGCGATCCACCCGAATTTAGTCCGAAACCAATCTGAACTGCGAAGGTTGGGCTAACACTCCTGCCTCGGTCGAATGGAAAAGCAAGGTCGAGAAAGGCGCAGCCCTGATCCTGGAGGGCGCGTCACCGCTCGCTGCGAGTTTCGGTTATCGCGGCCAGACCGAGACAGTCTCGGTGGTTCACCTGGTCGACATCCACAACCCCTCCCTGCCCATCATCTGGGAGAAAGCGATCGAACTTCCCCGCTTCGAAGGTGCCCTCCGACACCCGGGTATTCGCAAAAGATCGCTGGACGTCCGCGCCGCTCATCGCTGGCCAGCGCATCGGCGCGGGCGCCGTGTTGTGGGTCGCGGCATCGCCTGGTCCGCACGGTTACGAACGCTTCCCCTACCTGATGCAGGCACTCACCGATCTTGGATTCGGCCCGGTGGTTCGCAGTTCGCACCTCTGGGCCTTCTTCGACTACTCCTATCGAACGCGGGCCGATCCCGATTATCTCGCCGCGCGTTGGCGCAAGGCCGGCATCGCTGCGCTGCATGTGGCCTCCTGGCATTTCTACGACGCTGACGCCGAACGCGACCAGTACCTGAAGCTCCTGATCGAAGCCTGCCATCGCCATGGCGTGCTGGTCTATGCCTGGGTCGAACTCCCCCACGTGAGCGAAAAATTCTGGGCCGATCATCCGCAATGGCGCGAGCAAACCGCGCTGCTGCAGGACGCCCAGCTCGACTGGCGCAAGCTGATGAACCTGCAAAACGCCGATTGTGTCGCAGCCATCCGCGCCGGTCTCAAAGACATGATGGAGCGCTTCGACTGGGATGGCGTGAATCTCGCCGAACTCTACTTCGAATCGCTCGAAGGCGCCGGCAAGCCTGCCCGCTTCACGCCCATGAACAACGATGTGCGCGCCCAATTCCGCGCGCAATCCGGCTGGGACCCGATCGATCTCTGGAAAGGGCGCTCGGATGCCGCATCGCTCCGCAAGTTCCTCGATTTTCGCGCCGGGCTCGCGCACAACATGCAGGAAGACTGGCTGGGCGCGGTGGAATCCTTCCGCCAGTTTCGCCCCGGCCTCGATATCATGCTTACCCACGTCGACGATCGCTTCGATACGGGAATGAAGGATTCGATCGGCGCCGATGCCGCGCGCGTTCTGCCGCTTCTCGACAAGCACTCGTTCTCGTTCCTGATTGAAGATCCGGCCACGGTCTGGAATCTCGGCCCTGACCGTTATCCCGAAATCGCGAAGCGCTACCGACCCCTGACGGTACACACCGGCAGCCTGGCGATCGACATCAACATCGTCGATCGCTATCAGGATGTCTACCCCACGAAACAGCAAACCGGCACCGAGCTTTTCGAACTTGTGCATCTTGCTTCGACGGCATTTCCGCGTGTTGCGCTTTACTTCGAGAACAGCATTCTGAAACCGGATCTCGGGATGCTGGCCGCATCGTCGACAGTCGTCACTCAATACTCGAAAGCCCAGCGCAAGGTCACCCTTGAATCTCCGCGCGATCTGGAACTCAACTGGCCAGCGGACGAGGGTGCCCTGGTCGACGGGAAGGCCTGGCCGGTGCAATCGCCGACGGCGATCTACCTCCCGGCCGGATCCCACCGAATCGAACCGGCGCCGAAGCGCGAAGGGATAACGCTGATCGACCTCAACGCTCAACTGCGTTCCGCCGCCGCCGAATCGAAACGGGTGACGTTCGAGTATTCGAGCGAGAGCCGCGCTATCGCGCGCTTCGACCGCACGCCGTCGCGGATCGAGGTGGATGGCGAGGTGGTCCCTTCCGAGAGTGTAGTCCTGTTGCCGCGCGGCACGCACCGCGTGACTGCAAATTAGTGGAGATGATGCGCTGCACCTCGCGCAGACTTGAGTATCTGTGCTGCGCAGACCGCAAGATCATCGTCCCAACATGATCCTGTGCGAGCGCCCAAACATCCGGCCGTCAATTGCCGAAAACTCAACACTATAGAGTGCACATGTTCGTTTGCCAACGTGCTTTGGCACAATGTTCGTCGGGACTGTGACAATCAGTGTGTCCCGGTCGTGGGAGTCGTTTATCCGGAAATCAGTGGCGGCGCCGAATACCTTATCGACCGCGTCGACGAAGCGTTCGGACAAGACATCATCGCCGACGTGCCATAGTTCCACGGGCACCGGCGCAGTCACCGATCTTTGCGCCCAAGATGGGAGAGCCGGGGTCAAGGTCATAAGTACAAGCAAAACCAGCAGTGAATTCAACGGCATTTGATTCGGATTTAATTCTGCTTTTCCGGTTCGTCGTACTGTCCCACCCGCCGCACCCAGATATTGCGGAACCGCACGACGCTGCGATGATCCTGCAACACAATCGGCCCTTCCGAAGGACCATCCGCTGGATACTTTGGAACCTGGCGATAGATCGTCGGCCCCATCTCTTCCTTGCGATTATGCAGCAGCACGCCGTTCAGAAAAACCGTCATATACGCGGACTTCGTCTTCCTGCCGCCCGCAAACGCCGGCGCTTCGAAAACAATGTCATAGCTCTGCCATTCGCCCGGCTTCCGCACCGCGTTGACCAGCGGCGGCCATTGCCCGTACATCGCGCCTGCCTGCCCGTCCGCATACGTGGGGCTACCGGTAGGAATCCAGCACCTGAACCTCGAACAGCCCCATCAGGAAAATCCCGCTGTTGCCACGGTTCTGACTGGTTCCGGTGACACCGGGCGGCTCCATCCATTCCACATGCAGCTGCACATCGCCGAACTTCTCTTTCGTCGCGATGTCGCCACTACCCGGAACAACCTCGAAATACTCCGGAGTCGTCTTCCAGCGGGCCGGATCGGCGCTGACCGTATAGGCCGCAGTCCCCAGACGCGCCGTGCTCCACTTCGCGAGCCCCGAGCCATCGAACAAAACAATCGCGTCGGAAGGCGGTTGGCCCGCCAGCGCGCCCGGCGTCACCACTTTCGGATGCGGCCGCGCCGGATCATGCACGTGATACGGCAGATCCGGCAGCATCGGGGTATCAGTGAATCCGGCGTCGGGATTCTGCTGCGCCAGCAGGGTGAGGCCGGCAAACAAGCCAAAAACGAGCGACGCGAGACCTCGCATGCGTCTGTCAGACCCGGGTGTTCGGGCTGCTCCGGTTGACGTACCTCGCGCCCAGCGCGCCGCCAGCGGCGCACGTGCCAGCGACGATGGCGAAAAATGATCACCAGCGCAAACAGCGAACACCGCAGCCAGGGTCGCTGGATCGTTGAGCGAGCTGCGCCATCTGAGGATCCTGTTCTGCGAACTGCTTGAAGCAGTCCTGGCTCGCCCGCCGAGTCAGGGTCAGCGACGCTGATCACCAGTAGCCTCGCAGCGCCGTCAAGAACTCCCGTGATCGAGCCAAGGCGCGCCCGCCCGGCAATTGTCCAGCCCGACCCTGTAATGCGGCGTAGAGCAAACCCCACACCAGCCGGTCCAGGCGATTCCCACACGAACATCCGCAAACCCCAGCATCTGGAGTGCGCCACGACCAGAGAAATCATATCGAACGCCAACATGATCCCGAGCGCCATCAGGGCCGCCACGCGCAGTGCGATGGGATTGCCGAAGCCGACGGCCGGCGCGGCGGGGCGCGGCGGGGTCGCCTGCCGCGGGATCTGCGTCACTTCCGGCGCCGCGATCTTCAAACAGCGGCCGTCCGCACATATGGCAGAACCGGGACTTCTCGACGAGCGTCGCGCCGCAGCTGCAGTTTTCGGGAGTTTGGCGTTCAGGCATAAAGCGCCTGTCGCAGGCGTATCTTCAGTTTGCCGCAGGCTGACCGAAGGAGGCAACCCCGATATGCGTGCCATCGTATTTCGACTCGATCGAGACGATGCGCTTGTACCCGCCGTCCTTGAACTCCATGTGGACTTCATGCCCGTCTTTCGTCACCAGCCAGTTGGGCAATTGCTTCGCGGTAGAAGTCCGCCACCTGCTGCACGGAATCGTCGGTAATCATGTCCTGCGCCGATACCGCGAACCCTTTATCGCGGCCATCCCGATTCGAAGACCACTCGAAGACCGCATTGCCGCCGGAGTCTTCGCGCATTCTGGCGCCGGGATAACGTGGGATGTCAGCCACCACCGCGCCTGTCTTCTCATGAGCGTGAACGGAAAAATGGCCGCCCGGGAGATCGATTGAGACATCGCTGCCGTCCCGCCTCTCATGTGTGGCAACCTTTATGCTGCGGGCGACATAGATTCCCGTGAACGTCAGCACACAAACCACGATTACGACGCTGGCAAGCAGCCCGAAAAGAACACCGCCGCGTCGGGAATGTCGGGAATCACGAACTCTCATGACAATCTCCTCACTGGGATTACGTTTCCACACTCGCCCCGGTTCACGGAAATCCCAAACGATTATGGTAGCTTGCTTTCTTGACAGAAAATATCACCGTTCTCGTGCTTGCGGACCCCGCCGCTCCGGCATTGCGGAAGCTGGAAAACCTCGGTCCGGGGGTCGATTTCAAGATCGGCAAAACGACTGAAGCGCTGGGGGATGCGGTCGCGAACGCGCGCGTCCTGTTCAACTGGACCGGCTCCAAGCCGGACGTGGGGCGCATTCTCGTCGAAGCGCCGCGCCTCGAATGGATTCACGCCATGTACGCCGGGCTCGACCGTTCGCTGTTCCCCGAACTCGTCGCCAGCCCGATTCCTCTCACCAACGGTTCGGGCGTTTTCAGCCAGTCCCTGGGCGAGTTCATCATGCTGGGCATCCTTTATTTCGCCAAGGATGTGATCCGCATGAACAAGGCGCAGGCGGAGCATCGCTGGGATGTCTACGACAAAGTTGAGATCCGCAAACAGACGATCGGCATCGTGGCGCACGGGGATATCGGCCGCGCCGTGGCCTGGCGTGCGAAGTCGCTCGGCATGCGCGTTCTGGCCCAGCGCCGGAATCCCGCGCCGCGTGCCGGCGACGAACACGTGGATCGCGTTTACGGCGCCGACGGCCTGCACGCCATGCTGCCCGAATGCGATTACGTCGCGGTGACCGCGCCCCTCACGCCGGAAACCACAGGCATGATCGGCAAGCGCGAATTCGAGCTGATGAAGCCCACCGCGGTCATCCTGAACGTGGGCCGCGGCCCCGTGATTAATGAAACCGCCATGGTGGAAGCCCTGCGGACGCGGCGTATCCGAGGTGCGGCGCTCGATGTGTTCGATGCCGAACCGTTACCTGCCGACAGCCCGTTCTGGGATCTCGACAACGTGCTGCTCTCGGCTCATTGCGCCGATCACGTGGAGGGTTGGGTGGAAGACGCGGTGCTGTTTTTCGTCGATCAGTTCAAACGCTGGCGCAACGGCGAGCCACTGAAGAACGTGGTCAACAAACAAGCTGGCTACTGATCAGTTGCCCACGCGAATCACGCCCTGTCCCAGACCGTCGTCTGCCGGAACTGCCGCAATTGAGTGTCGAAACCGAAAGTAGTGACTTTTTTCGACGCGCCATCCGCGGAGACAACAGTCGTGCCACCGCCGATAACAGTTCCATTCTCTTTCCGCGCCTCACTCGTCATTGTGTTCGCCTCCGGCCTCGCCGCGACATAGGTCAACCCTGCAAACCCCGGCACAGGATGCGGTGTGCCGTCGGTGATAAATCTCATCGGCCTTTCCACCACGCTCTCCCCCTTCGCGTTGAGGCCCTCCGCCTTTTGCAGATAATAACCCTCCGCATCGAGTTCAACGGTCATGGTTCCAGCCGTGGGCCGATGGTTCGGGTCAAACTCAGACTTCTCGACGTTCAGTTTCCACGTCCCGACAAATGGGTCCTTCATTTCGATATCTCCCTGGTCGATCCCGCGTGTTGGATCTCGCGTTCGATCTCAATCGTCGGCCCTTCCGCTGGGTGCAGTCCTGAAGATTCTGCTAAGATTCGCTTAATCTTCATGGCAGATCCCGAGAAGTACGAATTCGGTGAGTTCGTACTGGAGGCGGCCGAGAGGCGATTGTCGAAGGGCTGCCGGAACGTTCCTCTTGAACCCAGGGCTTACGATGTGTTGCTTGCTCTGTTCGCCGCGCCGGAAGGCTTGTCACACGCGGTGAATTGCTGGAACTGGTTTGGCCGCAGTCACACGTGGAAGAGGGAATTCTTTCCGTCTACATTTCGGTTCTTCGCAAAGCGCTCGGTAATGGAGAAGGATCGCCGCGCATCATCGAAACGGTTTCACGCTCGGGCTACCGTTTCTCACCCGAAGTAACCCGGCGCCAGGATGCTGATCAGCATCAAGACGGCTTTCGCGAGTCGAACTCCCGCCGGCCGCGACCCGAAGTCTACGAGCTGTTTGGACACGGGCGCGCCTGCCTCTTGAAAATGTCGATGTTCGACGTTCAAAAGGCAGTGGAAGCGTTCCAGTCAGCGATCGAGCTCGATCCGTCGTATGCGGCGGCGCACGCCGGCATGGCTTTGGCCTGCTGCGCGCAGGCTCAACTCCGTTTGTCGCCGCCCGTCGAAGCGTACGCGGCCGCGAAGACCGCCGCCTTGCGCGCGCTCGCAATGGATAGCGCCTGCGCCGATGCCCAGACCGCACTCGGAGCCGTCCTGTTCTTCAGCGAGTGGAACTGGGCAGGCGCGAAGAAGAGTCTCGAACGAGCCCTCGAACTCAACCCAAGTCACACCGAAGCTCTGCTCCTCTACGGGCAATTGCTCGACGCCCTGGGGCAACTGGACGCGGGGCTTGCGACGAAGCGAAAGGCTCTTGAGCGTGATCCGTTTTCACCGCAGGTCCATCTGCAAATCTCCATGTCGTACTGGAACCAGCTTCGGTACGATGACGCCATCGAGTGGGCGAACAAAGCGCTCGAGCTGGACCCCCGGCATCCTCACGCGCGCGAATTCCTCGCCGGAGCCTATTGGAAAAAGGGCGACTTCGAGCATTATTTAACGGAGAACATCAGGCACGCCGAGTTACACGGCGTGCCCCCGGAAGCGCTGGCGCCTCTCCAACAGGCATATTCGGCGAGTGGCGCTGCCGGAGTGCGCGCGTTAATTCTACAGCGGATATCGAGCCACCCGCAGGCTTTTCCCGCCATACAGGCGGCCATTGTCTACAGCGATGCCGGGAACCCTGACACAGCGTTCGAGTTCCTGGATCGCGCTATGGAAAGACACGACCCGGGTCTGGTCCATCTCGCTGTCGGCCCTCAATGGGATGCTCTGCGGTCCGATCGGCGATTTGCCGAACGCATCGCGCGCATGGGCTTGACTCAAGTTCCGAGGCGGCTTGATTGCGCTCGCCAGGCCGCATCTGAACGCCCTTGGCCGCAGCCCGCTAATGATG
>CAWEKQ010000035.1:0-95107 GCA_963809655.1 Terriglobia bacterium | reverse complement strand
ATTTGGAGTCGGTTCGAACATCCTACGAACCATGCAACTCCACGCCCCCTTCCCTACGGGGAACGCCTCCGGTCGCAATTACGAGATAGCTCGGAACCCGGTACGCGGCCTGCAGGCGCCGCTCGAAATCGAACGCAATATCGATTTCCGGTGAGCGCTCTAGTGGTCGAGACGGACTTCATCTGGCTCGCGGCGGAACAGGATTGCAGGGCCAAGGTCGTGCTCGTAGAACTCTCGGGCGCTGAGAATTCCGGGGTGTTCGAGTGTTTCCAGTAATCGGAATTCCTGAAGGGCAGATCGGCGGATCGATTCGTCCGCGGCTTTGTCTTTGCCAGCGACATTGTAGACACGGACGCGGCGTGTAGCCTTCGTTGTGGGGTGTTCGGCCCGAAAGTCCTGGTAGGCGAAGAGGGGGTTCTCCTCGATCAGTTCTTTGAGAACGTAGTCGCCCACTTTCCGCTGCCGTTGGGAAGGGCGGATGCCGGCTTCGTCGAGTGCCTTGGCGACTCGTCGGGCGGCTCCGGCATCGAGGTAGTGGCCACGCGCGGATTCGTTGCCGTAGAAATCGCGCTGAAGGAGCGCCGGGATGATTCCTGCTCGCTTGTCGCGCGGTTCGCGTTCGCAGATGCGCATGCGCTCAGAATCGGGGAATCGAACGCTGATGCCGGGTGCCGAAAGAAAGATGAGGGCCTCGATCCAGGGCGCTCGGTCGCCGCGAAATGCTTTCTGTTTATCGAGTAAGCCTGCGAGTTTTCGGGCTTTAGCGTTTGCCAGAGTCAGCGGGCTATCCACCGTGATGATTCGGCAGTCCTTGTTCCAGTCCCAGAGATGGCGGTTGCCGGTGACGATCCCGCCGCGACTCTTCAGTTCGAGGAGGAAGACGCCAGCCTGGGTGACGACTAGGGCGTCGATTTCGTTTACAGAGCCGTCGTCGCCGATGAATTCGAAATTCGTGTAGACGAAAATCGGGTCACGATCAGGCAGGGCCTCGCGGAGGAAATCGAGGGCCTCGCGCTCATGCGCGTAACGCGATTCGGCGAATTGTTTCCAGCGGCGGGCCGATAGAGGCATGGGGGTGACATAGCCACAACGATCTGGGCGGTAAGCTTCGATTTTAGTACTATGGCCGGAGGCGACACACTGCCGCCGCGCTGGCCGCAGCAGCGAGCTACTATGTCAGCCCCGCTTCCCTGTCCCAGGCGATCCCCCCTGTAGTGGGCGGGTGTTTGTGACAAAAGTGTAGGGGCCGCGTGACGGGCGATCATTCACGATCTGAATACCGCTCAGTTTCTTCTTCTTCGAGGTTTTTTTACTGGCTGGTTTTCTGGCTCTTGTGGTTGTTGTCTGCGAACGCCGGCGTCGACGAGGGCATTTCAGAATGTGCTGAATTATCTTCGTCTTCTCGACTTCAAGGGAACACATCGGGCAGGTTTCCATCGGAAGAGCAATGGGCGCAATCCCGACCGGAATCGAACGGGCGGCACTCACTTGAGGTGACGCGCCGCAGAACTGTTCCACATGGAGCTTGAGCGTACTCCTGAGGACACGATCCCCACAGCCTGCGCACACGACCCACTTTGTGAGTCGGGTGCCGGGCAACCCCAACCCGTCTCCCCCACGCTGTAAATTCCTTTTTGCGCTCACACCATGATCTGCTCGTTGCCAGTCCGAAAAGAAAGTGCCAGTATCTCACGATCAGGACAGATCGTTATTCGTGGATCTGAAACTCGCTGCCTGCAAGGACTGCTTCCAGCCATTCTGGAGGTGACGGGTGAAGATACGTAACCTTGCCGCTTTGGGCGGACAGGACCCGTTTCGGCCGTCGATCCGGGGCGGAATTGTCGTAAACCTGAATCCGATCCACCTCCCGAATCGCCTTCGGCAGATTCCTCAGACTTGCCTCGTGAATCTTTTGTAATTGGTCCGCTGGTTTGCAGAGTGGCCCCCGGCGAGAGCCCGCGCGATCACACGTTTCAGATTTTGGGCGAAGCCGTTCAGCGCGATGTAGCGCATCTGGATCTCAAAACCCTCGGCGCGTGCCTGGCCCGCCTGACGAAATGTGATGTCACTCCGCAGCGTGGTTTCGATCGCGAAGCTCTTGTGATTCCGAATGTGGTCTTCGACGAAGCCTTCAAACTCTTTGTTCACAATGGCCCGGATTTCCAGCGAAATACCTTGATAAGAGCCATTGTTCAACTGCGCGCTTCGATCATCGGCATTGAACGAATCGACGCCGAAACTATCGACGGGGAAAGCCACAGATTTCCCACTGCCGGGAGGACCGGCAACTACGATCATTTTGGGACGCATTCACCTTGGGGTAAATCAACCGCCGAAGTCGCGTTTCGCCCCCGGAAGCATGTCGGGCGGTAATTCATGGGTAAGGAGTTCGCCGTTTGCATCAACGATGCCGAGATCCCGAAGCCGTTTGAACGCAGTCTTTACGCGCTCCCCGGCCTTCCGTTCTTCGTGCTCGTCGAACTCGGCCATTTCAGCCGGGTCCTGGGTGTTTACGGTCGCCCATGTAAGCTCGGTTTTTTGGATCATAGAGCTAATACCACGATACGGCATTCCAATCATCGGCGGCAACGCCGATCATTGAGGAACACGGGCCGCCGATGCGGCCCGTGTAAAGCCGGCAGGCTACAAATGCGAGCGAAGCTTTGAAAGTGCGCGCTGCTTGATCTGAGAGACGCGGCTCTCGTTGACGCGCAGTTCCGCCGCGACCTCGCGGCCAGCCTAAGTCGAACAACAGCGCGATTACGCGATCTTCCCTCGGTGAGAGGCATCGGCGGGCCGTTTGAACTTCGCGGCGCGTCGTGAATGCGGGCTGTGCCGGCGCTGCCAGGCGACGCAGGGCGATGAGATCGAGGCTCACCGTGACCGGCGCGACGCCGACTCCGGAGGACTGCCGCGCGCGATTGCGTTCCGTGCGCGAAAGCGGATCTTCGCTGCGCAGGAAATCGAGCATAGCGCCCGAGATTTCGATGCTGAGCGTATGTCTTAAACTTCAGGCCACGTGTGTGGTCGAAACGGTCGACGGCCTGGATCAGTCCGACGGTACCCGCGCTGGCCAGATCGTCAAAAGTGACGCACGGTGGCCTCGGTGGACACCTGAAAACCGGCCATAGATGGACACTTCAAAACCGGCCAACGGGACAGCTGAATCAGGACAAGATTATTTATAACTTGGAAGATGGCGTTCGGTCAAATGGTTTGTCAGACTTAGCCCGGCTGTTTTATACTGACCTCACCTGGGCGGAGGATACGGCAACGCAGGGATGCGACCGGAGCGCCGACCAGCGGCCAGAATGGTCGGGGGCGACGTCAGTCGCCCTTTATTTGTCTGAGAGAAGCGCCTCGATCTCTTCGAGGGGTAAGACGCCGCTGAAAGAAAGGAATCGAGGGGGACGGTGAATCAGCGTCCATCCATCGACGGTTTCCGTGGTCAGGTCTGGGCCAAACCGCGCAGTTCCAAAGCTCTCCGCTGATCCGCGAACAGCCACAACGGTCAGCATTCGACGGCCTTTGCCAGTACCGAGTTGACAGTCGAAGATGAGCAGTTCCTTGTTGTTCTTGTCACCAGCAACGGCGTTCTGTATCGAGCTGGCCCAGCTAACGGATGTCTGGCTCAACGGAAAGCTTTTGGGCAGAGCTGTACCTATGTATGTGAGCCCCGTGCTCTCCGCGTAATGCCGAATCTGCTTTGTCCGCTTTCGCTCCGATAACAGGCTCCAGACAATGATGCCAGCCATAGCGACAAGTCCGAGGTATCCCATAATCGTCCACCGGCGCGACCCTTCAGCGGCCCCAATATAGCGTAGCGAATGCGTGAACGGCCCGTGTTTCCCAAACTGGATGCTCCAGTCCAGAAGCCCTTAACCTTTGAAGAGTCGGCCATTCTGGCGGAAAAGCGATAAATCCCGGGAGCGCGAGGGCAGAGCCCTCGCAGTAATGAGCCTTGGTCCTATGATGATGCCGTTGCCTTTGTTCGCCAGCTGCGCGGGCCGCACTTGAGCACGTGACCGTGATGCAGCAGTCGATCGAGCATTGCGCTGACAGCGGCAACATCGCCGAGAAGTTTGCCCCAGTCCTCGACCGGACGGTTGGATGTGAGCAGCGTGCTGAAGCGTTCGTAGCGGCGCATGATGATTTCCAGCAGATCCTCGGCTGCGGTGTGCGGCAGTTTGCGCATACCGAAGTCGTCGATGATGAGCAGCGGAACGGTGGCCACCGATTCCATATACTCTTTGCGGGTGCCGCCGGCGACCGCGTCGGCCAGTTCATCAAGCAGGATGTGCGTTTCGCGATACAGCACTTTGTAGCCTTGCTGGATGGCGCACTGGCCGATGGCCTGCGCCAGGTGGCTTTTGCCGGTTCCGCCGGGGCCGAGAAACAATGCGTCTTCGCGCTTGTTGATGAATGCGGCGGTGGCCAGGTCGAACACCAGACTGCGATTCATTTTCGGATTGAAGGTGAAGTCGAAGTTATCGAGAGTCCGGTCGGCATCGCGAAAGGCGGCCTGTTTACGACGGCGTTGGAGTAAACGGTCGGTGCGCAGAGTAAGTTCGTCGGAAACCAGACACGCGATCAAGTCGATGGGAGCCATGGCTTCGGCTTGTGCCTGGCGCAGACGGGTTTCGAGCACCGCGGCCATACCGCTCAGGCGGAGTTGCCGCAGGGCGCGTTCGACTTCGATGAGGTTCATGATGGATTCTCCTGTTTTGAGTTTTGGGTTCGGCTTTCGATGAGGTCGCGATAGAGAGTGAGCTGGCGGATCAGCGGATCGACCTGGCGCAGACTCAACGGCAGTTGCGGGTTGCGCTCCAGGTAGCGACGCACGAAGTGATAGTTGCTTGCGCCGGTTTCCAGTCCCATCGCGCAGGCCTCATCGGTAGAAGCGACGCCATACTTCTTGGTCAGGTTCAGAACGCCGAGGATGCGGCGCACCGCTTCCTCGCCCAGATTTTGATGCATGGCCTGACACAACGCACCGATGTGCGGTCCGGCGGCTTCGGCGCGACGAAGCAGCTGTTGCGTGCTCAACGGTGTTCGTGTGGGACGATCCTGCTCCTGAATGCGGTGGCGTCCGCGCTGTTGCCGCAAGTGCTCACGCAGCAACTGCCCGCTGAGCGGATCGATTAGCCGCACATGTGCGGCATTCCACTGCACGTGAACGCGGCGTCCGATCCAGCCGGGCGGCGCGCCATAGTATGCGGCCTCGACCTCGATGCAGCCGTCCAGATGAACGGTGCGCTCGCCGTAGAGGTAATAGCGAAAAGGCTCCACGGGCAGAGGCAGCAGTGCCGGTTTCTCTTCCGCGAACATGGCCGCGACTTGCCGCTTGGTCGTGCCGTGAATGCGCGTGTCGGCCCAGCGCTCCTCCCAGTGATCCAGATACGCCTGCGCTTGTTCCAGGCTCTCGAAGCGCTGCCCCTTCAACGGTGTTTTCTGCGCGTGGCCTACGCCGGATTCGACCTTGCCTTTTCGATCCGGATCCCGCACGCGGCACGGCAGAGCGACCGACGCCGTAATGCTTCAACACATCGGCATAGAGCGGGTTGATCTTCGGATCATAAATGTCCGGCGTCAGCACGCCCTCGCGCAGGTTATCCAGGACCACGACGCGCGTGGCTCCGCCCAATCTGCGAAAAGCCGTCTCGTGCAGCTCGGCCCAGATCTGAGTGGTGGAGCGGAATACCAGCAGCCGCACGGCTTTCCGGCTATGGCCCAGCGTCATCACGAACAGCCGCGTGCGCCTGTACTTTCCGGTCTGCGGATCGCGCACCATGGGGCCGGTGCCGTAGTCCACCTGCGCTTCTTCGTTATGGAACGCGTTCCATAACGAGGATTATGGTGAGTTCCGCGTCATGGTAAGAAGGAAACGTCGCCCCATCTGGTTTCGGACGAATCGCCGCGATTTGGCTATACCGTACTTCCCATAATTCCCCCGACGAGAATATTGTGGCCTCTGATTTTACTTTCTAAGGAGTCTACCGATGTTCTCAGACTGGTTTTCTGGTGACGAGTGCGCGCAGTACCGCACGTCACCCCACAAGAAGCGCATGGACCACGTTGGAAGTAGTTTGTTAGACCTGCGCTATGCCAATGAAGTAGTCCGCCAGCATCTTCACGAATGGCTGCGCTTCTCCCGCTACCTTGAGGAGCGCGGCGTGCCTTTGCCGACCACCGACACCGACGCGGTCCGGCAGTATGTAGCTCGGCGCACGTCGAAGACGAGTTCCAGCCGCTCCCGTGTTCTCCGAGCCTCTGTCAGAATCTTTCTCGATACAGACGAACGAGGACATTTTCGCCGGCGTGTTGGTTCCCCTCCCACGACCCCCGTTTGGTTCGCCCCGATTCTGACGACGTATTTGCTGTTTGTGCAAACGCATCGCGGATTGGCGGCAAAAACGGCCAGGAAGTACACCCAGAAGTTGTTGGCGTTCGCCCGGTACTTGGAGGGTGCCGGCGTCACGGAACTTGACCGGATTACGCCACTGCACGTTCGTGAGTTTTACGAGAATGCCAGTAACAAAGCACCTCGACGCTCGTACGGTTCCACTCTCCGGGTCTTTTTCCGCTGGGCCGCTGGACAGGGATGCCTCTCCAGTTCTCTAGTTGATGCGGTCCCGCGACCGCGGCAGTATCGATATGTCAACCTTCCAGACGTGCTGGGTCAGACCGAGGTGGATCGCGTCCTGGCGGCCGTGGACCGATCAACGCCGCTCGGCCGGCGCGATTATGCGGTTCTTGTGTTGGCGGCTCGGTACGGATTGCGCCCCTGTGACATTCGCCAACTGACTCTCGACGAGATTTATTGGAGTGAGGGGCGGATCGATCTACGGCAGGTTAAGACTGGCAGGCCCCTCGTACTGCCACTCCTACCCGAAGTCGCAGGCGCTCTCAGCGCTTACTTGCTCGACGGCCGTCCAGTATCGACGAGCCGCACTATCTTTCTGCGACACTGTGCACCGTTCGAGCCGTTCGCGGCCGAGAATAACCTCGCCACGATCATGCGCGATGCCCTTCGGCGCGTGGGTCTGGCCGACCGACCGGGGCGCCACGGCCTCTACTTATTTCGCCATACGCTGGCGACTCAGATGCTGGCTGCAGGACAGCCTCTTAAAGCAATCGCCGACGTGCTGGGCCACGCGTCCACCCAGACCACCTACGGCTACACCCGGGTCGAGGTGGATGGCTTGCGCAGCGTGGCCATCTCCGCGGAGGAGGTAACCCGATGAACGTCTTGCCAGCAAGTTCCTCCCCCGAACTCATCTCGCCGTTGGCCTCAAAGCTGGTGCAGTTCCTCGCTCAGAAGCACGCCATGGGCTACCACTACAGAGACGAGGGCCGCGCGTTGCGCGAGTTCGACCGCTTTCTTAACACTCGCCTGTCGCCGGAAGACCCTCTTATCACGCTGGCCATTGTGCATGATTACGTGGCGCGACGGAGTACTGAATCGGAGACGACGCGCGCACACCGCTTGACGCTCATGCGCGAAGTCTGTCGCTTCCTGCGTCTCGAAGACACGCGTATGGTCGTACCGGATCGCCGCTCGTTGCGGATTGTGCGACAGAGATTTGTGCCACGGGTCCTCAACCGAGACGAAGGCAAACGTTTCCTGCAAGCTTGCGCCGAGTTGCCGCAAGGACGAACATCGCCGGTTCGGGACGCGGTCCTGGGCACTGCCTTGCGCGTTCTGTATCTTGCCGGCCTGCGAGCCGGAGAGCTTCTGCGGCTCACCCAGGCCGATGTCAACCTCGACGCAGGCCTGCTGCATATCCGCCACACCAAGTTCGACAAGTCAAGAATAGTTCCCATTGCCCCGGACTTGGCTCAGCACATGGTGCACTGCCAGAAGCTGGTAGGTAAGCACTTCGCCGGCGGTGCTCCTGAGAAGCCGTTCTTTCCCAGCCCTCGCGGGGGACGGTATTCGATTAGCGCCTTGCGCGAAGCTTTCCACCAGACACTGAAGAACGCAGGCATTGAGCGCACGAGCGGCAGCCGGCACATTCGTCTCCATGACCTGCGACATTCGTTTGCCGTTCTCCGGCTTCTGTTGTGGTGTGAACAGAACGTCGATCTCGGCGCAAGATTGCCGTTTCTGGCTACATACCTTGGGCACGTTGGCTTAGCCAGTTCCCAGCGCTACCTGCAACTGACCCGGGATCTCATGGGTGAAATCACCCGGCGACATCAAGCCCGCTTCGGCTACCTGATCAACGAAGGCGGGCTTCGATGAACCTGCCCACGCTTCCCATGTTGCTCTCGGCATTCTTTCTTCGTTATCTCGCCGTAGAGCGGGGTGTCAGCCCACATACATCCACGTCATATAGGGATGCAATAAAGTTCCTGCTCCAGTTTACGGCCGCGCGGTGTCGCCGCTCCGTCGATCAGCTCGTTATAGAGGATCTAACAGCTCCCGTGGTGTTGGACTTTCTCGCAGACCTGGAGACCACCCGGGGCAACACGATCCGCACGCGCAACTCGCGTTTGGCTGCGGTCCAAACCTTCTTTCGCTACGTAGCAGGGCGAGAGCCAGCTCTGGCGGCTACCTGTAGCCCCGTCTTGTCCGTTCCCGCAAAGAAGGCGCTTCGCCCTTTACTCGGTTATCTCAGCGAGCAGGAACTCGGTCATCTGCTTTCGCAAATCGACCGCCGGGCTAAGCACGGAGAACGCGATTACGTCCTCCTCAGCATCCTTTATGACACCGGCGCCCGTATTCAGGAACTGCTTGATCTGACACCGCGTGACTTTCATCTGGAATCGCCTCCATTCGTCTGTGTTCGAGGTAAGGGCCGTCGCGAGCGGCTATGCCCATTACTGCCCCAATCAGCACGGCTGGTCCAGCAGTTCCTGTCTGCTGAGGGACGGCAACTCAACGACCAACAGCCATTCCTGCAAAATGGGCGGGGCAACCGACTGGGCCGGCATGGAGCGCGCTACATTCTGCTGAAGTACTTGCGCCGGGCAACACCGACCATGCCCACTCTGGCACGCGTGGGAATCAGTCCCCACACCATGAGACATACAAAGGCTATGCACCTTCTCCAGTCCGGGGTTCCCCTTGTCATGGTCAAAGACTTCCTTGGGCATGCCGATCTGAAATCCACTGAGGTCTACGTTCAGGCGGACCTTGAGATGAAACGCAAGGCTCTCGACTCGGCAAACGGCCCCCAGCCGACCCAGGCACCCACGCCCCTTCTGTCGTCGAGCCTCATCGAGTGGCTCGAGGCTCTGTAGCGCATTATGTGACGGACGCGGCGGAGATTCCAGCCCAAAAGCTCGATACTGCGCCGCTTCTTACCATGACGCGGAACTCACCATAATCTTCGCCCGGAGCGGTCTCAATCACCACGCGGGCTTCGGGCGCGGAAGACCCGCACAGCTTCCGCACGAAGCGCTTCACGCTGGCATAGCGCCCCGCAAAACCGTGGCCGTCCACCAGGTCCTGCCAGATGGCCATCGCGTTGCGACCCTTTGCCAGTTCGGCTTCAATGACCTCCCGGTAGGGTTCGCAGGCGCTCGCCGAGGGGCTGCGGTCTCGGTTGCCGAGGCGGTTTTTCGGCCGCAGAGTCGGTGGACACCTCTATGGCCGGTTTTGCCGCATTCCGTCCCCACCCACCCGGCGGACGCACCGCGATTCCCGCAGCCCGGAGATATGCTCCGGCGGTTTCGCGGCGAATATGCGCCGCTCTCTCAATGCGCCGCAACGACCATCCCAGCCGTCCCAGCGCGATGACTTGCTGTTTCTTTTCTTCGCTCAAGACATTGCTCACGTGACGGAGCGTAATCTCTCCGCCAGTTCAATGTCCCGATTCAGCTATCTCGTTGGCCGGTTTTCAGGTGTCCACGTATGGCCGGTTTTGGGTGTCCCCCGAGGACGGTGGCACGCGGCGCTGGAATCGTTTCGCGAGGCTGCTGACGAGATCGAGACCCTGAAGGATTGCGGCTTCTCGGGCTGCGCCTTGACTGGGAGTAGTTGCGGTATTATTTCGGAGTTTCATTTTCGTTCCTTTTCTGCCCGTCTTGTTCGGGGCAGCCCCAGCGATGCGAATACGCTCCTTCCCGCAGAACGAGCGGAGGGGGATCACCCACTCGGCCCGCATGGGCGAGCGGAGCGCAGCGGAGGGCTGCACGAAACGAAGCGAAGAGGAGTGGAGGAAGCCTGGGGAAACCCGAGTGGCAGCGGGAAGGCGCGTATAGGCCGATCAGGCCGTCAAGACTGGTATGAGAGTCTGCCGAGAAAGTCAGCAACAATCGGTGGATGGAGGCATACCGCATGAAGAAACGAACAGTCGGCATCGACCTGGGAGATCGGTACAGTAACTACTGCGTTCTCGATGAAGAAGGCAAGGCAATCGATCAGGGGCGCGTATCCATGACGCAATCATCTTTTGAAAAGGCCGTGAGCCGCTGGCCAGTGGGGCTGGTGGCGCTTGAAGTCGGTACCCATTCGCGCTGGGTTGCGGAGATCCTTGAAGCGCACGGTCACGAAGTAATCATTGCGAATCCCCGGCGTCTGAAGCTGATTACTGAGAGCGTAAACAAACACGACAAGGCCGATGCCATGTTGCTGGCGCGTCTGGGACGCGCAGATATGGATTTGCTCAAACCCGTGCTGCACCGAACACGAGAAGCGCAGGCGGACCTCACCTCGATTCGGGCGCGAGATGGTCTGGTGCGGACGCGGGGGAAGCTGGTCAACAGTGTGCGTGGTCTGGTGAAGCCCTTTGGTGTTAGGTTGCCCTCATGTGCGACAGCGTGTTTTGCGATCAAAAGCGCCCCTCATGTTCCGGATGAGCTCAAGTCGGCTTTGGCACCAATCCTCACTCAGATCGATACGCTGACCGATGCGATCTCAGGTTACGACGCCCAGATCGAACACATGGCTCTCACGCGTTATCCGGATACGGTGCGACGACTGAAACAGGTGGCCGGTGTGGGCACACTTTCGGCCATGACGTTCATTCTCTGTATGGGCGATCCGCAGCGCTTCCGGCGCAGCCGGGACGTCGGGTGTTATCTGGGTCTGAAGCCGGCGCAGAAACAATCTGGCGGGAGCAACCCCGAACTGGGCATCACAAAGAATGGAAACGAACTGCTCCGACGCACTCTGGTCCAGTCTGCACATTACATCCTCGGAGCCTTTGGCCCAGATACCGATCTGCGACGGTGGGGACTCAAACTGGCGGGCCAGGGCAAAGGGTCACGCAAACGCGCGCTGACTGCCGTCGCGCGAAAGCTGGCCGTTCTTCTTCACCGGCTGTGGGTCTCGGGAGAGAGCTACAGGCCACTGCGCCAGCCGCCGACCGAAAAGGCGGCATGACCCGGACATAATTATGATCTGATCTGCAAGGCCCATTCCGCGTTCGGGCGACTGCGACGCTTCGCTTGTTCTATTCCGGGGCAACCGGTTTAAGGACGCCGTCAAGACTGCAGCGCCCATAAATTCGAACACCTGCAAGCACCGGGTGACCTTCACCCACAAAGAGTGCGTATGGAAGCGGGGCAAAACGCGGGCGGCTCGCGCAGACGGGAAAAAGTTCGGGCGACTGCGGAGCAGCGCTGGTCCCGGTCAGGTCATTCGGTCGAGGACGCGTACAAGACCGCCAGCGCCGACTGGAAAAGCACGCCGGCGCAACACGGGATGCGGATTACACCCGAGCATTCTGGGAGGGCGTTCCCCCTCCCAGACCCTCCTCCCGCTCGCCGCGTGGCAGGGGGGCGTGGTCTTTCAGCCCATGCCCCCGCCTTTACCAGCGTGGGCCGATGCTCGCCTGTCAAGGCCAAGCCCTCCGGGCGCGCTCCGCGCGGCCTTGACAGGCTCCGCTCGGCACGAAGACAACAAACTGGGGCATTACGGTTGACACGACCAGACTCTCATGGAAGCGAAGCGTTGCCCGAACTGGCGGGCAGAATGAAACGAAAAGGTCATCGAGATTGCCGGCGCGGACTCCATCAAAAGCTCGGGAGCTGAACTCCGGTGGTATGAGGTCGAATGCCTGAAGATTCCCGGCGCCCCGCAGGAACACCACAACGATTGGTTGGGGTCAGTCGTGGGTTAAGCGTTCGCGGCTGTCATGGCGGCGACGCCACTGTAGAACCTGGAAAGCAGATTCGCGCAACCCTGGCGTCATCTTTCGAGGCCGCGGTCGTTGTCCAGCGAAGCTCGACCTTTGGAAAAAAGCAGGGACAAACGTTCTCCGATTTGAATATCGCGGTTCAGCGTGGTCGCCTCAACGACAATAAAGCGGTTAGCGGCGGTCGCAACGGCGACATGCGCTTCGTCCTTCGCAACGGCCCGGCCGGTGACTGACCCCGTTTCCGGTGGTGTTCGCTGGAGGATTGGCATTTCTCGAATCGCGCTCCCCGCCGCTCGCATATAAGCTTCGGCCATCTTCGCCACCTCACTGGGGCTGGGTGCCGCTGCCGCGGCGATTTTCTCCCGCTCGGGGTCTTCGTTGATTTCAGGCGCAGAGTCCGCGGCCTGTTGATCGCCTTTGTCCAGATCCAGCTGGGAATACCGGCCGTGACGAGCTTCGTCCGGACGTCCTCGTAAACGTTGAATCGCTCAGGATTCGGCGTGGAAAGATCGCTGAAGACGAGTTGAGTGGAACGCTCATTCCGGGTGTCATTCCAGATCTTGAAGATTCGCGAAACGGCGAAATCGACCTTGGTCTCCTGCTGCGGCTCGGAACCGGGCTGCACGAGGCGCATATCCAGCGCCGCTTTGCGTCCCTCGCCCGTGATCTTGAGCATGTTGTCCACCGCGGGATCGACGCGCTGCCTCTCCGCGCGTTCCGTCAGAGTGCGGATGAACGCTTTAAGTTCCGGGCTTGCGGGTGCCGCGACTATGGCTGGTCGACCGTTGTCCAGGGTGGGTCGTGGGAGGTTGAGCATGTCGGCGGTCTGTACGTCCGCGACGGTACGGAACATCGTGAGCAACTCCGGAAGGTTGATGAATTTCGCGAAGCGGGTGTCCTGCCTCTTTTCGATCCGCATCCGTGCAGCGGCGCACCCACCAGGCGTAGTCCACGACCGTATCAATCGCCCTCCCGCGCGTCGAATTGATGGAAAGGAAGGCTGGATCGAACTTTTCGCTGAGTTCGTCCTTGATCGAGAGATGGGGATCTTCCGTGAGCGGGCGAAGAACTTCCCACACCAGAGGACGATGACAGTACGGGCGCCGGTAGTCTGGAGGCTGCTTCTTTACAGCTTCGAAGCCCACTGACAAAAGGTCAATCAGGGCATCACGCGTCCAACCCCAATCGGGGTCGGCGACCATCATCCCACCCTTCCGCCCTTCGATCTCCCGTGGCTGGCTAACCACCCACAACGCCAGTTCGAGTACTGGCTGCCAGTCCCAAGCCAACCCTTTCTTCAGTGCCGCGTTCATAGCACCGAAGAAGCACCGCACATACGTAGGATCGAGACGTTTGAAGTTGTCGGCGACGATTGCAAACTCAGCAGGCCGTTCGGAGACGACTCCCGCGACGGCGCCGCCGAGGCCATCTGCCGTCGGCCCGAAGATGTCTTGACCCGGTACCCAGGAGGTAAGGAAATCGAGCACGTCACCAACTGGCATTAGGGCCAGTTCCTCCGCCGATTTCGGCGACTGGGCACTGATCGCGCCAAACTGCGGGGAAGATGTGCGCTCTTGCGGATTCGGCGTACCCAGTTCGATCTTCAACTGTTCATATTTGAGGCGGTAGGGTTCAGGAAGCTGCCCTTCGATTATGGAGAAATGATCGCGCCGTTCCCGGTTCGAGTAGTCGCGTATCTTTTCATCGGTTGCCTCCGCGCCGACAAACTCCAGCCAACGGCGAACGGACTCCTGCGACGGTCCGGCATCCATCCATGAAAGCACGTGGTTCTGGGTTCCCGCGGTCAGCATCGGGAAAGCGGCCTTCAGCAACAACACAGCCTCATGATGCAAGCTCGCGCTGTTGAGGATCTCCGGGTCCTGGAACACCCGTTCCGCTTCGGTCAGTCCCTCTTCCAGGAAGACTCGGGTGATGTGTAATTCGATTCTGCGGAAGGTTATCCTTCCACCATTGAAAGAACCTGTGAAGACCTTTAAGTAAATTCTGGAGCGGCCCATCGATCTCTCCAGCCCATTCGCCTTCCAGGTGACACCTGCTCTTCTTCGCGCCGATCCAGATCGGTTCGAGTGCGTTCATCTGGTCCCCCAGTCTTTCGAAAAAGGTGCGGTCACCATTTCAAAGTCAATCGAACAGACGCGCAACGCCCCGCTGCGGGTGAAGAGCACCAAGAGCGGCCTGACGCGCCACATCGGCCTCGATGACTTCGCCATCGAAACGCTGCGCGCGCACCGGGAAGAGCAGGAGCGCGACCGGGCGAACTTCGGGAGTGAATACCGCCGCGATCTCGATCTCGTCTTCTGCCAGCCGAACGGATATTACTGGTCTCCGAACAACATCGGCCTGCGGGTGAAGAAACTGATGCGGGAAGCCGGGCTCAAAGGCTTCACCCTGCACTCGCTTCGTCACTCACACGCGAGCGTGCTGCTCAGCGAAGGCGTCCCGCTGCCAGTCGTTTCGCAGCGCCTCGGACATGCCGACCCGAACATCACGCTGTCCGTCTACAGCCACGCGATGCCCGCTGATGTCAGGGCCGCATCAAAGGCATGGAGCAACGCCCTCGCGGAGGTCATTTCGGAAGGCCGAAAAAACAAGGTTCCGCAAAATCTAAGAAAGTCTAGAAAAATCGCCGTAAACTACTGAAAACATTGGTGCGGATGAAAGGACTTGAACCTTCACTCTTGTTACAGAACTAGAACCTGAATCTAGCGCGTCTGCCAATTCCGCCACATCCGCACGAGGACGTTGGTAACTTTCTATTTTCCCTTCGATGGGGGGTCGAAGTCAAATCTCAGCACCGATCGTACTCAATTTCGCGGAATCTCGTCCAGAATCGCGGTGCTCTCGTCGATCTTGTCTTCCCGACAAAGCACGCTGGCGAGCCCCTTAAGCGCCTCAACATTACTCGGTTCGCTCTTGAGGACCTGTTTGTAAATCTCCTCAGCCGTCGAGTAATCCTTGCGGTCGGTGTACTGACTCGCCGCTTGCAGCCTCGTCTTTGTGTCGGCGCTGGCGGGAGGCTGCTCGTCGGAATCGCCGTCTTCGTAAGTCCTGGCGCGCGCGGCGCGCTCCGAAATGATTCGCTCGGTGACGACGCGGGGTGTCTCCTGAAGTAGGTGCCGGTCACGGCCGTCCCGCCTTAGTTGGGGCGAGAAATACTGGCCGCCGTCGCGCACGTAGGAAATGGCGTCGATCAGATGACGGGCCGGGCCGTTCTTGAGGAGACATCCGTCGCCGCCCGCGCGAACCACCCCCCGCACGATCTCATCGTCGGCAGTGCCCGACAGAACCGCTATTTTGGTGCCGAGCGCTTCACCGCGCACCCGCCTCCACCAGTTCAATGCCGTGCACCGCGGAAGGTTCAGATCGATGACGGCGATATCCGGCTGCAGCCTGCGGATCTGATCGATCGCCGTCTCGCCATCCGGACATTGCGCCACCACTTCAAACCGCGACGTTCCCTGAAGGACAGCGGCCAGTCCGTCACGGCGCAACGCATCTTCGTCGACCAGCAGGATCGTGACTTTTCTCGGAAGAAACCATTGAGTGTGAATCTGTGCGCGGCTGATATCCGCTGCTTGATCGATGATCACGAGATGTGATGCCATTTTAGCGTGAAATGAAGTACTGCAACGATGATCACTACGCTGTCGCCTTGAACTGTCCCACCAAAGTGGATCACCCGAAGATAGCCCAGCGCCGGTGTTCGCCTATTGTTTCGGCGCCGCGGGATCGCTCAGTGCTACCTCCGCGGTCGATTCAAATATCCAGTGCCGCCCGCGGAGGTTCTGGCTTGCCTTCGAGATGCGAGGAATCGTCCACCGTTTCGCCATTGCGCCCGACCGCTTTCTCGTCTGAGGCAAAATCGGCAAGCGGGGAAACCGGCCGGGGTACCAGCAGCCGATCCAGGCCCCCCAGGAGCTTTTGCAGACTCTGTTCCGTGCGAAGAGAGCAATCCCGCAATTCCGCCATGGCTGCGGACTGGCCCGCTACCTCCTCTTCGAGTCGGGAAATCCGCTGCGTAACCCGAGTCTGGACGCTCTCCGCGAAAGCGTCGAGCATCTGCCTTCGCGCTTCGTCTGATTCCGCTCTCAATTTCGCTTCCACATCGGCCATGCGTGAGCCCACATTCTGCTCAAGCCAGCCGCGTAGCTCAACGCGAAGTTGCGCGTCGATTTGACTCAAAGCTGCCACGCGCTCGTCTTCTCTGCCCAATTCCGATCGGATGGCAACTACTGCAGGCTGCTTTTTACCGCGGGTGTCGCCGACGCCTGGGGCCGCCTCCAGATTAGCGAGACGATCTTCGAGCGCACAGAGCTGCGTCTGGAGTCTGCCACTGGCCTCCGAATCGCGCGCCGCCGGCTCCCGGCCCACGATCGCCTCGCCCAGCCGGATGCCGGCTCCGAGCAGGATGCCGCCTCCAACCGACGCCGCGAGGATGTTGATGAACTTTGCCACTGTTTAAACTTTTCTAATTCAGGTATTGCCTGGTTAGCGTTTAGGATATATCCTATGGAGATTCAGTTGCGGTCACGCTCCTGACCGATCTGGTTCAGTTGGGAACAGAAGTCGACTGAAGGTTTCGCGGATCGCGAACCGCACCAGGCCCGCGATCCCTTCCACCTCGAGCTTTCGCATGATGTTAGCGCGATAAGTATCGACCGTTTTAGGACTTATTTCTAATATTTTCGCGATATCTTTGGGGCGCATTCCGTCGACCAGGAATGAGAACACCTCAAACTCGCGCTTGCTTAATTGGGTGAGCGGATCCTTCTTTTCCTTTTTGTTATCAATAGCTTCACGCCTGATCAAAGGCGTCAGATATTGTCCCGCCGTCGAGAATGTAATTGATCGCATCCAACAAATGTCTTATCGGGCCATCTTTCAGGCAATAACCGTTCGCCCCGCTGCGAAATATCTCACGGATTACATTCTCTTCGCGACTGATCGAAAGCACGATCAACCTGGTGTCAGACTTGGCCATGCGCACACGCCGGATCACTTCGAGACCAGTCAGTTTCGGCATGTTCAAATCCAGCACGGCAAAATCCGGCTTCAGCGCCAGGATGAGCTCCACCGCCTCAGCTCCATCGGAGCTCTGGCCCAGGATCTTCAGATCCGACCGCGAGTTACAAAACGCGGCGATGCCCTCGCGGACGATCCCGTGATCGTCCGCGAGAACCAGCGTTATGGCCCTGGTGATTTCCATTCAATCCTCAGTCAGCGGAAGCCTTATCACCACCGCAGTACCACTTGGGCCGGTGGTCACTTCACAGGTGCCGTCGAGCGCACCGGCATGATCGTCAAGCGCCTGCAGACCAATTCCGTTGACTGGAATGGCAGCGATCGAACCCGCTTCCGTTATCCTCGATCCGAAGCTCCAGCATCGAGCCACGCGCTCCGAGAGAGATCGTCAGGCTGGTGGCACCAGAGTGCCGCACGATGTTTGAAATGCACTCCTGCGCACAGCGATAGATTGCGATTTTTGTTGCGTGAGGCGGTTCCTCAGACAACGGTTCGAGGTTCAGCCGAACATCCAGCCGAGCTACCAGACCGCTCACTTCAATCAGGTTATGCAGTGCCTCGCCAGTAGTCAGATTCTGCCATGCGGGAGGCTGCAGGCTGTGCGACACCGCTCGCACCTGTTCGAGCGCCTGCTGCGCCAGCGTCTGCAGCCGCGCCAACGCCTCGCGACCCTGAGGGGGCAGTGCGGCAAAACAGTCATCCAGCATTTCGAGGTTCATCTTGATGCCGGCCAGCGGCTGTCCCGCGCCCGCGTGCAATTCGCGCGCGATGCGAGAGCGCTCACGTTCCAGTTCTTTGAGAATTACACTCCCGGTCGAGCGCCCTGTCTTCCTGGGCGCATCCCGTTCCACTATGCCGTACAGTTGGCTGTTCTTGTGGCCGATCATCGAAAGCATGTCGGCCCACGCGTTCATCTCGGAACTATCCTTGTTCCCCTTCGGAAAAGGCGGAACAGTGCGATTCGTATCTCCCAGGTTATCAGCGAGCATAAGAGTCGCCTGTAGTTGATTTTCAGGCACGTCCTATTCTTTATACCCTGTCTTCGATGCACTAAGTACACGGCAAATGATGTATTTAGCCGATTTTCTGTGGGCTGCAGTCCTGGTACCATGCCTTGCGGAAGGCTGACTAGTACTCTAAGGCTACATCCTAGGTACAATAACCCCTATAATTGCGCTTGTTGTCAAAAGGAGTTACGACTTTCGGTAAAGCGGTACTGATCGCGGCTGGCGCTGGCATCGGACTGGTGCGCGGTCTTCGCGGACTCAATTCCGCCGCGGAACGGGCCGATCTCTCCGTTGTCAACGCCAGGCTCGACGCTCTCAGCCTTGCGGTGGCACGTTTGGGAGATCAGTCGGAGCAATTAAGCGCACGCCAGGAGACTTCCGTCACCACGACAGAGCTTGCAGAGACACTGGACCGCGTTTTCGGGAAGTTCAACAGCGATGTGGATGAGCGGTTCGATCGCCAGACCCGGTCCGTTGAGGCGTTGCACCTCATGGTAGGTCAAACCGACGAACTGCTGCAGAAGGTGCTCGATGGGCTGGACACGATAAACAACGACGCGATAAGAAAACGCAAACGACCGCGACTTCGCGCAAACCCGTCGCTGATCTTATTAAGTCGATTAAATGCCGGCCGGTCAATACTTGAACTGACCCGGCTGGCCGCTGTACCGGCTGTTGCGGCTGTGATTGCGATTGGGCGGAATCCTCTCGACAAAGAACGATCGGGGCGGTTGCCAGACCGGCGTGACCGGCTTCTTGCTGCCTCCTCCGATGGTGTTCTCCATCGAACCGCCTCCCGGCGTCAGATTCTTGAGTCCGTAAAGCGCGAGTTCGAACCGGTCTTTCACTCCCAGCTTTTGGAAAAGACGCGACAAGTATACCTTTACAGTGCCCTCGGAAATATTGAGCGCTGTCGCGATTTCTTTGTTTTTCAATCCCTGGGAGAGTAAGCTGACCAATTGTCCTTCGCGCCTGGTGAGTGAATAGCGCCGCGCCGACATAATACTGTCGGTCAACGCCTTCTCAAACCAAAGCTCCCCGTCATTCACTCTGGTCAGGCAGCGCAGCAGCGTCTCGGTGGGCAGCGTCTTGCGCAGAATGCCGCGCACGCCGAGGCTCATGGCCTGCAGCGCCAGCTCCGTCGAAATCGAGTGCACCCAAAGAACGATCTTGGCGTGTGATGCAGCCTCATGCAGCCTGCTCAGAACCCCGAACGTGATCCCCGCGGTCAGATCAACCAATAAGAGGTCGGGCTGCATCGCTTCCATCTGCGCCCTTAGCCCGTCCATACCGGGGCAATAAGAAACCAGCTCCAGATTCTCGGCGCCCACCAGTATCCGGGCCAAACCTTCCGCAAGAATCGGTTCGTCGCTGCAAAGGATCACACTCGCCATGGATAGGAGCTTACCATCATACAGATGAAAATTCTAATACTTTTTGCAGTTTATTTTTGAATATCCCGTCGGGAAACCAATCACTACTCACTTTGGATATAAGTGCCGTTACACCCGAAATTCGAGGGTCTTCACAGCATTGAAACACCGGCCTGCACTCGATCACTGCGTATAGATGATGTACGCTCGATGACTATTAAGGTGTTGCTCAGGTGAATACCGCCAATCCTTATCCTGTGGTTTTCCTGTTTCAATAGTTGTGGAAAACTCCTGATTAACCAACACCGTGTAACCATTGATAGCGTCTGCATACAACCCAATTTCGGTATTGTCCAAATCTAACTGGCGGGAATAAATTCATACTATACCCGACAAATGGAACGCCGAACCAAGTCCCGGATTGATGTACACCTGACGTGTTGCGTAGACGCTGGTAAAGCAGAGGCAACACCGGTCCGGGCCCTTACCGAAAACGTCAGCAGGACCGGCATGTTGATGCGCTGGTCGGGCGACGTCTCCCCTTCCCAAGGTGGATGGAAAGCTGACACTCGACGTCCTGTTACCAGAAAATTCTGAGTTTGGTCCGAGGGTAATGAGATGCCGCACAGAAGTGGCGCGTGTCATTCAGCGGGCCGAAGGTGAGCATGAAGTCGCGCTCCGCGTTCTGACGCATGCGGTTCATCAAGCCCGGCGCGAAAATCGGACGCGCATCGGCCCGCGCGCTCTCGTCCTCTCCTAAATCGTCCCGGAAGGTGCGCGACCTCGCTTCCATGCCGGTGGCGACGGAGCGAATCAGCTGATGCTTCTGCCGACGCCATCGGCCGCGGATGAGCACGGCCACGGGCGAAAAGACTTCGGCAATCGCCCGATTTCTACCTTCGCTGACCGACCTCGCGTTCCTGATGCCGCTGATCTTTATCTTCTTCCGGCTCGAAGGCGCGCGCACTCTTTTGGGCGACGGCGATACGGGCTGGCACATACGCACCGGTGAATGGATTCTCGCGCATCACGGAGTCCCTCAAGTTGACATGTTTTCGTTCAGCCGCCCCGGCCAGCCTTGGTTTGCATGGGAGTGGCTGTCGGACGTGCTTTTCGGCGCGCTTCATCAGCGTTGGGGGATGGCCGCCGTGGTTCTGGCTGCCCTGATCGTCATCTGCCTCACCAGCGCATTACTGTTCCGGCTTGCCCGGCGCACGTGCGACAACGGTTTGGTCGCCATAGCCGTGACCCTATTGGCGGCCGGGGGCTGTGCTATTCACTGGTTGGCCCGGCCCCATCTTTTTACTCTGCTCTTCTTTGCAGTGTCGCTGCACATTACGGAACGCGCGGCCGCGGGGAACATCAAGGTTGCTCGGCTGGCTCGTCCCCCTCACGCTACTCTGGACTAACCTTCACGGCGGCTTCTTCGTCGTATTTCTCGTCATCGCCTGCTATATCGGCTCGGACCTTCTTAATGCCGCAATCGAACGGGACCCCGAGCTCCGCCGGAAGTTCCTGCGTTCCGTCAAACCGTGGCTGCTGACGGCACTCGCCTGCTTCGCGGTGACCTTCGTCAATCCGTACGGCTGGGGGCTTCATCGGCACATCATTCAATACATCACCGATCCCTATCAGCTGCAGCACATCACGGATTTCAGTCGATGGACTTTCACTCGCCCGCGGTCGTCTATTTCGAACCGCTGATGATGGCCGCGCTGGTTACTGCTCTGTGGGACGCAAAGCACCGCCGTTTTTCCGCCGTCTTTTTGAGCATCGGATGGCTGCACCTGGCGTTGATCGCGCAACGTAACCTGCCCCTCTTCTCAATAGCATCGGCGCCCTTTATCGCGCGGGCCGTTACCTCCGCAATCGCGCCGGTTAACGTCGCGCCTTTGGCCGACTGGCTTGGCCGTAGCGCGGAATGGTTTCGCGAAGCATGCGCCAGCTTTGAGCTGACCGACCGGATCGGTCGGGTGTACCTGGTCAGTGCGTTGCCGGTGGTAGTCGTGGCAGCTCTGCTGCTGGCGCCGAAGCCCATAGACGAGAAATTCGTTTCGACCTACGACCCCAAACGTTTTCCCGAGCGCGCGCTGGCCATTTTGCAAGGGCCCGAAACAAAGCACATCTTCGCGGAGGATCAGTGGGGAGATTACCTGATCTACCATCTGTACCCCGCGAAAAAGGTATTCATCGACGGTCGCAGCGATTTTTATGGCGATAAGTTTGGCCTGCGCTACCTCGACCTGATCCAGATCAAGTACGGCTGGCAGAAGACTCTCGACAACTACGCCATAGACACCATCGTGCTCAAACCCGATTGGGCGCTGACCGGCACTCTCAAGATCTCGGGCGACTGGCGCGTGGTTTACGACGACACCATTGCCGTCGTATTTCGCCGCAGTCGCCCGTACCAGGCTTCCCTCGTTTCCAGTAACGGGGGAGACCACCGTGATCGTGCGATCACGAAACCAACAACAAGTGATCGCGGGATCACCCCAACAACCTGAGGAGAACACACACCAATGAAAAATATGATCATGCGTTTCGTGAAAGACGAGCAGGGCCAGGATTTGATCGAATACACCCTGCTCATGGCCTTTATCGCGCTCGCTTCCGCCGCCATCTTTACCAGCGCCGGGAAGAGCATCAGCGGCATCTGGGGAGCTGCGAGCACCCAGTTGGTGGCCGCCAACGCAGCCGCCAGCTAGATTCGTAATCCGGCTATGGCGCCGGAACGGCAGAGCCGTTCCGGCATTTCAACTCTTTCAGGCGGGACCGAAACCTGGCCGAATTCGAAATGCGCGCCTGCCGGCACAGCCAAAAGGAGAAACAATGCGTTCGTTTATACAAAATTTCTGGAAGGACGAACACGGTCAGGATCTGATCGAATACACGCTGTTGATGGCCTTCGTGGCCCTCGCCTCGGCGTCTTTGTTCATCAGCGCGGGAACCAGCGTCAGCGGCATTTGGGGAGCCGCCAGCAACCAACTCTCGTCCGCCAACAGTCTGGCGAGCTGAATGTTCCGGGGCCGCAGCCACAGCCCCTCTGATCTGAAAAGTCTGGATTCGAAACCATGAAAAAGCGATTAATCGGTGTCCTGGCCTTCGCACTGGCGGTATCGGGCGGACGGCGTTTGTGCTTTATCAATTGATCGCCTCCAAAATGACGGTCGGCGCCTCCACGACCAAACCAGTCACCACAAAGGTGTTCGTCGCCGCCAAGGACCTGGAGCTCGGAGCCCTGATCACCGAGCGCGACGTCATCACACAGGATTATCTGACGGTGCCCGCGGGCGCCATCCTCAAGAAGGAAGACATCGTGGGTCGGGGCGTGACTACTCCCGTCCACCAGGATGCTCCGTTCTACGAAAGCGCACTGGCGCCGAAAGGCGCGGGCGCGGGCTTCGCGGCCACCATTCCGAGCGGGATGCGCGCCTTTGCTGTGCATGTAAACGAAGTTGTGGGCGTCGCCGGATTCGCTGTCGCCGGCATGCATGTTGACGTTCTGGTCGCGGGCTCTCCTCCCGGAGGTACGGGCGAGAACGTCGGCTCCGTCACCCGCACCCTGATGCAGAACGTCCAGGTGCTCTCCGCCGGACAGAATTATCAGAAGGATGCCGAAGGCAAGCCTGTGCTCGTCCAGGTCGTTAATCTCCTGGTTACTCCTGGGCAGGCTGAAATCCTGAACCTCGCTACTCAGCAGACGATTCAGCTCGTCCTGCGCAACCCGACGGACACGGCGATCGTAAGTACCCCGGGCGCCTCCACGCTCAACCTCTTCGCAGGCGGAACATACCGTGCGCCCCGCGCTCCCGGCGAACCCGAAGCCCCCAAAGTGGCCGCTTACCGGCCTCCTCCTCCACCGCCAGTAGTCGCCAGATCAACCATGCCACAGACCGTCACCATCGAAGTTTTCGCTGGCTCCCGCAGAGCGGAGTCGACCTTCAAGAACCCCGATGTGAGGCCCTCCGATGCCGCTTACGCTCCAATCGCGACGCCCGCAGCGATTCCAGCCGAGGTGAAACAGTGATTCGCAGGTCCTCCGTCCCGCGGATCTCCTCCTCCTCTTCGGCCTCGCCCTTTGCGCCAGTGTCATGCGGGCCGAGCAGACGAGTCCCGTGAATGAAGCGGAACGTATCTCAGTCGGCGCGGGCATGACCCACCTCCTCGATATGCCGGTCAATATCGAGCGTGTCTCAGTGGCTGCTCCGGAAACCGTGGAAGCAGTGCCCGTAAGCGCGCGCAGCATGATGGTAAACGGGAAAGCTCCCGGTGAGACCAGTCTCGTGATCTGGCTGAGCGATGGCTCGCGAAAAGAATACGACGTGGACGTAAAGATTGGCGCCGCAAAGATCGCGGCGGCGAAGGAGCAACTGGAACGCGAGTTCGGGGACAGCGTGCACCTGACAGCCGACAACACGTCCGTCTATCTGAGCGGCACGCTACGTGACATGTATCAGGCTCAGCGCGCCGTTTCGATCGCCACCGCGGCCGGACGTGTCGTCAACCTGCTGAACGTCGCCGTTCCTCCTCAGGAAAAGCAGGTTCTGCTCAAGGTCCGCTTTGCCGACGTCGACCGGTCGAAATCTCTAGAACTGGGCATCAACCTGTTTGGGGTGATCAAGGGCTACCCGTTTACGGAAACGGCCGGTACGGCGGGCGGCACTTCGCCATCGAGCATTACTCCGCCCATCACCTTCACCCTGAGCGATGCGCTCAATCTGTTCCTGTTCGATCCCCATGCCAACATCGGCGCGAGCATCCAGGCGCTTGCCGGCAAGAACGTTCTGCAGATTCTCGCGGAACCCAATCTGATCGCAATGAACGGCAAGGAGGCCAGGTTCGTGGCCGGCGGTGAGTTCCCCTATCCCACGCTTCAGGGCGGAGGCGCCGGCGTGGGCCAGGTCACCATCAGCTTTCGCGAATTCGGCATCCAGCTGAAATTCACTCCCACGCTCACCCGGCGCGGCACGATCAAGCTGCATGTTGCCCCCGAAGTCAGTTCGCTCGATTTCGCAAACGCGCTCAGCGTCGCCGGTGGCACAATTCCGGCCTTGAACACGCGGAAGGTCGAAACGGACGTCGAGTTACAGGACGGCAAGAGCTTCGGCATCGCCGGATTGTTGAATAACCAGACCACCGAGACCCTCAGCAAGATTCCCGGCATTGGCGATATCCCGGTACTCGGCAAGCTGTTTCAATCGAAAACCGTCAACAGGCAAAACTCGGAACTTCTCGTAATGGTCACCGCCCAGCTGGTGGATCCCATCCCCGCCGGGCAGATGCCGGAATTGCCCATGCCGTTGTCTTTCCTGCAGGGGCCGGGCATCATGACCACACCACCGCAGACTCCCGGCGTCGACAAGACCGGCGGTGCCGCGGCGCACGCGGCTCGCGCCGAGATTTCGGTGCAGGAAATGGAGCAGATTCAGAAGGTGGATCAGGTTCAGGCTCCCGGAACCGCTCCTGCGAACACGCTTCCGACGGTCAATGTCCCAGGCGTAAACGCGCCCGCCGCGCCCGCGGGTTCCCCGACAGGTTCCGCCGCACCCGCGCCAGCCCCGGCCAATCCATGAGTATGATGCCGCTGACAGCCGCATTCGTTATCGGGACGCGGGCGCTTTGGGACCAGGCGCATGCCTGCGTGCAGAACCTGCCAGTCCGGCTCGCGGTGGAACAGAATGAACCCGCGGAAGCCGAGGCCCTTCTTGACCGCATCGAACGCCACCGCGTGGATGTCGTCCTGGTGGAAGCCAGCCGGGTCTCGATCCCCCTCGATGAATTTGTCGGCCGCCTGAAAAACACAGCCGGGCACCCCGCCGTGTTCGTCGTACATCCGGAACCGTCGCCCGACCGGATCCTCGAGGCCTTGCGCGCGGGCGCAAACGAGTTTCTCTATCCGCCGCTCGCCGAATCCCTTCGGGACGCGTTCGAAAGGCTCTCCCAGACGCGTTCAAAAGGCGGCTCGGGCACTTCCGGCGAGCTCGGTAAGGTTTTCGGCTTCATATCCGCTCGCGGCGGCTGCGGCGCCACGACCTTCGCGATTCACGTAGCCTCCCACATCGCGCGGCAGAACAAACAGCCGATGCTGGTGGCCGATTTCGATTTCGACGCGGGCCTGCTCCGCTTCCTCATGAAATCGAAGAACACCTATTCCGTTCGGGATGCCCTCGACAATCTGCACCGCATGGACGCCAGTCTGTGGAAAGGCCTCGTCTCGACCCACCCGAACCAGATCGACTTCATCCCTGCCCCCGATGAAGTGGCCGCGAAACGGCATCCAGGACGCGAGGAGATGACCCATCTGCTGCGCTTCATCCGCTCGATGTATCCCGTCACGATCGTCGATTTCGGCCGCAGCGTAAGCATGGCGGCCCTCGATTCCCTGCCCGAACTGGACGCGCTCTATCTGGTCACCACACACGATCTGACAACCCTCGCACACGCACGTCGCGCGATTCAGATGCTCGACGAACGCGGGTTCCCCGCCGCTCGCCTGAAAGTTCTGCTGAACCGCGTGCCGGATAAAGGCGCGCCCGACCGCGCCGGAATCGACAATTTCATCGGACGACCATTCGCCGCTACGTTCCGCAACGATTACATGGCGCTTTACGACGCCTATTCCGAAGGTAGCCTTCTGCAGCAGGGCAGTCCGCTGGCAAAAGAGTTTCTCGCTTTGGCGAACTCCATTCGGGCGCGCGTAGCCGGCGAGCGCGAGACGGAAGAAGTTCGTGGCACGCGACGGCACGCGTGCCGGATTCAGGCAAACGCTGGTTCTCATTTTTTCAACGCGCACAGGCTTAGGACAAAGGGCAAACATCAACCATGGCGGCAACAGACGCGGGACTCGGTACGAACGGTCAGGAGGCGGGGTGGGTTACTCGTCTCAATAACCGCGATCATACCGGCGCGGAGTACCAGGAACTCAAGTTCACCATTCACAGAAAGCTACTCGACCGCATTAACCTCGAAGCACTTTCCTCGCTTGCGGGTGAACGCGCGCGCGCCGAGATCCGGATTGCAGTCGCCAAGCTCGTCGACGAAGAGCGCACGCCGCTCTCACTCGCCGAGAAAGAGCGTGTCATCGAGGAGGTGCTCGACGAAGTCTTCGGCCTCGGTCCGCTCGAGCCGCTCCTGCGCGACTCCAGCATTTCGGACATCCTGGTCACCACCCCGAAGCTGGTCTACATCGAACGCGGCGGCAAACTCTTTCGCACTTCGGTCGAATTCAAAGACAATACGCATCTCCTCCGGATCATTGAAAAGGTTGTCGCGCGCGTGGGCCGCCGCGTGGATGAATCCACGCCGCTGGTCGACGCCCGCCTGCCCGACGGATCGCGTGTCAACGCCGCCATTCCGCCGGTAGCGGTGGATGGGCCTCTGCTCTCCATCCGCCGCTTCGGTAAGGAACTCCTGCAGGGCGAGGATCTCGTCAAGAAACTGGCGCTGACCGAGGGCATGCTCGAACTGCTCAAGGCGTGTGTTCGGGCACGCCTCAACATTCTGATCTCCGGCGGCACCGGCGCCGGAAAGACCACGCTGCTCAACGTGATGTCGAGCTACATCCCCGAAAACGAGCGCATCATCACCATCGAAGACGCGGCCGAATTGCGACTCCGCCAGACTCACGTCGCGCGCATGGAAACACGCCCCGCCAACATCGAGGGCAATGGCGCCATCAAGATCCGCGATCTGGTCATCAACTCTCTCCGTATGCGGCCCGACCGCATCATCGTCGGCGAGGTCCGCTCCGAAGAAGCGCTGGACATGCTTCAGGCCATGAACACCGGTCACGACGGCTCCCTCACCACCATCCACTCCAATACGCCCCGCGACGCCGTCGGCCGCCTCGAAGTTCTGGTCGGCATGGCGAATGCGAACATGGGCGTCCGCTCCATCCGCGCCCAGGTCACCAGCGCCATCGACCTCATGGTGCAGGTGGCCCGCTTCAGCGACGGCAGTCGCAAAATCACTTACATCACCGAACTCGTCGGCCTCGAAGGCGAGCAGGTCACCATGCAGGATATTTTCCTTTTCGAGAAAAGCGGCATCGCCGAAAACGGCAAAGTGCTCGGACGCTTCAAGGCCACCGGCGTGCGCCCGCGCTTCTTCGAAAAACTGCGCTCGTCGGGCATTCAGCTTCCCGCGTCGCTGTTCCAGACGGTCGTCGAGATAGGCCAATCATGAGTGCGATCCTGGCGTTCTGCTTTCTGATCATCTTCGCTCTGCTGCTCTTTACGGTCAGCTTCGGCCTGCGTTTCTATGAGAACCAGCGCCGCAAAAAGCTGGTCTCGATGCTGCGCACCGTTACCGAAAACGGCGAAGAGACCCACGTCAATCTGCTCGTCGACGACCACTCGAAAAAAGGCGACGACCAGAGTCTTATCGGCGCCCTGAACATCCGCGGTCGCATCTCCACGCTTCTGAGCGAGTCCGGCCTCGACTGGACCGAGACCCGCCTGTATACGATGATGTGCGTAACGTTCGTTCTCGGCGCGATCGGAAGCACGTTCATCCCGGCGTCCCCCTACATGGCCCTGCGCGCGCTCGTTGTCGGGCTTGTGACTGGCTTCCTGCCGATCATGTACGTGTCGAAGAAGCGGTCGGCGCGCATCGCCGCACTCGAAGCACAGTTGCCGGATGCGCTCGATCTTCCTCTCCCGTTCCATGCGCGCCGGCCATGCCTTTACCATCAGCCTCGAAATGGTGGGCGAAGAGACGCATGAGCCGCTGGGCCCGGAATTCCGCGCGCTTTTCAAATGAGCAGAACCTGGGCGCGTCTCTCGAACGCTCGTTCGCCAGTTTCGGCAGGCGCGTACCGCTGCCCGATGTACGCTTCTTTTCTTCCGCTGTCCTGCTACAGCGCCAGACGGGCGGCAATCTGAGCGAAATCCTGAACCGTCTTTCGCACATCATTCGCGAGCGCTTCCGGCTGAAAGGTCAGATCAAAGCGGTAAGCGCCCACGGCAAACTGACGGCCACGATTCTGACGATCCTGCCCATCGCAACGCTGGGCGGGCTGCTCCTCATGTCTCCGGGTTATCTCGACCCCCTGATCAAGGATTCCCTCGGCCGCAAGATCATCGCGGCAGGAATAATCGCCCAGTTCCTCGGCAATTTCTTCATTCGCAAGATTATCAGGATCAAGGTATGAGGAGCGAAAACAGATCATGATCCCTATCCTGCTCGCATCGTTCCTGTTTCTGCTGCTGATGGCGGTCATCTCTGCCTACGGTTATCGCGCCTACGTGCGGCCCGGCCGCATCTACGACCGCGTTGGCGGAGCAGCCGAATCGGCCGTGGATGCCGAGGCCGTCGCCGTCAAGCCGAGGGACGTCGTCGTACGCGTCTTCGAGCAGATCGGCGAGCAGATTCCGCTGAGCCAGGGCGACCAGACTGTCACCAAACGCGATCTGGTCATGGCGGGCTTCCGCTCCGACGGCGCCATCAAAATCTTCTTCGGCGTCAAGGTGATGTTCTGCATCGCCATGTTCTTTTTCGCGCTGACGATTCATCGGCACATCACCGCCAACCCCGTCCTGCGAATCGTCTTCCTGATTGCCGCTACCGGCCTCGGCTACTACGCGCCGGCCTATTACCTGGAGAGCCTGGTCAAGAAGCGGCAGGCAAAGTTACGGCTGTCCCTGCCCGATGCTCTCGACATGATCGTCGTGTCGGTGGAAGCGGGGCTCGGTCTCGATCAGGCCATGCAGTATGTTGCCCGCGAGATCGAAATAAACCACCCCGAGCTGAGCGACGAACTCGGCCTCGTGGGGCTTGAGATGCGCGCCGGAAAACGGCGCTCCGACGCATTGCGCAACCTCGCCGATCGCACCGGCGAAGGGGAGTTGCGCAAACTGGTGGCGATTCTGATCCAGACCGATCGGTTCGGCACCAGTATGGGCGAAAGTCTGCGCACGCATTCCGATTTCATGCGGCTGCGGCGCAAGCAGGAGGCCGAAGAGAGAGCGGCCAAGATCGGCGTCAAGCTGGTGTTCCCGATCTTCCTCTTCATTTTGCCCTCGATGATGATCGTCTCCGCGGGCCCGGCCCTGTTGAGGCTGTTCGAGGATTTGTTCCCGATGATGCAGAATTTCGGCAAGTAGCAACTGGAGTAACCAGGTAAGTGACTGGAGTGAGCAAGTAAAAGGAGACACACAATGAACGGAACGATCTTACAGGCGGTTTTCTGGATCGCCACCCTGGCGGTGCTGGTCCTTTTCCTGCAGCGGCGCAAAAAACGCAAAGCGAACTATTAAGGGAAAGGCGGCCTCGCGTCGCGTTCTTCCCCGACAGATTTACCGGCGATTCGTGCGCAGCCGTTCGCCGGCGTAGGAATTCGGAGGCTGGCCTCGGCCAGGTTGCGCGGAACACGCAGCACAAATCGGCAGCACCAATCAAAAAGGAGAACAAACGATGAACGGAACAGTGATGCAGGCAATACTTTGGATTATCGCGGGCTTTTTTCTGACGCTCCTGATCATTCGCCGCAGCAAGCGCAAAGCAAAAAACAGCTAGCGCACGCCGGGCGGATCGGTGGTCGCGGTCTTCTGTCGCCACCGGGCCGATCAACATAATGATTGACTGGAAAATCATTCAAAACCGCGATGGCGGCTGGGCGTACAACAAAGGCTGTTCGTGGACCGAACCTACGGCTTTTGTGCTGCTCGCCCAGTCCGTCACCGGAATTGATCGGCGCAGTTTCGACGCCGGCTTGAAGTTCCTGCGCTCGATGCAGCGCGAGGACGGTGGCTGGAGACCGCAGCCGGACGTCGCCGAGAGCACCTGGGTCACCTCCCTGATCGCCCTTTTGCCGGAGGAGGCAATCGGAGCTGCAAGGTTGAACCAGGCAGTGAAGTGGCTGGAGGGCCAGACGGGCCGCGAATCCAGCTGGAGTTACCGGTTCCAGCAATGGAGAGCGGGTAATAAAGATGAATTTCCCGATGGCTGGCCATGGTTTCCCGGAGCCGCGGCGTGGGTGATTCCCACGTCGCTTGGCATCCTCGCGTTTGAGCGCGCGTTATCGCGGCGCGACGACCGGAAACTGCGCACGCGAGTCGAATCCGGCAGAGACTTTCTCTTCGCGCGTATGTGTGCGGACGGAGGTTGGAATCACGGTTCGAATCACGCCCTGGGGCGCGACGGCGATTCCTACCCGGAGACCACAGGCATTGCTCTGGCCGCCTTGCACAACGCGCCGAAATCGGCACAGATCGAACGCGGCAAAGCGGCGGCCCGGCGGCATCTCGCCACGTGTCGAACGGCCGAAGGCATTGCCTGGCTGCGGATGGGGCTCCAGGCGCATGGCGAAACCGTGCAATTGAAATCGGAGCCAAAGCCCAGAACAACGGAAGACGCGGCACTGCTTGCGCTCGCATCGGCGGCGCGCAATCCGCTCCTGACTTGAAATGAATCTGACACGACGGGAACTTCTCGCAACTGCAGCCGCGGGGGCATTGCTTACGCAATGCGGCGATACCCGCAGGATCCCGGTCGCGCGCACGGCGGTGCCCCGCAACTCGCGTGTAACGATCGCCAGGGCCCCGGAGTACACGATGGATATCTACGACACCGTGTACCGCATGGTCGCGCAGCACAACCTGAACATCCGTGGCAAGCGCATCGTGCTCAAACCGAATCTTGTTGAATTCGATCCTGCCACCGCGATCAACACGCATCCGATGGTCGTACATGCGGCTTATGAAGCGTTCCGCAGACTGGGCGCAGCCGAAGTGAGAATCGCCGAAGGCCCGGGCCACCGGCGCGCCACTCTCGATCTCGCCGATGCCGCCGGCTACTTCGATACCATCCCGCAGTTCGAAGATTCATTTACCGACCTGAATCTCGACAGCGTAGCGAAGCGCGTCATTCCGCAGCCGGTCTCGCATTTGAAATCCCTCTACCTTCCCCACACCGTCCTCGATTGCGATCTTCTCGTCTCACTTCCCAAAATGAAAACCCATCATTGGGCGGGCGCAACGCTCGCGATGAAAAATCTTTTCGGACTCGTTCCGGGCGGCGTTTACGGCTGGCCCAAGAACGTCCTTCACTGGGCAGGAATTCCGCAATCGATCGTCGATCTGCATCACCTGTTCCCGCGGCAATTCGCCATCGTCGATGGAATCGTAGGCATGGAAGGAAACGGCCCAATCCAGGGGAATGCGAAGCACGCCGGCGTGCTGGTCGCAGGCAGTGATGTCGCCGCGGTCGACGCCACCTGCTGCCGGATCATGGGGATCGACCCGACGAAGATCGAATACCTCAAGATCGCACGTGGAGCAGCGAACCTTCTCGAAGCGTCATTCCGCCAGATCGGCGAACCGATTCGATCCGTGCGCACACATTTCCACCTGATCGATCCGTGGCGTCAGATGGTTCAGGCCGAAGCCTGAGCTTCGATCGCACGCGCCTTGAGTCCGCCATACACGAAATCAACGTTACAGATCCCGAAAACACTGATCGGCGGGCGGGGCCTGCGGAATATCACCAAGCTCCTTGAGTTGCCCGGCCAGCGTGTCCCAGCGTTCCTTCGTCATCTTCCCCAATACACTCGACTCAATGAGCTGCTTCTGCGCTTCAGCGATTTCCGCGTAATCGGCTGGCTCCATCGACGGATTGATCCCATGCATCTTCTCGTTCGTTGGCCCGGCGTCGTCGAGATACGCGCGCCATCCTTCGCGCACAGCCGCCACCACGTTCTTCGCTATGTCGGGATTCTTTCGCAGCAGATCGCCGCTGGTCGCCATGACAGTCGTGTAAGGGTTGTAGCCGATATCCGAGATCGGAAACACTTTCACGGCAACTCCTTTGTGTTTCGCCTGCAGCGGCTCGGCCATCATGAAGCACTGCTGCGCAAAGTTCTCATCATGGAGAAAGGCTGTCAGATCGCCGCCCGGCGATGGCACTACTTTCACATGCTCGAAGCCGAATTTCTTCTTGAGCAGGCGCGCATAAGGCAGTCCGCTCTCGATCGCAAGCTTGCCGTTCTTCAGAACGTCCCCGATCGATTCCAGTTTGCGCGAGGCGTGCGCCATGATGGCGAGAGGGCTGTTCTGGAAAGCTGCAAAGAGTGCGACCACATCGTTCCCCTGCGCGCGGGCAAGAAGCAGTTCGTCGGCTTGTATGATCCCGAACTCGGCCGATCCGGCGCCGATCATCTGCACCGTCGGGGTGCCCGAACCGCCGGGCAGGATATCCACGTCCAGCCCGTGTTTGGCATAATCGGCCGCATAGAAGCCGCCGAATTCCGGATCGGGTTTCCAGTTGAGCGCAAGACGGATCTTCGATGATTTCCCACACGCCGCAAGCAGACCGGCGACGGTAAAAATCTTCAGAAAATTTCGGCGAGGGAACTTCATCCCTCCGATCATCTCAACCCGATCTTCTCAAGTTTGTTCCGACGTATGCCATCGCCGTAACGCGACGCGGCTCACTATATTGATTAAACCAAACAACGCCAGCCCCAGCAGGGACGCCAGCAGTACGGCAGCGAAAACTTTATCCGTGCGCTGCTGCGTGCGGGCCACGTCCACAACCGAGCCGAGCCCCTGGCCTCCGATAAATTCCCCCACGATCGCGCCGATGACAGCAAGCCCCCCGGCAATACGAAGTCCGGTCAGGATCTGCGGGAGTGCCGCGGGAAAGCGCAACTTCCAGAGTGTGTCCCGCGCCGATGCGCCGTAGAGGCGGAAGAGGTCGCGCAGAGCGGGGTCGGTGGAGAGGATGCCGTCGAGCGTGTTCGCGATCACCGGGAAGATCGAGACGATGAACGCCGAGGCCACCACGGTGCGCATGCCATATCCAAACCAGATCACGAGCAGGGGCGCGATCGCGATGATCGGTACGGTTTGGAAGAACACCGCATAGGGATAAAAGGCCTTCTGTACCGCGCGCGACGACGACAGGAACACCGCGATCGCTATGCCTCCGAAAGCGCTCAGCGCGAAGCCGGTCAGCGCGCCGATCGAAGTCTTGGCGAGCGCTCCAAAGAGTTCGGGCCAATCGCGGATCATGGTCCGGAATATGGCGCTGGGCGGCGGCACGAGAAACGCCTTGATCCATCCCGCGCGCACCAGCCACTCCAACGCAAGCGTCACAATCAGGAACGGAATCGCTGCGGGAATAGCTTTTTGCAGGCTTCTCGGAACGGTCAACCCTCTTCCTCCATGGCCGCCAGCAGGGTCTGCATCTCTTTGGCAAGCTGAGGACTCAGCCGCAGTTCGTTGTTCCGTTCGCGCGGCAGAACGAACCGCCGGTCGAGCTTGATATCGCAGCCTTTGCGCGTAAGCACCACGGCTCGATCGGCAAGAAAAGCGGCCTCCGTGATCGAGTGGGTGACAAACACAATGGTCATGCCACGCTCAATCCAAAGGTCGCGCAGCCGGACATCGAGGCGGAAGCGCGTGATTTCGTCGAGCGCTGCAAAGGGTTCGTCGAGCAGCAGCAGGCGAGGCTGAGTTACAAGCGCGCGGGCGAGCGAAACACGCATACGCATGCCGCCGGAAAGCTGCGCCGGATATCGGGACTCGGCTTCGCCGAGGCCCACTTCAGTAAGCGAGACGCGTGCGCGAGCCATACGCTCGGCCTTCCCCGCACCCATCAGTTCCAAAGGCAGGGCAGCGTTTTCCAGTACCGTGCGCCAGGGAAGCAGGTGCGCGTCCTGAAAGACGCAGGCCGTCCGGCGCTTCGCTTCCGATGGCGTAATATCGAGCGTGCCGCCGTCAGGCGCCAGCAGTCCGCCGATAATGCGGAGCAGTGTCGATTTCCCGCAGCCGGACGGGCCCAGAATGGCGAGAAATTCTCCTGCGTCGATATTCAAAGTAAGATCGTTGATGACAACCAGATCGTCGAATGCACGTTTGATCCGCTGCAGGCGCAAAGCGACGCCGCTGGTTTCAATGCTCGAACCGCCAGCTGTCTTCGCCTCAGTCACTTTGTCCTCATTGTGGCAGTCGCAATTCACGCGGACCTGCCAGGCCTGCAGTCACCCCCTGAATCCCGCCGCTTCGCAGGCCCCGAACAGCTACAGCGGCCAATTTGTGCAAAGCTCCTTCCGTTCGGAGCTTTCCAAATTATGATCGGCTTAGTCTATCGGGGGCAGGCCAGTGCCAGGCCGAGCTCGCCTTAATCGCCCGGACAGACTTCCTCAGGAGGTGCACAGCTTGGTGGACGAATCATAGCTGCGTGGAGACCAAATGCGCAGTGCAAAGTGCTCTGGTGACCGCTGGCAGGGCGGGTACGCGGCTCTCTCGTCATTATCTCTGTTCTTCGTCCTGGATGGCTCGGGCGCCAGCGGCCTTGTACCGGTTTCGTCCTCCCTGCTTCGACAACTCCTTAGCCCACTCCAACGCCGCCGCGTCGAGTATTACTGCCAGAAGAGGGCGCCCGACCGCTTATACCAACAAACTCAAGGCTTCGCTCGCGCTTGTACACGACATGAGGGGGACGCACCGCCGCCGCCCCGGAACTCGAAGGCCCCGGCATCAATCGCCGTTCCCGTCATCTTCCGGGTCTCGAAGCACATGGGATGGACATATTGGTAAATCGGACGCAGAGAGTAGCCATTCACGGTCCCAGGATCGGCGCCGAAATCGCGCGCAGGTGAGTTGGCTGAAGGGTGGAAGTCATAATCCTCGACACCGACGAAGGTCGCGCTACGGACTAAGTTGTGCGAAAGCCTTCCGATCGGAGGGATCATGATTTCGCCGGCCCCGCTAAAAGTGTTGTTCTCCACGAGAGGTGGCGGAATTCTGCTGTCTACCGCGATGAACGTGCCGGCCCATCGGTGGTTCACTACTGTATTGTTAACGAAGTAGAGATTATTTTCTGAATTACCAGGACCTTCTTCTCCATACGCTATGATCGTGCCGTTCTCAGAGAGGGGTCCCTGCTCGATCAGGTTCCCAATCACATAAGAGAGTCCACCGTTGGGAAGGTCTAGTTCGTAACTGCTGGAGCCCGTTTCGCCTGTGAGGCGGTTATAAAGGATGAAATTCCGCAGAGCGCGCGATTTTACCAGATGACCTGAGATCGAGCTGTGCGAATAGCCGTATTGCAACGTGAACTCAGCGATCCGCCCGATATACATGTTGTGCGATTGGCCATCCGAATACCCGTTTTCCGCGAATTCCGTGTTTTCGATCAGAATTTTGCTGGCCGGATCGGATCCCGTGAGAATACCTTCCTGGTTGTCGTGGAAGTAGCAAAGGCGGACCACTAGGTTCGTACCCTCCTGCCGGATGCCGGCGCCGTTGTGACTTGGCACGGCTTCACCGGTAAACTCAAGGTTCTCGACGGTCGTATCGTTACCTGAGATTACCCAGATCGCTTTGCCCTGGGCATTCATGCCCCCGGCGTCGATCCGAGGCCGCCCGTTTACGCCAACCAGTGTGAGGTGATTGGTTTTCCACCCGCACACATCCCCACGATAGGTTCCAGCTGCGTCGATCTCGATTCTGTCCCCGTCTTGCGCCACGGCTATCGCCTGGCAGGGAGTGGTGTACTCATAGTTCGGGCCCACGCGAAGCAACGCGCCATTTGCGCAGGCTGTCGACAAGGCAACAAATACCGCGCTCCACGTGGCCAATCTCAGGGTTCTCATAGAGCGTTGCCTCCCGGTAAGAAAACATACCATATTGAGGATGTAAGAACCTGCCCTGGGTGACACAAGTGTCGAAATTCCTCTGTAGAACCTATGCTCTACCGAGCCGCGACTGTGAAGGAGCGGTTGACACACGCTGTTAAGGTATTGCGACCCCTGGGTTCTGAGATGAATTTGCCGTACGCCGGGATCAATGATCGAACCGGCCGTCGTGTCTTTCCAGTCGATGTTAGTCGATGCAGGCTCGGATCTTTTCGCGTGTGGACTGGTGCTCAGGTTGTATACGAACAGGCGCGTGTTGAACGCGACCGCCGATCGTGCCGCTACCCGGTCGACGGGGTGCTGTCAGAGCGGCCAAAAATGTTCCTAGGGTCCATTTCCAGCGGCGGGTTTGCGATCTGGAGAATTTCGCCTTTGAACTCGCGGAGGCCATCGGCTCTCGTGATGGTATAGGCGCGCTTCAAGCCCAGGTCCAGAAGCCAGACTTCGGCGACGCCTTCGGCAATGTAACTCTCGCAGCGATACCGAAGCTCCGAGAAAAGGTCATCACCGATAATCTCAATGCAAACGAGCGGGACTTGCGGCGGCGGTGCTTCCAGGTTGAACTGCTCGCAAAGCTGGCGCAGATGCTCGCGCTCTTTCCGTTCTTCGTCCGAATAATAGCGCGCCTTCTCGAATTCATGATTGGCGATGGCGCGCTCCATTCCCTTCACGACGAGCTCAATGCGCTTCTGAATTTGCGCGAGCTTTTCGGCGGGAGCCAGATCCTGGTCCTCGCCGTTTTCTTTCGGCTGATCGGCGGCGTAAAGGGCAAAGTGGGTTGATCTGTTGCCCGTTATTTTGTTGGCGACGCCCCGTGGCTCGATGGTCCACCTGCCGTCCGTTTCACGCTCCGCGACCCACTGGTTGAGGCCGGCGATCGCGGCAGATCCACCTTGTGCCAGGCTGTGCTCGGATTGCGTCAGCTGCTCACGTACCAATTCCACGGTGACGCCCTGTTCGCGCAGCAGTTGAGCGGCGAAACATTTCTCCTCGCGAAGCAGGCCGAGGAGGAGATGCTCCGTGCCGATGTGTTTCTGATGAAGCCGCTCGCCTTCCTCGGCGCCGTACGCCAGCGCTCGCTTCGATTCGTGGCTGAGCGGAAGGTCAACCGACGTCGAGATTTTGAGGCCGGTCTTGCCTCGCGTGATGGAATTGCGAAGTTCTTCGACCTTGGCGTGAGATGCCAGCAACCGGTTTGCCAGCGCCTTATCCTCGCGGAGCACGCCGAGCAGCAGATGCTCAGTCTCGATATACGGGCTGCCGAACTGGCTGGCCTCATAGCGGGCGAAAAAGATGGTTCGCCGGGCCATTTCGGTGTAGCGTTCGAACATACCCGCACTATACTTCAAAACGATGCCGGACGTGGGAAGATGCGAGTTCGCCTGAATCGCCGCGCGGCCCGCTCAGAGTCGGCCTGATACTCTCGCTGGTCTGCCTGGCGATGAGGCCTGACCGTGGTATTGCCGTGTTGAGCGGTTACGAGTAAGAATCCTGTTGGTCGTGATCAGAAGCTTAGCAGCGCGTGGTAAAAGTCCGATTTACCTTCCAAACATGTGACCTCTGAAATGTTTCAGACGTCATAAGCAGTATGGCGATGGGCAAGCGCAAGCCGAAGCAGAACGCGCTGTTTTTCAGCGCGCAGGAGATTCCCCAGGCGGCGAGTCACCCGTTCTACACGAAGGTCAACGACATCCTGGAGCGGAACAAGGTCGACAAACGCCTGGAGCACCTGTGCAAGCGTTTTTACAAGCCGGTCATGGGTCGACCGAGTATGGCTCCGGGTGTGTATTTCCGGATGCTCCTGCTCGGCTACTTTGAAGGAATCGATTCGGAACGGGGAATTGCGTGGCGTGTAGCGGACTCGCTTTCGTTGCGGGATTTTCTGGGCTTCAGTGTTATCGAATCGACGCCGGATCATTCGACAATGTCGCGGACGCGCCGTCTGATGCCAGTGGAAACGCACAAAGCGGTGTTCCGCTGGTTCGTGAAGGTACTGGGCGAAGAAGGCCTGATGGAAGGGCAGACCATCGCTGTAGACGCGACCATGCTGGAAGCCAACGCCGCGATGCGTTCGATCAAACGGCGCGACGATGGCCGCGGCTATGACGAGTATTTGAAGGATCTGGCCAAGGCCGAAGGCATTGAGGAACCGACCCGCGAGCAGGCCGCGAGGCTGGACCGGAAGCGCAAAAAGAAAGCTTCGAATAAAGACTGGATGAGTCCCGGAGATACCACCGCGCGCATTGCCAGGATGAAGGATGGGCGCACGCATCTGGCGCACAAGGCCGAGCATGCGGTCGATCTGTCCAGCGGCGCGATAGTGGCGATTACGCTGCAAGCGGCAGATCTGGGTGACACGACCACCATCGGAATCACACTACAGGAAGCTCAGTCCAATGTGGCTCTGATCAACGAACGCAGCATCGAAGAGCTGGTGGCCGACAAGGGTTATCACAGCAATGAAGTTCTGGTCGATTTGCATGCGGACGGTGTGCGCAGCTATATTCCGGAGCCGGAGCGCGGGTCCCGCAATTGGGACGGCAAGGAAAAAGAGCAGAAGCAGGTGTATGGGAATCGGCGGCGGATGAGAGGACGGCGCGGCAAGGACCTGCAGAAGCTGCGCACGGAGTTGACCGAAAGAAGTTTTGCCCACATGTACGAAACCGGCGGCATGAGACGAACCCACCTCAAGGGTCAAAAGAACATTCTCAAGCGGCTTCTGTTCCACGCAGTCGGATTCAATCTGGCGCTGCTGGTCCGGAAATCTTCAGGAATCGGCAAACCGAGGACCCTGCAGGGTCTCTCAGATACGATTTTGCTTGTCCAGATCGCGATGACGGCATGGACGGCGCGCTGGAACGAATTAGCAGGAGAAAACGAGCCCATCTCCGGCTCGTTTTCACTTCGTCTGGTTTTTCCAGCTCCCAGCCACAGCTGAAGGTTTTCGCACTTCTACCACGGGCTGTTAGCCAAGCGAACGCCCGGCAGTGGCTGGAACGTTCGGTGTGATCGGGCTTGTCTGAGTGGCACCGTCGAGTGCCGAAGTAACCGTCACCACAGCATCGCTCGGAGAACCCACTACCGACGGCGCGTTCCGTGGCCGGAAATCCGCGATAAAGCTCTCACGTGGTAGTTGAAAAAAGCTCATGCCGTGAGCTTTAGCGTCCTTCAAGGCACGCCCGTTGTCCCACTTGTCATGATCGATGTGATATGCCGCGATCACGGCTCCGGTCCGGTCGGCGCCGCGCAGACAGTGCACGAACAGAGGTCCTGAGCCGGTATCTTCGAGCAGCTTCAGGATCTTGCCGATTTCGTTGTCTGTCGGTGGCGTTAGTCCGCTCATGGGCACGTTGATATACGTCATCCCGGCATTAGTGACCACGCGTTGTTCGGCTTGCGAACGATCGCCGGCCTCGCGCAAATCAATGACGGTCTTGACACCTGACGTGGCCAGAAATTGGAAGCCCTCGGTGGTGGGCTGGCCTCCCCGATAGACATGCGTGTCCACCTGATCGAAATTCCTGATCCCCGGTGTGGAAGCCGCCAAGGCAGGCAGGCCAAAGACAAACGAAACGATCAGGCAGCGGCGGGTGAGGAACATAAAAGGATCTTAACCCTTGAAAATCTGGAATCTGGGAACTCTGAATGTTTGGACGGACCTCGGCCCGAACCGGTTGCAACCCCTCCTTCAGAAGACTTAAGCGATCATTCCGCCGTTGGCTACTTAACTCTCGCGGCTCTCTCGCATCGGCGCAGTGAGTGGCGTCAGTGGTTTGGCTTGGGATTTCTATAAGTGGAAAACATCGGGGCCGAAGCTGACGGTTTCAGTACGCCCGGCATGAAGATCTTTAAGCGCGGGACGCGACCGAGACCTTACGATCATGAGACGTTCGCGGTAGTTCGAATAATGGAAGCGCTACCACGACGCTCGGTTTATCGATGTACGAATCATGGTGGAGTCGGAGCAGACTAAAGCGAACGGCGTGTGTCGTTCCGAGTCCACAAACGCTGCATCCTTTCCCGCACAAACTCGGCGTTGGCGAGGAATGGGGCGAGTGGGTTGTTCAGAAGGAAACCTTCGAAGATATGCGTCGCACCGGGAAGCTGTGGTGCGAGCTATGTCACTCGTGGTCATCGCGGCCCGCACTCGTCCACGTACCACCGGAACCGGCAAAGTAAGCGCCTTTTCCAGTTCCTCCCACCTGCCTTTGCAAAAACGAGGTGATAGAGGCTCGATTTCCATTTGCTGACCGACACAGCCGCCTCTAGCAGCAGTTACCAATGAGGCTAGCGGCCGGGTAAGGCTGGCGTTTGTGGCGCGGTCGGTGGCGGACGTTCAGAAAAATATTCCAATCTGAACTTGTTGCCGACACCAAGGACCAAGGCCATCGTCAAAACGCCCAGCGCGACCGTGAGCCAGATTAAACACTTCGTCAGCCGTTCGATATTGTGTGATGATTTGACAAGTTCATTAATCTGTTCCCTGCTGTCTTCTGTAGCTACACGCATCGCATTGGTTATCGTGCCAAGGGTCGAAACGTTGTTGCCGAGGACCTCCAGGTGTTCTCGACTTTGAACGGAATACCGATATTGGAGCTCGTCCAAGGCAAATTGCGGAAGCCCGCTGCCGGGTCGCCCGTTGTTTCGGACGAGGTTCATTAATTCCTCGTCGGTCATCGCCTGGATTTGCGCTCGGCTGGGAATATCCATGTTTCCTAAGCTATTCGCACGAAGATCACGTTCCGAAGCGTGCTTGTCTAGCTACTTTCCCACTTAAAATTCTGAAAGCTGCCTCAGCCTGAGTCGGCGTCCCGGAAATATTGTCCTGACGGGAGGTCTTCGAGGTCGAGGGGAGCGTTGGGAGTGGGATGAAAGGCGAGTTAAAGAATCTGTTTCCGGTGCGGACAGGAACGGAGAAACGTAGCGGTTAATTAAGAGGGTACTTCGCGCGGGCGTGTTTGCTCGGCCAGGTGCGTGCCGATATGAATGACGTTGTCGGCGATCACCCCGAGTCCGACCCAGCGCTGGATGCCGTCCGGTCCTTTGTAGAGCGATCGCCGCAGCCCATGGCGGCGTTTGAGAACACTGATACGGCCTTCACAGCCTGTGCGCCACTTCTGAAGCTCCTTAAACCAACGCTGCTTCTGCCGCTGTTTGCGTGCGGGACTCTTCGTGTCGTGGCTTGGAATCGAGACCCGGCTGACTCCCATTTCCCCGGCTTTGGATTCGTTAGCGGCTGAGAAGAAGCCGGGATCCGCCGCCACACGCTCCGGGGCGCGTCCGAACTGTTTGACATGTTGCTCCAGACATCCTCCCAGCAATGTGGAGTCAGCCGCCCGCTGTTCGCATACCTGGTAATGCGTAACGATCTGGTTCTCCGCCTCCTGAATCAGGACCAGTTTGCCAAACTCATTGGGCTTATGCGCCTTACCCTTGCGGATCACCTCGGTGTGCGTCTCGAATATGCTGAGCAGCTTTCCTTCGGCTTTGGTGTTGCCGCGCAGCACCCGCTCCCGTGTCTGGCGCAGCACCTGCCGGACCCGGGGAATCATTTCGTCCAGTTGCTTGCCGGCTTTGCGCAGGACTGACAGGTTGCCTCGCTTGACACCCCCGACGATCTCGCGCGAGAACTTCCAGGCTTGCCCCGTAACCCGGCTGGCGATTTCCAACAATTTGACGTACGCGTTCTTCATCTTCTGCCGCCCTTGCTCCGTCTTGTTGCGGCTGGCGCGAGCGATCGCCAAAACCTTCAGCTTTGCGGATCGGCTGCGATCGCGCATCTGCGTGCCGGCCTTCCCCGCCACAGCGGTAACCCTCTTCATGATGCGCGTCAGGACACGCACGCCGTCACCCAGTAACGTGCTGTCGGTCGGATAGTGGATGTCAGTCTCCACCACGGTCGTATCGACCCGCATCTTACGACCCGTTGCGATCTTGTTTTCCTGCGCGATCTCCACCACCCGCCGGTGCAGTTTTTCGATAACCTCCGGCCCCAGCTGACGCGCCAGGTTTCCCATCGTCCGGTCATCCGGAACCTTTTCACCGCCGACCCGGGTGAACTCGCGATAGACCAGATTGGCGCGCACTTCCCGCGACAGTACTTCGTAACTCCAGTCGCGTACATGCTTCAGCAGCAGCATTCTGAGCACGACCTCAGCGGGCGTCGCCTTGCGCCCACGAGTCTTGCTCTTCCTGCAGCGTTTGGCCAGCTCTTCCTGAATGACGAGAAGCAGGGTGTCATCTTCCAGTGCTTTATCGGCGTGCCGCATCCAAGGTTCCCAGAGATCCTCCACCGTCTCTGCGATGAAGCCATCGGCGAAATTTCGCTGCAGGCGGCGAGCGGCGATCACGACTGGCGTTCCTGTTCTTTGGCTTCCTCGCGATCCAGCCGGAGCAGGAATTGATTCAGTTCGCTGATTGCCTCCAGTGCCTGCTTGACATCGCGATACTCTTCGATTGCCTTTCGAACCAGCGGAACCTGCTCGGGACGCACGCTCACCTGGCGAGTTTTTCCGCCGGGATAACCCACCGTGAGCACCCAGAGCGGATGGCCTTCGCCACGAGCACATTTCAGACATCCCGTGGAGTGATGAATCGTGCGCTGGAGCAGCGAGCCGCGAAGGACACCCGAGGGGGAGGAGAGTTTGGCTGCCAACTTTTCTCTCTTGCGGGTGGCTTGCTCACGTGTCATCAGTAACGATGATACATTTATCACACGGCGGAGTCAATACATTTTCTGAACAGAATGTTCTGATATTCAACAGCCGCCAGACGTCACCGATGGCGTCCCGCCCGAGGCAACGTTCGATCCAACAAACAGCCACCCGCCGCACCTATGAAAGTACGGAACTTACATCCGGAATTTTAAGTGGGAAAGTAGCTAGCAGGATGATGAAAAAGTAAGACCGGACAGTTACCGGATAAAACAGAATCACGTCTTAATGTCATAAGCCGATGCGAGGACAAGACACCCAGCAAAGCGCGATGTTCAGTTACGTTTCGCCGGAAGAGCGAGTGCCGGCGGAGCATCCATTGCGGCCGATTCGGGAGATGGTGGATGTAGCGTTGAAGGCGCTTTCGCCGGTGTTCGAGCAGATGTATGCGGAGTTCGGGCCGGCCCTCGATCGCGCCGGAGAAGCTGCTGCGGGCGCTGCTGCTGCAGGTGCTGTATACGATTCGCAGCGAGCGGATGCTGATGGAGCAGCTGGAATACAACCTGCTGTTCCGGTGGTTCGTGGGACTGAACATGGACGAGCCGGTGTGGGTGCCGACGGTGTTCAGCAAGAATCGCGACCGGCTGCTGGAAGGCGAGATCGCGGAGAAGTTCTTCGCGCTGATTGCTGGATCAGGCCGGGGCAGCCGGACTTGCTTTCCGATGAGCACTTCAGCGTGGACGGCACGTTGATCGAGGCATGGGCCGGCCAGAAGAGTTTTCAGCGTAAGGACAAGCCGGAAACGGCGCCGCCGGGACGATCCCGGCAATCCGACAGTGAATTTTCACGGCGAGAACGCGCAGCAACGACACGCATGAATCGACGACGGACCCGGAGGCGCGGCTGGCGCGCAAGAGCAGCGGCCATGAATCGAAGCTGGCGTACTGCGGCAATGTGATGATCGAGAACCGCAATGGGCTGGTGGTGGATACCGAACTGGTGCAGTGCAGCGGCACGGCGGAGCGGGAGGCGGCCCTGCTGATGGCGGGATGCATTCCGGGGAGGGGGAGTGCGACGGTAGCGGGCGACAAGGGATACGACACCACGAGACTTTGTAGCGGGGATGCGCGAGATGAATGTAACGCCGCATGTGGCGCAGAACGAAAAGCGGCCTGGGGGGAGTGCCATCGACGGCCGGACCACGCGTCATGCCGGATACCAGTCCAGCCAGAAGAAACGAAAACGGATCGAAGAAGTCTTTGGCTGGCTGAAGACGGTGGGGATGCTGCGCAAGACCAGACACCGCGGACTGCAGAAAGTGGGATGGGTATTCACCTTCGCAGCCACCGCTTATAACCTGGTGCGTATGCGGAATCTGACCAGGCCGCCAGTTCAGGCCGCCTAAGTCCGGGGAGAAGTGTGCCTGAACGCCACAAAACACGGCGCTCAGGCCACACAGCTCCCATCATGGCAACTCATAAAAACAGCAATACGGCCCGAAGGACCCACAGAGCAAGAGCGGACTGCTACGCGACTTACTTTTTCATCACCCTGCTAGACTGCCTGCACCTAAGGGAGGTGCCCTACCAAGCTGCGCTGGCTGATTCATTCTGCTAGTCCTGTAACCGTCGTACGGCGGCAGGCCTTGAATCAGTCCTTCGAAAACACGTCGGCTCTATGTCATTGAAAACGCGATGACAGCGGGAAAACCCGGTCGCAAGACTGCGTTCTAATCGGGCCAATTTCATCCCCTGTTGCCGCGACCGCATGGCCATTCACAGCCGACAAAACTGTTCGTATCTATCTGCTGATTCAATACCTTACCGACAATCCCGCGTTTCGAAGATACTCGATTCAGCGGCACGCCATGCTACCGTAACGCCGAATGCCAACCTTCGCCCGCACGCCGAATTCGCCGCCTTGCCCTGCGCCTTCCGGGTTCGTTCGGCAAATTTGTATATCGACCCGACCTCGGCACAAATGCCTGCTCGGGTTCGTTCGGCAGAATCATTTTCCGGTCCCGAACTTTGATCACGATTTGATGATCACCATGCCTCAACCCGTATATTATGTAAGCGTTACGAGTTCCACCCGGTCAATGAATCGCGGATATCTCCTTGCGGTGGCGAACTGGCTGTCGGCAGCCGTCATCCTCGCGCCTGTGCTGGCCGCGCAAACACCCTCTCCAATCACTCAACGCCCCCTCCTCGACAAATACTGCGTCACCTGCCACAACGACAAACTAAAAACCGGCGGCCTCACCCTCCAAAGCGCCGACCTCACCAAAATCCCCGAAAACGCCGAGCTCTGGGAAAAGGTAATCAAGAAGGTCCGCGTCGAAGCCATGCCTCCGATGGGCATGCCCAAACCCGATGCCTCCGCGCGCACCACCCTGATCGCCTCGCTCGAATCCACCATCGACCAGACCGCAGCACAACATCCCACCCCCGGCCGCGCGACGCTTCACCGCCTCAACCGTTCCGAATACGCCAACGCCATCCACGACCTCCTCTCGCTCGACATCGACGCCACTTCCCTGCTCCCGCCCGACGACGAAAGCTACGGTTTCGACAACATTGCCGACGTCCTGAAAACCTCCCCCTCTCTCCTTGAACGCTACATGTCGGCCTCGTGGAATATCAGCCGCCTCGCCGTAGGCGATCCAGCAATCGGCGCCTCGAGCGCCATCTATCGCGCCCGCGCCGATCTCTCGCAGAACGAACACATCGAGGGCCTGCCCCTCGGTACGCGCGGCGGACTCAAAGTCCGCCACAACTTCCCGCTCGATGGCGACTACCTTATTAAGGTTCGCCTCTGGCGCGTCACCGCCGACATCATCCGCGGCCTCGAAGACCAGCACCAGCTCGAAATCAGTGTCGATGGCGCACGCGTCCGCCTCGCCGCATTCGGTGGACCCGAAGATCAGCACCTCAGCGAGACCAACTCCGGCCAGTCCTGCATCGATATCGATGGACGCCTCTCCGTCCGCGTCCCCGTGAAAGCCGGCCCGCACGAAGTCACCGCCACCTTCCTCACCGGCATCGAAAGCGAAGCACAGGATGACAACATCCTCAAGCCCTTCATCCGCTCCAATTACGACGTGCTCGATTTCCGCGGCGAGCCCGTAGTCGACCGCCTCACCATCGAAGGCCCCGCCAAAGCCACCGGATCCGGCGACACCCCCAGCCGTCGCCGCGTCTTCACCTGCCATCCCGCCACAAGCGCGGATGAACTTCCCTGCGCGAAAAAGATCATCTCGGCTCTTACCCGCCGGGCCTATCGGCGCCCCGTCACCGATAACGATCTCGAAACGCTCGTCGGCTTCTACCAACTCGGCCGCAACAACAACGGAAATTTCGAAGTGGGGATCGAAGCCGCCATCCAGCGAATCCTCGCCAGCCCCGAATTCCTCTTCCGCTTTGAACCCGATCCCGTCAACATCGCCGACAACACTCCGTATAAACTCGGCGATCTCCAACTCGCCTCGCGTCTCTCTTTCTTCCTCTGGAGCACCATCCCTGACGACCAACTCCTCGCCGTCGCAACCGAAGGCAAACTCAAAGACCCCGCGGTTCTCGATCAACAGGTCAAGCGCATGCTGGCCGATCCGCGCGCCCAGGCCCTCGTCGCCAACTTCGCCGATCAGTGGCTCTACCTGCGCAACCTCAAAAACATCCAGCCCGACTTCCAGAACTTCCCCGATTTCGACGACAACCTCCGTCAGGCCATGCGGCGCGAGACCGAACTTTTCTTCGGCAGCATCATCAACGAAGACCGCAGCGTCCTCGATCTGCTCAACGCCGATTACACCTTCGTCAACGAACGCCTCGCGCGCCACTACGGCATCCCCAACATCTACGGCACCGATTTCCGCCGCGTACAGATCACCGATCCCGCACGCCGCGGTCTTCTCGGCCAGGCCAGCATCCTCACCGTAACTTCGATGCCCAACCGCACTTCGCCCGTCAACCGCGGCAAGTGGATTCTCACCAACCTCCTCGGCACGCCGCCAACACCTCCGCCGCCCGGCGTGCCCGCGCTCAAAGAGAACGAAGCCGGCAACAAGAAACTCTCCGTGCGTGAGCGCATGGAAGCCCATCGCGCCGATCCCACCTGCGCGGGCTGTCACAAAGTAATGGATCCCCTCGGCTTCTCGCTCGAAAACTTCGATGCCGTCGGTCAGTGGCGCAACACCGACGACGGCTCGAAGATCGATCCCGCCGGAACGCTCTTCAACGGTGCGAAAGTGAGCGGGCCTGTGGAACTGCGCAGCGCCCTCACCGCCAATCCCGAAATCTTCACCGGCGTGCTCACCGAAAGGCTCATGACCTACGCCCTCGGACGCGGCGTCGAATACTCCGACATGCCCGCCATCCGCGCGATCCTCAAAGACGCCGCGCGCAACGATTATCGTTTCTCATCCATCGTGCTCGGAATCGTGAAGAGCACCCCCTTTGACACCAAAGTAAAAAGGAACCAGGATTAACAGGAGAAGCCGAAAGCCAATGAGATTCAACACCAAAACGCATCTTCAACGCCGCACCTTCCTGCGCGGCTTAGGCGTCACGCTGGCGCTGCCGTTATTGGATTCCATGATTCCCGCGAATACTCTCCTCGCGGACACTGCGGCCAAACCGAACCTGCGCCTTGGCTTCTGCTACATGCCGCACGGAGCCGTCATGTCCAACTGGACGCCTGTGATGGATGGCGCCGGTTATGCCCTCTCACGTACTCTCGCGCCGCTGAAATCTGTGCAGGATTCCGTCCTCGTCCTCACTGGCCTCGCGCACCGCAACGCCGGCTCTCTCGGACCCGGCGATAGCGGCGGCGACCACGGACGTGGCCCCTCCGTCTTCCTGAACGCCTCTCACCCCAAGCGCACCGAAGGCGAAGACGTTCGCGCCGGCACCACCATCGATCAGATCGCCGCGGAAAAGATCGGCCAGGATAATCCCCTGCCCTCGCTCGAACTCGCGACCGAAGACATGACCGGCCTGATCGGAGCCTGCGACGTCGGCTTCAGCTGCACCTACACCAACACCATTTCCTGGAAGACACCGACCACGCCGTTGCCGATGGAAATCAATCCGCGCAACGTCTTCGACCGCCTCTTCGGCGATGGCGGCACGGCCACTGAGCGCGTGATGCGACTGCAGCGCGAACGCAGCATTCTCGATTCGGTCACCGCCGAAGTGAATCATCTGCAAGGCAAGCTCGGTGCGGGCGATCGCAACAAGGTCTCTGAATATCTCGACAACGTGCGCGAAATCGAGCGCCGCATCCAGCTCGCCGAAAAGAAACAGTCGACCGCGAGTGAGGGCGAATATCCCGCCGCACCCATCGGCATTCCCGACAATCACGAAGAGCATTCCAAGCTGATGTTCGATCTGATGGCGCTCTCTTATCAGGCCGACGTCACCCGCATCGTGTCATTCATGATGGCCCGCGAAGTCAGCTACCGCACCTTCCCGATGATCGGCGTCAACGATCCCTTCCACGCCACCTCGCATCATCAGAACGATCCCGACAAGCTCGAAAAGCTCACGAAGATCAACACCTATCACGTGGGTCTGATGGCCTACTTCCTGGAGAAACTGCGCGCCACGCCGGATGGCGACGGCAATCTGCTCGATCATTCCCTCATCCTCTATGGAAGCTGCATGAGCAACAGCAACCTGCACAATCACAGTCCGCTCCCCATGTTCGTCGCGGGCGGCGCGAACGGACAGATGAAGGGCGGCAGCCACATCAAGTACCCGAACGACACGCCCGCCGCCAATCTCCTGCTGAACATTCTCGATAAGACCGGCATCCACCTCGACAGTATCGGCGATAGCAACGGAAGGCTCTCGGGAGTTTAATATGAAATCACTTTCGCTCCTGCTCCTCTTCGCCGCCGGACTCTTCGCATCCGACGCGCGTGTAGTCGATGCGGTAAAGAGCCACAACACCGAAGTTCTGCGTTCGCTGATCAAAGAACATGTGGATGTCAACGCCCCCGAGGCCGATGGCACAAGCGCGCTTCATTACGCCGCGCACGCGAACGATCTCGAATCCCTACAGCTTCTGCTCAAAGCCGGCGCCAACGCCAAAGCCGCCAGCCGCTACGGAGTAACGCCGCTTTCCGAAGCCTCGACATACGGCAGCGCCGCCCTGGTCGAAGCACTGCTCAAAGCGGGTGCCGACCCCAACACTCTGACCACCGAACGCGGTGAAACAGTGCTGATGACCGCCTCCCGCTCAGGCAACGTCGAGGCCGTAAAAACACTGCTCGATCACGGCGCGGACGCCAATGCCAAAGAGACCTTTCGCGGTCAGACCAGCCTGATGTGGGCCGCCGCCGAAAATCATCCTGACGTGGTGAAGTTGCTTCTCGCGCACGGCGCCGACCCGAAGGTTCGTTCCAACGATCGCGACACCACTCCGCCCAAACTGATGGCCGGCACGCCCGCCGCGCCCATATCGCGCGGAGGTCTGACGGCACTTGTATTCGCCGCCCGCCAGGGCTCCATCGAGGCCGCGAAGTCCATGCTCGACGCCGGCGCCGGCATCAACGAAGGCGATGCCGATGGCAATAATCCGCTCCTCATAGCCATCCTCAACAATCACGACGACCTCGCGCAAATGCTGATCGACAAAGGCGCGGACGTGAACGCCGCCAACAAAGACGGCCGAACGCCTCTCTTCACCGCCGTCGACCAGCATGATGTCGACTGGTCTGATCGCCCCTTCGTCAAGGAAACCGACAAACTCTCGAGTCTCGACATCATCAAATCGCTCGTCGAGCACAAGGCCGACGTCAACGCGAAACTCACTGCTGTCTCGATCATCAAGAAGGCCGCACAGGATAACGCCGATCGCACCCTCGGCATTGGCGCAACCGCCTTCATGCGCGCCGCGAGAAGCGGCGATGTGGAAGTGATGAAGTACCTGCTCGATCACGGCGCCGATCCGAAGCTCGCCACCAAAGACGGCGTGACGGCACTCCTCGTAGCCGCTGGCTTGGGCTACACCGATTCGAACCGTTCCACCGAGCCGCAGGCCCTCGACGCCGTGAAGCTTTGCGTCAGCCTGGGACTCGACGTCAACGCCGAGACCGACAAAGGCATGACCGCCATCCATGGCGCGGCCAGCCGTGGCGCGAACACCATCATTCAGTACCTTGCCGATAACGGCGGGAAGATCAACGCCGCCAACAAGCAGGGCTTGACCGCTTACGACCTCGCCATGGGCAAAGGCGGCGGCGCTGCCGGCCGTCAGCCTCCGAAGGAAGCGCACCGCGGCCCTGATCCAGAAACTGGGTGGCACCGCCGGGGTCGAAGTCACGCAGGTCGCGAAGGCAGAGTAGCCTTCCGCGCGATAATATCCTCTTTAGTCACAGGAGAAAGTATGCCGAAATCCACGAAGAACCCGGTAGGTCGCCGGGGCTTCCTCAAAGGTGCGGCTGCGGGCGCCGCCGCGCTGGTCGCGAACCCCGTTGGTGCAGCGGCGCAGGAGCCCACCGCTCAGACAAGAACGCCCGCCACGTCGCTCCCCAACGCCAGACTGGCCGCCGCCGAGTCGGCGCCGCCGGCTGCGCGAGTCGATGTCTACAACACCGACCGCCCCGGCTCCGACTTCATGGTCGACGTGATCAAGACGCTGGGCTTCGAATACGTTTGCGCCAATCCTGGCTCCAGTTTCCGCGGCTTGCACGAATCGCTCATCAACTACGGCGGCAACAAAGCGCCCGAACTGCTCACCTGCTGCCACGAAGAGTCCTCCGTCGCGATGGCTCACGGCTACGCCAAGATCGAAGGCAAGCCGCTGATGATCATGGCGCACGGCACGGTCGGATTGCAGCACGCGTCGATGGCGATCTACAACGCGTTCGCCGATCGCGTGCCGGTCTACATCATTCTCGGCAACATCGCGGACGGCACATGGCGACGCAGCGATGTGGAGTGGGCGCACAGCGTGCAGGACGCCGCGTCCATGGTCCGCGACTACACGAAGTTGGACGATTCGCCGGTGTCGCTGACCCAGTTCGCCGAATCGGCCGTGCGCGCGTACAAGGTGATGATGACGCCGCCGATGGAGCCGGTGGTGCTCGTCGCCGACGCGGTGCTGCAGGAAGAGCCGATGTCCGAAGCCGACAAGCGAACCGCGCGCATTCCGAAACTGACGCTGGCGTCGGCGCCCGCGGGAGATTCGGGCGCTGTGGCCGAAGTGGCGCGCATGCTGGTGGACGCCGAGAATCCGGTGATCATCGCCGGGACGCGTGGCCCGCACGCCCAACGCCATCAAGCTGCTGGTCGAACTCGCCGAGCTGCTGCAGGCCCCGGTGCAGGATCGCCGCTTCCGAATGAATTTCCCCTCCAGTCATCCGCTCTACGGCGGTGGCAGCATCGCTACGGCGGATCTCGTGCTCGCCCTCGAAGTCCCGGACTTCTGGAACATGACCCACTCCATGACCCCCTACAATCGCATGGGCATGGAGAGTAAGCCAATCACCAAACCAGGCGCGAAACTGATCACGATCTACTCCGGAGAACTCACCGAGAAGAGCAACTATCAGGATCTCGGGCGGTACGCGGAAGTGGATATCGCCATCGCCGCCGACGCCGAAGCGACGCTGCCGTCTTTGATCGAGGCTTGCAAACGCCTCGTCACGGCCGACCGCAAGCGCGCCTTCGCAGACCGCGGGGCGAAGCTTGCGGCGGCTGCGAAACAGACGAAGCAGCAGGCCCTCGAACAGGCCGCGTATGCCTGGGACTCAAGCCCGATCACCACAGCGCGCGTGACCGCCGAACTCTGGAACCAGATCAAGAATGAGGACTGGTCGCTCCTCTCGGACGTCAATCCATTCTTCAGCAATTGGCCGACCCGCCTGTGGGATTTCGAGAAGCATCACAACTATATCGGCGGACATGGCGCCTATGGTGTGGGATACGGAGCGCCGGCAGCGGTCGGAGCCGCGCTCGCCAATCGCAAGTACGGCCGCCTGAGCGTCAACATTCAGTGCGACGGCGATCTGAACTACGCGCCTGGCGTTCTGTGGACGGCTGCGCATCACCACATTCCGCTGCTGAGCATCATGCACAACAACCGCGCCTACCATCAGGAGCTGATGTATGTCGAGGACGCTGCGGCGCGAGCCAATCGCGGTATCGACAAGGCCCTGATCGGCACCGGCATCACCGATCCCAACATCGATTACTCGATGATGGCGAAAGCCTACGGGATGTACGGCGCGGGACCGATATCCAATCCCAATGACCTCGGGCCGGCGATCAAGAAGGCGATTGAAGTGGTCAAGAAGGGCGAACCTGCTTTGCTCGATGTCATTACGCAGCCGCGCTAGGAGACATGCGATGAAAGTACTTCCTCTCATGCTGCTGGCGGCCTGTGTAGCGCTGGCGCCAGAACGCGGAAAACGGAAAGCGCCTGTTTGTCAGGGATGGCTGCTATCAATGCCACGGCTACGCCGGACAGGGATCGATCGCTGGAGCCAGGCTTGCGCCTCCCGTATTGACTGCGCAGGGAATGGCCAAGTACATTCGCCGCCCCGCCGGAGCCATGCCCGCGTTCACCGATAAGGTTGTCTCGGACCAGGATGTAGCCGACATCTATGCTTATCTGAAGACAATTCCCGCGCCGAAACCGGTCAAAGACATTCCCTTGCTGCAGGATCTGGACAAATAAAAACGGCGGCGGGAGTTTGATCTCCCGCCGCCGATACTGCTTCCGCTGAAGCGGATCCCGATTAGTTCACAGTCACATTGAAGGGACCGATGGTGCCCGTTCCGGGGATTGCTGCGCCCGGAGCCGTTCCGCTGTCAGCAGCGGTGACGGTGATCGAGTAGGTCCCCGCTGTTGCGGTCCCCGGGTCAACGATCCCCGTGGCTGAGTCGATGTTCAACCCGCCGTGACGCTTGCGGCGTCGAGCCTTCGAGTGAAAGGAGGTGAATCGCGGGTTTAAGGGCTTCAATCATGACGGACAGGGCGGGTTGTCATACATGAAAGAAGTATTGGCATCCATCGGCCCAGTTCAAATGCCTTAACCCAGTCGCGATCGGACTGGTGAACGCGCGCGAGGCTGACCAAGACAACGGCGAACGCTGGCGTCCTGTGATGCCGACCAGATGGAAACGGAAACTGAGGAACTGCAGGCGGATCTGCGGGAAACGCTGAAACCATTGCTTGCGGAAGTGGAATCGCTGACGGAAAAGATCAAAGAATGTGACAGGAAAGTCGAGAGATCGCGCGTGACCGGTATCCGGAAACGAAACTATTGCGGCAGGTAAGTGAGTGGGCCGCTGATCGCTCTGACGTACGTTTTGACGATCGAAGACAAAGAGCGATTCAAAACGAGCCGGGACGTGGGATGTTATGTGGCTGCGACCGAAACAGAGCGCATCGGCGAGCGCAGCCGGAGCTGCGGATTACCAAAGAAGAGATGTGTATTGCGCAAGCTGCTGGTGCAGGAGCGCACTGCATCATGCAAGCGGGCGCGGACACGGATCTGAAGCGGTGGGAACAGCTCCAGCGTAGACCGGAGCGCCCGCGCCACCGGTAGCGGTCACCGTTACGAGGGCAAGACCCGAGCCGGCAGTTTGCGGAGTCGTCGACGTTCCTGGACATTCCGAGCGCAACGTCGATGTCGAAAGTGAGGGTTCCCGTTACAGCGGGAACGGCGTTGTCGTCCGCCGTGACAGTCACGGTGTAATTCCCGGCTCCGGTAAGAGCCGTCGTCGAAATGACACCCGTGGTGCTGTTCAGCGCCATGCCCAGCGGAGTCCCCGAGGCTGAGAATGCCAGCGTCGGGTAAGTGTAGGGGAATGTGCCGCCCGTTGCCGTGACTGTAGTGACATTGGCCACGACGTTCGGGAAGGTGGTGTGGTACGGCGGTGCGCCGTTCGAAGAGGTCAGGAACAACCCTCCGGCGACACTGATGGTGAAGGTCACTGTGCCCTTCACCGGCACGTTGGCGTTGTCGGTAGCCGTTACGGTAATCGTGTACGAGCCGGCTGTGTTGGCGGCCGGTTTTCCCGAAATGACGCCAGTCGTCCCGTTGAGCGCGAGCCCGGTCGGGAGCAAGCCGGAGGTAACGGCATACGAATAAGTGGTTCCGGTGGCGGTTTCCGTCGCAGTCACCGTTCCGGAGTAACTCACTCCGACCGTGGTGCTGATGAGGTCGAGCGGGTTCTGCGTTGTGTTGCCGAGAGGATCGGTCACTTTCAGGCGCGGAGCGACCCAAATGGTCACGCCCGGCTGGCTGACGCCGTTGAGCGTAATCTGAAGCGGCAGCTGAACGGGCGCCGTGATGTTGGTGATCGGATTGTTCGTCAACGGGTAGTTGGGATAGAAGGTACCGGTCGTCGAGGGGAGCGGCACATTGAGCTGGTAGAGCCCGGCGACCGTATCCGCCACAAATCCCGCATACGCCACCGTACCCGTGGACACGCCGCCGATCTTGAATGTCGGGACCGACGTGATGCAGGGCGGCAGATTGCCCGTGTTGAGCAGCGCGCTCTGGATCACCGCGCCGTCAATGTTGGTCAGCGATGGTGAGACAGACGTTGCGGATTGCAACGTGGCCTGGTAGCTGCCCGTCCCGACGCGGGCGTCGCAGCGATGCAACCCGCGGATGTCCCCGTGTTGTCGCCGGTGCTGGTCGGTAAACCCAAACCGGTCGCGTAGACCAGAATGGTATCCGAATCCGTGCCCGTACTTCGCATCCCGGCCGGGTTAGTGGTGCTGATCAGGTTGTACGAGGCGTCCAGAACCGCACCGGAGCCCTGTCCGTCAGAGCCGACGGTAAAGATTCCGGGGTCAGTCGCCGTGATATTCACGGGGAACGCCGCGCTTTGCAGCAGAGTCGCTGCGGGGGCGACGCCAAAGCCGAAGGTCACGACAACGTCGACAGTGCCGTTATCATACGTGGATACTGCAGCGGGAACGATCGCATTGATCTGGCTGTTGCTGGCGAAAAGCAGCGGGGCGGCGCCGATGAGGGTGGACGTCCCGTGCTGCAGGAAATTCACCGAAACCATCCTGCCCGTTGCGTCGGGCGCAGGTAGTCCCAGGCTGGTGGGATAGCGCAGGGTCAGCGTATCGGGCGCACCTTCGAGGATCGTGGCGCTGCCGCAGCCCGTGTTATTGGAAGCGCAGAAATTAGCGCCGAAGATGCTGATCATATCGTAGGGCGCGAACGTGGCTCCTGTCTCGGTGAAGGAGGACGCACTTGTGATTCCCTGAATGATCGGACCCGAGCCGATACTCAGTGTGATGGTGCCAGTCGGAATGCTGCTGCCATTACCATTGACGATGCCCAGGTGAACGGCACCACCCGGGCCGGTCGGATCGAAGGGCAGGTTCGCATCCGGAGTGCCAGGCACGGTGATGGTCAGAATCATGTTTGACGGGTTGGTGATGGAGATTGCGAGATTGCTGTCCGCAACGATGGCGTTATTGACAACGATCCCGATCCTCGTTTTCGTCGTGGCGTCCGAGCCGCCCACGAATCCCGTGCCGGTCAGGGCTACCGAGAATGAATTGGGCGAGGCGGATGTCGGTACCGTCGACGGGGTGATCGATGTCAACGTGGAACCAGGCGACTGCACGGCAACCTGAAAGGCGACGACCGTGGTGGAGGCCGGAGTGCCCCAGGTAATAGTCACGGTCCCGGTCAATATCGCCCCAGGCTGACTCGAGGCGAAGACCGACGAGTCAAAGCTGACCCCGATCTGAGTACCGAAGCTGTATGCAAGACCCGAATGCTGCGCCGCACTCACGATAGGCGCCAAAGTGCCGGCGGTCTTGATGCTGTACTGAATCGGCGAGTCACCGGACGTCGCAACAATGGTGTACGTGGGAGGCGGCGTTCCGATTGTCCACGTGAGATTGACCTGCGTTGAATTCACTGACAATCGCGGTGGCTTGTTGTTGACCAGCAGATACACAGTCAGCGGTGTATCCGCATAACCGGTGGCCTTAAAGGAAATGGTGGCTGAGTAGCTGCCGGGCGCCATCGAGTCGGCATAGTTCGTCGTCGAGAACCGAAGGGACCAGGGCGCCGAGCCGGCAGTGTTATCCACGGTCAGCCAGGTTGGAAGGGTCGCCGTATTCACCTGCACAAACAGGGACGGTACGGTGGACGAGACGAGGACATTCGCGATGCCTGCAACGCCGGAGCTCTTCACATAGGTGAGCGAAACGGTGGGGGCCGAAGGCACCGGCGTCACCGTCAGCGGGCTTGGCGAAACGATGGTCAGCGAAACCGGGATCAGCTTATCCCCCGCGGGTGCGTTTTGCAGATGAAGACTGAAGTTGTGCGTGGTGCCGGCTGCGAAGCCTCCGCAGGGCGTTTGCCCACCGGTAGCCTGGATCGTAAAGGTCGTCGGTGTTCCGTTCGCGGTCCCGGTGAGCGTCGTCGGCGATAGCGTAACCCAGCTCGGATCGTTCCCCGCGCTGGTATCCAGCGTAAAAGGCGTGCCGCCGGTTGCCGCGGAGGTGATCGAGATGGTCTGGGCCGGCGAGCGAGAGGTGTAGGAACCGGGATTGCCGGGCGTAAAGGTGCAGGTCAGGGCGATCGACGCCGGCGACACAGCGAGTCCTGACGTGGTGGCAGTGACGGTGTCGCTGACGGTCACCGGTACGTCTGCGTTGCCACCGGCTTGAAACGTGATTGTGGTCGGGCCGGTGGAATTCCCCACACAGCCGACAGCCGCGCTGACGGTGAACACGATACCGGTCGTATTGTGGAAGAAGTCAGAGTAGCGGACGACGGCGGCGTCAGAACAAGCCCGTTGCCAACCGACGCGGTCGTCACGGCAATCGTTGAACTACCGGTGAGCGCCGTGAACGGTTTGATCGTTATCGTCGCGGGCGCAGCAGGGCCCGTCACCGTGCTGCACGTGACCGGACCCGAGACCGTCCCAGTCAGCAGGTAGGGCGAGGTAACCGTGTCGACAACGCTCGCCGTTATGTCAGCAACGCCGCCGGTGTGGTTGAACTGGATCACCGTAGTGTTGTTGCCGTTCCCGGTGCAGTTGGGGGCCGAGTTAACGGTGTAGATAATGCCGGTCGAATTGTTCGCGAGGTTGAGGACGTTGGATCCAGGTGCGGTCACCACGAGTCCGTTGCCTGGCGTGTTGAATGTAACAGTGATGGTGGCGGAGCCGGTGAGTGCCGGCGATGCTTTGATCGTGATGGTTGCGGCCGTGCCCGGACCGGTTGCCAGACTGCAGGTGACTGGCCCTGAGACGGTCGCAGTCAACTGGTTGGCGGCATGTAGAGCGCCGGCGCCCGCAGTCAATGCGAGCAACGCGACGAGCGCTCTGGCGCGATGGAATCCTGATACCGATAAGTCCATGGAGGACCTTCCTTTTCCTGGGTTCTCCACGACATAGCGGGGAGGCGGCCAATCTTCCAGCCACTGGAAGACATATCGGCGTCCTGGCGCAATGCTTTAGGGTTTAGTGCTTTTCTTACCAGAACGCAGGTTGCGCTGCACTCCCTGGTCAGCAGCGCTATTCAGCGCCGACACGAGGCAGAGGTGTAGAGTGGGCTCCCAGGACAGGCCGAAGATTTTCTTTAACAGCGCCGCATAGGGGGAATGGCAACCGGCGAAGATCCCGCCGGTTGCTCTGAGATATGAATAGATGACTCCTATTGCTTCCACATATGAGATGTGTTATTGGTATCCCATAGGAAGGCTGAATGTCCGACAAAACCGACGTCTGGCAGGGCACGCTTGCGCTGATGATTCTCAAAACGCTGGAAACGCTGGGCCCGATGCACGGCTATGGAATCGCACGCCGCATCGAACAGACCAGCGGCGATCTGCTCTCAGTGAATTATGGGACGCTTTATCCGGCATTGCTGAAGCTCGAACAGGAAGGATGCATCGCTTCGGAATGGGGCCTTTCCGACAACAACCGGAAGGCGAAGTTTTACAAGCTGAGACCCGCAGGAAAAAGAGAGATTCAGAAGCAATCCCGCGAATGGGATCAGACGACCGAGATCCTTGCGAGATTCCTCGCGCCACGACGAGAGCCGTCATGAAGACTATTCGCGCCGGTCTGGCGCGGCTCGTCGGCCTGTTCCATCGTGACTCGCGCGACCATGAGTTATCTGAAGAGCTTGCCAGCCATGTGGCGTTACACATGGAAGACAACCTGCGCAGCGGGATGACGCCGGAAGAGGCCCGGCGAGCCGCGCGAATCCGCCTGGGAGGAGTCACGTCGGTCACGGAGACCGTGCGGGAACAACGCGGATTCCCAGTAATCGAATCGTTGCTGCGCGATATTCGCTACTCGCTGCGGGGACTGCGGCGCGATCGGGCATTTACTCTGACGGCAATCGTGACTCTTGCGCTCGCCATCGGGTTAAACGTGACCGTGTTCGCGGTCATGAACACGATGCTGTTTCGGGGCTTTCCGCTCGTGCAGATGAACGACCGGCTGGTGTGCATCCAGGAGCAATATCCAGCGGGGACAGGCAACATCGGTTACCTCGATTTCGAGGATTGGCGCGCTCAGGCGCACTCTTTCGAGGGAATGGCGTTCGTCGCGGAAAAGAGTATCAGTGTCACTTACGGGGAAGGACATTCGGTCGATGCCAGTGCGTTCACCGTTAGCACGAACGCATTCGGGTTGCTCAGAGTCAGGCCGACCCGCGGACGGGATTTTGTGCCGGCGGATGAAGCCTCGGGAGCAGCACCAGTCGTAATCCTCAATCATCGCTTCTGGGAGAGCCAGTTTGGAGGGCGCCGTGATGTTGTAGGCACATCCGTTCTTGTTAACAAGTCCCCCGCAACCGTCATCGGCGTGATGCCCGAGGGTTTCGACTTTCCGACACAATTCGATGTCTGGATGCCATACATGCCTGGGTCCGAAGCGAACCAGCGAGGTCCGACTCCGGGAGCTTTCCTGGCGTTTGGACGGCTGCGGGACGGCGCCAAGCTGCAAAAGGCCCGTGCGGAGCTCGAAACGATCAATCTTCGTCTGGAAGTGGCGTATCCGGCGACGAATCGCGGCGTTGTCGCCAGCCTGTCCACCTGGTCGCAATCCTTCATCGGACCGGACGCGCCCGTCATCTACGGCTCGCTTTGGGTGGCTGCGTGGTTCGTGTTACTGATCGCGTGCGCCAACGTGGCCAATCTCACGGTGGCGCGAACCGTTGGGCGGTGGAACGATTTTTCGATCCGGATTGCACTCGGCGCGGGCCGGGGGCGGATGATGCGCCAGATTTTCGTCGAAAGCCTTGCGCTTGCCAGTGTCGCCGGAGTACTCGGCTGGTGGATCGCCAAGTGGGGCGTGCGCACGTGGGCTGTCGAAACCGCCTCCATTTACCAGATACTCGACTATTCGCCGGGCTTGGGCACGCTGGGCTATCTGGTTGCAATCTCCGTTGCCGCGGCGATCTTGTTCTCCCTGGCTCCGATGGGCAGAGTTGTGCAGATCGGTGTAAGCAGCGCTCTGAAAAGCGACGCCCCGGGCGTCACGCGGGGTCTGCGCGGCAAACAACTGGCGGCGGTACTGGTTGCAGGCCAGATGGCGCTCGCCATTGTGCTGCTATCGGGCGCAGGCGTCCTGGTCCGGAGTCTCATGAACGTTGTGGGCGCCAATACGGGCGTACGCGATCCCCAAAACGTACTGGTTGGAGTGTTAAGTTTGCCGTCCGAAAAATGCCCGAGCCCCGCAATCAGTCTTGCGTATGTCGATCGGTTCGAAGCAAAGGTGAGAGCCGTCCCGGGGATTGAAGATGAGTCCGTTGCGAGCAGATTTCCCGTGTACGGAGTGAATCGGCGGACGTTTGAGATAGAGGGGAGGCCGAACCCGCCGGAGGGCGGAGAGGCCGTCCAGTTCCTGAGCGTCGGATCGGACTACTTCCGCGTCCTGGGAGCATCCGCAATATCCGGGCGCGAGTTCAACGACAGAGATCGCGCTGCGTCATTACCGGTCGCAATTGTGAATCAGAGTTTTGCCGCCAGGTACTCACCCCGGGAACAAATCCTCGGCAGGCGTCTCCGTTCTGTCGATCGCAATAAGCCATCCGAGTGGCTAACCGTGGTAGGAGTCGCCCCTAATATCATGCAGGGAGATCCCACGCGGCGGCAGTTCAAACCCCTGGTCTATCTGCCTTTCCGGCAGGCGCCAACTCCGCGTGGTGCGTATTTTCTCTTGCGAACGGGCGTGCCTCCCGGGCGGGTGGCAAAAGACGTTCGAGCCGAAATCGAGAAACTCGATCCCGATGTGATCCTGAAAAAGTTCACCACTTTGAAAGCCAGCCTGGCGTTTGATCCCGACCAGATGGATCGCGCGCATAGCGAGATGGGCAAGTACGCGGGGGTAGCACCCATTTTCGCTTTGATGGCGCTGCTCCTGGCGGCTGTCGGCCTCTATGCCGTGATCGCGCATTCCGTAGTTCAGCGCACGAAAGAAATCGGCGTTCGCATAGCGATTGGCGCGGCGCCGGGCCACGTCCGGAAGATGATCATTCGCGAGGGCATGTTGCCGGTAGCGGTCGGCCTCGTCGTTGGCCTCGGATTATCTTTCGAGGTGAATCGGATTCTGCAATCGCAGCTGGTGGGAGTATCGCCGTACGATATCGCGACAATGATTGGCGCGCCGGTGCTCCTGATCGTTGTCGCATTCATCGCATGCCAGATACCGTCCCGGCGGGCCATGAGAACAGATCCCGCGATCGCGCTGCGTTATGAATGAAGCCGCGAGAGTAACGGACCTCAAAAAGAAAAGCGTCGTCGGAGGAATCTGTGGGTCACTGATAGGCTCCAGTGGCGGCGGAAGCCCGGTTCGCTCAGCCGGCGAACCTGTGCGGGCTTCAGCTCTTTGCTGTTCGTAGCCAGTTGCCTTTTGAACCAGTTGTCCCCCTAGCCTGGAGCATTTTCGCGATTAGCGTAGACTGCTCCTTCACATTCGCGGCTCAGAAGCAAAGTCCTGATACAGAGGTACGCGCCTCAGCCAGCGCATACGAAAGCGCTGTAGCTCGGAAACGAGGCATTGTTTGTTACTGAGCCGCGCGTGAGCAAGCGGTGCACACTATTTGCGAAAATGCTCTAAACGCTCCGTCAGACAGGGCCGATCCCGGCAAATGTCAGCAACGGGCGTTATGCGGCAGTTGACGCGCGGCGACTCCGGCGCCAGGGCAAGCTCAACAGTGCGCGCGCCGACAGGATGATGGAGAACGTCGCGGTGATACCCAACGCGAGGAGTATCCACACGAAAAAGAAAGCTTCGCTTGAGTTGCCGATCTCGCCACCGATAACACCCCGCGTCCCTTTCATGTGGATGACAGGGATGACCAGCCCGAGGACGGACCCGAAGAAGATGATGATGTATCCCGCTCGCCGTCCGGCGAGCAGCAGCGTTCCACACAGCAAGACTACGAAGATGAACACCGCAAACAGATTTGAGAGACCTGCCGGGGCCATCTTGAACAGGATGTCGCCGGTCAGGTGAAACGTCATCAATAGAATGGTGAGCAGCGACGCTGTGGTCAACATAGCGGTCTGTTTCATGTGAGATTCGCCTTTCTGCGCCTCATGTACGCGCACCGAGGTCCGACGGTTCATTTTTCAAGATTCTTCCCGTGAGGGTTGCGGTCCCATGTTCATTTGCGGTTGGCCACAGCGGGGACAGAACGCGGCATCTGGTGCAACTCCGCGCCCGCAACCGGGACACGGATGGAGGATCGGCTTTCGCAACAGGAAGTAGAGCACGAAGCCAACGCAGTTCGGAATGAGCACCGCGAGCACCGTCCAGGGAATCGGCGGCATACCGCGCCGCACTGCGTCTGCGTAAACATAGCCGGCGAGAAGAAAGAAAGCGCCGGCAAGCGTACCGCCCGCCAGACCGATCAAGGTCGCGAGGCCGCTCGCCCGATGCTCCTCGAAGACCCCGAAAAAGAAAACCACGAAGGCTAAAGCGGCCAGGATTTTGGCCGGACCTGGAATGAGACCGAATCCGCTGCGCCAGCTCATACAGTTTGTCCGTTGCTATCGGAATCCTCTCCCAGAAGCCTTCTTCGAAAAAGCGGCAGCAACGCGAGTAGAAGGGATGGCAGCAACCAGAACGCCACGAATACGATCTGCCATAGGCGGCTGGGGAGATTCCATTGACTGGCCAGCCATGCCAAAGGGCGCCACGTAACGGCAGATCCCGTGAACGTGAGGAATATTGCGACCGCTGTGCCGATCCAAAGGCTTTTTGCATGCGCCTCGGCCGATCTCATCCCCTCGGCACGGCTGCGGACTACGTTCTCAACCCGAAGCGCTGCTGCCGGGTCGAGTTCAAGCGCGAACCAATCCAGCGCTCGGACGGCACGCGCCGAGAGATCGGCATACCGGCCACATTCGGCGCATTGTCCGACGTGAGCATCGAGCCAGTGCCGGTCCTCCAGCGAAATTCCTTCAACGAGGGACCGATGAAGCAGAAAGCGGGCTTTTTCATGGTTCTCAAGCGGCATCGGCGCCTCCTCCGAGAGAGGCTTGCAGCATCGACAGGCCGCGATGAATCCTCGACGAAACGGTCGAGATGGGAGCGCCTGCGACTTGGGCAATTTCCGCGAGCGACAGTTCTTCCTGGAAACGCAGGAGAAGCGCTTCCCTGTAGATTGGCTCCAGCGCACCCAAAGCGGCCGCGATTCGTTTGGCATCTTCGCTTCTTGCGGCCGCGAAGAACGGCGATTCGAAATCCGGCGCCGGAAGGTTCAGGCCCGCTTCGTCCTCCCGGCACATCCGATGCCTTGCCGTCGCCGTTTGTTGCTTTCGCAGGTGATCGATCGCCAGGTTTCGTGCGATGGAGAACAACCACGGCTCGAAACGGAGGCGGCCGTTATATTGCCCCGCGTGTTCCAGTACACGCAACCAGGTTTCCTGAACGAGGTCCTCGGCCTGTTCACGCCTGGATGTCCAGTAGACCAGATATCGGAGGAGCCGATAGTGATACTGCGACACCATTCGGCCAATGAATTCCGAGTCTCTTCGCCGCAGTGCACGCGCGATGCACTGAGACTCGGGTTCCGCCACACGCGAAAAGGCCGTCACCACGGCAACCATACACTATATACGAGGTCGAGCCCCGGAATTATGCATGGCCACGCATCTTGAGGACCCAAAGACTTTCCAACGCGCCTTACCAGCTCGGGTGGCTGATTCGTCCTCTCTGGCCGCCTCAAACCTGGCAAGTTGCCCGAACCGGAATCGACCCTCGATTTACCTCAGGTTTTCTGATGGTTGGTCAGAAGAAAAGTTCGACTTTCAGACTCCATCTCACGATGACGCCCTTGCGCTTCGCTATGACTCCATCTCCATCAGGTTGTCAAAAAGACTTTCACCTTCGAGTTGTCGAACATGCTCGGCACACAAAGAAAAAGGCGGCCCCGAAGGCCCGCCCAACACAGACTGTTTCTTTGCGCGGCGCGACGATTTGCTCATCGTGGCCGCTGCCGCCTTTCGGCGGCCGGACTGGCTGAAAGCCAGTCCGCGGGCAGGATTGCCCACCCTACTTCTGAATCAGTTTCAGGCGGTAGTGGTGGATTTCAGCTTCTCGCGCTGTTCGCGCAGTACAGCCTTCCGGCTGAGCTTGATTTTATTGCCTTCAAGCCCGATCACTTTCACCAGAATCTGATCGCCTTCCTTCAGTTCGTCGCGCACTTCTTTCACGCGGTTTTCGGCGATCTCGCTGATGTGCAGCAAGCCGTCGGTGCCGGGGAAAATTTCGACGAACGCGCCGAAATCGACGATCCGAACGACTTTACCGAGATAGGTCTTACCCACCTCTGCGCTCGCCGTGAGGTCGCCGATGATCTGCAGCGCTTTGTTCGCTGCAACCGGATCGTTCGATGCCACATGTATGGTGCCATCGTCCTCGACATCGATCTTGACGCCAGTCTGCTCGATGATGCCGCGGATGACTTTGCCGCCGGGTCCGATGACGTCGCGGATCTTATCCTGCGGGATCTTCACCGTGTAGATGCGAGGCGCGTAGGGCGACATATCGCCACGCGTCGAATCGAGAACCTTGCCCATTTCACCCAGAATGTGCAGGCGGCCGCGGCGCGCTTGTTCCAGCGCTTCCTTCATCAGAGTGGTGGTCACGTTGGCGACCTTGATGTCCATCTGAAGAGCGGTGATGCCGTCTTTCGTGCCGGCGACCTTGAAGTCCATATCGCCATAGTGATCTTCGGCGCCCGCGATGTCGGTCAGGATGGCGTACTTGTCGCCTTCCTTCACCAGACCCATCGCCACGCCGCCTACGGGAGCCGTGATCGGCACACCGGCATCCATCAACGCGAGACTCGCGCCACAGACGGTTGCCATTGAGCTCGATCCGTTGGACTCCAGAATGTCGCTGACGACGCGGAGGGTGTAGGGGAACTTGGCTTCCTCCGGAAGCACCGCCATGACGGCACGTTCCGCAAGCGCTCCGTGGCCGATTTCGCGACGACCCGGTCCGCGCATAAACCCAACCTCACCAACGCTGAACGGCGGGAAGTTGTAGTGAAGCATGAACCGTTTGAAGGTCTCGCCAGGCTCGAGCATTTCGATGCGCTGTTCGTCATCCTTGGTTCCCAGGGTGACGGTTACCAGAGCCTGCGTCTCGCCGCGGGTAAAGAGCGACGAGCCGTGCACGCGCGGAAGAACTCCGGCTTCTCCCCAGATGTCGCGGACTTCGTCGAACGCGCGGCCATCGGGACGGCGCCGGGCTTCAAGCATCTCATCGCGGAACACCCGCTCCTTGAGCGCATTGAAAGCCTTGTTCGCTTCGTCCTTCTGATCTTCCGCGGCTTCTTCGACGACGCGGTCGTGCAACGCATCCACGCGCTTGTAGCTTTCCAGCTTCTCGTACTTTTTGGTGTTGAGGGCGTCGCTCAGTTCCGTGCGGATCTTTTTATCGATACTCGCCACGAGCTCTGCATTGAGTTCCTTCGCCTTGAACTCTTTCTTGGGTTTGCCCGCAGCCTTCACGAACTGCTTCAGAACATCAATGATCTTCTGGCAGGATTCGAGACCATGCTCCAGAGCGCCGAGAACTTCCTCTTCGGAAACCTGCTGCGCGCCCGCTTCGACCATGACGAGTCCCTGGTCGCTGCCGGCAACGATCATGTTGAGTTTGGAGGCGCGAGTCTCGGAATAAGTCGGGTTCGCAACGTACTTTCCGTCGATCAGACCGACGCGCACGGCGCTGACGAGGTGGTGGAACGGAATGTCCGAGATGGCGAGCGCGGCTCCGGCGCCGACAATGGCGAGGATCCCGGGATCGTGCTCGGGATCAGCCGAGAGCACCATCGCGATGATCTGCGTCTCGTTCAGATACCCTTCCGGGAATAACGGGCGCAGCGGACGATCGATCATTCGGCTGGTGAGGGTTTCTTTCTCCGACATCCGGCCTTCGCGCTTAATGTATCCGCCCGGAATCTTGCCGGCGGCGTACGTGTATTCGCGGTAATCGCAGGTGAGGGGGAAAAAGCTCTGGTTGGGCTTGGGTTTGGGCGCGGTGCAGGCGCTCACGAGGACCACCGATTCGCCCCAACGGACGATTACGGACCCGCTTGCCTGTTTGGCTATCTTGCCTGTTTCAATGGTGAGTTTGCGACCGTCCAGGTCGATCTCAAATGTGTGTAGTTTCATCTATAGGTCAGTGCCGGGTCGACCCTGGCCACAGACGCACAGGTCGACTTATCCTGGATAAGCCGCTGCATTTGTCTACGCCCATGGTCAATTCCCCGGACATCCTTCTCTGCCGAAAAGTCGGCGGAATTCTAAATTTGACGAGTGGGAGCTGACAGGAGGGAGGCCCGAAGTACCGCTGACGGGCCGTGAATGGAAAACCACTGCTTCGAGTAATGACCCCGATTACAACTAGTGGCGGATTGAAAGTTTTACCAGAACATTCTTGTAGCGCTCGGGAGTATTGACCTTGAGGTAGGTCAACAGCCTGCGGCGTTTCGCCACGAGGCTCAACAGGCCCCGGCGCGACGAATGATCCTTTTGATGAGTTTTGAAATGCTGAGTCAGTTGAACGATACGGTCCGTCAACAACGCGATCTGCACTTCCGGCGACCCGGTATCCGATTTGTGCGTCTGATTCCGGGCAACAATCTGCCGCTTTGCTTCTGCCACCAATGCCATCTAAAGGTGCTACTCCTTGTCTTCTCTTTTCTCGTTTTGTATCAACGCTAGTGTAACACAGTACGAAGCCAGGCTTCGAGCGCCGGATCTTTGAAATCAGCGACCGCGAACGAAACCCCGGGGAGATCGTCGTGCGTGGTTGAGATTCCGACCACCCGCATCCCCGCGGCGAGTCCGGCCTCGACGCCAGTGTAGGAATCTTCGAAGACCACACAATCGGCGGGTGTTACGCCCAGTTCGTCCGCCGCGCGTAAATAGATTTCCGGGTGTGGCTTCGGATTGGCGACCTGATGGCCGTTCACGATCACGCGGAAAAACGGCCGGAGCCGGGTTTCGTCGAGAACAAAATCCACGTTCGGCGGTTCTGCGTTGGTCGCTACGGCGAGGCCAAGGTCCTGGTGCCGGGCGAGGAATTCGCGAATTCCGGGAACGAGCGAATCGTTGAGGTGCGGTTTGATCATTTCGCGATAGAGCGTTTCTTTGGCGGCGCCATGGGCGAAGACTTGCGCGTCGCCGAGATCGTGACCGAAGAACTCGCGGATGAGCTCGTCGTTCCGCTTCCCGTACATTTTCTGTTGCATGGCTTCCGTCATCTCGACGCCGAGACTGCGATTGTATTCCTGCCAGGAGATGCGATGCCAGGGATTCGAATCGACGATGACGCCATCCATGTCGAAAATCAGCGCGCGGATATCCGGCATCCGCTACTTTATTTCCGCAGACTGGAGTTCCTGTTCGATCCAGGAAAGATAGTTAGGTGAACCATCAACGATGGGGATCGCGATGACCTCCGGCACTTCGTAAGTGTGCGCAGATTCGAGTGCCGCGCGCAGGGCGTCGAACTTGTCGCGCGTGCTTTTGATGATGAGGAGCCACTCGGCGGAATCCTGGACCTCGCCTTTCCAGCGATAGAAACTGCGGACAGGCGAAAGTACGTTGACGCAGGCGGCGAGGCGATCGTCGATCACGCGGCGCGCGAGGCGCTCGGCCTCTTCAGCGGATGCACAGGTGCTTAATACAACAATTTTGTCTGTCATTCAGGGGTGTCTGAGTAGAACATTCCGGGCCATCGATGTTACTATTATCTCCAACCACTTTGATGAGGATTTCGATCGTCAAAATCGCTTACGCGCTGATCGTGCTCTGCGGAATTGTTTATGCGTTTGTCGAGTTGCGCGGGCCGAACGGGATTCCGGGACTGCTCGAAAAGCGGCGGCTGGTTCATGAGTATGAATTGAGCAATGAGCAACTGCATCGCGAGATCGAACAGAAGCAGGACCGGATTCTGCGGCTGGAGAAAGATCCCCGCGAACTGGATATCGAGATTCGCCAACGGCTGAAACTGGCCGGGCCCGGCGAGAAGATTTATATCATCGACGATAAGAAGAAGTAACGGGTGCGGATCGCCACGGCGAAATGATCATTTGCCAGTATCCCGGCAAGATCGAAGAAGACCACGAACCGTTACGGGCGCATCAGGTTCCATTAAACTAGCGGGTAATGGAGGGGCACGAAATGATTCCACCCCCGTCGAGCAGGTCACTTTTAATCTCTGCTCTCCTTATTGCGACCTCTATCAGCGCAAACGGCCACCAGTGGCGTTGGATCACGCCTCGTATTACTTCGGAGGTCATCGGCCTCCAGAAAGGCGAAGCTGCGGCGCTGCTGTCGGAGTTCTGCATCGGCGCGTTGAAGACGGTCAAGGGCGAAGGGCAGACCTGCTCAACCCGACACTTTTCGGGTTCAGTATTCTCCGATCTCATTGACGACACATTCCACCCTGAAGGGGTTATCTACGGCCACTTTTTGTCACCGACCAGTGAAGATGCTGCGGTGAGCGGGTGGAACGCAGAGACTCATCCATCGTTGTGGGGCGGCACCTTGCTGCTGGCCGGGCGGAGTGGCAAGTGGACGCCAGTCTGGTACAGAAGCTCGATTATGACGCACTCCTGTCGGAAGCTCATGATGCGTACCGGCAGGGAGCTTCTGCTCCGCGAAGGAGAGGACGCCGGTATGGGCGCGCAAGTTCACTATATCTATTGTGTGGATTTGACCCGACCCATAGCCGTGAGGAAGGCACTTCTCGCAGTTGCTAAGTCGTTTGACGATGGGTGCACTGTCAGAAAACAAGTCATCGACCGCGTCACATGGTCTCAGACGAACCAGCGTCTTACGATTATCCTCAGCACGCCCGAGTGGCGTTACATCCAGACGGCTGCGTGCGCCGGGAACTTTCTAAGGCGCGAAAAACGACCTGCCCCCGTCTCGGTCTCAACCTTTTGAACTATAGGACGCTGGGTTTATTGCTACGAGCCACGGCCACTGGGGCTACCTCCAAGCGGAGGAGTTTCGATAATTGCCTACGGTTATATTCGCCTGCGATTTCCGTGTTGCGCACTTCTCGATCCGATTGCCTCGGCGATGATTGCCGTCACGAAGCTGTTGATACTTATCCCCTCATTCTCCGCCTGCATCGTGAGCTTTAGGTAGAGTGTGCGTGGCAAACGTTGTCGCCATTGTGCCGTTTCAATACCCGGTTGGGCGCCTTCCGGTCGGATTCCTCGAACACAGCAACACAATCGCGCAACGCTTCTCTGCCGTTGGCAATTGCCTCCTCCATCGTGTCGCCGTCGGACATGCACCCGCGGATATCGGGATACTCCACCAGGTAGCCACCGCCTTCTTCCTTGGAAAGCGGACGGACCGTGAACTGATACGCGTCAAGATTTCGATTTGTTCTTCTGCTCATCCTGTTTCACCTCAACTGCATCGAGCCACTCTTCATCAGATCGACCGCCTCAGCTTGAGCAGAAGGCCGAATCCCTTCCGCGCACCGCACATGGACTCACTTCTGGGCGGCAGGTGCGGCGCCTCTGCCAGGACCGGCGGGTGCGGCACCCCGGCCCGGGCCATTCGCCTGCAACAGGTGCGTCAGCGTGTGGACGAAACGCAGCTTGCCATTTTCGACGCGGAAGAGATGGGTATCCGGCGCCGGTTCACGGCCGCCGGCGTCGCGGGCGCCGCGCCGAACGTGCAGAACGCTACTACCGCGCCAATCGTCTCATCGACTACGAAATGCCGGTTCGAGATGTTGACGCCGCTCGGAACGCCCACCTGGCAGGAATCGTCCGGACCGCCTCTGCCGGTGTGCATACCGCCCTCGGTGCGGTTGCAGGGGGAACCCCACGGCACCAGGTCCATCTTCCCTTCGAGGAACGCATCGAGGTAAGCGCTGGCCGCGGACTCCAGCGTCGCGCGGGTGTCGCGTTTGGCGGCGGGGATGACGCCCCAATCCTCGGCGGACGAATACTTCAGGTAGTTATCGACGTTGAACCCCCAGTAACCCGTCGTGGTCCACATCATTTCGATTTCGGCAATCAGCCCGTGATTCACGCGCAGCCGCGTGCCGAGCGCATACGGGTTGGCCTTGTCCGAAACGATCACCTCCGTGAAGGTCTGGCACGTCGAGGTGTCGATCAGGGTGCGCTGGTGGTCGATCTTCATCGGCTTCCTGATCACGCCCTCGTTGATGTCCACCGTCTTGAAGTTCTCGACGTAACCCAGTCCCTTCGCGAGCGGCAAGCCGGCAGTGTCGCCCTTCGTTTGAGCGGCAATGTAGAGATCCGCGGCGGCCTGGAGTCCTTCGCGCGTGCAGGAAACCTCGGCGTGACTGAAAGCGGGGGAGAGCAGAGCGCCTGCAAACGCAAGGCAGGTGAAAATGCGACGATTCATCGAGAGTTCTCCTAAAGTTAAGGACAGCTTACCACCGGGTCAGTTTACATGACGGCATTTATCTACAACGTTTATGACGACAGTGATAAGCTTGCCGCGAAGACCATGGAAGGATTTGCAATTCGAGCGCGAGGGCCTGGCGCGCAGCTTCGGACAGGTTCGGGCGCTGGACGATCTCAGCATCGAGGTTCCGGCCGGCTCGGTGTTTGGCTTCCTGGGTCCCAACGGTGCGGGCAAGACGACAACCATCCGGCTACTGCTGGGCCTGATCGAACCGACAAGCGGAAGCGCCTTTGTGCTTGGCTTCGACACACGCACGCAAAGTGACGAGATTCGCGCACGCGCCGGCGCGCTGCTCGAACACTCCGGCCTTTACGAGAGGCTGAGCGCCGAAGACAACCTGCGTTTCCAGGGGCGCGTGGCACGCATGCCCAAGCAGCAACTGGATGAGCGCATCCGTGAACTGCTCACGCATCTGGGCTTATGGGATCGGCGTGACGAAGCGGTGGTGAAGTGGAGCCGCGGCATGAAGCAGAAACTGGCCATCGCGCGGACTCTGTTGCACCGCCCGGCCCTCGTCTTTCTGGACGAGCCCACGGCGGGCCTCGATCCGGTGGCGGCCGCAGGCCTCCGCGACGATCTTGCCAGGCTGGCCTCACAACAAGGCGCCACCATTTTTCTGACGACTCACAACATGGCTGAAGCCGAGAAGCTGTGCAACCTGGTGGCCGTGGTTCGGCAGGGCAAGCTGCTTGCGGTCGGCAGCCCGGCGGAGTTGCGCTCGCGCGGCGGTGGCCAGCGCGCCGAAATCGCCGGCCGCGGTTTTTCCGAAGCCATGCTCGCCACGCTGAGACAGCAGGCTTCGGTTTCGCAGGCGTCTATTGATAACGGCCGCCTCATGCTTGTTCTGAACGACGGCTCGGACGTGGCGCCGCTCGTCAGCCTGATCGTGCGCGAAGGCGCGGAAGTGCAGGAGGTTCGCAGCGGCCAGGGAAGCCTCGAAGATGTGTTCCTCACGCTGATGGAGGAAGAACATAAATGACGGTCACCGACTTCAACACGGTTTTCTGGAAGGAGTGGAAGGAGATCGTGATGGAGCGTTCCGGCGGCGCCGGGAGCTACCGGCCGCTCATACTGATCGGAGTGCTCGGGGTCTTTGTGCCTTTTCGGATGGCCCCGGAACGGTTCTTCACGCCCTTTCCCTTTGCTGATCTATGCGTTCTTCTCCGCGGTCGTCGTCACCGCCGTGATTGCCGATTCGTTCGCCGGAGAGCGCGAACGCCACACCCTCGAAACATTGCTGGCAACCCGCCTTTCGGACCGTGCGATTCTCTTTGGAAAGATTGCCGCATCCATCGCTTATGGCTGGCTCATGGCGATGCTCTGTGTTCTGGTCGGCACGATCACGGAAAATGTGGCGCACTGGGAGGGTCACGTCCTGCTCTACCGCGATTCGGCAAGCTGGCTGGTCCTGCTGCTTGCGCCTCCTCTGACGGCCGGCGCCGTGGCGACTGCAGGTGTTCTGGTGTCGCTGCACGCCACCACCGTGCGGCAGGCGCAGCAGACTCTGATGGTCGCGGTCATGGTAATCGTGGCGGGTACTATTTTCGCCAGCAACTTCCTGCCAACGGCGTGGAGGGAATGGTTCTTCGGGATTTGGTCGGTCTGGTCCCCGGCCAGCCTGGTCCTGAGTGCGGCAGGCGTAATTCTGGCGATTGATCTTCTGCTCCTCCTGGCTGGTATGGCGCGTTTCCAGCGCGCACGGCTCGTGCTTGATTGAGGCCCTTCCGCGCACAAAACAAAAAAGGCCAGGAATTCCTGGCCTTTTTTGTTTCTGTTGACTACGCCCGGTGCTCGCTTACTTCATCGGCGTGAGGTGGTACATTTTGGCCGTCGCCGGCGGGTTCGAATCCGTTAGCACATAGATCGTGCCGTCCGGTGCGAAGCGTACGTCGCGAATACGTGCACGAATCCCCGGCTCGAGCAACAGCGGTTCCTCACCAATCACCTTGTTCGTCTTCCAATCCATATGTAAGCGGTCAAGCAACTGACCGCCCAGGCCTCCCACGAAGACGCTGTCTTTCCAGCCCGGGAACTGGTTTCCCTGATAGAACGCAAAGCCAGACGGCGCGATCACCGGATTCCAGTAATAGCGCGGCTGCTCCAGCCCTTCCTTCTCTACTGATGCCGGTCGTGATCGGCTGGTTATTGTAGTCGATGCCGTGCGTGATTACCGGCCAGCCGTAATTCTTGCCCGGTTCGATCTTGTTCAGCTCGTCGCCGCCCTGTGGACCATGCTCCGTCTCCCACAAGTCGCCGTTGGCCGGATTGATCGCCAGACCCTCGGGGCTGCGATGACCCATCGAGTAAGCCTCGGGCGCATAACCCGCTTTGCCGATCCACGGATTCCCCTTCACCGGCTTGCCCTCCGGCGTAAGGTGCAGCACCTTGCCGATGGTGGTGTCGTTCTGCTGACCGTAATCCGTAGGAGGCGTCGGCGCGCGGTCGCCGATGATCACGAACACATTGCCGTCCCGATCGATAGCGATTCGGCCGCCCTGATTCGAACTGAACTTCCGGTTGCTCAGCGCCGGCATGGAGCCGAAAATGATGTGCGCACTCGGTGATCCCCTTGAGGTCTTTGTCGAGCGTCGCGCTAGCCAGCACGATGTGGCTATCCATGTCATTCACGTTCTCGCTGTACGTGAAGAAGATGCGCCGGTTCTGCGCGAAGTTCTTGTCGAGCGCGAGATCGAGCAGTCCGACCTGTCCCTGAAAATGCACCATGGGCACACCGGTCAGCGGCTCGGACACGGTTCCGTCGGCGTCCACGATGCGCATCTTGCCTTCCTTCTCCGTTACGAGCATCTTGCCGTTCGTGCCGGGAAGGAACGCGATACTCCACGGCGCCACCAATTTGTCGGTGACCGTCGTTACCGTGTAGGCCTGGCCGCTCGGTTCATAGGGGGCGCGCGTCTGGTTTTCCCATAAGGAGTGATCGTCCGTCTTGGTTTCCGGACGAGTATCAATCGGCTTGCCTTTTTCAAGTTGATATTGCGGAGCGCCGCGGCCTGGGCCTCGGCCTCTGCCTCTGGCAGGGCCAGGGGCAGCGCCGGGAGGACCGCCCGCCGGCGGTGCGGGTGGAGGTTCCTGTGCGATCAGGACGGCGCCTGCAAGCACAACGGCGCCGGAGAAATGGAGTAAACGTTGTTTCATAGGCTCCTACAAATCTTATACCCCGCTTGACACTACTACGGTGTACCGATAGTGTCTGTGGAATGAAAACGCGCCGATGATCGCGGTGCTTTGGCGCGTTGCTTCTCGCTCTCCTGCTTCATCGCTCCCCGGCCGGCGCGCAACAGGTCCTCAATGCGAAAGATGGCAAGATCCGCGTTACGCCGGTTGCCACAGGGTTGTTCCATCCCTGGAGCCTGGCGTTCGCCGATGCCCATACTCTTCTCTTGGAATCGCCTTCGCGATCTTTTGCGGGAGTAACTCGATCTGATTTAAGGAAGCGCACACACGCGATCCTGAGCGGACAGGTTGCCGCCGATTTGACCCTTGGAAAAAGGTGCTGCTGGCGTTTGTTGCGGTTCTGGCTCTCAGCGCGCCCCTCGTCATAGAAGTGGTTGATGCGCCCCTGATCCGGGCTCAGTCGGCGCCGAGACTACGATTCGAAGTGGCATCCATCAAACGCTGTGCCGGCGATGTTCCTCCCGGCGGTTGTGGCAGCGGGCTCCCGAGTTTTTCTCCTGGCCGGATGACGCTCAACTGCCTAAGCGTGCAGGGCCTGATCAATGCCGCATACGTTACGTATGCTACCGGCCGCAACCCCAATTTCATGATGCCGCAGCGTATACCGATTGAGGACGGCCCGGGCTGGATCACTTCGGAGCGATACACGATCAATGCGAAGACAGAGGGCGATGCAGACGCGTATGTGATGGAAGGCCCGCTGCTGCAAACTCTGCTCGAAAGCCGGTTCAAGCTGAAGATCCATCGCGAGACCAGAGAAATCCCGGTTTGTGAATTGGTAGTGGCAAAGGGCGGGCCAAAGCTGAAACCGTTTCACGAGGGAAGCTGCACACCGATGCCTCCGATCGACTTCACCAAGGTTTCCGAGACGCCACCCGCGCTTCCCGCGGGCCAGCGTTGTTGCCAACTGATGGGCGGTGCCGCGGGACCGAATTTCGCTCTCGACGAGGAATGGATATCTCTGGACGATTTCGCCAGCCTTTTTTTGAGCGGCGGCCCCCGCCCGGTCGTCAACAAAAACCGGGATTAAAAAGGAGAGTTCGAAATCCATTTCCAATTCGGGCTCGAGGACGATGCCCGGCAACGGTTGACTGAAATCACGGGGGAACGATTCGGGAGAGCCCACCGCTTCGCCCGTCTTTGTCGCGATCCAGGAACAGCTTGGTCTCAAGCTGGAATCGGTGAAGGGCAAAGTGAGTTCCTTGTGATTGATCACGTCGAGCGGCCCGACGAAAACTGACCGTCGCGACGGATAGCATCCTCGAATGGACGCCAAACGTTTCAATCCGATTCTCAACGTTTCCAACATCGTCGAAAGCATCGCGTGGTTCGAGAAGTTCGGATGGAAGAAGGGCTGGGACTGGGGGAACCCACCAACATTCGGCGGCGTCTGCTCCGGCGAGTGCGAGATCTTTCTTTGTCAGAACGGACAGGGCGGGCGCGGGAAGGGCGATAACACATCGACGTTCGGTCCGAAAGGCGATGAGTCCGCCGACAAAGGCGTGTGGATCTCGGTCTGGGTGGATGATATCGATGCCGAACACCAGAACTGTATCGCGCAGGGGCTTGAGGTGATGTGGCCTCCGACGGATCATCCCTGGGGCGCGCGCGAAATGCATGTGCGGCATCCCGACGGGCATATGTTTCGCGTGAGTCAGGCTAAGCGAACGTAATCACCGCCCCCAACACCGTGCGATCTCCCACAGCCTGTATCGCCTCGCGCGTACGCTCGATCGGATAGGTCGCCGTAACCATCGACTTCATATCGATCACGCCCTTTTCGATCAGCTTCACGTAGCGCGGAATATCGCGCAGCATATTCAACCCGCCCTGCTGCCCCGAATAAAACGTACGTCCGCGATTGGAAAAGCTCGCCGCGTTGAAGCTCACATCGCCGCGCCATGCCACGCCCAGCATCACGATATGGCCACCTGCGCGCGTAAAGTCGAAGCACTGCTTCAGCGGAAGGATAGCCGTGGGATCAGGCCCGATCTCCACCTTCGGCGGGAACCAATCGCTCCCCACCGCGTTGATCGTGAAGTCCGCGCCATCCGGAACCGCGAGCCGGGCGCCCACGGAGATCCGCCCGCCGGCGAAGCGGCGATCCGTAACACCCTTGCACAACGCCTGAATCTTCGCGACCAAGCCATTGCCCTCCGCGTTCGGATCGAGCGCGATGGTCCCGCCGACCTTCATCGCAATGTCACGCCTCGACCGGATCGGTTCGATCACAATCACCTGACCGGCGTTGGCGAGCCGCGCGGCCTGGATCGCACCCATACCCACCGGTCCCGCGCCCTGCACCACCACGTTCCAGCCGGGCTCGATCTGCACGAGGTCGCGCCCCGCGGCAAGACCGGTGCCGACCGTGTCGCCGAGCAGTGTCAATTGCTCTGCCGGAAGATCGGTGAAGACCGGGCAGCAATACTCCTCCGGCACCACCATCAGTTCGCTCAACCCGCCCAGCCCCGCCTGCTCGACGACCTGCGTCCCGTCGGACATCTCGGCCAGCGGATGCGCCGGCGCGGTGTCGAGAAACTGGCACCAGTCGGCGCGGCCGTGCAAGCACTGGTAGCAAACACCGCACTGCGGCGTGCCGGGAACCACCACGCGGTCACCCTTCTGCACGCGCTTGACCAGCGGACCCAACCTCTTCGACAACGCCCATTCCGGAATGGTTGGGAATCGACGCCTGGCCGGCATTCGCGGTACTGAGCGCGCCTCCGACGATGGTGTAGCAGACCGCGGACGCCTCGGTGCGCACCAGAACTTCGCGCGGCTGGATCGCGTGCAGCCGAAGCTCCTCGACGGACGCGCCCGTGCCGTGTCGCACGAAAGCCTTGAAGCGCCGTCCGGCGTTGGTGCCGGTCAGCTGTGCGGGCGCCTGTCCCCGTCACAACCTGCGGGGCGAACGCCGCACTGCCGGCTGCCACCGCTCCGCTTGTAAGCATGTTCCGTCGCGAAATCGGCATTTGCGATCCCTCCAGGATGCAAGCATATCGCGTTCGGCTAAAATCGAACCACCAAACCGATTCCGGCTGACCATTCCATAAAATTCCACTGCGAGGATCTGGCGCAAGCGGGAGTCGTTCTGATCCCCCACGATTCTCTTGCATTCCAGCCGCTGTGCGCCGATATCAGAAGGCATCTCGAAGCCCCCCCGCCCGGCTCGCCTCCGCCTTTCCCCGACGAGACGCCTGGCCTGCCCGACGAAGATGACCCGGCAAGCGCGATTCTGTGGAATCAGAGCGGAAAGCCAATCTGTGCATTCACCCTGATCTGGAAAAACGGCTCTGACCGCACCACGGGCAGCACGTACATCAATGGCGTGGGACAGATGCCTTCGCCGCTTCTTCCTTTCGGATTAACGGAAGACAGAAGAGCATTCCAGACCTATTGGCAAACAATCCTGCCGCACTCGAAGCGGTACGTCTATAGTGGCGGGGTGCTCGGCGCAAACGCTGATGTGCGCCCGCCAGCGCCAGACGAGCACTGGAAAGGAGGCGTAATGCGTTGGGGCGCCGGACCGCGCCAGCAAAACGATCACGCCGATACGGTCACGCTGACGCTCGACGCCGTATTTTTCTCGACCGGCGAAATGCGCCGGACCCGATACAACGCAACTTTGGGACCGCGTCATTGCCGCCGCCGAAGTGCACCGGGAGGTCGCGGCGACGGCCCGGCACGGCGTCGAGGCGGCATTCGATGTGAAACGGATTCTGGCCGACGTTGAGCAGATCACCGGCAAGGCCGATCATCCGCCACCACCCGGCCCTCCGGGCTGGGCGGCGGAACCCGGTGTTTTCCGTGAACGTGAGCGCTGGCACCTGGCTCGCCGAATCTCACACATGCGAACTCAGTTCGGCAACGATAAAACTGTTTCGATCCTGCGCGATTGGGCGAATACCGCCGTCCCGCAATACCGCCGTTCCTGAGCTAAAACCTATAAATGAAAAGGGCTCCGTCCGCGACCTCCGCTACTCATTCAAAAGATGTCGAAGCCCAACTCGCCGAGGGCGAAGAGATCGAGATTGTGAAGCACAATAAGGTAATCGCGAAACTGCAGAAAACGCCGCCCGCGCCTCGCCAAATGCCCGATTTGCTAGGCCGAATGAAGAAAATCCAGGGCGACCACATTTTTCAACCTAGTCAACGCGGAACTGCTGGCCGAGGAACGGGACCGGACGCAGTACCCGTCGCCAGCTCAGTATGCTCGCCGATTCTCACAAAATCCGCTGTTGTGCTTGAGTCTACAAATGCCCTCGAACCTCGAGATCTCTGGCGGCCAGGCGACGCTCGCGCTGGATGTCGCGAAGCCATTGCACAACTTCAAAACCGACCTTCGACGCGGCATTCTCAATCTCGCTTCCGTGCCGCCGGCAGCTTGGGATACGGCACGCGAGCTTTCCCGAACCCACTCCGCAAAGCTCGGCACTCGCTCCCTCGACATCCTGCAGGTGGCAATCGCGATCGCTCTCCGCGCCGACGCCTTCCTCACCTTCGACCGTAATCAGGCCGCTCTCGCCCACGCGGAAGGCCTCAGGACGCCATTCTGACCCGACTCCCCGGCGCACATGTTAGTCTCGTTTACACGGACGACATAGTTTGATCTCAACGCGAGACGAGAAATCGCAGAGCTTCCATTCAACAGCAGGTCCACAGCTACGCCCTCCCGACCATAGCCGCCGGCGTCATCATTGCCATCCTCTATTGGGCGCGCGTCGTTTTCATAACCACCATCATCGCGGTCATCATCGCCCTCATCCTCGAACCATTCGTGGGCATCCTCGTGCGGTGGCGAATCCCCCGCTCCGGTCGCCACGCTTCTCGTCGGTCTGTTCGCGGGGTTGGCCATGTATTTCGGCGGGCACGCCGTCTTCAACCAGATCTCCGGACTGGCCAACGACGCGCCGGCGTTCAAAGACAACCTGGCTGCGTTCATCGGCCGCGTGACCGACCGCGGTGCAGGAAGTCGGAGGATTCCTCCTCACACCTCCTGAGCCCGGCCCGCAAAGCCGAGCCCGCCCCCCGCCAGCCACCGCGCCCCGCGCCGCCGTGCGCAACAACCGCAAACAAGCCGGCCCCGCGCCGCCCGTCGTTCCCGAACCAGCTGTTCCCGCCACGATTCCGGAAGTCCGCATTCACGAAGAGAAGAACCCGATCGGAGACATCTACGGCCGTATCAGCTACGCTCTACGAGTTCGTGCTCATGGCCTCGTTCGTGCCGTTCCTCGTTTATTTCATGCTGAGCTGGCGGGATCACATCTATCACAGCTTCCTCCGGTTCTTTGACGGACCCGATCGCGTAGCCGTATCCCGCAGCCTCGAAGGCGTGGCGGAAATGGCCCGCGCCTTTGTCGTCGGCAACTTCATGATCGGCATCCTGCTCGCGACGGTGAGCTGGGCGGCGTTCGCCATCATTCACGTTCCCTACCCGTTTCTCGCCGGTATCCTCAGCGGCTTCCTCAGCCTCGTGCCCTACGCGGGCATGGTGCTCGCGCTGCTGCCTCCCGTGCTCTCCGTCATCGCCGGCGGCGATCACCGGCACCGTCGTCCTGATTGCGTTGATCATCGTCCTCACGCTCCACCTGACTGCGATGAACGTTCTCTATCCCAAGATCGTCGGCGCCCGCGTGCATCTCAATCCGCTGGTCGTCACCTTCTCCCTGATGTTCTGGGGCTTCATCTGGGACGCCGCCGGACTCCTGCTCGCCATTCCCATCACCGCCGGCATCAAAGCCGTTTGCGACAACGTCGCCGGATTGCGTTCCTTCGGCCGCTTCCTCGGCGATTGACTGATAAAGCAATGCCAGCGATGCCGCTGCTTCAGCCCGGCTCAAAGACCGTGCGCGATCCGTACGCCGCCGCATCGTCTTTGCCGAAGGTGACGACGAGCGCGTAATCGCAGCCGCCCGCCGCCTGCGCGAGGAAGGCCTGGCCGACCCGATCCTGCTCTCCGCCGAATTACGTGCTCGCTTCGCCACGACTCAGTGAGTACGCGAATTTCCTGCATCGCCTCAGAGCGCCAAAAGGAATGACCGAGGCGGAAGCCGAAATCCTTGTTCGCGATCCGCTCTACTTCGCCGCCGCGATGGTTGCGACCGGCGAAGCGCACGGCACCGTCGCCGGCTGCGTGAACACCACCGCCAACACCATACGCGCCGCGCTCACCGTGATCGGCCCCGCGCCCGGCATTCACACCGTCTCCGGCGCGTTTTTGATGGCGCACCCCGATGGCAGCGTGCTGACCTTCGCCGACTGCGCCGTAGTGATCGACCCGACTCCCGAGCAACTTGCCGACATAGCCATCTCCTCGGCCCTCACCACCAGAACATTCCTCGAAACCGAACCGCTCGTGGCGCTCTTGTCTTTTTCGACAAAAGGCAGCGCCACGCACCCGGAAGTCGACAAGGTCGTTGCCGCCCTGCGCATTCTGCGGGAGCGCGCACCAGACCTCAAAGTCGACGGAGAGCTGCAACTCGACGCCGCCATCATCCCATCCGTCGCCGCATCGAAAGCCCCCGGCTCCCTCGTAGCCGGCCGCGCCAACACCCTGATCTTCCCGAATCTCTCGGCCGGTAACATCGGCTACAAACTCGCCGAACGGCTCGGCGGCGACTCTCCCATCGGCCCCATCCTGCAAGGTCTCGCCAAACCCGCCAACGATCTTTCCCGCGGATCCACCGCCGAACACATCTACAACACCGCCATCCTGACCGCCTGCCAGTAACCGCCAAAATTTTCCCCTTGCATTCGATTGCATTTTGCAATATGCTGATTACGGATTGCAATATGGAGCTCGGCGACAAGATCCGTTACCTTCGTGAAGTCGAAGGCGCGCTGCGCGGTCTCGACCGGGCCATGACCCAGCGCGAGATCGTTCACGCCATCAAGAAGGATCTGAAGAAAACCATCTCGCAGTCATACCTGTCGCAGATCGAAAGCGGCGCGCGGCCGCATCTGACCAACACCAGCCGGATGCTGCTCGCGAAATTCTTCAAAGTCCACCCCGGCTATCTGGTGGACGATCCCGAAGGCTATTCAACCGAACTCATCTCCGACGTGGGCGCGCTCGAAGACAAGATCGATCTCTGGCTGATCGGCGGCGCGGAGCGTTTCCGCAACGATCCCGCGGTCTGCGCGGCGTTGTTGAAACTCGCCCGCCATCCCGATTCGCGCCGCTGCCTCACGCTTCTCGGCCTCATACTCGAAAACCCGGGCCTGGCCGAACGGCTCTTCGACGCCCTCGGTCCGAAGGAGGCTCAATGACACGCGTCTGCAGTTCTTTCTCGGTTGCCTCGTATTCGGCTTCATGCTCAGCTGCGATCTCGTTCCTCGCCGGATCGCTGCACCTGCATTTTCACGGGCACCATGGCGGGCACATCGGCTCAAAGCTGAATTTCGCAACGATAGCTGCATTCATCACCTGGTTTGGCGGCATGGGTTACGTGCTGACGAAATTCACCGGCGTCGGCCTGCTGCTCGTGATTGGCGGGGCGTTCGTCGCGGGCCTCGCCGGCGGATCGATCGTTCTCTGGTTCGTCGCGAAAGTGCTCGCGCCCCACGACATACCGCTTGACCCCGCCGATTACAACATCATCGGCGCTCTCGGAACCGTATCGAGCCCCGTGTTTCCGAACGGCACGGGCGAAATGATTTTCCTGCAGCAGGGCCGCAGAACCGGCGTGCCGATCCGGAGCGATACGGGCCATCCGATTGCCGCAGGCCGCGAAGTAGTAGTTACCCGTTATGAACACGGCATCGCGTACGTACGCGAATGGGAAGAACTGAATGCCCGGGATTTGAGCCGCGACTGAAAGGAGCGGTAGAAGCCGCGACCGAAAGGATTGAAAGAGAACGTTTATGGACTTGATAATCATCGCGGCGATCATGATGCTGGGCATCCTGGCGCTGTTCGCGGTCACCGGCGCGTTGCTCGCCGGACTTGCCGGCCTCGCAGTCGTTCTGTGGTTCATCGCCCGCAATCAGGGAGAACGCATATGAGTCAACTGATGTACAACATCGTCATCATCGCCGCAATCCTGGCGCTGTCCGTCGTGCTGCTGATGGCAATGTTCGCGCGGCTGTTCCGTAAAGCAGGGCCGCATGAGGCGCTGATCGTCTACGGATTCCGTGGCACGCGCATCATCAAGGGCCGCGGCACCCTCATCTTTCCGATGATCGAAACCGCGCGCGGCCTTTCGCTCGAACTGATGTCGTTCGACGTCGCGCCGCAGCAGGACCTCTACACCATGCAGGGCGTCGCGGTCACCGTCGAAGCCGTCGCGCAGCTCAAGGTCAAGTCGGATCCCGAATCCATCCAGACCGCGGCCGAGCAGTTCCTCACCAAGACCGATCAGAACCGCGAAGCGCTGATCCGGCTGGTCATGGAAGGACATCTGCGCGGCATCATCGGCCAGCTCACCGTCGAACAGATCGTCAAGGAGCCCGAGATGGTCGGCGGCCGCATGCGCAACACCTGCGCGGCGGACATGAGCAAGATGGGCCTCGAAGTGATTTCCTTCACCATCAAGGAAGTCCGCGACAAGAACGAGTACATCTCCAACATGGGCCGGCCCGACGTCGCCCGCATCAAGCGCGATGCCGATGTCGCCACTGCCGAAGCCGAGCGCGACACTGCCATCCGGCGCGCGCAGGCCGTCCGCGAATCCGCCGTCGCCAAAGCCCAGGCCGACCAGGAGCGTGTGCTCGCGGAGACTCTTTCCATGGCGAAACAGTCCGAAGCACAGCGCGATCTCGATATCAAGAAAGCCCAATACCTCGAAACCGTCAAACACCAGCAGGCCCAGGCGGACAAGGCCTACGAGATCCAGACCAACGTGATGCAACAACAGGTAATCGCCGAGCAGGTCAAGATCTCGCAGATCGAAAAAGAATCTCAAATCAAGGTTCAGGACGCCGAAATCGAGCGGCGCGAGCGTGAATTGATCGCCACCGTCCTGAAGCCGGCGGAAATCGAACGCAGGCGCATCGAGACGCTTGCCTCCGCGGAAAAACAGCGACTGATTTCCGAAGCCGAAGGACATGCCTCGTCGATTCGTACCCAGGGCGAAGCCGAAGCCGAGATCGTATTCAAGAAGGGTGATGCCGAAGCCAGAGCCATGAACGTGAAGGCCGAGGCCTATCAGGAATACAACCAGGCGGCCGTCATCGACAAGCTCATTTCGAACATGCCGGAGATCGTCAGAGCCCTTTCCGCGCCGCTGCAGCACGTGGACAAGATCACGATCGTTTCCACCGGCGGCGACACGGCCGGCATGAACAAAGTAACCGGCGACCTCACCAAAATGGCCGCCCAGATTCCGGCGTTGTTCGAAACTCTTTCGGGCATGCAGATGTCCGATTTATTTGCCCGGGTGAAGGCGATTGGCGACAACTCGCCCCGCCCCGGCGACGTTAAGAAAGGAGATTAAAAATGGCACTCATGGATAGAGTCGGCACGCTCTTGCGCGCCAATCTGAATGATCTGGTGGATCGCGCGGAAGATCCGGAGAAGATGCTGAAGCAGGTGATCCTCGACATGGAAAATCAGTTGCTGCAGGTGAAGACGCAGGTTGCCATCAGCCTGGCGGACCTGCATCTTCTCGAACGCAGGCGAGACGAGAACACGAAAAAGGTCGAGGAGTGGATGCGCAAAGCCGAGCTCGCCGTCACCAAACAACAGGACGATCTGGCGCGCGCGGCGATCGAACGATCTCTCGAAACCGGCAAACTGGCCGAAAGCTTCACCGAGCAGATTGCCGATCAGAAGGCGCAGGTCGATAGTTTGAAATCGGCGCTGCTCAACCTCCAGGGCAAGCTGGACGAAGGGCGCGCGAAAAGCGAATTACTCCTCGCCAAGCACCGCCGGGCAAGAGCGACCCAGAAAGCGGCGGACGCGCATTCGAACTTCGACGCGCAATCCAGCTCGTCAGCGTGGGACCGCATGAGCCACAAAATCAATCGCGCCGAAGCGGTCGGCCAGGCACACGCGGAACTGCTCGACGAGGGCAAAGGAAGCGTGGAAGACCGCTTCGCCGCACTTGAAAAGCAGGATGAAGTGGAACGCCTGCTTGCGGATCTCAAAAAGCGCGGCTGAGACAACGCTCTTTCGGGTTGAGGACCCTGACCGAAAGGGGAAGGTCGAGGCAGGCGTCGCTTATGCCCGGAAGGCGCCGCTGAAAGCTCTCCGCCTTTCCGCCAGGATGGCGCAAGGGCGGCGGCGTTGTTCCGCGATCCGGCGCTGGCCCGTGCCGATGGGAGGTTCCGCTGCGCCTACAATGTGGTTGATGCCTGTGTATCGGAAGTCTGTAGGACTACGAAATATCAAGAAAGCGCCGGTACTCGCGGTCGTCTTGTTGCTTTTCACTCATTATCGACCAGACTTGGCTATGGGGCAGGTGAAGGGACCCGCGCAGGTCTTCCGAGCCGCGCTCAAACAGATCCAATCGCAGGCGCGGATTCCAATCTTGCTGCCATCCAGGTTGCCATCCGCCGTTCCTGAGAGAGTCATCAAGTTGGCTTCGGGCGAGGTGAGAGAGGACGGGTATTTTATATCGCTCTATTTCTCCGAAGATGCTAGCAATGCGGCTTTCGCCGCCGGCTTTGGTGGTTCCACAAATATCTTCGGCGCTAACGATCTGCCGAATACACGCCCCGTTACACTGTCGGGAGGGCGCATTGGAATGTTCAGGCCAGTTTCGTGCGGAGGATCGTGTGCACCTGCAAACCTTTGGTGGGAGCAGAACGGCGTGATGTACCAGATCCAAATAAAGCTGGAAAGCGGATCGGCGGAGAAAGACCAGGAGAAGATCCTGATGGAAACAGCAAACTCAATGGTGATCGCTCAGCGGAAATAAATATAGGGCAGTGCTGAACGAGGATCAAAACGCCGTTCCGCCAGCCGCCCTCTTCCACGCCGCAGTCTTCAACCAATCTTCACAAACCGCACCGTGTGCCGCATCAAATACCAGCACGGGGCATATCCAAAATGCGGATAGATCGAATAAACACACCGCTCCGTAACAGGGTCTGTGTGCTCATACCCGATCTTGTTGAAATTTTCCGCGATTGCCAGAAACCGCTCGATCCGCACGTCGGCGAAAGGAGCCTTCCTTACGCGCGCATAAACGAAATCGCAGCCGTAAAGCACAGCCGCAAACGCAATCACCGCCAGAAGCGCTCTCCCAACCAAGCGCTTCTTCATCGCAAAACCGGTAGCAGATCGCTCAACCCACCGAGCCGAACCGCCTGGTCCGAAACCAGCGCTTCTCCATATCGCACTTCAGCCTGCAAACCGAAATACCGGTCCCGCGATTCCAGTGCGAAAAGATAATCCCCTACACTCGCGGCAAACTGCGACGCAAAAACTCCGAGCAATTCCAGCTTACGCGGAAAAATCGCAGTCGTATCGACCACAAACGAAGGCTTCTGAAACTGATGCAGCGGGTAATAAAGAAACGCCACAGGCTTATGCGGCGGATGCGGATCATCCAAGGTCTTGAGCCCACAAAAAAGCGCCGAATTGCGCACCATCAGCCCGGCCGCAGCATGGTCCGGATGCCGATCCTCCCAAAGCGGAGCGACCACGATCTTCGGACGATACCGCCGCACTACACTCGCAATCAACCGCCGGTTCGCAGGCGAATCCACCAAACCGCCATCCAGCAGCTTCAGATTCTCCCGCGCGCTGGCGCCGAGAAATTCAGCGGCTCGCGCGGCCTCGACTGCCCGTTGATCAACCGTCCCGCGCGAGCCCATCTCGCCCTGCGTCAAATCCGTGATCGCGAAGGAAACACCCTGTTCCCTCAGCAGAAGCGCAATCCCGCCCACGCCCCATTCCACATCATCGGGGTGGGCTCCGATGAACAATACTCCGACAGGTGTGCTCAACGTATCCCGCTCTGTAGAACCCACAGGCACAGCCGCCCTGTGCCACCATCCCGCCAAACCCGTGGCGTTGAAAATCGAGAGATCACTCAGGCGCACTCGAAGGCGGCACAATGCCCTTCAACCGCAGATACACACACATGTATCCGTAAACCTCATTCGAGTGCCGCACCACATTATTCAGCGTGGCGAGCTTCGTGCGCGTAGGTTCCGGCGGAAACGGCCCGCCCAGCCGCGAATTGATCTTCTCCATCGCGCCCGCATCGGTGAGCGAATCGAAAACCGCATCGCAGGCAGCGTTGGACTGCTTCACCAGCGCCACCAAAGCCTCTTTCGAAAACCGATTCCCCGGCGCCGCCACAGCGCGTGGCTGCCCCGCCACCCCGAAACAAATACTCAGGTTCGCCCCCGCGATATGAGCCATACGTTGCGCAAACGTCTCAACCTCCGGCACAGGCTTGAAGGAGTAATCTTCAGCCGGCATCTTCTCCGCCATCTTGAGTAGGTTGTCCCGGACGACAGTCCACGGAAATCGCGCTTCCTGCACCAGAGCATTGGAGCTCTGCGCATGCATCACGCCAAGCGCTAACACGAACACAAGTCCGAGTCTCATCCAATCACCAGTTTCAGAAACGCATCCGCCGCATAACTCACCGCGCGCCGCGAAGGCTGCACCAGATAAATCTTCCGCTCGAGCTCAATCTCAGGCACCCGCACGGCCACCAGCCGCTTCTCCGAAATCTCCTGCTCCACGCACATACGCGGCAAAAACGCCACCCCCTGATTCGACTCCACCATCCACCGGATCGTCTCCACCGTCGGCATCTCGATATCCATATTGAGCCGCACGCTCCGTTCCTGAAACACCTTCAGCACAAACTCCCGATACGGCGATAACACATTATGCGCAATGAAAGTCTCCTCGCCCAGTTCCGAAATCGGCACCGACCGCCGCTTGCGCCAGCCGATGCCCCGGACCCACCACAAACGCCAGCGAATCCGTAAAAATCACCGTCGAGAGCAACCGCTCATCGCGCGGCTGATAGCTGATCACGCCCAGTTCCAGATTGCCGCCCGCAATCTCATCCGGAATCCGGCTCGACAAACTCCGCCGCACCTGCACCTTCACATGCGGATACAACTTCCGATACTTCTCGATATGCCGCAGCAGATAGAGGCTCGTCGATTCATTCGCCCCGATCACCAGCCGCCCCGCCGCATGATCGCGCAGCTCCGCGATCGAGTTCAGCATCTCCGATTCCAGGCTCTGAAACCGCCGCGCGTATTCGAGCACCGTGCGCCCTGCATCGGTAAGCACCACATCGCGCGCGAAGCGATCCAGCAACTGTTCCCCCAGCTCACTCTCGAGCCGCTGCAACGCCAGCGAAACCGCCGGCTGCGTGCGTGACAGCTTGATCGCCGCGCGCGAAAAACTACGCTCGCTCGCCACGGTCATGAAGACCCGGAGAGTGCTTAACTCCATAACCAAATCATAACTCCTGCTTATCCAAACTGCGAATGAAATAAATTTGCTTTATTAACGCAGCATACACATAATGGCAGTGGAGTACCTTCCAACTATGAATAATCGCGTGTGGATCTTCGACACGACCCTCCGGGATGGCGAACAGTCACCCGGTTGCAGCATGACCGTACCCGAGAAGCTGCGTATGGCGGGAAAGCTGGTGGAACTCGGGGTGGACATCCTCGAAGCCGGTTTTCCGATCGCTTCCGATGGCGATTTCGAAGCAGTAGACGCGGTAAGCCGTGAGTTCCCATGGGTGCAGGTGGCAGCGCTCGCCCGCTGCACCAGGATGGATGTCGAGCGTGCGGCCGGGGCTCTCGCGAAGGCCCGCCGGCCGCGCATCCACACCTTCCTTGCCACGAGCGACATTCACCTGAAGTACAAGCTCAAAAAATCCCGCCAGCAGGTGCTCGATGACGCCTGCGCGGCGGTCGAACTCGCCCGCTCTTATGTGGATGACGTCGAGTTCTCCGCCGAGGATGGCGCGCGCACTGACCCCGACTATCTCGAACAGGTCTCGCGCGCGGTCGTAGCATGCGGCGCCCGCACGGTCAACATTCCGGACACCGTCGGCTATTCCACGCCCGACGAATATGGCGAAATCATCGGCCGCGTCGTGAAAGCCCTCGGCGATACCGCCATCGTCAGCGTTCATTGCCATGACGATCTCGGGCTAGCCGTGGCCAACTCGCTCGCCGCCGTCAAAGCCGGAGCGCGCCAGATCGAATGCACCATCAACGGCATCGGCGAACGCGCGGGCAACTGTTCGCTCGAAGAAGTCGTGATGGTCATGAAGACCCGCAACGACCGCTATCCCTACACGACCGGCATCCATACCGAGCATCTGTTCCCCGCCAGCCAGCTGCTCAGCTCGATCATCAGCTTCGGACCGCAACCCAACAAAGCCATCGTCGGGACGCAACGCCTTCGCGCATGAAGCGGGCATCCATCAGGACGGTTATCTCAAGGAGCGCACCACGTACGAGATCATGGAACCGAAGTCCGTCGGCGTTCCGGAAAGCCGTCTCGTGCTGGGCAAACACAGCGGCCGCCACGCGCTCAAGAGCCGTCTCGAAGTGCTGGGTTTTATCCTGACGAAGGAAGAACTCGATCAGGTCTACACGGAAATCACAGCCCTGGCGGACAATAAGAAAGGCCTGATGGATGAGGAGATCGCCGAACTCGCGCGCCGCAGCCAACAGGTTCTGACGATCTTCGACAGGAGAATTCTTGAATCTCAACGTATTGGTGCTGCCCGGTGACGGCATCGGCACCGAAGTCACCGGAGAAGCTGTGCGCGTACTGCGCGTGGTGGCACAAAAATGGCGCCACCAACTCACCATTCGCGAAGGGCTGCTGGGCGGCATCGCGATCCACAAGACAGGCACGCCGCTTCCGCCCGAAACCGCGAAGCTGTCGGAAGAAGCGGACGCTGTCCTGATGGGCGCCGTCGGGCTGCCCGAGTTCGACGACGCACCCACCGAGAAGCGCCCCGAGACCGGCCTTCTCGGACTCCGCAAGGCCATGGCCGTCTTCGCCAACCTGCGCCCGGTGCGAAGCTACAAAGCGCTGCTCGATTCCTCTCCGCTGAAGAACGAGCTTGTCGACGGCGTCGACATGATCATCGTCCGCGAGCTCACCGGCGGCCTCTACTACGGCACGCCGCGCGGCATCACCGGCAGCGGCATGGATGAGCGCGGTACCAACACCATGACCTACACGCGCCGCGAAATCGATCGCGTGGCACGCATGGCGTTCGAGCTCGCACGCAAGCGCCGCCGCAAACTGACCTCCGTCGACAAGTCGAACGTGCTCGATACCTCGCAGCTCTGGCGGCGCGTCGTAGTCGAGGTCTCGAAGGATTACGGCGATGTCACGCTCGATCATCTTCTGGTCGACAACTGCGCGATGCAGCTCGTGCTGAGCCCGAAGCGCTTCGACGTCGTCCTCACCGAAAACATGTTCGGCGACATCCTCAGCGACGAAGGCGCGGTGCTGGCCGGCTCCATCGGCATGCTGCCCTCGGCTTCGATCGGCGCGAAGAAACCCTCGGGCGCGTGGACCGGCCTGTACGAACCCGTGCACGGCTCCGCTCCCGACATCGCAGGACAGAACAAAGCAAATCCATTTGGCGCGATCGGCTCGGTTGCCGCAATGCTCGAATACAGTTTCGGACTCACCGAAGAAGCCGCGGCCGTAAATCGCGCGATGGAACAGGTACTCAACAGTGGCAAAGTAACGGCGGACCTCCGTCCTTCCGGCACTCCTGCCACCACGGAACAAACAGGAGAAGCAGTTTGTCAGGCCATCTAACACTCAGCCAAAAGGTTTGGAACAACCACGTCGTTCACGAAGAACCCGGCGCGCCCAGCCTCATCTATATCGATCTGCACCTCGTGCATGAAGTCACATCGCCGCAGGCCTTCCAGGGCCTGCGCGATCGCGGTCTCAAAGTCCGCCGTCCCGATCTCACCATCGCGACCACCGACCACAGCATCCCGACCACTGACCGCTCGCTCCCCATCCTCGATCCCATCGCCGCGAATCAGGTAGCGCAACTCGAAAAGAACTGCCGCGAATTCGGCATCACACACTTCGGCGTGCACTCCATCCATCAGGGCATCGTGCACGTCATCGGACCGGAGCTCGGACTCACGCAGCCCGGCATGACCGTGGTCTGCGGCGACAGCCACACCGCCACGCACGGCGCGGTCGGCGCGCTCGCCTTCGGCATCGGCACCAGCGAAGTGGAGAACGTGCTCGCATCGCAGTGCCTGCTGCAGCGCCCCTCGCAAACCTTCCGCGTCAACGTGACCGGCTCGCTCAAAACCGGCGTCACCGCGAAGGACATCATCCTCGCGCTCATCGCGCAGATCGGCATCGGCGGCGGCACAGGCACCGTCCTCGAATACACCGGTGCGGCCATCCGCGCGCTCGACATGGAAGGCCGCATGACGGTCTGCAACATGTCGATCGAAGCCGGCGCGCGCGCAGGTATGATCGCGCCCGACGACACCACGTTCCAATATCTGAACGGCCGCCACTACGCCCCCAAAGGCGCCGACTGGGACGCAGCCGTAGCCCGCTGGCGCAAGCTCCCCACCGATGACGGCGCGAAGTTCGATCGCGAAGTCACCATCAACGGCGACGCGCTCGAGCCGATGATCACCTGGGGCACCAACCCCGGCATGGGTGTTTCCATCAACCAGGCTGTTCCCGAACCCTCCAGCGTTTCCGATCCGCTGGAACGCGACGCACTCGCCAAAGCCCTCACCTACATGGGTCTCGAAGCCGGCAAGCCGCTCGCCGGTCATGCCGTCAACGTGGTCTTCATCGGCAGCTGCACCAATTCGCGCATCTCCGATCTCCGCAGCGCCGCGGCCGTTCTCAAAGGCCGCAAGGTGAACCCGAACGTGCGCGTCATGGTGGTTCCCGGCTCCATGGAAGTGAAGCGGCAGGCCGAAGCCGAAGGGCTGCCCGAAATCTTCCGCGCCGCCGGATGCGACTGGCGCGAGCCCGGCTGCTCCATGTGCATCGCGATGAACGGCGATCAACTCCAGCCCGGCCAGTACAGCGTTTCGACCAGCAACCGCAACTTCGAAGGCCGTCAGGGCAAAGGCGGACGCACCTTCCTCGCCTCGCCCCTGACCGCCGCCGCCAGCGCCCTCACCGGCGTTGTCACCGACGTGAGGACCATCCTGTGAAACCCTTTCTCCCCTTTGAATCGCGACTCGTGCCGATGCCCAACAACAACATCGACACGGACCAGATCATTCCCGCCCGCTTTCTCAAGACCACGTCGAAGGAAGGCCTCGACAAGCAGCTCTTCTGCGACTGGCGCTACGACGCGCAGGGAAATCCGAAGCCCGATTTCATCCTGAACACGCCGCGCGGACAGGGCGCGGCGATCCTTCTCGCCGGCGACAACTTCGGCTGCGGCAGTTCGCGCGAGCACGCGCCGTGGGCGCTCACGCAGTTCGGCTTCCGCGCCGTGATCAGCACCTCGTTCGCCGACATCTTCAAAGGCAACGCGCTGAAGAACTCGCTGCTGCCGATCGTCGTGCCGCACGACATTCACACGAAACTCTTCGCGCTCCCCGAAGACGCGAAGATCAAAGTCGATCTGGCGTCTCAGACGATCACGCTACCCGATGGCCAGCGCGTCGAATTCCCGGTAGATCAGTTCATGAAGACCTGTCTGCTCGAAGGCGTCGACGAACTCGGCTGGATTCTGAAACAGGAACCGGCAATCGCGGCCTTCGAGAAAACGCGCGTAGGCTCGATCAACACTACTTCGGTCTGACCGAAGGTTGGGCGGGCCGCGATCCGGAAGCGATCAGACGGTACCTGAATCGGTGTTACATAACCAGACGTCGCCGCTCAAGAGGCATCGCCTTCCGAATCGCCGCGCGCCAGCGCTTCAAGCATCGCAGCCGCGGCCGAATGACCAGCCTCTTTCGCCTGCTCCAGAAGTTCTTTTCCCTCCTCGACCCGGCCGGTCAGGAGAAGAACGGTCCCGAGACCGACCTGCGCCTTCCCAGCCCCGGCATCCACCGCGGCGCGGAAAGCTGCCTCCGCCTCCGCATAACGGTCCTGCCGCATGCACACCTTGCCGAGAGGTTCCAGGGCGGAACTGATGCCCGCCGCTGCAGCTTCTCGAAACGCTTCTTCGGCTGCGGGCAGGTCGGATTCGGTGTCCTGTAAGAGCATACCCAGGTTGTACAGCGCGTCGGCATCGCCGTCAGAAGCCGCTTTCCGATAAGCTTTAATCGCGTCGGCGCGACGGTCAGGCTGTTCCGCAAGCAGATTCCCGAGTGCGATAGAGATATGAGGCAACCCCGCATCGATCGCAGCGCGGTACGCAGCTTCCGCCTCGTCGGCGCGCCCTTCGATGCCGGCGAGCAGGGCGCCCAAATGTTGCCGCGCCAGTAAATCACCCGATGCGATCGCTGCCCGGAACTCTTGCTCGGCATCCGCTTGACTTCCCGGCTGCTCCGCCAACAAGGCACCGAGCTTCCGGCGCGCTCCGTCATAACCCGCGCGGACTGCCTCACGCAGCACCGACTCCGCTTCGCCCAACCTTCCGGGTTGGTCCTTGATCAGCCTCGCCAGATTGAAGCACGCGATGTCTATCCCTGCCGCCATGCCCTTCCGGAACAGCTCCTCTGCCTGCGCCGCACCTCCCGCCCGGGATGCCAGAAGAATGCCCAGGTTCACGGCTGCCTTGGTCGATCCAAGTTCGATCGCGCGGCGATAGGCAGCTTCTGCCTCGCCTGTCCGGTTCGGGTCGCGCTCGACAATTGCTCCCTTATAAAACCAGGCCTCCGACAACGCTTCGCGAAGATATTCGTTCGGCCCCCTCGCCGGGTTCTTCGCGGATTCGGCCCCCCCCTTTCCCGCCTGCGGAGATCTGCGCCTCGATGGCATCGATCGCGGCCCCGCACGCATCTTCGGCCTCGCGTTCCCGGCCATTCCGGGTTCCGAGGAATTCTGCCAGACTGAGCGATCCCATAAACAGGCCGTGGCCTGCGGCATAGTGATAGCTCGCTTCCACTTCATCTTCCCGCCCGGCTTGCCGCCAAAGCAAATTGGCGAGACTCCAATGCGCCAGCGCGACTTCGCCGCCGTCAGCGGACCGGATCGCTTCACGATAGGCTTCTTCCGCGTCGGCCTGGCGGCCCGCATCTTTACCCAGCCAGTTACCGTAGTTGATCCAGCTATCGCGGCCGGCAGCGATTCCCTTCCTGTAGAACTCGTCCATTTCGGCGGCCCGTTCCGGCTGGTCGCCGAGAATCCAGCCCAACAGAACTGCCGCGTTCTCGCGGCCGCCCGCGATGGCTGCTCTCGCCGCCTTTTCCGCGGACCCATTGGCCCGGAACCGCATAAACAAAGCCTGCGCAAGATGCTCCAGCCCTTCGTAGTCGCTCAAACCGGTCAGAATGTCGACCAGTGCTCCAACTCATTCAAAGACGGCGCGTAATCGACACACTCTTCCAGGTAGGGTCGATAAATCTGAAACTGCTGGCTCGCGGAATCGACCCGACCGAAGCCTTCGTCGCGCGTGCGTCGCTCGAGGGCGTCCCGGATTTCCGCCGACAGAGTCCCGTCACCGCGAATGCGCTCCGCTACAGCCCGCACAGCGGCCATAGTCAGCCGGGGCTGGCTCCCTTCATAAAGCAACTTCGCCGAATCCAGCAGGCGGCTCATCGAAACCTCGCCCCGAAATTCTTCGCGCAGGCGCTGATAACGTTGCCGCATGTCGGAAAGATCGAGAGTGAGAGAACCCACCGTACCATCAAATCGCCGGTTGAATTCCTCCCGGTTCATGGCCATGGTGTCGGCCAGATGCAGGCCTTCGGCCTCTGTCAGATCCCTGCCGCCGCTCTCACTTTTGCTCGTAAACACGAAGGATTCCCGTCCAAGCGACGAGAACAATTCAGCCATTCGCGAGGTCCCTTCGGCCGCGCGGAGATCGGCGCCGTCCCGGCAGGTGCAGATCAGGGCGCATTTGCCCCCGCTGAGTTCATCGAAGCGGGCCCGCCATTCCAGCGGGTCGCTCGTGAGCGCTCCGCGATGCAGATCATCGAAGAACAGAATCACCGCGCGCCCGCTGAAACTCGAGCCCTCGAAGGATTCCGGAGGCAGCCCCCGCCGCGGAATAATGACCAGGGCGTCGGGGTTCTCCTGAAAGAGTTGCCAGGCCAGACGGGTCTTCCCGGATTTCGGCCTGCCCACGATCATCACGCCCTTGCGCGCTGCCAACGCGGCCCTGGCCGGAGCGAGCGCGGGCGGCTCTACGTAGACATCGCTCCGGAACCGTGCAATAACCACGTCGGAAACAACTTCGAGTGAGGCTGCGCGCTTTACGGTGGCCGCGGCGCGAAGGCGCGCATCGATCAGCGGCTCGATCAGACGGCCGAGAGCCGGCCAGTCCTGCGCCCAGACCGCCAGTGGAACGAGATAAACTTCGCGTTCGAAATCCGCGCCGGCGCCGCGCGAAAAATGGGCCAGACCGAGCACGCCGTCCTCGTACGCCACGGGAGAGCCGCTGATGCCGGGTCTCGCATCCGAGGGATCCCGAGCCGCTGAACGCCGGGAAGAACGTATCGCGCAGGCGGGTCCGGCCAGACTCCGGGCCGGTCAACGGGGATTTCAAGGCGGGTACTCGTCGATACCCGCGCGTCGAAAGTATCCGTTTTCCACCACGAAAAACCCGTAGCTCGCCCGGGCAAGGTTCCTGCATAGACCGCCGTGTTCAAAGCATGCAGCAGCGGGCGCTCCGGCGCCCGAACGCCTTCCATTCGCAAAACCACGGCGTCCATGGCGGGCCTGGAGCGAACGGCGTCATACCGGACTGGTTGCGGTTCGGTAATCGATCCGTCGTCGCGCCGGAGGGCAATCGAGAGTTCTGCCGGCGCAAGGCGCGCCACGACGTGGTGGCATGTGAGGACGACGGTTCCTTCCTCGTCGAGATCAAGCAGCAGGCCGTTGCCATGGTGCTCGCCCTTGCGATCGCAAATGCGCACAGCGGCGCGCCTGACAGCGTCAAACCGCCTGACCGTTGAGGCCATCGCTAAGAGGCAACCCGCGCGGCTCGCGTCCAGACCGCGGTCACTTTCAAGCCACTTTGCGCGCTCGATTCACCTGTCACGAACACGGGGACGATCGACGCCTTGCCTTTCACTTCGAATGAAAGGGAGAATTCCACCGAGACCTGTTGCGGCCGCGCCGTCTCCGCGAGGTTCTCAAAGCTCTCACCGACCACGCGCACGCATTCCCGCAGAATCTCGCCGGCAGACTCGAAAACCTGAGCCGGGGACAACGGAGCTACGGGTCGGATGGCATCGTCCTCAGCGGCGATCGCCCCGGCTTCGCGTTGCACAACGTAGACAGTTGAAGAACCCACTTGCATCGGAACCATGATCTTCGCGGGAACGGCTTCCCTCTCGCGCGCGAGGCTGGCGTCCACCCTGATCTCTCCGTCCATTGGTTCCTCAGTTCTGTAGATGTTTAAAAGTAAGGTAGCACCGGTCCACGGCGAACGCCATCAAGGACTACAACTAATCCATCCCGAGCCGACTTCCGGTTATGCCCACTTCGCAACCTCGTCGGAATCGACACTCGCACTACTCCGAGACCTCACCCCACCACGCCATTCCCGCCCAAAGCAATCGGCACCAGCTCATCCATTGTATTCACATAACGCATCCGGATATCGCCAATCTGCTCCGCCTTCAAATCCTCTCGCACATTCACTTCATTCTCGGCCGGCAGAATGATATCCGTCACGCCGCTCCGCTTCGCCGCCAGCACTTTCTCCTTGATCCCGCCGATCGGCAGCACCTGACCCGTCAGCGTAATCTCACCCGTCATCGCCAGATTCTCTTTCACGCACTTATCGGTCAGCATCGAGAGCAGCGCGGTCGCCATCGTGACGCCCGCAGACGGCCCATCCTTCGGGATCGCACCCGCCGGCACATGAGCGTGAATATCGCTGGTCTTGAACACATCCGGATCCACCCCATACTTCGTCGCATTCGCCCGCACCCACGTCAACGCGGCCTGCACGGATTCCTGCATCAGCGACCCCAACTGCCCCGTCATGATCAGCCCTTTGTTGCCGCCCGGCATCCGCCCCGCTTCGATGAACAACACATCGCCGCCAACCGGCGTCCACGCTAACCCGACCGCCACTCCCGGACGCTGCGTACGCTCCGCGACTTCCGTATCCGGCCGGTATTTGGGGGGGGGACGATGGT
>CAWEKQ010000034.1:0-267010 GCA_963809655.1 Terriglobia bacterium | reverse complement strand
AGTTCCTTCTTTTTTGTATCTACGGAGATCACCGGCTCGCCTTGTTTCAAATAACGCTGTGCCTTGCGGTTGATGTATTCAAACTGCCGATTCCGGTCCGCATGCTGACTCCCTTCCAGCTTTTTCTGGTTGGCCTGCAAACTGTAATCCATCTCGTGTAGCAACTCGGCCACGGTTTGATGACTGACTGCGTGACCCTCGCGCCGGAGTTCCTCGGCCAGCACCCGTACGCTCTTGCATGTCCATCGAAGCGGCGATTCCGGATCTCCGCGAGTCGCAGGATCCACCAGTCGGTCCAGGTCCGCACGCAGGCCGGGATCCTTGTCGACGGTTCGTTTTCGTCCTGCACCTTTCCGCCGAATCCGCGACTGCGAAAGGACAGGCTCACCCGATACCTTCTGCTGACTCAGTTCCTTCATTCCTTCGGTAATCGCACGACGCGAAACGCCTGTCGCCCGCGCAACCAGCGAAACGCCTCCATATCCAATAGACGCGCTCTCCGCCGCCGCCACCAGACGCCGCATCCGCTCGTCCAGGAAGGAAGACAAAGAACGAAATCGCAGCCCAACGCTCTCGTAACTCACTATCCACAAGTATAAAACAAAACCATCTTAACTTGTTCTACTTATTTCCTGACAATACCTAACCTTCTGGCACCTACTTGACCTGAAGGTTTATCAACTACGGACGGGCCTGGAGGAGTTATCTCGCGCCCAAGCTAACATTGGCTGATTTCCTTTCTGCGCCTTAAAGCAATGTCTAAGATCGTTACGCGTGGCACGTACTACATATTCGATCGCACGGCACTACACCGGGAAGTTGGGGCACCGATTTTTGAAGCCAAAGCCAGGATGATTCTGGAAAATGGTGGCGATGTCTACACGCTATTTAAGGAAGATGCGTACCGCCTGGCGATTGCGGCGTGGGGCCCGCGGGCCATGCTTAATAGCGGTCACGGTCCCGCATACTTTTCGCACTATCACCCTGGCGGAGTTCATCCCGTGTACATTCCCGGCCACCCGAAAGCGAGGGGTACTCCTGGCCACGTGTTCTTTGGCGACAGGGACGAAAAGTGGAAAACCGCGGCCCGTGGCACCAAGTAGCTCTTCCTCTGTAGAAAACTGAATCAAAGTGTCGATATGAGTGGCCGCTCGGTATATCATTCACCATCCGGCCCTCACCGGCCTGGCTTCTTTCCAGTGACGCAGCCTTGCCCAAACCCTCGAATGTACAGGATGATCATGCTCGATCATCCGTCAATCAGCTCAGTCGTGGCCGATTTTGCCGCAACAACTCGAATCGATTGTGAGCCGCGCGCTGGCAAAAAAACCTAAGGTTGCGGAGATTTCCACCCGCTCGGGTGGGATAATTTAACGAGGGAAATCCCGATGTCCGTGTTGGTGGAAGCCTTTTTGTGTGCTCGTCAGTCGTGGGGAAATACGAGGATGGTCTGGAGCAGTTGCTAAGCGACGTTCCCAATAGCACCGTTTGTGGGGATGGCGAACTGCTGCGAGTGGGTTTTATGACCTGGACCGACTTGACCGGGTATATCGATCTTTTGAAACGTCGGGGGCTGACGCATATGGACGGTAACGGACAGGCAGTTGATGCGGTTGCCGTTGACGCCCGATCGGGGCCGTGCGAGCCATGTAATTCGCTGCAGTTCGGCTCCGCGGATCTTCAGAAGATTGCCTCTGCGCATCCTGAGAAAGCGTCAGTTATCTGGGCTCGCTTGAAGGGCGGCCAAAACGAGCGGATCATGTTCCCCAAGAACCGGCAAGGACCTGACAAGTTTCAGTTCGTCGATGCGAAGGCCGCTGACAGTCGCCTGCGCTTCGTGCGAAGTGAGGGAAACATTGATGTCTTCGTGGACCTCGAAACTGGCAAAGAAGTCTATGTCGGAAGGACGGGCATGGAACCCGGTGGTATTTCCTGTTAGCGATCAGAAACTCCTCGGGCCGCCCGATTGAACTCCAAACAAAGCGGCTCCCGGGGTCACGCAAGCTTCCCGAAAACTCCTTTGCGTCTCCTCGAGTTGCTGCACCGCCGGGGCGGAACTTTGCGCCACGCCCGTTGGTTTCCTTCCCACCTCGGGCTCTGGCGCCGCGGATGGATCGGCGCCGGCCAGTTCAGCCAGACCGCCGAGTTCTGCCGCACGATCGGAGGCGTATTGGGCGTAAAGGGCCCGCAGCTCATCGACGAGTACGCTTGCTGCGATCGCGCGGCCGGCGTCCGTTAGTTGCGCGAACGCGCCGTCAATCAACGCGCATAAGCGGCTTGTAGCCGCGCGTGCCTCGCCGACGTCGTCAATCTCCCCCCAGACGGTTTGGAGTCCCACGATCGGCGCCAGATAGTCAAACCATTCGGAACCATGGCTCAGAATACGGGTTACTTCTTCCCACTCCTGACGATCGCGATCGTAACGCCAGAGAACGTGCAAATCACGCGACCGATTGTGACCGCGGCCGGTTCCATCGCTGCCGACGAATTCCACCAGCAACAGAATTTGTGGATAGTGCGGTGTGGGCCATCTTCGATGACACTCCCGGCCTTGAATGACTTGCCGTCAAAATTTTTGAGTGACGGCGACGGCCTCAGGATGAGCAGCGCGTAGGTTCTTGCGCGGACACGTGAAGCAGTCCGCGGGATCCGGATCCGCAAGACTAACGGCCCCGATCCAAGTTCATGGCGTGACCTTCCGGAGCGCATTCCCGCTCACGATGTGCTGGGCGCCGCCTTCAAACTCAACCAAACGGGCGTTCTTTCGATCTCCGGCCCGAGCCAGCACGCGGCAGCGCCGGTTGAACAGCGGGCTTCCCTGCGGGCCCCACAGGGCAACCAGACGCCATGCGTAGCGGTACGGATAATCAATCGGCATATGGGCCGCCTCCCAGCCTAACGGCCCCGCTTCACATACTTCAGCGCCGACTGGGGCGCGCGATAGCCAAGTCTTTCGCGGATCGCGTCGACGGATCCGCCGGCGGCCCGGATCCGAACGCCGCAGGCGTGACGGACGGAGAACGTGTGCGCCTTTTCGGGCGCGATGGAAGCGGCCCGGCAATACTTCTGCAGCAGCCGGAAGACCTGACTTCGGTTGATCCCCAGCCCGCCGGCGCGATGTTTCTGGGATGGGAACAGCGGGCCCGGCACGCGGCCGCGGATCCTGAGCCAGGCGCGAAGCGCTGAGGCCTCTGCTGGCGGCAGCCGGTACGTCATCGAAATCGAGTTCTTCGCGCGGCGCACTCGCAACACGCCGTCTTGATCGTTCCAGTCGGAGAGCTGCAGCAGACCGACTTCACACCCGCGTAATCCACGGCCGGCCACCACGCGGAACAGGGCGCGATCGCGCGGTGATCTGATGACGGAGAACAACGTCTCAATTTCCTTCACCGTGAGGTATTCGGAACGCCTCATCGCCAGTCCCGCAGGCGCTCGAACGTTCCCGACCGTTGAAAACTTCGCAAATCCGCTTCGGTGGGGAGGCCGGCCTCTTCACCATACGCGCGGAAGAGGTCCACAATCTGCTGTCGCGTAATTTTCTTGGACCCAGAAAACCGGCTTGTAAAGAGCGGTCCGGGTGCCCGACCGCGGATCTTAATCCACGAGCGAACCGAGGTCGCTACTGGTGTCCGGTCCAAATCGTGGCCCCATAATCCGAAGCGACCTCGGTCGACTGTTACTCGAGGGCACCGCAGGTAGTCTGAATCGTTCCAGTCTGCCAGCCTTAACCGAGTGATCTCATCCAGATTAAGCCCGAAATAAAGCAGCTTGAAGATCGCGCGATCGCGCTTCGATTTTATGACGCGGAACAGCGCATCGATTTCGCGCTTGTCCAACCAGTCTCCGGTCATCGCCAATCACGATTACGCTCGAAGGCCTCAGCTCTGCGGCCGGCGCCGAAATGAACATATCGAGCTTGGGCGGCCATGGAGCGATGCCCCATCCAATCTTGGATGACAGCGGCGTCATTTCCGCGGTCGCGGAGGTGAGTCGCAGAACTGTGCCGCCAAATGTGAAGATGCCGTTTCTCGGACCTCACTCTCGCAAGCGCACAGTATCGGCGGAACAGCCGGTCGAGCTGGTTCCGATGAATCCCGAGTCCTCCGGCGCGCTTCTGGCGCGAAGGAAACAGCAGACCGGGCTCGCGGCCGCGGATCTTCAGGTACGCCCGGAGGGCCGCGGCCTCTACCGGCAAAATCTGATACTCCTGCGAGACGCCGCCTTTTTCGCGGCGGACATGGAGCAGGCCCTCCTTCTCGTTGAGATCGGTCATCTGCAACATGCCAACCTCCCCGGCCCTCAATGCGCGGTGATACATAACGCGGAATATTGCGGCGTTCCCGCGGCGATCTGATCACGCTGAAGATTTTGCCGATTTCAGCCTGCGTCAGGAATTAGTCGGGATTGAATACGAGGGATTCGGGTGGCACATGTTCCGCCGCGCGTCAGTGACCTGGGGCAAGCGCGCCGGCGCGTCTCAGGGCGATTCTATGGCCCAGCACGGCCACGCTGATGAGCGTGTTAACCGGATCTACTACATCGAAGACGATGAGGATCTGAAGCGGCGAGCCGAAGCTGAGGCCAGACTGATGGAGGCGGTTATGTTCGGCGGTACGACAAGCGGCAGGGCGTGAGCAAATCCGCATTTTTCTGCGGACATTTTGCGGGAAGGTGGCAGAAAACACCAATGAAATCGCGTTTTTCTCTTAACGAGTAGGGTAATATCCTTGCCGCGTTTGCACGATCATGCCTTTGTTTTTGACGTTTACTGCGATGTGCCGGAACGCGGTGCCGGCGTCCGGTTTGTCGGACGTATAGCCCAGGCTGTATTGATTGCGCAGTTCTTCTTCGATGCGGTCGTAGATCCTGTCGATGGGGAGTTTATTGGAAACTTCGAAGTAGCCGCCGCCGGTCTCGCGGGAGATCTGCTGCAGGATCTTCTTGCCGTCCGTTCGTTCGCCCTGTTGCCGCGGATATCCCCCGCCGCCTCTGCGACGGCCGCCGCCCATACCGATGCTGAAGGGTTGTTGCTGCCGCCCTTCCTCTCCCGTGAAATAGATGGAATAAACAAGCGTATCGGCGCGCTGGGCTGATTCGATGGCTTCGAACAGGCGCACTTTACTGCCGTTATCGACGCCATCGGTCAGCAGGATGAACGCCTTCCGGCCCTGTTGCTTCTTCATCAATTCGTCTGACGCAAGCAGGATCGCGTCGTAAAGCGTAGTGCCGGCCTGTCGCCACCGCCACCGGGATAACCACTCCCGCCGGGATACCCGCCTCCACCGCCGCGCCTCATTTGCGGACGGCCGTCCTGGGCCAGTTCGAGTTGATCGAGGGCGCGCTCCAGCTTGTCCTTCGAGTTGGTGAGATCCTGGAGCAGTTCGGTGTCGTGATCGAAATGGATGAGGAAGGTCTGATCGCGGTCCGGCCGCAGGACCTTCTCGACAAACCGGCGGCTGGCGTCCCGCTCTTCGCCGATCACTTGCCGCTGACTCCCGCTGGTATCGACCAGCAAGCCCAGCGTGAGCGGAAGATCGGTCTCGCGGGAAAAATAACGGATGACCTGTGGACGCCCCTCTTCGGAAAGATCGAAATCGTCCTTCGCGAGATCGGCAACGATCTTGCCCTGTTTATCGCGGACGGTCGCCAGCACGTTGACGACTTTGACGTCCGTGGAAAATTTCGTATCCGGTTCCTGGCCCAATGCCACGCCGGCCGCCGCCGCCGCAGCGAGGAAACGCCCGCCGGGAAATGCCTTCTGTTCATACGCTCCTAAACGCATACGGGATGCGCGGAACGGCCGCCGAGTTACGATCTTTCAGCGAGCAGCTCTTTACCGTGAACAAGGCGCCGCGCGCCCGATATCCTGCTTCTTGTGGTTGTCCCAGAGCGGGGTTTTAGTTCCATCCGGGCAGATTGCGATGGCTTTTTCCTCACCACCGCGCGCGAGTGATGTGGAGAACAGCGCCGCCGCTGTCGTCCACGCCCTCGCTCATGCCGGTATCGATGAGGAAAAGCAATCCGAAACGCTGGAACATCTCGCCGCGATTGCGGGTGACTTTGTCCGCGAAGACAACCGGCGAGGGCACGTGCCCTTCGACGATATGCGCCACGCCGAGCGCCCGGGCATAATCCGCCAGCAGTTCCCGCTCGCCGCGATCCGGCAGGCCCGCATCCATCCAGACTGCGCGGCCTTCGCCGTTCAGCCGGGATTCGAGAATCGAGTCATCGCCGATCAGGTGTTTCGTGCGATAACCGTCGCGATCGACTCCGCCCTGCAGGTCGGCGGTGAGTTGCGCAACGGTACGCCCACCGGCGTTTCCGCCGTGCGAGAAGAACCAGTCGCCCACGCGCGCGGCAAAAGAAAGAGAGCAGAGAAACTCGCCGATCTCGCCTTTGCATGCGCCGACATCGCGAGGATCGATATGCGCCGCTTTCAGTTGCTTCGCGAACTCCTGGCCTTTGGGGGCGCCGGGATCGGCCAGAAACTCCGCCTCGTGATTTCCGGCGAGGATCACGACGTCACCGCCCGCACGCCGCGCGTCGTCGCGCACGGTCATGAGCAGGCGCAGCACGTCGAGCGCGCGCGGCCCTTTATCGATCATGTCGCCCGTGGTGACCAGGACCGCATGTCCGGCGCGCCAGTGGGCGGTTTCGGGTTTGTCGGCTGCGGTCATCTCGATGATTCCCGCCGCCACCATGACCCGGGCCAGCCGTTTGAAATCGCTGTGCGCATCACCGATCGCGAAGATCTCATCGGCGTTCCCGATCTGAGTCACCGCGGGATACTTCACCCAATCGCGCGCGCTGCCGCGGAAGAGAACGACAACAGCGCCGCGGCAAGAAGAAAATACCTGATCATCAAAACCTCTCCAGCATGCGTTGTTCGCGCAGCAGCACTTCCGGCGCGATCGCTACGTAACCCAGCGCCGCTGCCTGATTCTGGCCCGGTCCGAGCATCCATTGCAGGAATTCCTTCAGCGCATTCTTCTTCTGCGAATCCTCAATCTGCGCGGGCACGACGAACCAGGTGAACGATGCTACCGGATAAGCATCCGCTCCCGGGGCATTGGTGATCGAAGTCTGGAAGTCTTCGGCGATCCGGTTCGAAGAATCGCGCGCCGCTGCGAGGATGCTCTCCAGATCCGGAGAAACGAACCGGCCCGCGCTATTGCGAACGCTTCCGTAGCTCATGTGTTCCGTAATGGCGTAGATGTATTCGACGTAGCCGATCGCTCCCGGAGTTTCGCGTACCAGCCGAGCCACGCCTTCGTTGCCCTCCGCGCCTTTTCCCGCCGGCCATTTGGGTGTGCCGCTCGCGCCCACGGCGGCTTTCCATTCGGGGCTCACTTTGGAGAGATAGTCAGTCCAGACATAGCTGCTGCCGCTGCCGTCCGAGCGGTGGACCACTTCGATGTCGCGATCCGGAAGAACGGCCGTGCGATTGACCGCTCTGATCGCCGGGTCATTCCATTTTCGGATCTTCGCCAGATAGATTCCGGCCAGAATTTCCGGCGTGAATCGAAGGTCTTTCGTGCCCGAATCGGGGAGGTTATAAACCGGCACGACCGCGCCCATGATGGTCGGGAAGCGAAGAAATTTCGGCTTGCCCCCGGCGAAGAATTCATCCGGCGTGATCATGATGTCGGAACCGGCGAAATCGATGGCGCCTTCCATCAGCCGTTTCATGCCGGTTTCCGAGCCGACGGCATCGTAGCGAATTTCAATCGCCGGGAAATCGTTTGTGAAAAGCCTCGAACCATTTCGCGTACACCGGATACGGAAAGGTCGCTCCGGCGGCGGTCAGCGTTGTTGCGTGAATGGTCTCCGGCGGGATCGCTGTTACGGGATCATCAGGCGCGCGAGCAGTTTTTTCACCGCAAGGCTGGCGAGATCGCGGGCGACATCGGGTGAGGCCGAACTGTGCGGCGTGGCGAGGTAAGACCAGAGCGTGTCGCCCTTCTTGTCCCGCAGTTCAATCGACAGGTATCCGGCATAGAGTGCTTGTGTATCGCCGTTTATGGTGCGGTTCCGGGGATTCAGGCTCACGTACCCTTTGACCCAGACTTCGCCGGTCCCGGCCAGCACGGCTTGCGCTTCCGACTCATTCGCAACCACGTGGAACCGATGGGATTTCTCCAGCTCCGCCACGATTTTCTCCCGCAATTCCGCAGTCCCCGGACGGTCGCCGAGAGAATCGACGAAGATATTCGTGATGTCGCGCAGATGTGCAGCAGATTGTCTCGCCGTAGCTTGTCCGAAAAGAGGTAGGGCGGCGGCCAAAACCGCCATGCGCCAGAGGGCTAACCTTCATCGCTCGTTTCAGTGTAAGTCGGACGAGCGGCGGCACTTAAGTAACGGTTGAGTTACAGATCGAATAAGCTTCCATTTCAGCGGCTATTGCTCATTGACAGTGCTTCGGTCAGCTTTGACCATGGTGAGTTGCTGCGTTTTCCGATTCTCTGGATACTGCTCGCGCCGGCGCTTCTTTTCGGCGCAAAGTGACTCCGACCGACTGGCACGACGATCGTTACTGGCTCACCGTTCAGGCCAATTTCATCCGCCAGCAGCAGCCCTCTTTTCCGGCAAAGTACAGCGGAACGAACAGTCTGAGCGCGGACGCGGAACATGCGACGTCCCGCGTAGAGACGCTCTTCTCCGGCTTCCGGATCACCGAAAATCTCGAATTTCTCTTCGACCTCGAAAGCGCCGGTGGCTTCGGACTGAGCGATGCCCTGGGTGTGGCCGGATTCACCAACGTCGACGTGGTCCGCAATCCTACACTGGGCGAGACTCCGTACATCTCGCGCGTCATGCTGCACTACACGCTGCCGCTCAGTAAAGAGGCGGTGGAATCGGCGCGCAGCCCTATGGGGCTGGCTTCGCGAGTGCCCGCGCGGCGTCTCGAGTTCCGCCTGGGAAAAATGAGCACGGTCGATTTCTTCGATCTGAACTCGGTCGGCAGCGACAGTCACCTGCAGTTCATGAACTGGACTGCGGTCAACAATGGCGCGTACGATTACGCGGCAGACACGCGTGGCTACACCTATGGACTGGTGGTTGAGTACTACGACAAATCGTGGGCGCTGCGCTACGGCGAGATGCTCATGCCGACCGTGGCCAACGGAATCACTCTCGACCGGAACATCGCGCGGGCCGGCGGTCAGAACCTGGAATACGAGGTGCACCCCGAACTGCTGAAACATCGCCAAACTATCTTCCGGACCCTGGCATATCTGAACCGCGCGAATATGGGCAGCTACAACGAGGCAATTCAGGAGTATCAAACCGGAAAGGTCACGACTCCCGATATCACTCTGTCGCGGCGACAGGGCCGCGTTAAATATGGTCTCGGGTTCAACGCCGAGCAGGAGTTAACTGATACGCTGCGCGTTTTCGGAAGACTGGGATGGAACGACGGCAGGAATGAATCGTTCGCCTACACCGAAGTCGACGGCACCGCGGAGTTCGGCGCGGACCTTCGGGGGAAGTGGTGGAAGCGTTCGCGCGATAAAGTTGGCGCCGTATTTATCGTGAATGAAATCAGCCCCGCCCACCGCGAGTACCTGGCACTGGGCGGTCTCGGGTTCATTCTGGGAGACGGCGGATTGACCTACTCGCCCGAAAAAATCTTTGAAGCCTACTACACAGCTCATTTATGGCGCGGGGTGTCGATCGCAGGAGACGTTCAACATGTGTCCGATCCTGGTTACAACAGCGACCGCGGGCCCGCGGTTGTTTCCAGTATACGAATTCATTTCGAGGACGGCTTCACATCGTTCCGGAAGGAAGCTCAGTGAGCCGTGCCGGTTTCCACCATCGCGGCCGGTGCGGTCTCGAGTCTGGAACCCAGCGTAAGGAAGTTCAATAACGTCGCCGCTGCGCCGCATCCCGCGATAACGATTGCCATGGGAAGCGCGGACGAGTTGTCGATAAAGCCCAACACGATCGTGGTAACAGCGGCGATCGTGAACTGATTGGTGCCAAGCAGCGCCGAAGCCGTTCCTGCCATGTTGCCGTGGCGCATCATCGCGATGGTGTTTCCATTGGGGAAGACGAAGCCCGCGGCACAAACGTAGACGAAGACCGGAATGAAAATACCCGCCAGGCCGCCGAATCCGGTGAGCGCGGTAGCGAGCAATGCAAGGCCGGAGAACATCTGCACCGCATTCGCCACCCGCAGCACCTGCCACATCGGGATCCGCCGCGGCATATGGCCGTTGATCTGTGACGCCGTGATCATGCCGGCCGCAATCGCGCCGAATAGCCATCCGAATCTTTGCGGCGGAATCTTAAAGAGATTGATAAACACAAACGGTGCGCTCGCGATATAGGCGAACATGCCCGCGGAACTAAAGCCGCAAACGAGCGACGCGCCGAGAAACGTCCGGTCTTCCAGCAGATGCCGGTAAGAAGCAATCATGCTGGCCATGTTGAGCGGGCGCACGTGTTCCGGAGGCAGCGATTCGGCCAGACGGAAGTGCATCGTGATGAATGTCAGGGCCCCAAGGGATGCCTGGACGAAGAACACGGATTTCCATCCGAACCACACCAGCAAATAGCCGCCGATGAAAGGAGAGATCATCGGCGAGACCCCGAGCACCAGCACCAGCATGGAAAAAATGCGGCGCATATCGTGCGGCGGAAAGAGATCGCGCACCATCGCCCGCGATACCACCGCGCCGCCACAGGCGGCCACCGCCTGCAGAAACCGGAACGCGGACAGCGCGTGGATCGACGACGTGAACGGGCACGCTGCAGAGGACACAACGAACAGCGCGAGACTCCAGTACAAAGGCGGCTTGCGTCCGAACCGGTCGGTCAGCGGCCCATAGAGCGATTGCCCGAGCGCGTAGCCGAGCAGGAACGTTACGAGCGTGATCTGCACCTGGGCGGTGGTGGCGTTAAAGACTTTTTCCAGCAACGGCATCGACGGAAGATACATGTCGATCGAGAGCGGGGCGAACGCCTGCAGGACGCCCATCAATACGATGAGCTCGAAGTAGTGGAACCGGCTGCGTTGATAAACAGGGACAGTCAATGGGAAGGCTCAGTTTATCAGCCGCTGATCTATTTTGTGGAAAATAACCGGGCGGCCCTTACAATGAAAAATTCAGCCCAATTCACCGGAGGAGCGCAGCATGAAGATCGGCATACTGACGGGTGGCGGCGACGTCCCAGGCCTCAATTCCGTAATCAAGACGGTGGTTTACCGGGCCAGCCACGCCGGTCATCAGGTGACCGGGATTCGCCGCGGCTGGGAAGGCCTCACGCATGTGAACTTCGACGATCCGGCGAGTGTAGCGCGCTATGTGGTCCCGCTCGACCGCCTGAAGACGCGCACCATCGATCGCACTGGTGGAACCTGGCTGCACAGCTCCCGCACCAATCCGCTGAAGATGAAGAAAGTCCCCGCGTTTCTGAGCGGCACGGGTTTTCCCGCCGCGCAGAACACGAAGGCTGGTGTGACCTCGACGGTCTACGACATGACCGGCCAGGTGATGAAGAACCTGGAGAAGCTCGCAACTCGATTATCTGGTCGCGATCGGCGGCGACGACACGCTCAGCTACGCCGCGCATCTCGACCGGCAGGGCGTCAAGGTCATCGCCGTCCCCAAGACGATGGACAACGACGTGCGCAACACCGAGTACTGCATCGGATTCTCCACGGCAGTTTCGCGCGCCAGTGACGCCATCGAACGCCAGCGCACGACGGTCGCGTCCCACGAACGCATCGGTATCTTCCGGGTGTTTGGCCGCGATGCGGGATATACAGCGCTCTACACGGCCTACGCCTGTTCGATACGCTGCTGCATTCCGGAATACAAAGTGAATCTGGATAAACTGCTGGATTTGATTCTCGAAGACAAGCGGGAGAATCCGAGCAGCTACGCGCTCATTCTGCTCTCCGAAGGCGCCGAATGGGAGGGCTATCAGGTGACCGAATACGGCGAGGCGGATGCGTTCGGCCATCGCAAGAAGGCGAACGTCGCCGAAGCTCTGAGCGACGCGGTCAAGAAACGCAGCGGCGACGAAACCATCGTCAGCGACCTCACCTACGACCTGCGCGGCGGTCCGCCGGATTTCGTCGACAAGATGGTGGCTACGACTTTTGGCGGAATGGCGGTCGACCTGATCGAGCAGGGTAAGAGCGGTCTGATGATGGCTATCAACCAGGGGTGCTATGCAGCTGTGCCGATTCCCGATCCGAAGCTCGGTCCGCGCCGGATCGACATCGAGAGCATGTACAGCACCGATCGCTATCGGCCGACTTATTCCGGGAAGATGGGCCTGCCCATCTTCCTGACGCGCGCGTGAATCTGCGTGGTGTATGGCAGCGGCTGCGTGGGCATGCCATTGAAGAGCCAGCCCACCGCTCTCGATCCCGGCGCTGCGCGATGAGATTCGCCGCAGTTTCGACGAAGCGTCGCGCGACGAAGAGCACTTTCCCTCCACCATCGATCCGCGAATTCAGCACGTGCGCGTGCTGCTAAAGTTCTTCGGAGACCTGACCGATAAGCGTGTGTTGGACGTCGGGTGCGGCAAAGGCCGGTTTGCCCGGGTGCTGCAAGGACAGTATCCGGGCGCGGAAATCTGGGGACTGGACATATCGGAGGAAATGCTTCAGTTCGTTCCCCCGGGTATTCATACCCGGGCGGGGTCGATGACCGAACTGCCCTTTGCCGACTCGACGTTCGACGCGGTTTACGCCACCGAATCCCTCGAGCACGCGGTTGAGATTGAGCGCGCCGTGAACGAAATGTGCCGCGTGTTGAAACCGGGCGGAAAACTGGCGATTATCGACAAAAACGCGGAGCATTGGGGAAAGTTAGAGACCCCGGCGTGGGAAAAATGGTTCAATAGGGAAGAACTCGTGAAACTTCTCGAGCTAAATTGTCACTGGGTTTCAAGCGAGTATATTTCTTACTGGGAGGATGTGCCACCGGACGGCCTGTTTCTAGTCTGGTTCGCTCATAAGTAAGGCTTTGGTAACTTCAGATCGCAGTCGCAGCGGCGAGATCAGCGGGCCCGTTAATACCCCGGATCCCGCCAGTTCCCCGGAGAATGTTCAGCCGCAGGGCGTGGAATTTACAGGCAGTGAAAGAATCAATCTCTCCAGCCTCGCCCCCGGAACCTGTCTCGAGTTGAAAACACGGCATCACAGCTATACTCTGCAATACCTCGGAGAGGGCCGCGTCGAGATTTGCGGACACCCCCAATACTGCCCCGTGCCCACCGTGGTGAAACTACAGGGCTCCCGTCTGGGCGTTGGTCTGCGTTTCGCATTCCACCATCCGAACCATTCACTGGTATCCACTTCGAAGATCGTCGCGCTCCGCCGGGTTGCGTAGAGTCCCGGATCGGCCCTACTCCCTGCAGATTCCCCGCCGGCTGCGACGAACAAACTCTACCAGGTGCAGCGTGTTCGCATCCCCCGGATCGCTTTCGATCTTCTCCAGCGCTTCCTCCAGCTTCAGCCCGGAGCGATAAAGGGTCCGGTACGCCTTCTTCAATCGCGAAACCTCGGTCAGTGTAAATCCCGCGCGCTTCAGCCCCACGATATTCAAGCCCACCGCCTCGACATTGAATCCCGAATAGAGGAAGAACGGCGGCACGTCGAGATTCACCCGCGTATTCCCGCCGATCATCGCCAGACGGCCGATCCTCGAGTACTGATGGATCACCACGCCCCCCGAAATGAAAGCCTGATCCTCCACCTCCACGTGTCCCGCCACCAGCGCGCAACTTGCAATCACCGTGTTGTTCCCGATCGTGCAGTTATGCGCCACATGCCCCGAGGTCATGATGTAATTGCCATCGCCGATGATCGTCGCCGATTCCGGCTGCGTCCCGCGTGAAATCGTGTAATGCTCTCGGATTTTGTTCCCACTGCCGATCCGCAGATAGCTCCGGTCGCCCGTGAAATTCTTGTCCAGAGGATCGGTCCCGAGCACCGTGCCCGCCGAGATTTCGTTCCGGTCTCCCATCGTCGTCCAGCGCTTCACGAAGACGTAGGGCTCGAGTAGGCAATCGGCGCCGATCTCAACGTCAGATTCGACGACGCAGAACTCCCCCACGCGCGTCCGCGCACCGATGCTTTGCGTCAGGATGAATCCGGGCAGTGGAAGCGATGATCGCCGATGAATCGACAGGCACGGATTTCATGATAGCGGCCGCGCGGTATCGTTCTTTCACATCCGCGGGTCAGTAACGCATTGATTTTGCAGAGCCGCGCGTGTCAACAAGCGGTTTGTCGGACTTTCGACAGAGGCGGCCTGGCTCGATCACTCCTGCGAGAAGATAGTTTCTTGCCGACCGACGACTACCACGAAATCCGCGCCGCCGTCCGCGAACTCTGCGCGCATTTCCCGCCGCAATACTTTCGCGGCATCGACGAAGTCCACGGCTATCCCGAAAGCTTCGTCGAAGCCCTCACCAAAGCCGGCTGGCTCGCCGCGCTCATCCCCGAAGAATATGGCGGCGGTGGTCTCGACTCTCGCCGAAGCCTCGGTAATCATGGAGGAAATCAATCGCTCCGGAGGCAACTCCGGCGCCTGCCACGGCCAGATGTACAACATGGGAACGCTGCTCCGGCATGGCTCGCCGGAGCAGAAGCAAACATACCTCCCGAAGATCGCCGCCGGCGAACTTCGCCTGCAATCGATGGCCGTAACCGAACCCGAAGCCGGCACCGACACCACCCGAATCCAGACCACCGCCATCCGCAAAAACGACCGCTACATCATCAACGGCCAGAAGGTCTGGACCTCACGCGTGCAGCATTCCGATCTGATGATCCTGCTCGCCCGCACCACGCCTCTTGCCGACGTGAAGAAGAAATCCGAAGGCATGTCCATCTTTCTGGTCGATCTCCGCGAAGCCATAGGGAAGGGAATCACGGTTCGGCCGATCCCCAACATGGTCAACCACGAGACCAACGAGCTCTTCATCGACAACCTCGAAATCCCCGCCGCAAATCTCATCGGCGAAGAAGGCAAAGGCTTCCGCTACATTCTCGACGGACTCAACGCCGAGCGCGCCCTGATTGCCGCCGAATGCATCGGCGACGGCTACTGGTTCATCGACAAAGTCACGAAGTACGTCGGCAGCCGCACCGTCTTCGGCAGGCCGATCGGTCAGAACCAGGGCGTCCAGTTTCCCATCGCGAAGGCGTTCATCGATATCGAAGCCGCCAATCTGATGCGCTTCAAAGCCTGCTCGCTCTTCGACGCGCACAAGCCCTGCGGCGCCGAAGCCAACATGGCATTGCTGCTCGCCGCCGAATCGTCCTGGGAGGCCGCCAACGCCTGCCTGCAGTTTCACGGCGGCTTCGGTTTCGCCCGCGACTATGACATCGAACGCAAGTTCCGCGAAACCCGCCTCTATCAGGTCGCGCCCATCTCGACCAACCTGATTCTTTCGTACATCGGCGAGCACGTGCTCAAAATGCCGCGGTCCTTCTGATGCTTCCCCTGAACGGAATAACAGTCCTCACGCTGGAGCACGCCGTCTCCGCGCCCTTCGCCACGCGCCAGCTCGCCGACCTCGGCGCGCGCGTCATCAAGATCGAAAGGCCCGGTGTGGGCGACTTCGCGCGCGGCTATGACGAACGCGTGCGCGGCCTGTCGTCTTACTTCGTCTGGTGTAACCGCTCGAAGGAAAGCCTCGCGCTCGACGTGAAACACCCCGAAGCGACTGAGATCCTGTCCCGCCTGCTGACTAAGTCGGACGTATTGGTGCAGAACTTAGCCCCCGGTGCAGCCGAACGTCTCGGACTAAGTTACGAAGCCCTGCGCGAAAAACACCCCGCGCTGATCGTCTGCGACATATCCGGCTATGGCTCGGACGGCCCTTATCGCGATAAGAAGGCCTATGATCTCCTGATCCAGAGCGAGTCGGGCTTCGTCTCGGTAACAGGCACTCCCGACCAGCCATCGAAAGCCGGCCCCTCGATCGCCGACATCTCGGCAGGCATGTACGCGTGCAATAACATCCTCGCCGCGCTGATCACCCGCGGCAAGACCGGCCGGGGCTGCCGCATCGACTTATCCATGCTGGAGTGCATGGTCGAGTGGATGAGCAATCCTCTCTACTACGCTTTCGACGGCGCCGCACCGCCGCCGCGCACCGGCGCTTCCCACGCGACCATCTATCCCTACGGACCTTTCAACAACATCATGCTCGGCCTTCAGAACGAACGCGAATGGGCCGTGTTCTGCGACCAGGTGTTGCAACGTCCCGATCTCACAAACGATCCCCGCTTCTCAACAAACTCAAAGCGCTCCGCGGCCAGAGCGGAGCTGACCGCAATCATCAACGAAGTCTTTTCGCAACTTACTCCCGAAGAAGTAATCGAACGCCTCGACCACGCCCGAATCGCCAACTCACGGGTGAATGACATGCACGACGTGTGGGCGCATCCCCAGCTCAAAGCTCGCAACCGCTGGGTGGAAATCGAGACGCCCGCCGGACCGGTCCCTGCGCTTCTTCCACCCGGCATGACGGAAGCAAGAATGGACGCCGTCCCGCGGCTCGGCGAACATACCGAGTCGATCCTGCGCGAGTGCGGCTACGACACCGCCGACATCTCGAAGCTCCGCCATGAAGGGATAATAACGCTAATGGGTACAGCATTTGTCTTATCGGCGTTCATCGGTGTTTATCGGCGGCTAATGATTTTCGGCCATGAGCAAGCTCCTCGCGGATTTCGCCGCAAACCTCCGTTTCGAAGACATCCCGCAGCCGGTGATCCAACGCGCCGAAGACCTCTTTCTCGATTGGTTCGGTTCCGCCCTCGCCGGCAAAAACGCGCGCGCCGTCGAAGCGCTCGAATGCTTCGCAAAGTCCATGGGGCCGTCGACCGGCGCCTCCGAAGTACTCATCTCGCGCCGCGCCACAAGCCCGCTATTCGCCGCGCTCGTAAACGCCGCCGCCTCTCACCTCGCCGAGCAGGATGACGTCCACAACGGTTCCGTCTTCCACCCCGGCACCGTCGTATTTCCACCGGCCCTGGCCGTAGCGCAAAGCCTCGACAGTTCCGGCCGCGATCTTCTGACCGCAGCCGTTGCAGGCTACGAAGTGGGCATCCGCGTAGGAGAGTTCCTCGGCCGCTCGCACTACAAGGTCTTCCACACCACCGGCACCGCCGGAACAATCGCCGCGGCAGCCGCAACGGGCAACCTACTAAAACTCACGCCCGATCAGATGCTGAACGCCTTCGGTTCAGCCGGCACCCAGGCCGCGGGCTTATGGGAATTTCTGCGCGACGCCGCGGATTCCAAGCAACTCCACGCCGCGAAGGCCGCGGCCGACGGGCTACTCTCCGCCTATCTCGCCCAACACGGCTTCACCGGCGCCAGACGAATCTTCGAAGGCCCACAGGGTATGGCCGCGGGCATGTCCACCGACGCCGACCCCGCGAAACTGGTCTCGCAGCTCGGCGATCGCTGGGCGCTCACCGAGACATCGTTCAAGTTTCACGCCTGCTGCCGCCACACGCACCCCGCCGCCGACGCCTTACTTGAGGTCGTAAATCGACCATAACCTCGACTCCGACGACATAGAGCGCGTCACCGCCCATGTCCACCAGGCCGCCATCGATGTGCTCGGCGCAGTCGATGTTCCCCAGTCGGTGCATCAGGCCAAATTCTCCATGGGGACAGTGCTCGGGCTCATAGCCGTCTTCCATCGTGCCGGCCTCAGAGAGTTTGAAGATCACTACGATGACCCGCGCGTCGCGGCCTTCCGCGACAACGTCGCCATGATTCTCGATCCCGAAATCGACCACGCATATCCGGCCCGATGGATCGGCAAAGTCACCGTCGAAACTAACGACGGTCGCGTTCTGCATGGCCGGATCGACGAACCGCGCGGCGATCCCGGCAACCCTCTGACGCGTGCCGAAATCGAAGAGAAAGCCCTCCGCCTCGCCGATTTCACCGGCGCTGCCACGCCGGCTGAAATGGAATCGATATTCGCAAAGGTCCGCGAACTCACCCGCACGCCGCACGTCGGATTTCTCCTGCCATGAGGTTGCTATGAGTGCCCCGCGTTCGTATCTCTTCGTCCCCGGCAACCGTCCAGATCGATTCGCGAAGGCATACGCCAGCAAAGCCGACGCCGTAATCATCGACCTCGAAGACGCCGTGCCGCCCGCCGAACGCGAAGCCGCGCGCGCCCACGTCGCCAACTGGCTCTCACCCGATCATCCCGTGTTGATCCGCATCACCGGAGCGCGCGAAGACTATGCGCTCTGCGAAAGGCCAGGCGTGGCCGGCGTCGTTCTGCCCAAAGCGGAACGCATCGAAGACCTCGCCGCAATTCCTCACGCGCACTTATTCCCGATCATCGAAACAGCCCGCGGTTTCTGGAACCTCTCTGCGCTCGCGCACGCGCCGCATGTCGAACGTCTGATGTTCGGCCACATAGATTTCCAGCTCGACCTGGGCATTCAGGGCGAAGGTGAGGAACTGCTCTACTTCCGATCGCAGCTGGTCCTGGTATCCCGAATCGCGGGACTCCAGCCGCCCGTCGACGGAATCACCACCGCCTTCAATTCACCCGACCCGGTGCGTGCCGACACACAACGCGCCCGCCGTCTCGGCTTCGGCGGCAAGCTCTGCATCCACCCCAGCCAGGTTCCGATCGTGAACGAATGCTTCGGTCCAACCCCCGAAGAAATCGCCTGGGCGAAGCGGGTCGTCGAAGCCACAGCCAACACGAACGGCGAAGCGATTTCCCTGGACGGCGAAATGATCGACCGCCCCGTCATCGCCCGCGCCAGATCCATCCTGGCACAAATTGACATCACCCGAATCTCACGATAGACTTCCATCCACGGGCTTGTAGCCTGTCCTGGAGGCGCAAATTAGTGATATCGAAATTCCGCCAGATTCTCCTCGCCGCTCTCGGCTTGCTCCTCCTCGCCCTGCCCGTCCTCGCGCATCACTCCTTCACGATGTTCGACATGTCGAAATCGCTGACGCTCGCCGGCACCGTCACCGATTTCCAGTGGACCAACCCCCACGTCTACATCGAAATCGACGTCCCCGGCGACAAAGGCGCACCAAGCCACTGGAGCATCGAAATGGGCAGCCCGAGCATCCTGATCCAAAGCGGCTGGAAATTCAGCACCCTCCACAAAGGCGACAAAGTGACTCTCGTCATCAACCCGCTGAAAAACGGGCAATCCGGCGGATTCCTCGCCAAAGCCACGCTGCCGGACGGCCGAACGCTCGGCAACGGTCCGGGTCGTGAACCATCAAAACCATGACCTCGAAAACCTTCCGCCTGGTTTCCGCGATCCTCCTGGCACTCCCGGCGATCGGCCTCACCCAATCCGCAACCAATCCGCCCGACCTCACCGGAGTCTGGGGCATCTATCGCGGCGGGCCGCGGCGCCGATCCGAAATTCGCCGCGCCACCCGCCTCGCCGCTCGCGATCAAGCCCGAATACGCGAAAGCCTACGAAGCTCGCCGCGCCGTCGAAGCCGACGCCGCCAAACGCGGCGAGCAACTCGACACCCCCGGTGTGCGCTGCGTCCCCTACGGTTTCCCCGGCATGATGCAGGTCGCCGTCTACCCGGTCGAATTCATCCAGACGCCGAAACAGATCACCGTCATCGGGGAAGCGTTCAGCGAAGTGCGCCGCATCTACCTCGACCGCCCGCAGGAGAAAATCGAAGACGTCGCGCCCGGTTACTACGGCCGTGCAGTCGGCCACTGGGAGGGCGACACGCTGGTCACCGACACCGTTGGCATCAAGCCTTCGATCTCCGTTTATCGCGGCGTCCCGCACAGCGACCAGATGCGCATCACCGAACGCATAAAGCTCATCGCGCCCGACATTCTTCACGATCAGATCACGATCAACGATCCCGTCACGCTCGAAAAGCCGCTGACCTACACCGTGGCCTACAAACGCACCAAGCCCGACTACGAGATGGTCGAATTCGTCTGCGACAACAATCGCGAGTACGTGGATGAAAAAGGTGTCGTCCGCATGAAGGTCGAAAGCAAATGAAAGCCATCGCAATTCTCTTCCTGCTCTCCGGCGCGGCTTTGACAGCAACGGCGCAGGACCAGCTCGGCGCTCTTGCGCCCGCGAATCTGAACAAGTCCCGCCCCGCCGCCCCGTTCGATATCACCGGAACCTGGCAGCACAGCGGAGGCCCCGGCAATCCATTCCAGTTCGCCCCGCCGCCCAACTTCAAGCTCACGCCCGCCTCGCAGGTCCAATATGACGCCGCGCAGAAGGCGCGCAAAGAAGGCAAGGCTTATCACGACGACATCGGTCAGTGCTGGCCCGCCGGCCTGCCCGTCATCATGACGCGCGTCTGGCCCATCGCCATGGTCCAGAAGCCCACCGCGATCTACATGGTCAGCGCTTTTCTGAACGCCGTGCGCATCGTCTATCTCGACGGCCGCCCGCACACCGATCCCGACGTCGTCGTTCGCACCTTCAACGGCGAATCCATCGGGCATTACGAAGGCGACACGCTCGTCGTCGATACCACTGGCTTCGTGAACGATCATCACTGGATCGATAACGGAGTTCCCGTCACCGACGCGCTTCACATCGTCGGAACGCATGCGCCTCATCGACAAAGGCGCCACCCTCGAAATCGAAACCATCGCGAGCGATCCCAAGAGCTGGGAAGGCGAATGGAAATGGACCAAGCGCTTCCGCCGCATGGATGACACCGATATCACCGAAGCCGAATGCCTGCCGAACGTCAACGATCATCTGCCCAGCACGAGATCGAATCTGAACGTCCGCTAAATGACACGTATGAGGAGAAATATCATGAAGCGATTATTGATGGCCTGCGCGTTTCTCGCGTCCGCGATCGCCGTACCCGTCTATGCGCACCACTCGATGACCGGATTCGATCGCGCGAAAACCGTCAACCTCGTGGGAACGATCAAAGGCTTCGGCTGGGTCAATCCTCACTCGTGGATCGAAATGGAAGTCCCCGACGGCAAGGGCGGCGCCACCACGTGGAATATCGAAATGACGGCCCCCGGCATTCTCGCCAAGGCCGGCTGGAAATCGAACACCATCAAGGCGGGCGACAAGGTGACCGTCGCCGTTCACCCGCTGCTGACCGGCGAGCCCGGCGGACTCTTCGTCTCCGTCACGCTCGCCGACGGCAAAGTAATGATGGAGCGCAACCCCCCGCCCGCCGCCCCGAAACCTTAGCAACCCGCCGTTCTGAGCCACGACCGCAAGGGAGCGGATTCATGTATACGATAGTCATATACTGAATCAATGCCCGCTCACGATCCCCTGGAGAATTGCACGGGGTTCGACTGGGACGAGCACAATGCGGGAAAGAACTGGGACCGCCATCAGGTAACGCCGGAAGAAGCTGAAGATGTTTTCTTTCGCGAGCCTTTGATAGTTCGAAGCGATGTGCGCCATTCGAAGACAGAGAAACGGTATTACGGCCTCGGCCAGACGACCGCGGGCAGGCGTCTGTTTGTAGTCTTCACCATACGGCGGCGCCTCATAAGGGTGATCTCGATCAGGGATATGAATCAGAGGGAAACGGAAACCTATGGAAGACACGAAGAAGAAAAAACTTCCTGAATTCGCCAGTGAAGACGAGGAGCGGACCTTCTGGGCGACCGCCGATTCGACGAAGTACATCGATTGGGCACCGGCAAAGCGCAACAAGCTGGTCCATCTGAAGCCGTCGCTGAAGACAATCTCCCTGCGGCTTCCCCTTGCGATGATCGAGGATCTCAAGATTCTTGCAAACCAGCGGGACGTACCCTACCAGTCCCTGCTGAAGATCTTTCTTGCCGAACGGCTCGCGCGCGAGCGGCACGTCGGTTCGCGATGAAGAATACGTTTCCCCACAATCTGCTTTGCGTGCCCGCTCGGATTGTAGAGAATCCCGAACTCGCTCTAGTCGCACATTCAAACAGCGAAAGAGTGATAAAAACCTTTTTCAGCACCCGCTACACTACTGCCGCCGCAACAACCGATCGAGAAACGCCGCCGCCTCATCCAGCGCTTCCTTAGCCTCATCCAGCCGCGCCGACCACGTGTGCCACACGTGAAACATCTCGGGCCAGATATCGAGCCGCACCTTAACTCCCGCGGCGCCGGCATTGGCTGCGAGGCGCGTTGAATCGTCGAGCAGAATCTCCGTCGCGCCAACCTGAATCAGCAGCGGCGGCAGGCCCTTCAGATTCGCATAGACAGGTGAGGCGCCCGGCGTTTTCGGCGGAGTGGACCCCAGATAACCGCCAGCCATGCCCGCGAAGCATGTCGGCGTTCAGCACGAAGTCCTCACCCGCTTTGGATGTGATCGAATCGCTCGTAACCGAAAGGTCCGCCCAGGCTGAAATGAGAACTGCGCCAACCGGCAGTGGTAAACCCGCATCGCGGATCGCAACCAGTGTCGCCACCGTGAGGCCACCGCCGCAGGAATCGCCCGCGACCGCAATAGACCCGGCCGGAGTCCCCTGATCCAGCAGCCACCGGTAAGCGCTCACTGCATCCTCAAGCGCCGCCGGATAAGGATGCTCGGGCGCCAGACGATAGTCCGGCACAAGCACGCGCCCCTTCAGCCGCGACGCCAACTCGCTCGCCAGCGGACCATAAGCCTTCGAGCTCCCGATCGCATACCCGCCGCCATGCAGGTAAAGCAACACGCGGCCATCAACAGCGCTGGACGGTGTCACCCATGTTCCCGGCACGCTCCCGATCTGCGCTTCCTTGAATGTGACTCCCGGCGCTGGCCCGAACTGGGTCAACATCTCCTCGAAGCCTTGGCGAACCTGATCCAGTTCGCCGACCATTTTCTCCCTGCTGGCGTCCATAAGCGGGCGCAATTCCTGTAGTTGTTGGGTGCTCATTCCGAGTCCGACTTTAGCGATTCGCCGCGAGGCTTGTCAATATCGTCAAACGGCGATTCTTGCGCCGCATGCGCCGCTTCCATACAATACGAGCCATGCGAATCCAGTGGATCGCGTTCCTGATCTCGATGCCCCTCGCGGCACAATGGCTTCACGTGCCCACGAAAGGCGTCCCGCGCAAAGCCGACGGATCGCCCAACCTCACTGCCCCCGCGCCCAGGACAGCGAATGGCAAGCCGGATTTTTCCGGAATGTGGGTTCCGCGCGATGAGTTGCCTTGCGATCGCAACGAACGCGGCGTGCAATGTACAGAGTTAAAACTCACGCCGCAGGTGATCAATATAGCTACGGGTATGAAAGACGGTCTGCCTTATCAACCCTGGGCTGCTGATCTCGTGAAGAAACGCCGCACCGAACTGGGCGTCAACGATCCTCACACGCACTGCATGCCGCCGAATTATCCGCGAGCATGGGCGTTTCCCGAGTTCGAGAAAATAATCCAGACTCAGGACGTGCTCGTGGTGCTGCATGAGTTCAACGCGAGCTATCGCCAGATCTTTTTCGACGGCCGCACTTTTCCCGACGATATGACTCCCGCATGGAGCGGTTACTCGGTGGCTCATTGGGAAGGTGACGCGCTGGTCGTTGAGTCGCGGGGCTTCCGCGACGATGGTTGGCTGGATACGACAGGCAATCCGCTGACCGATGCTGCTCGCACCACCGAGCGCATTCGCCGTCCGAACTTCGGCAACCTCGAAATCGAGATCACCGTCAATGACCCGAAGGCTTACACGAAGCCCTGGACAGCGACGATGCATCAGAAGGCGGTGCTCGATACGGAGCTGATCGATTTTATGTGCATGGAGAACAACAGGGACATCGCGCACATGAAACCGTAAGTGTCCGTGCCGCCATGGGTTTGGAAGGATTCCGCAAACTTGTTCCAGACGCTTGTGTGGTCAGATGTGGGGCGGGCAATTCTGCCCGCGGACTGGCTTTCAGCCAGTCCAACCGCCTTAAAAGGCGGCTGCGGTCACGATTGACGCCACAAAAAATCAGCATGACAAAATCGTCGCGCCGCGCAAAAAACGAAGGCTTAGTAATACAGGCTTCAGCCTGTGAGAAGCTGCCCCGGTAAAAATCCTTATCAGCAAAGGAAGAATCGATTTTGACGAAAACAGCCGCTTGCGGTGTTGCAGTATTAGTAGCAGCTCTGACTGGCTTTCCCGCGCTCGCGGCCGAAGCCCAGGACCGCGCGCAGATCGAAAAACTGATGTGGCAATATGCGCGAGCCCTCGACACGGAGAATGCTGAAGCCTATGCCGCCGTCTACACACCCGATGGACAGTTCGGTACCGGCGCGACCGCCGTCAAAGGACGTGAAGCACTGAAGAAAATGATCAACGACTTCGCGAAGCGCGCTGCCGACAACGAAACAAAGACCGGGCAGAAGAGACAACTCCTCTACCACATGACCACCAACAGCTATCTGGAATTTATCGACAAGGACCACGCGAGGCTGGAGGCTTACTACATCACAGTATTCGCCGATGGCGGGGAGAACAAGCCGCCCCGTATAGCGGCCGCCGGTCGCGAGGTCGATGAACTCGTGCGCACAAATGGCCAGTGGCTGATTAAGTCACGTGACGTTGCACCAAAAGACTAGTGGAATCCGTAGACCGCTCCATCACTGTCGCAACTCCGTAACGTTTCCGAGCCGCGACCGCGAGGGAGCGGTCTATGGTGATTGCGAACTTGTTCTAAAGCCCGCCCCGCGTGGTTATAGAAAGCAAGATCACTGAACTGGCAATGCTGTATACCAGACCGTGAAGGTCACATCGCCGGCTGTCCCTCCTGGATCAGAAACCGAGTCGGAGTGAAGCCGATGTAGGGCTACCGACGAACAGCGACGCGTCGGCGTCTGTCAACGGAGGAGCGAACGCCACGTCATCCACATATTTCGCGGCCCCCGATGGAAATATCAGGGCTGCACTGTTCGGGAAAGGAGTGGAAGCAGCGATAGACGTCCCCCATGCGAAGTAGACCTGCTCCGAGCCGGAGGCGTAAAAAGCATTGTTCTCCTGCACCATGATGCGTGTGGGAACGTTGATGACACCGGGCGTCGCCGGAATCAGCGTCACGGGCGTCAGATTCAGCGCCAGCATGTCGGCGCGATGAATCGTAACGATGGAAACCAGCAGCCCGCTGCCACCCGAACTCGGGCCGGGGGGCCTGCCGGACCGGCTGGCCCCGGAATCCCCCACACCGTTGATACCGTTCGCACCCGCCGGACCCTGCGGGCCGGTAACGCCCTGCGGTCCGGCCGGACCCGTCAAACCTTGTGGTCCCGTCGGGCCGGCGGGACCGGCCGATCCGGAACTCGCGAGCACGATCGATAACATGGCCGGCTGGCTTGTCTGTGATGCTTTCCTTGGAATCGAAGTGCACATCGGTGCTCACATTGGCGCCTGAATCAGAAATCCATTGTTCGGAGTCACGCCGCCGATCCAGTTCTGAACCGCCGTCGTTACATCCACCGTGACGAACGTAAACTGAGTCGAGACCGGGACGTTGGTTGCCACCGCCGCGCCCGGCGCCGGAGCGTTAAGTCCGTTAACGCCGGACTCGGTCCAGTTGCCGTTCGCCGCATAGATATTCACCGTGCCCGGATTGTTCACCTGATTCAGGAACAGCGTGAGCGTGGCATGCGAAATCTTGCTGGCCGTCAAACCCGCCGGCAGCGACGACAGGTCGAACTGCACCAGGCCCTCGCTCTGTATTCCGAACCGGTCCGGACCTGCAACATCGATGAACTGCGCTCCCCCGTTGGCCAGGGGAAAGGTTGGTAACAACGAACGAGTCCTGTGAGGGCAGCAGCACCTGTGCGTGCAGTGCGGCAGGAACTATGGCCGCGATCGCAGCCAGAAAATATCTTGCCTTCATGAGTGTGTTTCCTCCGTATACATTCCCGCTGTAAGTCCGCAGGATCACTTCCAGCCGCCATTTGGCGACGATCGCAAGGTGAGTATAGCCGCCATTTTTCGCGTTTAAAATATTGCTCTTCGTTGACGCGAAGTCACCGGTACTTTTGAATTGGTACCGCCTGGAAGGAAGTTCGCTCGGGGTGTAGTGAAACGGAATCGGGGCTCAGGTCACTCTACAGCCGCAAGCGATCGAGGATTGGCTTTTCGTACGTGTCGTCTTCGCCTGGATAGCGCAGCCGATCTTCGAATCTCCCGGTTTCCTTCGCCAGCGCCCAGATCAGGCTCTCTCCCGCGGGAGCCGTATTCGGCTGCCGTTCGAAAACAGGGTCCGCAAACGCGTCGTCCGCGTTGATAACCTTCCATCCCCGCGAGCGAAACATCGTCAGCAGATCCCCGAGAAAGAACGAATTCAGCAGGTTGTAGTGGATCAACAGTGTGTGCGCCACGCTTCGTCCCAGCACGTCCCGGGAAAGTTTGTCGTAGAATTGCGCCCGCTGCCAGATATGATCCAGATAAGGTTGCCGGTACAGTCTGACGTCGAAGTTCCGGTCTGCCTTCAATCGTTCGAGAAGGCGCTGGTTGTAATACCAGTCCGAAGCATCAATCGTGACCGCGCCATTGCGGTAGCCGTGCAGGGAAAGAAAGGCTCGTACCCGGTCGCGAATCTCAGCAGTCGATCCCTCTTTGAGCGCCGGAAAACGGAACCATTTCCTGAAGCCCGGGTACTTGCGAAGGATCTCATCGGTACGCAGAATGCCCTGTTCGAATTCCTCCGGAACGATGTTTCCGTACAGAGGTTGATGAGCGTACGTGTGATTGCCGATCAGATGGCCGCTGGCGCTCCAGGTCCTCAGAATCCGGTCGCCATGTTCATTGTCGACGGTCTGGCCGATCGCGAACAAAAAGGCGCGTGTCTTTCCCAGGTGCTTCAGTAGCCGCATTTCGGCTTCTGCGCGGCGATCCTCCGGGATGATCTGCCAGCGAACATCGTCCATCGTGACCGCGACTCTCGGCGAGGACTGTGCAAGCAATGGACTTGCAGCGAAAAACAGCGCCTCGCGCCGCGTCATCCTCATCATTCCGGATGTTAACAATCGGGCCGCCGAACGCCCTCCGCGCTAGACTCAAAGGCGAAGAAGAATGCCGTTTAACATCCAACCCATTCGGGAATTTGTCGTACGCCCGGCGCTGCCTGCGACGCTCGCGCGCCTTGTCGGAGCTCGCCTACAACATCCTCTGGGCCTGGGAGCCGTCCATACGTACGCTTTTTCGCCGGCTGGACCCCGCCCTGTGGAAGGAATCCGGCTACAACCCGGTCGTGATGCTCGGGCGCGTATCGCAGAGCACGCTTGAGCGGGCCGCCGCGGATCCGCGGTACCTCGGCCAGTATCAGCTCGCCTGCCAGCGCTTCGATCGCCACATGCAGCGCGAATCGGCCGAAAGCCACCGGAAGGACGGCAAGCTGATCGCCTATTTCTCGGCTGAATACGGGCTCACCGAGTGCATGCCGGTCTATTCGGGCGGCCTCGGCGTGCTCTCCGGCGATCACATGAAATCGTCGAGCGATCTCGATCTCCCGATCGTCGGCGTCGGCCTGCTCTACCAGCTCGGCTACTTTCGCCAGTACCTCAATGCCGATGGCTGGCAGCAGGAACGCTACCTCGAAAACGACTTCTACTCGCTGCCCGTCCAGCCCGCCAATGACGCCAACGGCGAGCAGCACGTGATCTATATTCAGCTGCCCGCCGGGCCGCTCGCGATCCGCATCTGGACGATGGACGTGGGCCGCATCAAGATGTTGTTTCTCGATACCAACACGCCGCTCAACGCGCTTCCGGAAGACCGCGCCATCGCCAGCCAGCTCTACGGCGGCGATACCGATACGCGCATTCGCCAGGAGATTGTGCTGGGCATCGGCGGCATGCGCGCTCTTGAGGTTCTCGGCTACAAGCCCACCGTCTTCCACATGAACGAGGGCCACTCGGCTTTCCTCGCCATCGAGCGGATCCGTCTGTTTATCGAGCGCCAGAAGCTCTCCGTTCGAAGAGGCGCTCGAAGCCACCCGGGTGAACAACGTTTTCACCACCCACACGCCCGTCCCGGCGGGCATCGATCTCTTCGATCCCGGTCTTGTCTACCACTACTTCAACCAGTTCTGCAGCGACGCGAAGATCGAGTTCGAGCGCTTCATGGCCCTCGGCCGCCGCAATCCGCTGGATGGCGGTGAACCGCTTTCGATGGCCATTCTGGCGCTCAATACCTCGGCTTATCGCAACGCCGTGAGCCGCCTGCACCGCGAGGTTTCGCAGGAAATGTGGCATTCCCTCTGGCCCACGCTGCCCATCTGGGAAACGCCGATCACGTACGTCACCAACGGAGTTCACCTGCCCAGCTGGATCAACGGCGATCTGGCCGATCTCTACGATCACTACCTCGATCCCGACTGGCGCGGCCGCTGGGAAGACCCTACCGTCTGGAGCCAGATTCGCGACATCCCGGACGAAGAGGTTTTCGAAGTCCATCGCCGCCGCAAGCGCCGCCTGATTTCCTTCATACGCGACCGGCAAACGGCCTCCGCGCTGCGCCGCAAGGCAGCGGCATCGGAGCTCCGCCACTCCGCCGAAGTGCTCGAACCGCACGCTCTCACCATCGGCTTCGCGCGCCGCTTCGCCACCTACAAGCGCGCGACGCTCCTGTTCCGCGATGTCGAGCGTCTGAAGAAGATCCTTTGCGACCAGGAGCGGCCGGTCCAGATCGTCATCGCCGGGAAGGCCCACCCCAAGGATCAGCCGGGGAAATCGTTTATCCGCGAGATCGTGCAACTCTCCCGCGATCCCGATCTCTGGAAGCACATCGTTTTCATCGAAGACTACGATATGAAGGTCGCGCGCGAACTCGTGCAGGGCGTGGATCTCTGGCTCAACACTCCGCGCCGCGGCGAAGAGGCCTGCGGAACCTCGGGCATGAAGGCCGGCCTGAACGGCGTCCTGAATCTCTCCGTTCTCGACGGATGGTTCGACGAAGCCTATGAGATCTCAGGCGGCTGGGCTATCGGCGACCGCGAAGAATACTCCGAAGATCAGGACGCGATCCACGCCAGCAACATCTACTATCTTCTGGAGCGTGAAATCGTACCGCTGTTCTACGCGCATTCGGAAGGCGGACTGTCGTCCGAATGGGTCAAGCGGATGAAGACCAGCATGATCAATCTGACGCCCGCTTTCGATGCCCGCCGGATGGTGCATGACTATGCAGCGCATCTGTACGATCCCGCGCACGAGAACTGGCTGAAAGTGCAGGACAACAATTTCGAAAATGCCCGCCAGCGTTCGCGCTGGAATGCGCGCGTTCGCGAGATCTGGCCGCAGGTCAGCTTCGTCGATATGGGGCCCGCGCCCGCGGGCCCGGTGATGAGCGGCAGCGCTGTCGATGTGCGGACCGCTATCCGGCTCGGGGGGCTGAAGCCGGAGGACATTCGGGTGGAGTGCGTCATCGGGCGAATCGGCGCGAGCGGAGGGCTGGAAGAAACCGAAGTCGTCCTGCTGCCGAGCGTTTCCGTCAACGGAGACATCGCCGTGTACGAGCGTGACATCATCCCGGCCCAGACCGGGCGGCTCGGCTATGCGGTGCGCGTGAGCCCGAATCATTACGACGATCCGCTGACCCGGCCCGTCACCAGCCTGCTGAAGTGGGGCGGCCGCTAGCTTCATCGTGCGGCTCAGTATTTTCGGTGGTTGCAGAGCCGCGACAGTGATGGAGCGGTTACGAATCGCCGAAGCAACCCCTCCGGCACGGCCTATTTCGCCGGATCGAAGATTCTGGCGTCGGGCGCGATCGCCTGAAACGGGCTCAGATCGGGCTGATCGGTGAACATCCCGCTGAGGCTTGCGGCTGTTGCATCCGCGAGATCCATGGGCGGTACGTGCAGTAACTCGAACACCGTCCGCAGCAAGCCTGGGAAATTCGAGTTCGTGTGGGAGACATAGTTCCGCTTCACGTACGGACCGGCCGCCAGCAGAATGCTGCGGTGCGAATCGATGTGATCCAGACCGCCATCGGTCGTTGTTCTCCGTGACGAACACCGCGGTCTCCGGCCACCAGCGCGAATGAGAAAGCGCATCGAGCATGCGGCCAACGGCCAGATCGTTATCTTCCATCCACGACGCCGCGTACTGGGTGCTCCGCGTCGGGCGGAGTCTCCGGCAGTTGATCGTTTCGCAGGCGGATGTAGACGAATTGCGGGAGCGGTTCGTCGAGGGCTGCAATGAAGCGGTCGGCGCGCTTCTGATCGGAGACCGACGTCTTTATCGTCGAACACGCGGAAGGTCACATGGCTGGTTTCGAGATGATGCAATACCGACGTCGGGATCAAGGGAGCCATCCGCATAGAAGTCATCGCTGAATGCCCACTTCTGCGCGATGGCGTGGTGATTCGGAGTCACCGGCGCATCCTGCACGCTGAACTGATTCTTGCCCCCGATCGCGATCCCATGCATTCCGAAGCGGGCCAGGCGCGCGAACGACAGCACTCTGCTGTTTCCCGCCGACGCGATATCTCCGAGCACTTCGTCGAAGGTACGCCCTCCCTTGACGATGAGCACAACGTGGCTGATTGCCGCCGGCGGCTTCGGCGGATCCGCCATCCAGGGCACGAATCCGTTATTCGAGAACACGGTTCCGGTGTGCGCTGTGAGTTCGCTCGCATCCGGCATGATGAACGTACTGACACTGCCGTGGGAGAGGGTCGGCATCTCGCCGAGCTCAAGGAGCGGGACGGCGCAGATTCGGCCCGGTGCCCCGGCCGAGCGCGTTGGTCACATAGACCCGATCGCCAACCAACGCCACCCGGGTGGGCATCCAACCGACGGGGAGGTGGCCGATCAACGTATTCTTTTCCGTGTCGATAATCCCGACGGCATTGATTCCTGATTCGGCCACGAGTAGCCACTTTGTCACCGGGTCGAACGCCATTCCGGCCGGATCGATGCCACGAAACTGTTCGAGGGACGGTATACGCAGCGGAATTTCGGCCACGACGCGGAAAGGCTGCGCCGAGATCACGAGAACGGAATCGGCATGGCCTGTCGATACGAAGACATGATCGGCCGTCGCCACGACACTCCGGGGCGACGTCCGCCGGAACGCACTCGGGCACACCGGGTTTTGCCGGATCGCGCAGATCGACCATGCAGACGGAATCGGCTGTGGCGACGTAGCCGTGGACTCCGTCGGGGGAAAGAGCGATGGAGAACGGCTCACGGTCGAGGCGCACGGAAGACTCAACCCGCCCGGCCTTTCAGATCGATCACGGCGATTCGGGAATTGGCTCGATCCACTGCGTAGAGCAGACGGCGGGTGTTGTCAGCCGCCAGTTCCCCTGAGGTGCTCGGACGCCAGCCGGGACCGTTCAAGTTGATTGTTTTCCGAGTGTTTCCCGAGTTCTGGTCGAGTCTCCCGAATCCTGCCCGATTCGCCCTCCGAGACCCACACGGCCTTTCCGGAGTCGTCAAATGCCACTCCGGCGGCGACGCTCTGCCACCCGGGATCGGCAATTTCGGGCGCTTTGCTTCCCGGCGTTCGTGCCCAGATGTGCCGCTCGCGCCACGAACCTTTGGCCGGCGGTTCGATAACGGTGATCCCAAAGCGTTCCGGTCCGGTGTCGGCTGTGGCGATTGTGCCATTGCGACTCACCGCTAGTCGCCTGCGGTCCAGGTCCGGTGTCCAATTGTGTCCCCAGAGGGCGAAGGATGCGCCCGCCGGGAAGGATGGTACCGGCCCTGCTGGTCACTAACGTATCGATCGCCCAGCGGGCGGATGGAAATCCGCCGCAGAGACGTTACCCGACAATGAATGCGGTAAAGAATACGGCAAAAGCTGCAGGAACGGCCACTATAAGCGTGAAAAAAGTACATCTGCCGCAACCTTTTCCGCAGTCGCCGGTGTTCCCTTCACGATGGGTATCTCTCTCACATTAAACGTTAGAGAATATTCCGGAGGACGTGACATGCTGTTTCATCCGGCAATTTGGCACGCCGCGTGCTCAATAACACGAGTTAGTTGTGAGCAAGCTAACAGACGAGGCCATGGTACTATTAGTCACCGGTAACTTCGTATTTTTCGTAGACGTTTCTAATAAAGAGGTCTGTATGGGTATGAGTATGGCACCGGCACCGCAACAGAGAACGCTGGAAGACCCTCTCGCGCATCTTCCCTGTTCTACGATCCTCGAATACCGCAAGGGTCAAACCATTTACAGCCACGACCAACCGTCAACGAGCATATACCTCGTTATCGACGGTAAGGTGAAAGTCTGCCGCCTCGCGGAAGACGGCCGCCAGGTGGTGGTAGACATCTACCAGCCCGACGAGTTTTTCGGCGAGTCGGCATTTCTGGGGCTGCCTCAGCGCACCGAACTTTCGGTGGCGCTCGAGAGCACCAAAGTCATGACCTGGACCACCGCGGAGATTGAAGAAATCGCCATGCGGCGTCCGAAGCTCGCGATCGCACTGCTGCAGCTTCTCGTCCAGCGCTCGATGGATTTCGGCAGCCGGATCGAGAGCTTCTCGGTTGATAACATCGCCCGCCGTCTGGCGCGCGCACTCATCCGTTTCTCGGAGCGCCTGGGGCAGGAAGCCGAAGACGGGTCGGTGCAGATGATCCCGTTCACGCACGAACTGCTATCGCAGTATGTGGGGACGTCGCGCGAAATCGTGACGCACTACATGAATCAGTTCCGGCGTCAGGGTTATCTGCGCTACTCGCGAAAGGGCATTCTGCTTCACCGCGACGCCCTGCGGGAGTGGCTGCGGCAGGAACCGATGGCCGCGTAAGAAGTCAGGCCGTCTTCCGGTGACACGACGACTCCGGATCAGGACGACCGTAATATTGTCCGGGCCTCCAGCCGCATTCGCCGCCGCGATTAATTCGAGGCATTTATCCTGTAATGCGGCTGGAGATTCGTTCAGAATTCGCTCCAGTTCCTCCTCCGCGACGACGCCGTGCAAGCCGTCGCTCGACAGCATCATGATCGAGTCCGGATCGAGTGCGACAGCGTAATAGCGGATCCTGAGCACCGAGCCCACGCCGACCGCCATGGTCAGGACGTGCCGCATCGGATGCGTCTTCAGGCTGCTCTCATCCAGCCCCAGCGTGCGCCCCACCTCCTGGATCCAGGTGTGGTCCTCGGTGATCGCACGCAGCTTGTTTCGCTCCAGAACAGCCACGCCCGGCTATCCCCGACGCTGGCGATCGCGATATCGTTCTCCTGCGTCTCCAGCGCGGCTACCAGCGTGGTGCCCATGCCTTCCAGTTTGGCGTCGCGGGTGGCTTCGTCGAGGACGCGCTGGTTGGCGTCCTCAACCGCATCGAGCAGCGCCGCCGCATCGCGATGTGGCGATTTGCCGAGATTTTCGGCGACCGCTTCCACCGCCATCTGCGAGGCGCGTTCGCCCCCGCGGGCGCCGCCCATTCCGTCGGCCAGGAGATAAAGACCAATTTCCGGAACAATACGGAAACTATCCTGATTGGAAGAGCGAACTCTTCCGGGGTCAGTCAGCGCACAGGACTCAAGCATGCAGGCAAGTTTCACTATAGAACAGAGACATGAGCATGTCTCAGGCCTGTTTGAAAATGCCGGGGTACACTGGAACGCGTGAGGCTTCAATCCGCCACTAATGCCGCCGACTACCGGGCCATTCTCGAGCAGGGCGACATACTCTTTTTCGAAGACGGCGGCTTTGAGATACCCGCGATCCATCCGCACGGCGCTGATGGGCGCGACGCAGGATGCGCGCAGCTTCCACAAGAACATCGCCTACAAGCCGAATCGCGACGAGATCTCGGGGCTCGCCGATCGCGGCGAAGCGGAAGCAATACGCGAGCCGATGCGCCAGTATTCGCGCTGTGCGCTCGATTTCATGGCGCGCATTCTGCCGGAATATGCGCGCGCGTGGAAGGTGGATTACGCGAGCTTCCGGTCGATCGAGGAGCGGGGCAGGGAACTCCCGCTCACGAAGCGCAACGATCTGCTGCATGTGGATGCTTTCCCGACGCGGCCCGTTTTCGGCAACCTGATCCTGCGCTGCTTCACGAACGTGAATCCACAGCAATCGCGTGAGTGGGTCACGTCGGAGCCGTTCGTGCGGCTGGCGCGCCAGCAGGCGGAGAAGGCGGGCCTGGCAAGTTTTGTGAACGCCGCGGGCTCTTCGCTGCACAAGCTGCGCCGGGATGCGACGAGGAAGCTCAGCAAGGTCGGCGTGCCGATCGTCGATCGTTCACCCTACGATGCCTTCATGCTGCACTTCCACGACTGGCTGAAGGCCAACGAAGAGTATCAGCGCGACTGTCCGAAATTCCGCTTCGATTTGCCGCCCGGTTCCACGTGGCTGGTCTTTACCGACATGGTGCCGCACGCCGTGCTGAGCGGACGGCTGGCGCTTGAGCAGACGGTGATCGTCTCGCGTGAGAGTCTGAGAAATCCCGAGCAGGCGCCGTCGGCGATTCTGGAGCGTATTGCCGGCCGTGCGCTCTGCGCGTAGGCAAGCCATGCGAACGGGTCAAGCCGCCTGAAAGGCGGCTCGCGGCCGCGGCTGGCCCGCTCGGACGCAGGGCCGTCTGTGCAGGACTCGAACGCGGCTCGAAGCCGCGTGTACCGGAATCTAGGCCGGTTCGAGTTCGATCTTCTTCTTCTCGGCGTCGAGCTTCGCGATGCGGAAGCTCCGGATCTGGCCGGCCTTCAGACCCTCATCGCGCGGGGCAGATTCCGCGGCGGGCGTTCCCGCTCCGCTGCCTTTCCATCTGCTGGTGAGCATGGAGGACAGCGCCGACACATCGACAGGTCCTGACTTCTGTTCCTGCTTGTGTTCCTTCTCGGCTGCCAGAGCGCACATCGCGTGTACGCCCTCGCCCAGTTCGACGGTGGCGCGACCGCGATTGATATCGGCCACGCGGCCCGTTACTTCGTCGCCCTGCTTGTGCTCGGAGATGTATTCGTCGAGCGCGGTGGGCACCAGTTGCTTCAGGCCCAGCCTGAGCCGGCGTTTCTCGCGATCGTTCTCGAGCACGATGGCGCGCACCACCTGCCCCACTTTCAATTCGTCCTGAGGATGATTGATGCGCTTCTCGTTCACGATGTCGCCGACGTGGATCATGCCTTCGACGTTTTCCGTCACCTGCACGAACGCGCCGAATTGCTTGAGCTGCGTCACGGGGCCTTCGACCACAGCACCCACAGGGAAGTTCTTCTCGACTTCGTCCCAAGGGTCGCCCAAGGCCTGTTTGAGGCCCAGGGAAATGCGTTTGTCGGACGGGCTCACCGAGAGTACGACGACCTCTACCGTATCGCCCGGCTTCAGCATATCGGCGGGCTTGCGGATCTTCTTCGACCAGGACATCTCGGACAGATGAATCAAGCCGTCGAGGCCGGGTTCGAGTTCCACGAAGGCGCCGAAATCGGTAACGCGCGCGACTGTGCCCTTCACGCGGTCACCCGTGTGATAGCGGTCGGCGACGGTCGTCCAGGGATCGGCCTGAAGCTGTTTCAGTCCGAGCGAAATGCGCTTCTTTGCCGGATCGACCTTGAGAATCTTGACGTCGAGTTCCTGGCCGACGGTCAGCGCGTCAGACGGTTTGTTGACACGGCCATGCGAAATATCGGCCACGTGCAGCATGCCGTCCACTCCGCCGATGTCGACGAAAGCGCCGTAATCGAGCAGGCTGCGCACCGTGCCGTGCACCACCATGCCCGCCTGCAGGCCGCTCAGTTTTTCTTCCTTCGCTTTCGCGCGCTCTTCTTCGAGCACAACGCGGCGATCGACAACGATGTCTTCCTTCTCGGTATCGAGCTTGATGATGCGGCAGGCGATCTCCTGCCCGACCAGCGTCTGCATCTCCGGAATATCGCGTGCGCCGCTGCGTGAGGCGGGCATGAAGGCGCGCATCCCGACGTCGACCGAAAGTCCGCCCTTGATGACCGCGGTGACCATGCCCGAAATCGTAAGCTTTTCGTCGAAGGCCTTCTGCAGGCCGGACCAGTCTTTCGGGCGATCGACCTTGATCAGCGAGAGCTGATAGTAGCCCTCTTCATTCCGCCCTTTCACGCCCACGAGGATTACGTCGCCGGGCTTGACGGGGATGGGACCCTTGTCGTCGCGCAAATCGGCCGCGGGCATGACGCCTTCGGTCTTCTGGCCGATATCGAAGAAGACGTTGTCGTCATTGACGGCGACCACGGTGGCTTCACGGCCCTGCTCGCCGGGCGCGGCTTCGATGCGAATGGGTCTGTTCGAACTGGTTGAGGATGTCGCCGAAAGAGCTCTCCGCCTCGGACGGATTCTGCCTCTCCGATTCGCGAACGTCTTCTTCGCGAAGCGACGAAATAGGGTTGGACATGAGTTTGATTACGTCTCTTATTGTGGCACACGCGAGGTGCACCGGGCCTGATCTGGCACAATCTTAACCGGATGGCAAACGTTCAGATTTTCGGTGTGAAGAACTCGCAGGCCACGCGCGCCGCGGAACGCTTTTTCAAGGAGCGCGGTGTGCCGTTTCAGTCCGTGGATCTGAAGCGAAAGGCGATGGCTCCGGCCGAGATCGGACGATTCGTTACGCGATTTGGAATTGCGGCGTTGCTCGATGCCGAGGGCAAGGCTTATGTCGATGCCGGGTTGAAGTATATGAAGGTCGGCGAGCGAGAACTGCTCGCGAAGATCGAGCGCGACCCCGGATTGCTCCGGTTGCCGCTGGTTCGCGCGGATAAAATGCTGAGCGTCGGCCGCGACGAGGAGTCGTGGAAGGCGATGCTTGGGGCGTGAGCACGGGTTTGCACGGCTGTGTCGTGTCGGATTCATGACGATACCTGTTTTCGTTCGTATCTTGCCTTTTCGTTCGTTTTACCTTTTCGATCGTCTTCGTATTCAGAAAAGTTGGGGCGCCCCACTGCCCGGTAAACCGTCGGACCGCGGCCTTTTTGGTTTCGCGGAAGATACCGCGGCCGCACCAATAACGGGAGCGCCTGCCGCCCATTGTTTGAGACTGATACCGCCATGGTCTCGAGAACTTAGCGGGCAGCGACCGGAAACATCATGGGTACGTTCCGGTTCTCGATTGGACGGTAGCAGAAGGTTTGGCTGAACTGAGTGCATGGATGGTACGGCGAGACCGGAAGTTATTGATTCGATGCGGGAAAACGGACCAGGATTTATTTTTTGGATTTGTGACCACCCAAGTTCGGCTTCGAAGGAGACTTCAGGGCGAGCCGAGCGCGAGTTCCCGTCAGCAGCGTGACGACGCAGTTTTGTGCTCAAGGTCGAACGGGACGGAACGACCCAGATAAAGCCATGCCGTGCAGAACCGCCCATGAGTTTTAGCTGGTGCGAAGCTGGTTCGCGCGATGTTGCCGAGTTTCTCCCGGTCGATCGTGGCGCCCTCCGTGCCATTCAGCAAACGGTAGATCTGCGGTTGCTGCAGCATGAATGACCATTACCGTTCGACCAAGGTGACAACTGCCGCGTGGTGATGTCGCGGAAGCTCCCGGGCGAGTTGCCACGCGAGCGAAAGCTGACCTTCAATGGCAAGGTGCTTGAGGATTTCCTGCTTGTCGTGGAAGTGCTCGTAGAGCAGCGGTGCGGTATGGGCCGAGCATGCGGGCCACGGCTCGCATGGTGACTGCCTTCCAGCCTTCGCGAACGCCAATCGAACGTGCCGCCGCGACAATCTGCTCCCGTCCTGCAACCGGATGTAGAGCACCACGGCTCTTTCGGGTTTTGAATTCAGCCAGGCATCCCTTTTAGGTGCTACGGTGTTTCTAATTGTGCGTCCTCAGATGAATCGGTGCGACGCTCGATTGGGGGGCGGGGCGAACCCCGCCGCAGCCTAAAAGCCTGCCCACAGTTTTTGACACAGTAGCGTTGGGGGTCATTGGATAGAAGCCAAACCACTGAGCTGGGTGTGCGGCTCTTTTGCCCAGGAACTCGACAAGCCTCGTATTGTCGAGATCGATTGGAGTCTCCCAGAGGGGACGCATAGCATACAGCTCGCGGAGGGTCTCGTTGAAAGGCGATGCCAATTTGAAGATGAAGCAGGGCACGGCCCTCACGGAAAGAGAGAGCTTGCCCGTGACCCGGCATATCGCGGCGATCATCTGGCTTCCGTCAGAGTCCCGGATGCCGCGGAAATGGAACCTCGCAAAATCCGGCACAGCTACGCAACGCCGTGCGGCGCAACGCCTATTACGAGCGGCCGCCTTCAGCAGCTTCGCCCCTCTCATGAAAGGTGGCGGCATGGCATTCGTGATTAACGGGCGCCCGGACCCCACGCAGAGTCAACGGCCGAGGCAAATCACAGTGGACGCTCGGCGGGTGCGGTGGCGCTGCTGGTGGTTGTCGCGCTGGCTGCGAGTTGGTTGCCGGCATCGCGGGCTGCGGCAGTGGATCCGATTCAGGGCTTGCGGACCGACTAGCGGGTGGCGGTTCGTAGGAGCCGGACGCGCACTCAGTTGCGTGTCACAACACAAAACACACCGGCCTTGAGGATTCCCGTCTGAATCACGTCAGCCACGAAAGTTGGCTCCGGAACGATACGAAGCAGGACAACTGACGACCCGGACGACAGGCCACGCCGAAAGACCAGATCCCCGAAGTCCTTGTCGAACGTGAGCAGTACCCGCCCTTCACGATCGCAGATTGCGGCGACGAGTTCGTCGGAGGATTCTGCGTGCTCGTCGGCAATCGAGGACACGCCGTGCCCTCGATCCCGTAACGCGGCGAGGGCCGGGAACGGGAAGTTCTCATCCGCCAGGAACTTCATGCAATCGATAAGGGAAAAACGCGCTCGTTGTGGAGGAGTTCTCCCGCGTACTGAAGACAGGCCAGGATGTCAGGATCAGACAGGCGCGGATAATTTGCGAGGATCCGGTCGTGGCTCCAACCCGCGGCCAGGAGATCAACGATGAATTCCACTGAAATTCTCGTACCGGCGATCACGGGCTTACCGACCAGAATTTCAGGGTCACTGCGGTTCTGACTCTCAGTTCCACGTCCCCATTCTCAACCAGTTCGGGACTGGCGCAAATTCACAGTCACCGTGCACCGCTCTCTCAAAATCGCGACTCAGAAAGCTCGGAGTAGCTTGGCCATCAGGATCTCATCGACATATGATCCGTCCGCGTACTTGATTTCCCGCACCTTTCTGCCTTCTTCCAGAAATCCGAGCTTCCTGTAAAGCCCCATGGCGCGCGGGTTGTTGGCGATCACGCGCAGATTAATCTTCTCGATTTGTGGAACCTCTTTCGCCCATGTGATCAACCTGTTGAGTAGGAGAGTCCCGAGACCTCGGCTGCGGACCTTCGGCAACATCCCCATGCCGAATTCACCGACATGCGCAGTGCGTTGCCGGGTCCCGACTTGAAAATCGATGTTGCCGACAATCTCGCCATCCAACTCGGCGAGAATCAGGATCTCGGCAGGCTTGTCCAGCTTGCGGCGAATGAACTCCCTCCTCTCGTCTTCGGTCTTGTGGTACTCGCCGGGGGCCCACGACATGCCTTCGTTGTCGGCCATGTATGCAGTAATGGTCGCGAGCAGGGGCGCCGCGTCCTGTTCAACTGCGGTTCGGAGCGTGATTTCCGCGCCGTCTTTCAGCCGGTATATCCTGGACTCGATGTGGCCCACGGCGTCAACCTATCTATCGGAGCGGCAACCGGCGCACGCAAAAGCTTTCCCGATTCGCGGAAACTGGGGCGCCTTCAGCGACTGCCGACTCGCATTGATCACAAACGGATCGAATCAAGTCTACCTGGCGTTGCGCGTCAAGACCCTCGACGCGCAGCAACATCACAGAGGGCCGTCCCTTCCCGGCGATCGCGGGATGCGCGTGAAAGTCATGGTCCAGCGTCACGCAGACGCTTTCGTCGGTTCGGGCTTTTTCCAGAATGACGATGTCCTCCGCGCGTTCCATTCCGATCTCTGCAACATGGGTCGCCTCAAAACCATGTTGGCGAAGGATTGCTGCTGCCCGAGGGGAAAGCCCCTGGTCAAGCAAAAGGCGGGTCACGCAACGTGCTCAAAGCTGTAGCGGTCGTCATCGACCGTGGCGGCCGCGTAGCGGAGCGCCTGCTGAATATCTTCCGGCTCAAGAGATGGGTACTCTGCGAAGAGCACGGTGCGGTCAGGATAAGTTGCGAGCAACTCCAGAATGCGACGAACGGTGATGCGCATTCCGCGGATGCACGGTTTTCCGGCGCATTTGCCCGGCTCTACCGTAATGCGATCGAAAGGACCAGCCGCGGTCATGTGATTAGTTTAGAGCATCTGGAATTGGAGCGATCGCGGCAACACGATTCACTTCCAACGCTTTTGATTCCGTTGGGGGACGTTTTTGCATGACCTAGCGCCGGAGAGGTGATTTGGGTTGTCACTTCGGCGGCTCACCGACGCCTGCGTTATCGTCCTCGATCATAGCCAGGATGTGCGCTTCCTGCGACGGGCCCGTAAACTCCATCACGAAATCCCGGCGACCAATGCTCTTTATAAATCGACGCAAGCGCTCAATCGCTCGTTGAGCCCATTTTGTATCCCGGAAGCTGTAACTCAGGTCTTCAATTCGCGCGACGATTTCCGCGGCGATCCGCCGCGCTTCCTCCACCTGATTCGGCTCCAGACTGATCGCGCCTACGCGCGCATGTCCGCCGCCGCCGTAACGCTCGCAGATCGTGGCCAGATTGTGTGTCGGCTCGGCAGGCGCCCAGGGGTTCGATCCCACCGAAATCTTCGTGCGGAAGCTCGACGGGCTCACCGACACGGTGTAAGTGCCCTGCGGAAACAAATAGTACGGGATGAACTTGTTGTAGCCTTCCAGATCGCAGCCGGTCAGATCGAACGTGATCACGCCGCCCGATTCGCTCGCCTTGTCGCGAATGATATCGACCGAATTCACATGCCGCTCGTAAAGCGGCTTGAACAACTCCTGCACATCGGGCTGCGCCACGATCTCTTCGAGCGGCATTCGCTGCATGTAGCCGATGATCCGCTGCACCATCTCCGAACCCTTCGAACTCTCGATCAACAGCGTGAGCTTCATGGCCGGCGCGCCCAGTTCGACGGCCGTCTTCGGGTCGGGATACTGGGCGCCATCGATGATGTCCGCCCAGTGCACGAGATCGTCGAGATCGGCCGCGGCGAAGCCCCACTTTTTCTTCGCCATGGTGGAAATGAAATTCGTGCACGACTTGAACGACGGGTCGTACATCTTCTTCGGCGAGCCGTCCGCCTGGAAATGGCGTTGATCTTCGGGCGTCAGGAAGGCGCTCTGGTGATGGTCGAACCACCAGGTCAGCTTCCGATTGCTCGAATACTTGAAGTCGACGATCGCGTTCTCGTCGCCGTCGAAGAGCGTGTCTTCGAAGATCTGCGAGGCGCGGTGGGCCATCCCGGTGTAGGCGAAGCCGGTATCCGGGTAAAAGGCGCCCCGGATGAAGCGGCTGAAGAACGCGGCCGAGGCGGCGCCGTCGAAACAGTGGTCGTGATAGAGGACTCGTACGAGCATGCGCAGTTTATCAGGGGTGAAAACTTTCCATGGTGCCTGAATATTGCGCGAAAAGCAACTGATAGGATCGAAAAGACATGGCGGGGGGAGTCACTTCGAGGACGCTGAGGGCTCTCAGGCACCGGAATTTCCAGCTTTTCATTGGCGGCCAGATGATTTCGGTCATCGGGACGTGGATGCAGTCGGTGGCCCAGTCGTGGCTGGTTTACCGGATCACCGGGTCGCCGGCGATGCTCGGTCTGGTGTCGTTTGCGGGCCAGATTCCGATATTTCTGATGTCTCCGGTGGCGGGCTACGTGGCGGATCGGTTCAACCGGCACCGCCTGGTGATCGCGACGCAGACGGCTTCCATGGTGCTCGCGCTGGCGCTCGCCGCGCTGACGCTGACCGGGCGCGTGACGGTTTGGGAGATTTTCGTCGCTGTCGACGCTGCTGGGCGTGGCGAACGCGTTCGATATTCCCGCGAGGCAGTCGTTTCTGGTCGAGATGGTGGGGCGCGAAGATCTGATGAACGCGATCGCGCTCAACTCTTCGATGTTTAATAGCGCGCGGATTATCGGACCGGCGATCGCCGGCATCCTGGTGGCGAAGATCGGCGAAGGGTGGTGTTTCTTTGCAAATGGAATCAGCTATATAGCGGTGATTGCGGGCCTGTTTCTGATGCAGGTGAACCCGTTCCGGCCGGCTGCGCCAACCATGTCGGCGTGGCATACCATCCGGGAGGGCTTCCGGTATGTGGGCGGGACGATGCCGATCCGGGCCATTGTGCAGATACTGGCGATTATCAGTTTCGCCGGTTTGCCGTACACGGTGTTGATGCCGATTTTTGCCGACCGCATCCTGCATGGCGGGGCGCAGGCGCTGGGTGTCCTGATGGGCGCGACCGGGTTGGGGGCGCTGGTGGGCGCGCTGTTGATTGCGTCGCGGACGGGCCTGAAGGGTTTCATGGTGTGGATACCGGTGGCCGCCGGGGGCTTTGCGGTGGCGCTGGCGGGCTTTTCCGTTATCGAGCAGTATGTCGCTTTCCTGCGCGATGCTGTTCGTGGCCGGCTTCTCGGTGACGATTCAGGTGGGGGCGTCGAATACCTTGATCCAGTCGATCGTGCCGGATCATCTGCGCGGGCGGGCGATGAGCGTTTATTCGATGATGTATATCGGGATCGGGCCGGTGGGGGCGATGGTGGCGGGATTCGCGGCCGAGGGAATCGGGGCGCGGATGACGATTCTTGCCGGGTGCGGCGGTTTGCGCTGCGGCAGCGGTGGCGTTTGCGCTGCGGTTGCCCGTGATCCGGCCGGTTGCGCGTCAGTTGGTCAGAGAGCAGCGGGCGCGGATGGAAATGGCGGCGGAGATTCTCGACCCGCGCCTGCGCCGCAGTAGGTCAGAAGCCTTTCGGGCGCACCCGGAAACTCTCGGTCCAGCGCGCCCCGCCGCGACCGTTTGCAACCCGGTGTACTTGCCCTCATGGGCCAGGTTGATGCCGTTGGTGATAACCGTCATCGGTTCGAAACAAATGTAGTCGTGGCCGGGCGGCGCGTAGACAATCGCCACCGTGTACTTCGGGCCGAACTCCACTTCGATTCGTTTGCCGTTGCCTTCGACGTAAAAAATTCTGTCAGTCAGACCCGTGAAACCATCATCGAAGTGATGGTCGGCCAGGGATCCCCGCTCGGGGAAATCGACTGGCGTGGTCTCGCCGGTCGCGACGAGTTGCTTATCCGTCTCGACATGCAGGCGCGCGGGGATGTGCGCGAAAGCCTGCGCGAGCGGCACGCCGGGAATCTGGAAATAGGGATGGAATCCGATGGCGATCGGCATCGGTTCCGCCGAAAGGTTGGTGACGGTCACGCTCACTTCGAGCACTCCCTGCGAGAGCCGGTAGGTCATCGCGTATTCGTGCGCGATCGGCCAGTTCGCCATCAGGTCCGGATGCCGCCAGAACTCGAGACGGCTAGTCACGTGCGCCGAGGTCTCGTTCGCCGCGCACTCGGTCACTTCCCAGAACGGAGACGCGGTCAACATTCCGTGAATGGGAATCCCGTTGCCGTCACGCCGGATGGAATCGAGAGCGGTGTTGAACGGGTACTGCTTTCCGTTCGCCCAAAAGCCTTCCGGCATGCGATTCGCCCAGGGCGCGAGGAAGGGAATTCCGTTGAGGGAACGATCCGCTTTCAGTTGCGCAGGGTCGTCGGAGGGAACGTAGAGAATGTTCTGGCCGTGCACCAGCATTCTGAATTGCCCGGTTGCCGAATGAGGGGACGACGGTCAATTCGACGTTGTGAGCGGCGTCGGTCAGACGAACAACCGGAGTGCCGTGATCGTCGGCCCGCGTGGCGGTGTAATTGTGAATTTGGGGCATAGCGCTTTAACTCGTATATTAGAAGCAGAGAGATGATGAAAGCTCTACTCACGCTTTTGTTGGCCGCGGCATCGGTGACGCTACTTGCGAATGATAATCCGTGGATCCAGCAGGGCGACGACGACTTCTACAATCTCGATTACGATCAGGCCATCGCGGCGTACGAAAAAGCCGTGGCGGGCAATCCGGAAGAGCCGGTTTACCATAATCACCTCGCCCAGGGACTGCTCTACCGCGAGATGTATCGCAACGGCGCACTCGAAAGCGAGCTGGTCAGCGGAAATAATTCTTTCCTGCGGCGCCCGAAGACTCGAACCGCCGGCCGATGTCGAAAAACGTTTCTTCTCCGAGATCGATCGCTCCATGCAGCTTTCGCAGGCGCGCATTGCAAAGAATGCGCGCGATACCGATGCGCTGCACGCGTTGAGCGTTGCGTTTGCGCTGCGGGCGAACTACGGCTTCCTGGTGCGCAAGAGCTGGCGGGCGTCGCTCGTCGGATGCGAATCAGGCGCGCAAGTACGACGCCATGGTGACCGCGATCGATCCGACCGACTACGACGCGAAACTGCTGCAGGGCGGCTATGACTATATCGTCGGCAATCTGAGCTGGGGGATGCGTGCGATCGGATTTGTCGCCGGCTACCACGGCGATAAACAGCGCGGCATCCGCACCATCGAAGAAGTCGCCGCGAAGGGCAAAGAGAACAAGGTCGATGCGCAGATTGTGCTTTGCGCGCTCTATCGCAGGGAAGGGCAGGCGACGCGCGCGATTCCGCTGGTTTCCAGCCTGATTCAGCGTTACCCGCGGGCCTACCTGCTGCGCTTCGAACTGGCGCAGATGTACGCATCGATCGGCGAGCGAAAGAATGCGCTGAACACGCTGAACGAGATCGCGAGGATGAAGCAGGAAAACGTGCCGGGATACGAACGGGTCGCGTGGGAGAAGATTTACTACGAAACCGGCAACCTGCAATTCTGGTTCAACGATCTGAACAGCGCGCTGGAGAACCTGAGAAAAGCGACCGCCACGCCGCAGCAATTGAAGGAGCTCGATCTCAATACCGGGGTGCTCGCCCTGATGCGGCAGGGGCAGATTTACGACTTGCAGAATCATCACAGCCTCGCGGTCAAGGCCTACCAGCAGGCCGTGAAGTTCGCGCCCGAAGCGGAGGCAGCGCGCGAATCGCATCACTACATCAACTCTCCTTACACGCGCCCGGTCCGCGCTTCCGAGCGGGGCTGACGGGCCCGGAAACAATCCATTGGAAAAAGCCCGGAAGCTCGCGATTCTCGGGATGGTTGTCAGCGGACTGCTGGCGATTTTCAAAATTACGGTCGGGTGGATGGCGCACTCGGCGGCGCTGAGCGCGGATGGTTTCGAGTCCGCCGCGGATGTGGTCACGTCCGGGTCTGGTGCTGATCGCGATGATCCTTGCCGCGCGGCCGGCGGATGAGAACCATCCCTATGGGCATGGCCGTGTAGAGATCCTCACGGGGTTGCTGCTGGGCTTCATTCTCTTCGGCGCCGGGGCCGGGATCGCGTGGCACGGCTTGACGCCGGGGCCGAACGAGACCGAGGTTCCGGCGACCTATGCGATCTGGCCGCTCATCATTTCCATCGGCGCGAAATTATGCCTGGTGGTGCTGAAATACCGGCATAGCAGAGAGATCGGCAGCTCGTCGCTGATGGCTGATGCGGCCAACGACGGCGTCGATATCCTCTCCGGCGTCGTGGCCATGGCGGCGCTCATCATCACATTCTCGAACCCCGAGCGATTTTTGCGCGCAGATCATTACGGCGCCTTCGCGGTGGGCCTGATCGTGGTCGCGACGGGTCTGCGTGTGATGTACGAATCCGCCATGCAACTCATGGATACGATGCCCGACGAGCGATCGATGTCGAGGATCCGTGAGGTCGCGTTGAGCGTCGCGAACGTGGCGGGTGTCGAGAAGTGCTTCGCCCGCAAGACCGGCCTCAAGTACCACGTCGACCTGCATCTGGAAGTGGATCCCGAGATGACTGTTCGCGTATCGCATGAAATCGCGACGCAGGTGCGCGAGAAGATTCGCCAGCAGATTTCCTGGGTGGCCGACGTGCTGGTGCACGTCGAGCCGGCGCAATAAAAAGCAGACCGGGCGCCGTAATAAAAACCGGCGTGGTCTGCTTCGTCGCGGGGTAATTCACCCGGAAAATCGAATTGTGGCTTTCGTGTGCGCTAACGCGTCCTCTGGCTTTTGGCGTTGGCGATGCGCTGCTGTTCGAATTGCACAGGCATGGCGCTCGCGGCGGCGGAATGAATCGCCGGAGCTGACGCAGCCATCTGCACCATCGCGTAGGTCGCCATCTGTTCGGCCTCTTTGACGAAAGCCAGGTGTCCGAGCTCAGCGTCGAAATCGACCCGCACCAGATCTCCGCTATGAATCTGGTCAGATGCGATCAGATTCGAAAGCGGATGCACCAGGGATCGTTCGATGGCGCGTTTCAGATGCCGCGCGCCGTACTTCATGTCGGTGCCTTCGCGCAGCAGGAACTCACGCGCGCCGGTGGTGACGTTGAATACGAACGGCGTCATGCTGGCGGAGTTGAAGATGCGCTGCTGCAGCAGGTTCAGCTCGAGGCTCAGAATCTTTCCCGAGTTCCTCACTTCCCGAGCGACCGGAACACGACCACCTTGTCGATCCGGTTCATGAATTCCGGCGTGAATTTTCGCCGTGCAGCTTCTACGCCGGCGCGCGCAATCTTCGCGTCGAGCGCTTCATCGGATTCACCGGTGACCCGGCGGCGTTCCGCTTCGGATGTTGCGAATCCCACATTGGGACGCAGCAGGGAACCCATTTCCGAGGCTCCGAGGTTGCTGGTCATGAAGATCATCGCCTTCGAGAAATCGACGCGCCGGTTGTCCCCGAGGGTCAACGTCGCTTTGTCGAGCACGCCGAGCAACAGATTCCAGAGCGCGTCGCTCGCCTTCTCGATTTCGTCGAACAGCACGAAGCTGATCTTCACCCGGTCCGTGTGATATTGGTTCAGCACTTCCTGGCTCAGCAGCGGATGGGTTTCGCGATGCCCGAGATATCCGGGAGGCGAGCCGATCAGTTTCGCAATCTCGTGGCTGTGCTGGAACTCGGCGCAATCGATCTTCAGGACCGCGCGCGGATCGCCGACCAGCGATTCAGCCGTAGCCTCGACGAGGCGCGTTTTGCCTGTGCCGGTTGGCCCGAGGAACAGAAAGTTTCCGATCGGGCGCCCCGGACTGGTCATGCCGGAACGGAAAGTCTGATAGATATTTACAATCTGGTTGACGGCCTCTTCCTGGCCGACTACCAGCTTGCGCAAATCACCGTGAAGCTTTTCCGCTTCGTTTCCCGTTTGAGACGGATCCAGTTTCCTGCTTAAACGCACCATATTTCTTCCTCTCCGCCGATCGTCTGGCCCTCAAACCGCTCTTACGCACTACCTGAAAGCACGTGCCATGCCAATCTTTTCATGTACATAAATTCATGTTTTTCGAGGCGGATGCGAGGGCCTGACTTCGACCCGGCTCACCGTGTCCTGCCCGGCATCTTCAATACGCTCACCACGATATCCGCGATATCCTCGGGTGCAATTTTCCAATCGGTGCGGCGTTCGTCCTCGCGGTTCGGTTCGCTTGATGGCGGACTCGCTTGCCGGCAGCGCCGCGCTACCAAACTCCGTATCCACGCTGCCCGGCATTATGAGCGAAACTCTGACTCCGTCGTGACGGTGGTCGAGCATCATCGCTTCCGAATACCCCACGAGGCCGAATTTGGAGGCGTTGTAACCGGCTCCGCCGGCGAACGCGTTGACCCCGGCGAGCGAGCCGATGTTCACCACGTCCCCGCCTCCGGCCTGCTTGAATATCGGCATAATTTCGTGGCAGCAGTAGTGAACGCCGCTTAAATTCAGCGCGATCATTTTGTCCCATGCCTCCGGCGAAAGCTGCGCAACGTTTGCGAATGCGCCCGCGCCGGCATTGTTCACCAGGATATGCAGGGCGCCGAACTCCGCGTGCGCGCCGGCTATGAATCGGCGAACGTCATCGATCTTCGATACGTCGGCAACCATGCCGAAAACACGCCCGCGCGGCGACAGTGCAGCGAGCGCGTCGTCAACCGACTTCTGCCGGGTTCCGCAGAGCGCAACATGCGCGCCCTCGTCGAGCAGCCGTTCCGCGATGGCGCGCCCGATTCCGCGTGTCCCGCCGGTTACCACAGCCACTTTGTCCCTCAGGTCGTTTCGCTGGTCTTTTTGGGGCATCTGATAGTTCTTTGTGAATCCTTTGTCTCGACAGTACTTCGCGCGTGCCGTACCATTGAGTAAGAATGCACGGTGGCGAGGTGGCAACTGACCCGGGTAGCAACGTGACGTGGGAGGAGATCGTGTTAAATCACCACTCCTCTTTGGTCGATGCGTTGTCTACCCGCCTGGATTCAGATGTGAAACAAGCAGTGGCCGATGCCGTGGCTACCGAGCGCGCGCGCGCTGAAACACAGCTTGCTGTGGCGTGTGTTGAGGCCAGGACTTCGCAGGCCGAGTTGCTGAATCAATCGCTGCGCAGACTGCGCGAGGCGACGGGCGAAGAGCACATTCTGCGCACGCTCTGCGAAAGCTGCGCTCCGTTCGCCGATCTGCTGGTGGTGCTGGTGTTTGAAAACAACCAGGCGCGCGTGGTGGCCAGCCGTGGATTTGAAAGCGGCGAGTTTTCGTTCGAGATCGGAACTGCGCCCGCGGTGGTCTCCGCAATCGAGAGCCGCGACCCTGTGGTCGCGCTTGGTACGGAAGCCGAGGTTTCCGCGGTGCTGTCGCAGAGGATCCATGCGGCGCACGGCCACGACGCGGACCAGAACGCGTATCTTTTCCCACTCAACGCACGTCAATCAACAGTAGCGATGCTCGTTGCCCTGGGAAGCTCTCCGGCAAACCCACCGCTTTCTGCGCCGATTGAGTTACTGTGCGGCGCTGCCGGAATCCGATTGGAAAGCCTGATGCAGCCCGCGCTGCCGGTTGCGCTCGGCCCTCCGCGTATTTCCTGGGATACGCTCACCGAAGACGATCAGAAGCTTCATCTCCAGGCGCAACGGATGGCGCGCGTGAAAGTCGCCGAGATGCGGCTCGAGTGCGCTGCCGGAATTGCGCCGGGGAATTGCCGCCGCCGATATCTACGGAGAACTGGGCCCGGTGATCGAAGCCGCGCGTGTGCTGTTTCGCCAGAATTTTCTCTCGAAATCTACGACGATGGTGGATTATCTGCATCTTGAGATTATGCGCAGTCTCGCGCACGAAGAAGATCGGCTGCTCGGGCCTGGCTACCCGGGGCCGTTGATTTAGATGAATAAATCATTGCGAACGCTGTCGGTTCTGATTTTCGCCGCGAGCGCAGTATTGGCCGCCGCCCCGGGGGTGACGGAACTGGGGCAGGGAATCGGCGCTTACAGCACGCGCGATTTCAACTCCGCGATTGCGCGCCTGGAATCCGCACGCTCGGTCGCGAAACTGGCCGACTACGATGCGTACTACCTTGCGTATTCCCAACTTCTGACCGGAAACGTGGATGGCGCTCTCGCAACGCTCGACCGCTTATCGGGCCCATCCGGTGGAATCTTCGCCGCTCGCAGGGAAGATCAGCTGTGCTCTATGCGCGCGTGCTCATCAACAAGCGCGATCCCGATTCGATCGCGAAAGCGCTCAGCGTTCTGGAAACGGACAGCAAGCTTCTACCTCAGCCCGATGGCGACTTCGCTGTCGGCCTCGCGCAGGAAGCGAAGGGCGATGCGAAGCAGGCTGCCATCAGCTACGAGCGCGCGTTCTATTTTTATCCGAACACTGACCTTGCGGCGCAGGCATCAACCGCGATCGATCGCCTGCGCGCTTCCCTGGGAAAGGATTTTCCCGCGGCCCCGGCGCGACAGATGCTCGACCGCGCCGCGAAGTGGCTGGATGTGAAGGAATACGCAAAGGCGCGCCTGGAGTATGCGACGCTGGCTGACATCCTGGCCGGTCCCGAGAAAGACGAAGCAAGGCTGGGTATCGGGGTTACCGATTATTTGTCTGGCGATACGAAGGCGGCCTTTGAGTACCTGCAGGCGCTGCGCGTGGCGAATTCGGAAACCGACGCGGAACGCCTCTACTACCTTACTGAGGCCGCGCGCAAGAACAACAACGATACGGTACTAACGGAATCGATCAAAGACCTGGACGAACACCACCACGAATCACCCTGGCGTTTGAAGGCACTGGTGACAGCGGGAAACCGGTACCTCGTCACCAACGATCGGGCGAACTATCAACCGCTGTTCAAAGCGGCGGCTGCGGATTTCCCGCCCGACGCCACGACCGCTCTTTGCCACTGGAGAATCACCTGGGACGCGTATCTGGCGGATCAGCCGGACCGCGTGGCTTTGCTCCGTGAACAGGCCGAGCGCTATCCGGACGATTCTCACGCGGGGACCGCGCTCTTTTTCCTCGGGCGCATTGCGGAAGCCACCGATAAATTCGACGAAGCCAGGGCCTACTACGAGCGGCTGAGCGCGCAGTTTCCGCACTATTTCTACGCCGTGCTCGGCCGCGAAAGAATCACGGGCAAGGTCGCCGCCGCTACGGCGGACGAAGATGCGGTCATGTGGCTCTCCGGAATCGCGTGGCCCTCGCACCGCGATCTCTCGGCCGCCGCGCCCAACCCGGCGACGCAACAGAGGATCGAGCGCGCGCGTCTGCTCACCGATGCGGGGCTCACGGATTTCGCGGAATCCGAACTCCGCTTCGGCGCGAAGACCGAAACCGAACAGCCGCAGCTTCTGGCGCTCGAACTGGCTGCCGCGGCGGATTCGCCCTTCCGGGCCATGCGCGTCATGAAGAGCATGAGCGGCGATTATCTTTCGCTTCCTTTTGCGAACGCTCCGCCGAAATTCTGGCAGGCGCTCTTCCCGCTGCCGTGGAAAGATGAACTGGTTTCGAGCGCAAAGGCGCACGGTCTGGATCCTTACTATGTTGCCGGACTGATCCGCCAGGAGTCGGAATTCAATCCGGCGGCGAAATCGCGCAAGAGCGCGTATGGCTTGATGCAGCTGTTGCCGACGACTGGCCGCATGGTGGGCAAGAAGGAAGGCATGGGGGCGGTTACCGCTAATCAGCTGACGATTCCCTCGGTGAGCCTGCGGCTCGGCACGAACTACCTGCGGACGCAGCTCGACAGCTGGGATGGCGACTGGTATCGCACGCTGGCCGCCTATAACGCGGGCCCGGGCCGAGTGCATCAATGGCTGCAGGACGCGAATTTCCGCGAGCCGCTGGAATTCATCGAGAGCATTCCTTTTAATGAGACGCGCGAATACATCCAGGCTGTGCTGCGCAACGCGGACGTCTATCGCGAGCTGTATGACGGAAAACCGGCGCCCCAGTTGATCACGAGCGTGAAGCCTGCGACGGCGCAACAATTGACCGTGTCAAAGTTGATCAACAGCAGGAAGGCAGCTCCGCCATCGGCGCGGAAAACCATCCTGGTTTCGAAAACGACGGTGGTTGCTAAAAAGGCCCCGGCGGCTTCCCCAAAGAGCGTGGCTTCGAAGAGTGTGGTAGCTTCGAAAAAAACCAAAGCGAAGCCTCATACCACCACCGCCGCGGTTATTCTTCCCGAGCCTCGGCCGTGACGGCGACGAAGCTATTCAGCAGCGATCGGACCGCGCAATTCACCGAATCCGTCATCCGCGAGATGACGCGCCTCGCCATTCGCCACAATGCCGTCAATCTCGCGCAGGGTTTTCCCGATTTCGCCGCTCCGGTCGATCTCAAGCAAGCCGCGATCGAAGCCATTGAGGCCGATCATAATCAATACTCGATCACCTGGGGTGCGAAGGCATTTCGCGATGCCATCGCCGTCAAATACGCTCGGACGTACAACCTCCCGCTCGACCCGGAAACCGAAATCACGGTCTGCTGCGGCGCGACGGAAGGCATGGCGGCATCGCTGCTCGCCACCACCAATCCGGGCGACGAGGTCATCGTGTTCGAGCCGTTCTACGAGAGCTATCATCCCGACACGCTGCTCTGCGGCGCGGTGCGGAAGCTGGTGAAGCTTCGCGCACCGGACTGGCAATTCGATCCCGACGAGCTGCGCCAGGCGTTCTCGCCGCGCACCAAAGCCATCATCGTCAATACGCCCCACAATCCGACCGGCAAGGTTTTCACGCGCGCGGAACTCACGCTGATCGCGTCCCTGTGCCAGGAGTTCGACGCGCTGGCCATCACGGACGAGATCTACGAGCACATCGTCTACGACGGCCTCGAGCACATCCCGATGATCACTCTGCCGGGAATGCGCGACCGTACGATTCTGATCAACAGCCTGAGCAAGACGTTTTCCGTGACGGGCTGGCGGGTGGGCTGGATCGCGGCGGCGCCGGAACTGACCACCACCATCCGCAAAGTGCACGATTTTCTGACGGTCAACGCGCCTACGCCGCTGCAGTACGCAGGCGCAAAGGCGTTGACCGAGCACCAGGATTACTTCAACAGCCTTTCCGAGGTGTACGCAGGACGCCGCCAGGCAGCAATGAACATGCTGGAGGCCGCCGGTTTTCGCTGTTACAAACCGGGCGGAGCGTATTACATTATGACGGATATATCGGGTTTTGGAGCCCGGGACGATGTGGCCTTCGCGCGGCGGCTGGTGGAGACATTTCGGGGTAGCAGGGGTGCCCGGTTCAAGCTTTTATTTCAATAAAGAGTCTGATTGCTCACAAATACGTTTTTGTTTTTGTAAGAATTATGAGACGCTGGCATTAGCGGGACAAAAACTGGCCGGGCTGCAGCAAATCTGAAGACCGGCATTTGCGTGTTCACTTCCTCTCAAGGGGGATCTGTTTATGTTACCGGACTTCCTCGTTGAAGAAACCACTGTACGCGACTCGGGCGAAAGCGCCGTCTTCGACATCGGTCAGGATTCGCGCCAAAGCGTAGTGCTCACGCTGGGCATCACGCACGCTGTGGAACAGCAGCATATTCAGCTGCAGATTCTCGGATCGCAGGATGGCAAGACCTGGGCGCTGCGTCCGCTCGCTGTATTTCCGCCCAAATGCTACTGCGGGGAGTACAAGATTACGCTGCCGCCCTCCGGCATGCCGTATCTGAAAGCCGTGTGGCGGGCGGTGCGCTGGGGCCGCAATGAGCAGCGGCCATTTTTCCGCTTTTATGTCTTTGCGGATGTCGCGCGTGTGCGGGCTGCGACCGCCTCCTATAGCGCGGCCTGATCCGTTTTACAGCCGCTGATTTACAGCAGCTGAGCTAGGGCGCTTCGGTTGAAGGGCAGCAGTTCGTTCAAGGCGCCGCGCCTGACGGTGGCGGGCCATGATGGATTCACGATCAGCGATCTTCCCAGCGCGACCAGATCGAACTCACCGCGCTCCAGCCTCTCCACCAGTTCTTCGATCCCGGTCACCGTCGCGGTGTCATCGGTTCCGAACGATTTCATCAGATCTTCGTTGAGCGTCACGGAGCCGACGGTGATGGTCGGCTTTCCCGTCAGCTTTTTTGTCCAGCCTGCAAGGTTCAGATCGCTGTCCGCGAATTCGGGTTCCCAGAACCGGCGCGTGGAGCAGTGGAAGGCGTCCACCCCCGCGGCGCAGAGGGGCTGCAGAAACTGCTCCAGTTCGCCGGGCGTTGATGCCAGTTTCGCGTTGAAATCCTGGAGCTTCCATTGCGAGAAGCGCAGCACAAGAGGGAAGTCGGCGCCGACCCGTTTACGGACCTCGCCGATCACCTCGACCGCGAGGCGCGTGCGCGCCACCGGATCGCCGCCGTAGCGGTCCGTGCGGCGATTCGTTCCTTCCCAGAAAAACTGGTCGAGCAAATATCCGTGCGCGGCGTGAATCTCGATGCCATCGAATCTGAGATCCTTGGCGTTCTTCGCCGCGATGCCGAAGCCCTCGATCACCGCGTCGATCTCCGCCTGAGACATCGCCTCTCCGGTCTGTTCGCCTGGCTTCTTCAAGCCTGATGGCCCGAGAGGGCGAACGCGGCCTGACGAATCGTCATATGCCATACCGACATGCCAGAGCTGGGGGAAGATCCGGCCACCGGCGGCGTGGACTTCGTCGACAACGCGCCGCCATCCGGCCAGAGCGTCGTCGCCGTAGAGGTGAGGTACTCGCGAATCGAAGCCGGATGAAGGATGCGCGATGTAGGTGCCCTCGGTGACGATCAGACCGACTCCGCCTTCCGCACGCTTCCGGTAATAGGCGGCGACGTCGGGGCCGGGAACTCCATCGGGTGAAAAGGAACGCGTCATCGGCGCCATCACAATGCGATTCGGGAGCGTGAGTTGGCCGATTGAAACCGGCGTGAAAAGGATTTGTGTCATTTGGAAGAGCGGTTAATGTTGCGTCTCGTCGGGGTAGGGCAGTGCTATGCTTCCGGAATTGAGGTAGGACAGGGGCTTGACGGGCATCCCGACAGGAGCCTCAGCTCGCCGGAATCGAGGCGATTGTCACGCAAACATTCCAACTCCTTCCAGTTAGATCGAGACCGTCAACCTTATCTTCTGAGGCCCAGGCGCCGTCAGGAAGGTTCACCATCTTTGATGCGAGTTCCCTGGTGCCGGCTTCGATCAATTCCAGGGCAGTTTCGCCCTCCCAACGCATGATCGTATTCTAGAGCGTGCAACTACTCGACGGCGTTGTGTAAAGGATGGATAGCTTGCGACGGTTCGTCCCGATGACATAGGGTGAATACTTGGCCTGCTTGCTCGGTTTGGTTTGCCTGTTTACTCTTACGCTAATGGCGTCGATTGCGGACCTGAACGGTACTTGGGCTGGCACCTTCAACGGACAGCCGCAAAAACTGCTTCCCGACGGCAGCTATCCAGAGACGGTTACGCGATTTGAGTTGATTCTGAAGATACAGGGCACGCGGATTACCGGGACGTTCTCAAATTTAGGCGAGGTCCCGACAACACCACAGCCCGTTCGGAACGGCGAGCAATTCGGTGATAGCGTTTGCTTTGATGTTCTTGACGGAAGCGCGCACCACCGCTGGTGCGTAGTCGCAAATGGTGATCGTTTGCAAGGAACCTGGAATCTGGGGCCCCAAGGCGGCCCGGCGACAGGTGGGCTCGGACCGGGTGTTCGTCTTTTCGGTTTACGAGCCAAACGCGTAGTCAAGGCGACCGGTACTGAGAGATAATCTGGCTGCCGAAGGGATCTCAAAGCGGTTCTCGATCCCTCTCCTACCTCGGAAAAATCACGGCTTACTTTTTCAACACTATCGATGTTCAAAGATTCAACATCTCACGCAGCCGCCGGCTCTGCATCCGGCTGACCGGAATCTCGCTTGCCTTCTTATCGTCCATCTTCAGCTGATAAGTCGACTTGAACCACGGCACCACTTCGCGAATGCGGTTGATGTTCACCACAAACGACCGGTGCGCGCGCCAGAACAAATCCGGATCGAGCGAGCCTACCAGTTCTTCCAGCGTGCGGAAGCTCGACTGACCTTCGGCCTGCGCGGTGACCAGCGTGATCACGCCGCTATCGATCGTCGCGTAGATCAATTCCTGCGGATCCACGATCAGATTGCGCGTACCGCTGCGCAGCAGCAGCTTCGTAAAGGCCGGATTGGCACGAGCCGGCAGCCGGGCGTGGCAGGCTCCATGATGCGGTCCGCAACGACGCGCCGCGCGCGGTTGATCGTCTCTTCCAGACGTTCGCGTTCGACCGGCTTCAGCAGATAATCCATCGCCTCCAGCCGGAACGCTTCCACCGCAAACTGCTCGTACGCGGTCGAGAAAATCACGTGCGGAGGTTCGATATTCTGCTCGCGCAGCCGCCGCACGACGCTCAAGCCGTCGAGCCCCGGCATCTGGATGTCGAGAAACGCCAGCGCCGGGTCCAGCCGCTCGATTGCTTCGAGGGCTTCGAGACCGTTGGCGGTCACCGCCACGACTTCCACGTCGCCGATCTGATCGAGCAGGAACTTGAGCTCTTCGCGCGCCAGTTGTTCGTCGTCGGCGATGATCGCGCTCATCGGTGCGGTCGCGCGGGCTCGCATGAACTGCTATTATAACGTTGAATTTAATTCAACCATTTCATTCAAATGCGCCCGCCCGCGCGATTCGCAAATGGGCGCAACAGGGAGCTAAATCGTTTGTCTTCAACGTCAGAATCATCCCCGTCCGATAGCGCCGCAAAGCCCACACCTACCATCCAGCCAGCCGACGGCAAACTCGGCATCCTCATCCCGGGGATGGGCGCGGTCACGACGACGTTCATCGCGGGCGTCGAAGCCATCAAACGGGGCATGGCGAAGCCGATCGGTTCGATCACGCAGCTGACCACCATCCGCCTCGGCAAGCGCACCGATAACCGCACGCCGAAGATCAAGGATTTCGTTCCGCTGGCCAAGATCGAAGATCTCGTATTCGGCGGCTGGGACATTTTCGAAGACAACTGCTACGAAGCCGCGCTGCATGCCGGCGTGCTCGACAAGCCGCTCGTCGAAAGCCTGCGCGGGCCGCTCGAGAAGATCAAGCCGATGAAGGCGGTCTTCGACAGCAACTACGTGAAGCGCATCAACGGCCCCAACGTCAAGCCAAGGGCTCCAAGATGGACCACGCCGAGATGCTGATGGACGACATCCGCAACTTCAAGAAGCGCACCGAATGCGGCGCGCCTCGTCATGATCTGGTGCGGATCGACCGAAGTCTTCCACCGGCCGGCCGCCGTGCACCACACGCTGAAGGATTTCGAGTGCGGCCTGCAGAAGAACGATCCCGAAATTTCGCCCAGCCAGATCTACGCCTACGCCGCGCTGAAGATGGGAATTCCGTACGCCAACGGCGCGCCGCATCTGACCACCGACACGCCGGCGCTGATGGAGCTGGCGCGCGACACGAATGTTCCGATCTGCGGCAAGGATTTCAAGACCGGCCAGACGTTCATGAAGACGCTGATCGCGCCGGGCCTGAAATCGCGCATGCTGGGCGTGGCCGGCTGGTTCTCGACCAACATCCTCGGCAATCGCGACGGCGAAGTGCTGGACGATCCCGGCTCGTTCAAGTCGAAGGAAGAAACCAAGCTCTCGGCGCTTCGATCAGATCCTGCAGCCGGATCTTTATCCCGAGCTCTACGAAGACATCCACCACAAGGTCCGCATCAACTACTACCCGCCGCGCGGCGACGCGAAAGAAGGCTGGGACAACATCGACATCTTCGGATGGCTCGGCTATCCGATGCAGATCAAGATCAACTTCCTCTGCCGCGATTCCATTCTGGCCGCGCCGCTGGTGCTCGACCTGGTGCTCTTCATGGATCTGGCGCAGCGCGCCGGCATGCGCGGCGTGCAGGAGTGGCTCTCGTTCTACTTCAAAGCGCCGATGACCGCGCCGGGGCTCTATCCCGAGCACGACATTTTCATCCAGTCGATGAAGCTGAAGAACACGCTGCGCTGGATGAAGGGCGAAGATTTGATCACGCACCTCGGCCTGGAGTATTACGACTAATCGATGCGCGTTCTCGTAATCGGCGGGACGCTGTTCATTGGCAAACTTCTGGTCAAGCGGCTGATCGCCGCGGGCCATGAGGTGACTATTCTGCACCGCAAGGCCGAGCATCCGTTCGGGCGCCGCGTGCGCAATGCGATCGCGGACCGGAACGATGCGTCCGCGATCAGGAGCGCGCTCGAAGGCCTGCGGTTCGACGCCGTCTACGACATCGTCTACGACTGGGAGCGGGGAACGACGGCGGCGCAGGTGGAGGCAACCGCGAAGGCTGTCCCGGGCGACCTCACGCCGCTACATCTTCATGTCGAGCGTGGCCGCCTATGGTGACGGGCTGAACCATTCCGAGGACGATCCGCTGGCGTCCGATATCCACACCGACGCCTATGTGCGCAACAAGGCGACGAGCGAGCGCGCTTTGTTCCGCATGTATCACGAATCGGAGTTTCCGGTGGTGACGATCCGGCCGCCGTTTGTGTATGGCCCGGACAATCCGTTCTATCGCGAAGCATTTTTCTGGGACCGCCTGCGGCTCGACCGGCCGATCATCATTCCGGGCGACGGCAACCGGCTGATGCAGTTCGTCTATCGTGAACGATCTGGTGGAGGCGTGTTTCAACGCGCTCGAAAAACACACCGCGCCGGGCAGGGCGTTCAATGTTGCGGATGAAAAGCCGCTGACGCAGGTGGAAGTGGTGACAGAATTGGCGCGGGCGATGGGTAAGCAGCCTGTGTTAGTGCGGGTTCCGCGCGAGCTGATTGCCCGGAACGGCGGCAATGCATTTGCGGAGCCTTTGTACTTCGGGCAGTATTACGATCTCGCTCCCATCACCGAGGTGATCGGACGCGTGAAGCGGGTGCTGAATGTGGCGCTGACGCCGTTCGCGGCTGGCCTGAAGGAGACGCTGCGGTGGTACACGAAGCACGGTGCGGAGCGAAAGCAGGATTTTTCGTTCGAGGACAAGCTGATCCGGCTGGCTCGGGAGCAATCAAGACCTTCTCACATAATTTGACATAATATACATTATCGGAAGGGATGGCACTTTCGATTCTGTTGCGCCGTTCACCGCGAAACAGCCGTTTACGCCGCAACACGGTGTGCGCTGGTTGGCGCTTTTCAGATGTTGCGCCATCGCAAGTTTATGACAGCAAGGGCCGATCAACATCATTTCGTTTCCGTCTGGCCGGTTCCTCCTTGAAGCACAAACATATTCCGTGGCACCGCCTGTCGACAACGCCGACTCTACAACCAAGCGAAGTCGGCCCTGATTTCCGTTTCTTTCGCAGTCCAGTCGGGTCTTGAGTGCCATCATAAGAGGCCTCGCCCCTCTATGACCGTCGTCGTTACCGCGGATGAAACCCGCGATGTGTTACTGTGATTGCGATCAGGTGGATCGCAACGTCAGCCGCACGTTGTACAACCCGGCGCTCTCGCCGGGTTTTCAATTGAAATGTGTTAACTTATCCGTCTGTCATCGCCGGTTAGAAACGACCGCATTTCCGCCGGTTTTGTAGTTGAGCCACTGGCGGGGACGCGGTACACACTCTACAGCAGACTCTAAATCTGTGGCAGCCTGATGCGACAACGCCCATATGAGTGAACGGCGCTGCCGCTATTGCCAGCAGGTTTTCCAGCCATCGAAGTTCCAGCCACACCAGGCCGTCTGCAGTGGAGCTGAGTGCCAGCGAAGGCGCCGCACCGACTACCAGGCAGATCCTTCCGCGCATCCACCATCACTTCACACTGATCAACCCCGCGTTGCTCGGAACGCCATTGATCACGATGAATACAAGGTTAGCGCCCGGACTCACACCCTGCGGAATCCGGACATTGACTTGCGCTAAGCCGGCAAGGTCAGGCGCGAGCCCTGCAAAAGTCACCTCGGCCGGCTGTCCGCCGATCATCGCTTGGACCGTGCCGTCGAGCAGCGATAGCGGGAACACCGGCGCGGGGGTTCCGTCCGGGACGGCGGGCGTCGCCGTTCCCTGCCCTGTCAGAAAGAACGCAAGAATGGTGTTCACCGGCTGCGGCGTCGCAAAAGTGTGTGGAGTCAGGTCCGGATTCAGCGCAGCCGCGAGCGGTCCGTTCAAGTATAAGCCTGGATCCACTGCCGTCAGGATGGCCGATTGCACACCCTCGGATTGCTGGTTCCCGACGTTCACTTCCACGCGCGCAGTACCTATGGGTACGTTACTTGGCATCTGGAAGTTGATCTGACTCGGGCTCACGTAGAACAGCGGCGCAGCGGCGCCATTCACCATCACCATCGTGGTTCCCAGGATCGTCGGCAGAGGAAACACAGTCGCTTGCGTTGTAGTGGCGGATAAATTCCTGCCGAAGATCGCCATGACCGCCCCGGGAGCTCCGCTGATATGGAAGCTTGCCGAGTTAGTGATCCCGAGGATGACGGGAGGCTCTGCCGGCGCCGGACACGCTCCCAGGTTGCAGCCCACAACTAAAATGACCGGCACGTAAACCGGACCGATCCCCGCCTCCGTAGGTTGGAACAAGACCGATCCGCGGTATATGCCTTCCGACAGCCCGAGCGGCGTCACACTGACTTGCACGGCGCCGGGCGTCTGTCCCTGCGCTGCGGAAAGCGTCAGCCAAGTCCCGCCGAAGGGACTAGTTACTGTTGTGGAGACCTGATAACCAATAGGTCGCGAGCTGGACGTCGTCGACAGAATCTGGGCCGACGGAAGCGGTATCGTCCCATCGCTTTGATAGAGGGTCTGGAAAACCAGCGAGCCCGGCGTGACAGTCAGTGTCGGCTTGGGCGTGATGGTGTAACTTACAACGAGAACAACCGCCTCGCCGGCTGGAGGGGTGAACGTGACTGAGTCGAGGTAGGTGCCCGCAGCAAGGCCTGCCGGACTCACGCTCACGGAAACCTGCTCCGGCGTGACACCGCTGATGGGACTCACCGTCAGCCACGAAGCTGAACTCGAAGCTGTCCAGGCAACTGGTGCCGCTCCCGAGACGGCGGAAACAGTCAGCGTCTTCGGAGGCGGCGCCGACTGATCGATCTCGCTGACGAAAGTGAGGATCCTGCTCGTCGAGCGTCAGCACGCCGCTGGTGGGCGGCAGAATCACGAGAGCGAATGTTGCCACTGCGGCGACATTCGGCGTCGTCGCGATTGCCAAGAAACCTCCCGCCGTATTGTTCGCCGTCAGCACGGGCGACGTCGCGATGCCATTCGCTCCGGTAGTTACTGTCGGCGCTCCGGAAAAGCTTCCGCTCGGTCCTGTGGCCGGCACAGTAAATGTGACCGGGACTCCGCTCACTGGATTGCCCACCGAGTCCGTTACCAAAGCCTGCAACGGCGCCGCGAACACCTGGGACACCATCGTGATCTGCGACGTGATTGCCGGCAGCCGCGATCCGTGAGGCCGACCCGGCTGTGACCATAAATGAATTGCTTTCCGCAGGTGTCAACTCGATGGCAGTCGCTCGCAAGCGCTTGGTCCCGGCCAAATCGATGCGTAAGTTGTCGAACGTGGCGATTCCATTGGCGTCGGTCACGCTGACGCTACTTCCCGAAAGCGAGCCCGTGCCAGAGGCCAGTGTCATGGAAATTGCGATGCCAGCCGTGTTCACGGGAGCGCCTGAGCTACCCCGCACCTGCACCGTAACCGGAGGTGAGATCGCCTGGCCGGACACAACGGCGCCGGGCTGCTGCACAAACGCCAGCACGCTGAGCTGGAGTTGCAACATTGGTCAATGAGAATGTTGCCGACCCGGTGAGCGCAGTGGTCGCAGCCGAGACCACGTAAGTCCCCGGTGTGCCGTTCGCGGTCAATATCACGGAGGCGATCCCCTGCTCTCCGGTTGTTATCGACGCAGTAGAAGCGCCGCCGAAAGTTCCGCTGGCGCCTGAAGCTCGGCGCGGTGAAGACTACGCTCACACCCGAAATCGGCGTTTCCGAAAGTGTCGGTCACAGTCACCTCGAGCGGAGCGACAAACGCGGTCAGAACCGCCGCACTCTGTGGAGTGCCGGCAATTGCTCGGATTGCTGCGGGCGGCCCGGCTGTGATTCGGAAAGTGGTACTAGTCGCCAATCCCAGCGATCCGGATAGTGCGGCGAGTTGATAGGTTCCCGCAGTCACGCCGCTGAGATCGGTGAATGTAGCCAGTCCGCTGGCATCGGTTGTTTTTGTGAGAGTTCCGCGGAACCCTGACGCGGGCCCGGAAATTGGCGCCAGGCTGACAGGCACGCCTGCCATCCGAACGGGGTTGCCGGCGTTGTCCAGCAATTGCACGATGACCGGAGCCATCACCGCGCCCGCTTGGGTGTCGGTTGGGTGCTGTACGAAGGACAGCCGGCCGGAAATAGCGGCTGTGTTGGCGTTGGTCAGCGCGAAGCTTGCCGGTGTCGCGACGCCCGTCACCGAGGCGGTTACCGTGTAGGAGCCCACCGTCGCATTGGCCACCGCCGTCACGCTGGCATGGCCGCCGGGATCGGTCGTGGCGGTCGCAAACGACAGCGTCGCCGACGCTCCCGTGGCGGGCGCGGCGAAGGTGACCGTGACCCCGCTCAGCGGGTTGCCCGCCGCATCGCTCACCAGCACCTGCAGCGGAACGGCAAAGGGCGCCAGAACCGTGGTGCTCTGCGGGCTTCCCCCGGTCACCGTAATGGCGGACGCCGTCCCCGCGGTAATCGTGAAGGCGCTGCTCTGCGCCGACACCAGCGAGGTTCCCACCGCGGTGAGCTGATAGCTTCCCGCCGTGGCTATGCTCAGATCGGGGAAGCTCGCCAGACCGCTGGCACTGGTCGCGACAGTAGTCGTACCCGTGATGGCGGCCAAACGACCGGCCGCGGGATTCAGCGTCAGCGTCACCGCCACACCCGCCTGCGCCACGTTGTTTCCGATGCTGTCGGTGAGCTGCACCGTCACCGGCGGCGCGATGACGGCTCCGGCCGCCGCACCGGAAGGCTGCTGCACGAAAGCCAGATGGCTGGCCGAACCGGCCACGTTGGTTAAGTCGAAGACTGCCGGCGCAGCCGTGCCCGGCGCACTCGCCGTCACCTCGAACGAGCCCACCTGGGTGTTGGCGGTTACCGAGATCGCCGCCACGCCGCCGATGCCGGTGGTAACGGTCGCCGGTCCCGAGAAGGTGACGCTCGCCCCGCTAGATGGCGCGGCGAAGGTGACCACCACGCCCGGAACGCCGTTGCCCAGCGCGTCCTGCACGCTCGCCTTCAGCTGGCTGGCATAGTTCGTCGTGACCGCAGCCGACTGCCCGTTGCCCGCCACCACCGTGATGCTGGACGAAGTCCCGGGCCCGATGACGAACGATGTGCTGCTGATGACGCGCGTGCCGTCAGTGGCATGCAGCGTATAGGTTCCCGTCCGGTCGATGCTCAGAGTGGAGAACGTCGCCAGTCCGGACGCATTGGTGGCGACCGGAGCGGCCCCGGACAGAACCCCCGGTCCTCCCTGCGCCGTGAGCGCGATGGTGACGCCGCTCACCGGGTTGCCGCCGCTGTCGGTGACCTGCACCACCACCGGCGGCGCGATGACCGTGCCCGCAGCTGTGTTCCCGGGCTGCTGCGTGAACACCAGATTGACGCCGGTTCCCCCCACGTTGGTCAGCGCGAAGCTCGCCGGGGTCGCGATCCCTGTCACCGACGCGGTTACCGTGTAGGAGCCCACCGTCGCATTGGCCACCGCGCGTCACGCTGGCATGGCCGCCGGCATCGGTCGTGGCGGTCGCAGACGACAGCGTCGCCGACGCTCCCGCGGCGGGCGCGGCGAAGGTGACCGTGACCCCGCTGAGCGGGTTGCCCGCGGAGTCGCTCACCAGCACCTGCAGCGGCACCGCGAAGGGCGCCAGAACCGTGGTGCTCTGCGGGCTTCCGCCGCTGACCGTAATAGTGGACGCCGTGCCCGCCGTAATCGTGAACGCATTGCTCTGCGCCGACACCAGCGAGGTTCCGACCGCGGTGAGCTGATAGCTTCCCGCCGTGGCTATGCTCAGATCGGCGAAGCTCGCCAGACCGCTGGCATTGGTGGCGACAGTAGTCGTACCCGTGATGGCGTCCGAACGCCCGGCGGCGGGATTGAGCGTCAGCGTCACCGCCACGCCCGCCTGCGCCACATTGTTTCCGGTACTGTCGGTCAGCTGCACCGTCACCGGCGGCGCGATGACGGCTCCGGCCGCCGCACCGGAAGGCTGCTGCACGAAAGCCAGATGGCTGGCCGAGCCGGCCACGTTGGTCAAGTCGAAGACTGCCGGCGCAGCCGTGCCCGGCGCACTCGCCGTCACCTCGAACGAGCCCACCTGGGTGTTGGCGGTGACCGAGATCGCCGCCACGCCGCCGATGCCGGTGGTAACGGTCGCCGGTCCCGAGAACGTGACGCTCGCCCCGCTGGACGGTGCGGCGAAGGTGACCACGACGCCGGGAACGCCGTTGCCCAGCGCGTCCTGCACGCTGGCCTTCAGCTGGCTGGCATAGTTCGTGGTGACCGCAGCCGACTGCCCGTTGCCCGCCACCACCGTGATGCTGGACGAAGTCCCGGGCCCGATGACGAACGAATTGCTGCTGATGACGCGCGTGCCGTCGGTGGCCCGCAGCGTATAGGTCCCCGTCCTGTCGATGCTCAGAGTGGAGAACGTCGCCAGCCCGGACGCATTGGTGGCGACCGGCGCGGCCCCGGACAGAACCCCCGGGCCGCCCTGCGCCGTGAGCGCGATGGTGACGCCGCTCACCGGGTTGCCGCCGCTGTCGGTGACCTGCACCACCACCGGCGGCGCGATCACCGTGCCCGCAGCTGTGTTCCCAGGCTGCTGCGTGAACACCAGATTGACGCCGGTTCCCCCCAGCGTTGGTCAGGGCGAAGCTTGCCGGGGTCGTGATACCCGCCACCGAGGCGGTTACCGTGTAGGAGCCCACCGTCGCATTGGCCACCGCGCTCACGCTGGCATGGCCGCCGGCATCGGTCGTGGCCGTCGCAGACGACAGCGTCGCCGACGCTCCCGCGGCGGGCGCGGCGAAGCTGACCGTGACCCCGCTCAGCGGGTTGCCTGCGGCAGTCGCTCACCAGCACCTGCAGCGGCACGGCGAAGGGCGCCAGAACGGTCGTGCTCTGCGGGCTTCCGCCGCTGACTGTAATGGCGGACGCCGTGCCCGCGGTAATCGTGAAGGCACTGCTCTGCGCCGACACCAGAGAGGTTCCCACCGCGGTGAGCTGATAGCTGCCCGCGGTGGCAATGCTCAGATCGGCGAAGCTCGCCAGACCGCTGGCATTGGTGGCGACAGTAGTCGTACCCGTGATGGCGGCCAAACGCCCGGCGGCGGGATTCAGCGTCAGCGTCACCGCCACGCCCGCCTGCGCCACGTTGTTTCCGATGCTGTCGGTGAGCTGCACCGTCACCGGCGGCGCGATCACGGCCCCGGCCGCCGCACCGGAAGGCTGCTGCACGAAAGTCAGATGGCTGGCCGAACCGGCGACGTTCGTCAGGCTGAAGACCGCCGGAGCAGCCGTGCCGGGCGCACTCGCCGTCACCTCGAAAGAGCCCACCTGGGTGTTCGCGGTGACCGAGATCGCGGCCACGCCGCCGATGCCGGTGGTAACGGTCGGCGATCCCGAGAACGTGACGCTCGCCCCGCTGGCCGGTGCGGCGAAGGTGACCGCGACGCCGGGAACGCCGTTGCCCAGCGCGTCCTGCACGCTGGCCTTCAGCTGGCTGGCATAGTTCGTCGTGACCGCAGCCGACTGCCCGTTGCCCGCCACCACCGTGATGCTGGACGAAGTCCCGGGCCCGATGACGAACGAGTGTACTGCTGATGGCGCGCGTGCCGTCGGTGGCCTGGAGCGTATAGGTTCCCGTCCTGTCGATGCTCAGAGTCGAGAACGTCGCCAGCCCGGACGCATTGGTGGCGACCGGAGCGTCTCCGGAGAGAACCCCCGGGCCTCCCTGCGCCGTGAGCGCGATGGTGACGCCGCTCACCGGGTTGCCGCCGCTGTCGGTGACGCTGCACGACCACCGGCGGCGCGATCACCGTGCCCGCAGCTGTGTTCCCAGGCTGCTGCGTGAACACCAGATTGACGCCGGTTCCCCCCACGTTGGTCAGCGCGAAGCTCGCCGGGGTCGCGATCCCTGTCACCGACGCAGTTACCGTGTAGGAGCCCACCGTCGCATTGGCCACCGCAGTCACGCTGGCATGGCCGCCGGCATCGGTCGTGGCCGTCGCAGACGACAGCGTCGCCGACGCTCCCGATGGCGGGCGCGGCGAAGGTGACCGCGACGCCGCTCAGCGGGTTGCCGGCGGAGTCGCTCACCAGCACCTGCAGCGGCACCGCGAAGGGCGCCAGAACGGTGGTGCTCTGCGGGCTTCCCCCGCTGACCGTGATGGTGGACGCCGGGCCCGCCGTAATCGTGAAGGCGCTGCTCTGCGCCGACACCAGAGAGGTTCCGACGGCGGTGAGCTGATAGCTGCCCGCGGTGGCAATGCTCAGATCGGCGAAGCTCGCCAGACCGCTGGCACTGGTGGCGACAGTAGTCGTACCCGTGATGGCGTCCAAACGCCCGGCGGCGGGATTGAGCGTCAGCGTCACCGCCACGCCCGCCTGCGCCACATTGTTTCCGATACTGTCGGTCAGCTGCACCGTCACCGGCGGCGCGATGACGGCTCCGGCCACCGCACCGGAAGGCTGCTGCACGAAAGCCAGATGGCTGGCCGAACCGGCCACGTTGGTCAGGCTGAAGACTGCCGGAGCCGCCGTGCCCGGCGCACTCGCCGTGACCTCGAAAGAGCCCACCTGGGTGTTGGCGGTGACCGAGATCGCCGCCACGCCGCCGATGCCGGTGGTAACGGTCGCCGGTCCCGAGAACGTGACGCTCGCCCCGCTGGATGGCGCGGCGAAGGTGACCACGACGCCGGGAACGCCGTTGCCCAGCGCGTCCTGCACGCTGACCTTCAGCTGGCTGGCGTAGTTCGTCGTGACCGCGGCCGACTGCCCGTTGCCCGCCACCACCGTGATGCTGGAGGAAGTCCCGGCGCCGATGACGAACGAGGTGCTGGTGGTGACGCGCGTGCCGTCGGTGGCCCGGAGAGTATAGGTCCCCGTCTTGTCGATGCTCAGAGTCGGAGAACGTCGCCAGCCCGGACGCATTGGTGGCGACCGGAGCGTCCCCGGAGAGAACCCCCGGGCCTCCCTGCGCCGTGAGCGCGATGGTGACGCCGCTCACCGGGTTGCCGCCGCTGTCGGTGACCGCACGACCACCGGCGGCGCGATCACCGTGCCCGCGCGGGTGTTCCCAGGCTGCTGCGTGAACGCCAGATTGACGCCGGTTCCTCCCGTGTTGGTCAGGGCGAAGCTCGCCGGTGTCGCGACGCCTGTCACCGAGGCGGTTACCGTGTAGGAGCCCACCGTCGCATTGGCCACCGCGCTCACGCTGGCATGGCCGCCGGCATCGGTCGTGGCCGTCGCAGACGACAGCGTCGCCGACGCTCCGGTGGCGGGCGCGGCGAAGCTGACCGTGACCCCGCTCAGCGGGTTGCCGGCGGCATCGCTCACCAGCACCTGCAGCGGCACCGCGAAGGGCGCCAGAACGGTCGTGCTCTGCGGCGTCCCGCCGATGGCCGTAATGGTGGACGCCGCGCCCGCCGTAATCGTGAAGGCGCTGCTCTGCGCCGACACCAGAGAGGTTCCGACGGCGGTGAGCTGATAGCTGCCCGCGGTGGCAATGCTCAGATCGGCGAAGCTCGCCAGACCGCTGGCATTCGTCGCGACTGTCGTCGTGCCGGTGATGGCGGCCGAACGGCCGGCGGCGGGATTCAGCGTCAGCGTCACCGCCACGCCCGCCTGCGCCACATTGTTTCCGGTGCTGTCGGTCAGCTGCACCGTCACCGGCGGCGCGATCACGGCCCCGGCCGCCGCACCGGAAGGCTGCTGCACGAAAGTGAGATGGCTCGCCGAACCGGCGACGTTGGTCAGGCTGAAGACCGCCGGAGCAGCCGTGCCGGCCGCACTCGCCGTCACCTCGAAAGCGCCCACCTGGGTGTTCGGCTGTGACCGAGATGGCGGCCACGCCGCCGATACCGGTGGTAACAATCGGCGATCCCGAGAACGTGACACTCGCTCCGCTGCCCGGTGCGGCGAACGTGACCGCGACGCCGGGAACCCCGTTGCCCAGCGCGTCCTGCACGCTGGCCTTCAGCTGGCTGGCATAGTTCGTCGTGACCGCAGCCGACTGCCCGTTGCCCGCCACCACCGTAATGCTGGACGCAGTCCCGGGCCCGATGACGAACGAGTTACTGCTGATGGCGCGTATGCCGTCGGTGGCCTGGAGGGAGTAGGTTCCCGTCCTGTCGATGCTCAGTGTCGGGAACGTCGCCAGCCCGGACGCATTGGTGGCGACCGGAGTGTTCCCGGAGAGAACCCCCAGGCCTCCCTGCGCCGTGAGCGCGATGGTGACGCCGCTCACCGGGTTGCCGCCGCTGTCGGTGACGCGCACGACCACCGGCGGCGCGATCACCGTGCCCGCGGGTGTGTTCCCAGGCTGCTGCGTGAACGCCAGATTAACGCCGGTTCCTCCCGCGTTGGTCAGGGCGAAGCTCGCCGGTGTCGCGACGCCTGTCACCGAGGCGGTTACCGTGTAGGAGCCCACAACCGCATTGGCCACCGCAGTCACACTGGCATGGCCGCCGGCATCGGTCGTGGCCGTCGCGGACGACAGCGTCGCCGACGCTCCGATGGCGGGCGCGGCGAAGGCTGACCGCCACGCCGCTCAGCGGGTTGCCGGCGGAATCGCTCACCAGCACCTGCAGCGGCACCGCGAAGGGCGCCAGAACGGTCGTGCTCTGCGGGCTTCCCCCGCTGACCGTGATGGTGGTCGCCGGGCCCGCCGTTATCGTGAAGGCGCTGCTCTGCGCCGACACCAGAGAGGTTCCGACGGCGGTGAGCTGATAGCTGCCCGCGGTGGCAATGCTCAGATCGGGGAAGCTCGCCAGACCGCTGGCATCTGGTGGCCACCGTAGTCGTACCCGTGATGGCGGCCAAACGCCCGGCGGCGGGATTGAGCGTCAGCGTCACCGCCACGCCCGCCTGCGCCACATTGTTTCCGATGCTGTCGGTCAGCTGCACCGTCACCGGCGGCGCGATGACGGCCCCGGCCGCCGCACCGGAAGGCTGCTGCACGAAAGCCAGATGGCTGGCCGAACCGGCCACGTTGGTCAGGCTGAAGACTGCCGGAGCCGCCGTGCCGGGCGCACTCGCCGTGACCTCGAAAGCGCCCACCTGGGTGTTGGCGGTGACCGAGATCGCCGCCACTCCGCCGATGCCGGTGGTAACGGTCGCCGGTCCCGAGAACGTAACGCTCGCCCCGCTGGACGGCGCGGCGAAGGTGACCACGATGCCGGGAACGCCGTTGCCCAGCGCGTCCTGCACGCTGACCTTCAGCTGGCTGGCATAGTTCGTGGTGACCGCAGCCGACTGCCCGTTGCCCGCCACCACCGTGATGCTGGAGGAAGTCCCGGGCCCGATGACGAACGTATTGCTGCTGATGACGCGCGTGCCGTCGGTGGCCTGGAGGGTATAGGTTCCCGTCCTGTCGATGCTCAGTGTCGGAGAACGTCGCCAGTCCGGACGCATTGGTGGCGACCGGAGCGTCCCCGGAGAGAACCCCCGGGCCTCCCTGCGCCGTGAGCGCGATGGTGACGCCGCTCACCGGGTTGCCGCCGCTGTCGGTGACCCGCACCACTACCGGCGGCGCGATGACCGTGCCCGCGGGGGTGTTCCCAGGCTGCTGCGTGAACGTCAGATTAACGCCGGTTCCTCCCGCGTTGGTTAGGGCGAAGCTTGCCGGTATCGCGACGCCTGTCACCGAGGCAGTTACCGTGTAAGAGCCCGCCGTCGCATTGGCCACCGCGCTCACGCTGGCATGGCCGCCGGCATCGGTCGTGGCGGTCGCAGACGACAGCGTCGCCGACGCTCCCGTGGCGGGCGCGGCGAAGGTGACCGTGACCCCGCTGAGCGGGTTGCCCGTGGAGTCGCTCACCAGCACCTGCAGCGGCACCGCGAAGGGCGCCAGAACCGTAGTGCTCTGCGGGCTTCCGCCGCTGACCGTAATGGTGGATGCCGTGCCCGCGGTAATCGTGAAGGCGCTGCTCTGCGCCGAGACCAGAGAGGTTCCGACCGCAGTGAGCTGATAGCTGCCCGCTTTGGCGATGCTCAGATCGGCGAAGCTCGCCAGACCGCTGGCATTCGTCGCGACCGTGGTGGTGCCGGTGATGGTGGCCGAACGCCCAGCGGCGGGATTGAGCGACAGAGTCACCGCCACGCCGGCCTGCGCCACATTGTTTCCGATGCTGTCGGTGAGCTGCACCGTCACCGGCGGCGAGATGAGGGCTCCGGCCACCGCACTGGAAGGCTGCTGAACGAAAGCCAGATGGCTGGGCCGAGCCGGGGACGTTCGTCAGGCTGAAGACAGCCGGAGCAGCGATGCCGGGAGCCGTCGCCGTGACCTGGAAGGAGCCTACCGTCGCATTGGCCGTAACAAAGATCGCGGCCACGCCGCTGCTGTCGGTGGTAACGGTCACCGGTCCCAAGAACGTGACGCTCGCCCCGCTGGACGGTGCGGTGAAGGTGACCACGACGCCGGGAACAGGGTTCGCAAGGCTGTCCTGCACGCTGACTTTGAGAGGGGTGACATAGTTCGTCGTGACGGCAGCCGACTGATTGTTGCCTGCCACCACGGTGATGCTGGACGAAGCCGCGGCGCCGATGACGAACGATGTGCTCGTTGCCGATTGAAGCCCTTCGGATTGCGTCTGTAACTGGTACGTACCGGCCTGCGCGACACCGAGACCTGCAAATGTAGCCACGCCGTCCGCCGGTGGTGTTTTGCGTCGCTGGCGCGGACCCCGTGCTGAATCCGCCGCCCGGCGGGGCGAGTTGCACTGTCACGGTCACGCCCGCTACACGTCGCCAGATTGCCCGCTGCGTCCAGCAGTTGAGCCGTCACCGGGGGCGCGATTACCGCTCCGGCCGTGGTGTTCGTGGGCTGCTGCACGAAAACAAGCCGGGTTGACGGTCCGGCGGTGTTCGCCAGCGCAAAGTCGGCGGGCACAGCGGCTCCCGGTGTCGTCGCCACCGGGGCAACCAGCCCGACGACCAGGTTGGCCGTCATCGTTGGAGAAGTCGCGATGCCGGCAGCGTCGGTAATGACCGCTGGGGAGCCGTTGAACGTCACACTGGCGCCGGCGATTGAAACTGCCGTAAACAGGACCGAAGCGCCCGGAACCTTGTTATCAAACTCGTCCAGCACCAGGACCTTGAGAGGTAAAGCATACGTTGTCCCGATCGATGCGAACTGTCCGGTTCCATCGGCGACCTGCATAGTGAGATTGGTGGTTTTGGCGGTGACCTGAAACGTCGCGCTTCGCTGCAGCAAGCCAACGGCCGAAGCTTCGATTTGATAGCTGCCGCTGGCAGTGATGGTCAGGTCAGCGAAGGTCACCTGACCGGTACCCGTCGTCACCTCAGTCTGCGTACCCTCCAGGGACCCCGGACCTTCCTTCGCGGTGAGCACGACCGTGGCGCCGCTGACCGGGTTTCCGTGGCTGTCCGCCACCTTCACCACCACTGGAGGGCTGATGGGGGCGCCGGCGGCCGTAGTGGATGGCTGAGTCTCAAAGGTGATCTGGCTGACCGCACCGGCGATGTTCGTCAAAGTCCAGGTGGCCGTTTTCCCGCCAACCGTCGCAGTTACGGTGAACGTTCCCGCCGTCGTGTTGGCGATGAGGGTTGGAGCAACAGCCTGTCCTTGCTGGTCGGTGGTACCAGATGCTGTCGATGAGCCTCCAAAGGTCCCGCCCGCGCCGCCGGATGGCACAATGGTGAACGTTATCGTCGTATTTGGCACCGGGTTCGTGAAAGAATCCGTCACCTGCGCCACCAGCGGCAACGGGAACGGCGTGCCGACTGCCGTGCTCTCAGGCGTTCCACCCACGGCTACGATATTCGTGGCCGTCCCAGGGGTAATGTTGAAAGGCGCGCTTCTGCCCGACTGGAGCCCGGTCGCCTCGGCAAGGAGCGTGTACGAGCCCGCCACAGACACACTGAAGCCCTGGAACGTCGCCGTTCCGGTCGCATCGGTATTGGCGACCGGCGGCGTTCCGACTGCAGTCTCCGAGCTGAGGTGAAGAGTTACCGGCACGTTCGGGGTATTTACGAGGTTGTTGAAGCTGTCCTGAATCTGCGCCTTGATGTCGGCCATCGGCACCCCCGCGGTGGCGTTCGATGGCTGCTGGACGAACTCCAGAATGCCGGGGCCTGGAGCATTCGTCAGGGTGAAAGTCGCTGACCCGGCGCCGGTGGCCGTCACCTGGAACGTTCCCGCCGACGTGTTCGCGGTGATGGCGGGCGACGTGGCGATGCCGTCCGAACCGGTAGTGACCGTCGCCGGAATGCCGGTCACACTAGGGCCGCCCAGGGGCGGCGTAAACGTCACGGATACTCCGGGTACGGGATTGCCAAAGCTGTCGGTTACCATGGCTTCAAGCGGGTGGAACAATGTGGCTACAGTCGAAGTTTGCCCGCTGCCGCCGTGAGCCGTCATCAGCGCGGCGGACCCTGCTGTCACCGTAACGGTATTGCTCTGGGCGCTGACGCCTCCGGCCATGGCTTCCAATACATAGGTGCCCACGGTATTGATGGTCAGAGTCGCAAATGTCGCGAAGCCGCCTGCGTCCGTGGTCGCTGTCACGGGCGCCGATCGCTGCCTCGTTGAACCGGGCGTGAGGGTTACCGCGACAGCAGGGACGCCATTGCCGATGCCGTCCTCTACCTTCACCTGGACCGGCGGGGTAATTGTGGCTCCAGCTGTAACCGTTGCAGGCGGCTGCTGGGAGAAGACGATCCTGCCCGCAGACCCGGCCGTGTTCGTAAGTTGGAAGGGCGCAGAAAACGCGCCCACTCCTGCGGTTACCGTAAATGCGCCCGCCGTGCCGTTGGCAGTGATTGGCGCCGCCGCCTGGCCGTCAGCATCAGTCAGGATATTCGCGGTCGGCGATCCATTGAATAGTCCGCTGGCGCCCGATGAAGGCGCCGTGAAGGCCACGGTCGTCCCGCTGACGGGATTAAGAAATCGGTCTTTCACCAGCACGGTCAACGGTGTGGCGTACAGGGTCAGGACGGTTGCGCTCTGCGTGCCGCCGCTGAGTACGGATATCCCGGCCGGCGCTCCTCCGGTGATCGTAAAGTTATTGCTCAGCGCTTCCGCGCTACTCCCAATAGCTACTGCATCCAACTGGTAATTGGTTCCCGCCTGCCTTACGCTCAGATCGTTGAATGTCGCCAGACCGTTGGCCGCGGTGAAAAGGGTCGTGGTTCCGAATAAATCCCGGCTCGGCCCCTGAAGTAGCATCGCCACCTGCACACCGGCCAGCAGGTTTTGAAATTCATCCCGGACCTGGACGACGATCGCCGGCGTCATGGCGCTGCCCGCTGCCGTGGAGGGCGGCGGTTGCTGTATGAACGTTATGAACTTGGGCACGGGGGGCAGATTCGTCAGGGCAAACGTGGCGCTGGATGCGCCCGCGGCCGTGGCCGTCACGTTGTAGGTGCCGGCCGTCGCATTCGCGGTCAGGATCGGCGAGGTGGCAATGCCGTCTGGCCCGGTATTGACGGTTGCTGCGCCCCCGAACGTCGCGCCCGGTCCACTCGCAGGCGCGGCGAAAGTGACTGCGACCGACGGCACGGTGTTTCCGAATTCATCCCTCACCCGGGTTCTCAATGCCTCGGCGAACGGTGCGAGTGCGGGTGCGGATTGGCCGCCGCCGGCCAGCGCCGTGACCGTACGCGGAGCCGCCGGCGCAACCGTAAAAGGGGTGCTCCCGACGGATGGCGCGGCTCCGGTGGACGCTTCCAGGGTGTAGGTCCCCGCTGTGTTCACTTTGAGGTCGGCGAAAGTGGCGATGCCGGTCGCATCCGTGGCTTGGGTGATTGTTCCCTGGATTGTGCGCGAGGTGACAAAGATTCCGACGGTGACAGAGGCGCCGCCCACCGGGTTCCCGTTCGCATCGCTCACGTGAACGGTAACCGGCGGACTGATCACCACGTCCGCGGTGGTATTCGATGGCTGTTGCACGAATCCAATGTCAACGAAAGCACTGACGGTATTTGTCAGGCTGAATGTGGCGGCAGTCGCAACTCCGGGGGTGATTGCGGTCACGCTGTAGGACCCGGCCGTCGAATTCGCAGTGGCGAAAACGAAGGCCTCGCCCGCCGCGTCGGTAATTGCAGTCGGGGCGGAGAGCGTCGCCGACGCTCCTTCCGCAGGGGCAGCATACGTCACAGTGACGCCGGAGACTCCAATGCCATTACCGTCCCTCACCACGGCCGTCAGGCGCTCCGCAAAGTTGGTGTTTACCCGGGTGGTCTGCGGGGAGGAATTACCGACAACGGTGATCGAGGCGGGGCTTCCTGCAAAGCTGACAAGCCGTACTACGTCCGAACCATACTGCGCGACGTACATCCGGCCCTGCGCGTCGAACGTAGCCGCGAAAGGCGTTGCAATGGCCGCTTCCACGGCGGGTCCGCCGTCTCCGGTGTAGCCCTTTCCTCCGTTACCTGCCACCGTGTTGATAACGAGCGTGTTCCTGTCTACCCGCCGGATTTTGTTATCGTCTTCATCGGCGATATACAGGTTACCCGCTGCGTCTATCCCGAGGTTGTTGGGGCCTTTCAACGGGGCGAGAGCGGCCGGTCCGCCGTCCCCGGTTGACCCGCTGACCCCGGTGCCGGCGATGGTTGTGATGGTGCCCGCTCTTACTAACCGGACCCGAAAATTTTTATTGTCCGCGATGTATAAATTGCCGCTACTGTCCGCGACGGCGGCCAGCGGTTTGTTCAACTGGGCGCCGGTTGCCGGCTGGTTGTCTCCGTTATAACCGCCAATGCCAGTCCCCGCGACGGTGGTAATGATTCCTGCCGTATCGACCCTTCGAACGCGATTGTTGGAAGCGTCTGCGATGTACAGGTTTCCGGACGGGTCGAAGGAGATGTGGTATGGGTCGTTGAGCTGGGCGAGTCTCGCCGGGATGTTGTCGAAGTTATAGCCGGACACCCCGGTTCCGGCGTAGGTGGTGATGATCCCGGTGGCGGCGCTTACACGCCGGATTCGCGCATTGTCATTGTCGCTGATGTACAGGTTGCCGGCGGGGTCGAAAGCGATTGCAACCGGGAAATCCAACTCCGCCGAAGTCGCCGGGATGAAATCTCCGTTATAGCCAGCCTTCCCGGTGCCGGCAACCACCGTGAGAATCTGAGTCGCACGGTCGATTTTCACGACCTCGTTGTTACCGCTGTCCGCGATATAAATATTCCCGAGCGCATCGACAGCGACGTCCGACGGACTGGAGAGCTTGTAGTCGGTCGGGGGAACGCCATCATTTTTCGATTTTCCGCCGCCGGCGTAGGTCGATATGATGCCCGCGGGCGCTTGGGCTCGCAGCGCGCCCGCCGCACCCATCAGCCCAATAAGAGAGATCGCAAAGTAAAGTCTTCGAGGGACTTGAAAGGGCACTCTTCGTCTCAGACTCATCGCCGCGGGATTCAGACTGATCGCCGCGGGATCCGACCAAGCGATCAAAGTGTCACGATTGTGTAGACTGCGAATCCAAGTGGCGCGATTTAATTTAATATGGCGTCCACCGCTGGCCCAAACGTGCTCACATGACTCACTGCGCGGGGGATGCAGGGCTACCACCAGGCGGTGAAGGGGCTGGAGGTGTAAGGCGATGTAAGAAGGAATCGCGCCGGGCCCCGTGAGGCCGCCATACATTGGTGCCGGAACAAGTGGGTGTGAATGCGCTAGCCGGCGCTTCGTGTCACCGAGATCGCTGCAACATTAGTTGTTCCTCCAACTGATCTTCCCGGTCTTAACCTCGGCGTCCGGGGGCTTGTCGCGTTCGGCTTCCGCCGCGTTAAGTCGATTACCGTCCAGCTCGGCAATCACGGTCGCAGCCAGCAACGGCGATTCGCGGATCATGTGCGGCCGCCGGACTCGAAGAAAGCAAGGCGCTGTTGCGCGACGATCTCGAAGCATACGGATTCAAAACCGGAAAATCCGGGCAGTGAAGAACACTTTAATGTCGCGGCTTGCGGTTAAAAAAGGCGCGTTTATTTCAACCGCACAGCTTGCTTGATACGCTCCTGCCGATTGACAACGTTACGGAACGTGCTTTATTCTTGCGAATGTTCCAATCCCGAGGGATCTAAGCCCTCACCCTCACCCCATCACCGATCGGCTGCTGGCCCGACGCTAAAAAACCAGCCCGCGCGGCATACCGCATTCGAGCCTGAATCGGCTCGTCCACCCTGTACACCTGAACTGTTTCTCCGGACATCTCCGCTCAAAATGGAAGGTAAAATCACGATCACCAACGGATCGTTTTGCGGTCGCAATGAGATTGCGCCCAAGGTCGCCATAAACATGCTCCTGCAGGGGCACGCGGTCCTCGACGGCCCGGAATCAGAGTGCCGCATACGGCTGACGTTCAAGGAAATGAACTACGTACCGGCGCGCGCCAAAAGCTTCAAGGATTCCAGTCCGACGCCGGCCCTCGCGACCGTGCAGAATGAAGCCCTGTATTCCGGTTGCCGCCGCGAGGGGTCACCTGTAACCGGAACGGTGAACGTACTGCGCAAGCTACGCCGCAGTCGCATGAAATCGATCCCCGGGCGATTCCTCGACTGGGGCGAGCGCGACGTATTTCCGCCGCATCGGTTCAATCCGGACGAGATCAATCCGCTTTACCCGACCATGAGCGCATTCCTGCGCGCGCGAAAATCCAGATCCCCAGAATTCCTGACGTTTCCCCGACGCCCGGCCCCGGCGTGAGTTTCGCGGGTTATCAGGGTGCTGGATCGAACGCAACCCGCCCAGATTCCGCCAACGGATGTTATGTCTGAGAACAGCCAGAGGCTTTCTAGAATCTTTGACTTTCCATCTGATCTGCAAAAGACTGCTGCGCGGCGGAAAGGGCTAATCTGCAAGGCACGCGAACGGTCGGCACGAACGACTGAAACCGCTTTATGTCCTCGCGATCCCACTCAAAATGCGGCCACCAGCCCCAGACCGACTTGCGACCGAGTGTGGGCAACGGTACCTCGCACGACATCCTTAATCTGTTACTGGAGGATAAATGAGAATCGCCCATTTGGATATCGCTGACGCTATGCTAGGACGATCTTTCCTTCCTTCCAAACCCAGTTCGACACGACGAAATCCAGCAGGCGGCGACAGGCGTGTCCACTTCGGCACGCCCGCTTTACGCGTGATGGGGATCATGCTGCTTGATAGGTGCCAAGCGGCGTCCCAAAATAGGGTGCGCCCGCTTGAGACGCACCCACAGCAAAGCTTATCGCGTGGCCGTCACGACGGGCTTCCACTCGGCTGCCAGTTTCCTGGCGCGCGCGGCATCCTCCGCGCTCAGTTGTGCCGACAACGATTGCGCTCTTCGCTCGGCGTTCTTCTCATTCTGCTTGGCTGCGAGAGTGGACCAGAAATAAGCCTGCGTCGGGCTCGCGGTGACGCCCTGTCCACGCGCGAACATGTCACTGATCTTCGCCTGCGCCGAAGCCATCCCCTGATCCGCGGCCTTCCGATACCACTTGTACGCTTCTGCGTCGTCGCGCTTCACGCCTTTGCCCTTCTCGATCAACTGCGCGAGATTGAACTGCGCCGGCGCGAACCCGTGTTCAGCGGCGAGCGTGTAGTAGTGAACGGCCGCCTTGTAATCCTGCTCCACCCCGAATCCGTCTTCGTAAAGCGAGGCAATTCCGTTCTCGGCGTATTGATCGCCCTGGTTGGCGGAAAGCAGATACCATTTCGAAGCCTCAGCGAAATCCTGCTGCACGCCCCATCCCTGTGCCGACCTCACACCCAGCCGGAACTGCGCTTCCGCATTCCCTTGCGCCGCAGCCCGCTGAAAAAGATCCCAAGCCAGCGGGATATCTTTCTCCACCCCCAGCCCTCGCGCATACATCAGGCCCAGATTGAACTGCGCGTCTGCTTCACCCCGGTCAACGCCGGCTTTGAACTCGCGCACCGCGGTCGCGTAATCCTTGTTCTTGAGGGCCTGCACGTCCCGTGCTGTGTCAGCCGAAGCCACGGCGGAAATTCCCAGAAACATGACAAAGCCGGTGAGAAACGACCCGGTTAACTTCCTCATTTTCAACGCCTCTCTTTCCGTACTGCCTCTGCTCGTAACACTACTCCTGTCCGAAACGGAAATCAAGGGTTTTGTAAAAAATTGTAACTGCCCTTACAGCAGAGCAGTTATGGTGTCAATTGAGGTGCAATTACACCATGGCCCTGAATATCAAGAATCCCGACGTAGAGCGTCTCGCCGAGGAGGTCGCCCGACTTACCGGGTCATCCAAAACGGAGGCTATCCGCCAAGCTCTGCTCGAGCGCCGGGATCGGGTAGCCGCGCTTACATCCAGCGATTCCCGCGAGGAGCGATTGAGGCAATTTCTGGAACTTCGTGTCTGGCCCGCTATACTGCGAAAAGCGCGGAGACGGTGGACGAAAGATGAAGAGGATGCGGCCTTAGGCTACAGCGAATCCGGTGAGCCGGTTTGATCCTTGACTCTTCGGCAATCATTGCCCTGATCTGCAATGAAGCTGGTACCGATCAATTGCTTCGGAAGCTTGGCAATGCAAAGGTAATCGCGGTCGGAGCTCCAACTGTCGCAGAAACCCAACTGGCTCTGAGTGTCAAGTTGGGGCGCGATTCCGGCGCGCTTGTGGAACAACTGCTTGTGGAAGTCCCGAGCGCAGGTGGTTCCGTTCGGGAACAAATATCGGCATTTTTCGCCGCCCATCTTCGTTACGGTAAGGGACGCCATCCGGCGCGGCCCAATATCGGTGATTGCTTTACCTACTACGCCATCGCGAAGGTCGCCGGGATGCCCGTGCTCTGACGATTTTTCTCAGACCGATCTGGCGGCCGCGTGATTATTTCCCGCCCTTACCCGTATCCCCGAAAATCGTCTTCGACATGTTATTCACGACCTTGGCCTCATTGCGCGCCATATCGTAATAAGCGGTCTTCAGCAACTCATCCTTGCGGTTCAACAACTCGCTTCGAATCGACTGCTGCACGCGCGGATCGCTCAGATCCCTCTGCCCCGCCGGTTCCTTCGAAATCAGCTTGAAGATCTGATATCCCGTCTGCGTATGAATGATCGGGCGACATCTGCCCCGGCTGCAGCGACAACACCATTTTCTTGAGCTCCGGGACTCGCCTTATCGAGCGACCCTTCGCGGATGAATCCGAGATCGCCGCCATTCGGTGTCGTAGTCGGGTCTTCCGAATAATTCTGCGCCATCATGGCGAAATCCTCGCCCTGTTTCAGCCGCGACTCGAGCTGTCTGAATCTTCCGCCTGGCCTCGTCGTCGTTCTTCGCCTTGTCGTTCTTCAGATTATGCACGTTCGGATCGGGCTGCGGCGTCACCACAATCTGCGCCATATGCACCTGGCGGTCCGGCAGGTTGAAGCTGCCCCGGTTGGCGTTGTAGAAGTTCGCGACGTCCGCGTCGGTGATGTTGATCTTCGACGTGATGTCTTTATTGACCAGCTTCTTGACGCTCTCATCCCGCCTCAACCGCGCCTTGAGCTCGTCGAGCGTAAGCCCCCACGTCTTCAGCTGATTATCGAACTCTTCCTTCGTGTAGGGCGCCTTCATTTCGTTGAGGCGCGTGTCGACATCCGCGTCGGTCGCCACCAGCACCAGCCTTCTCGGCGCGTTGCAGCATGAGTCTCGCTGTCGATCAGCTGCCGCAGAATCTCCAGCCGCCGGTACTGCACCTGGTCTTCGTTCTCGCCTTCCGCGCGCGTCGGAAACTGGGTCTTATAGGCTTTATCGACCTCGGCGTAGTAGATGGGCCGCCCGTTCACAGTAGCCGCAACGTCGGGAGACGCCGCGCTCCTGCAAGCGATGAAGCTCAGACTGCCGCACAACATGGCACACAACGACGCGGCTACGGCCGCACCTCGGATAGTTATCATCAATGACACTTCATTATAGTGATGCTTCCCGTACCGGTGCAGCGATCCGCTAATCTCAACAAGGTGGAACATTCCAGATCCCAGCAGCTTTTCGAACGCGCCCTGCTCTCCATACCGGGCGGCGTCAACTCCCCGGTGCGCGCCTATCGCGGCGTCGGCGGCACTCCGCCCTTCATCGAGCGCGGCGAAGGCGCCCACATCTTCGATGCCGACGGCAACGAGTACATCGATTACGTCGGCTCCTGGGGACCGCTCATTCTGGGCCACCGGCATCCCGTCGTTCTCGACGCCCTGAACCTCGCCATCGCGCGTGGCACCAGCTTCGGCGCGCCCACCGAGCAGGAGGTCGAACTCGCCGAAACCGTGCGGCAAATGATTCCCTCCATCGAGATGGTCCGTCTGGTCAACTCCGGCACGGAAGCCACCATGAGCGCGCTGCGCGTAGCCCGGGGATTCACCGGCCGCGACCTGACCATCAAGTTCGAGGGCTGCTACCACGGCCATGTCGATTCCCTGCTCGTGAAGGCCGGATCGGGCGTCGCCACGCTCGGGCTCCCCGATTCCCCAGGCGTTCCGAAAGGTTTCAGCGACACCACGCTGACCGTTCCCTTCAACAATACCGCCGCCGTCGAGGCAGCGTTTCAGAAGCGCACCGGGTCAGATCGCGGCCGTGATCGTCGAACCCGTCTGCGGCAACATGGGCTGCATCCCGCCCAACGCCACGTTCCTCGCCGACCTCCGCCGCATCACCGCCGCCCACGGCTCCCTTCTGATTTTCGACGAAGTGATGACCGGCTTCCGCGTGGCCCCTGGCGGCGCGCAACAGCGCTATGGCATCACGCCCGACCTCACCACGCTCGGAAAAGTAATCGGCGGCGGACTCCCCATCGCCGCATATGGCGGACGCCGCGACATCATGTCCCAGGTCGCCCCGAGCGGCCCGATCTACCAGGCGGGCACGCTCTCCGGAAATCCTCTCGCGGTCGGCGCCGGACTCGCCGCCATCCGCCATCTTCAGGCGCACCCGGAAATCTATGAGCGGCTGAGTCGCTCCACCGCCGCCCTGGCTGCTGCCTGCGCGCCCGCAGGCATCACGGTGAACCGTGTCGGGTCGATGATGACCTGGTTCTTCACGAATCAGCCGGTGACTGATTCCGATTCAGCCAAACTGAGTGATATCAATCGTTTCAAGGTATTCTTTCACGCGATGCTTGATCGCGGAATCTATCTTCCGCCCTCACAGTACGAAGCGCTCTTTGTCTCAGCGGCCCACACCGATGCCGACATCGCCCGCACCGTCGAAGCCGCTCGGGAAAGCTTTGCCATCGCATTGTCATAATTTCGTGCCAACGTAAGAGCTTTCGAATGCATGAAACGATCATTGAAGGCCGCAAGCTGGAGAAGTTCTACGGCGACCCCGGCGAAAACGTTATCCAGGTAATCGCCCCGACCGATATCTCGGTTCATGCCGACGAGATCTTCGCCGTGCTGGGGCCATCGGGTTCCGGCAAGTCCACCCTGCTGCGGATGCTGACCGGGCTCTCGAAGCCCTCGGCGGGCGAGGTCCTCTGGCACGGTAATCCGGTCGCCGACCAGACGCCCAACGTCTCCATCGTCTTCCAGAGCTTCGCGCTTTTCCCGTGGCTCACGGTTCTGGAAAACGTGGAGGCGCCGCTGAAGGCTCGCGGCATCGGCGAGATTCCCCGCCGCAAACGGAGCCTGAAGATCCTCGAAACCGTCGGACTCGACGGCTTCGAAGGCGCCTATCCCAAAGAGCTTTCCGGCGGGATGAAGCAACGCGTCGGCTTCGCACGCGCCCTGGTCGTCGAGCCCGAAGTGCTGTTCATGGACGAGCCGTTCTCCGCCCTCGACGTCCTGACCGCCGAGAACCTGCGCACCGAGCTTCTAGAACTCTGGGCCAACAAATCCATTCCGACGCGTGCCGTCTACATCGTCACGCACAACATTGAAGAAGCCGTACTTCTTGCTGACCGCATTGTAGTTCTCGGCAGAAATCCCGGTCGCATCCGCACGGATTTCCAAGTCGGACTTGCCCAGCCCCGCGATCGCAAATCGCCTGCCTTCGTCCAGATCGTCGACTACGTCTACAAAGTTCTAACTCAGCCCGACGCCGCACCGCAGATCGCACCGGAAACGAGTGTTGCGCCGGGTGTCCCTGGTGCGCCGCGCGCGAAGTATCCCATGCTGCCCCACACCCGCCCCGGCGGAATCAACGGCATGCTCGAAATCCTTTACGACCGCGATGGGCACGATGACATTTACCACCTGGCCGACGATCTCGCCTTCGAAATCGACGACGTCCTTCCCATCGTTGAAGCTTCACAACATGCTCGGGCTTTGTCCATGTTTCTGAAGGAGATGTCGAACTGACGCCCGAAGGCCGGCGCTATGTCGATTCCGACATCGCCGAACGGAAAGAGATTTTCGCCAAAGCGGCCCTTGACCGGGTGACTCTCGTGCGCCAGATCAAGCGGGCGCTGGACTCCAAGTCCAATCACACGCTGCCCGACGAGTTCTTCCATGACACTCTGGATGAACACTTCAGCGAAAAGGAAACCATCCAGCAGCTGGAGACTGCCGTCAACTGGGGTCGGTATGCCGGTCTCTTTGACTACGACGCCGCGACGCGCAAATTCTACATCGCGGAAGAAACTGCCGAGGAGGATGTTGAAGAAGAGGCGGCTAGTCTTTGACGGCTCAGCCTTTAATCATCCGCCGAAGCTGGCCGATGATTCTCGATTTCCTGATCTTCGCCGCAGTTCTGGCTATCTTCTATGGGATCCTGACGATCGCGCATTACTGGCTGGGCCAAGCCGTCCCTGTCACCGAAATTTCGCGCTCGCTCTGGAGCCTTCCGAAGTATGCTTTCTACTCACTAGTCCGCATGGCCCTCGCGTATTTCCTCAGCCTGGTCTTCGCGGTCACCTACGGCACCATCGCAGCCAAGAACCAGCGCCTGCAGCCGTTCATGATCGCCATTCTCGACATCCTGCAATCCATCCCGGTCCTGAGCTTCCTCCCAAGCGTAATGCTCGCAATGGTTTCGCTGTTCCCGGATAAACAACTGGGTGTGGAACTCGGCTCCATCATCCTGATCTTCACCGGACAGGTCTGGAATCTCGCCTTCAGCTACTACTCTTCGCTGAAGTCGATTCCCGCGGGAATTGCGCGAAGCCTCCTCGATCTATCGCTTCGGCAAGTGGCAGCGCTTCTTCCAGCTGGAACTCCCCTACGGCGCCATCGGACTCATCTGGAACTCCATCGTCTCCGTCGCCGGCGGTTGGTTCTTCCTGATGGCCTGCGAGATGTTCGTGCTCGGCAAACGCGACTTCCGCCTGCCCGGCCTCGGCTCCTGGCTGCAAACCGCCGCCGACAACGGAGACACGTGGTCCATGCTCTGGGGCCTCGCAGCGATGATCGCCGTCATCCTTCTGATCGACCAACTCGTCTGGCGTCCGGCGATCGCCTGGTCGAGCAAGTTCAAGTTCGAACAGACGGAAAGCGCCGATGTCGCCCACTTCGCCCATCCTCCACATCCTGCGCAATTCCAATGCGTTGCGCGTGCTTCCGCGAGAAAACCGTTGAGCCGCTGAGCGAAAAGCTGAGCCTCTACTTCGCCCGTCAGAAGCCTGCTGCCGCAGCGTCCTCCCCTGCCCCGGCTCTGGCTGAAACCGCTTGGCTTTCCTCGTGGCGTTGGTTGCGATCGTCGCTGTCGGCTACAGCGTCGTCCGCGCCTTCGCGCTCGTACACAGCATCGATTCCGCCGAGATCCGCGGCGTTCTCAAAGGCGCAGGCGCGACCTTCCTCCGCGTCAACGTATCGCTCCTCATCGCCTCCGCGTGGACCATCCCCGCCGGTGTCGCCATCGGCTTTAACCCCCGCCTTGCCCGCTTCATGCAGCCGGTAACTCAAGTGGCGGCTTCGGTCCCGGCGACTGCGCTCTTCCCTGTCCTGCTGCTCGCCATCGTCCAGTTTGGCGGCGGACTCGGCGTCGGCTCCGTCGTCCTCATGCTGCTCGGCACCCAGTGGTACATCCTCTTCAACGTGATCGCCGGCGCCAGCGCCATTCCCTCCGATCTTCGCGAAGTCTCCAGCCTCTTCCGCTTTGGCCGCGCCGACCGCTGGCGCATCGTCATCCTCCCCGGCATTTTCCCCTATCTCGTCACCGGCCTGGTCACCGCCTCCGGAGGCGCATGGAACGCCAGCATCGTCGCCGAATATTTCCACTTCAAGGGCCACGTGATGTCGACCACCGGACTCGGCGCCCAGATCAGCGCCGCCACCGATGGCGGCCGCTTCGACGTCCTTCTGCTGGCCACGGTCGTCATGGCGACCATGGTGGTCTGCACCAACCGCCTTGTCTGGCGGCCGCTATATCGCCTCGCCGAAACCAAATACCGCCTCGAAACGTGAAGGGTGGTTAAAATGGATCACTCGTGTACGAATTCCTGCCCTGGATCGCGCTGGCCCTGGCTATCTGCGCAGCGGCTCTCTGGAGACCGATCTCGCGCAGCCAGGCCCGCTTCCGCGCAGCCATCGGATTTCTCGTCCTCTGGTTCGTCCTCTGGGCCGGGACCGCGGTGGCGTCTTACTGGCCCGTAAACCTCGACGTCGCGCGGCACATGGCGCTGGCGCTGATCGAACTGGCCGCCGTCCAGGTCATCGCCGGCATCATCTTCGATTTCGCCGTGGAGAGAACCGGCATCCCGCGATTCGCCGCCGAGATGGTCGTAGTGATCTGCTACGTCGTAATCTGCGTCAAGCTCTTCTACAGTCTCGGCGTCAACGTCACTGGAATATTCGCGACCTCGGCCGTTGTCACCGCCGTCATCGGACTCTCCCTGCAGGACATGCTCGGCAACATCGCCAGCGGCATCGCACTCGAATTCGAGAGCGACATCCGCGTCGGTGATTACATCCGGGTGGGCGACGCCGCCGGCTTTGTCCAGCATGTCCGCCTGCGCCACACCGCGATCGAAACGCCCGATGGCGACCGCGTCCTGCTCCCCAACAGCTTTCTCACCCGGTCGGCCGTATCGCTCGTACCTCCGTCGCGGCGCCACTTCATTCCGTTCAACATGCCCTACGCGCGGAACCCGCAGGAGTTGATCGATGCCGTGACGGACGGCCCTGCGCTCCTCGCCGATCAAGAACGTAGCGCCCGAACCAGCGCCCTTCTGCATCATCCTCGAAATGACGCCCGGCCACATTCGCTACGCGGCTGTCGTGTGGATGCTCCTCCCGGGCAAAGAACCGCCAACCACCTCGGCCGTACTCAACCGCATCTATTTTTCGCTCAAGCGCGCGGGGATTCCGTTATCCGAGATCAGCAATCTCCTCGAAATGATGCCCGAGGGCCAGGCGCGTGGCGAAAGCACCACTCCCGTCGACATTCTGCGCATGACGCCCATCTTCCGCCTGCTCTCGGATTCCGAAGTGTCCGAACTGGGAGCCGGCCTGCGCCATCTTTCCTTCGCGCCGGGCGAACTTATCATCCGCCAGGGCGACGACGGCGCTTCCATGTATTTCGTCACTTCCGGAACCGTCGCCATCACCTATCAGGGCGCCGACCGCGCCGAGCATCAGGTAGCACGCATGGAAGCGGGCGATTTCTTCGGCGAGATGTCTCTGCTTACCGGCGAGGTGCGCGGCGCCAATGCCGTCGCACTGACTCGCGTCGATTGCTACAAGCTCGACAAATCCGGCCTCGAAGGAATTATCAGCCGCCGCGCCGATCTCGCCGAAGATATGTCCGTTGTCATGGCGCACCGCGAGATGGAACTTAGCGCAGTGCGCGAAAGGCTCGACCTCGAAACATCCCGCCTGAAAGAAGCGCGAAAATCAGACGCAGTTGCTCAGGAGCATCCGCCGGTTTTTCGCGATCAAATAATCGGTCAAGGCGTAACCACCACTCCGCGACCTGCCAGATCGCTATCCATCCGCCGCGACCCATGCATCGATTTCCGGTGTATGCCTCCCGTTGAGTTGCCATTTGAGCCGGGTGCCCGCCGGAATCTGCTCCAGCCGCACGCGCGCCGCATCAAGTGACATCGGGTTATATTGCGCAAAAAAGACGGTAAGGTCGCCACCGCCCGACTCTCCTATCGAAATCGGAACCGCGTCCTTCCACACGCGAACGTATCTGCTCGGCCTCGCCCCGGCACCGCGACGTAATGCAATACTCCCGGACCTTTTCCAGCACCTCGCCATTGGCGATCCAGTTCTGCGCGCGCACTGACGCCTGGAAAAACGCCTGCTCGAACTGTGCTCTCCGAAACCATCTCCGCCGGCCGGTCTTTCCACCAGTCGTGCCAGCCGCGGAACGCATCCATCACCGCCTGCTGCGCCGCTGCGGAACCGTGCTCCCCGAGAGCCTTCACCGCATCCGCCTTCACCGCCACGGAGGTCGGGTCCGCCAGCGCTTCAATCACCACCTTTTCCCATACCGGACCCGCCTGGTATTTGGCCGTCCTTCCCAAAATGCCGATCCAGCAGCCGCCGACGGATCGCACTGCGATCGTTCAGCAGGTCACGAAGCGCCCGCTCACCCCACGCAGGGTCGACGCGCAGATAATACCCGACCAGCGCAGGCATGGCACAGGCTCAACGGGACATTGGGCTGATCGGGCCGCTTCAGCGCCCGCATCATCGCGTCCTGCTTCGCATACCACTCCTTCACCCCGTCGAGAATTTTCGCCGTTGCGTAGCGCGGAATCAGATCAATGAGCCCCGTGTTGCGCTGCAGATGGTCGAGCAGCACGTCATCCATCTCCGGCAGTGTAGCGTCGGAGAGAATCGCGAGCGTCTCGAACGGTAATCGCGGACTGTCGCCGCTTCATGTCATCGAGGATCAGCGTACGCGTGCGCGCCGGGTCGAGCTCATACAATCGCTGTACCGCCATAGGCGCCAGCGATCGAAAGGGCCCATTTCGGTGGGTGCTCATAAATCTGCCGAAGCACCGGAATCATCGCGGGGCTAGCGGATCTTCTTCCATTGCCCGCTGAGCAAGCCGCTCTGATCCTGCAGCGGCAAGTCCGAGAAGGACGGCCGCGATCCCGGCGCGCTGGCTTTCCGTGACTGATTCCAAACGCATGCCGCTGACTACCGTGGCGAGCGAAATGGCTCTTGCCGCACCTCGCTTGCGCGCGACCGCACTGGCGAGTTCGCTGCTCAATTGTTTTTCCGTTGCGTCGGATGCGTCGTAACGCTTCCGTGCATCAGGGTCGGCTGCGTCGCGATCGCCCGGCAGCGGAAACTGCTGCGCCGCTTCCATCCGGGCAAGCGTCTGGACGAAGGCCGGCGTTACAGCCTGATCCGGCAAGGTCAGCATCTGATGAATGGCAGCGATCGCCTCAGCCTGGTGCGCGCTGCCCCGCAGTGCCGTTTGCAACGGCCGTGCGGTCTGTTCGTCCAGCGTACCGAGCAATCGCGCAGCTTCGCGCAACGATTCGGGCGTGTCAAGATACCAGATTGCACGCACGGCGGACGCGCGCGCCTTGTAGTGCCTGTTCATCGGTCCCGGCGGGAGCATCGATAACGGCCACGGCCTGTCTCAGTCGCTCCGCGAGCCACTCTTTACTCGCGGGAACAATCTCGATTTCGATCTCATTCGAGTTAATGGCAACTTCCGGCTGCTGTCTGGCGAGCGCGTGAAACGAGGCGCTCACGCGATAACGTCCGGCTCGATCGAACCGGACCCATTCGTTTAAGTCCACATTCGTCGTGACCGGCGTCGCGCCGACGCCCATCCCGCCTGGTCCGGAGCCTCCATGGCCTTCGCGCAGTTCGAAAGAACCGGGGATCAGCCGTTCCCTCCTTCGGAGACACCAGAAATCGATCGCGCCAGAGCCCGAGCACGGAACGTGCGCCTCCCTGAATTGCGCGAATCTCCCGCCTCTCGCCCGAAGGATTGTCAAACGTGAGCTTCAGACCGATCGCCTCGCCCATCTTGAACTGCGTCCTGCCGCTCGCAGTCTCGATGTGCAGGCTGATGGCAGGCGTCTGCGCGAACGCACTTCCGGCCACCATCATCAGAAGAGCCCACCTCACGGCGTAATCACCACTCCGCGTCCCGCCAGATCGCTTTCGATCGCCGCGATCCACGCGTCAATTTCCGGTGTGTGCCTCACGTTGAGCTGCCATCTGAGCCGGGTGCCCGCAGGAACCTGCGCCAATCGCACACGCACCGCGTCAAGTGATCTGTCGGTATATTGCGCGAAACTGGCGCTGACATCGCCCGCATCGGACTCGCCCACATAAATCTTTGGCGTCTCCATCCATTGGCGAAGGTATCCTTCAGCCTCGCTTCTGCAATGCGACGTGATGCAGTAATCGCGGATCCTCTCCAGTGTCTCGCCGTTTGCGATCCAGTTCTTCCCATGCGCCGTCGCATTCAGGAATCGTTGCTCATATGACGTCTCGGAGACCATTTCCCCCGGCCGGTCTTTCCACCACTCGTGCCACCCGTGGAACGCCTCCATCACCGGTCGCTGCGCCGCCGCGGACCCGTGCTCCCCAAGCGCTCGTACCGCATCCGACTTCACCTCAACGGAGGCCGGATCCGCCAGCGCTTCGATCGCCACTTTTTCCCACTCCGGGTTCACGTAATACTCGGACGTTTGACCGATCACGCGCCTCCAGGGGCCGTTGGGATTGCTCCGGTCGCCCAGTGTCTGCCGAAGCACCCGCTCACCCCACGCAGGATCCACGCGCAGATAATACGCAATCAGCGGAGGACTCGGCGACTGCCGCTGCTTCGCTTCCCACGCCTTGACGCCATCGAGAATATTCGCCGTCGCATAGCGCGCGATCAGTTGTTGCGATCTCCCGTTGAGCCGCAGATGGTCGAGCAGCACCGGGTCCAGTTCAGGCAGCGTCGCGTCTGGAAGAATCGCGAGGTCTTCGTCCCGCAGTCGCGGCTGCGCGAGCTTCATTTCATCGAGGATGAGCGTCCGTGCCCGGGCAGGGTCGATCTCGTACAATCGCCGCACCGCCTCTGGCGCAAGCGATTGCTGAAGACCGGGAATCGGCAGGGCGTTCTCAAAAATCCGCACCAGAACCGGAATCATCGCGGGACCGGCGATCCTCTTCCACTGCGACGTCAGCAGTTCTTTTTGCTGCCGGAAAGAAAGCTCCGAAAAGACTCCGGCAATCTCCACGCGCATGTTGGGCGTGACCGCTTCGGGCCGCACGCCATCCAGCAAAGTCTTGAGGGAGATCGCCTTCGCGTCACCCCGCTTCCGTTCCACCACGCTGGCGAGTTCGGTCCGCAATTCCTGACGCCGCGCATTGGAGTCGGAGCCTGCCTCAAGTGCCACCAGCGTTTCGATGAAGGTCGGCGTAACGGCCTGATCCGGCAAGGGCAGCAACTGTTTCAGTGCCGCGGTCGCGACGTCTCGGTGCGCGCTGCCCTGCAGAGCCAATCGCAGCGGTCCGGCGGTCTGTTCGTCCAACGTGCCCAGGAGTCGCGCCGCCTCGCGCACCGATTCAGGCGTATCGAGATACGCGATGGAGCGCACGGCGGACGCGCGGCTATTGAATGCCTGTTGATCGGTTCCGGCTGGCGCATCAAGAACTGCCACCGCCTTTCGCAGTTGCTCCGCAAGCCCTGTCTTTATCCGCGGGAATAATCTCGATCTCGATTTCGTTCGAGTTCACGGCCAGATCCTGCCCCTGCTTTCCGAAGACATGAAACCGGCCGCTCACGCGGTAGCGTCCCGGGCGCTCGAAGCGAACCCATTGATTCAGGTCGACGTTCATCGACCAGGCTTTCGCGAGCACCACGGCTCCGCTGAGCTCACTACCCGCCGCAGACTCTCGAACGGCCACCGGATCGCTGGTTCCCTCCTTCGGCGAAACCAGAAACTCTTCGCGCCCGAACCGGGAACGCCGCCCCGTATAGCGGACCATCCACTTATCGGCGACAGTGCTCTCAAACGTGAGCTTCATGTCGATCGTCTCGCCGATGCGGAACTGCGTCCTGCCGCTCGCGGTCTCGACCCGCAGCGATACCTCCGGCGTCTGCGCCAGTGCGCTTCCGGCCAGTATCATCAGGAAAGCGCACCTCGTGCCCATGGCCGGAACTTTAGCACGTTGGCACCCGGTCTGCTATCCATAAGACCTATGCGCGCCGCGGTACTCGCCCTCATACTTGCCGCGACCTTAACCGCACAGTTCAAGAGCAACGTCCCGCTGGTAATTGCGCCCACCACGGTCACCGATTCCAAAGGTCATTACATCGATGGCCTCACGCCGCAAGACCTGATCCTCTACGACAACAATGTGCCGCAAACGATACAGATGAGCGAGACCGCGTACCCGATCTCCCTCGTCGTCGCCATCCAGACCAGCGCCAATTCCGGAGCGGTCATCGACAAACTCGGCCGCATCGGAATCCTCCTGTCGCAACTCCTCGCCGCGGACGCCGGAGAAACCGCCGTCTTATCCTTCAGCGACGAAGTCAAGGTCCATCAGGATTTCACCGCCAGCCCGGACGCCGTCACTCACGCCCTGCGCATGTTACGCAAAGAAGGCGCAAACGCGAACATTCTTGATGCCCTGCGCGAATCGCTCTTCCTGCTGGAACAGCGGCCTGCCGAGCGGAGGCGCATCATCCTCATCGTTGCCGAGAAGCGCGACGATGCAAGCACGTCCAAACTGCCCGAAGTGGTTGAGCGTATGCAGCGCCTCAACGCCACCGTCTACTGGCTGACATTTTCCCCCTTCCTTGAGCCGTTCACAGTCAAAGCGAAAACGATGGAAGACACCAAACCCGAAGCCGAGCGGATCAAGCGAAGACAGTGCCTCACATGCCCCGATCCGGACGCCCGTCCCGCACCGGCTGACCTCGGTCCAGGCGGCATCTTCTATGCAATCGGTGAACTGGCCCGCTTGAAGAAACCGAATCTCGCCGACCTCTTTACGACGACCACCGGCGGCCGCACCGTCGGCTTCCTGAAAAAGAACGGCCTCGAACAGGCCATTCAACTCATCGGTCAGGAGGTGCATCGCCAATACATCCTCAGCTTCCAGCCGCAAAGCGCAGAGCCCGGAAAATTTCACGCGCTGCGAGTTGCCGTGAAAGACCGGCCAGAGCTTCAAGTGACGACGCGCTCCGGATACTGGGCCCTGCAATAGAATGAACCATGCCAAAATCGCGCCGAAGCTTTCTCGGCCGCATCTCTGCGGGAGTCGTTGCATTCGCCGCGGCTTGCCGTAAGTCGCCGCAACTCTCAGCCCAGGCGACTCCGGGCACTCCTGGCGCACCTCCCGCTTTCGGCACCGCGCCCGAAGTCGGCCCGCCGATCACGCCGGCCACATTTGTCGAAGCCGAGAAGCTCGTCCAGTTCCCACTCACGGCCCCCGATCGCGAACTCGCCGCACGCACCTGGCGCTCGAACCTCGCCGCCCTTTACGAACGCCGCACCGGACCGAAAAAATACGCGCTCGATGCCTCCGTCGCCCCCGCCACAGTCTGGAATCCAACCCTCCCGGGCCAGAAGCCCGCACCCTCGCACGACCGTTTCATCCGCACGAAAAACGATGCCGTCCCGCTTCCCTCAAGCGATGCCGACATCGCCTTCGCGCCCGTCACGCAACTCTCCCGCTGGATCGAATCGCGCAAGCTCACCTCCGAACGCCTCACCAACATCTACCTCGACCGCCTGCAGCGCTTCGATCCCAAACTCCGCTGCGTCATCACCCTGACCAAAGATCTCGCCCTCGCGCAAGCCAAACAAGCGGACAAGGAAATCGCCGCCGGCCATTATCGCGGACCCCTCCACGGCATCCCCTGGGGCGCGAAGGACCTTGTCGACACCGCCGGAATCCCCACCACCTATGGCGCCGAGCCCTTTCGCAATCGCGTCCCCACCGCGGACGCCGCCGTGGTCAAACGCCTCCACGACGCCGGCGCCGTGCTCGTCGCCAAGCTCAGCATGGGCGCACTCGCGCTCAACGATATCTGGTTCGGCGGCCAGACCATGAATCCCTGGCTGCTCGGAAGAAGGCTCCTCCGGGTCGAGCGCCGGGCCCGGCGCCGCCACCGCCGCCGGCCTGGTCGGCTTCTCCATCGGCAGTGAAACCGAAGGCAGCATCGTCAGCCCGTCCATGCGCTGCGGACTCAGCGGCCTCCGCCCCACCTACGGCCGCGTTCCGCGCACCGGCGGCATGACGCTCTGCTGGTCGCTCGACAAACTCGGCCCCATGGCCCGCGGCGTCGAAGACACGCTGCTCGTACTCCAGGCCATCTCCGGGCCCGACTCCGGCGACGTCGCCAGCGTGCCCAGCCATCTCGACTTCGACGCAGCCGCGAGCGTCAAAGGACTCCGCGTCGGCTACATTCCGCGCTTCATGAAGGAGAGCCCCGCCACCGACGTCGATCGCGCGCGCGCTCGAAACTGCACGCAAACTCGGCATGGTGCCCGTCGAGACTTCCCTGCCCGACTGGCCCTACGGCTCGCTGAACCTGATCCTCTTCGCCGAAGCCGCCGCGGCGTTCGAAGATCTCACCTTACGCGGCAGCCCTTCCGCAACTCAAGGAGCAGGTTGCCGACGCCTGGCCGAACCTCTTCCGCCAGTCCCGCTTTCTTTCCGCAGTGGATTTCGTCCAGGCCGACCGCTTCCGCCGCGCTGTCGCCCAGGAGATGGCGCGCATCTTCTCCGAAGTCGACGTGCTCCTCGTGCCCTCGCTGCGCGACGAGACCCTGACCATCGGCAACTTCACCGGACACCCGTCGATCACGTTACGCGCGGGCTTTGTCGAAGTCTCTCAGGCACGCAGCGATTGGGCACCGGACCCGGCGAAGCCGCTGCCGAAATTCTCGCCGCCGCGCCGCGTACCGCACGGCATCACACTTCTCGGAAGACTCTTCGACGAAGGCACGCTGGGCGCCGCCGCGATCGCACTCGAGCGGGCATTCAATGTATCCGCCGAACGGCCGTCCGGCTTCTGAATTACTTCTTCGCCAGTTCCGCGTCGATCATTTTCTGCAAACCCGGAATCTGCGCGCTCGGACTCTTGCGCCCGTTAACAAACAACGTGGGAGTTCCCGTCACACCAGCCGCCTTGCCTTCGGCGTAATTGCGCGACACCTCGGCATCCGTCGCCTTGCTATCCATGCATCGCTCCAACTCGCCTGGGTTGATCTGTGAGCTAATCCCGTTGCCGCGCGCCCAACCGAGCACCTTCGCCTTCAGGGTATCCACGGTGATGTCGTCCTGATTCTCGTAATCCCAGTCGTAAAACTTCCAGAACGCGTCCTTATTCTGCTGGAACACGCACCGCCCCGCGATCGAAGCCGCGCGCGCCCACGGATGGATCGATTCCAGCGGGTAATCCTTAAACACCACGCGCACCTTTCCCGGATACAGCTCCGGAAGCAACTGCCGTAGCACCGGCGCTTCCGCCCGGCACGAAGGGCATTCCAGATCGCCGAACTCGACGATCGTCACGGGCGCGCCCGCCGGCCCGAACGCGGGGGCGTTCTCGACATTCAATTTCACGGCATCCTGTGCCAATGCGGCAATACCAAAAAGAAGAAGCGCTGGAAGTCTCATCACCGTCCATCCTAACTCCACTGCTAAAATCCGGGGGACGGCGAGAATGGCAGCCAGTAACGAAGGACCCGATCTCGAAGCCATCAAGCGTCGCATCTTCGAAATTGCCCCGAGTCTCCACACCGCTGGCACATTTCCCGCGCGAACTTTCGACGCGATCCTCCGCCACGCCGCGCAAAAGGCAATCCGGAACTCGGCCGAGACCGGCTCCGGCGCGAGTACCCTGCTCTTCTCGCATCTTGAGCGAGAATCACACCCGGGTTCGCGCTTGATGACCACACCGGTAGCGTTGTCAACGTCCACCGTTCCCGTTGTTCCGCGCCCACGGCGTTACCTTCGTCGAAGGCCCACTCAGCAGACTCTTCCGCGGCATCGCTTCACAGAAAAGCTCCAGTTCGCCCTGATTGACGAACCCGCGCCTACCCGTTCCCCGATCTCGAATACTACTTCCTCTACCTGCATCTCGATACCGACGCTCTTCTGATTCTGGACGACATTCATATCCGCAGCGTCCATGACCTCTACGAATTCCTGCGCCGCGATGCGATGTTCAATCTCGTGGATTTGGTCGGCAGCACGGCTTTTTTCCGCCGTACCTCCGCGCCTCTCTTCAACTCCCTGGGAGACGGATGGCAGGAGCAAACCTACAACGCAAAGGCCCTGCCGCGATATGTCTGGCGGCAGACGGCTCGAAACCTGATCCCATCCCGCCTCCGTTGTCACCTGCAGCGATGGCGCCGCGCGAAGCCCATTCCATCGTCGCAGTTCCTGCTCGAAATCCTCTCACCGCGTCATTGCGCACCCGTAAGCGCCACCGGAATGTGACAGGCCTCGCGACCGGATACCGGCGGCGCGATGCCCGCCTTTGGGTGCTGGCACGGCGCGCAGACGTCGATGGCTGGTGGCCGCAGGCGGTCGTACCCGTCGCCATGAAACAAACAGAATGGCAGGCGGAAGTAAACTAAGCGAGCCGCACGATGCCGGCTTCAATTTTGAAATCGCCGCAGTACTCGTCGGCCTGGTGACCAACGTAATCTGGATCGACTGGGTAAACGACGCCCGACACTCATCAACAGCGCCGGTTCAGCTGCCTCCGGCTCAATACGTATTCGCGGAGACCTATAGGACTGTGAGAAAGGCCTTATAACCGGTTGTACACTCGGCTATAGCAAATGTGACACTGAAAACCGTATATCATTCGACTCGGCGCGCACGCCTTATCCACTAATCAGCAAGAGTAAAATCGGTGGTACGGGAAATCCTTGTATCAATGTACGGTTGATTAAGTCACACTCTCATGCTGATAATGGTGCTGGTTTTATCGTTAAGCGGTGACATTATCGGAAATTTTACAATTACCACACAACTCAATCCCTGTTAAAACTTACTCTGAAAATGATATAGGGTTCGCCTCATTTGAGGAGCCTGTAAGTATCGCGGTAGCTGATAAATATGTCGGCGCTGAACATAGCAATAACAAGGCAATTAATCGACTCGGAGCGGATAAGTGTCGGTTCATAACGCCGGCGGGCACGCCCATCTGGTGTAAGCGCCGATTAAGTTAGTTACATAACAATCCTGTAGTTGTTACAAGGGTGGAGTTGTTACAAGGGTGAGTTCGTCACAAATCCGGCTCCCAAAGGAGAGGTATGAAATGAATTTGAAATCGTGGCAATCGAAACAGGGCAGCAAAGCACGAGTGGTCCGATGGGGAATTGTCATCGGCCTCGCAATGACGTCTGGAACTTTCGTCTTTGCGGACGACGACGGCGGCAAGGACTGGCCTATGTTTGGCCGGACTGTGTCGAACGACGCGAGCGGCCACTCCGAAGGTATTACAGCCCGGAACGCGGCTAAATTACACACGAAGTGGACCTTTACAACCGGCGGCGACGTAACAGCCCGCGCGGCTGTAGTCAACGGCGTCGCCTACTTCCCCGACTGGGGAGGAAACATCTTTGCCGTCGAAGCTAACACCGGCGCAAAGATCTGGGGACACCAGCTCTCCGAATACGGTCTGCCCGCCGGCACGATCTCGCGGACCAGCCCGGCTGTCGTCAACGGCATGGTCTACATCGGGACTCAGTTCACCGCCACCGGGAAAACCGGCTGGCTCCTTGCGCTCAAGGCCTCAACAGGAGCGCTGGTCTGGAAGACGCAACCGGACGACTCGAACCCCTTCCCCGTCGTCACAGGATCACCCGCGGTGGCTGACGGTGTCGTCTACGTCGGCATGACCTCCAACGAGGAATTCGCCGCTGCAACCCCAACGTACCAATGCTGCTCGGTAAGCGGCAGCGTTGTGGCGCTCAACGCCGGCACCGGCGCGAGACTATGGGAGGCATTTATGGTTCCCTCCGGCTACAGCGGCGGAGCTGTGTGGGGAAGCACTCCGGTTGTCGATGAAGAGCGCCACATGGTAGTTGTCGGAACCGGAAACAACTACAGCATCCCCACCGCTCCTGCCTATGTGGCATGCATAGCCGGAGGTGGCACGCGGGCAACCTGCCAATCCCCTGACAACCATGCCGATTCAATCGTCGCCCTCGACATGCACGACGGCCACGTTAAATGGGCCACGCGTCTGGAGACCTGGAGCCAGCCCGGAGTCACCGACGGCAGCGATGACTGGAACGTCGCCTGCATCAGTCATTCTGCAAACTGTCCTCCCACTCAAGGTCCGGATTATGATTTCGGTTCCGGCCCCAACGAAATCAGGTATCACGCAAACGGCGGTGAGAAAACCATCATCGGCGCGGGACAGAAAAGTGGCATTTACTATGCTCTCGATCCGGACAATGGAACTGAACTGTGGCATACACAGGTAGGCCCGGGATCGTCGCTTGGCGGCATTGAATGGGGCTCGGCTTCAGATGGCACTCGTATCTACGTGGCGATCAGCAATCTGAATGGCATCCAGTACGCCGCCGGCAACGCCGGTTCATTCGCGGCGCTCGATCCGGCGACGGGCGCCATACTCTGGCAGAAAGCCGATCCCAACGGCGGTATGGATATCGGCCCGATGACGGTTTCGAGTGGTGTCGTCTATGCGCCTTCCATGGGCGGCCCTCACTCTGCGACGGCCAAGACCATGTTGGTGCTCGATGCCTCCACTGGCAACACGCTCTGGAGTTTCGTGGCTGGAGCCTCGGTGAATGCCGGAGCGACTGTCGTACACGACACTGTGTTCTGGGGTTCCGGATACGCGCACCTTGGTGCACTGGGCACGGGCGGCAATAACACGTTCTATGCCTTTTCCCGCCAGGGCGGCGACGATTAGATAGCACCCCGATCGGCGGACTCGAAGCAGGCCCGCCGATCGCTCTCTTAGCCTAAAGCATAAGCCTTACAGAGCCGCGGGGTGTCAACAAGCGGTTGTTCGCGACTTTCGAAACGGCCTGTCAGACAGAAATACCCAGGAGGGCCCATGGCAACGTTGCTGCCTCATTTCGGACGTTGGATGTTTGTTGCTTTGCTGGCAGTCCCATCCGTCTCTGCCCTCCACGCACAATACACCCGCGCGAACGATCCGGCGGATAAGAACCCGGCCAAGGCGCCCCTGCACGTCGAGATGGTCAAAACCGGTCTGTTCCTGATCTCCGGCGGAGGAAGCAACTCCGTGCTACGCCTCACCGCCAACGGCTCGATCATCGTCGATGGCAAGACTCCCGGCAGCTACGAAGCACTGCTGACGGAAGCGAAGAAAATATCGGACCAGCCGGTCCGAATTCTGATTAACACCGATCATCACGCAGACCACACGGCGGCAAACGCCGAGTTTCTTGAAGACGGAACCAATATCGTCGTCCAGCAAAATGCCGGAAAGAATCTTTCCACGCCTCCGACAAAGACCTATGAGCGCGAATTCACCATACGCTTGGGCGGTATCGAAGCGCAGTTACTCCATTTCGGGAACGCGCACACGAATGGCGATACAGTTGTCTATTTTCCGAATCTGAAAGCAGTTGCCGTGGGCGATCTTATCGCCGCCCTCCCCAATCCCGACTACGCAGCCGGTGGCAGCCTGGTGGAATGGGGACCCGTACTCGACGAGATCCTGAAGCTGGATTTCGACACCGTGATTCCGGCTTCTGGCCCAATCGTCGGCCGAGCCGAGCTGGAAGCATTCCGCGCCAAACTAGGCACACTGATTTTCCGCGCCGCCGATCTAATCAAAAACGGAGTGCCAAAGAATCAGCTAATGACCCAACTCAAGACCGAGGACCTTGGCTGGCACCTGAGTTACACAGGTAGCCGGCTCGACGATTTCTACCTGGAGCTAAGTAGCGTAAACCGGCCGCCGCGCCATTAGTCTTATCGGCGTACGCGACTGTAAAGGAACGGTAAGAAGCATGGCTCAGCACCTGCCAGGGTTGACCTTTCAAACTGTTTCTCCCCGCGCCGAGCCACTACCGTGATGGCCTACCATTCACCATTCGTTCGTTAATAGTCAGCTTCTCGTGTTTGCGTCGTTTCCATCCGCCCGCAGTTTGCGTCCAGCTATCCCGCACGTGTGAGCCCATCCAGACACTATGCTTCGCTCCGCCGGAAGACTCCTCGTGAGTGCCGCCCACCAGACAAAGCACCGTAGCCGCTCTTCCCTCGACTTTCAGGTCATAGATCTGAATTCCCGTCGCGGTGCCGTTGTGCTCATAGTCCGGACGCCAAACCGCTTTCCACCCTGGCGGGGGCTTGTTGCTGGCAATGTCCTGTCGCATGAATGCGGCCATCTCTTGTTTGGTACGCGTAGGCTGACCCACAACCATTGAGATCCAGTGGTCCGTGTCTAACTGCAGCGCGGCGTCAAGGTCGCCGCGGCTGAGCGCGTCCAGCGCAGCCTGATAAGAGGCGATGATCTGATCTCGTATCGCTACGAAATCGCCCGCTTCGGCCGCCAACGCCAAACCACTTAACCCTGCAGACACCAGAAGACCTGCAAGCGCCAGAGACGCTGTATGGAAACGTCGCATCTGTTCCCTCGACGGATTTTGAAGGACTCGATTATATCCCGTTTCCATTTACCGGGGACCGCTTCTAACCCCAGGCCTGGGTCTTCTCCGTAACCCGCGCTTTGGCCGCAGCACGCAGCGCCTTACGCCGGCGCGACAGCAACTCTTCCGCATCGGGAGCTCCAAGGACAACCCCATCCATGTGCTGGGCAAATGTTCCCTTCGCCACTCGCCGTGCGCAACTCGGCAAGAAACGGCTGGATCTTGCTGAAGGTCCCGAAGATCTCCCCGTGCGCTGCCCGGAACGCGTCGGCATCAATAGCACCCCTAGTCAGTAACGACGCCGCCATGTCCCAATAACCAATCACCGTGCGGAACGCCGAGTTCCTCGGACCGCTGATAGGCGCCACCAGTTCCTCGAACGTCTCCGGATTGAACTCCAGCAGCAACCAGCTGCGAGCCTCGCGAAGTACGGCGTCGCGCCGAAGATCGAACAGATGCAGATTCAGTCGCCCGCTTTCAAAAGGCGTCGGCATAATCAAACATAATTTCGCTTGCATCACAATGGCATCTGTGTATACTGAGTATATAAACATGAACGGCATCTTCCTCATCTCGCAATCCGACAAGAGGCCGATGTACATCCAGATCATGGAACAGATCAAACAGAAGATCGCGCTCGGCGATTGGACCCAGGGCCAAACCATTCCCTCCATCCGCCAACTCGCTGTAGATCTGGAAGTTAGCGTTATCACCGTGAAACGCGCCTACCTCGAACTGGAGCGCGAGGGCATCATCGTAACGCATCACGGCCGCGGTTCTCACGTCGCCGAGAACTCAGATCTCGGCACGCAGATCCGCGAGCAGGAACTCGGCCAGCATCTCGAACAGGCTGCTCGCATCGGCGCTCAACTCGGCCTCGATTCGGCCGAACTCGAAAGCCGCCTGCGGGCCGCTTGCGACCAGTTCGCCGAAACCACGCACCAGAACACAGAAGAGGAACTCGTATGAACGATCTCGCCTTCAGTCTCGAAGGGGTCGGCAAGAAGTACCCTTACTTCACCCTCGAAAACATCCATCTGAATCTGCCCGCCGGAACCATCATGGGGCTCATCGGCCCCAACGGCGCCGGCAAATCCACCACCATCCGCATCCTGATGGGCCTCGTTCACCAGGATCACGGCGACGTCCAGGTGCTCGGCCACCCGATGCCCGCCGAACAGGTCGCCGCCAAGTGGGACATCGGTTTCGCCTCCGAAGACATGCGCCTCTACGATCCCATGACCCTCGCCTGGCACATGAACTTCACCCGCTCCATTTATCCCGGCTGGGATCCGACCTATGCGCAGCTCCTGCTCAAGCGCTTCGGCCTGCGCGCGGAACAGAAAATCAAAGGCCTCTCCCACGGCCAGCGCGTCAAGTCGGTCCTGCTGCTGATGCTCGCGCGCCGCCCGAAACTACTGATCCTCGACGAACCGACTACCGGCCTCGATCCCGTCGCCCGTCACGAAATTCTGCGCGAGCTGACCGACGTCATGGCCGACGAAGGCCGCAGCATTCTCTTCTCCTCGCACAACACGCAGGACGTCGAACAGATCTCCGATCGCATCACTTTCATCGACCGCGGCCGCATCCTCGACTCCATGGATAAGGAATCCTACCTCGACCGCTGGCGGCGCCTGCGCATTGAGGTTCCGTCGGGAATCGAATTGCCGGCGCTGCCCGGCGTCATCGGGATCAAACGTAATGGAAGGCTCGCCATCGCGACGTCGAACGCCTTCGTCCCCGGTCTTCCCAATGCCTACGAGACATCCGGCGCTCGCGTGCACGCGGTCGAAACCATGACGCTCGAAGAGATCTTTGTCGCCAATGTCGAACATAGCCGGGAAGAGGTAGAGATATGAAACATTCGTCCGTTATCTGGCCGCTGATTCTCAAGGATCTGCGCCTCCACCGCACGCAGATCGCTATCTCGCTCGCTAGTCGGCATCGCGTCACTCGCGTTGTTTGAGATGAGAACCGAGGTTCCGCTCGTTGTCGGCACGTGCCTGTTCTTTATCTCGTTGATCGTACTCGGAAGCATGCTCCCCATTACGAACCTGATCAACGAGAGAAAGAAACATAACCTCGCGTTCGTCATGAGCCTGCCGGTCTCCACCACACAGTACACGGTGTCGAAGCTCGTCTCGACCGTCGGCATGTTTCTCGTCTCCTGGCTGATACTGCTTGGCTGGTGCTCTGTATGCCATAACCAGCCGCCCCGGAATTCCGCACGGACTCATCCCGATATTGTTCGTGCTCGTCGGGCTGGTCTTTGTCGGCTTTTGCTTCATTGTTGCCGCGGCGATCGTAGGAGAAACCGAAGCCTGGACCACCCCGGCGACAATCCTCGCCAATTCCACCTACGGCATCGGCTGGTATCTCATCGTCCGGATTCCGGCGGTCAACAAGGACCTGAAAAGCCCAACGGCCGTATGGAGTCCCATCATGCTGAACTTCCTGGCCGTGGAATTCGTTCTTATAGCCATGATCCTCGGGCTCACGTTCTATCTTCAATCGAGGAAGCGGGACTTCATCTAGTGCTGCGTTTCTGAGCCGCGACTGTAAAGGAGCGGTAACGTCAACTCCAACTACGAAAGGAACCACGATGCGATACGTGTGTCTGCTTGCCATCATAGTGCCGGTTCTGTCTGCACAGGACGGCGCCGCCATCTACAAAGAACGTTGCGCCTCCTGTCACGATGCGCCAGCGGAGCGCGTTCCATCGCTGCAAACCATCAAAGCCATGAGCCCCGAGGCGATCTACATGACGCTCACCAGCGGCGTGATGAAGAGCCGCGCCGAGGGCATGCCGATCGCCCAGATCTTCGCGCTGATCGGTTACATCGCGCCGACCGGCGGAACGCACGCAGATGCTCTGCCGCTCGTGGCCACGTGCAAGAGCAGTCCCGCCTTCGTCATCGATGCCAAATCGCCCCAATGGAACGGCTGGAGCCCAAGCCTCACCAACTCGCGCTTTCAGGACGCCGCATCGGCCGGTCTCACGTCCTCCACCGTTTCCAAACTCAAACTGAAATGGGCCTTCAACCTCGGCGACGTCACCATGGCGCGAGCCCAGCCCGTCGTCGTCGGAGGCCGCATGTTCATCACCTCCCTAACCGGGGCCGTATACTCTCTCGACGCCAACACCGGCTGCACACATTGGGGATTCCAGGCCGCCACCGGAGTCCGTTCCGGCATGGCTGTCGGCGAAGCCAACGGCAAACCCGCAGTCTTCTTCAGCGACCAGGGCTCGACCCTCTACGCACTCAACGCTCAGACCGGCGAGTTGCTCTGGAAGGTCCGCCCTGCCGTTCACTTCACCGCGATGCCCACGGCGACGCCGCTGTTCTACAAGGGAGTCGTCTATCAGGCCTACTCCTCCTTCGAAGAAGCAATCGCCGCCGACCCGAGATACGCATGCTGCTCGGCCCGCGGAAGTGTCGTGGCTCTCGATGCCGCGACGGGCAAAACCATCTGGCAGACCTTCACCATTCCGGAAGAGCCGAAGCCCACGCGCAAGAACTCCGCGGGAACACAGCAGAGCGGCCCTTCCGGAGCCGGAGTCTGGTCGACGCCGACGATCGACGAGCAACTCGGCGTCCTCTACGTCGCCACCGGTGACAACTATTCCGACCCGCCCACCGAAACGAGCGACGCAATTCTCGCCATGGATCTCAAGACCGGAAAGCTGTTGTGGTCGAAACAGCTGACCGAAAAGGATGCCTATACCAACGGCTGCAATAGCCCCGCAGTTGACCAATTGTCCTGAGACGCATGGTCCCGATTTCGACTTCGGTCAGCCGCCGATCCTGGTCCGGCTGAGCGCAGGCAAAGCGAGCGCTCGTGATCGGGCAGAAATCGGGCATGGTGCACGCCGTCGATCCCGATCGACGCAAAGGCAAGATCCTCTGGCAGACCCGCGCCGGTGCCGGCAGCGCTCTCGGCGGCAGCCAATGGGGCTCGGCATCGGACGGACAGAAGGTCTACGTCGCGATCTCCGATCTCGGAATCGGCGGCGTACCCGATTCCACCGTGCCGCAGGGCTTTCGTCTGACGCTCGACCCGAAGAAAGGCGGCGGACTCCACGCACTCGACCTCAAGACCGGCAAGATCGCATGGAGCACAAAGCCCATCCCCTGCCCCGAAACCAGGACCGACTGTTCTCCCGCGCAATCGGCCGCAGTGACCGCGATACCCGGCGTCGTTTTCTCCGGCTCCGTCGACGGACACCTGCGCGCCTATTCCGCCTCGACCGGCGAAGTCCTGTGGGACACCGACACCGAGCACGAATTCCAAACCGTAAACGGCAAACCCGCGCACGGAGGTTCGCTCGACATCGCCGGACCGGCGGTAGTCAACGGAATGGTCTTCGTAAACTCCGGCTACGGCCAATGGGGCGGCATGCCAGGCAACGTCCTCCTGGCTTTCTCAGTGAACGGCAAGTAGCGGTCCTGCACCTGATGGACGCGCGTAAGACAAACTCGACCGCGTGTACGAGCATGATCGGGCCGGAATCACGCGCGCCGACAAAATTACTGGATGATGATAGAGACGGACCAGGGATGGAACGTGGCCAAGACAGTTTTACGCCATCCCCGCTGAGGTTCACGCTGGAGAGCAGGATCGAGAAGGTGCGGATGGCCGCAGCAAGGGGGCCTGACCGTCAGGCACGGGGGGCCTTCGACGGATGAAACCGTCACGGAGCTTTCTTAGTGCCAGTCCAGATCGAAAACAAACCCAAAACAAAGGGAATGATGAGGTTACTATCGAAGACCATCCTCTCTTCGACCGCACGCACGAGTGTGAGAAAGATCAAAATTACGCCGCCCCAGATCTGGAACCTTCTGCGATTTTCTCTGGACAGTCCTCAACACTATCACGGGTGCCTTTTATCGCCGTTGGCTCTCAGCGGTCGAACGAGCGCGGGTGGTGCTCGAAGATCACCGCGCCGGATTCCGGTAGTCGCTCCCGCCGCCAGAAGCGTACGCCGAACATGGCACCGGGTGTCGGATCGCCGACCCGAAGGGCGTGAGTCGCGGCGGTCTGAAGCAGCCGCACGCTGCGCACGCGACCGTTTCCCGCGATGACCGTGGCCGTACCGCCATCGACTATCGCGCGGGCTAGAGCCGCATGAACCCAGCGAACATGAAAGCCGTTCGCGTTCAGGACCTCGACCTTGGGTGCGAACGCGCGCACGGGCGTTATTTCGACGCGGGCGGTGCCGGTGATTTCAGGGTCGTCGAGCCGGTGAACGCGCCTTTGACGAGGCCCACAGGCACCGGGATAGCGAGCGCCATTCTTGCCTCGGCGCGGATCGTGCACATGTTGCGGATGAAGTCGTCCTCGTTCTCGAAGCTGAGATCCACGCGCAGGATGTCGCGGTCGAACAGGAGTGTGGATTGGCCGAAAGCGCCGACTAGAAACTGACCGGGAGCCATGCTCGGCGAAATCACCACGGGCACGCCCCACATACCTGCGGTGCCGATGCTGCTGTCAGGCGACGCCCAGATGTACTCGCCGGTGGTCGATTTCAACAGCCTCGCCTTGTTCAGATCCACCCCGGCCAGCACGATGCCATCGACCACGTAACCTGCGGATTCAAGCTGGCCGATGGCACCGGCGACCATATCGAGCTGCGTGGTGGGTGCGACCGGCGTGAAGGCCGGATCGAGCGCCTGCGCCGCCGCGAGCATACCAGCGACCGGGTCGTTCAGCAAATAGTTTTCTTCGCGCAGCTGAACCGCGTACATCACCCATTCTGGAGCGCACGGTCTGGGACCGGGCGCAGGCTCGTATCGATGAAATACGTATTGGGCGCAGCGGCCGCCCGTCCCTGAGTTACCTCCTGCGCGGCCTGCTGCGCTGCAAGTGCGGTGCGGCGCTCACTGGCTGCGAGTCCCACGCCCGGCACTACTATCGCTGCGTCGGGCACAACGGCTTCGAGAAACGACGATACTGCGGCCAGAAGGGTCTTCGATGCGAAGGCATCGAGCCGCTCGTCTGGCGGACTGTAGTCGACACGCTCACCGACCCCGCAAGACTCGCGGCCCTCTACAACAGCCACCACGTGCAACTGGCAGAGAAGGCCATAGACCGCGAGGCCGAACGGGCGGCGCTCGAAGCGCAGATCGCGAAACTGGCGAAGCGTCAATCTCGCGCACAGCAGGCCCTGCTCGATTCCGACCTCGCAGATTCGTTCGAGAGCCTCCGCGACAATCTCAAAGCGACACTGGCCGAAAAACGCCAGTTGCAAGCTCGGCTCGACGCCCTGCGACCAGCGGCTGCGGTCGCCAAGACTGACTTCACTAATCTCTGCGAAGCGATGCAAGGTGCGAGCAGCATCACCGACCGCGAGCAGCAGCGCGAGTTCCTGCGGGCCGTCCTCTCCGAGATCGGTGTGGACGGAGCCGACCTGAGTATCGTCTTCGCCCTGAATTTCGAGGCCGCACTCGCAACCCTCGGCAGCCAGCCGGTCGGACCGGGCGGTTCCACCGATGGAATGGCTAGAGAAACTGTATTAGCCAAATCGCGCGGATTACGGGCCGCTAACGATGAGACGTCGATTCTGAGCCGCGCGCGCGAGCAAGCGGTTTTTCGTTTACAGTTAGGGTCATGACAAGCACGGCACTCCGAAATCCCACCTGGCGTTTGTTTATCCTGCTTGCTCTAGCCGCCAGCGCAGGGCACGCGCAATGGTTGAATTATCGCGAACCCGGTGTGCCACGGACGCGCGATGGCAAAGTCAATATGACAGCCTCAGCGCCACATGCGCCGGATGGGAAACCCGACCTCTCCGGCGTGTGGATGCACGAGACCACCACGGTCGCCGAGATGAAGCGGCTCTATGGCGCCGTAATCGAGGATGCTTTGAAGGTTGACGCGCCCGGGATGGAGATCGGCACGCAACACAAGTACTTCATAAATATTCTGCTGGACTTCCCGCCCGCGGAATCGCCCTTGCGCCCCGAAGCCGTCGACCAGATGCGCCGGAACCAGGCCCGGAATAGTCTGGCCGACGCCTGCACTCCGGGCTCCTCGATGGGCTTTCCCCTCGCGGACCTTGTCTCCGAGCCCATCAAGATCGTTCAGGCTCCGCGGCAGACGATGATCTTATACGAAGCGGGCAACTTCTACCGCCAGGTTTACACGGATGGCCGCGTCCTTCCGAACGAGTTCGACCTCCCGGCGTTCAACGGTTATTCGGTCGGGCACTGGGAGGGAGACACCCTGATCGTGGAAACTGCGGGCTTCAACAATAAAACGTGGCTCGATGGAATGCGGCACCCGCACAGCGATGCCCTCCGTGTGGTGGAGCGCTACCGCCGCCGCGACTTCGGACACCTGGATTACGAAATCCGCTTTGAAGATCCTAAGATGTACACCAAGTCTTTCAGTGTGAAGATCCCCCACGACCTTGTGCCGGATTCCGATGTTTTCGAGAACTACTGCGAGAACGAAAAGGATTCTGCGCATCTCCCCAAACCCTAGCGAGAGCAGTACTTAATTGCCTGTTTTGGCCTGCTCCGAAATGGCGGTCACAGGACATTTACCATTTAGAATCAATCACTTGCATATTATTAGCAACTCACCCATGTTACAAGATAATCGGGTCTGGAGCTTTGGCTTCCGTCGAAGACCAGTACCCGGTTGTTATTGGAAAGTTGAAGCAACGTATTTTTACGATGAGGTATTTCCGGAAGACTCCGTGATATCCTGAGTCTTCTGGTAGAGGTGCGGCAGCCAAAACCGCGCGCAAAGTTCCCGCGATCACGGGAGGCGCGCTGAAGGGGTTTGTCGCCGAAATCGGCTCGGCGGATTCGGCCGCGGTCGGTTGGGGGCGTGGGTTAAATCTCCGCCACTGTCATCCGGGTTCATACCCGGGTGGAGCGCTATCGGGACAGTGAAATCTGCACTCCCTCACTCTCCTCGTACGCGCATCCCAGACGGTTTTAACATAGGCAGGGATCTATGCACGTATTCGAACTTACGCGAGCGCTGATCGACATCCCTTCCGTCACTCCGGAAGAGGAACACGTCGGACAATATCTCTTCGAATACCTCTCCCGCATCGCCGCTGCCCACAACGGCCACGTCGAGAAGATTGAGGTCGAACCGCACCGCTTCAACGTGTTCGCCGCCTTCGGCGATCCCGTCGTCACGCTCTCCACCCACATGGACACCGTGCCGCCCTTCTTCCCCTCGCGCGAAGACGACGAATTCATCTGGGGACGCGGCGCCTGCGACACCAAGGGCATCATCGCCTCCATGATCACCGCGGCCGAGCGCCTGCTCGAACAGGGCGTGCGCGATTTCGGTCTGCTGTTCGTGGTCGGCGAGGAGCGCAACAGCGCCGGTGCGTATCACGCGGCGCAAGCATCCGCGCGGGTCGAAGTACATCATCAACGGCGAGCCCACCGAGAACAAGCTGGCGCTCGGATCGAAAGGCGCGCTGCGCTACGAAGTGGTGGCGCGCGGCAAGATGGCGCACTCCGCCTATCCCGAGCTGGGCGATTCGGCGATCGAGAAACTGCTCGACGTGCTCGACGCCATCCGGAAAGTCCCGCTGCCCGTGGACGACGTGCTGGGCGCGAGCACCCTGAACATCGGCACCATTCGCGGCGGCCGCGCGCCCAACGTGATTCCGGATGAAGCCCGCGCCGAAATCTTCATCCGCCTGGTCGACGATTCGGCGGCCACGAAACAGGCGCTCGAAGACGCCGTGCAGTCCTGGATCAGCCGCGGCGTGGAACTGAACTTCGTGCTCGAGATTCCCGCGGTCCGGCTGGCCGCTGTCGAGGCTTGCCGACAACCGTGGTCGCCTACACCACCGACATTCCGGCGTTCGGCGGCGCCTGGGGACAACCGCTTCTTGTTCGGGCCGGGCACCATTCACGTCGCGCACACGCTCGAAGAGCGCGTTCCCAAACAGCAGCTTCTCGAAGCAGTAGAAATCTATCAAAAAATGGTAAGGCAGTTACAAAAACAATGAACAGAATCGAAGTAGGTATCCTCGGCGCCACCGGCATGGTGGGCCAGCATTTTATCAAATTTCTCGACGGCCATCCGTGGTTCGAGCTCACGTGGCTGGGCGCAAGCGACCGCTCCGCCGGCAAGCGGTACGCGGACGCCGCCAACTGGCACCTCGGCGGCACTGCGCCCGCGTCCGTCGCGGCCCTGACGGTCGAAGAAGCGAAGCCCGGCAATGCGCCGAAGCTCCTGTTCTCCGCGATGGACGCCTCGGTCGCGACCGAGATCGAGCAGGCCTTCGCGCAGGCCGGTCACGTCGTCGTTTCCAATTCGCGCAATCATCGCATGGATCGCGACGTGCCGCTGCTGGTGCCGGAAATCAATCCCGATCACCTGAAGCTCGTTCCGCACCAGCAGCGCACGCGCGGATGGAAGGGACAGATCGTCACCAATCCGAACTGCTCCACCATCGTGCTGACGATGGCGCTCGCGCCGCTGAAGCAGTTCGGCATCACGCGCGTGATCGCGACCACGATGCAGGCCATCTCGGGCGCCGGCTATCCGGGCGTGCCGTCGATGGACATCATCGGCAACGTGATTCCGTTCATCGGCGGCGAAGAAGAAAAGATGCAGCAGGAGACGCAGAAGATCCTGGGCAGCTTCGCGGGCGATCACATCGAGCCGCTCGCCGCGAAAGTCAGCGCGCACTGCAATCGCGTGCCGGTGGTCGATGGCCACACGGTCACGGTCTCGGTGGAGTTCGCCAGCAAGCCGAGCGAGGCCGATCTGCGCAACGCCTTCGAGACATTCTCCAGCGTGCCGCAGGAGCGCAATCTGCCGAGCGCGCCCACGCATCCCGTGCATCTACATGCCCGAGGCGGATCGTCCGCAGCCGCGCAAAGATGTCGAGCGCGAACGCGGCATGGCGGCCTTCGTCGGCCGCCTGCGCCCCTGCCCGGTGCTTCGATTACAAGTTCGTCGCGCTCGGCCACAACACCATTCGCGGCGCGGCCGGCGCGGCCGTGCTGAATGCGGAGCTGATGCATTCGGAGGGCTGCTCGACTGATGATCGTCATGAAATTCGGCGGCATCGTCCGTCGAATCCGCCGCAGCCATCGAGCGCGTCGCCGGCATCGTCCGGGCCCGCGTCGATCGCCATCCGATCGTCGTCGTCTCGGCGATGGGCAAGACGACCAACAAGCTGCTCGCCATCGCGCAGGCCGCGATCGAGGGCAAGCGCGATGAGTTCATCCGCCAACTCCACGACCTGCGCGATTTTCATTCCCGCGAGGCGCGCCAGGTCGTCCCGCTGGCGCATCGCGCCGAACTCGACCGCACGCTCGACGATCATTTTCAGGAGCTGACCGAACTCGTCAAAGGCCTCGCCGTGCTCGGCGAACTGACGCCGCGCTCGATCGACGCCATCTCCAGTTACGGCGAGCGCCTGTCCAGCTACATCGTGGCGCTCGCGTTCGAACACTTCGGAGTGCCAGCGGTGCACGTCGATTCGCGCAGAGTCATCGTCACCGATCACCGCCACACGCAGGCCGCGCCGCTCTATCACGGAGACTTACCAGCGCCTCGCCGATACCCTGCCCGCCGCTGGCGAAGGACAAGGTGGTCGTGATGGGCGGCTTCATCGGCTCGACCGAAGACGGCGTGACGACAACGCTCGGGCCGCGGCGGCTCCGACTTCACGGCGTCGATCGTCGGCGCGGGCATTCGGGCTGAAGAGATCCAGATCTGGACCGACGTGGACGGCATGCTCACCGCCGATCCGACCATTCTTCCCGGCGGGCATCGCGTCAAGACGATCTCGTTCGCCGAAGCCGCGGAACTGGCCTACTTCGGCGCGAAGGTGCTGCATCCTGCGACGGTGATTCCGGCCATCGAAAGCAATATTCCGGTGCTGATTCTGAACTCGCGCCGGCCCGAAGTGCCGGGCACGCGCATCGTTGCCGAGACGGTGCATTGCAGCAACGTCGTGAAGTCCATCGCCTGCAAGCGGAAGATCACGCTGGTCAATATCCACTCCACGCGCATGCTGATGGCGCACGGATTTCTGCGCCGCATCTTCGAAATCTTCGACCGCTACGAAACGCCGGTCGATATGGTGGCGACGTGCGAAGTCAGCGTGTCGCTGACGATCGACAACATCGGCCAGATGGAGACGATCGGGCAGGAGCTGAGCGAGTTTGCCGAAGTGCCGATGGAGCTCGACCAGGCGATCGTCTGCCTGGTGGGCGAGAATATCCGCGACACTCCGGGAGTGGCCGTGCGCGTGTTCAGCGCGCTCGAGGACGTCAACATCCGGATGATCTCGCAAGGCGCATCGCTGCTGAACCTCAGCGTGGTGGTGGCGGAGAAGGATCTTCGTCATGCGGTCGAAGCCCTCCATCGCGAGTTCTTCAGCAACCTCGATCCCGAGGTCTTCGAATGAATATCGCCATCGTCGGCTACGGGAAAATGGGGCGCATGATCGAGCAGCTCGCCCCCGAACGAGGCGTCGCCGTCGCGCTGAAACTCGACGAGTTCAACAACGCGAACTTCGAAGGCATCACCGCGGCGAATTTCGCGAACGTGGATGTCGCGATCGATTTCTCGGTGCCGTCGACCGTGGTCGGAAACATCGAGCGCATTGCGGCGCTGGGCGTGAATCTGGTGGTCGGCACCACCGGCTGGCTGGAGCACACTGCTCACGTAAAGAGCGTGGTCGAGCGGAATGGAATCGGTCTGGTCTGGAGTCCGAATTTTTCCATCGGCGTGAATGTATTCTTCCGCATCGTTGAAGCGGCGGCGAAACTGCTCGCGAACGAGCCGGAGTACGAAGCGTGGGCCTGGGAGATTCATCATTCGGCCAAGAAAGACGCGCCTTCGGGAACGCTGATCAAGCTGGTGGAGGAGATGAGCGAGGCGGGCTACCGACGCCACATCGACGTCGCCTCGAACCGCGCCGGAGCGATCCCGGGCACGCACGAGATCGGCTTCGACTGCGCAGCCGATACAATCACGCTGCGGCACACCGCGCGCAGCCGCGAAGGTTTCGCGCGGGGCGCGATGAAAGCCGCCGAATGGGTAGTCGGCAAAAAGGGTTTTTACGAATTCGGAGATGTTTTGTTCGGGAGGTGAGACATGTTCACAGGATGCGGAACGGCGCTGGTTACTCCGTTCCGAAAAGACGGGTCGCTCGATGAAGCGACGCTGCGGAAGCTGGTCCGGCGCCAGATCGATGCAGGGCATCGATTTTCTGGTGCCGTGCGGAACCACGGGCGAAAGTCCGACGCTCACGCGCGAAGAGCACCTGCGAGTGGTCGAGATCACGGTCGAAGAAGCCGGCGAAGAAAGTCCCCGTGCTCGCCGGCGCGGGCGGCTACAACACGCACGAAGTCATCGAGCTCGCGCGCGCCTGCCAGAAACTCGGCGCGGACGGCATCCTCTCCGTGACGCCCTACTACAACAAGCCGACGCAGGAAGGCCTCTACCAGCACTACAAGGCCATCGCCGAGGCGATTGACATTCCGATCATTCTCTACAGCGTGCAGGGCCGCACCGGCGTGAACGTCGAGCCGGCGACGCTGGTGCGTCTCGCCGCAATCGAACATCATCGGGATCAAGGAAGCCTCGGGAAACATCACGCAGATCGCCGAGATTATTCAGCAGAGTGCCGGAGAAGTTCATCGTGCTTTCCGGCGACGATGCGATGACGCTGCCGGTGATTGCGCTCGGCGGGCGCGGCGTCATTTCGGTGGCGTCGAATCAGATTCCCGGCGCGATGAGCGAACTGGCGCGCCTCGCGAACCAGAACGACTTCGCTGGCGCGCGCAGACTGCAGCGCCAATGGCTGCCGCTGATGGAGATCAACTTCGTGGAAGCGAATCCGATCCCCGTGAAGTGGGGCATGTCGGCGATGGGGCTTCTCGATCCGGTGTACCGGCTGCCGCTCGTCGAGCCGCTCGGCGCAAGCAAACAGAAGATCGAACAGGTACTGGAATCGGTCGGCCTGATGGCCGCCGCGGGAGCACATTAGTTGAAGCGGATCGACGAACTTTTCGATAACCCACCGGAGAAATACACCGCAGAGCACTTCGCGCTGTTCGCGGAATTCAAGCAGGCTTTGAACGCGGGCACTATTCGCGCCGCCGAGCCGGACGCCGCCGAAAAGAGCGGCTGGCGTGTGAACGGCTGGGTCAAGAAAGGCATCCTGGTTGGCTTCCGGATGGGTTCGATTGTCGATATGTCGATCGACCCGGTGCGCCAGCCGTTTCTCGACAAGTCCACGTACCCGGTGCGGAAGTTCACCGCTGCCGATGGCGTGCGGATTGTGCCCGGCGGGTCGAGCATTCGCGATGGCTGCTTCATCGGCAAAGGCGTGATCTGCATGCCGCCGATGTACGTCAACGTGGGCGCATACGTCGGCGATGGCACCATGATCGATTCGCACGCGCTGGTGGGGAGTTGCGCGCAGGTGGGGCGCAACTGCCACATCTCGGCGGCATCGCAGATCGGCGGCGTGCTCGAGCCGGTGGGCGCGCTGCCGGTGATCATTGAAGACGATGTGCTGGTCGGCGGCAACTGCGGCGTCTACGAAGGCACGGTTGTGAAGAAGCAGGCGGTGCTGGGCACCGGCACGATTCTTAACCGCTCGACCCCGGTCTACGATCTGGTGCGCGGGCAAGTGTATCGCGCGACCGACGAACAGCCGCTGGTTGTTCCGGAAGGCGCCGTCGTTATCGCGGGTTCGCGCGCCGTCACGATCGGGCCCGGCAAAGACTGGGGAATTTCGATTTATACGCCTGTGATCGTCAAGTACCGGGACGAGAAGACAGGCTCCAGAATTCAACTGGAAGACCTGCTTCGTTAACGTCATTCACGCTTCCTCAGCATGTCGAGGAAATGGAAAAGAATGACGCCGATCAGGGCGTTGATCACCGCCAGAACCAAATCCTTCTGGAGTTGGAACACGACTGGCTGGTCGAGTAACGACCGCTGCAACAACCAGTAAAAGAACTGGTGAAACAGATAAAAGATGAAACAGAGAACGAGCCGCACCAGGGCGTGTTCCACGTCGAACTGCATGCCGATGGATGCCGAGAAGTAACCGACGAGCGTTTTGCAGATGCCGTACATTCCGAGCGGCTGCTGGAAGAGCGAATCCTGCGCAAGGCCCAGGACGACGCCGATCGCGAGCCCTCGCAACTGCGATCTCCGCATGAGCGCGAAATAAATGGTGACGAGAAGCGGCAGTTCGATCTGTGAAATGAACCGCAACGTCTCAAACAGCGGCAAATAGACCTGAATCAGCAGTGCGAGCAGAGGGACGGCGAAGTATACCCAGATCGGATAGGAAGTGCTTCGGACCTGGCGGGCGCTATCCACCATGATTCTACTGCTCACCGGGTATTCCATCAGGGCTCAGGCTCGGGTTCTAAGGGAGGGGTTTTGACGGGCGGCGCCGTCCTGACAACTGGCGCGCCGGTAGCTCCTCTGGAGCCTGTCGGCGCAACGCCGGGATTTAACCTGACTGGTCCTGAGTTGCCGGTGGAACCTACCGGCGCAATACTGGTGCGCGGCTTGACCGAGCCTGACGTGCCCGTGGAACCTATCGGCGCGGCGGCGTGTGGCTTGGCCGCGCCTGAGTTGCCCGTGGCGCCGACCGGCGCGGCTGGGGCGTTTACGCCGGGAACTTTCAGGTTGAAGTTGGGCGGCGGTGTGCCTGGTCCGCCCACTCCAAATTCGTGCTTCTGCGCATCGCCGATCTTCTGGTATTGCGCCCGGAGCTTATCCGCTTCGGTGAGCGCAGGGCCTGGTTGCGGCGACTGATCGTTTGGATTCCCCTCCGGCTTCACATCGGGAGCGAGGAAGACGGGCGTCTCCGCGGATGCCTCTTCCGGAATGGTCTGATGGACCGGATCCAGAATCACCAGCACCTCTTCGGGCGCGGCTTCGGCTCCTGCGGGTTGTACGGTGATGTCCTGGAAGTTGCCGCCTTCGTGGACGCCGGTCACTTTGCCCACCGGCAGGCCTTTGGGAAACACGCGGTCCTCACCGGATGTGTAGAAAGTCTCGCCCACTTCGACTTTCTGGCTACCGGGCACGTAATCTACGCGCGTGGTGCCGTTGCCGAGCCCTTTCAAGACGCCGTGGACGTGGTTTTTCTGCGATTCAACGCCGGCCGAAAAACCGGGGTCGGTGACCGAAAGCACCTGGCTCGCGAACGGAAATACGGCGATGACCTTGCCGACGATTCCATCCGGTGTAACCACTGCCATCTGCCGGCGAATTCCCGAGGCCGATCCTCGATCGATCAGCACCGACTTTGTACCCATGCCCGGTGTGGCGCCGATCACCCGCGCGCCGATCATCTTCGAAGGGTTATGCGCCTGAAAGCCGGCGAGTGACTCGGCGCGCTGCGCCGAGGCGAGCTCGTTCTTGAGGAACTGATTTTCGAGGCGCAGACGGTTGACTTCGATCGTCAACTTGCGGCTCTGCTGGCGCGCATTTTTCAGCTCGAAATAGTTGGCGAAGAAACCGGTGGTGCCGTTGCGCGTCAACTCGATCGCACTTGCGACCGGCGTAACGGCGGTGACGGCCCAGACGCGCACAAGCGGAACGTCATTGTCGCTCTTTACCTGCCAGGCGAGCAGAACAATCTGCGCGCACATGACCAACAGCAGGACGATGATATTCCGGTAACGATAAAACAGCGATTCCATAAACGAAGCGACGAGACCGCGCTCCTTTATTGTCGCTAATCGATCGAGATCTTGCGCAGGAGTTTGAAGTCGCTGAGCATCTTGCCTGTGCCGAGCACGACTGATGCCAGCGGGTCGTCGGCGATCGAAACGGGCAGGCCGGTTTCCTCGCGGATGCGCTTGTCGAGGTTCTTGATGAGCGCGCCACCGCCGGTCAGCACGATACCCCGGTCGCTGATATCGGCGCTCAGTTCGGGCGGCGTGCGTTCGAGTGCGACGCGGATGCCGTTGATGATGGTCGCGATGCACTCGGAGAGCGCTTCGCGGATCTCGTCGTCCTTGATGATGAGCGTCTTGGGCACACCCTCGATAAGGTTGCGGCCTTTGATTTCCATCGTCAGCTCTTTGTCGAGAGGGAATGCAGAACCGATTTCCATCTTGATGGTCTCGGCCGTGCGCTCGCCGATCAACAGGTTGTACTTGCGCTTGAGGTAGAGCATGACGGCGTCGTCCATCGCATTGCCGGCGACGCGCACCGAGCGGGAGTAGACGATTCCCGAGAGCGAAATGACTGCGATATCCGTAGTGCCGCCGCCGATATCGACCACCATGTTGCCGGAGGGTTCCGTGATGGGAAGACCCGCGCCGATGGCCGCCACCATCGCCTGTTCGACGAGATGAACTTCGCTGGCTTTGGCACGATAGGCCGAATCCATGACCGCGCGTTTTTCGACCTGAGTGATTTCGCTGGGGACGCCGATTACGATCCTCGGGTGCACGAGCATCTTGCGATTGTGCGCCTTGTGGATGAAGTAATTCAGCATCTTCTCGGTGACTTTGAAATCGGCGATGACACCGTCTTTCATCGGTTTGATGGCGACGATGTTGCCGGGAGTGCGGCCGAGCATCTCCTTCGCTTCCTTGCCAACCGCTTCCACTTCCCCGGTGGTCTTGTTGAGCGCGACGATGGAGGGCTCGTTGACTACAATGCCCTTCCCCTTGGCGTAGACGAGAGTATTTGCGGTGCCGAGATCGATGGCGAGGTCCGACGAAAACAGGCTGAAAAGAGAGCGAAGATTCATCTAAGTGATTTGAAATGCAAGGGAAAGCGCTTGCAGGATTAACTCTCCAATCGTAGCATAGCGGTTTTATGGCGAGGTATTGGATTTCCGGCCGACTGTGCGATTTCTGGCGCGCCGATGGATGCCAGCGGCCCGACGCAAGACGAGGCTTTGGCGTTGGACCGGCGAGGTTCCCGATATGCGCCGCGATGTTCGATATGAAAGATCACCTCTTTTTCCTGCTGAGCGGCCTTCACGCGGCTTGCGCGTTCTCCGGTCGATCGAAATCGGTGTGTTTGGGCTGGTCCGGGTGGCGGTCAAGGTCGCTGACGGCATGGATATGGCCGCTCGAAAAAACGAAGCCATCTTCCTTCATGGAGTCGCCGGCCGGATCATTGGATAAGGTCTTTTTCTCATTGAGCTTGAGCAGCTTTTCTTTGAGCCGGACGGCTTTCTCCAGTTCTGCTTTGCGCTCGGCTTTGCGGGTGGCCTGGAGCTGCGGGAGTAAGGCGAGGTTCTTCTGGAGGCTGCGATTGATGCGCTGCTCGTAGAGCGTCAGGAATTCGACGCTTTTGGCTTCGCGCGTAAACGTGCGGGCGGCGGTCAGCGCGGCTGTGGAGTTCGGGGTGGTCGACGTCGATGTCGCTGGAATGGTCGAAGAGGCCGAGAGCGAAGATGTTGTCTTCGATGGCGCTTGAGCGGTTGAGACGCCAGGAATCGGTGGCGATGCGCTGGGCGAGTTGGAGTTCGAGCGCTCCTTCGGGGGCCATGGCTTTGATCAGCGCTTCTGCGAACGCGTCATGGGCAATGCGATCCTCTTCGGGCATCGCGGTTAGCTGTCCGGTCAGGTTATGACGACGGGCGTTCAGGCTGGATCTTCGTTTGCCTTCCTCGGATTTCGGACCCGAGGAAAGCTGGGCGTTGGCGCGGTTGGCCGTGAGTTGTTTATCGGACAGCATTGGTTAACCTCGGCTCAGAAGTAGCACGAGGCGGCGGGAAATCGGGGTTGAGTGGCGTGCGATGCGACGCTCTGGATCTTCTCCAACAGGCCGTAGGTATTGGAGATAGGTCTATGCGCGGAATTATTTTTGGCGATTGTGACCGGCCTGCGTCAGGTATTCATCGGCCCGATTGCGGCATACTCTGGTTCCTTCAGGATGGTGCTCCATCAGTTGGACAAGAGCGGAGAGGGCTTTGGCGATCACCCGCTGCGATTGGACGGAAGCCGCCAGGGCTTCGCGGCTTCCTGCTACGGTATCGATGGCGGTCGCTTTGGGCGAGCGCTGCAGATTGTCGAGGAGGTCTTTATCAGTTGCGATGTCAGATTGCAGCAGCTTCACGAGAGCTTGTTGCGGGAGTTCTGGACCGCAAGAGCACTGATGCAGCATTTAGCCGCGTGGCGACGATGCCCCTATAAGGTTAGAGTAATCTGTCACGGCGCAGGGCAGTTGACGGCGAGCAATGGAATAGCACTACAGGCGCTCCGAAAGTCCTCCATGAGGGAGTGTACATACAGGTTCATGCCTCATGTAATACCTGACCGCCTCCTGCCGCCTTTCAGCGGCTGGACTGGCTGGAAAGCCAGTCCGCAGGCAGGATTGGCCGCCCCACTCCGGCGCACCGGTATCGCCGGTCTCCATTGATTTTCGTTCGAATAGTCATTCCGTGGGCCTCGTGATCATCGGGCGAGAAAAGCGATATTATTTCGTCGTATGAAGTCATTTGCGATCTGGGCTTGTGTGGCCTTGTTCGGTGTTGCCTTCGCTCAGCAAGATAAGCCATCGTTCGAGGTGGCGTCAGTCAAGGCGTCCGATCCGAATCCTCCGAACCCCTTGCTGGTGGGTATGGCTGCAGACCCGGCCATCGGGCGGTTCACGAATATTACGCTGCGGGACTGCATCCGCGGCGCATTTCGGGTGAGGGATTTCCAGATCGTCGCGCCGGAGTGGATGGCCAACACTCGCTTTGAGATTAATGGCCGGCTGCCCAAGGGCGCCTCGTCGGATCAGATTCCGGAGATGCTGCAGTCGCTGCGGGCAGAACGGTTTGCGCTGACAACGCGGCGCGAGACAAAGGAAATGGCGGTCTACGCTCTGCTGGTCGACAAGGGTGGACCGAAACTCACGGCAACGAAGATCAAGCCGGAAGACCAGGCTCGCGTCGCCATGGGGACGGATGGGAAACCGAGGTCGCTGGTGTATTGGGGCGGGACATCAGCCGGTGTCAGGGTAACGGCACCGGCAGCTAATATGCTGGCGTTCGTCGGGGTCACGTCGCGGTTTACGGCGCGGCCGGTGGTCGATATGACCGGTGTTAGGGGCTGTACGACTTCAGTCTGACGTTCGCGCCTGAGGTCAGCGGGGGCTGCCGAAGAGTTCCGTGGGCGCAGGCACAGCTGATCCCGCACCTTCGATTTCCGAGGCGGTTAAGAAATACGGCCTGCGTATTGAATCCCGCAAAGCTGCTGTTGAGATGCTCGTTGTGACCCACATCGAGAGGACAGCTACGGAGAATTGAATCAGGCGCGCGGAACGCCGATAAGACAAATCAAGCCCTGCCCTTGATTACGCTCTTCCCCGTACCGCGCTTCCCCGCGGGCGCGGCGTGTTCCATCGCCGCCTGTATGTAACGTCGCACGAACGGCCGCTCGAGGTCGCGCAGGGTTACGAACGGGATGTGCCGGATGGCCTTGCCTTCACCTTCGAGCACCTGATTCGGATCCGGCAACGTCGCGCCGTGCGGGAAGCCGAGATTCACATGCCTGGCGTGGGTGGTGATGTAGCAGAACATGTCCTTCATCTTTCCGCTGAAGCCGAACCACATCGCGACTGTGTAGACGCGGTAGATGGACTCGGACGCATAGGGCGCTTCCTCGAGAATGATTTCGCGCAAAGCGAGGGCGAGATCCGCGATGTGCGGGTCGTAGTCTGCGAGAAAGCCGATGAGTGCGGGGAGCGGCGGACGCTGCATGTTGGGATCAAATATACCGTGAAATTGGCGCGATGCGACGAATCGGGCGGAGAAGGCATCTGATCAGACCTATGTATGTTGGGGAGATCTGGCGTTATCCGGTGAAGTCGATGGCGGGCGAAAGGTTGCGGTCGGCGCGGCTGACTGCGGCGGGGATTCCGGGTGACCGAGTAGTGCAGGTGCAACATGCGCCCGGACGGGTCGCCACGGCGCGCACGTGGCCGGATTTGCTGGGGTTCAAAGCGACGCTGGATGTGGCGGGGAATCCGTTGATTGACGGCAAGCTCTGGAGCGATCCGGCGGTGCTGGCGGCCGTGCGGAAGATCGTCGGCCCGGAGGCGCGACTGGTGCGCGACGAAAGCGTGGACAGCCGGTTCGACGTGCTTCCGCTACTGGTGGCGACGGACGGTGCGATTGCGGAATTCGGGAGGGACGGGCGACGGCTGCGGCCCAACATCGTGATCGGCGGAGTTGTGGGACTTGCGGAGCGCACATGGGAGGGCGGGGAGATCCGGATCGGCGATACGGCGATCGGAGTTCATGACCTGCGGGCGCGGTGCAACATGACGATGGTCGATCCGGATACTCTGGCGTACGATCCGGGGGTTTTGCGGGATATTGTGAAGCGGTTCGGGGGGAAGCTGGCGCTGAACTGCGAGGTGCTGGAGGGTGGGGAGATCCGGGTGGATCAGGATGTGGAGGTCAGGTTGTAGAAGACCTGCGCGAGTCCGCCGAAGCGGATGCTCGCACGGCCGGCCATCCTCGACAGCGGTCATGACGTCCGGCGAGTGTGCAGGCCAGTGCAAGACGACGGCCTGCCCTGCGGGAAATCTCTCCTGAAATGCAGAAACTCGCAGCCGACCGGAACAGTATCACGAGTCGAGAGAACTGCGTTTATTTTTTTGGCTCGTCGTGATCGGCTTGGGCGGTCGAGTTGGCGCCCCAGCGGATACTCACGCCGTGGAGCTTTTCGTCGGCGCTCTCTTTGGCGTTTACGACGACGCGCTCGCCGAGCTTGAGATCGTCCAGCGACGGCTTTCTTATCGTTGAAGCTGTAGGTTGTCGCGGCGTCCAGCAGGACCGTTACTTTGGTATGTTTCGGGGTTTCGACGATCACGGAAGCCGGGGACTTCGCGCTGAGGGTTCCCATGACGTGCTCGATTCCGTTGTGGGCATATGCGCCCGCTGTGAGTACAAACGCGGCAAGTATCGTTTTGCTGTTTTCATAAGACTCCTTTGTTAGTGGTGATGGTGATGCGTTTCGGGCGGTGAGCCGCCCTTCAGAAATTCTTCTTCCTGCTTTTCTTCTTCGAGATCGGCGGGTGTTTTGGGATTGAGCGTTTCCATCTGTTTGATCTCCTCCGGCGAGAGGCCGGGGAGATGGCGGATGAAGCGGACGAGCTTCCAGGAGTCTTCGCGGCCGTGGGCAGTGTACCCCGCCCCAGGCGGGCATGCCGCTCAGGCGGATGCCGTTTTCGATGACGTAGAACAACTCGCCGTCGGTCTTGTGTTGCGTTTTTTCGGTGCGCATGTCGGGCGCCTGGGGGTACATTCCCTGCCCCATGGGAACCTGGCCGCTGCCATCGTTGGCGTGACAGGCGGCGCAGTGATCGGCCCAGTGCTCACGCGCTTCGGCGAGAACTTCGGCGGAGGCGGGTACCGGATTCTGTTGTTGTCTGGCACCGGCGGGGAGAGCGAGATCCTTCGCGATACTGGCGGCGAAGTCTTCGAATGCGGTCGGACGCGCGCGGGCGCTCAGGCCGTGCGCGATGGTCTTGAGATAGATCGACGCCCGCGCCTGCGAGCAGGATGGCGAGGGTGATGGCTCCGGCGAGAAACCAACGAAGGCGCATTCTATTCTGCCGGTTCGATGCTGGTCACTTTGATGGTCATCGCTTTGGAGTCGACTGCTCCGGTTACTTTGACCTGTTTCGCGGCGAAGCGGGCGGGCGTTTTCTGGTCGCTGAGCTTCCAGAGAGTGTTGCCGTCATAGAGGGCGAACTCGCGGGCGCCTTTCACGCAGAGGCGGGTGCAGTCGTCGTCGGGCTGGCCTTTGGTCATGTTGTGTTTCGATCCACACATTGTATCGGTGATTACGCCGGTGATGGTTTGGGGCGTGGTTGCCGCAGCCAGCACACCAGTGAGAGTCAGGGTAAGTAGAGAGTCGTTTCATGATCAACCTCGTCCTTTCAGTCGGATTCGCAGGAATATGTTTCCGCCAACGGGGCGGTCGCCGTAGTATGGCTTGATTGCAGCGGGGAGCGAGTAAGTTTCGATGTTGGCACCGATGCCTGTCTCGATGCGGGGAAAGATATCGATAGTCGCGCGTGTAGCCGATGGTATATGCGCCGATGCGGAAGGTGCTTCCGTAGCGCGTGTCGAGAGTGGCGCTCAGGGTGGGGTCGGCGTCGAAGAGTTCGTCTTTGTCGACGAGTTCGATGCGGCCGGTGATGAAGTTTCGGGTGCGGATGGGCAGCACCGATTCCGCGAGATACGAGTTCAGATTGCGGTGCGTAGCGGTGCTGTGATTTCGGCCCCAGATGAGACTGGAGGACCAGGTTCCGCCTTGCATTGGTTTCGAATACTGGAGCGAGCCGGTGAGGCGGATCTGGTCGCCGGGTTCGAGAGCTTCGGGCCGGGTGAGCCTTCCGGCGGAGAATTGCGCGACCCAGCGTTTGGAGGGGAAATACCAGAGGCGCGCCGACCAGGAATCGATTGCGCCGGCCTGGATGATCCAGCGGTTCTCGCCGGGTTCGGCGCCGTGGAAGCCGCTGGCTTCGAGCCTGATGGTGCGCCAGGCGATGCCTGCGGTGATGACGTCGTCGGCGATGTGGGTGGAATCCTGCCAGTGGTGGGAGAGCGGGGCTTGCGGAATTTCCATGGCGGAGGCGCGATGGGGGTAGGCGGTGGGACCGAGGGCAGGATCGCCTACGGGTGCGGCGTAGAGTTCGAGCGTTGTGTTGGCGGTCAGGGTGTACGCGTATTGGAGCCCGAGACCCATGATGAGGTTGTGGGGATGCTGGGCGTCCGCGAGCGGGACGCCGAAGGCTGTTTCGCCGGTCTGGAAGAGCAGCGGGTAGCGGCGATCGGTGATGGTGGCGGGTTCGAGGCTGAGCATGAGGTTGGCCTGGATGGCTCCGTGGGCTCCGAGTTTGTGCCCGGCTGCGGCCATCAGCCAGTTCGTTGAATAGAGCTTGTCGCCTCCGCGCGGGCCTGATTGCTGGGTGTCGACGAGGAAGGCCTGTCCCATGAGCATGATGTTCCACGAGGCGATGGGATGCATGGTCATCGGCATGGGCCAGGCGGGCGGATTCATCGAGGTGCCGGAGGAGAGATCCATGAGGAACATGCCGGCGGGATTCATGTCCGCCATTTGGGCGTACGCGGAGGATGATAGAGACGCAAGAATGATCAAGGCTTGTCGATAAGACACGGCTTCACTCCCTGGAGACAACGGCGAGCTAGCTCGCATAACCGCTGGTACGCAGTCGCGGCTCGGAAACGCGACGGCTCGGAAACGAAGGTGCGGTGATTCGAAAGTGCTCTAGAGTCTCAGGGCGGTGGTCAGTGCGGGGCGGTTGGGTGGAGGCAGGAGAGTGGTCGCGGCGAAATCGGCTCGCGAAGTTATCGGCGCCGGAATGAGTTGCGGTGCGATCTCAAACGCCAGAGCAGCGGGCAGGGATGGCGCCTGCACTGTATCGGCATGAGTGGCTTTGTGGTGCGGGCAGCAGGCGTGATCGGGCGGTTGCGCGACGGACGTGATGGCGCAGGTGGCAAAGCATTGGGCGTTGAGCGCCGCAGTCATCACGAGGATGAGGGCGATCAGCTGTAGCAGCCACTTGTGCATACCTGGGTTCATCGTAACATCGCGGTTAGTTGTCGGTGGGTACTTTTTCGGCGTGATCGATGACGAGGGTGTCGAGCGGGGCTTTGGTGGATACGAGGCGCAGGCCGAGTTGCTGCTGCAGCGCACCGACGATGGTCAGGCCAGAGGGATCGGTTGCGTTTGCGTCACCGCCTGGGCCCGGGCCGCCAGGCCCGGGGACCTGGCGGGACCGGAGGCGACTCCGGGCGGCATGCGGAAACGGCTGGGGTCGGGCGCGAACTCGAGGACGAAGTCGTATTTTCCGGTGAGACCGGTCTTATCGACGACGGGCCGGTCGAGTTCGTTGCCAACCATACCCGCCAGTTGCGCGGTGGTCTGCGCCTTGCCAACCATGTGGGCGCTCGGACCGGTCGGGCCCATCCTCATCATCATGATCAGTCCGGGAGCTGACAGTTCGGGCACGCCGTTCTTATCCATTTTCGGGGGGGTGAAACGGGCCTGGCAGAGCCCTGGGGCGGCGGAGCGCTCCGGCGGCATGGCTGCGCTCGGGTGTATCGGTCGCGCGTGGCGCAGCGTCGTTTCCTTCAGCTTTCCCGCCTTTGGCGATCTGCATTTCCTCCACCTGGAAAACCTTCGACTGATGGTGAAGGGTGAGGCCGAAACGGTCCGCGAGGAGATTCTGCCACATCACTTTGACCTGATCTTTCGTGGCTCCGGCCGGAACTTTGGCGATGATGTCGTAGCGTTCGCTGTCGAGCCACGGCGGCCCCGTGATCTGATACGGCTTCACGTCATATGCGGTCATCAGGAGCATCTTCAACGTGGTTCTGTTTGCGTTGATCTGTCCGGGATCGGCGGATCCCGGGGCCGCCCCTGATGCCGATGATCATGGGCTTTCCGGGCTCAGGCAGGCGCCGCGGGTTTAATCGTCGCGACTTCGAACGTGAACGTCCCGGCGGGCTGCGCATGCAGGCCGGCGGCGAGAATCAGGACGGCGCAGGATTGCGTTGCGCATCTGAACGGTTGACGTGTGTTTCCGGAAATGGTTTGCATTTATGTTATCGGGATTTCAGACTCAGCACAGCCTGGCGTAGTTCATCGCCGGTGGCGGGGCCCGGGATCGGGGGGCCGATGCGGACGGTGACGGCGGGACGCCAGAGTTTCTGCCAGCTGCGAAACGGGGCGCCTCCTTTGCAGCTGAGCGGGTGGCCGTACATGCCGTCGATGTGGACAGGGACCACCGGCGCACCGGTGTCTGCGAGGATGCGTTCGAAGCCGCGCTGGAAGTGGCTCCACTTCACCGGAGTGCGAGATGGAGCCTTCGGGGAAGATGCCGACCAGTTCGCCCCGGAGAAGCTGCTCACGAGCGGCGCGGAGCGCGCGTATGGTGCCTTTGGGCGAGCGTTCATCGATGGGAATCGCCTGCAGGACGCGAAAGAAATAGTTCACGACGGGCACATCGAAGATGGGCTGCCACATCAGGAAGTGGATGTTGCGGCTGCGGATGGTAGAGCCGACGAACGGCGCATCGGCGTACGAGATGTGATTCGAGATCAAGAGCGCGGGGCCGGTGCGGGGGATGTTTTCGCGGCCTTCGAAGCGAAGCGCGGAAGACCAGTCATCGTGATGCACCAGAGGACGAAGCGGACGACCGGCAGCGGCATGCGGACGGCAAGGATCACTGAGCCGACGAGCATCAGGACGCCGAGAGCGAGGATGATCATCGCGGCGTTCCAGTGGAACTGATCGTGCAGCAGCCAGAGGAATCCTGAAGCGAGAATGACGCCGACCATGTTGGCGAAGTTGTTGGTGGCGAGGATGCGTCCTTTTTCCGTGGCGGGGGCTTCTTCCTGCAGAAAGGCGTTGAGCGGAACGGCGAAGAAACCGCCGCCTGCTCCGACGGCGACGAGACAGACGATGGCGTGCATGTAGCTGGTGGTGGCGCCCAGCGCGATGGATGCGATTCCCATCAGCGCCGAGCCGATGGGGACAAGACCGAGCTCGATGTAGTCCCCGGAGAGCGCGCCGGCGCCGACGCTGCCGAGTCCGATGCCCGCGGCCAGGGCTGCGACGAGAAGGCCCACTTTGGTTTCGTCGACATGGAGAACCTCCGCGCCCAGCAGGAGTAACGCGAGCTGGAAAAGAGCGCCGACGAACCAGAACCAGGAGATGCCGTATACGGAGAGCGCGAGCGGTTTTCGCTGCCGGAGTACGCGCGCGCCTTCGACGATTTCGTGGAACGGGTTCCAGTTGAACGGCGCGTTCGCTGCTTTTGAGCCTGCGGGGGGGACTTTGCGTATCCCGAGGCTGGCGAGAGAGCCCGCGACGGCGATGGCGAGCAGCGCGAGGCCCATGCGCAGAGGCGTGTTCTGCCAGTGCTGGAAGAGGAAGGTTCCGAAGCTGGTGCCGATCACGATGGCAACGAACGTGGTGAGTTCGAGCAAACCATTGGCGCGCGTGAGTTGCGCTTCGCCCAGCATCTCGGGAAGGATGCCGTATTTCGCGGGGCTGAAGAAATTCGCCTGCGTGGCGAGAAGAAAGAGCACGACGAGGAGATATTCGATGCGGCCGGCGAGGAGCGCTGCGATCGCGAGAAGCATGGTGAAGATCTCGAGCGATTTGGTGATCTGGAGGACGCGCGTTTTCGAAAAGCGGTCGGTCAGCTGGCCCGAGTATCCGGCGAAGAGGAGAAACGGAATTACGAAGACCGCGCCTGCGAGCGCGAGGTTGCGGCTGCTGATGTTCGCTCCGGCCGCGGCGCTGACCGCGAAGACGGAGACGATCATCTTGAAGACGTTGTCGTTGAACGCGCCGAGGAATTGCGTCCAGAGAAACGCCTCGAAGGGGCCGTCTTTCAGGAGCGGCCCGTATCCCGATGGTATGTCGACCGGGCTCAGCCATGAAGGAGTTTCACGATCTGTTCGCGCATGGTGTTCAGGCTGGTGACGATGCGATCGGTCTCGACACCGAAGAGGCCGTAGCGGTCTTCGATGCGGTTATGGGCTTCGCGCAGGTCGGGGAGATCGTTGGGGAGTTTTGTCGCGGTGCGCAGGGTATCGACAATCGCGAGCAGGGTTCGATCGACGTCGCGCAGGAAGTCGAGGTCGGCCGGGCCGGCGGGTTCGCGAGGGTGATTCAAATCGGATTCGAGCGCCATCGCGCTGCGAACGAAGCCGTGGGAGCTGACGAGGATCGTGTTGAGACGGGTTGGCGCGCTCGGGCGAAATGCCTGGCTCGGCAACGATGCGGCCGAGGAAAGCTCTCGGCATTGGCGCGGGCCACGCGGGCTTTGGAACGAACGGCGTCGAGATCGGTATCCGGATCGGATCTCCGGCGTAGACATCGGCGACGGCGCGGAAATAGTTTTGATAGGCCGTGATCAAATCAGCGAGCACCGGGCCGGCCTTCGTTTGTTCCCAGGTGGGCCACAGCCAGTAAGCGGCAAGCGCCAGAGCGCCGCCGAGCGCTGTGTTGAGGGCACGGGCCGCGATTACGGGGTTCGGGTCCACTCCGCTCACGGCGACGAGGAGGACGACGAACGCGCTCAGGGCGGTGACGAAGACGCCGTAATTCGCGGGGCCAATCCAGCGCAGGAGAAACGTGAATACGGCGATGAGGGCGATGTCGCTCGCGATTCCGGTGTGGAGGAAATGAAAGAGCGCGGTGGCGAGGAGCAAGCCCGCGAAGGTTCCCGCGATGCGCAGAATGCCGCGGCTGAAAGTGGCGGTGAAATCGGGCTTCAGGACGATGGCGATCGTCATGGGAAGCCAGTAGGCGCGCTGGAGGTGGAGGCCGAGCCCGAGGGCATCGCCTGCGGCGACGCAGAGCGCGAGGCGAACCGCATGGCGGAACACGGTGGACTGGAACGTGAGATTGGCATAGAGGCGCGCGCGCCAGCCGGTGAAGCGCAGCTGCCAGGGTTGGCCGGTCTCGTGGGGGACCACATTTCCGGAGAGGCGGGCGGCGGCGCGAAGCTGGCCGGCGAGCGCGTCGATCTGATGGCCGGCGTCGCGAATCAGGGCAGCGAGAAACGGCGATGAGTTCTCCGGCGTGGTGTTCGTGAAACTGGCGCGCGGCTTCGGTGAGCTGGCGGGCGGCGCCGATGGGCCTTCCCTGAATGACACTCACGCTTACGGATTCGAGCGCGAGCGACGCGGTAGCGAGAATCCGTTCAATGGCGGCGCTGGCTTCGCTTCCCTGCTCGTCTCTGCGCGATCCGGCGGTCGAGGCGGCGCAGCGTGAGGAGCGAAAGGCGGAGGCGTTCGGCCTGGTTCAGGAGGAAGACGCAGCGTTCGGCTTCCATGCTGCGATCCTGGGCGAGCGATGCGAGAGCGGTCTCGGTTCCAATGAGCTGGTCGGTGCCGGGCGGCGCGGATTCGGGTCCGGCGGGAGTGGAGGCGAGTTTCGACAGGGTCTTGTACAAATCCGCGATGATCTGGCGTTCGGGCCGGTAACGGCCGAGCGGCCACACGGCGACGGAAAGTATGGTTTGCAGGAGACCGCCGGAGAACGCGACCAGCGCCACTTCGAGAGCCGTGACGGGAGGCAGGGGTTTGGCGGCGAAGACGATGATGGTCACCAGGGTGATGCTGCCGAGGTCGGCTGCTTTGGGTCCGAGCGCGGCCAGCATGCCTGCGGCAAAAGCCCAACAGCCCGCGACCAGAACCGATGCCGCCGTGGAATTCCCCGAGAGAGATCCGAGTGCGACGGCAATGGCCACAAGGGCGCTCGAAACCAGCATGCGGCTGCCGCGTGTGATGTAGGGCTCGCGGCTATCCGAGTAAGAAACGTTGAGGGCGCCGAGCGCGCCGACAAGACCGGCGGAAGGATAGTCGAGGAGCGCCCCGGCAATCAGCGGAAGAACGACGCCGACGGTGTTGCGAATCGCGATCTCGGGGGCGATCTTCGCCTTTTCGAAGTGAGTCAGGCTCTGCCAGAGAGGCACTTGACGCGAATGGCCGGGTCGTTGCATTCTTAACGCGAATGGATTGGACAGCGAGAGGTGCGAGCGGCGAATTCGGAATAGCGTTGGCGGGACATTTCGGCTTGCGGGTACCATTATCCTCGGCCTGTTGAGCCTGGTGCTTCAGCCGAATGTTTTTCCGCAGGCAATCCGGCATCAGCCGAACACCGCGCAGGACCGGCGCGAGGAGCCGGAAGTCAAAGTTGTGTCGTTCATCCTCGACGATGTGCAGAAGAACTGGGATCGGATTCTGCCGGCGCAGGGACATGTTCCTTATCATCATGCGCGGCTGGTGCTTTATCGGGATTCGTTTCCTTCACCGTGCGGGCGGGCGAAGACGGCGGTGGGGCCGTTCTACTGTCCGGGGGATGAGAAGGTTTATCTGGATCTGGGATTTTTCCGGGAGTTGAAGCAGCGGTTCGGGGCGCCGGGCGAGTTTGCGCAGGCGTATGTGATTGCGCACGAGATCGGGCATCATGTGCAGAAGATTCTGGGAACCGAGGCGAAGGTGCGGAGGCTGCAGCAGAGCGAGCCGGGTGAGAGGAATCCGCTATCGGTGCGGCTGGAGTTGCAGGCGGATTGTTTCGCGGGAGTGTGGGCGCATTCGACGGAAGAGCGGAAGCTGGTGGACCAGCGGGATCTGGCGTCGGCGTTGCGGGCGGCCGGGGCGGTGGGGGACGACCGGTTGCAGCGTATGGGCCAGGGTTATGTGAATCCGGAGTCTTTCACGCATGGGAGTTCGGCGGAGCGGGCGCGGTGGTTCCGGCGCGGTTTGGATTCGGGGCGGATTTCGGATTGCGATACGTTCCGGTGAATGGAAGAGCCGGACCGGGGGTCCGGCGCGGATCAGGGGATCCGCCCGCGAGAACAGTTATTTGGTCTTCGAGTCTTCGGAGTACTGGGCCTGCGGGGAATTCAGTTTGATCGCGACGGTTTGTTCGGGCATCGTCAGTTCGAAAACATCTCCGAACGTCTGGTAGTGCTGGGCGATGATCTGGATGGTCACTTCGCCCATGGGAATTTCCGGGACCGTGACGCTGCCCATCTGGTTGGTTTTCGTTTCCCAGCTGGTGAGGATTTTTTTCATCTTGACGGGATTCAGGCCGTGACGAAAGCGGATGATCACGCTGGCGCGGTCGATCGGCTTTCCGGTATCGGTGGAGTTGACCTGAACCGTCAGTCTGGTGCTGGTTGGGGCGAATGCAAGCAACGGCAGTGAACAAACGAGCATCGCCGCCGCGAAAAATCTGGTCATTGGCTCTATTATGCGATATCCGGCAACAGGAATCGCTGAGGAGCGCCCGCTGCGGCGGCAACGGCTTCGGCGGCGAGGTAGCCGCTGCGGACGGCGCCTTCCATGGTGGCCGGCCAGCCGGAGCGCGTCCAGTCACCTGCGAGGAAGAAATTATTGAGAGGCGTTCCCGATAAGGGGCGAAGTGTTTCCATGCCCGGCTTCGCGGAAAATGTGGCGCGGACTTCTTTGATGACCTGGGCTTTTTCGAGGCGGGCTTCTTTGACCAGAGGGAAGAATTCGGCGAGTTCGCGCACCGCGTCATCGATGATCTGGTTGCGCGGCGCTTCGAGCAGATTGCGTGACGCGCTCACCACGACCTGGATGTAGCGGCCTTCGCTCTTGTTGAACATCCACTGGATGGTGCGATCGAGGAGGGTGGCGTGGGGGAGATCGGTGACGGGGCGATCGAACCAGAGATGGATGCCGGTGATGGGTGAGTGCTCGAACTGGTCCCAGGCGATGGGAAGATCGGGCAGCAGCGGACGCAGGCGCTCGAAGGGCAGCGCGGAAATGTAGTAGTCGGCGGTGGCGGGCCCGTGAGGCGTTTGCAAGGAGCGCACGGCCGCGTCGGAGGTTTCGATTGAGGTCACGGCTGAGCGGTGCTCGATGCGGACCGCGCGGGTGTCGTAGAGTTCGCGCAGCGGGACATCGGGGATGCCCATTTCGTAGGAATCGGCGCGGGCGATCATGCCCAGCCAGAAGACCTGAAAGCCGTGCGCGGCGGCCATGCGGTCGAGCTCTTCGTTGACGGCGCTGACCAGCACCTGACGCCAGTAGCGCTCGATGGCGCCTTCGGTCTGGCGCTTCTCGCGGAGCCAGTCGAGCATGCTGATGCGGTCGAGATCGGAACGCGAGAGGCGCTCGATCGGGATAGCATTGATGGCGCGCGCGATGGCGAGCTTGTCGGCGACGGTGAGGAACTTCAGTTTGATGAAAGATCCGAAGAAGTGCGCGGGTGCGGGGAAGATTCCGCGCTTGAGGATTGAGGTGCGTCCGCCGGGCTCGATGAAGAAGAACTCCCGGTAGAAATGGATTTTGTCGGCGACACCGAGGCGTCGGTAAAGATCGAGTAGATTGACACAGCAGCGCAGCAGGACGTGCTGGCAGTTGTCGATCATTTCGGAGTCTTCGCCGCCGACCGGCCAGGATGTGGCACGGCCGCCGGGGAAACTGCGCGATTCGTAGATGACGACGTCGAAACCGGCGCTGCCGAGCGCGGCGGCTGCGGCGAGTCCGGCGAGGCCGCCTCCGATCACCGCGACCCGAGGTTTATCGCCTGGCACTCTTGGCAATGGTCGCCGCAGCAGGACTATTCAGGTATCGCATCGGCAAACGCGATGAACGTGGGCCAGTTGGGGCCGGGAGTGTGTCCGCCGGTGTGCTGGCGGAAAGCGACGTCGCCATCGACAAGAGGAGTTTCGATCGCGGGGAATTCGGTGGTTCCCATATCTTTCTTGCCGAGAAGTTTGTAGACAGGACCCGCGCCGGCTCCGGCGAGGAACATGCCTTTGGCGTCGACCCATCCATCGCCTTCGGTCGCGCCCGCGCTGATGAAGACGGGGCGCGGCGCGCAGAGAGCTACCAGTTCGTGCGAGTCGACTGGCAGATCGTTCCAGTTGAGCGGGCCGGCGTACTTGAGGAAGTTGCCTGCCATCCAGTGGTATTCGCTGGTCGCCGCTACGTTCTCGACGAGTTCACCCCAGTTGCGGCGGTGCAGCTTCAAGCCGCCTTCGCCGGAGGAACTGACGAAGGCGATGGCGAAGCGTTGATCGTAGGCCAGGGTGACGACGGTGGCTTTGCCGTAGCGCGAATGGCCTTCGATGCCGACTCGTTTGGCATCCACGGCTTTATCGGTTTCGAAGTAGTCGAGCGCGCGGCTTGCGCCCCAGGCCCAGGCGCGCAGTGCGCCCCAATCGTCGGGCTTGCGCGGCTCGCCTTTGTTGACGAGGCCGATGATGCCCTGCGTCAGACCGGCGCCGTTATCGGCCTGAATGCTGGTGGGTGAGATGGTCGCGTAGCCCCAGCCTTTCGCGAGGACCTGCTGTTGCCAGGTGGGACCCGTGGGAGCGAGCGCCGGGCGCGCCGCGCTCGCCCGCCGCGTGCAGGGCCGACGAAACCGAATTCCATGATCACGGGGACCGGGCCGGTGGCGTTGGCGGGTGTCGACAGAGATAGCTGGATGTCGACCGTGATCTGCGGGTAGGAGGAGTTGTCGACGTGCCCTACCAGTTGCTTCGTGACAACGGGGACGTCGCCGTTCGTTTCGTTCGTGGTCTTGATGACTTCCCACTTCACGCGCGGAGTGACTTTGGGCATGCGGCCGTAGATTTCGCGATCGAAGTCTTCGACGATTTCGGGACGGCGCTGATCCCACCACATCTTCGCGGTCGTGACTTTCTTGCCGTTCTTCATCACGAGAGGATCGGGGAGGGTGGGATAAGGATTGGCTTTCGATTCGTCATAGTTCGCGTAGTTGGGCGCCTGCTTGTTGCTGCCGTTGGCGCCATTCCGCAGGGAGGTGATGTGCAGGAGGTCCATCATTTTCTGACGGTCGGCTGGCCTGAGATGCCGCCTGCGTTGGGTTCGGCGAGGCCTGCCATGCGAGGACGGCAACCGGGGTGGCTGCGAGGGTCAGAAATAATGACAATTCGATGAATCGAGGTGAGCGCAAGAGAATAATCCTTCCGTTTGATTATATGTAAGCGCGACTTTTGATAGGATTCCAGAGTTGCGGAGATACTAATGGCCACGAAGACGCAGGAAGTTGCGGATCATTCCAGTTACGCCGACGCGGGTTTCAACCGCTGGCTGATTCCGGTAGCGGCTGTCCTGGTGCAGATCTGCATCGGGTCGGTTTATGCGTGGAGCACGTTCAACCGGCCCATCAACGCGCTCTTCCCTGCTCCGCCGGCGGACTCCTGGATGGCATGGTTCAAGGCGCCGTACATCACGTTCAGCGCGGCGCTGGTGCTGCTGGGATTAAGCGCGGCATTCGGGGGACCCTGGGTGGAGCGGCGCGGGCCTCGGGTGGCCGCCACGACCGCTGCGTGTTTCTTCGGCGCGGGGCTTGCTGATCGGCGGGCTCGGGCTGCGCATCGGACAGGAATGGCTTGTGTTCGTGGGAATGGGCATAATCGGCGGCATTGGATGCGGCCTCGGTTATATCGCTCCGGTGAGCACGCTGGTGAAGTGGTTTCCGGATCGGCGGGGCATGGCGACCGGCATGGCGATCATGGGGTTCGGCGCGGGGGCGTTTCTTGCCGGGTATCTCAATGCGTATCTGATCGAGCACATCGGCGTGGCGAATACTTTGTTCGGGCTGGGCGCGATTTATTTCGTCGTCATGAACATCGGGGCGATGATTATCCGGCGGCCCGCGCCGGGATGGAAACCCGCGGGCTGGGTTCCGCGAACCATCGGCGACCAGGTTGCGAGCGAAGCCAGCCTGACGCGAAACGCCGCCGTGCGGACGTATCAGTTCTGGCTGCTCTGGGGCATGCTGTTCCTCAACGTCACGGCGGGGATCGGGATTCTGGCGCAGGCGTCGCCGATGGTACAGGATATGTTTGGCAAGAACTGCGCTGCGAGGCGGCTGCGGTGGTATCGATTATCAGCCTGTTCAATGCCGGCGGCCGTTTTTTCTGGGCGTCGCTTTCCGACTACATCGGGCGCAGGATGACTTACTTCGTGTTCTTCGCGCTGGGGATGATTCTTTTTGTGATCATCCCGCGGGTGGGCGCGGCGGGTGAGTGGATTCTTTTCCAGATCGCGCTCTACATCGTGTTCACGATGTATGGCGGTGGATTCGCGACCATTCCGGCTTTCCTTGCGGATATGTTCGGCCCGAACAATGTGGGCGCAATCCACGGGGCGATTCTTACGGCGTGGAGCGCGGCCGCGATTGTGGGGCCGGTCATCATCACACGGCTATCGGACGCCGCCAAGGCGGCGCTTGCGCCCGGCGCGAGTAAGGTACATATCTACGACCAGCCGCTGCAGGTTCTGGCGTATCTGCTGGCGCTTGGTTTTGTTTTGACTTTGATGGTGCGTCCGCTGCGCGGTACAGCCAAGAGCGCAGCTGACGTTACTGTGTGCTCTCTCACGTAGGCAAGGCAATTGCCTGCATGGAATTGCGGTTGTCTTACGAAGGAGAACACACAATGAAAACGCTGATACTCACGTCATTATTCGCTACGGCACTGATTATTCCTGCTGGTTATGCTCAATCGTCATCCGAATCGACGAAGACCACGACGACGACCAGCGATGGTCACCACACCACGACGGACACCCAAGCAGCGCGACCCAGTCCACACCCTACGGAACGACGACTCAGAACTCATCGTCTACCGTGAAAACGAAGAAAAAACACGGGAAGGTGGTTCACTCGAAGTCTTCGAGCAGTTCGAGCACATCGACTCCGGCGCAGTAGCTGCTATCTCAACGCTATTTCAATTCCGCGATCAGGCTGTCGACCTGTTGAACTGCAAGGCCGCCGGGCGCCCAGTGAAATTCGCCGGTAAGGGTCTTTGAGATTTCGTCTTTGCTTGCTCCGGCGTGCACCATTCCGGCGATCCGGTTGCGCATGGCTTCAAAGTCCGCACGGAACTTGATCAAGCCAGCGCGATCGGAAACCGGACCATGGCCGGGGATCGCGACGTCGAAGTCGAGCTGGAGTATTTTGTCGATCGTGCCTGTCCATTCGAGCGCGCTGCCTCCGTTCGCATAGTCGATGAACGGTTGCGGGGGATTGGTCAGGAAGAGATCCCCGGTGTGGATCACTTTGCGCGCGGGGAACCAGATAACTGAGTCGCCGCCGGTGTGCCCGCGTCCGTAATGTCGCACGATCGTTTCCTTCCCACCTAAGTTGACGTCAATTTCGTCCGAATACGTAACGCGTGGCAGCCCGGGCAGATTGAGCCGCAGCATGTTGCTGCGTACGTTCTTGTGCGCGATGACTTCGGCATTCGCGAGCAGCATTTTCGCGTTGCCGCCCGCATGATCGTCGTGCTGGTGAGAGTTGAGCACGTATTTGACGGGCTTGTCGGTGATCGAGCGCACTTTTTCCATCACAGCGGTGTAATCGCGGTCGAACATATCGTCGACCAGAATTACGCCTTCATCGGTAACGTAGACGGCAATATTTCCGCCTCCCACGCCTTTGGCCATCGCGATCACGTACAAATCGTCTTTGAGCTTCTGCACGGCGAGCGAAGCCGGGGCGGGAGTGGGTGGCTGCTGGTTTTGGGTGTAAGCAATCCATCCGAAGATGAGCGCGAGTGCTGCGGCAGCGACTCTGGAGAAAAATTCGCGAGGCGTGATGGTCATTTGGGTTTGGGTGGATACTTCTCGATCGATTTGCGGACCATGTCGTCCAGCTTCCCTTCGAGCGTCGAGGAATCGCTTCTTGTCTTCGCGAGCGATTCCACGCCAGACCAGCGAGCGGGGGGATCGCGCAGATCGATGACCAGCGTTCCTTCCGTGTAGGCACGCGGACGACGCGTGTGCCCCAACCGCGCCATCCGGCGGGATAGGTTTCCAGTTCCGCTTTGCGTGCGGCGCCGAAGTGGAAGCGCGCGCTGAGATCGGCTGGACCGGTTACTCTGGTGAATCCGTGCGAGGAAAGACTCGCGCTCGATATCGGCTTCGATGCGCTTTTTTACCAGCTCGTTGTTCAGCGCCGGATTCCGGCTGTTTAACTGGCCATCGCGAATGGCGAAGGTGTAGCACTTTTCGAAGTTCGCGGCCTGATCGAATTCGACGTTTATGGTTTGCGCTAATGCGCAAAGCGCGACGAGAAAGATCAGGAGGAGGGCTTTCATTCAGACCGATTCTAACGCTAACGGGCGTCCTGAACGCGGCCTTTCCATTCTCCGCCCCGGCCGCTCCAGTAGCGGAATGCCGATTCGATGGTGGCGGCTGTGTAGAACAGCGCGATTGCGGGAAGACACAGCGTCGTCCAGAGCGGGACGCGGTATTCCCGCACGATGGGACTGAAGATAGCGGCGCTGAGGGCCCAGGCAGCGGCGCCGAGAACCATGACCGGCGAGGTTTCCCGTGAAGAGCGCCAGCACGGGCACGATGTAGATCACGGCCATTCCGGCAACGGTGCCCGCCAGCAGGAGCGCCGAGTGATGTAGTTGCGCGAAAGCTGATCGCACAATCATTGCGCGCACGTCGCCCGCATGCCCGTATTCGCGGATGCTGCGGATATCCAGCGGGCTCGTGCCCAGCCACACCCGGCCGCCTACGTTCTTAACGCGCTGCGCGAGGGCGCAATCGTCTATCAGGGCGTCGCGAATGCTTTCGATACCTCCGATTCGTTCCAGAATTTCGCGCCGGATCAGCATGCATCCACCCGCTGCGGCCGCGGTACGGCCGTTCGAGGCCACCCACGCCGGCGGGTAGAGTTTGAAGAAGAAATAGACGAAGGCGGGGATCAGTAGTTTTTCGGCCTGTGATTCGGCGCGGAGATGCACCATCACGCTTACGAGATCGTAGCCCGATTCGGCCTTCGCGAGAAGACTTGCGATGGCGTTCGAAGCGCCGTATTCGATATCGGCGTCGGTGAGGAGGAAGAACTCGGGCGCAGCGTTCGGCCCGATTGATTCCCGAGGCTACTGCCCACAGCTTTCCCTTCCAACCGAGGGGACGAGGATCGACCGACACGACGAGATCCGCGCCGGCTCCGCGCACCACCAATGCGGTAGCATCTTCGCTCTGGTCGTCGGCTACGATGATCCCCAGGGTGCCCGGAAAGTATTGTGCCCTGAGCGAGGCCACGGCGCGGCCGATCAATTCCGCTTCGTCTCGCGCGGGAATCACAGCCGCCACGGAAGTTTCCGCTCCCGATGGGATTGCGGGTTCCAGGCGCTCTTTCAGTTGCCAGAATCGTCCGCGGAAACAGGCAAGGCAGATTTGGATTGCCAGCGAAATGCCGGCCAGCGCGAGCATTGAAAACAAGTCTACCGGGCGCTATCTGGCCCGGCATCTGCTACTGTGTTCGTAATGTCGCGAGAGCCTTCCCTGCAGGACCCGCTTCGTTTCAATCGCAAGACACCGCCATGCTCGGTTGTGATCTTCGGCGCCAATGGAGATCTGACGAAACGGAAGCTGATGCCGGCACTCTATCGCCTGGCGTGGGAAGGGCGGCTGGCGCCCGGCTTCGCGGTGATCGGCATATCGCGAACAGCCATGTCGGACGATCAGTTTCGTGACGGCATGCGCGACTCAGTCGCGAAATTCCTGGAAGACTCGCCGTTCGATGAAGACCTTTGGAAGTCGTTCGCGCAGGGACTGTTCTACATGGCCGGCGATGTGTCCGACGCGGCCACTTACAAGCGGCTGGCGGACTGTCTGAAGGAGGTAGAGCAATCGCGGCAGACTGGAGGGAACACTCTCTACTACCTTTCGACGCAACCCAGCCAATACGCGGAGATTGCCGAAGGTATTGGCGGCGCCGGTATCGCGAAAGAAGAAAATGGCTGGCGGCGGATCATCATCGAAAAGCCGTTCGGCCACGATCTCACGAGCGCGCGCGCGTTGAATGCGAGGCTCCAGAAGGTCTTCGACGAGAGCCAGATTTACCGGATCGATCACTACCTCGGCAAAGAAACGGTGCAGAATATCCTCGCGTTTCGCTTCGGCAACGGGATTTTCGAACCGCTCTGGAACCGTCGCTACATCGATCACGTGCAGATCACGGCCGCCGAATCGATCGGCGTGGAGGGTCGCGGCGCGTATTATCAGGAAGCCGGGGCGCTGCGCGACATGATCCAGAGTCACCTGCTGCAGGTGATGGCCACGATCGCCATGGAGCCGAGCGCTACGTTTTCCGCCGACGCCATCCGCGACGAACGTGCCAAGCTGCTGCGCTCGATTCATGTGATGAAACCGGAAGAAGTCGCCGACAACGCGGTACCCGGGCAATACGGGCCAGGGCGCGTGGGCGGCAAGCAGGTAGCGGGCTTCCGCGAGGAAAAGGGCGTCAATCCGGATTCGCAGACGGAGACTTATGCGGCCGTTACTTTCCTGATCGAGAACTGGCGTTGGGCGAAGGTGCCGTTTTACATCCGCACGGGCAAGTATCTTCCCAAGCGCGTGAGCGAGGTGGCGATTCATTTCCGGTCTGCGCCGCTGGCTGTTTTCCGGAATGAAACGGAGGAGAACAGCCAGGCTGTGCCAAACCTGCTGATTCTGCGAATTCAGCCCGAGGAAGGAATTTCGCTCAAGTTTGTTTCCAAACAGCCCGGGGCGGGTATGACGCTGCGGCCCGTTTCGATGGACTTCAACTACGGGTCAGCCTTCGGCGAACGATCTCCTTCGGCCTATGAGACGCTGCTGCTCGACGCGATCATTGGCGACGCGACCCTTTATACGCGCCAGGATATGGTGGAGGCGAGCTGGTCGGCCGTGCAGCCGATTCTGGATTTCTGGGCGACGCGGAAGTTTCCGTTTCCCGAATTACGAGGCGGGCTCGTGGGGGCCGGCGGCCGCCGACGAAATGCTGGCGCGGCGCGGACACGCCTGGAGGCGGCCGTGACACCAACGGTCGAGACGGTCAATCCAGACGCTATTCTGCACGAGCTGGCGGAACTGTGGAACAACATGACGAAGCCTCAGCCGGGCGAAGCGCCGGAGGAGTATTCTTCGGGAAGCCTGCGTGCGTGCGCGATGACGCTGAACGTTTTCGTCAACGAGGAAGACGATCCGGCAGGACTCGACAAGACGCTCGAGATGGTGATGCACGCGCATCCAAACCGAGCGATTGTCGTGCGCCTGAGAGACGACTCGGGCACGCTGACGTCGCGTGTGTCGTCGAGATGCTGGATGCCCGTGGGGCATCATCGCGAAGTTTGTTGCGAACAAGTGGAGCTTTCGGCGTCCCTGAACCGGCTCGTGGATATTCCGGGCATCGTCGCGCCGCTGGCCGCACCCGATGTACCGCGAGTGGTCTGGTTCCGTTCCGCGCGACTGGAGAGTGCTCCCGACATCAGCGGCCTGCTGGCGCTGGGAGACAAACTCATCGTGGATTCGGAGCGTCCGGAGCGCCCCCACATTCGCGGACCTGCGGGTCCTGGCCGGCGCCGGTTCTATTGTCGCCGATCTCGCCTGGACGCGGCTCACCAGGGTCAGGCAGCTGGTGGCGCAACTCTTCGAGGATTACGGCCCGGGACGCATCAGGAACGTGCTGATTCAGTATTCCGGCGCCGATCCCTCCGGCGGAGCGCGCTACATGCAGGCATGGCTGCGAAGCGCTTTGCCGGATGCGGAGGTGGACTTACGGGCAGCCAACCCGGATGGCGCGGGGGAGATCGTTCAGATCAGCGTCGATGGGTCCGGTTTGAGCATCAAACTGCAGCGCGGTTGCGCCGAATATGAGATGGGGACACTGCGTCAGCATGCCAATCTGGCGGGGGGCGAAGATCACGATCTGCTCGGTGAGGAGCTGGGCATTATGTCCGCGGGATCAGATTTACGAACGTGCGTTGCAGCGGATGTCGGTATGGACCCCTCGATCCTGATTTTCGATTCCGCGCAGGAAGCGGCAGAGGCCTGCGGCGACCGGATACTGGTGATTCTCGACGAAGCGCGCAGGCTGCGGGGAGTGGCGACGCTGGCGGTATCGGGCGGCAGTACTCCGCGGCTCATGTTTCAATCGATGGCGCGGCGAAGTTTCGACTGGACCGGCGTCGAGATTTACCAGGTGGACGAACGGTGTGTACCGCCGGACGATGAACAGAGTAATTTCCGGATGATCCGGGAATCGCTGCTGAGCAAGGTACGGAATCACCGATGTGCAGTTCCATCGGATCGCGGGCGAGTTGCCACCGGATGAAGCGGCGCGAAACTACGTGGATGATATTCGCGGGAGCATGAAGCTGGCGACAGGAGAGTTGCCAGTCTTCGACGTAATCCAGCGGGGCATGGGACCCGATGCGCATACGGCCAGCTTGTTTCCGGGTGAGCCTTTGATTTCCGACCGTGACGGGAATTGCCGCCGCGGTGTGGGTGGAGAAGATGAAGCAGCACCGGGTTACTCTGCTTCGTGGCGTGCTCGAAAAGGCTCGCTACACACTTTGCCTCGCCACCGGAGCGGAAAAGGCGACGGCGCTGCACGCTGTTCTGCGAGGGCCTTTCGATCCCATGCAGACGCCATCGCAAATTGCATCGTCGGACACGGCCTGGTATATCGACAAAGACGCGGCTGGGCATATTCGATCCGAGCCTATTCGATCCGGCGCGTGAGGACCGCAGTGCCGCCTTCGAGCCCGAGCTGCGTGCCGAGCTCGGTCGCGGTCCAATCGATCTTCATGGAATTTTCGGATACCAGTTTCAGGGTCAGCTCGCCTTTGGCGCCGCCGGAACCCGTCCATGAAAAACCGGACTTGGGATCCGGAGTTCGAAGGCCCGGTGAAGGTGAAATTGACGTCGGGAGAGATCGGCCGATCAGCCACCTCGAAGCGAGCGCGGTACCTGCCATAGATGACGCCCCTTCCTCGTTGATCGTCACTTCAATATATTGCGGGGGGTAGAGCGACTGATTCTTGTTGCGCTGCCCGAGGGGAGGCTTGGCGTAGAACCAGAACCCCGCCAGCTTTCCGGGCGCGGGGCTTTCGATGCGGGGAACGGCGGTATTGGAGAACGCGCCATTGGAGAACGCAGGCAACCTGGCCGCTGAAGGCAATTCCGTCATGGTGATCGCGGGCGGGCGGACTTCGGTTCCCTCGGGCCGCGGGGACACCGGAGGATTGCGACGGCATGCTGCACTTCCGCGCAGTCGCAGGAGTTCGTGAACGGCGGCGTCGCGCTCGAGGGTAACAGCCTTCAGGTCCGATCGCAGGCTGGCGATCACGAGACGATTGGTCTCCGCGCGGCGTCGATTTGGACACCGGCACGGGCGTGGCGGAAGCAGCGGGCACGATTTGCTCGCGCGCGCTCGCCTGGGGGCCAGGGGTGTTATCCGATGCGAGCCAGATGAGCAAACCAGCGCTCACGATAATGGCGCCGACCCATGCCGCCCTGGTCAGCGTTTTCGTGATCGGAGGGCGAAACGCCGGACCGGGCGGCGAGCGCGGGTCCATAATCGTCTTCCAGGCGATCGTCGTATTGGCGGCGACGCTCGGGATCGGAAAGGACCGAATAGATGCGATTGAGTTTCCGCATCTGGTTTTCGGCGATATTCTTGAGCTGAGCGTCGGTTTGCTGATCGGGGTGCAGCAGGCGCACGAGCGCGCGGAATGCGTCGCGAATCTCCTCGGGTGAAGCGCCTGGCGCCACTCCCAGCTCCTCGTAGAACGTTATTTCGTCCGCGCGGTGCGACGCGATCATGGGAAACTCAGATGATTTGTATGCTTGTGTATCTTTAGTTACAGTAGCGAAATCTCTACGGCCCTGGCAACTGTTTTCAGTACCAGTATGACGCGAGTTGGATGCCGTTACAATCGGATGGGAGCCAATCCTGTCCGGTGGCAGGCGCAGTCTTCAAAACTGTCGAACGTCCTTTGGTCGTTGGTCGATTCGACTTCGACTGGTTCCCGCCAAATCCTTCAGGTTTCGCGGAGGGTTGGGTTACACTGAGGGGGCACGCCTCGCTCGATTTTCCCCGGTCGTCTAACGGTAGGACAGCGGCCTTTGGAGCCGTGAATCGTGGTTCGAATCCATGCCGGGGAGCCAGTCTCGATTTAGCCCGGTTTCCGGCCCGTAAGCTTGGCTGTCACCTTCCTTCGGTTCATTCGCAACCGCAATCATGTCAAACGGTTGACGCCAAGCGGGAACGATCTCTCCTTCCTTCCAAACCGAGTTCGACACGACGAAATCGAGCAGTCGGCGTTTTTCGGCCGCCTTGCTGCTCTTTCGAACAGCCTGTGCATGTTTCGCGTGAGTTCGAGCAGACGAATGCCAGCTTCCGTGTATTGCCCATCGGCAGTCCCGTACATCTCGATTTCCGCCAGAGTCCGGGTTTACTGGTCGCGGTTTTCGGAAAGTGGAATTTTCATTGCGCCAGGGGAAGGATTTCGTACTACGCGCAGCGTGCCTCTGCGGTACTGTCAACGTGTCCTCGCGAAACAGGTCCGGGTACGCCCCGCGATAAATCCTTTATCACAGCTGCCGCTGGTACTGCCGCCCCTCCGTGAGCGAGCGCGATCCGCGTTAAAGCTGTATCGCGAACGCAGAACGATCCGCTGCGCAAATCGTGGCATCGTCCGCTTTCTTTCCAGCCGTTTCGTGGACGCAGCGCCGCACAGAAGGCCCCCGCCAGCTATTCCGCCGCTCCCCGGTCTGGCATCCCGAACCGAGCGCGCAAGCGCCTGGCGCCTCCCATGACTGAACGTACCCACTCTTCCAGCGAAAATGAACTGCGTGCGTTTCTCGGGTAGTGCTCACAACGTCGCCTTAGTTTAGTTAGTCTACCCGTCTTGCCGGTGATACGCTTTGTGAGACGCACATCCAACGCGATGCAACGACGGTTAACATAATTGCTAATTCAAGGAAAGATAAAGTTCATTACGGCGCCTTTCAGCTCCGAGCAGGAACTCGAAGGCGTTGTCCAAGACAACGCAGAGTTTATTTTTGGGCCGGATTCAATCTACCTGCCCAAGTCTCTCATCCGCACCTCAGATGGAGCAGGCACCATACCGGACGGATTCGTAGTCGACATCGCAGCTCAGCGTTGGTTCATCGTCGAGGCAGAGCTGGCGGTCCATAGCGTTTGGAACCATATAGGCCGCAGATCGCTAAACAGATTATCGCGGCCCCGCAACGTGCAAGCCGCAGACTGCTGACGGAGCTTGTGGTGAACAGGGTTAAGGAGAATCCAGGGTTTCGAGAGAAATTCGACGACTTCGGCGTCAGCCAGATTGATATACGTCAATTCGTCGCAGACATCTTCGAAAGAAAACCAGTCATTGGAATTCCTATTGATGGCGTTGGATCAGATCTCCGGGAATGGGCGCAGACGCTCAAGAACGAGGTTAGACTCTGGGTTGTCCGGAAGCTTGTTGAGTTCGGAAATCCGGGCAACATAATATATGAAATTCCCGAAGAGTATCGGCCCGTATTTGACAGTTCCCCAGATTCCGACGAATCGCCTCAGGCATACCAGTACTACGACGTCAGCCTCGCTGACTTGGTGGAGAGCCGTTTGCTCTCCCCAGGTGACGCTCTGACTATGTTCTACAGGCCCAGAGGAGGCGAGAGGAAGCAATACGAAGCAGTCGTCTCGAAAGACGGTTCGCTGAAAACATTGGGTCGAGAATTTTCTGCGCCTAGCTTAGCTATGCTGCTCTGGCTTGCATACAGAACGCCGGGAGCGATCGTGAGACCGTAAACGGCTGGATAAGTTGGAAAGATCAACTTGGACGCACGCTTTCCGATCTCCGCGAAAAATTTCTCCGGCAGAAGAAGAATTGTGACGCAGTCTAATGGCGTTCGAGGCGCGCCCGGCTGACTTCACAGAGGCTGCAGCACCTGTGCGCGGGTCACTGCGGTGGGGCCACCACGACATAGTTCACGTTCGTGCCGGCAAACTGCGGTTGATAATACGTGCCGCCGCAATTCTGGTAGGTCACACCGTTGACCGAAACCGCCGAGCACGAGGGAGGAAGGGTGTTAACCATCGATCCGACCGCGGCGGCAGTGACGGCGGCTGCGGTGGTAATCGCGGCCGCAGTAGCCAAACCGCCGCCGTTGAAGCAGCAACCGTCGTTATAGTATCCGCCGTTAACGTTGACGTCCCGATTCACGTTGACGTTCTGGTTTACGTTGACGTTCCTGTTGACGTTGACGTTTTGATTCGCGTTGACATTCCTGTTCGCGTTGACATTCTGGTTCGCGTTGGCGTTCCTGTTGGCGTGCCGTTCCTGTTAGCGCCGGCATTCTGATTCGCGTTGCCGCCCCTGTTCGCGCCCGCGTTCTGATTCCCGTTGCCGCCCCTGTTGTTCGAGCGCCGGCATTCTGACTCCTGTTGCCGCCCCGGTTGGCGCCGGCATTTGGATTCCCGTTGACGCTCGATCGTGCGTTCGCACGCTGCGCGAAAACCGCCGTGCAGGACAGCACGAGCGCGACCACTACTGACGCAAATCGGTTCATTTGTCTTTCTCCTCTCTGTCTGCGCTGGACCGGGCACCCTTTACATCCGCAAACGTGATCTGGAGCGCGTCCTTCGGCTTATCGAACACGAATGCCGCATCATCGAAAGAAGGCGCCAGGTTCCAGGTGTACACAGATGTGTATTCAGGGCGTGCCTCATCCGTGAGTGTGCTGATGACCAGTTTTCGCGGTAGTGGATAGTCCCCGTTCTGAATCCAGATTTGCCAGTCGATTCCGGGCTGCCGAAAGGCAAACTGTTCGCAGGTAACGCCGCCGATTGAAGTCGGTCCAAGGTCCATCGCGGATTTGATCTCCCTGACCGCCGCCCGGGGAGTACCCCAGGTGAACATGTCCACCAGCGGTAATTCGATGTCAAATTTCTCGTCAAGCCTGTCGATCAGCTCGACGATGGTGGGTGGCGCCGGCACCGTGGCGTAGAAGTTCAAGCGCTGCGCGAAGAGCGTGAACGTCTTTCCGTCGTAGAAATACGTCCGATGCTGCTGGTCGCCTGTCGCTTCCATTCGCAACTTGTTCGGGCTTGTCGACGAGCAGGTCGGCGACCAAATCAATCTCGACCTTCTGCCCGTCATCCAGCACGCTTTCGGACGTTATTGCGGCCCTGAATCTGAAACGCCTTCAATGAGCGCAAGTAAGTCCCCATTTTGTCCAGCGCGGCCATTGCGTCCGGATCGACGTCGGAGGTGGATTGTGCTGGTGCCTGAGTCGCCACAGCCGCCAGCGCCATCGCCAGGATTGGAAAGTACCTTAACTGTTTCATCGATTTTCCTTTCCCTTAAGCTCTTCGCTTGTCTCCCCGGGCAAACGTCCCGGGCAAAGTGAGCACCCTCGTTAATAAAGATGCTCCGCGAACCTCGACAGGTTTTTTAAAATCCTGCGATTCAAGCGTTTGATTTGTCTCCGGCTATCACGCCAACGTGTGGCCAGCCGGAGCAAAGCGGATTGCCTACGCCATCATGGCAGACTGTATGGACATGGCTTACGCCGAGTGGCCGCGCACCGAGGGATCGCTTCCAGGGAGCATCCCTCGTGGCTTGGTTTCGAGCATCAGGCGCAGACTGTAAAGCGGCCAACACGCCCAAATGGCCCAATGGCGCCGGTTCATTCGGCCGCGATCGCGTGATCCGGAGGGGCGTTTTCCGCGCGTGCCGCCCGTCGGGCAATCTCTTTGTCGGCTTCTTTGATCCTGCTTCCGGTCAGGGGATGATTGCCCCCAAAAGCCGCTTTCGTCTGGATCGATAGTGGGATAACGGCGGTCAGGCCGGTAAAATCGCCGTAAAGCAACGGGTGCCGTCTGGAGACACTGTCCTGCAGCTTCTCCACAATCAACAGCATGCTCCTGAAGTCATGAGGATCAACCTCGGGACAGGACAATGCAAATGCGTCGGCCTCGGCTTCCATTTTTCTGTGGAATCGCGGTCTTCGAAACCCGGGTCGCAATTGCCGGAAATGCTTCATCTCGTGGGCGAGTACCGCCAATAACTCGCCGTCGGTAAGATGCTCCCGGAGATACGCGGTAACGAAAATCAAGTAGTGATTCTTGCCGCTGATGTTGTTTGCCCACCCGATTCCCGCGTCCGGCTTTTGCGGCGCTCGGCTTTCCCGAGGCATTCGGGGGTGGATTCACGATCAGAACGTCCGGAACCTCCATATCGATCCGCCGACTGATCGAGTTAAGTTTTCGCATGAAGTCCGCTTTTCCGGGGTCGGGCCCGTACAGATCGCTGAGGAAAGATCATGTCGCCGGGAAAACGGTACCGAACTGTGCTGTGCTGAATTACGTAGAGCAACTCGTCGTGGTCACTTCTCGCAGGGAGGTTCGCCGGGGTCGCCGGTACGGGCTCGGCCGCGGGCACGGCCGCGATCACTCCGCCGGCGATCACGAGGATGAGCACCGGTAGTCCGGAAAAACCTGACAAGGCAAGTCAGGGTCGAGAAGATGTTCAAGAAGATCATCCCCAGCCTCCAGCCCTTTTATAGCAGACGCTGAAGGTCGAATCAGTCGGCTAAAGCCGCTTCCCTGGGACGGCACGGCGTCCACGGTACAGCTTTAATATCCGTCAGCGATTTGTCTGAGAGATAGATCACGCTGGTCCTGCGAGAAGTGGCCGCGCCGTGACATTCTTTAGCAGAGAGTCTGGTGGCTCACGTCATTGACGGCGAGACCTCTCCACGTAGACAGTAGAGAGTAATACAGTTAGGACGAACATGAGAACTCTCAAGATCACGGCCGCCCTGGTTGCGGCACTGGCGACCTGTGCGCCAGCGACGTTCGCGCAGTGGCCCGACTATTCCACGCCAGGCCCGAGGACAAAGGACGGCAAGATCGACTTCGCCGCGGCCCCGCCCCACACGGCCGATGGCAAACCGGACTTCTCGGGGTTATGGGAACCGGCGCGCGGTCCCGGCGGCCGCGGCGGTCAGTCGATGAACGGCACCCCTCCCCTGCCCTTTGCGATTCCCACTTCCCCCGACGATCCTCCCGTCGGACAATTTTTCAACATCGGCGCGGGCCTCAAGGGCGGCCTTCCCATGACCCCCTGGGCCGCGCAGGTGCGGGCGGAGAGAAAAGGCAACGACAACAAGGACAACCCCGACGCGCTGTGCGAACCGCTCGGCCTGACTCAGCTTCACATGCACCCGCAGCCGCGCAAGATCGTGCAGACTCCGCGCGAGATCGTTGTTCTCTATGAGGCCAACGGGAATACCCGGCAGATTCTCACCGACGGCCGAGGGTTGCCGAACAACAATCCGACACCTTAACAGGATGATGAAAAAGTAGGCTTGGCCAGTTACCGGGCAAAACAGAATCGCGTCTCTATGTAATAACCGAGATGCGAGGCAAAGACACCCAACAAAGTGCGCTGTTCAGTTACCTTTCGCCGGAGGATCGAGTGCCGGCAGATCATCCGTTACGGCCGGTGCGGCTGATGGCGGACATAGCGCTGGAAGCGCTGTCGCCAGTGTTCAATCGGATGTATGTGGCATTCGGACGTCCTTCGATAGCGCCGGAAAAGCTGCTGCGGGCTTTGCTGCTGCAGGTTCTGTACACGGTTCGCAGTGAGCGGATGTTGATGGAGCAACTGGAATACAACCTGTTGTTCCGCTGGTTTGTCGGTCTGAATATGGACGAGCCGGTGTGGGTGCCGACGGTGTTCAGCAAGAATCGGGATCGTTTGATGGAAGGCGACGTCGCACAGAAGTTTTTCGACCGGATTCTGGAGCAGGCCGAAGCGGCCAACCTGACATCGGATGAGCACTTCAGTGTGGACGGGACGCTGATCGAAGCGTGGGCGAGCCAGAAAAGCTTTCAACCGAAAGATCAGCCGCAGCAACCGCCGCCGGACGATCCGGGCAATCCGACGATCAACTTTCGCGGCGAGAAGCGGAGTAACGACACACATGAGTCGAAGACCGATCCGGATGCGCGCCTGGCGCGCAAGAGCGGCGGTCATGAATCGAAGCTGGCTTAGTGTGGCAACGTGATGATCGAAAACCGCAATGGGTTGGTGGTGGACACGGAACTGGTGCAGCCGAGCGGCGTGGCGGAACGCGATGCAGCCATGCAGATGGCGGCGCGGATCGAAGGTACCGAGCGGGTGACCGTAGCCGCTGACAAGGCATACGATACCAAAGACTTTGTAGCCGTGATGCGGGAGCTGAATGTAACGCCGCACGTGTCTCAGAATCAAAAGCGGCCGGGCGGCAGCGCGATTGACGGACGAACCACACGACATGCCGGATACGAAGTCAGCCAGCGCAAGCGGAAGCGGATTGAAGAGGTCTTCGGCTGGATGAAGACGGTCGGAATGCTGCGCAAGACGCGCCACCGGGGAATCTTCAAGGTCGGATGGGTCTTTACCTTTGCGGCCGCCGCTTATAACCTCGTGCGGATGCGGAACCTGCTGTTTCCGCCACTTCAGTCCGCATAAGGCCGGGGGACAAGTGTGCCTGAACGCCAAAAAAACAGGGCGTTTAGGCCATGTATCCCCCCACACAGCCACTTCGGAACCTCAGTGATAAGCCCCAAGACACTGCTGGAATGGAAAGAAAGTCCCGCCAAGCCTACTTTTTCAGCACCCTGTTAGATTAGTGGTACGGGTACTCAGTCGGGCACTGGGATGGTGACACGCTGGTAGTGGAGACAACCGGGTTCCGGGATGACGTATGGCTGGACGTCGAGGGCAGTCCGTTGACCAGTACCGGCAAGATGACCGAGCGTTGGCGCCGGCCGAAGTTCGGGCTGATGCAGATCGACATCACGATCGAAGACCCCAAGGCTTACACCAAGCCGTTCACGGTGCGTGTGAATCATCAACTCATGCCGGACACCGCGCTCATGGAGTTCGTTTGCGAGGAGAGGGACGCCAAACACTACATCGGGAAGGACGGAAAGAAATAGCGATGCGAAAGATCGTGTTTCTGGCGGGCCTGGTGTGCGCGCTGAATCCGGCCTTCGGGCAAACAGCCAGGCCGGCGCAGAATTGCGATCGTGAGTGCCTGCGTGGCATGCTCACCAGCTACCTCAGTGCTCTGGTGGCGCATGATCCCAAAGCGTCTGCCTCTCGCCGCGAACGTGCGTTTCACGGAGGATACCGTTGAAATCCCTTTGGGCGAAGGGCTGTGGAAGACAGCATCGGGTCTGGGCACGTTCCGGCAGGACATCATCGACGTGCGCGCGGGCGTTGCCGGCACGCACGTTGTGATGCAGGAGAAGGGTGCGCCTGTGCTATTCCAGGTGCGGCTGAAGGTGGCCTCGGGCAGGATTTCCGAGATCGACACAACGGTGGTGCGCAATCGAGACCGAAGGAATGATCTATAAGCCCGACCAGCTGAAGGAGGCGAGCCCGGCGATGAATATGATCCCCGACAGTTCGCAGCGCAACACGCGCGACGAGATGACGAGACTTGCGTTGTTGTATCCCGCCGGTCTGAAAGTCGGCAGCTTCGTTAAGGTAGATGCGCAGTTCGCCGACGACGCGTACCGGTTCGAAAATGGCCAGATTATGGCCGGCCCCAAATGCACATTTATGCCCGGCTGCACCAATATCAGAGAGCAACGGCTCCCGACGCTGGCCGGGATCGTGGCGCGCGTTGCAGCCGTGGACGAGGAACAGGGTATTGTGTGGCTGCGCATGAGCTTTGGGCCAGGCGCGCTCATGGGTCGTGAAGGAACTTTGATGGTCTGGGAGATGTTCAAGATTTACGGCGGAAAGATCCACGCCGTCGAGGCGTTCATGAAGGCCGCGCCGGTTGGCACGCCGTTCGGCTGGGATCTGTAAGACCGGCCAAGGCGGTTTAATTCGCCGGCATCCTTGCCATCTCGGCGATGATCCGCTCGATCTGGATTGGTTTTGCATCCGTGCTGGCATGGCCATTTTCGGTCAGCTTCACGGCAATATCGTCGCTTTGGAAACGCGCCAGGAAAGCGGCGTCCTCGGTCAGACCCGCTTCCGGAATATTGTCCAGGCAGCGACGTAGTATATCGTTTCATCAAACAGTTTCCTGATCGACGGCGGTTAAGGCATCGAATTTCCTCCAGCGATGTACAACCGGTGCGGCATTGATTTCAGCAATCCCCTGAAGTATTCGCTGGCGGAGTTCTGTCCAGGACTGAACACGGATGTGGCGCAGAAAGGTCCTTGCCATTTTGCCGAACAGGGTTTCCACGATGTTCAGCCACGATCCATGCTTCGGTGTCAGCACGTACCGGAAGCGATTCGGACGCGTCGCCAGGAAGGACCGCGTTTCTTTCGAGATGTGTGCTGAGTGGTTGTCGAGGACCAGTCGGATCGTGCAGTCAGCGGGATAGCGGGCATCCAGGTCTTTCAGCAGATCGATGAACTCCCGGCTGCGGTGGCGCCGTTCGACGCGGGCGGTTACATGGCCATCGTGCAGGTCGAGCGCTGCCAGAATCGAGCAAGTGCCCAGTCGCTTGTATTCGTGATCACGTCCGACAGTGGGATGTTTACCCGCCACGGGAGGCAGATCCGGAGCGGTATTGGCGAGGGCTTGCAAACCCGGTTTCTCATCCACTGAAACGGTGATGATGCGGGCGGTTCCGCTATCGGCTCGCCTTTCATTTTGCAGCGCCACTTCGTGATAAACCATCAGGATATCTTTCATCTTCGCCTCAAACTCGGGATCCCGCTTTTCCAGATAATACCGGACTCGCTCCGGGTGCAGTTCCTGCGCGGCGAGAATGCGATGCACCGTGGCTTTCACCGCTTTCGCCAGTGACGGATGTCCGGCCTGTTCGGCGTGCTGGCGAACATACTGAGCCAGTGCACTTCGCGTCCAGAGTTCCGCCGCCAAACCGTGCTCCTTCGGTTTGGAGCAAGCCAGATGCACGACCCAGGCCTTCGCCTCCTCAGTGATCACCGGAGCATGCGGCCGATGCAGGTATCCTTCAGGGCGGCTTCCGCTCCCATGGCAATCGCCTTGTCCACCCATTTCCGCACGCTCGGACGCGTTGTCTTCAGCGCGCGTGCGATCTGAGTGATCGTCTCGCCGGCCTCAAAGCGGCATAGGATCTGGGCGCGCTGCACTTCCCGTGCGGGACTCCCGCGGGCATGACTCAATCGCACCAACTCCTCTTTCTGTTCAGGACTCAGGATCAGTCTGGGACGCCCGGATTTTCCCGCCATGATTCAGCATAGCGGGAAACAGATGTTTATGGAAATGTTTTCTTGAAACGATATAGTAGTAATCGCCGGGCGCGAGGCCGGTGATCTTGAAGCTTCCGTTCTGATCGGTGTTTGTGTTGTGCATGCCCGCGTCCTGACGGCTCGTGTCAGGCTTCTTCGGCCAAATGGTCACGGGAACGCACTGGAGCGGATCTCCTTTTTCGCTACGCACGATGCCGGAGACGTCGGCCGCCTTCGCGGACAGAACAACTTCGAGCGAGCCTGCCGCGCCCGCGGTGAGATCGAGAGGAGCGCGCGCGATCTCCCGCCCGGCGAAACTGACTTACCTTACGTAGATCCCCTCGGGCATAGCGCCCAGAGTCAGGAAGTACTTCCCGGGAAACACTCCGGTGACTGTGAACGCGCCGTCGTCCGCGAATTGGCCCCTCGGTGCGAGGAGGTCGGCGCCTTCCGAGCTGGTAAGGCGGATTGCCCGGTCCGCGGATCCCCGAAGAACAAGGCCAGCGATGGGCGACGCGGGTACTGGCGTCGCAGGCGCCAGGAAATCCTTCAAATTCCCTTCGTCCATCCTGACGATCCCAGGGATTTTGCCGCCCTCGGCGAGTTGCAGCACGGCGTCCGTCACGTTGGCCGCGGGCGCTGCCTTAGGCTCTCCGCCGACTCCGCCCGCGACAGTCGCGGTCAATCCCGCGAGACCTGGTATGGTTAACCCTTGAAGCGAGTAGATGCCAGGAAGCAGACTCCGGATCTCAAAGCTGCCGTCCGCACCACTTTGCGACATGTTCGAGAGAAACGCCGCGGCGCTCGCTTCCGTGGCGTTCGGCGGCAGGGCGAGCACCATGGCGCCGCTTACCGGACCGCCGTTCGCGGTATCGACCACCTTTCCGTCTTCAGCACCCTGCCTTCAGCACCCTGCCACACGCGATAGAAAGCTCCGGTTGATTCGGCTGCCGCAACGGCATGATATTATTTGCCCCAATGGAACGAAGAGCATTCTTAACGAGCGCCCTGACGAGTGTGGCAGTGCCCCTGGTGACACGGAAGTGCCGATATGCTGTCGGCGCAAACTCCGGCGCCTGCCCGTACGCGCATCAAGCAAAGTGTGATGGCTTCTGTCTGGACGGGCTCGACGACCTCGTTCGAAGACAGGTGCAAGATTCTCTCGCGCATCGGGTTCAAGGGCGTCGATCTGCCTACCGCCCAGCAGGTGCCGATCCTGACGCAAAATGGCCTCGCGCCCGCCATGATGACGGGCACGGGAACCAGCTTCCAGCAGGGGCTGATTCGCAAGGAAATCCACGACAAGATTGTCGACGCCACTCATGCCGGGATCGACACGTGCGCGAGCGTGGGGTGCTCAGTTCTCATCGCGATCCCGGGCGAACGGCACGGTATGTCGCGGGAGGAAGGTGCAGACAACGCGGTGGCGGTACTGAGCCGCATTAAGGGCTATGCCGAGCAGAAGAACGTCAATGTCTGCATGGAAATCACGAACTCGAAAGTCGCGGCCGACCAGCGGACCGATCAGGTCTTTGATCATGTGGCATGGGGCATCGATGTCTGCAAGCGCGTCAATTCCCCGCGGGTGAAAATCCTTTACGATATCTACCACGCGCAGATCATGGATGGCGACATCACTCGCACGCTGCGCGACAACATCGACCACATCTGCCACTTCCACGCCGCGGGAGTGCCGAGCCGGGAGGAGATCGACGAGAAACAGGAGCTCAACTTCCGCGCCATCGCCAACGCGATCGCCGATACCGGGTATAGCGGATTTATCGCCCATGAGTGGAGGCCGGCCAAGGGGAACGATCCGGTGAAGAGCCTGGAGAAGTGCTTCGAGATTATGAACGTCTGATCTACCGCGCCTACCGCCGCTCGAGCCTGAAAGCCGTGTCGTGGCCCGCTTTTGTGATGACGTAGCTGAGGGAAGCTCCGCCATTGGTCGTGTGGAAGTCCTGCTCTCCCGCCGGCGCACCATTTTCTCTGAGCTCGATTTTGATGGTCGTTGGAAAGGTGCGGAGGCAAAGTACGGTCATGCCAGGCTTTGCCGCGCCAGTCAGCGGCCTTTCTCTGCCATCGCACGTGACCGTGGTTTCTTCCGGGACCACGCCGAGGGTCATGGCCTGGTCGCCCAATGTAATCCGATAAGTCCGGAGAGACACCTCCGTGATCGTCAACGTTGCAGTATCGGTTCGCCAGGTCCCGGTGATCGGAGAATCCGCTGATAAGATATTTGCAGCTAAGGCGGCAACTACGGCGAGCTTGGAAAGCATTCTTAACAACCTCCCTTCTGCTCTCGTTGACGGCCGGCATTCCCGTGTCGTGCAGTTCTTTTTGGCGGAGATATGCTAGGGAGAGGCCCGGGAATGAACTGGACGTTCCCCATTCTTTTTGTCCTATGCGCGGCCGGAAGCGCGGCCCAACCGCCTGCGTGGCCGCCGCCGGATGCCGCGGTCGGCGACACGCTGTTTGCCGACTGCGCGAAAGTGCGGGCGCATCACGTGATGAGTCCGTTATCTTTTTCAGAAGACGGCTTATGGCGCGCCTACGTGGATGTGGATCAGGGAAATCCGGAATGCCTTCTGAAAAGTTCGCTATGGATTGCGCGCGGGGATGGCGCGTACCAGTTGGCGTATTTCATCGCGCCGGAACGGAGCACCGGAGGCGATGGAATGCAGATTCTCGGGTGGATGCCGGGTTCTTCGGTTGTGCTGGTGAAGGTGGAGCAGTGGCAGTCGGGATCGGATGCGAGTGACATCCAGCGGTTGCTGGCGATTGATGCTTCGAAGGGGCTCGTGTATGAGCCGAAACTGAGCAACATTCTGGAGGCGCACAGCGGCAAACAGTGCGGGCTCCGCCTGGAGGACGCCGGTTTTGCGAATGGGACCAGTCTTGAAATTCTGGTTCGCGTCAAACTCGCTACGGCATACGAGGTGGATGAACCGCCTGACGACGTGCCCCCGGCGAAACGGTGTGGCGATCTCGAAGAAACCTGGAATTTCAATTACAGTTCGGCTTACGAGGTTACGCGGGTCGCAAACGGGCAGCACCTGCTTGTATTCCGGTCGCCGGGAAGCGTTATCGAGAGTTCGGGTCTTAATTAAACCGCCTGGAGCGCGTCGGCGAAGGCCTGGAACAGGCGGCCCTGCTGCTGGTCGGTGGCGCTCATATTTTCCAGATGCCACTGCACGCCGACGACGAAGCGTGTGTCGGGCCGCTCGACCCCTTCGACCGTGCTGCCCGTTGAGGATGCGGGGTCAGCGACAGATGGCGAGCACAGGCAGCTATCGCGCGCGAGCACTTCGCCGTTGAGCGCGTACTCGAGTTCATCGCGGGCGGCGTCGGCTTCTTCCGTTTCGCCAACCCGAGCTTCGAGCTACCGCGCGGGATTCACATTAGAACCGCCGATGAGGAGCAACCCCGCGGCATCGGCAGGTATTGGCGCGGCTGTGAAAGCTTCCTGATACGGCCGTGGGGAATCGGCAGACGCCGACGACGCGCCGACCAGGTTTCATCGCAAATCTAAACGCTCGATGCGCTCCACGGTGTATACCGGCAGGGTGTCCTCTTGCGGCTTCAGTTCGAGGCCGAGTTTGCCCAGGACCGTGAAGATTGTGGGTAGTCCTGCAAAGGGGTGCGCGGCTGGGGCGGTGTTCGGTGGCGGCGGGGGCAGCCGCATGGGGACCCAGCCTTCCGTGTTTACGGTGAACAGCCCGCTGAGCGCCGTGCGGTTCACGACCGGCAAATCAGTCCAGTTCGCGATGTAATGAACAAGGTCGTCCATATCTATAGCTCTTGCATTCAGGGGATGGCCCAAGCCGCCGGCAAAGTCATGGCAACCTTCCTGACCGATACCGAAGGAGCAGTCCTTCTCAGCGATCGCCGACCTCTGCAGCTTCGGACCTCCGGCGGCTACGGTGAGAACGTAAACTGACATGGTTTTATTCTCAACCCGCATCACGAGGCTGAAACGATCGGCGAGCAATGCGCGGATCATTTGCCGCATTCGGGTTCGCACTTCGTGGGGTGGAAGACCGGGCGGGATAGCGTTGGCGGCCGCTCTGGCTTCGACGTCGAACTTGTCATTGAGGGTCCAGTTGGGAAGCGGGGAAAGACGCGGCGACCCGTTGACCGGCAAATCATAAGCGTAGCTGAAGAGAGTAATCAGAGGGACCCCGGACGCAATGAGGTCGCCGTCAGGCAGCACTTGCAAGCGAGCGTTGCGCGGGCCGGTTGAGCTGGCAGGCTTTATGCTGATTGCCGCAAACGTTTGCGACTGAGCGACGGCCGGCAGGGCCACGAGCAGGGATACGGCCGCCTGGCAGAACATTAAAGGATTCGACGGCTGCAGCGCAGGGTTTGTTCCCGCCTTACGCCTCCAGCGCATCCGCAAACGCCTGGAATAAGCGGGCCTGGTGCGGGTCGGAGGCGCTCATGTTTTCCGGATGCCACTGCACGCCGACGACGAAGCGTTTGTCGGGCAGTTCCATGGCCTCGATCGTGCCGTCCTCCGGATCGCGAGCCGAGATACGCAAGCCATCGCCCAGCTTGTCGATTGCCTGATGGTGGCGTGAATTGACGCCGCACTGAAGTGCGCCGTCGGCGATTGCAGCGAGGGCCGTACCAGGAACGATCTCGACTTGATGGACTGGCGTCCCGCGATCTTCGGTGCGCTGGCGATGACGGGAAGTTGTGGGGAGGTGCTGGATCAGCGTACCGCCCTGCTGGACGTTGAGAATCTGCAGTCCGCGGCAGATGGCGAGTACGGGCAAATCGCGTCCGAGCGCCTCTTCGATGAGAGCGCACTCTAACTCGTCGCGGGCGTCATCGGCTTCTTCCGTTTCGCCGACCCGGGTTTCGAGGTACCGCGCGGGATTCACATCGGAGCCGCCCATGAGGAGCAGCCCCGCGGCGTCGGCAGGCATTGGAGCGGCTGTGACGGGCACTAATTCGACGCCCACAGCGCGCAAAGCTTCCTGATACGGCCGCGAGTAATCGGCAGACGCCGACGACCCGCTGACCGTCACTACACGTTTCATTTCAAATCAACATCGCAAATCTACATCAACGACGTCGGACGCCGCGTCCAGCTCGCACCCTTCTCTTTCGAGACGCCTTCCACATCCTTCACATAGGCCGTCGCCTGCGTGAGCACGTGGTGCAGATCGTTGCCGAGGCTCATGAACGGGAAACCCTTCTCGAGGAATTCGCCCACGCGCGACGTGCCGAACAGGAAGATCCCAAGGATGACGTTATTCTTCTTCGCGGCCGCGCGCAACTTGTCGGTCGCTTCGGCGAGCTCGGGCGAAAAATACATATCGGGGAACTTGTATTTCTCGTAAAGGCCCATCGACATGCAGAGGTCGTTCTGGCCGAGGAAGAGCATGTCCACGCCCTTGACGGCCGCGATCTCATCGATATTCTTGATGCAATCGGCGGTTTCGACCTGCAATGCCGCGATCACGTTGTCATTCGAAGCGCCGGCATATCCGAGCAGACCCTTTTTGTTCATGCTGCGCTGCGGAAAGTAGACGGAGCGCGTACCCGCGGTGGGATACAGCATGCAGCTGATCGCCTGACGCGCCTCTTCGGCGGTGTTGATGTAAGGGACGAGCACGCCATCGGCGCCCGTGTCGAGCGACTGCTGAATGCCCGCGCGGTCCAGATAGCCGGACACACGAACCAGGCTCTTGGCGCCGCCGCTCGCGATACCGGCCAGCATCGCGGACAGTGTTTCGTAGCCCATCGGGCCGTGCTGCGAATCCACCAGCAGCCAATCGTAGCCGCTGTGCGCCAGCTGTTCGGCCACCGTGGGACTGTGCGAGTTCACGAACAGACCCATCTTCGGCTTGCCCGCGCGCAATTCTTTCTTAAACTCCGCTCCGCTGAGTACTTCGCTCATTTAATACAAATTCTCCTGATTTTCGGGCAAGGCCGCCCGTTTTGATTCGGGGAAGCACGCCCGCAAAAGTGTTTGGCGGGATTCGAAACCAGCCTCGACGAGTATACATCGGGCGATGATTTACAGCGTCCCTTACCCGCCGTGACCATCGTCGTCGGAGCCATCGCCGCCCTGATCGTGATGATGATCTCCTCCATCGCCGCCGTCATTTCCGCTGCCACCGTTGCCCGGATCCGCAGGCGCCGCGGAGGCGACCGGAGCAGCCAGTGAGGTGTTCGCCCCGGCCAGCGTATTGTTCGCCTGGCCCCAGATGCCGCTGGTACTCGACCCGGCGGTTACGAAGATCGCGACAGAGAGCAGCGCGATGAAGGCTACTCCAAGTGAGTATTCGGTCAGGTCCTGGCCGTCTTCATCCCGAACGAACCGAAGCAGGGAGCGCATTTAAGACGACTGTGACTGATCGGGATGCCGCTGGCAAGATGCCAATTCGTTATAGTTCTTTAGTTCTGCGAAGGTTTTGCGACGGAATCGATCACAAGGAACTCGCCGACGCCACGGGTCGAGTCGAGCTTGAGGCCCAACTGCTCTTCGATCGCAGTAAAGATGGTGGGGCCGGCGGGAGGTTCGGCCGGGGGCGTGCTCTCCTCCGGCGCGAATTCCAGATGGAAGTCGAACCGGCCAAGGATTCCGGTCTTGTCGACGACGGGGCGGCCAGCGAGGAAGGCCAGGTGCATTCTTGCAAAGTCGTCGAGCGTGGTGGCCGGTACGTCGATCGCCTGGACGCCACCTTTCGTCGCGCCGCCGTTGCGGCAGTAGTGATCGTTCGGAGGAATATCGGGCGGCGGAAATGTGGAAAGGATCAGATCGAGGGGAATAGGAGTACAGCTCCCTTCCTGAAACGGCTTCAGTTTCGGGCCGCGTTTGGTCACCGTGAGCGCATAGGCCGGAACCTCTCTGGTCTCACGATGGATCTTCAGGTTGAACCGGTCTTCGAGCAGGCTCTGCATCATGGGGCCCTCCATCATGATCGTGCCTGGGCTGCCTTCCGCCCTAGCGTTGATTTCGAAGCGGTCGGAATCGAACCACGATGGACCTCCCTCGATTGCGACCTGCCGGGGCGTCACGGAGTGTCCATTCGCGAAGGCAAGATATGCCACCTGAATGAGACCCTTCGCTGTCTGACATTCCACGTTCAATCTGCCAGGAGACGAATTGCCTCCGCCGCTTCGGGCGTTAAGGGGCATGTACGTCTTACAAGGCTTGATGGAAGCTACTTCGAACTTCGGCGTTTGAGCCGCGGCAGTCGCGAGAAAGCCGATAACTACGACCAGACGCAAATCAGTTTTCCGAGGGTTTCTCGACGCGATCCACCACGACCACATCAACTTGCGCCTTCGTCGATCCCAGTTTCAGCCCCAGCTGCTGCTGAAATGCCGTAAAGAGATCGGGCGCCGTATCTTTATCGCTCGGCGGCGGAGGTTTCACGCCAAGACCGCCAAACTGAAATTCGTCAGGCGTCCACATCAACTGGAAATCAAACCTGCCGGAGAGGCCCGTCTGATCCACCACAGGACGGTCGAGGACGGCGCTCTGCATCACACCCGCGAAGTCCGTCATGGTGGCGTTACGGGCGGGCAGATTGCCCAATCCGCGGAAGAACAGGCTGGGGAGGTTGTTCGAGCCATCGCTCGGCGTGAGCTTCGAGCCCCCCTTTGCCACCGTAATGGCATAAACGGCGAGCTCTTTCTTCTCGCGATGGAACGTGAGCTGAAAGCGATCGGTAAGCAGTTTTGCGACCATGGACTTCAATTGCCGGTCATTGGGACGCCCATCGATATCCGGCTTCGCCTGCAGGTCGTATTTGTCCGTCCTGATCCAGTCCGGTCCGCCGGTGATCTGTTTTGCATGAAGTCCGTAGGCGAAGTTGATGAGATCGCTTACGGAAGTGTTCACAGTGAAAAACTCGCGGCCTCTCACCTGAAATGCGCGGCCCGGCACATCGGGCTTGCTCGGTTTGATGGTCGCTACTTCAAACACCGGGTTCGCATTCTCGGGCATCGGCTTGGGTTGCGGCGGAGGTTCGGGAATCACCCACGCGGTTTCCGGAGTTGCGCGCTTCAGGTTCAGCGGCGCGGGTGTGGGTTGCCCCTGCGTCCAGGTCCCGGCAATCGAACTGGCGTCGGGGCTCAACTTGCCTTCATAGGTGCCGCCAATGCCGGGCACCGGTATTTTCACGTTGGTTCCCTGCAGCGTGATTGCGCCGGTGGGAATTCCCGCGCCCGGCTGGTCGATGCTGTAGAAGGTACCTTGCAGCTTATCCGCATCGGTTGTCGCGATCTTCAATACGATGCGAAGGTCCCGGCCCTGCGGACCCTGTAACTTTCCCTGCCAGGTGCCGGTCAGACTCTGGGCGAACAAAGGCGCCCCGAAAGCGATGAGGCACGTCAGCAGCTTTTTCATAAGCGGCTCCTCTCCTTGCCTTGGTATCAGCGAAGCTGGATTTCCTTGACGATGAATCCACAACCAGGCCACCGCGTGCGTCCGTTTCGGTCTTCACCTGAATGTCATCGAAGCGTTTGGAATTCCAGAGCGTCACGAAATCCTGGCGCAGCGAATCCTGGTCGAGGATGTCACCCACCTTACTGTGCAGGGTCGCCCGCATGGTGTCCTGCGGAACGCGTCGCAGACCGCGGAACTCGATCCCCTCGATTCTTTGTCCGAGCGCCGCGGCGCTAACCGGGGAATTAGGCGGAGCCTGCGGATCAACCTGTGCCAGGCCCGTCATCAGACCAACAGAGCAAACAAGTATCAAGAGACGCATGGGACTCCGGCTGCACGTCATTTGCTATCCGATAACCCACTCATTCCAAACACTTCGCCGGCGGTTCGAACGTGCGCCGGGCTCACAGGTGGGATTACTTCACCTCGAAATTGATCACTTCTCCGTACGTCCGCCCCGTAGCCTGTTCCTTCACAATCAGCGCGCATACGTAAGAGCCCGGCGCCAGCGTGAAGGTTGCCTCGTAAGTGCCAGCGGCTGCCTGAACCCCGTCCCGGACCTCTGCGATCGGCTGGCCCGTCGCAGGAGGGTTCGATCGCGGCATAATTTCAGCGACGACCTCGACAAGACCGGATAGCGAATCGAGCGGCACCGAAAGCGCGCGATAAACCGGCCCGGGGTAGATCTGAAAGGACGCATGCCGCCCGGGAAGTCCCGCGATCGCGTTGGTGATTACCGGCTCGATGTGTTCCCGGTTCAGCGTTTCAACCAGCGGCAGCGCCGCACCTGGCACCCCTGGATACGTGGCAACCGGCGGCGGCCAGTTGATATGTCGGTTCCTGCCGTTATTTCCCGGCCCAAATTCGAATTCAGCCCTGCCGCCAAAATCCTCCAGATAGTTGTACCGCCAGATTTGGCCGTCAATCTGGTCGGGCGCCCCGTACTTTATGTAAGTCCGGCCCATCAGGGTGGAAGCGGAGCCGAAATTCAATTGAGCGTATTCGAGGCGGCGGCGGTCGGTATCGTCGTACTGAGAGGCCATCGACCGCCGTATCGGCCCCCAGGCCAGCGCAATCTGCGCGGTTGCAGCGCGCAACTCAACCGGATAAAGGGCCACGTTCGCCAGTTGCGCGGCGGACACGGTCTCGTCAATCTCGGCCTGATTATCCGCTCCCTGCGGGATTGTAGCCGCAAAATAGAACAGCTGCTTTTTTCCCGGTAAGGCACCCAGCACCTTCACCGCGCCTTCGATGCCTGAGAGTGGGGAACCGCCTGCGGCGCTTGGGTTGAGTCTTAGAATGGCTGACTCCAGCAAAGACTTGTCATCGGTAAAGTCGTTGACAACCAAAACCCTGCCATCTTCCGCGGTCATGACTGCCACACGGTCCGAAGGACCCATTCGGTCGTGAACGAAGGTGATTGCGCTCTGTCGCACCCGGGACTGCTCGTCCGAAGTCATCGCGCCGAAGTCGAAGAGCAGAGCGATCTGCCGATGGTCCTGAATCGGGCTCGGCGCCGGTGGTGTCACCGCTGGTGCCACTGGGGATGTCGTCTGTGCCAGGACACTCACGGGCGCTGGGACGGCCAATGGCGATTGAGCACGGACTATGGAATGGCCGATGCCAACCATCAGACCAAGCACCACCGGCCCAGTCAGAACCGCGACCCCGGCACTCGCGAGTGCAAACTTCTTCACGCGATTCAACCGTCGCCCTGTGCGGTTGGCAATGATGGCCTCGATCCTCTGCTTGAGATTCGCCCCCGTCACTCCTGACACGCATACCAGCGGGGACTCCACATAGTGCTTGCAGACGCTGAGAATCCCTTCGGCATAATCACGCGGCTCACCACCGAGGCTCAGCACGGCTTCATCGCAGGCTCGCTCGCGTTCCTCCACCAGCCGCGCGCCGATATACCAGACGAACGGATGGAACCAGAAGATCGCCTCCACCATCATGTGGATCGCCGAAGTCAGATTGTCGCGTCTCCGGACGTGGCACGTCTCGTGAGCAAGCACCGCCTGCAATTGAAGCGGCGTGAGACGTTCCGCGATACCGGCGGGCACGAGCAGGACTGGCCGGAAGAATCCGACTACCCCCGGCTCCAGCAGACCCGGCGCCGCGCGGACTTCGACGGACGACAGCAGGTCAATCACAGCGCTCGCGCGGACCGCAGCCCGGATCCGGAGCCAGCCCCGGAACCGAATCACTACCATTGCCGCGAAGCCGCACACCCACAGAAACATCGCGATCGGAGCCCAGTCGATGGCATGCTTCGCCGGCGGTGCAAACGACGCGTCGACGGAAAAGGGCTCAGCGATTTGCAATATAGTGGGCGATACGGCAGGGACCGCAATCTTCGGCAGCGATGGTGTCCGTTCCAGAAGACTGCCCAGGCTCATCAGGAGCGCAAACGGCAGCAGGAACTTCATCGACGCGCTGAACCACAGCCAGTGGCGCACCTGGGCCTTGTTCCCACGGAAGGCGGTTGTCAGAAGCCCCGCTGCAACTGCAAACAGCGTCGATTGCCAGAGGTGGTTGGTCAGTTCGCCAATCATTGCTCAAGCCTCCGGATGGTTTTCTCCAACTCGCGAACATCTTCGAGAGTCAATTTCCCGGCTTCGGCAAGCTGCGCCATCATCGGCTGCGCGCGCCCGCCGAAGAAACTCAGGATTTCATCGAGCAGCCTATGCCTAGCCACATCCCGGGCCACGATCGGCTCAAAAATATGCGCGTTGCCGATCTTACGGAGCCGGCGCACAGCTTTCTTCGCCTCCAGCCGGTACACGGTTGTTTGAATCGTTGTGTAGGCGGGACGCGGCTTGGGAAAGGCCTCCTGAATCTCTCTGATTGACGCTTTCCCGTTGGCCCACAGCGCCTCCAGGATTTGAAGTTCGAGCCTCGTCAGTTTCGGCTGTGCCATGCGAGCTACTATCCTCAATTCGAATCTACTATGTGATAGTAGATTCGTCAAGAGAAAAAATATTTCGCGGACCGCAGGCTTCCACTTCAGGCCGAGGAAGATGTGATTCTTAGATCAATTTTCGACCGGCCTCTTATCGACGCGATCGATAATCAGGTTATTTGTCGGCACTCTCGCTTTAATTAATTTCAGGCCAAGCTGGCTTTCAAGAGCGTTCCGGGTGGCGCTCAGCGTTGCTTCCGCATGGCCCGGAATGATGGAGAATAAGGCACCGCCCCGGTACCAGAAAGTGAAATCGTACCACTCCGTCAGGCCCGCCTTATTCGCTACCGATCAAGCTCCATCCGCGAGCCGCAACGAAGTCCAGAACGCGCTGCTTCTTAATGCCGCACCGCCCTTTGGTATTGCGCGACCGCCGCATCGTGTTTCGCGAGCGAATCGGAGAAATTGTGCCCGCCGGAGCCGTCTGCCTTCGCCACGAAGTAAAGGTAGTGCGTATCCGCCGGAGCCAGCGCGGCTTTGATCGAGCTCAACCCCGGGTTCGCAATCGGCCCGGGCGGCAACCCCGCGTGTTGATACGTATTCCACGGACTGGTGTTCGCCAGATCCGACCGGTAAATCGTGCCTCGATACCGATGATCGAGCAGGGCCGCGTAGACGGTGGTCGGATCGCAATCGAGTCTCATGCCGAGGTTCAGCCGGTTATGAAATACCGACGCGACCATCGGCCGTTCATCGGGCCTGCGCGCCTCGCGCTCCACCAGCGATGCAAGCGTAATCGTCGCGTGGACGTTCGTTCCGGCGTGCCTTCCAGCAACAAGCGCCTTCCACTCGGCGCGGAATTCGTCCGTCATCATGCGGCAGATCTGCTGCGCCGTCGTATGCCGGTAGATGCGGTACTTACTCGGGAACAAATAGCCTTCGAGCGAAGGCGCGTCCGGATCGAGATCGCTGACCAGCGCCGGATTCCTTGCGGCCGCCAGAAACCGTCTCCGGCGACATCGTTCCCAGTTTGCCCACAGCCTCGGCGATATCGAACATATTGAAACCCTCCGGGATGAGAAGTTCCATGTAGTAGATGTCGCCGCGCGCGATGCGGCTGAACACTTCAAGTGGCGACGCGGGCTTATCGAACTTGTACTCGCCCGCCTGCAGATTGCTCCCTCGCCGAAGGCCGCGAGCGGCGAGAAAAAGCCAACGGTCGCTGATCACGCCCTTACTCGCCAGTTCGCTCGCCATGGCGCGCGTCGACGTTCCCCGCGCAAATTCGATAAACACAGGCTTCGCAAAACCAGCGTAAGGCTGGTTCAGACGAGACAACACCCAGAGTCCGCCAGCAGCCGCAATCAGCACCACAGCCGCGCATAGACCCGAGAAGGAATCTCACTGCTGCGCCTCGGCCGAATCGAGATAACTCTGCAAAAGGATCACCGCCGAGAGCCGATCGATCGCCGGCTTCCGCTCGCCGTGCGCAATGCCCGATCCCCGCAGCGTGCGCTCAGCTTCGCGGCTGGTCCACCGCTCGTCCCAGAACTTCACAGGCAAGCCGGTCTTGTATTCCAGCTCACGCGCAAATTCGCGCGTATACTCGCCCTGGCGGCTCGGCGCGCCGCTCATATGAATCGGATCGCCGATCAAAAACAGCTCAACGCGCGATTCGACCGCGAGCTTGCGGAGCGTCTCGATATCGTCGCGCCGGCCTTCACGCTCAAGCGTTTTCAGACCCTGCGCCGTAAGGCCAAGCTCATCGCTGAGAGCAAGACCAATGCGCTTTTTCCCGAGATCGAGCGCAAGAATGCGGCGCGTTCTGGTCACGATTCGATTGTATTGTGGACTACGTCAGACCGCGATTTCCTTGTACATCGTTCCGTTCTCCGCCGAGAGCAGGCCGAGGTGGTATCGCATAGCCACCGCCAGAGTGCCCAGCGAAGCTTTCGTCCCGAACCAGGCTGCTACGCCCAGCACTACCGTAGACACCGCAACGATAACCGGCGAACGGAAAATCAGAAAATATTGCACAGCGACGGCAATTCCCGCAGCGAGCCGTGCAGCCGAGCAACAGCGGCAGCGTCAAGGACTGAATTGAGGTGTCCATCTGTTTGCTGAACGGCACGTTCTCGATCAACCGCAGCTCCAGCGCGAGATAAACCGAGGTCGCCGCGATGCTGTAAACGATGAAGAGCGCCGCATGCCCGATGCCCCAGCGCCAGGCAAGCACCGGGAGCGCGATCAGGTTCGGAATCAGGATGCCATCGAGCCACAGCAACGCGTGCACGCCGCGCGCGAAGCCGTCGAGCGCCCCGGATGGTATCGACACGAATACCCAGACCCCTTTGTAATCGTTCCCGAACCGCATCAGCGTGCAGACGAACAGGAGCAGGAACCCGAGCGCGTGAGGCATCACATGGATCGGCGTGAACTTGCGGAGGAGGGGATCGGCGGGCCATCCCGACGAGAATGCCGATCCGATGCTGACCAGCGGGAACACGAACAACGGGATCATCTGGCGGCGGAACTGCCAGTCGCGCAGCATCATGCGGGAAACGAACGCGAATCCGGCGAGCGCGGGCTGGCCTCCGAAGAAGCGCCGCACAATCGCGCCGAGTTTCGGTTTGCGTACGCGCGATCCCGCATGCGCGCCGCCCCGGGCGAAGCTGGCTACCCGAATCAGATAGTCTGCCGTCAACGATCGGAATCCGAAGACCACGGCCGCGATGCCGGCGGCGCCGAGCGCAATTCCCAAGCCCCACAGAGCGCCGGGTTGCTCGGCAGGCGACGGGAAACGGAAGGCGGTTGATCAGCTTTCCCGCGCCGCGCCCGAACATCATCACCAGAAGCGGCAACGTGCCGGCAAGTTGCCCGGCCGCTTTCAACCGTCTCACCGGTACGAACCGGAGCATCACAGCCGAACAGCGCACAGCAGAACAGCGCGCTCACGAGCCCCACGGCGAACGCGCCGGCGAGGTGAAGGAACGGGTAGTACCAGGGAGCATCCTTCAACATCAGACCCAGCCAGCGCGGGCACCAGATTGATGCCCGGCACAAGATACAGCACGATGCTCAGCAGGTGCGAGAGCTTGGCCGCGGTATAAGTGGCCCCGCTGATCGGCTGGTGGGCCAGCACCATCGCTTCCGCCGGATTGAGCAGGCTGTTCCCCGCCTCCGAGATCAGCACGGTCACCAGCAGAAACGCGGTGAAACCCATGAAGGTGCCGAAGTAAGCGATCGCGGGCAGCCGCAGTCAGAGCGAAGGCGACGCCGAGAAATGCGGAAAACACGAAGTAAATGATCGCCGCGCCTTTCAGAGCGACGCCATTGCGGCCAAGCTGGTCCATCATCTCGCCGCGTTCGCTGATCTGGTTGAAGAGATCCACCAGCAGCCAGAAGCGTTTGACATCCACGCCGCACGCGACCAGAATCGGCGTTGCCTTCGGGCGAAGAGCGGTCGGTCGGGATCTTCATCGCAGACTCGCCACGATAGTAGAGACGCCGGGATTCGTGCCTGCCGAGCCGGTAAGGCTGCGAAACACATCTTCCAGCGTGGATTGCCCCGTGGACGACTTGAGATCCTCCACGGTGCCTTCCGCAATGAGGTTGCCCTTGTGGATAATCAGCGCGCGGTCGCAGATCTTCTCCACCACGTCGAGCACGTGCGAGCTATAGAGAATCGTCTTGCCGTCGGCGGCCAGCGCGGCAAGCAGATCCTTGATCATGATGGCTGCGCTCACGTCGAGCCCGGAGAGCGGCTCGTCGAGCAGAATGAGCTCAGGGTTGTGCAGCAGCGCCGCACCGATGAGAATCTTCTGCCGCATGCCTTTCGAGTACGTGTCGAGGCGTCCTTCGCGATCGCCGGTCAGCTCGAAGGTAGCAAGGATGTCGCGGATGCGGGTCTGCAGCGTCTCCTCGGGGACGTCATGAAGCCGCCCCATCAGCTCCAGAAATTCCTGGCCGGTCAGGCTTTCGAAAAGCGCCGCCGCCTCCGGAACATAGCCGATGCGCTGCTTTACATCGACCGTGCGCTCGGGCAGCGGAAGGCCAGCCACGAAGACGGATCCGGAGCCCGCGGCGAGAATGCCCGCGATGATCTTGATCGTGGTGCTCTTCCCCGCGCCGTTCGGACCCAGCAGCCCCACAATTTCGCCTCTGCCAAGCGTGAACGAAATCTCGTGCAGCACTTCCGTGTACTCGTAGGAGAAGGCGACGTTTCTGAACTCCACGATGTATTCGGTCAAGCTATCTGTCAAAGCAACGCTCGCCCATGGCTTTGAATTGTATCGTGACAGGCAACGGAAACCAATTTGCTCGGAGCGCAGGCATGAGCAAACTCAACCAGAAGAAACGAGACGAAATTCCCGACCGCCAGTATGCCTTTCCGAAGGAAAAGAAAGAGCCTCTGGAGGATGCCGCCCACGTTCGGAACGCGATCGCGCGCTTCAATCAGGTAGAAGGAGTCACCGAAGCCGAACGAGACGCCGCATGGAAACGCATCCGCAGCGCCGCGAAGAAGTTCGGCGTCGAAGTGAAGGAAAGCCACTGGCACGAACTGGCGCACGGCGGCAAGGCGCATGACGGCAAGACAAAGAAAGCCGCAGTTAAAGGAAGCTGAAACTACTCGTAACGGAGGGCTTCCACCGGATCGAGGCGCGCGGCCTTGACCGCGGGCCAGACACCGAAAAACAGCCCACGCCCATCGAGACCCCGAGCGCCACGACGATTGCCCAGGTGGGTACGGTGGCCGGCAAAGAGGGCACCAGCGCGCCCAGCACCATGGTGATCAACACTGCGACGATAACTCCCAGCAGTCCGCCGGTGCTGCTAAGAGCCATCGCCTCCGCCAGAAACTGCCCGATGATGTCGAATCGCCGCGCGCCGAGAGCCTTGCGAATGCCGATCTCGCGCGTGCGCTCCGTCACGCTGACCAGCATGATATTCATCACGCCGATTCCGCCCACCAGCAATCCCAGACCCGAAATGGCGATCGCGACCAGCCCGATGATGCCGGTGATCTGATCGAACTGCTGCATGATCTGATCGGGAGTTTGCATTTCGAAATCGTCCGGTTGCCCGGCGGGGACGTGGCGGGTACGCCGCAGGATGGCCTCGATATCGTCATGCGCATCCTTCCGCATGCCGGGCTTTGCCTTCGCGATGATCATGTAACGATCCGTCTCCGGGTAGCGGGAGGCGGCAGTCTTCAGCGGAATATCGACTTCGGTATCCTGGCCGTTTTCGCCCAGAAAGCCCCCTTTGGCCTTCTCGAAAACGCCCACGATGGTATATTGCGCGCCGTCCATCATGAACGTGCGGCCGACCGCGTTGCCATTGGGGAAAAGAGCATGCGCGATGTCGTAGCCGAGAACCGCAACCTTGGCGAGCCGGTTGTCTTCTTCCTCGGTGAAATAGCGGCCTTCGAAAAAGGAGCGCGGCGTCAGATCGATCTCGTTCGCCGACGTGCCCACCATCGAAAAATTATCGGTGTCAAATCCCGGCACCTTCGCGGTAACGACATTTCCGCCCGCGATGGGCGGAATGAACAACTGGATCGCAGTGTCCTCCACCGTGCTGGAGAAACGTCTGATGACGTCCGCGTACTCAGGCGTGATCGGGCGGCGTTTGCGTTCCTTCATCGGCTCCTGCAGACCGCCGGGATTCTGGTTCTTCAGGATGAACACATTGTCCGGACCCAGTTCGTTGAAGAACGTGACGACGCCGGCGCGCAATCCGGTCAGCAGCGACGCCACGGTCACGACCGTCGTAATCCCGATCACGATGCCGAGAATGGTCAGGCCGGAACGAAACCGGTTCGTCCAGACGGCGGACATCGCCATGACCATGTTCTCGCGCGGCGAAATATTCATTTATTCGGACCTTAACGCCACGATCGGATCGAGTTTCGCCGCTTTCGACGCCGGATACCAGCCGCTGATCACGCCGACGGCGCCTGAAACGAAGACCGAAAGAAGCACATACGCGGGAGTCACGCGCAGCGTGATTCCGAGCGTGGCAGTCAGCACCGCCGTCACAGCTGCCCCGATGCCGACGCCGATCGCGCCGCCCGCAAACGCCATCATCACCGCCTCGCACAAAACCTGCGCCATAATGTCTGACCGGCGCGCGCCGAGCGATTTGCGGATGCCGATCTCGCGCGTCCGCTCAGTCACGCTCACCAGCATGATGTTCATGATCACGATGCCGCCCACCACGAGCGAAATACTCGTGATCGGAACCACCACCGCCGCGACCAGCGCCAGCAGGCTGTCGATGAAGCCGCGAATCGCGTCCGGAGTGATGAAATCGAAACGATCGTCCTCGCCGGGCTTCTGATGGAACCGGGACCGCAGCGCAACGCGGGTGTAATCGACCGCCTGATCGAGCGACAGGCCGCTCGACGGCTTGGGCCGGCCGAAAATCGGTATGGTGCGGCCCGGGCCGAACAACCGCGCAAAGACCGTTATGGGAATCAGGCAGGCATTATCCTGGTTCCGTCCGAACGAAGAACCAAGCCGTCTCCTGCACGCCCACCACGGTGAAATCCAGATCCTGAATCTTGAAGGTCCGGCCTACCGGCGAGGCGCCATCGGGGAAGAGATTATTCTTTAACTCATCCCCGATAACTGCAACAAATGAGGCGTTTTGCTCTTCCGTCTTCGTGAAGGAACGCCCGTCCACAATCGTCAGATTGCGGATATCCACGATGTCGGCCTCGGCGCCGATGATCCCCGTCTCCTCGGAAGTCAGGTTGCCCCGTTTGGTATCGGCAGCCGTGGCGGCATACGCGCTGTAAAGGATGTTCTCGCCGTTCGTCAGCTCAAGGTAGTGTTCATCGGCGAGCTTCAGCTCGTGGTTCTTCTTGAGCTTGTCGAAAAATTCCTTGCGCGATTGCGCGTTGATGATCTGCTGCAGGACGAACGATTCGCCCCCGAAAGCCTTGGCCGTGCTCTGCTCCGCGTAAAGCCCCAGCCCGTCGATTGCGGAACCGACGAGGATCACGCTGGCGACACCGATCATGATGCCCAGCAGCGTGAGGAAAGTTCTGAGTTTGTGCGCGACGAGCGAATCCCAGGCAAGGCCAATGGCGCTCGTCAGCTGGTAACGCAGTCCGGCGTCGCCGGAAACAGTTTCGGCCATTAGTCTCTAAGGCTATTCTAATAGGGATACGCGTTCGGTTTTCTTTTCGTTCACAAATACTTCATGCGCAATCGCCTGCTCCGCCCGTTTCTTATCGTCGAATTCCTGATCGCGATTCAGACGATTTTTACGTTCTGGAGCCAGGTGGGCGGCCAGTATCACCTCGACCTGATGTTCTGGCCGTGGAAATTCGGTTTGAGCATTGCGGCGGCTTCCCTGATTGTCGCGGTCACCGCCAATCTGGTGAAGAATGACGGCGCGATCACGCGGCTGACGCTGACCCTGTGCTCATTCCTGATCGTGGTGATCGTGGTGGCCGGGATGGTGACTTATTACTACCACCTCAGCGAGCCGCCGGAACCGGATGACCAGTCCGACGACGAACCTGCCAGGGCGAGCTTGATGCAGAAGGGAATCACCAGACCCGGCAGGCATTTCCTCCACGAACCATGGGCATCCCTTCCTTACAGGAGAACGCCTTCTGGAACTCCGGCATATTCGAGACCGTCCCGTTAACGCGAAAACGATCGATCGCGTGAGGATTGGTCTGAGCCTGCAGGCGCTCCACTTCCGCCGTTTCATTGGTGCACCAGATCTGTCCGAAACCGAGGAAGAACTGCTGCGCTTCGTTATACCCGCCGACGGCGGGCAGGGTCTTGCCGGCGAGGTCGCTCATCAACGCCATCCACGCGAGGCGTAGTCCGCCGTTGTCCGCCGTGTTTTCGCCCAGCGTAAGCTTGCCGTTCATGTGCACGCCGCCCTTGAGCTCGAAGCCCGAATACTCCTTGATCAGGCACTGCTCGCGCTGGTCGAAGGCTTTGGCGTCGGCGGCCGTCCACCAGTCGTTGAAGTTTCCTTTGGGATCGAACTGGCGCCCTTCGTCGTCGAAGGCGTGCGTGAGTTCGTGCCCGACCACCGCGCCGATAGCGCCGTAATTGACCGCGTCGCTCGCCTGCTTGTCGAAGAACGGCGGCTGCAGGATTCCGGCCGGGAAGTTGATGTTGTTCATCTGCGGATCGTAGTATGCGTTGACGGTGGGCGGTGTCATCCCCCATTCGAGGCGGTCGACCGGCTTGCCGATCTTCTGCAGCTGCCGGTTCATCTCGAATTCGTTGGCGCGGAGCGAGTTCCCCAGCGCATCGCCGCGCACAATCTTCAGCGCCGAATAATCGCGCCACTTATCCGGATAGCCGATCTTGTTGGTAACCGCGTGAAGCTTATCGATGGCGCGCTGTTTGGTCGCCGGCGTCATCCAGGTGAGCTGATTCAGATCCTGCCCCATCGCGGTCTCGATGTGATGCACCATATCGAGCGTGCGCTGCTTGCCGTCTTTGCCGAAGGTGAGATCGACATAGGCCTTGCCGAGCGCTTCGCCCAGATCGCCGTCGGCCGCGCCACGCAACGCTTCCAGCGCGGCTTCTGTTCTTTCGCGCCCGTCAGATATTTACGATGAAAAGCGAAGTTTTCATCTTCGAATTTCGTCGGCAGCACGGCTGTCTGGCCGTCGGTGAGATGGTAGGTGAGATAGGTTTTCCAATCCGCCAGGGACACGCTCTTCAGCAGTTGTTCGTCGCTTTTGAAAAAGCCCGGGACGGCCACATTGAGGCTGTCCATTTTGGGAGTTTGCAGCGTCGTGAAGTAGAGACGTCCAGTCGAAGGAATCGGCCAGCGCTTCGAACTCGGTCGAGCTTCATCTTGTGGTAGACCATCGCGGGGTCGCGGCGGGCCGTCACATCGAGCGACGCCTTGGCGAGCGCGGTTTCGAGACTCATGATCGCGTTGGCCTGTTTGGCCGCGTCGGCCGCCGATGTGCCCAGCAGCTGCAGCATTCGCGTGATGTGCGCGACGTATTCCTTGCGAGTCTCGACCGCTTTGGCGTCGGTGCGGAAGTAATAATCCTTCTCGGGCAGCCCGATGCCACCCTGGTCGGCCTGGCCGATCACCGCGTTCGAATCCTTGAAATCCTGCCCGGAAGAGAAATTGAACATCACGTCGACGCCGATGCGGTGCAGGCGCGCGATCTCGGCGGTCAGATCGCGCAGGTTCTTCATGGCGCTGATGCGATCCAGTTCCGGCTGCAGGGGCTGCAGGCCTTTCTTGTTGACCGTCGCTTCATCCATGCACGACGAGTAATAGTCGCCGATCTTCTGCGTGTCTGCATCGCGTGTGGTCGCGGCCGCCGCCTTTTCGAGAATCTGCCGGAGAATCGCCTGGTTGCGCTCCTGGAGTTCGCTGAACCGGCCCCAGGACGACTGATCGGGCGGTATCGGATTGTTCTTCAGCCACGTTCCGCAGGCGTACTGGTAAAAGTCGTTGCAAGGGTCGGCCTTCTTGTCGATGGCGGAGAGATCGAAACCAGGCGTGGTTTTCAGATCGCTCGCGTTCTGGGCAGAGCGAGGAGCACGGCTGCGGCGAGGATTACGCCGGCGAACGAAACGCGGACCATGAGCATATGTCGTTATTCTTGCACGATATGCGCAGCGTGGAACGTCCTCAGGGGCGAATGAACACGCCTCAGGGGTGAACTAAGCCGGTGTCTCGAACTGACTCTCGGAGCTGCCCTGCGCCACACCCTTCTCGGGCGCCTCGATCATGTAGCCGATTCCGCGAACCGTATGAATCAGCTTCTGCACGAAACGGTCGTCGATCTTGCTGCGCAGATGCCGGATATAGACGTCCACAATATTCGTCAATCCGTCGTAATCCATATCCCATACATGCTCGACAATCATCGTGCGGCTGAGCGGACGCCCCTTGTTCCGCATCATATATTCCAGAATGCCGAATTCCTTCGGCGCCAGTTCGATGCCTTCAGTCCCGCGCACCACCTTGCGTCGCGCGCAATCGAGCACCAGGTCCGCCACCTGCAGCTTTTCCGGCGAAGGCTGTCCGCGCCGCAAGAGCGCGCGCACGCGAGCCAGCAGTTCAACGAAGGCAAACGGCTTCGTCAGGTAATCGTCGGCCCCGGTTTCGAGACCCTTCACCCGATCGTCCACCGCGCCGCGCGCGCTCAGAATCAGCACCGGAGGTCCGGCCCGCCGGCTGCGAATCCGTTCCAGCACCTTGAGCCCGTCCATATCCGGAAGCATCAGGTCGAGAATCACCAGATCGTAATCGGTGTCGTGCGTGAACTGCAGCGCAGTCGTGCCATCCTGCGCCACATCGACGGCATAGCCCGGCGCCCTGTAGCCCGCGCCCCAGGAAGTCGGCAATTCGTTTCTCGTCTTCAACAACGAGGATTCGCATGTGTATTTCAGATTACCTCAGACACATTGCCGCCATAAAATGCGAAATCCGGCGCACTCCCTGGTTTGAGAACGCGCCGGATCGCGAAAAACCTCAATGACTGCGGCCGTTCGCTTCAGGCTTTGCGCAGCTTTTCCGGAGCCCGATCCATAAAAGCCCCGAGCCTGCCATCAACAGGGAAACAGGTTAAGGCGTGGTGGTGAAAGCGAAAGTTCCGTTATACTGATCGCCTGCCGGATCGGGAGCGCCTGTATCCACAACGAAAGTGCCTATGTCGCCAACGGTGTCCGCGTAGACACCCGTCGCCGAATCGATCGTGAAATGTGCCGTCGAACAATGATCCCCCGGCCAGCGCTCCCACATCGGGAAGCCGTGTTCCCTTCGGTGCCGACCGTGAACTCTCCGCTATCCAGCAACCTGATTGCGCCATCGCAGATGCTGAATGTCACGGGATCAGAGGGCTTGATATTGTTGTCACGCTCGTCGACTTGAAGATATCGCGGGTGCCGGCGGGTGCCGTATAACCCGTGTCGGCTGTACGAGCCGTTTATGACGCCGGCTACTGCGTGATTTGCCAAACCGAAACAAAGGCATAACGCGCCGCCGAAAACGTTTGTAACCGTGAGATTGAATCCATTCCTCCGCAGGCTTATTTATATAGCGCATATTCAGGATCGCGCAACCGTCGTGCCGATTCGCACGTAAAATGAAGGTCACGTGAATGCGCTGTTTATTGTTCCTGATCCCGTTGCTAATACCGGCTCTACTTCTGGCGCAAAAATCGCGCGAAAACAATTGGGTTCTCACCTTCGCCGATGAGTTCGACGGCACTCAACTCGACCTCGCCAAGTGGTCGCCCCACGAACCCGGCGGACCAGCGCGCGATGCCCATCCCGAAGCCATAACGTTGAGCGGCGGCCAACTGCATGTCACGGCGCGCCACGCAAGCAAAGGCTACGTCCCCGGCATCGTCACTACCTTCGGCACCTTCGCCCAGCGCTACGGGAGATTCGAAATCCGTTGCCGCGTTCCCGCCGGACGCGGCCTTCGCGCCATCGTCTCACTGCGGCCGGTCCCTCTGGCGCCACTCCCGGCGGTTGGCCTGCTCGAAGTCAACGGCGCCGCGCCCTCGACTATCTCATTTGCCAACGACTGGGGGACCGACCAAACGCGCCGATCATTCGGCGATTCCTTCCCCGCGCCCGACCTTTCTGCCGGCTTCCACACTATCGCCATCGAATGGGATCAGGACAAGATCCTCTGGTCGATCGACGGCAAAGACAAGTTCCAATCGCTCGACGGCGTCCCGCGCCAGTCTATGTTTCTGGCATTGGAGTTGGCGGTAGGCGGCGGCACAGGCAGCCTCGCCGCGCGAACACCTGACACTTCAACACCGTTCCCGGCGTCGCTCGACATCGATTACATCCACGTCTACCAGCACAAGTAGCCTTGCGGATTTATGGAGGTCCTCTGGATTCTCGGGCGTTGTTCGGTTCGTCGGAACCTCAAACGGAAGAAACCAGCCAAAATCGTTAGAAGAATCAGCAACGCTACTGTCTATGCGGAGTCGAAAACTGCAAAAGACGACATCGACCTTGATGACGCCAAGCGCGCTACCTGCACGAAGATTGGCGGAGGAAGAGGTATTCGCTCGTCCTCAACCTGCTGATTCCACGTAACTTGTTGATTCTTTAATTTGCACAATTAGCAGAATTGCGCCAAAACGACCAATTTGGCCGGTTTGACGTGCAAACTCGCCACAGTGATTCCAAGGCCCACTCGTTCCATTGTATCTCGTTCGGGTCGGGGGTTCGGTCGTTTGAAAAGCAATGTTAACGGGATGACTTGCGATCTCGTAGTATCCAAATACCGAAATCCCGGCTTCATCGCTTCATCACGCTGCCCGAGCATAATAATTGAGCATTCCGCCGAGGCGGCTTCGGCGACGAACCGGTCCGGCGCGGTCGGCGAGACCGGACTCAGGGAAAATGAGCAGATTACCGAGGCCTTGATGGTTTCGCTCGAAGTGATAATGGGCGACGAACTCTCGAACAGCCATGCGCAGAGCACCCTCTCCGAACAGAATCATGCGTTCCAGGCAGGACTCCTTAACGCTGCGCACGAAGCGCTCGGCATAGCTGTTCAGGTTCGGCGATCGGGGTGGCAGCTTTACGGATTCCGTGCCGACCTCGGCCAGCGTGGAGAGGAACTCCGCCGTGAAGAGCGGATCCCGGTCGTGAATCAGGTAGCGCTTGCCCTTGAGGAACCCGTCGACGGCATCGGTCAGATTGCGTGCGATCTGGCTCATCCACAAGCCGTTGGTAATCGCCGAGATCCCGGCGATCTGCACGCGGCGGGTGGAAAGCTCGATAAAAAACAGCACCAGGAAGCGCCGGAGGCCCTTGCAGGTCCAGATCTCTACAGTGAAGAAATCGGCGGCGACGATCTGTTCCCAGTGTTGAGCGAGAAATTCCTTCCAGGTTGTTTTGCGCACTCGTTGCGGTGACGGTTCGATGGCGTTTCGCATCAGGATGTTGGCAATCGTGCCGTGTGCCAGTTCATGGCCGAGATTCGACAGCGCGCCCTGAATCCGCACATAACCCCAGTCCCGGTTCTCCGTCGCCATACGGACAACCAACGCTTCGATCTCTTTCCCGGTCGGCGGCCGACCCGGACTGCGCCGCGCACTACCGTCATACTTATTCGCGATGAGTTTCCGGTGCCATGCCAGCAAGGTCTGCGGAGTTACGATGGCGGCCATCTCTGCCAGCAACCTTCTTCCCAGCGGCCGGGCTCTGATGGCCAAACGGCGGCGCTGATCGTCGGTGAAGCGAAGCCGCCGCGCGCCGAGCTGACTGCGAAGGATTCTGTTTTCCTCCCGCAAATACTCAATGGCGTGTTGCTGCCGCTGATTCATCCATCCGGCAACGGTCAGGAGCAGAAAGCGGAAAGGGTCCAATGTCTTCGGCATCGTCTCAGCAGCCTAACATCTCACACCCGCGGTGTTCTCCACACCGACTGGTTCGGTCATGCTTTCAATCAGTTCCAGTTTTTGGATAATACGCCGCGCGGACTACCCTGCACGTCATGCGAAAGGGCCGAAGCAAATAGTACAGACAAACGCAATGAGTGCGGCAGGTGTACCAGCGAGTAATCACTGAAATTCGTGAGAAACGTCCGCCGGAAAAGAAAGCTCAGCTTGTTCCGGGCGCCTTTCAGCTGGTGAAAAAGGAAGAGGGGATCCCCCACAGCCCGCGGTAAAGAGGGGCTGCTCTCGGCCTCCGCGCTGTAAGGCACAGATCGCGACGAATCCGGCCGGTAATACGGTGTCCATTAAAGCGTTGCATGCCACCCAACGAGAATCCCAGCGCTGAATCCCATCCATGGCGCCGCGCGGCACTCACTCAGCCTTTCCCAATTGAGCGGGCGCAAAGACACGGCGTCATGTAAATCGGCGAGCCATTTCAAACCCTCGCATCGGTGTCGGGCGGCATGTACAGCAAGGTACACGAACTCCCATTCGAAGGACATCCGGCGGGCGGTAGACTCCAAAGAAAGTCGGCCGGACTTCGATTCCCGCCAGATTTCCACGGCGGCCCTGTCATCGCCGCGGGAGGGGCAGAATAGCCCCCAATGAATTTCAAGCCGGCACGTGATCGGGCCGACACGGTGCGTAAACTCATACTCAATGGCGTTGCCCAGCGGTACGCAGCGTAATGTCTCCTCCGGGAGGCGCGCCTCGTACAGGTTGGGCAGAAGCACCTGAAAGCTTCGGGCGACGAGGGCTCGCGGGACGAGAATATCCAGATCGCCACAGGCCCGCAGCGAAGTGTCGCCATAAAGACATTGCGAGAGGGCCACGCCTTTCAGAGGAATCGCTGGAATTCCCGCTTCGCCAAAGAGTTTGAGCACTCGGGCCAATTCCAGCGCCAGGCACTCATTGCGAATTGCGTTTCGCTTAAAAGCAGTCTCCAGCCAACTCCGGACATCGGCGGGCGCGCCGTGGAATCCAAAACGATGGAGATTGCGGAAGAAGAGCGGGAAAATTCCTTCACGCATTACAAGATGGCGAACCGATTCCCAACGCAGCGGGCCATCCAACAACGTGAGAGCGCATCTCCAGGGCACCCGCCGATACATCCGCCGGGGCCAGTAAAAGGCAAAGGCGATCTTCGGGAGAGACCTCCAGGCGGTTTCTACGTCTCGTCGTTGGCGTGACGCTTCGCGTTCCATCGGACGGTGGGCACGAGTAGCGTGGGCCATCCGGCTTCCCTTCAAGCAGCGGGCGTTATCCGGACCAACTCACCGCGGGCTTGAGCAAGCACTGCCGGGACGCGGTGTCATGAGGGAAAACAGATTCGCCGCGCCTCGCTTTGGCGATCATATTAGCGGACGGAATTCCCGTCCGGGTATATGACTTCTCGCAATCCGCCATGGAGGGGCCGCGCATATTGCCTTCCTGCCAGGCCAGCCCGGGACACCGGGTACAGGCAGTGACGTGGGAGCATCCCGAGCAGGTCGGCAGGTCCCGAACGCGGATCGAGCGTACTTCTTTGAGGGCTTCCGAGTTCCGCCAGATGTCCCCGAACCGCTGCCGGCGCAGATTGCCACACGGCAGGGGAAACTGAACGCAGGGATAAACATCTCCGTAGGGCGAGATGTAGCAAGCGGTATGTCCCGCACTGCAGGAATAACCATTCAGCTCCCTTTCTCCCGCAGCAGCCGGCGGCGCGCAGAATTCCTCCACATCGCCGACCACACTTTCGTCGTTGAAAACCTGTTTCAATGCGGCTGCGGGGACACGCATGGCAACAATGGAATGATCGCCATCCATCTTTGGTGTGATCGTCGGGTCGATTGTGATGCCCACACCCAGTTCGGCGGCCAGGGCCTGGACTCCCGGATAATCGCCCGCGTTCTGGCGCATCAGGACGTTGGCGATAATGACTCGCAGCCCCTGCGATTTCAGGAAGCGAATCGCCCGAACGGACCGCGCGAGTGAGCCCCGCACTTTCGTAATGCCGTCATGTACCTCGGCCCTGTGCGAATAAATGCTGATCTGAACCTGCTGGACGCCGAGGTCTTTGATGCGCCTGGCCTCTTTTTCCCGGATCAAAACTGCATTTGTCTTCAGCCTCACCGAAAACAGCAACGATCTGGCGTGCTCCAGGATTTCGAAGAAATCTTTCCGAAGGAGGATTTCACCACCGCTGATGGAAAGCGAAAAGGCGCCCGCCGCCGCCAGTTGATCGAGAACGTCCCTGATCTCCGCCGTGGTCATTTCGCCGTGATCGTCGTGATCCAGATAGCAGTGGACGCAACGCTCGTTGCAGCGATAGGTAATATCCAGCTGGACGTTGAAGGGCGATCCGAGTGCCAGCGCTTTGCGCGAGACCTCCCGGCTCAGTGAGCCCACGAGCCCTCCATTGCGCGGGCGCGTTTGCAGGCTCGCCAATTCAGTATCGGCTGATCGGAGAGGAACAGGATTCCGTGGCTCGCGAGTTCGTCGACAAAGACTTCCGCGTCTTTGTAAGCAGCGCTCGGGTCGATATCGAACTCGCGCGCACACCTTTCCTTCTACAATCTCCCGAAGTGGTGTTGACCCGTCCGCCGCCTGCCAGATCGCCGTTGCGACCGGATTCAACGTGAACAGCGTCGAATCGCGAACGGACATAATAATCATCTCCTCGGCCAGCAACCGGGCCGCAATTTCAGGACTGCGCGCGATGTAACGAGTGGTCATGTGATCATCTCCCACACTTCGGAATCGGGCCTGAACACCAATCGGCTGACGGGGACACTTCGGACGAAGTCGCATGCCGATTGAAATACAGTCTGGACCAGGGCCGGATCCTCGGCAAAGAATAATATGTTTCGCAGCAGCGCCGCCGCGGCTTGCGCCTGCTCCTATCGGCTCGCGGCTGTTCTCCGGTCCTTTGTCAAGGAAGAACAAAGCGGCGATGGGTGCGGCTACGTTTTCCCCAATCCGCGCCAGTTCTCCGGCAAAGGGCGTTCCGAAGGCCCGGTAAACGCCGTCACACTTGCGAACGTAGGAGATCTCGTCGGTCAGCACGGTGACATCGGGAGGCGCCAACCGTGAAATTGTGGTCTTTCCGGCGCCGGAGACTCCGGAAAACAGGAAGGCGCGACCGTTTCGAATCGCGCTGGCTGCATGTACCAGAAAACCGCCCTCCTCGGTGAGCACCAGGCTATGCAGGATGCGCAACACAGTATCGATGGAATAAGGGTTTGCCGACTGCCGCACATGGCCACGCCGCGATCGGGTGTCCCACTCGGCGTGAAAGTCGCCGCGGCTTATCCTCCAGACGTTCTGGTTCCGCGACACCTCCAGATCTGCGCCGATGCTGCCGGGAGCTGGCGGATGCAACTCCACATCCAGTTCATAGCTTGGCGTCGGCGCTTGTCCAAGGAATCCGCCATATCGGTCTTCCAGCAATCTAAAGAACCCGGGGCTGCTGGTTCGGAGGCGAATGGGGATTGCTCCTATTTCGACAGAGACTCCATAGTCCATATTCCAGGCGCAGGTGGGAAGTACGGTTTGTTCACGCATTCTTAGTAACTCGTCTTGAGGCCGGATTCGGGCGTGCATCACCGGTTGTTTTCCGCATGGCCAACCGGCGATACCGTGCATGCAGTGCCAGCGAAATCCGCCTTATCGGGTCCGGCTGACGGAAGAGCCATGAAGCTATGCGGCTAAAAACACCGGGACGACGCTCCAGTGGTATCTCGTCTCCGGCACGAACAACGACTTCCACTCGTCCCCAGTAATTCGGAAGCGAGGAATGGCGGGTCTGCGTACGGAATGGAATCCCCCTGAGCGAGCAACAATCGTTGCTCTCCAGATCCGCAAACCGCCAGGACGCGATGAGCGAACAGGTGGCCGCGGCGCTGGAACAGTGCTATGTCGCCGTCTCTGATTTCGCCTTCGCCGGTTCTCTCGATGCCGAGCACGTCGCCCGGCCAGATTGCAGGGAGCATACTGGTCCCGAACGCGCGGATACGCACTCGCCCATAGCTCTTCAGCACCTCAAGCACAAGCGCCTGCTTCTTTGCCAGGGGAGCGGCTAGGAACTGCTCGCCTGAAGGTTGCACAGCTCCTCCGTTGGGTCAATCTTGCCGCAGGAAAGCGCCATTCGCTCGAACACGCGTTCGTACTGGAACGCCGGCTTTTCATAGGGCTTCTTGCCGTTTTGAACAGGCGGCCCGCTCGCTGTCTCGTCGTTCTCGCTCTTCATGGAAACCCGTCCTTTCTCGCGGAAAGCTTTCCTGTGCCGTTTACTGTAATCCGCTCTGCGTCAGCTTGTAGGCGCAAAGGGCGGTGGCCACATTCCCAATTCCGGTATTGCCTGGGTTAGCGATATTGCCGGCCGGAGTCCCCGCAGAAATAGTGCAGGCACCTGCCCCGCTGCTCAGCGACGTGAAATAGATACTTGAGGCTTGATTGGCGGGTCGGCGCCATCCACAATGATTCCGGCGGTGCCGCCGGCCACGGTTGCGAACGCGCCAAAGCTCACCCCGCCTCCTGCGGATATTGCTGGTTATGTCAAGGCTCACGACATTGGATGCGGAAACCGGTGGCATGCTAAGGAATAGATAATCGGTGGCCGTGCCGGCGTTAAAGAAATGTGTTATCGGTGAGCAGAAGAATGTGCTGCTGCTCGGGTTGGAACTGCTGCTCAGGGTCGCCACTTTTGCAATGCCTGACATTATCCTGTTCGCGTTAAAACTGACCTGCTGCAAAGAAATGCCGATTGGAGACCCCGTCGAATTCGACCCGCAGGTGTAAAGGAACGACGTGGCGGGTGAGAAGCCGCTGAAATAACTGTGGCTAAATGCGCCGTCGGCAACGAGGTCAAGGTTGGGGCTGGCGCTTATGATCGATACCGTGTTTGTCCCCGGAGTTCCAAGAGAGGCGGTGGCCGCCGAGGAGAAGGTGGGGGTCGCGGTATAGACCACCTGGGCTACCTCACCCAGGTTGCTGGCCAGAGCCTCGCCGTAGAACGCGTAAAGAACGTGGTTGGTGGAATCCACGATGGGCGGAGCGATGATGCCTGGGTTCGGTCTGGCGAGTTGAATGCCGCCCATGGCGACAGGAGTTCCGCTGGCGCTTGTGTAGCCGTACAGGAAGCCGTCTGCGCATGCGACAAAGACGGTGTCCGTGCCCGAATCGTAAACCGGTGCGGTCATGATACCGATGGGGCCACTGCAATTTGGAGGATCGGGACTAAGAGTCAAGGCTAGAGTCGGGGTCCCGTTGAAGATCCCAGTGATCTTGTACAGGTTTCCGGCGTCATCGCCCACCCAGCCGATGTCATTCTTGTAATCCACGAAGATCGAAGAATTCTGGACGGTGCTCGATAGCGTGACACTCGCAAGAGTTGCGCTCGTTACATCGGTCGGAGCGGTAACGGTGCCGGTACTGGCCCCGAGTGTGAGGACACGCAAAGTCGCTGGACTCGAATTCGCGATATAAGCCACCTTCGTACCCGCCAAATTCAGCACTATGGAGCTCGTAACAGGACCCGCTGTATCGGAATAGGCCCACTGCACTGTGGGGGTCGCCACGGCGCCACTTCCACCACCGCCGGCGACGGTGCCGCACAAACCGGTCGTCCCGACGTAAAGGTTATTGACTCCGATCAGGTTCGCCTGGCTCGCGGTGCCTTTCATGTTCAGCCCGTAGACAACAAAATCCGTCGCGCAGTTGGCCGCTCCTTCCGGAGCGAAGGTATATTTGGCCGGATACTTGATCGGCCCATAGCCGAAGTTGTCGGACAGCCGTTTGGAGCGAGAAATTCCAATCGCCATGCAGACCACGCGCGGGCAACCGGATCGGTGGTCGTGGTCTCCAATCAGATCCGGCCTCAGGCTCCGGTCTACCGCGCCGGTCAGGTTGCCGCCGTCGTCTCGCAATCTGCGGCAACCGCTGGCGCAGCAGCGGCAGGTTTTCCCGCATCCACTGCATCCTGCGCGCGGGGGTCCTGGCAGGGCATTCAGTTGGGCTTGTACGGAGTCACCGTCGGTGAAAATGAGATGGCTGTGGCTCCAGTCCGTGGGAAACCCGGGCGCCTGAGCCGCGGCCGGTGTCTTGGGCAACTGACGGGACGGCCATGAAAATAGCAGCGAAAAGGGCGAACAACCACCAGTCGAGAGCAATCCGTACCCCTAAAGGAGGGGGCCGCAGAATGGAAATTCCACGCATTCATACAGTTTTGCCTTTCGTCGTGCGCAATTCCGATCATCAGTCGGACTCAAGGTTGATTCATCTGCGTGGCTAGCGATGCATTTAATTTGATCTCTCCTTCGCTTCGGAACCGTTCGTCGAAGGGTTAGCAAGCTTCGTTCGGGTTGCGGGCGCAAACAGGAGAACCGCACGATACCGGCCCTGCCTCCGGCAAGACGCGTCCCTGAGCCGATCATCGCTGGCGTTCATCGGAGATGTCCCGGCAGGAAACGTCCCGGCGCATCGGGCAGCCGGTGCCGGGACATTTTCGATAAGGAGACTAGTAGGGAGGCGCTGGCGTTTGCGGCGGACCCGATCACCAACGTTCTTGTTGGGTATTCAATGCGGTTTTGGTACCTTCGTACTGCCCGCAGAGGGAAATTCTCTTAATTCCGGCCTGCGCTGCATGGGCACGCGAGTGATCGTACACCGAAACTCTTCCTCGAAGCAACAACGGACTGGCACCGACGAAAACTGACCGAGGAGCACGCGCAGCGCGCCCGTCGCGCCAGCAACTTCGTTCTTGTCGGCCACTCGGAGTTTGGGTGTCCCACTCTGTCGAAGTCCGGTTGGGGAAGTTCACCAGGGTTCGTCCCGATAAACGCCGCGCGAGCGGAAAACACATTGGCCGGACAGGCGGCGTCCCGTAGAGATGACCGGTGTCGGGGGCTCGCGTGTCGGGGGCTCGCGTGTTGGGACTCGCGTTCCACCTAACTCCCGTTAGCTGTTATCATCGGGCCATGGCCAAACGGATGCCGAAGGAAGTGGCGGAGTACCTCACGAAGATGGGGCAGAAGTACGGTAAACTGGGCGGCAAGAAAAGCCTGGAGACGATGACGGCGGAAGAGCGCTCAGCGCGCGCGAAGAAAGCGTCTCTGGCGGCGGCGAAGAAACGGACGGTGGAACGGCTGGAGCGGGAACGGCAGGCAAAACCGGCGAAGAAAGCCGCGAAGCGAAAATGAACCAAAGGGGGTCTTCGCCGGACGCTTACGGTAAATACAACGTTGGTGCGATACGAATGCTAATTGAATTCGAAACCAGACTGCCGCGGAGTCCTACCGGTGAGCCAAAAGCGAGAACGGTATTCCTTGCTGTTTATATAAGGCGTTCTTGCAAGGGTACTATCCCCGCATTTCGGTGCACCTGTAGTAATTACTATCCATGGATAAAACTCACAACCGCGTATTGACTCGCCTCCGGCCTCCAACACAAGTCGGGAACCCTTCGGGTTTGGGAGCACAGGCGTTCGGAGCCTGTGACAATTTATGCACGAACGCGGCGTGGAGCTCTCAGTTGAGCGATGGTTGCAAACCTTTTCTTGCGGGACCAAATGCCAATGCCGATAAGTCCTGCGCCAAAGAGAGACATGGTTGCGGGTTCCGGCGATGCCGTGGTTGGATTCTCGAAAAAGGCGAAGTGGGACAACGATGCTGAATCTCCCCCGTTGTTTCCGGCCGCGTCTACGACGGAATAAAAGGTTGTGCCCCCGCTTCCGCCACCGTTATTGGCGGCCAGGCCAAAGCTATCTCCTGGCGCAAGGTTGATTGCCGTAGTGCCCGGGCCAATTAAGTTAAGAACGGTGGGTGTCTTGGTGTCATACCAGTAAAGGACATCATTATCCGCCGTGATCGTCAGCAAGACGGTCCCAGCAGCATCCTGCGGAGTGAAGGTCACATCGGTCACTGACCCGCCTGTCGAAGTAGCCAGATATTGTGCGGTGGTATCGAGGCCGGCCGGGTGTCCGTTACAGGCGCCCGAGTCGGAGCCATCGCCATATATGCAATAGCCAACGTTGTCATGTGCCGAGTCCGCGTCGAGGGAAGCCCGATTCCAGAATGGTGTTCCGCTGTCGGCACTGCTCAACAATTGAGATGCTGAATCGGAAAAGAACTGCCCTCCGGATTGAACAAGTGTTGCTCCAGTAATGCTGAAGACAACATCGTTGTAGTCAAAGTCGCCATTACCAGCTACAGTCGTATCTTCAAATCCTCCATAAATGGAAGAAGCCCATATCGGCGTAGCCGCCAAAAATATCATACCCAGGATGCCAGTTACTTTGATAAGTGTCATTAACGAATTTCCCCTGAATGAAATCGACAAGCATCGTTAATTGCGGTCGCTGAAACCAGCGGATCGCTTCACGCAGCACGTCGTCTATATCCGACTGTACCAACAGTTTGGCTGGAAACATTGGAATTGGCTCGGAATGAGTACCGGTACCGCAAAGTCCAACTGTTTTTGGAAGTAATCTAATCCGGAGCGAATTAAGTGAATGTGTGTCTGTCAGTGCTGGCCGTTGATTGCCGCTCAGAACGGCTTTCGCTTCCTGCGGCAACTACTGATTCGGCCCGGGCACGATGCCATGCTGCCCAGTCCCGGCTACGCTCAGTGGTCTCCGGCGTAATCTGACGCCTACCGAGATCCGTCTCGATTTTATGCAGCATTCGTTGGCCGCAGTGCTCGATCTTTATTCGAACTTCGGGATGTCGGAAAACCAGGAGCGTCCTCCCAGACGGACCAGATTCAATCGCCTCATGAAGTGGCACTCCAGCCTGGAGATTAAGCTATGAAAGAAAACGAAGGTCACAGGAAAAAGTCACAGGAAAAAGCAATCGAAGCTGCCACCTACGGTAAGGCCCGAGGTCACTCCCGAGAGGATCAGGCGCTATGTTCCCGAGCCGGAGGTCGTAGTCGAGGTTGCCCCGGAGATTCGGGCCGAGGGCATCCCGGAGTTTTTCGGGAAGGTACGCCCGGGATTCGGCCGGAAGTATGGCTGGAGATTGCTCCCGAGTGAGACCGGAAGGCGTGCCGGACATCCGGCCGAGATCCGCCAGAAGGTATGGTGATAACACAGACCAGAAAACCCCGGAAAAACCTTTCCAATGAACGAAAATCAAAGGCAAAAACCTACTTATCCCGCTAATTCTCTTATCCGGTACTAGAACTGGCACTATTCCCCTTCAGCCTGCAGGGTGATACCTTAACTACTCCAATCAAGCGGGTGCGTGGAGTACTTGGCTCTCTGCCAGCCGGGGATCCGCATTCCGCGTCCGTGCGATCGTCCGACTCGTTCAGCTTCGTCCGCGCGGGATGCCAAGCTATGCCATTGTCAACTTTGGGTTTGAGCGCGCTTGTGGACGATGTGGACGGTACGGACGGTTTCGTGCGGCCGATTTCTGTGCCGCGGGAGATGTGGATCTTTCGGGTGCCGGAATGCTTAAAGTCGATTCTGACCCCCACTTTACTCAGGAACGGCGCCGCACTCCGCAATCGCCCTGAAAGCGCCTGTGCCGTTGTTGGCCACTCCTCCTTCGACCTCTTCTCCCGTTCGCCAACCTCAGGTTCAGTTTGGGTAGAAGTTATGTCGCGGTGCTGGAGGAAATCAGCGTTGAGCTTTGCCAGGCGATCAGGTGCAACCCGGAAATCGACCGTCTCAGCGCACGAAGCCACTACCGCGTCCTTCGCAGGAGAGGAGATTCGTCGGTCTATGTCAGACTGCTGCTAAGCTAGGCAGGGCTATGACAATTTTAACTGAGGCCGGTGCAGACGCGCTAATGATGTCCGCGAACCGGAGTTCGGGATCGCAAAGCTTCCGAAAGCGCTAACGCCCATCTCAGCGGCACCGACGGAGTGCGAAGACGACGATCCCGAGGGTTCGATGAGCACGAGACACGATCATCGAGTCGGTTGAAGCGTGAGCAGCCGGCACCCTCCAAAAACCCTCCAAAACCGGATGCACGATCAGGAAAGCGCGGATTGGCGTGCTCTCGAGCGCACGCTGGATGGGCGAGAAATCGCCCGATGTGTCCTGTTTTGTTTGAACGCCCTGATTCCCAAGCTGGACGTCGCGGGTTCGACCCCAGTCTCCGGGACAAAAAAGCTTCCGGCTCGGCCATCAGCCAAGCCGGGCTTTGCGTAAAGCGAGTAGCGGCTCCGCTTGGACGTGCGGTTTGTCTGGAGCGTGCCGGCAAACGGCACGAGTCGAACAAAAACCCTCGACGCCGATCGCCGTTCAATAATCTCGCTCGCCGAATGTCGGGTTTCGTGCCCGCGGCTGTCGGGTTTTGCGGCGGGAAAATTCGCCCGCCTGACAGGACTTTCGATGTAGCCTCGTTGACTTACATGACCATTGTCGGGATTGTCGGGTTCTACGACAACAAATAGATAGCTCGATACGAATATGAACCGCATTCGCCGATTTAAATTCAGCAGCGGGACTGGGACGGTCCCGACCAAGCCGGCCGTGAATTGCTCACTTCACCATCGTCCTGGCGTGCAATTGCGTGCAACGGTCTACGGTAATGACAGCAAACTTGGCATTATTGGCAACATAAAGTCTGCAACTTGCAGATTCTTTTAGCGATTCCCGGGTTCGAATCCCACCCTCACCGGCAGAGCAGGTAAATCGGGTCAGTTTTTTCTCGGAGCGGGTTTCAAATCACGATTGAAGTTGGCTGCTCGGGGTTCGTCACGCCGAATCCTTCGAGAGAAGCCACTCGGCAAAGTTTCTGATCGGCTGCAACGAACACCGTGACGAGTCCTGCTCGCTTGAGCCCGAAGGCGACTGCGACTTGCAACGCATCGAGCGTACGGAGCGCTTCGACAGCGCCATGTTTGAGGAGCAATTGTCGAGCAGTTCGAAAGTGTTCGTCGTTAACGGCTGCCACCAGCAGACGGCGCCGACCCAAATCGGCTTCGAGGCGTCGGCGTGCGATCAAAACCGCTTGGTGATCGATCTCTCCCGTTCGTACCTTCAGCGCAAAAACGGATTCCATTTCCACGATGGTGAGACGAGAAATTATACGTTGGGAAACCCCGCTCGGAAAGAATCCGATCGACGAAGTTACTGCCAGTCTCCTGGCGGTAGACCTTGGCCAAGGCGCTCGTGTCGAAGAAGTATTTTGGCAATCAGCGCGCTCGGCGCTCTTCAAGGACAGCTTCCGAAAGAGAACCCCGGATCGTCGACAGCGCTCGCCTGACTTCAGCAAGATCGATTTCATCCTGTGCGGCGTCCGACCACTCCTCGGGGGACACTAGCAGCCGGTTATTCGGGGATACAACTATCGTGTCGGATATGGTAACGGTCACTTGCTGCCGTTCTCCAAGGAGAAGGGGTTCCAGGGAATGGAGGGCTCCATTTTCATACACCGCTTGAACTGTTTTCTCCACGATTCCACTTTAGTTGATCAACGCAATGAGCGCATCTTTCTCAGCGACGCACCGCGCGCAGGCGACGGATCGTCACTGGCGGGATCTCGCATTATGTAGTGGATTACCCTTTTCCCCACGACTTGGAACCGCTGAGCCACAATCGCGTCGCAAATCCGCCACAGTAATGGCCAAAATGTACTCTAATTAATTGATTGTAAGAGAGATAATTTGGCGGAGGAAGGGGGATTCGCTCGTCCTCAACCTGCTGATTCTGCATAACTTATTGATTCTTCAATTTGCACGATTTGCAAAATGGCCATCAAAACGACGACTTTGGCTGCTTTGACATGCAAACTCGCCACAGTAAATCCAGCCTGCATCTCCCCCTATTTTACTCCGTCCCAGTCCGCCCAGTAACGACGGCGATCTCGATCTTCACTCGGCCTTCGGGCCGAGGTTCTCAACGTTGCCGAGTCTTTCGCATCTTTCTTCGGCGGGGCGACGCACTACTACCCGCGACGCGAGAGAGAATCGGGACCAATCTCATCAGTCTGGCGCCAGATCGCACCCGCGCGGCAACGAGCGTCTTGATGGTTTCCAGGGTTCTGTAAACTCCTTGTCCCGTCGAGCGTGCTCGGACAGCGAAGCCCAAGCCCCCCGCCACAATTCATCTGGAGATATTTATTCCGATGCGTCGGAACATTTATAATGGATTTGTGGAGGGACATTATGATGAATGCTGCAATCGACACTCTGACACCTGCCGAAGCGGCTGTGGTAGCCGGGGTATCCATGCGCGACGTGCACCGGGTGATCGACGAGCACATTCTGCCGGAAAGCCTTTACGATATTCGGGATGCCAGATCATTCAGGAGTGACGCCTGTGTGTTTATCGCTTTCTACTTTGAAGCGGCTGACCGGCTGACTTCTGAGGAGCGGCAGCGTGCGATCGCACTGGCGAGCCGGCATTCTTCAGGCAGGAAGTCCACGAAGATCATCCACGACGGATTTCTGACCATCGACTTCGCGCCGTTCTGGACGAGCGTGGACAAGCGTCTCCAGCGTCTGAATGCGGCGCGCGCTCAGGTATCTGTGGACGATGAGATTCTAGGCGGAACTCCGGTAATCAGGGGAACACGGGTACCGGTCTACGATGTCGCCGCGTCCGTTGCGGCCGGTAATCCGATCGAGCGGATTCTTTCTTCCTATCCCAGTCTGGATCGGGAACAGGTCGACCTCGCCGCGCTTTTTGCAGCGGCGAACCCACAGCGGGGGAGGCCCAGGCAGGGTATTGTTCCGCCATTGGGCATGAAGGTCATCTCGTCTCGTCGCAAGCCGCGGTCCGTTCCGCGGTGACTAAACTCCTCATCGACGAATGTCTGAGTTCAGAACTGGCTCTGATGGCCCGCGAGCGAGGCCACCACGAGGCGTCTCACGTGGTATGGATCGGCAAGGCGGGCTGGAAGGACTGGGAACTGCGGCGGCTACTGCTGGCCGAGGATTGGGTGCTGGTGACCAGAAACAGTGACGATTTCCGCGGACCTCGTGAAACGCCGGGTTCGAAGGGCCAGTATTCCAATGTACTGCTCCATGCCGGGCTGATCTGTCTGAATGCGGCGGCTGGTATGGACCTCGCCCTCCAGAGAGAGCTCTTCTCCGAGGTGCTGGACGAATTGGACACCGACGCGGACCTGACCAATCAAATTTTGGAGGTGACGCTCGAATACAGCGAGGCTGGCATCCAGATCGAGCGGTACGGGTATCCGGCGGAGTGAGCCCGTCAAATCAATTCGGAGACCACCGGGAGACCACTTCGGAATCGGTGGGCTGCTCATCCACTGAAATTCGGGGTTAGGAAATCGACTACGAATAGAGGAGGTGACGCACTGTTGGCTCGCTTCGCACGCAGTTGCGAATGCGAACCTCGAACCGACCCCGTAGTATCCAAATACCGAAATCCCGGCTTCATCGCTTCATCACGCTGCCCGAGCATAATAATTGAGCATTCCGCCGAGGCGGCTTCGGCGACGAACCGGTCCGGCGCGGTCGGCGAGACCGGACTCAGGGAAAATGAGCAGATTACCAAGGCCTTGATGGTTTCGCTCGAAGTGATAATGGGCGACGAACTCTCGAACAGCGATGCGCAGAGCACCCTCTCCGAACAGAATCATGCGTTCCAGGCACGACTCCTTAATGCTGCGCACGAAGCGCTCGGCATAGCTGTTCAGGTTCGGCGATCGGGGTGGCAGTTTTACGGATTCCGTGCCGGCCTCGGCCAGCGTGGCGAGGAACTCCGCCGTGAAGAGCGGATCCCGGTCGTGAATCAGATAGCGCTTGCCCTTGAGCAGCCCGTCGACGGCATCGGTCAGATTGCGTGCGATCTGGCTCATCCACAAGCCGTTGGTAATCGCCGAGATCCCGGCGATCTGCACGCGGCGGGTGGAAAGCTCGATAAAAAACAGAACCAGGAAGCGCCGGAGGCCCTTGCAGGTCCAGATCTCTACAGTGAAGAAATCGGCGGCGACGATCTGTTCCCAGTGTTGAGCGAGAAATTCCTTCCAGGTTGTTTTGCGCACTCGTTGCGGTGACGGTTCGATGGCGTTTCGCATCAGGATGTTGGCAATCGTGCCGTGTGCCAGTTCATGGCCGAGATTCGACAGCGCGCCCTGAATCCGCACATAACCCCAGTCCCGGTTCTCCGTCGCCATACGGACAACCAACGCTTCGATCTCTTTCCCGGTCGGCGGCCGACCCGAACTGCGCCGCGCACTACCGTCATACTTATTCGCGATGAGTTTCCGGTGCCATGCCAGCAAGGTCTGCGGAGTTACGATGGCGGCCATTTCTGCCAGCAACCTTCTTCCCAGTGGCCGGGCTCTGATGGCCAAACGGCGGCGCTGATCGTCGGTGAAGCGAAGCCGCCGCGCGCCAAGCTGACTGCGAAGGATTCTGTTTTCCTCCCGCAAATACTCAATGGCGTGTTGCTGCCGCTGATTCATCCATCCGGCAACGGTCAGGAGCAGAAAGCGGAAAGGGTCCAATGTCTTCGGCATCGTTTCAGCAGCCTAACATCTCACACCAGCAGTGTTCTCCACACCGACTGTTTCGGCCATGCTTTCAATCAGTTCCAGTTTTTGGATAATACGGGAAGAGCCAGGTTGTGCTTCGGCGGACGTTTTCTTTTTCGCGATTGGGACATAGGCCACGGCCTCCTTGGCCGGTGCCATCAGGATGAGCCAAACTCCGCACTACGCCGTTGATCGTGGGTATCATTGACGAATGATCCGGCCATTGCTCCTTGTCGTAGACATGCAGAATGACTTCCTCGACAGGTGGCCCGTAGCTACCCGCGAACGTCTCCTTCGTTCAACGTGCGATCTAGTCGCGTCCATGCGCACTCATGGACGCCCGGTAGTTTGGGTACGTCAAGAGTTTGAGCCAGACCTGCGCGATGCTTTCCTCGAAATGAGGTTAAAGGGCATACACATCACGATCAAGGGCACGCCCGGTTGTCAGATCGCGAAGGGATTACCAGTGGCACCATCCGATCCGATCATCGTGAAAAAGCGATACAGCGCCTTTTACGGAACGAAGCTCGAAGAGCTTCTCGCAGAGCTTCAGCCAGATGCCCTGGTGCTGGCAGGGATCAACACGCATGCCTGCATCCGAACCACTGCAATCGATGCCTATCAACGCGACTGGCCTCTGATCATCGCCAGCGATTGCGTCAGTTCCTACGATGAAGAACATCATGCGATCACGCTACGCTATCTACAGCGTGAAATCGCCAGCGCACTGACAAATCAGGAAATCGACCTTGCGCTCGTGGCGGGAACTCGTGATGCAGCCACTCCACTTGCACTTTAGAATCGCGCGCTGGTAGAAGAGTCTTGGGGACGGAAGCGCGAGCCTTGCAATCGGAGTCAATGTGCTAGTCATACTTCCCACGGACCCCCGGAGGATTGAAACTACCTTTGTTGGCAACTCGGTGCCCGGACAGCCCGCCTGTAGTCGGGAAGTGGCGAGTTTGGCCGACAGAGGTTTCCAGATCGCCACTTCGCCGGTCAGGGAGAAGTGAGGATGAATGGCCGGGGTTCAATGCTGGATTTATTTGAAAGCCGTAGTTGAGGAGCGACACGCCCGCTCCATGGTGATCAAATACCCATCCAGTGCGGTGAAAAATAGCACCGAGCGAGTATTCCCGGGCCGCACCGGAGGATATAGGCTGAGAGCAGAGCGAATATTGGAGTCGTTATGACACGCAGGATTGCGATACTGATCATGATCGGTTCCGGCCTGGCTCTGGCCGCGCCGCCTCCGCAGGCTCTGCCGCCTAAACTCATCGATATTTACCGGGCTAACTCCGACCCGGCGCTCCCCCCGCTCCCTTCTGGTTTCTCCCATACCGTGGCCTCTTTCGCCTTTTCTCCGGACGAGCAGTGGATCGCCGTGGCGCTAAGCGCACGTGCGATTCAAGCGGGCGTTACGCTAATCCCGGACCGCATTCTTCTGCTCCTGCCGCTGCACCCGACCGACGGCCGAAGAGTTGAAATCGACCCTGGCGCGCGGGGGGGTGTCCTGTGGTCTCCGGACTCGGAATCCGTAGTTGTCCAGGGGATTACCGGAAGAGGATACGGACACGGTGCTCCCAGGATCTATAACCTCCGCGGCGAGATGGTTTGGACGGGACCGCTGTCAGGGCCGCTTCTCGGATTTATCGCGCCGTGGCGCGTACTCACCCGTCACATCAGAGCAGACGGGAGACCTGCGGGGTTCGACACCATCGATATCCGGACGTCGGCGGTAACGCCGTGGCGCGCACCGCGGCAAGGGCAATTCGCCGCGATCGAGTCCCGACGGGGCATTCTCGCTATGTTCTCGGACTCGGAAGGCTCAAAAACTCTGATCGTTGACTATGCGACCGGCAAAGTCGTTCAGTCCCTGAAAAATCAGAATCAGACTACTGTTACAGGTCCACCTTGCTACGACGAGGGGTCCGGTATTTGCGACCTCAACACCTTCGTGGCCCCGCAAGTGTATTTCGCCGAGAACGGCAGGACTCTATGCGAGGCAGCTAAGGTTGGCGCATTTAAAAACAACCCGGTGTGCAGGGATGTCGATACCGGAAGGACGATTGCCGAGTTTCGAGGCATCGATGGAGGCGCGCCCGCCAGCGCCAGCACACGGGCCTCCCGCGTGGTTCTATCGAAACTCAACGGGTACAACGGCCGCGTGGTTTGGGATTTTCGCTCGGGAACCGAAGTGGCCGCCTGGGGGCCAGTCAAAGGCGTCTTAGCTCAGGCCGTCGCCATTTCCCCTTCAGGGAACTATGTTGCGGAGGCGCTCGGTGACGAACTGCGCATCTACCAAATCCCTTGACTGGGCATAGTCCGCGGGCGCGGGACGGAATCGCAGGCAGATCCCGCTCGTCGAATAAGGCTTGACGCTGTTTCAGCAACGGAGCGGGTGCTGGACGATAATTCCTGCCTGGTCGCGCAGCGTTTACCAACCCGGAAATCAAACTGCAAGCCCAGGATACCTGCCGATGTGTTGCGTTATCGTTGCGCTTCATTCCGGGCGTGTCCCCTGCGTGGATAAGACATCTGCTCGCGTTCCGGTGAACCGAAAGACAATTATTAGATCGGGCGCATCGCGGGAGCATCCCTCGTAGAAAGAAGCGACAATTCTGTGAACACGTCCCGGCCTTACTTCATCTTGCTGCTGGTGAGCGTCGGCGCCGTGGCGGGGCGCATTAAGGCGCTGGTGGCAGCGATTCGGCCCTCGGTCGAAGCGTCCGCTAAGGAGCCGGGGGACTGCTCGACGCAGCGCACCCGTAGTTCCGAATTGCCGGAGTTAAAGTAGATGGCATTACGCAAGATAGGCAAACTGGTACTTTTTCTGCTGGGTACGCACGCGGCCTGGGCGCAATACGTCATCAGTACGCGGGCGGGGACCATCCACTACATCAGAGGGCAGGTGTCTGTCGATGGCCAACCGCTCAAGCTGACGCCTCTTAAGTTCCCGTTGCTCAAGGAGGGACAGGTGCTACGCACCGGCACCGGGCGGGCGGAGGTATTGCTCGGACCGGGAGTTTTTCTCCGCCTGGGCGAACACGGCGCGCTGCGAATGTTGGACACTCGCCTCGAAAATGCGGAGGTGGAGGTGCAACAAGGGACGTCGCTGGTCGAGGTGGTGGAGATGCCCAATGGCAGCGATGTTCACGTGGTGTCAGGGCCGACCCGCACAGGCTTCAAAGGCATTGGACTTCACCGGTTTGAAGCGGACTCGCACGAACTGCGCGTGTTCGGTGGTCACGCCGAAGTGATCGCGGGGGATAAGAAAGTAGAGGCGGGCCGCGGCCGGGTTGTCCACCTTGGAGATTCCCTTTCCGTTTCAAGGTTCGACCCGGGCAAGAAGGATGCACTGCACCAATGGGCCGCCCGCCGATCGTTTCTCCTCTTCCGTTCGAACAGCTCGCGCCCAACCAACTGGGAAGTCTCGGTGGTAACTCCAGCGAACAACAAGCTCAGACTTCCGACCGATCAGGACCGGGCGTTTATCTCGAACCGGGACTTCGGTGTGATGTTCTACTCGCAAGCAAAGACGCGCGCGTATGCCAGGTCAGAAGCTCTTCAGGGTGACGAGGGCACAGATTCCGATCCAATTCGCTAACGTAATTGACCGGGCGGCATTTCACAAAGATCGATTTCGCGCGTAAAATGAAGGTCGCACTGTGAAGCGCTTCGTTCTACTCTCACTTGTGACAGCCGCAATCCTCGCGGCCGGTTCACCTGGTATCCGGCCCCGAGCGGATGTTGCGGAATACCCCTCTAACGAGAGTCTCGAGGCGGCGGCAATCGGCGTCGCGGTCATTCCGCCGGGCGAGGTAAAGAAGATCTTCGCTGCCGATCTGAGCGGGGCCGGCTATGTTGTGATCGAAGTCGGCGTTTTTCCCAAAGCTGGCCGGGAAGTTGACCTTTCGCCACTCGATTTCACGCTGCTTGCCGATCCGAACTCCATCTCCGAGCGTCCAACCGATTCCGGCGTGATCGCGGCGGCCGCAGGCAAACAGCAACGTCCGCATTCGGAAACAGATTCGAGTGAGGTCTCTATCGATGCGGGCGCTTCCATTCAGCACGAGTCTTACCCGGACCCGGTCACGGGTCGCCGTGTTGGCACCACCATCGCAGCGTCAACACAGGCGTGGGGGTTGGCGAGCCCGGTAACGGACAACGCTTTCCGGTGTCTCCTTCGGCCTCCGCCTCGAGTCGCGATCAACTGGAGCAGCAACTCTGGGAAAAGTCCCTGCCCGACGGAAAAACCACGGTGGCCGTCGCGGGATATCTGTACTTCCCGAAGCCTTCGAAGAAATCGACAAAAGGCTCTTGGGTGCTCCATTGGGACAACGCCGCGGGAACAGTGAAGATCATCATGCCGAATCCGGGGAAATGACGCGGGTCTGGAATCGCGCGACCTGATCGATCTGGCAACGCGCGCCGAAATCCAAAGATAACCTCAATAACTGACGAGGCCCGACCTTACATTCCTTATCCCAGTTCTTCGCTGCCAACCGGCAGCACGCCTGTATTTGCTTTCGCGGTCCGCTACTACTTTACCGGTGGTTTCCAGTTCTTAGACGGCTGCAGGTTTTGCGATCCGCGCCAAGGTCGGAAAGATCTCACTTCTTTGCCGCCGCCTCTTCGGCGCGGGCGCCGGCGAGTATTCCCGCCAGCCCTTTATTCCCTTCGTGGCAGGCATATTCATAAACCGGCAGCGACGATCGCCGCAGCGGAATCATCAGGCTCCAGGGCTTCGTCCAGACGTCCGGATCGTCGATCGTGATTTCGTACTTCAGAACCTCCGGCCCCGTGCGCGTAAACTTCTCAGTCACATGCAGCTTCTCGCTCGAAATCGACATGAACGCGCGCGGCTTGTAATTTGTCGTATCGACTACCAGCGTGTCGCCTTCCCAGTGCCCCCGCGAGTCCCCACGCCACTGCTCGATCGCCGTCGGAGGGTGCGGCCCGCCGTCGATCGGAATCACGCGCGCATCGTGAATCATCTCCGTCATCACCGCCACAGCCCTTCGTGACTGCACAATCTGGTACTGGCTCTGATATCCCTCCGTCAGCTGCGGCGTCCCATAGGTAATGCAGCGCTCTGATAAGGACCTGTCCTCCGGCCCCTCGGCCAGACGCTGAGCCGCAGCCTGCACAGCCTGCCTTCTCGCCTGTGCCTTCGCCGTCATAACGGGAATTCGTCCGTCCGGAGGATCTGTGATCAGCGACGTCCGGTTGTCCCAGTCGCGCTCCACCGTCCACACTGAGCTGTAATCCCCGGTCTGACCATCGACGCTCTTGAAGCCGTCCCGCTCCCCCTTGACGTTTTCGAAAGTCGCGACAAAAACGCTATCGCCGAACGCCGCATCTGACTTGCCGCCGAACAGCTCGTGCGCCTTCTTCTTCATCGCCGCCAGTTCTTCATCGGTTAGCGTGGCGCGCCCGGCTAGTTCTTTCGGACGCTCCAGCGGCGTCGCATTGTTATTCGACCAGAATCCCGACAGATCGGGCTTGCCGTCAGCGGTTCGCGGTGCTTTCCACGCGGCGGTCTGCCCAAAGGCCGCTGGCGCAAGCACGGTCAGGCCCCACGCGCAACAAAAGATTCGAACTTTCATCTTCGCTCCAATGGCGCAAATATAAGCTGAACACGTGCAAGGGTCAACGGTGACGACTAAAAACTGAGAACTGGAAACGGATGACCCCTTCGCTGCCAGCTCCCCGCCGACACCTGCTCGATGTACCACGGGGCGCGGCCTGGGCTCCTGCACGAACACCGCAAGCCGCCCATCAGAATTCACATTGCCGCGATGGCGACTCACTTCATTGGTCTGCGCCTTTGGTAATCCGGTGGGCGGCCGGGTTGCGGCGGAGAGCCTGATTCCAATAGACCTTTATTGCGATAACATAAGGGGCCATGACGACAGAACCCTCCCTTGATCTGCGCCGCCGGGCCTTCATTCGATTCCTGGCGGGAAGCCCCTGGGTCGCGGCAATGGGAGGCGTCCGCGCCTTCGCGCAGAAGCAGGCGCCGGAGATCGCCGACGTCATCGCCGATCCCAAAGCGGCGCTCGACGTGATGGATTTCGAGGAGGCCGCGCACCATAAAGGTGATGCAGGGTCATTGGGCTTATATGGTCAGCGGCACGGATGAGGACTTGACGATCCGCGCCAATCGCGAGGGCTACCACCATGTCCAATTGCGTCCGCGGCGGCTCCGGGACGCTACGAAAGTCGATATACGGACCGAATGGTTCGGCGTGTCGTACAACAGCCCCATCTTCACCTGCCCGACCGGCGGGGAAAGATCGTTCCACCCCGACGGCGAGCTCGCTGTCGCGCGCGCGACACAGGCGCGAGGCACGATGCAGGTTCTTTCAACCGCTACTTCTACCGGCGTGGAGGACGTGAACCGCGCGCATGGGCGCCCCGTGTGGTATCAGCTCTACGCTCCCACCAAATGGGAAGCCTGCGAAAAAATCGTGCGGCGGGTCGAGGCTGCCGGATGCCCGGTGATCGCGCTGACGGTCGATAACACGACCGGACGCAACAGTGAAACTTTCCTCCGGATGCGTCCGAAGGATCTGACGTCGTGCCACGGCTGCCACGACGGAGGAGAAGCACCGTCCATCCGCGAACGGAGAATGTACGATGGGATCGATATGAAGGGTGTGGGCACGCAGAATCCGGCCATAACGTGGGAATTTGTCGACCAGTTGCGCAAAGCGACATCACTGAAGCTATTCATCAAAGGGATCGACACCCGCGAGGACGCGCGGCTGTGCCTTGATCATGGAATCGACGGCATTCTCGTTTCCAATCATGGGGGCCGATCCACCGAGACGCTGCGACCGACTATCCAAGCACTTCCGGAAGTGGTCACTGGAGTACGCGGTCGAATTCCAGTATTCGTGGACGGAGGCGTTCGGCGCGGTACGGATGTGTTCAAGGCCCTCGCGCTGGGAGCGAAAGGCGTCGGGATCGGCAGGCCCATGTTGTGGGGATTAGGAGCGTTCGGACAGGCGGGTGTGGACCGCGTGATCGAGATTCTGCATGCTGAGTTGAAGCTGGCCATGGGGAATTGCGGAACGCAGGATGTCGCGGCCATCGACGCGTCCTACGTGGCTACGCCGGACTGGCGAATCTGAATCTACAAAGGAATGTTGCCGTGCTTTTGTTCGGTATGGCATCGACCCCGGTTTCGAGCATTTCGAAGCACACGAATCAGATGCCTTGGAGCGGTGCTGCGACTGGTTTGCGTTCCGCCGCCGTCGGGCGTGTCGATTCGCCGGCTGCCGGAGTGCGTGCGTCCGCTGATTGCTGGCGTTGAGGAACGTTGCGCGGCAGCGCGGATACCTACCGATATGTCGTGTTAACGCGCAACCCTGGCATACTTGGATCAACGGAAATCGCGTGGATAGTCAGAGCGTCTCCGTCGGCTGCAGAATTGAGACTCGGCAGTTGGTGAAAGAATTAGAGGTATGACGCTCACTCGACGCGGTCTTTTCCTCACCGGAGCCGGGATGATGCTGTCGCGCCGCAATATCGCCGCCGACCTCATCACGATCTCACCTGCTCCGCGAGATCTCGAAATGCCCGTGGAAGATTTCATCGACGAAATCACCCCGGTGGAACACTTCTTTGTGCGATGCCACACGATGATTCCACAGGTCAAGCTCGCGGACTGGAAGCTGGAGATCGCAGGACTGGTTGAGCGTCCGGTTTTCCTCACTTTGGCCGATCTGAAAAGATTCCCCCGCGCCGAATTGGTCAGCGTGCTCGAATGCGCCGGCAATGGACGCAGCTTCTACCGGCCCACGGTTGCGGGCGCCCAATGGCGGTTCGGCAGTGTCGGAAACGCCCGCTGGACCGGTGTCCGACTCAAAGATGTTCTGGAAAAATGCGGCGTCAAACCCGCAGCAACACAACTGCTGCTCGATGGAGCCGACGTGCCGTTCGTCAAAATGCCGAAGTTCCAGCGCACCCTCGAGATTGCCAAAGCGATGCACCCCGATACACTCCTGGCCTGGGAGATGAACGGCAAGCCTCTCACCTCCGACCACGGGTTTCCTCTTCGTGTCATCGCGCCCGGCTGGGCCAGCGACTCCTGGATCAAGTGGCTCACGCGCATCGAACTCCTCGATCACGACTTCGACGGTTTCTGGATGAAAACCGCTTACCGGCATCCCGCCCAGCATGTCGCTCCCGGCACCGCCGTCGATCCGAAGGACATGATTCCTGTCACCAACCTCAATGTGAAATCCGTCATTGCGCGTCCTGGCGAATGGGCCGCGCCCGGAGTGGTGACCGTGCAGGGCGTTGCGTGGTCCAACGCTTCTCCCGTCAGCAAAGTCGAGATTTCCACTGACGCCGGCAAAACCTGGTCGCCCGCGAACTTCACTGGTAAGCCCACCAAATACGGCTTCCGTCGGTTCGTATACACCTGGGAAGCCCGCTGAAGGACGCTACACGCTGATATCGCGCGCCACTAATGAGGCCGGTCAGGCCCAGCCACTCGAACCGGAGTGGAATCCCAACGGCTATCTCTACAACGCCGCGCAACCGATACCGGTCACGATCTCCAAGACACGACCTCCCTTAACCGCGGCAGCACCCGAGGCTGACGCTCAGCCCGAACCCGAGGGCTACAAAGCAGCCTGCTTCGCCTGCCACGACGATCACATGATGCGGCAGCAGCATCTCACCCGCGCGCAATGGGATCGCGAAGTGACGAAGATGACCGGATGGGGCGCCACGGTAAGGCCCGAGCAACGCGAACTTCTTCTCGACTACTTGTCAGCGCGCTATAAGCCCTGACGAGCCGCATTGCGGACGTCATCAGGATTTTGCGTGTAACCAGCTGGCTGCTGGGTGGCGCCCGAATACCTGGCGATATTTGATGCTATGAAAGCGCTGTAGTGATGTTCGCGTACACTGCGAGAAACCCCTCGAAAGGAGGTACTGCAGCAATATGGAGCATTTTATCGGATGCGACGCACACAAAAAGTTTTCTGTGTTCGTTGCGGTAGACGAAAAAGGGCACGCCAGCGAGGCCTGGCGAGTGCCGCATGATCGACCATTTTACCGGGAGTTTCTGTCTCGGTTGCCGGCAAACTCGACGATCGCGGTGGAAGCAAGCGGTAGCTACAGTTGGCTCGTAGACGAGATGGAGCTATCAGGGCACCGTCCAAGGCTAGCCAACCCGCTCGAGGCCAAGCGGCGCATGGGGCTAACCAATAAAACGGATAAGCTGGACGCCAAAGGGCTGGCTATCCTGTTGCGCAACGGCACCCTGCCAGAGGTGTGGATTCCCCCCGGTGAGCTGCGCGACCAGCGCGAGCTGCTGAGATTGCGCATTTTTCTGGTGCGTCTGCGCACGCGGGTAAAGAACCGCATCCACGGCACACTCGCACGTCACAACGTGCAGATACCGGGTTCGGACCTATTCAGCGCAGGACCTCGACTGCAACTCAGCAAACAATTGCCAGAGCTTCCGGTCCACTGTCGTGACGCTATCGCGCAGGAGTTGGCCACGCTTGATTTTTTGGACTCTCAGGTCGAATCGACAGAGCGACGGCTGGAAATGATTATGCAGGCGAGCGTTGAGGCGGATCTGCTGAAGACATTACCGTGTGTCGGCAAAATCCTCAGTATGGTTTTGATGTTGGAGATCGGAAGAGTAGATCGATTTCCTACTGCCGCACATCTCGCCAGCTATGCCGGGCTGGTTCCGCGCGTGAGTTCCAGCGGCGGTCGCACCCGGATGGGGCAGGTCTGCGCTAACGTAAACCGCAATTTGAAGTGGGCGTTCGTGGAGACGGCCAACCTTATCGTGGTCAACCAGCGGCGCTTGGCCGGCACTCACGTAGTGAGACTGTATCAACGGCTCAAACGTGCCAAGAATCACCAGAAGGCCGTCGTTGCCGTTGGACGCCACTTGGCCGAAGCGGCCTGGTGGGTGCTCACAAGACAGGAGGGTTACCGGGATCCGCGGATTGCACGCGAGATTCTTTCGTCGACGCAGGGGTAAACGCGGTTATGAACATAGCCCTCAGAGGCTGAATATTTTGAATGCGACACCCCCACCGGTGGAATAAGCTCATGCATAAGTTGAGGGCGGAGACATGTTTCCGACGAAAGAACGGAACGACGAGTGAGCGAACAGACGAAACGAATCGATAGAAAAGGAGGAGATTTCTTATCTGGGGACTCCGTCCCCAGACCCCTGGGATTTTACGCTTTAATGCCAATCCCATCTCGTTAGATTTGCAGTGGGGCCCGGGTTATCCACCGAACCCCAGTCTGGTCTTGGCCCCGGAGCCGACGCTCGGGTTGCGTCCCCGCAGAGCCCTGTCCTTCGCTCCGGTCGCTAGTAGTGTATTCGGAATCATCTTTCGTATGCAAGATTGAGAGAAAGAACGCCTTGACAGTCGCCGCGCTTTCAGACATGTTCTTAACACCCGTTAAATCAGCGTTCAAGAAAACCACGCAACGCGGGGCCGTAATAATCGTATTGCCTTCGCTGCGATCGCCTCTTGTATTAGACATGGCGTGAGGATGCGCAGCCGAATTTAAGAATTCGTGATCGGCGCTTGAGGCGTCCCGGCCTTCAGTCGCAAGCCGAAGGATCTGGTCCCGGTGTTCGGGCATCTCAGGTCGTTCGCCGGCTCAAATAGCCCGGTCGCGATCAGCTGCGCGATCACCTCATTTGTCGCCTGTTTTGTGTCCTTGTTCGCGGCGAAATTCTCGCGGAGCCAATAATCGAGTGAAGCGGGCTTGGGATGATCGACGAGCGCGCAATCAACCTCCCCGCAGTTGATGTGTTCGCGACCGGACTGTTTCAAATAAGCGACTAATTCGCGAACGGAAAAACCCGTGCCGGGCTCGCAATGGGGCAACCTAATGCGCCGGTCCAGATTCGGATCCGCTGCTACCTGACCGACTTCAGCCTGGAGACTCGCGGGCGTCCGGCCACGGCGCTTCTTGATCAAAGCTCTACCCAGCAAGATCCCGAACGGTATTGCGGAACCGATCAGAGCATATTTTACTTTCGCCTTTCCCGGACCCGGCGTATTCGGGTTAAGAAGGCCTGCATCGGCAAATTGTTCTATCGCTTTCCCGATACGCATGTGGCTCCAGTCATAAGCGAACTGTTTGCCGCATTCGAGGCATACGACTGATGTCTCGCCGCTCGGTACTCCCGGTTTCCGGACGGGAGTAATTGGCCGTGTCAAGCGCGTATGACGACAACCGAACAGGGCTTGGAAAATTGCGTTAATCATTATCGTTCCATTTTTTACCGATTTCCTTACGGGTCATTACCCGCGTTGCAAGGAACGGACCAAAATGCGATTTGCGACGCGCCGAGCGGTAGAGTTGCCGCCGGAACTGTTCGATACAACGAAGCAACGTAGGTTTTGGTGTTTTCTTGTGGCATGGGATGACCATCATCTTCCCCTTCAGAGCGACTGTCCGATCAAGGGGGTGTCGGCGTCAATCGATGTGCGGGAATGATGTCGCCGGTGGCGCAGAAATTGCCGTTACGCCCATGATCGGGCCGTTTTTTGCTAGCGATATTCGTAGTTCACCGGCCAATCTCCTGCCGGCCTTGCTACCACGTTGCGATTGAGGTTAGCCGGCTCGCCGTTGGCTCTTTGTCTCTTGATTTAGATCCAAATGCAAGCGAGACGCTGGATGGCCGCGAACGTTGCTCAACACGAGGGAGGCCCGCGGAGTGTGATCAGTTTCGAACGAGAAAAGAATGATGCTACGCTCGACGCGCGAAGCCATAAAACCCGCGCATTTGCCCGGTATATTAGTAGTTATCGCTTCGCCCAGCCGGCCTTCCGATCCGGGCCACGGGTTAAGGTTTACCTGCGTCGTCCTTCCTCTCGCTTTCAAAGAAACGTTCGAGTGAGCTCAAAAGATCGATGGGGAGCGGGAACACAATCGTCGTGTTCTTTTCCTGTCCAATCTCCACCAAGAGTCTGCAAGTAGCGCAACTGGATTGCCGCCGGTTGTCTCTGAATAACTTCCGCGGCCATGCCAAGCTTCTCAGAGGCCATGTACTCGCCCTCAGCATGAATGATCTTGGCGCGCCGCTCACGCTCCGCTTCGGCCTGCCTGCCGATGGCCCGGATCATCTGTTCCGGTATGTCAACCTGCTTGACGGAAACCAGAGTAACCTTCACCCCCCACGGCGACGTGTGCTGGTCGAGAATGGCCTGCAGCCGCACGTTCAATTCGTCGCGTTTGCTCAGGAGATCGTCGAGTTCGACTTCGCCCAGAACGCTGCGCAAGAGTGGTCTGCGCCAGCTGTGAGGTGGCGTATAGAGAAATTGGAAACCTCGGTAACGGCCAGCCGCGGCTCCACCACCCGGAAGTAGATCACCGCGTTTACCTTAACCGTGACGTTGTCGCGCGTAATCACGTCCTGAGGAGGCACTTCGATGGTATCGACTCTGAGCGAGATCCGAACCATACGGTCGACCGGGGAAAACACCAGAACCACGCCGGGTCCTTTCGCCTGTGGCAGAAGCCGGCCAAGCCGGAATATCACGCCTCGTTCGTATTCGGCAAGGATCTTGATCGAGGAAAGCAGATAGATCACGACAATCAAAATGGCCATGAGAACCGGTAAGTCTGTCATTGCGTCTCCTCGTTTCGCTGAACCGCTTTTTGCTCAACCGATTTTCTATCGACAACGACGGGTTCAACCCGCAGCGTCAGACCGTCGATTCCCGTGATGCGAACCGGCACGCCCGCGGCCACATGCCCCGGCGCACGCGCGTTCCAGTACTCTCCCCGAACCCGGATGGTGCCGGAAGGGTCGAGATCTCCGACCGTAACTGCCGACTCACCCATCATCCCCGCAATCCCGGTAACGACCTTGTTGCGCCGGGCGCGCACCGCGATCGTGAGAAGAAAGCTCGTGATGAGAGCGAACGGAATCGCAAGGCCGAGTGCCGTACTCCAGCGAACGCGCATTTCCGGCACGTCCGTATTGATCAACATCACCGCCCCCAGTGTAAGGGCCAGAGCGCCGCCCGCCGTGAGTACTCCATGGGTTACGAATTTTGCTTCGAGAACAAAGAAAACCAGTCCGGCCAACACGAGCGCTGCACCCAGCCAGTCGATCGGCAACATAGAAAGCGCGGTCAGGCCCAGGAGAGCCAGGATTGCGCCCGCCACGCCCGGCGCAACCAATCCCGGCGAGGAAAACTCCGCGTAGATTCCCAGCGCCCCGAGTACAACCAGCATGAAAGCAATATTGGGATCGGCAATCGCCAGCAGCAGGCGTTCGCCGGCCGACGGCTGATAGATCGCGACGGCGGTCGCTGGTGAAGTGGAGCCTTTCGCGGCGGCCATCGAACCGGGTAACCTGCCGTCCCTCAAGCTGCTGGATAACCGAGGCCTGGTCGGGCGCTATCAGGTCGATGAGATGCTGGTCGAGGGCTTCACCGTCGGTATAAGAAGCGCTTTCCCGAACGGCCTTCTCGGCTGCCTGCTGGTTACGGCCCCGGTGCGTGGTGATGCTGCGCATTAATGCAGCCGCATCGTTTTCAATCTTTGCCTTCATCACCGGGTCCATCTCCGCGCCGACCGCGAGCACGGGACGGGAAGCGCCTGTATTGGTTCCGGGCGCCATGGCCGCAACATCGCCCGATTCGAGCAGAAAGAACCCCGCCGACGCAGCGCGGGCGCCGGAAGGCCCGATCCACATGATCACCGGGACCGGGGAATGAAAAACCTGCCCGACAATATCCCGCGTCGCGTCCATAAAACCGCCGGGAGTGCTGAGGCGAATCAACAAAGCGTCGGCGTGCTCACGTTCGGCCATCGCCATGGCCGATGAGAGTACGCGAACCGTGACCGGATGGACAACGCCGTCGATATCCGCTTCGACGACGCCCGCAGGAAGCGGAGCCGGACAGAGCAAGGCGGCCAACGAGGCCACAAGCACCGAGGCCCGAAACTCGCGGGAACGGAAGCGTGCTAAAAGCATCCGTTGTCCGGCGAACTTCCAAACACGCGCTGCGGCACTGCAGAAGATAGGCAAATGTAACCCGTTTGCCAGTTTATCGGGAATCGAGCATTCGGTGGCGGACTGCGGCCGCTTTCGGCATTAACGTTATCAGGCCGCCGAACTGCGGGCGATCCCAAGGGACAGTTTAGCTTGGTGCGCCCGAAGTGCCTGAAACCGACCTGCGCTACGCCGAGCGTTGTCGGGTATCGATCCCCCTTCCTCAGACACGCGACCTGCGATAGAATCGGGCGATAGGTTGCGATGAATGCCAGCGCGCGGAACGGCTCGTTCTCGAATCGCTAGTGGCTGCGGATAAATCTGAGACGGCTTTAAGGTGCTATCTCATCACGCATGAATGGTCTGCCGGTGTGTCGGACATAGCTGAATATCACGCTTTAAGAGCGCAGCAACAGAGAACGACCGACGAACGGCATAAGGCCTACATGGATTTTGTTAACCACAAGAAATCTCACCAGTAGCTCAACGTAGGCGACGCACCCTCGGCGTGCGGTTTCGCTGTTATGGATATCCCGGCCCTGTGGCCCCATGGAGAACGGGGCTGGGATAAGGTCACAAGCCGCGGAAACTTCGGCCGGGCGAACGATCTTCGAACAGGCTCGGCGGACTGGCCGAATCGACGAGTTGCCTCGATGGTCCATGTGCCAAGCAAAAACCGCGCAAACCAAATCAGCCGCCTAAGACCCGCGTCCGACTATCGCGCCCGGTGTACCGCGCGACGCCCGCACGCGGAACAGCCGCCCCTGGAAACAGGTAAGTTCTGGGCCTGGGGTTGGCCCGGCGCCAGTAATCACGAAGTTCATCGAGTAGCCTCGGGCTGAGCACGACTTCGCGATCCTTTCGGCCTTTACCCTGCCGAACATGAATCAGCATGCGGGCGCTGTCGATGTCGCCAATCTTCAGATGAACCAGTTCCTCGCGCCGCATTTTGGTCGCATACAGCGTGAGAAGCCAGATTCGATGCAGGGACTGGCAGCACATTCGATAAGCCGCTCCACCCTTCCCGCGACAGGATCTCGGGTAACCGGATCGGCCGTTTGGGAGAGGCCGTGTCCTCCAACATCCAGGGACGTTTGAGCATGCGCAGGAACAAGAGCCGCAGCGCCGAGAGTTGCTGGGCAACCGCGGTGGCGCCCAGCTTGCGCTCGGTAAACAGGTGGGCCTGATACTGCCGTATGTGTTCCGGCCTGAGCTGCTCGGGAGACTTCTGGTAGCAGCGCGCGAACTCTTCGACGGAGCGGAGATAGATGCGCGTCGTAATCGGGGACAGGTTCCGGCGCTGGAGTTCTTCCAGCATCGCTTTTCGCAGTTGAGTCACGGGGGATTCTCCTCGTGACCAACAATAGTTCCGTCAGCGCATAGCGGAGGTCACCACGAAAGCGCCCGCAGTTCTGCGTACGCGAAGCGTCTACCGCCGTCGGTGGCTTCGTTCATTGGTACTTATCGTTTCAGCCTCAAGGCATGCAGCCACCAGGTTATCCGGACGCAGGTTCGTATATGATTGCCAATGTGACATCGTCAGGATCATCGTTTCGCGCCGAGGTTCGCTCAATGATGATTATCGTGGATCAGTGCGAGCAGATGCCCACGGAAAATTGACTAGCCGGATGTGTCCAGGCGATCAAGAGCCACAAACGGCTAAAGTACTCGCCCCGTCAGTTTGCCGGAACTGGAAACTGCCGGCTGTTAGACATCATCGACTACTACCAGCGCGCGTTAAACAACCCCCGGTGGGTGCATGCGGGAAAGACGGTAGAGTGGGAGCGATTGGAACAGATCCAGAAATTCCAGCCGAAACAGCCGCATCTTGGCCAGGACGGCTGGTACGGATATGTTGTCTTCACATTCGACAGAACTGGTTCGTCACAGCAAGCGCGAGTTGACGAGATACAAGTCTTATTGCACCAAGGTCGACCACTGCGGCAACTGGTTCAGCAGGCTGGACGACGCGATCGGATATATTGGCCGCCCGATTAACCTGAGGCATTTGCAAGGGTAGCCGTGGAATATTTGTTTTGCACCAAACGCGACCGGTACGGGACAATCAGATCTTCGAGTGCCGCCGCTGCCTCCGCGCTGAAGTAATGCGACAACGCTGAACTTTGCTTCCTGATGGATTACAACTGCAAATATTTTATGCCGATTTCGGCGTATACTGGCGTGAAGCGAGGCCTACCCGCGTGACTACATTCCGGTTAACTTCGTTGGCTGGTTTGGCCATCGCCGGACTCTGTCTGGCGCAAACGGCCCCGCCACTCAATTTCGAAGTCGCATCCGTTCGCCCGGCCAGTTAGACGCCTCCCTATCGCCCGATACCAGCGGCCGGCGAAATCAAAGGCGGACCCGAAACCACCGACCTCACCCGCATGACTTTCACCTGGGTCCTGGTTCGCAGGTTGCTGATGACGGCCTTCACGCTTCCGCTCGATCAGATATCCGGGTCCGACTGGGTCATGGGCCAGGATGCTCGGTTTGACATTTCTCCAACGTCCCGGCGGGGACCACAAAGGAGCAGGCAAACGAAATGCTGCTCAACCTGCTCAAGGATCGGTTCCACCTTACATACCATCGCGAGAAGAAGGATTTCGATCTCTACACCCCCGTCGTGGCCAAAGGCGGTCTGAAATTAAAGGATGCCGAACTTCCCAATGGCCCGCCACCAGAAGCGCCGCAGCCTGGCACTCGGGCCGTAGCCGCGCCGGTGGATCGCGATGGCTTTCCGCAATTACCCGCCGGCCGCGCGGCTGCTCAGGGGGTGGGTCGGAACGGAGTCATGCGCGTTACGTTCAGGATGTCAACCCCGCAATCATTGCTGAACATGCTTCAGTTCGCGCTGATGCCCAGCCGCACGGTGGACAAAACGGGCTTGACTGGCAAGTATGATTTCAAGCTGGCGTATTCGCAGGCAGGACTGCCGGGGCCCATGGGAAGATCCCTCTCCGCCGCGCCGCCCGGAGACGCCGACCTGAGCGACTCCGCTCCCGATCTCTTCACCGCGATCGAAAAACAGCTCGGGCTGAAGCTGGAGAAATCCAAAACTCAGCTCGATATGATCGTGGTCGATCACATGGATAAACAGCCCACAGAAAACTGATATTGAGCGCTGCCGCTCTAGTGGCGGCAGTAGTCCTCCAGCGTTTACGGATGGCCAACTCCACACACCGAATGTGCATTTCCGACACCAAGCCCGACCGCGCCAACATCAAAATCAGGGGCGCAGCTTCCCTCGATCCACTGCGGCACGCTCGGGCAAATCCCGGCCAGCGCACCCGACAAGGCGCGGATCGGTGGCCGCAAGTTGCGCATGGAGCGAATTGCGGGGTTCCTGACAAATCCACCACCATCGGCTAGCCCCAGCGCTGGTTAATACGCGGGTTGCCGAAAAACCGTCAAGTGAATGGTAAACGCTACGCGTTAATCGTGACCTATCGGCAGCTCACGCGCGACGGGTCCGGGGTTGCGATTCGTCAGCGCTGCGCGACGTATCCCTTGCGAGCTCGGATCTTGACGCCCACGCGCGTAGTCTCAATCCTAAGTTCGTGGAACTTGCCGTCGCGGTCGGTTTCCGGGACAGAAAAACCCACGACATAGAGGTTCCTCAGGTCCTCCTCTATCTGGGCAAACACAGCGGCGGCACTATCTTTTTTCGAAGCGTCGTAGTACCGCCCGCCCGTCTCCTCGGCCAGACGGCGCATCCGGGTCTCAGCTACCTTGCTTTCGAGAACCGCGACAGGAGCGACAGCTCCAGCCAGGAACGCGACACGCCCGGCGAACGGATTGAATACCATTGCACAGACTGGCGCGTCAGCGTCCTGGGCGGCCTCGATCGCGTCCGTAAGTGTGTCCGGGCCGCCCGTGTCCTCGCCATCCGATAACAAGACCACCGCCTTGCGCCCCGTGACATTTTTCATCTTCGAGCGCGCCGCGCTGAAGACAGCGCTCCATACAGGCGATCTGCAGGCGAAGGGGCTCCGTGATCCGCGACCGCATCGGTCGAGTGCCTCCACTCCGCGGCCCAGTTCTTCGGTTGAACCGGTCAGGTCCGTCACAAGCCTGATCTGATTCTTATCCCCAAACGACATCAAAAAGGCCCGATCCCCCGGCTTCAGCACGGTCTCAACGAATCTCCTCATATCCCCGCGGTGCCGCTCGTAAAATCTGGCTTGCGAACCGCTCATGTCCACCACCAGACCAACCGTTAGAGGAAGACCGCTCTCCTCGCCGAAAAATGTGATCTCGCGCGGGCGCTGATCGTCGGTGAGTTTCAATTCGCTTCGGTGGAGGTCCCGGATCGGTGTGCCCTTGCCATCGGTCGCCGAAAAAGTGACCGGCACTAGGTTAACGTCCGCACGGATCGCGGGCTCAGGCTCTTGCGCCAGAGCAGCGAGCGCAACTACGAAGACACAGCACCATCGCATCATGCCGTATAACCTCCCAATTGGTGACGCTCTCTAGCGCCTCCAGATTGTATCGAATCCCCACCGTATGCAGTGCCAGTTGGGTCAAACCGCAATAGCGAACGATCAGTCGCGCAGCGTCACCTTCCACCGATCAACTTGACGAGAAACGCCCATTGCTGACATGTGGAACCACGGTTCACCTCGCCGGGGTCTTGGCGGCGCGATAATAGCGTGGGAATGTTCGAGGGAATTCCGGACTCGGATCGGTCCATTGATCGCAACATGCGCAGAGTGCTTATCGGCATCACCGCGGTGCTGCTAATCAGTCTGTTCATCCTGATTAGGGCTTGGAATGCTCCGAAGCACGTTCCATGGGTCGTTGCCGACGGAAAGCTACAGATTCATGCGCGGTTCTTTTGGAGCGAGGACTATCCCGTGTGCGATCTCGAAACTGGTCAGGCGCGGATTCTTGACCTGACAAGGAAATCCGAATGGCTACCTGGCAAGAGAGTCTGGGGTGTCGGCAGTTCCAGCTACAACGCGGGAAATTTCTACCTGCGAAATGGAAAGGAAGTAGAGTTGGCTCTCGCAAAGGAAACGGTTGGAGTACTCCTGCCTCGACAGAACAATGTGTCCCTGATGGTTGGCGTTACCGACCCGGAAGCGCTTATTAACGCGTTGCGGACGGCGTGCCCTTCGGCTGCGAAGCGCTGAATTACACGGTGCGCGATCTGACGATAAGTTCTGACGGAATCTGGCATAGGTTCTCTGCTGGGTTTGCTTTGGAAGACGGCGAACGGCATCTCGGGCATTTGATCATGGTCGGATACCATCGGCTTGGTTTCGATGCCACTCACCCGTGCGAAACCGGAAACGGATTCAGGTGCGTGAGCATCTTTGCGTCGGATGCGGCCGCAAAACAGGCGGTGGAAAAGTCTGTCGCCTACCGGACCCGATGTTTTCGATGCTCTGCGAAGCCAATTGGGTCTCAAACTCGTGGCGACAACCCCGCCGATCGATACCCTCATCATTGATGGCATTGAACGTCCCGATGAGAACTGCCTTCCAGTTGTGGAGTCAGGTGATGGAGCGGGTGGCAGCGGGTTACTTTTCGTAGGCTCGGACGGCGTCTCGCGACAGTTCCACGGCAGGACGGGAGAAGAGGGGCTTGCCGTTGGAGGAAACTTCGGTGGCTTGCAGAATGTTGGAACCGCCGCGCGCGGGAGCTCCGGTGATGGTGATCGGGTCGCCGCGCTTGACGGCGCCCTGGCTCCAGCCCGCCGCGGCCAGAGCATTTGTGGAGGCCAGAAACACATTCGTCAGCACGCCGGACACGTCGACGGTCACCACAGAGTAGGGCCTCACAAAGGTGAGTATGGTGATGGTGCCCGTGATGGTTTGGGACTTGCTGAAGTCGAAGAGGGTCTCATGCGCCGCGGGCTCGGCCGCGCGGTTGGGGGAATTGACGGCGCCGCGGGTAAACAGGCCCGGATCGAGGAGCGCAGCCACTCTTATGTTTGCCCTGTCCGCGTTCATCCGGGCGAGGGCGTCCCGCTGCGCCTGGAGTATGGCCAGGTTTAACTTCGCCGTCTGCACGTCGGGATAGTCTTCGTTGTGTTGGGCGCGCAGCGCGGCCAGGGTAGTTTTTTGCGCGTCGACCCGGCGGTCAAATCCCGCCAGCACGGATGCCTCGAAGCCGTCGATGCCGGAAGGTTGCGCGCCTTCGATTTTGATCGGATTCACGGGGGCGGGCGTTTGCGCAACCGCCCGCATAGTAAAAACAGCGGCCAGAGTTGCGGCGGCACTGAGTTTATACATCGGTCTCTCCTTGGGAAAGAACTTACAAGGCTCATGTTATCCGATTCTTGCCTCGGTGTCCTTGTGGGGAAACTGGCGGTAAGGGCGGCCGCCCCTGGTCCGAAAACCGTCCGCCCCGGCGGTGGTGCTGCCCATTACCGTTACATCGCGTGCCGAGCGATAGGCGCGTTCAGAACTGCCAATTTGGGGTGCTCAAGATCAGGAAGGCGCACGCCCGTTTTTAGACCTGCCTTGTGTTTGTTTTTAACCATGCCCGTTATTCTTGTGTAAAATTGGCGGACGCCGCTTCGAGCCGGCATGGCCCGGCTGTATCCGCGTGATCTGCTGATTCGGCGCAACTTCCTAAATTGGGCTAGCGGAGCCGCGGGTATCATGATAGAACTCGAAGTCAGATACTCCACACATGCGCATCGCAGGTTGGTTTGCGGCTGTAGTCCTGCTAAGTTGTAGCTGTCAAAAAAGGCCTGATCCGCTGCCTGGTTTTCCCCGACTTGTCCTGTGGGCATGGGAGCGGCCCGAGAACCTTCAATTTCTAGATCCAAATTCCGCAGGTGTGGCCTTCCTGTCACGGACAGTCAGCTGGCGGGCAGGAGAACTGCATTCCCAGCCTCGACTGCAGCGTTTGCAGGTGCCGCCAGATACACCACTCATGGCTGTTGTCCGGCTCGAATCCAGCGGCGCTCCGCTTCCGGAACCAGAGTCGGTAAATGTAGAGATCCTCAAGTCCGCAGTGCTGCCGGGGGTGCGCGTACTCCAGGTGGACTTCGATGCCAAGCTTTCCGAGCGGGAATGGTACCGGGGGCTGATCCGCGAATTGCGCGGGAAACTGAACGCCTCTGTGCCTCTTACAATAACCGCACTCGCGTCCTGGTGTGATCGGGACAGCTGGATTGCAGATCTTCCGGTAGCTGAGGCGGTGCCCATGCTGTTCCGCATGGGTGCGGGTGAACCAACGCGAACCCGAGAATTCCGCACGCCGATTTGCCTGTCCAGTTTTGGAGTCGCAACTGACGAGTTGCCGGACGCGCTTCCCCGGGGCCGCCGACTCTTTGTCTTTCACCCCAGACCGTGGGATGAGGGAACGTACCGCGGGATCCTGCGTTTCGCGGCAAAATGGAACTGAACGCATGCGGCTACTAATCCTGATTCTGCTCGCAGCGATCCTCGCCGGCCCACCAGAGGCCGAGAGTTGCGGACCTTTTCTCAGCCGTGCTGAGTTCTCATTTGTCGAACAGCCGCCCGAGATGGCGTTCGCGGCAGGACAAATCGGCATTCTTCGACCGACGTATTACCGGCGCTATCTCGTCGTTGCCTATCGTTACCTGAACGGCATGCCTCTGAACCAGGGCGAGATCGCGGCATTTGGTCCGAGACAGTCAATAGTCGTTGCAGCCGATCAGGTTCCCCTCAGCCCGACTGAACAGTGGGTTCAGGCACGCGTCAAGGTACCAGGCACCCCTCCTCTGAACGCTTTCACTCTCGATCGATTCCGTCAACCGCGGGCCCAGGAGTTTGATTCCTACGCAAACTGCCTTGACGATGCGTTCTCACACGCCGTCCAAACGCTGAACGCACGGGTGGCTGCGTGGGGAGTCAACAGTTCGTTAACAAAGGAGTGGCTTCGCGGGGAGGACATGGTGTTTCGAGACTGCTCTCAGGGAGAAGAAATTCCACCAGCTTTGCCTTCCGATGCAAATGCTCTCCTCGCTGCAGACCGGCAATATCAGATTGCTGCCGCTCAGTTCTACTCCGAGAAATATGATGAAGCGGCTGACAGCTTCGGCATCATTGCGCGTGACGCCAACTCCCCTTGGCAGGATCTCGGCGAACTCATGGTGGCTCGCACGCTGATCCGCGAGGCGACCGTTGGAAAAGATCCCGACAAGCTGGCTGACGCCCAGGCCGCGCTGGAGCGGATCCTGGCCAACCCAAAACTAAAGAAGTGGAGCAACACTGCCAAAGGTCTTCGGGACTACGTCACAGCGATTCGCGACCCGGACAAGGCCATTCAGCAGCTCAGCAACAAGTTGATTCGGCCCGGGTCCGGACCGGACTTTGCAGACGCTCTTTACAACTTCACTTTCCTGTGGGATCGACGCGAAAACACGCCGCCTGCGGGAACCGCACTGATCGATTGGATCGCAACGTTTAAAGGGCACGCGTGGACACGCGCTTTGGACGAATGGCGTGCGCAGCGCGATGAGGCGTGGCTCATCGCCGCTTTGTCTTCGGTGCCCCACGATGACCCTGCCGTGCCGGAACTACTGGATGCCGCGCACCGCGTTTCGTCGAAAAGTCCCGCCTGGGCCTCCGTTTCCTATTATGGAATTTCGCTACAGCTTGCACGGGGAGAAAACGAAGCTGCCCTAAAGTGGCTCGATGAGTCGCTCGCCGCGAAGGCCCCGCACGACGTAAACAACGAGTTTCTGGCCCAGCGATTGTCGCTGGCCAGCAACTGGGAGGAGTTCATGCGCTACGGCGCTCGTGTCCCTGTTGCTGAAGGAGGCGATTTTACTGATCTTCCGCTCGACGGCAGCAATCCCGCCGCTGTTTTCGATACGGACTTCACCGCGCCGTTTAACGAAGATGTGCCCCTCAAACTCTGGATTGATGCCGCCTCCAATCCGCTCCTGCCCGGAAGCCTGCAGGCCGAGATTGCGCAGGCGGGATGGACTCGGGCTGTATTGCTCGACCAGATTCCTGAGGCACGTTCGCTGGCTGCGCGATGGGCGAAGTTGCGTCCGCCAATCGGTATTCAGCTCCATGCCTGGTTGAACGATAAAGATGCGGCATCCGCAAAATTTGAAGCTGTTTGGGTGCTCCTGCAGACGCCTGGATTGCAGCCTGGGTTACGGGACAACTGGGGCCGAGCAACACCAATTGACAAAATAGACGACCTTCGCGACAACTGGTGGCGCCTTGGTGGGTCTGCTCCGAGGCTCCGCGTTCCGTTGGGCCTAAAGACCGGGCCGCGCAATTTCCTGTCCGAGTCGGACCGGGCGGCAGGGCAAACCGAGTGGGGCCGGCTGCTCGAAAGTGCGCCGATGGGCGCGGCATTCCTCTGTCAGCAGGCCGTAACTTGGGCGCTGGCGCATCCTGACGATCCGCGTGTTCCCGAAGCACTGCATCTGGCGGTTCGCACGACACGCTATACGAATGACCAAAACGGGTCGAGCTTTCCCAAACGGGCGTTTGAATTGCTCCACAGAAGCTATCCAAAATCGAAATGGACAACACTGACGCCTTACTGGTATTGAAGATCAGCCCTCTTCACAACTTTGATGCAGCCTTGAGTTCGGGGTGACTCCCTGGTGGTCAAGCTCGATTGTTCATTTCAAATTTGCTGATTAAGTCCCCATTATTCAGGATTAGTCCCGTCGGCTTCTCGTCAGTTATCCAGGAAATCCCGATGTGGAAGTGAAGCCTTGGGCCGAATCGCCCTTCTGACATTCGCTTTTTCGTCGAGGAACATCCCTCGCCGTAACTTTTCCATCATCGTCGCCGGACACTTTTTCCTTCTTTTGGCGTATATAGTCTACGAGCGGACAAATTCCGCTGATTACATCTCGCCAGACAGCAGATCGACCGCGAAGCGGACATCGTTGTGGGCGATTCGGAGAACGTAATGCCGGTTCCGGATCACCAACGCGCCGCCGACGTTATCCCGATTGATAGACCAGTCCCGAAGCCCGCGCTCCAGCCGCAAATCGTCCGTTCGGCCGGCGTCGGCGCGCTCGACACTCGATCAACTTGCCGCCGTGCTGGCGCGGCTCCTGGAGCTGTGATCGACTTGCCTTTCCGCGCGCCACAGAGACGAATGTGTGGACACGCCATGCATGACGGCTCCGCCAGTTCCCGATCGAAGACCGCTTCCAGCAGCGTCGCGTCTGTACCTCCGCGTTTCGACCGAAGAGCAGCGCGAACGCCAGTCGATCGATACTCAGCGGGAGTTTGGCGCGAAGTACACCGATCTGCACGAACTTCGCGTTCATCAGGTTTACGCCGACGACGGCATCTCCGGCACCGTCCCGCTCGAAAAGCGCCCCGAGGGCCAGCGCATTCTCCAGGCTGCCCGCCGCGGCGAGTTCAATCAGCTTCTCATTTACAAGCTCGACCGGCTCGGCCGCGACACCCGCCTGATCCTGAACGCGGTCGCAGAACTCGAAAAGCACGGCGTCCGCGTCCGCATCATGACCGAGGAATTCGATACCGCGACGGCAACCGGGCGCCTGATGCTGACGATGCTTTCCGGCTTCGCCGCGCACGAGCGGGACCAGATTCGGGAGCGCTCGATGGCCGGGACGGACCGGCTGGCTCGCGCAGGAGCCTGGCTGGGCGGGATCGTTCCCGTATGGCTATCGGAAAGAGGGCGAGGACAAAGAAGCTCGCATCGTCGTCTCCGAAGAAGAGATTCCCGGCGTTGGCATCTCGGAGGCTGAGGTAATCCGCCAGATCTACCGAATGGCGGCCAACGAGCGCGCCACGTGCGTTCGGATCGCGGACTTCCTCAATATGCTCCGGGTTCCCTGCGCGTACGCCCGTGACGGACGCCTGCTGCTCCGCGGCAAGCGCAAGCAGAAGACGTCCGGACTGTGGCGCGCCGGACGGATCCGGAACATGCTCGTCAACTCGACGTACATGGGCCGGCACGAATACGGCAAGCGGAGCAAGACCGAGCGCCCGACCATCATCCGCGAAGTGCCGGCGATCGTCGATGAAGCGACCTGGCAGAAGGCGCAGCAGGTCCTGAAGTCGAATTTCCTCTTCGGCATCCGCAGCAACAAGCACCTCTACCTGCTCCGGGGAATGGCGAAGTGCGGATTGTGCGGGCTGACGTTCATCGGGAGCCATACCGTCCGGCCCAACGGCAAGGTGGAGTCTTACTACCGCTGCAACGGCAAACACTCCGCCCACCTCATATACGGGAACGGATGGAGACCGCTGCCGTGCGAAGGACGTGAACGGCATGTTCTTTGAGGACGCCATCTGGAACGACATCGAGGCAGTTCCTGCGCAATCCGGGCGAGGTAGGGGAAATACTGAGACAGAAGATCGCCGCGCGAACACAGGACCGCACTCCCGAATTCGACCGCCGCAGCCTCGAGATTGCGCTGGAGACCAAAGCGGAAGAACGTGCCCGGGTGCTCGGGCTGTTCCGCAAGGGCCGGATTGACGAAGCAGCTCTGGATAGCCAGCTGGACGAGATCGTGGCCGAGGAAGAATCGCTGCAGGACGCGCCTCGCCGCTGTGCGCAGCCCCGAACCTGAGCAGGAAGCCGAAGCGTTGGCCAGCGTGCCCGCCATGCTCGAAGCGTTGCGGGAGAAACTGGACGCGGGCATTACCTGGGAGTTGAAGCGCCAGCTGGTGGAAGTTCTGGTGGACGGGATCACCGTCGACACCGTCGAGGCGGGGAAACGCCGCGAAGCCGTTGTAAACGTTAGGTACAAGTTCGTCAGTTCAGTTGATACATGCACGGACACCCGTGCGGGTTTCAACTGCACCTTCGAGCGGGTCCACCGGGTGGCAGCGAGGCGGGCGGCGTGAGGTTATCCCAAATGCCAGCCGAACAAAATCCTGAGCGTTCCCCGCGGGTAGCATGTGGTTGTCGGCATTTTACCAAGCGAGGATCAGCCCTTTGGTTCGCCCCGGGCCGTGATCAACTTAAGCAGAACGCTACATTGCGGCTGCGGATTCTCGTGCTTTTCCTCACCGCTCGCTTTTGCAACAGATCCTGCCTGCTGCCGGCCGGTGATAAGAACTATAATGTTCGCGAGGCAACAGCCCGCGCTAGAAATCGGCATCGAGGCGCTGTGAACGAACGATCCTTAGTCCGGCGCGGCGCGCGAACGGTGATGCATACTCTCCGCTTGCGCGGACCACTGGCGGCCGATCCCACGGCCCGGACCCTGCACCTTCTGGTTCTGCTTCTGACTATCTGGTATGCCATCTGGAGTATCGTCACGCTGCCTCTCTATCCGAATCTAACAGCCAAGTTGCTCAGGCTGCGATTCGTTATCGTGGCCGACCTGGTTCCGGTAACGACTTTGATTCTTCTTCGCCTTGGCTATTTGCGGCAAGCCGCCTACGTCTATATGGCCGGAACTTGGGCGCAGGCCACCTATAATATCGCCACTTACGGTTCGATCCAGCTCACCAGCACGGCTTTCTACATCACGCTGCCAATTTTGGCAGCGTGGCTGTTGGGGTTCAGAGAAGCGTTCTGGACCGCCAGCGTATGCCTGGGTAGTGCGCTGATCATAGCATTGCGGCAAGGGTCCACTGGCGTTCTTCCAACCACGCCACAGACACTGCCCTTGCTCATGTGGGCCAACCTCGTGCAACTCACACTTACCGCCGCGGCCCCGGTCGCTCACATTTTGCAGACCCTGCGGGAACACAAGGAGCATTTGGAGCAAATGGTGGAGCAGCGCACCGCGGAGTTAGTGGTAGCCCGCGACCAGGCCCTGGCGGCCAGTCGCGTCAAGAGCGCATTCCTCGCGAACATGAGCCACGAATTGCGTACCCCTCTGAACGCGATCCTGGGCTTCTCCAATCTCCTGCGGGATCGCGGCGCTTCGGAAGAGCAGCGCCACGATCTCGACATTATCAACCGGAGCGGAGAACATCTTCTTGGTCTCATCAACGACGTGCTGGATGTGGCGAAGATCGAAGCGGGACGCAGCAAACTCGAGGCCACACCTTGCGATCTCGGAAAACTCATTGAGGACGCCAGAGATATGGTTGAGCCCCGCGCCATGCAGAAGGGCCTGGCGCTTCGAGTGGAACGCCCGGAGGCGCCCCTGTTTGTCCGGACAGATCCGTCGCGCCTGCGGCAGGTGCTGATTAACCTTCTCAATAACGCGGTCAAGTTCACCGATCGGGGGTCTGTAACCCTACGGATGAAAGCCGCTCCCGCAGTCGGCATGGGTGAAGTGCTGCTGACGTTTGAGGTAGAAGATACCGGCGAGGGTATCGCGGCCGGCGATCGGGCTGCGATTTTCGACGCGTTTGTCCAGGCGAGCGCGGCAAAGCGCCACGAAGGCGCCGGGTTGGGCCTGACGATTTCGCGCCAGATTATCGAACTGATGGGAGGAACCATCCAGGTAGAAAGCGTGCACGGCCAGGGATCGTGCTTCCGCATGGAAATCAGGGCGGAACGGGCGCAGGAGTCTGAGGTAAGGCGGGGTCCGAATCTGGATCGCGTGATCGCGCTGGCCGAGGGACAGCCGGAATATCGCATTCTGATCGTCGAAGATCAGCCGGAAAACTCTATGGTATTGGAGCGGCTGCTCACGAATGCCGGGTTTCAGGTGCGCGTGGCGGCTAACGGCTTGCAGGGGATCGCGGAATTCCAAAAATGGCGCCCGCAGTTTATCTGGATGGACCTGCGCATGCCGGTGATGGACGGTATCGAAGCAACCCGTGGCATTCGCCTTTGCGAAGGGGGACGCGAAGTGAAGATCGCGGCGGCTACGGCTTCGGGATATGCCAGCGAGCGGGGCGAGATTCTGGCGGAAGGCGTGGACGATTATGTCCGCAAACCGTACCGGCCCGCGGAGATTTTCGAGTGCATGGCCCGTCACCTCGGGGTTCGCTACCACGTCAGCGACAGGCCTGAGGAGTCCGATAGCGAGCCAGCCGGGGAACTGATGGCCAAAGACCTGATTGCTCTGCCGGACGAATTGCTAAAGGATCTGCGCGATGCCGTGATAATGCTCGACCATGAATCGATATCGACGGCGATCGAGCGCATTTCTCAGGAAAACACGGCGCTGGGTTTGATCCTTGCGCGCTACGCGGATCGCGCCGCCTATACGAAGATCTTCGATGCAACCATGACATCGGGCGAAACCGGCGCCGTTCCCCTGCCGATTGGGGTCGAAGTTCGGCACTCATTGCCGGATGCGGTCCACGAATGAGTTCATCCGACGGAGTCTGTGTTGGCCCGTTAGATTAAATTTGTTACGCCGGACGGCTTCCGTGCTAATCAATAGAGTTTCGGGGGGCGAAGCGAAAAAGGCATCCACCCGGGCGGCCGTTTTGCGCGGTAGATCGATATGCCTCGATATGTGTTTCTGCTCTTCGTGTCTTTCATGCCGCTGGCCGCCCAGAATGGCTCCATCGCGGGAACCGTCAGCGATCCGCAACAGGCGCCGATTCCGAACGTTTCGGTCACCCTGACCAACGTGGATATGGGCATCGCGGTCCGCGCCAGCACCGACCTGCAAGGCAATTACGAGTTCGGGTTCGTGCGCCCCGGTAATTACATCATCAAGGTGGAGCATCCCGGCTTCCGGGCTTTTCAGGAGGGCCCGATCAAGATCGACACAGATCAGCGGGCGCGCGTCAACGTGGCGCTGGAACTGGGCGAAACGTCGTCTGAGGTGAACATCATGGCGGGCACGGGCGGGGTACAGACCGAATCGTCCACTCTTGGAACAGTGACGGACATGCGCACGATTGTCGGGATTCCGCTGAACGGCCGCTTCATTCTCGATGTGGCGCTGCTCGCGCCCGGGACGGTGGTGCCCAGCACCAACAATCGGACCTTCCTTGCTGTGCCCACGAGTGTCGGCATCTCCGGCATCAATGCATCGGGAACGCGCGAAGATTCGACCAACTACCTGTTGGACGGGATCAACCTGAGCGACCTGGGGCAGAACCAGATCACGTTGCAGCCGAACATCGACATGGTGCTGGAGTTCAAGGTCCAGCAGAACTCCTTCAGCGCCGAGTACGGGCGCAACGCGGGGATTATCATCAACGCCGTGACGAAGCCGGGGTCCAACGCCATCCACGGATCGGTCTATGAGTTTCTGCGCAACCAGCGGTTCGATGCGAAGAACTTCTTCGACCCGCCCGGGCCGATCATCCCGTTCAACCGGAACATTTTCGGCTATAGCGCTGGCGCCCCGGTGATCAAGGATCGTACGTTCTTCTTCGCCAGCTATGAGGGCCGCGTCGGCCTCGAGGTGGCTTCGATCAAGACCCTGGTGCCAAGTGCAGCACAGCGCGCCCCCGTCACCAACCCGATCATCCGGCAGTTACTCGCTCTGGTTCCGGTCGCAAATGATCCCACGGGCACGTTCTTTATCGGGTCCGCCCCGCGCGATCGCCGTCAGGACCAGTGGAGCGGCCGCATCGACCATAACTGGTCGGCCTGGGACTTCATTTACGGGTCGTTCATCATCAACAACGACACGCGTGCCGAGCCGACGCTGCAAGGCAACAACCTGGCCGGGTTCGGCGATGAGCGGCCGGCTCATCGGTACTTCCTGTCGCTCGGCTACACCCGGATTCTCTTGCCGAATCTGACCAACGAATTGCGCGCCGGTCTCAACCGGCTGAGTATTTCATTCAACCCGGCCTTCACGCAGGATCCTAGCACGTTCGGCATCGCATCCCCCTCGGCGTTGTTCCCGAATGTCAATGTTCCGGGAGCGATGAGCTTCGGCGGCATCAACGGAGAGCCGCAGGGGCGCGGCGATACCACCTATGAATACACGGACACCGTCGGCTGGGTCCACGGCAAGAACTCCATCCGGATGGGCGGCGAATTCCGCCGTTTCGACAACAACAATTTGAACCGCGGCACCGGCGGCGCGCTGACATTCGGGACAATGGCCGCGTTCCTGGCGGGTACCCCCACCCAAGCCACGCAGACATCCCTGCCGGCCACGCCAGCACTCCGGGTGAACGCGTTCGGGGTGTTCGCCCAGGACGATTACAAGCTTTCGGCCAGGTTGACGTTAAACCTCGGTCTGCGCTGGGAATACAACGGCGTCCCCTACGAGAAGCACGACAGACTCTCGATCTACGATTTTGCGAGCAATTCGCTGGTCCGGGAGGGTGTGAACGGGGCGCAGCCTTACCGGCGGCAGTTCACGAATTTCGGGCCGCGCGTCGGGTTTGCCTACGATCCGTTCGGCGGCGGCAAGACCGTGGTTCGTGGCGGATTCGGTATCTATTACGATCAGCCGACCACCAATATCGTGATAGGCATGGGCACCAACCCGCCATTTTCCGCGGCGGTGAACAACACCTCCAACATCAGCTTGTCCAACCCGTTCGCCGCGCCGGCCGTTGGCGGGTCGGCAATCAACGCCATCGATCCGAACTTCCGCGACGGCATGGTCAACTCGTACAACTTCAATGTGCAGCATGAAGCGGCCGGAATCGTCTTCCAGGCGGCGTATGTCGGAAGCGAGGGCCATCACCTGCGGATCATTGGCGATTGGAACCAGGGCATCAACGGCGTCCGCCCGATTTCCGGCTTCAGCAGCATCACTATCCAGCAGTCTGTCTCGAATTCCAACTACAACGGCCTCTGGCTGAGCGCCAACCGGCGGTTCAGCCATAACCTGACCTTCAACACGTCTTATACTTTCTCGAAGTCGATCGACAACAACTCTGTGGGCAGTTCGAATCCACAGGCGCAGGATTTCCGCAATCTCGGCGCCGAGCGAGCGCTGTCCGATTTCGACGCCCGGAATCGCTTCGTGCTCAGCGCGATCTATCTCATGCCGTTCCAGGGCCGGGGCATGTTCCTATCGCACCTGGCACAGGGGTGGAGCGTCTCTTCGATCGTGAACCTGCAGTCGGGAAATCCGTTCAGTCCCATCATTCAAGTGACTGATACGCATGGGAGCTTGGAGGCCTTCGACCGGCCGTTCCTCGTGCCGGGCGTCCCTTTAACCCTGCCGAATCCCTCACCGGACCAATGGATCAATCCCGCGGCGTTCGTGCGGCAGGCCACCGGGTTCGGCGACGCCGGCCGAAACATTCTCACAGGTCCCGGATTTGCGGATGTCGACCTGTCGATCGCCAAGGACACGAAGATCAAGGAGCGGGTATCGCTGCAGTTCCGAAGCGAGGCGTTCAACCTGTTCAACCATCCGAATTTCGGGCAGCCGCAGAACAATCTGGCAGTCGCGACCTTCGGTCAGATCACGGCTACGAGGACGAGCCGGGGAGACCTGGGAAGTTCGCGCCAGATTCAGTTTGCGTTGAAGCTGCTGTTTTAATTGCTGTTTTAATATAGACCGGCTTCGTCAAGTTGTTTGACCGTGGTTGTTCCCCTCAGCGGTGCAGCGTCTTCATGACCTGTCCCGTGTCGCGTGTGGCGATGTGGATGGTGTTGGTCTGAAGAACACTCCCAAGGATTTGTTCCATGCGCCCGGCGCGCAGCCCGGAGATCGTCGTCTCCTTGTCGCCGAAACCATCGAGGAAGGCATGGGGAAGTATTGGAACTCAACCAATTGATCCGCCAATTGCGAAATGCCTTCCTCTATTTCAACGGCGTTCGGACTGTTCACCGCTAGAACAGGTCACACTGCCAGCTTCAGTTTGATCGCGTCGGCGCGTGCGTCGTCCCGAGATGCCGCTCCGTCGTCTGAACCGACGAATGGCCCAGCAACTGGATCTGTTCCAATTCGCCGCCCGGAGCGCGCCACAGCTTCGCCGCTGTTCGACGCAGGTCATGCGGTGCAATGTCAGGCGGACAAGCCGGCGAGGTATATCTTCAGCACTTGCCAAACGACCTTCTCGCTCATGCGTTCCCCGCAGATCTGATCACCCCGGTTTGCAACACCCGGTGTGCACTTCGGATCTGGAACTGCAGGATCAACGCTTCACACACTTCATTGCGCCAGCCTCTGAATCACGATACCTTGGCCGCAAATGGCGGCAAGTGTACGCCTCCATCAATGCAAAGCCGGGGAACGTATTCACTCCTGCGAACTGCGGGCAGGTCTCGCTGCACACGCCGCCGGAAAAAGTCATGCGCAAGAGAATTCCCTCAGCTTGACCCGCGTCCACAGTGCCGACCACGGCGCCGCACTCGTCGCAGGTCAGATCCGCCACGTCCCCACGACGTACTGGCATAATAATCCCGCAGCAATCCGCATCGCCGTGGTCGGAATGGGCTACATTATCGGGTATTCGCGCATCGCTGCCCCCTCTGCCCATTGTCCCAGGGCGCGAAGCGTCAATATCGGGAGTTGTTTTTCCCTGCTCGGGCGCTCGGCAATTCAAATTCGCACTGCAGACCGCCGCGCGTGTCCGGCTCCCGCTTCCTCGAACCGGACGTCCTGGGCGCGGCGGCGGATTCACATCGGCGCAATTGGCGTTGCCCGTCAGTTGACGTGACCTGGACTTCATGGGAGTCATCTGCAACCCTTTCCCTTTAAGCCGCTCCTCGCGTACCGACGCTCTGGCGGCGGGCAATCTGCGATTGATATATAGTAATAACCTGTACGACATACACCGTCTCGTGCGCGGACCGATATTTGTTCTGTTCCTCTTTGCCCGTGCGTGCGCTGCTGATAACCCCGCGCCCCCAGCTTCGGGCGAACCCTGGTTGGCTCAATCGCGAGCCTTGATCGGGCACAACTACCTGGGCCTTGGTCGCCTCGAAGAAGCGAAGACCAACTGCGATGCAACCCTAAGAGTCGATGCGGCTAACGAACTTGCCAAGGATTGCCTGCGATGGGTTGCGTCGATGCTTATTGATCAGGACCTCAATAATGCGTACGCAAAATTTCTTCAGGGTGACAATAGAGGAGCAATTGAATTGGCGGCCAAGTGGACGAATAATGCCATGCCCCGCCAAGAGAAACGCGCCCGATACATCATAGGGCAAGCGCGTTCAAATCGCGTCTACGTTTGGTGGACCACGTTCACTCCCGACTGGCTCCGCCAGACTCTTATTGCCATCGGTGCCATCCTGGCTCTCACTCTGCTGCTAATCGGATTTCGTAAGCTTTGGCGCGAGTGGCGTCGTGCCGAGTGGTATGGACCTCTAGCCAGCGCTACCCGATGGAGCATGCTCCCACTCAAAGAGCTGACTAACCCGCCTGCCGGCATCGCCACAGACCATTTCCTCGATGCCCTCGTGCACCTCCCTGGACTACTCCGAGTCCCATTGTGGAAACCGCGCTTGCTCCTCCTCCGTCCCACCCCGCCGGCTGACCATGAGCCCGCCATCATCGACGCTTTTGTCTCCTCATTAGACCCTCCCCCGATCACGCTTTTCCCCCAGCCCTCGGATCTTGGTCTCACTTGGCAGGAGCACGACGTTCAACTGGACGAGGCGTTCCAGAATCTCCAACTCAGAGCCGCCAGCGGTCTCGATCTCGGCACCGTTGCCCGGCTCATCACCGGTGTTGTCCATTGGTTCAACGCGGGCTCGCCTACCATCTCAGGTATCCAGACCGAAGCTGACGGGAACACATCCATCCACGTCGTCGCAGCCGGTGGAAAGGTCAAATGCGTTTCCGTCACCGCGAGCGCCCGCAACGCACCCGGATTTGACGCGACTCAGTTCACCGCCTACCGCGTTGCCTTCAAGTTGTTGCTCCGAATGAAGTATACAGAGATGACCAACAACGAAATCGAAGGTTTTGCCGCCCTCCGTCAAGCTGTGAGTCTTTTTGGTCAGTACGCCGGGACGGCGCGCGGGGTCGGAGACGGTGCTCAGGCCCGCAACTCGTCGCTCAAACAGTCGGCCGGCGACTTCGGCCTGTTTCGAAGCTCTATCCCTACCCATGCCACAGCTTCTAACGCTGACCCCGCACACTCACCGGGAATAATTACGGACGAGATTCGCCAATCCGCCCTCCTAGCGGAAGGTGTTGCGCACGCGCTGGTAGGTGACGACGAGGGACTCAACGCCGCAATAGTTTGCTTCCGTGAGCTGCAAGATTGGCCCGGATTCAGCGAGAGCAGTCCGCTGCGCCGACAGGCTGCCTATAACGAGGCAGTCGTCTGGCGGCTTAAGGGCTCCTCCCCCCAAGCGGCTGTTCTCATGCTCACCGAATTAATTGGCGACTATTCTCCCGACACCGAAAGACCCTCTCCCGCTGCTCTAAGGTCGCCTCCGGATTCCACAAAGGCTGATAAGGATCCGATATTGTTTGCGGCCAGGCTGGCGCGGCTCTCTGCATTTGCCCAATACGCTCCTGAAGACTGGACCACTATTACCCAAGCGCGTATCGATGTACTGATAAACGATGCCAAACGTCTTGTTGAAGATATCCAAAGACTTTCCGACGTACTTAAACTGTCCGAACACGAACAACGCGTAAGAGAGTACATCAAACAGCAGGCGTTACGCGCAATCGGGCACGTAGAGGTTCTCCGACTGGTTCGAGGGCCTGCAGGAGCGCACCTTTACGACCAAGACCACCGACCCATGAAGGATCAACGTCCCAGCAGCGATGACCGCCAACGCCTTGAGGACGCTATAGAATGGATGAACGAAGCTGCAGGGGTGCCTCCGACCCAGACGCTCTACTGCGATCTCGCCTACGCTTACCTCCTGCTTAAACAATTCGAGATCGCCAGCGGTTACGCCCGCCATGCGACACTCCAGAACGACAGCACTGAGCGGGCCTTTTATCTTGCCTTCGAAAGCTACTTGCTCGAAGGTACTGAATACTCTCGTACCTTTGCCAAGAAATATGCCGCCCAATTCAAGACACCCAAATCTCCCGAGTTCCTTGCGCTTCGCGAGGAACTTCAAATCTCATAACGTTTCTGGACTGAAGCTTTGGGAACATAGCGAGGACCTGATTCTTTTCGGACCGCGGCCCATCGGAAAGCTGAGGTGGGTGAGCGCCTTCGCAAGATTCAATCTCGCGTTGCGGGGAACTACGGCTTACTCCCGTGAGGTCGAGCTCTGTAGTGGACCCCATTTTTGGGATACAAAAACAGCCTTTTCTTAGTTAGCAGCCTGTGTCTAAAGTAGAAAAACGCCTGGCTCTAAAAATGTTTTGACTTTAGAATCGGGTTATGGCGATGGGCACGCGGAAGAAGAGAGAGCGGCAGGAATCGCTCTGGTACGACAATGAGATGCCACAGCACCGGGGTACCCGTTTTACAGCCGTCTGAACGGGGTTCTGGAGAAAGCGGACTTCGATCATTTCTGTGAGAAGAGCTGTGCCGGGTTCTATCATGCGAAACTGGGCCGTCCGTCGCTGGCGCCTGGGTTGTATTTCAGGATCATGATGGTCGGGTTCTTCGAGGGCATAGATAGCGAGCGCGGCATTGCATGGCGGTTGGCCGATTCGCTCACGCTGCGTCAGTTTCTCTCCATCGGGCTGGACGAGCAGACACCGGATCATGTGACGATATCGCGATCGCGGCGTCTGATCGGTCCGGAGACACATCAGCGAATCTTCACCTGGGTATTGGAACGGCTGGCGCAGGGAGGGCTGATCAAAGGCAAGACGATCGGCGTGGATTCAACGACGCTGGAGGCGAATGCGGCGATGAAGTCGATCGTGCGGCGCGACACCGCTGAAAGCTACAACGAATATCTGAAGCGGGTCGCCACAGCGGAGGGAGTTGAAACAACCGACGCAGCGTCGCTGCGGCGCATGGACCGGAAGCGCAAAAAGAAGACATCCAATGAAGACTGGGCGAGTCCGAGCGATGTCGAAGCCGAAATCACGAAGCTGAAAGATGGGCGCACGGCGCTGGCTTACAAGGCGGAGAATGCGGTGGATATGGAGACTGGAGCCATCGTTGCGGTCACCACCCACGGCGGAGCGGCCGCCGACACGGCAACAGTGGAGGAGACAGTTATCGAAGCCGGTGTGGCGGTGGCCGCTCTGGTTGCAGAAACAACACCAGAAGGAAGCTACGAAGTGCATCCGGCGGAGTAGAGGAAGTAGTGGCGGGAGTACCACAGTAACGGTGTGGCCGTGGCTCTGAGCGATCTTGAAGTCAGAACCTACATAGCGGAACCGGAGCGCGGTGTACGTAACTGGGACAGCAAAGCAGCGGAGAAGGAAGCGGTATATGCCAACTGACTTCGTTCCGGCTACCGTTTTACCGACCTTTTCCATGCTGCGCTTCCATAATGTGTTTCACGGCTTTCTCTGCGGCAGACGTGGCCGTGCTCAGCGCCGCCACCTCCGGCTCGACCTGGCCGGTCGTACCGTCGAATCGCGGAGATTATCAAATCCCACCTCTCCATAAGCGTCTTCGCAGCCCGGAGCAGGTAGCCGATAGAAGTCTGCTCGTTTCGAGCGCGAGCGCCGCCCGCCAACCAACGGGTAAACCCTGTAAGCTCTTTCCGAAATCACTTTGGCCGCAGGAGATCCGTAGCCCAACGTGCCTGCGCGCAAGCCGACTCTTCGGGTGTTTATGGTAACTGCCCAAAGGGGGGAAGCGATGGCATAAGCTTTCCGGGCAGACTGAGGTATACTTAGGCAATTTTCGTTGCAGGAGTTCACTGATGGCTTTCGTCGTCCTTATCAGCGGTAGCAGCAGTGGAATTGGCCGCCTGGCGGCTGAAACGGTCGCACGGGCGGGCCATACCGTTTACGCTACAATGCGCGGATTAACCGCCCATAACGCCGGGTCAGCTCAGACTCTCGAACAGCTTGCCGCAGAGGAGAACCTCCCTCTGAAGACTCTGGAGATGGACGTCTGCAATACCGATTCGGTCCAGCGCGCAGTAGACATCGTGCTGCAGGAACAAGGGCGCATCGATGTCGCGGTCAACAACGCCGGCTTGATGTCGATCGGCCTGGCCGAAGGATTCACCGAGCAGCAGGTCCTTCACCAGATGGACGTGAATTTCATGGGCACATTCCGGGTCTCGCGCGCGGTTCTGCCGCACCTGCGTGCGCAACGTCGGGGACTGATTATCCACATCACTTCAATCGTGGGCCGGTTATTGTTCCCAGGTTGTGCCCCATACTGTGCGAGCAAGTTCGCACAGGAGGCTTTCGCAGAGGTGCTGCAATACGAACTGGCGGGGACCGGGGTGGAGAGCGTCATCGTGGAACCGGGACCCTATCCGTCGCAACTGCTGCCCAATAGCCCTGCCCCGGCCGACACCGAGCGAGTCGCCGGTTACGGAGTGTTGTCGGGGCTTCGCGATAATTTTGTCGCGCACTTTGCCGAACTCTTTGGTTCTGCGAATCCACCCCGCACCCAGGATGTAGCGGACGCGATTCTCAGGCTTATCGAGTTGCCCGCCGGCGAGCGGCCACTGCGGACAGTTTGCGGAATGGACTTCGGAGCGAATGGTCTGAACCAGCGCATCGCGCCGGTTCAGGCCGAGGTACTTCGCTCGTTGGCCATGGAGCAGATGATACCTGCCCTCGACACCCACCACGCAGGCAAATATCCCGCGTAGGGCAGATCGGGACCGGGTGTCGCGCAAGTTCTCGGCGAAGATTAGTCCGCGGCCTTGTTTTGGTCTCGTCCCGTGAAACGGCGTTACCGGAATCTGAACTGGTTGCCACCGGACCTTGGACAACAGTGACAGAGCCTCCTGGGCGGGGCGAATTTCCGCCGTTAATACGAATCGGTAGGTTTCCCCTACGTTGCTCGCCGCTGCCTCGACGCTGGCCTCTTCAGTTTCCACAGGCTTCGGATCAACGCGCATCGCCGACTCAGGCGATTCGAGACTGGCGCGAGGCATCCGGTGAGCGTCCTGATCCGTCATCGGGTCTCCCTCGCCTGTAGAGCGCTCCTCCCGCCAGCGCTGCCGGCACACTCAGAACGCAGATCGTGATCCACTGCAATGGTGAAGCGTGGTTCGCCTCCGGCGATAACATCGCGACAATCGTCAGACCTGCCTGAACGATCCCCGTCGCGGCCGCGTGCCTGATTGGTAGCCGCCGGGCAATGCGCGCAGCTACGTATCCGCCGATGGCCACGCACGTAAGCCCATAAGCGAAAGTGAATGTCCTGACCCATGGATTCGTTGATAGTACCGCCGGACCGGGCAGAGCCTGTGGGAACAAGCGGAGCAACAGAGGATCCACTGCCGCCTCAATGGCGAACGACGCAGCCGTGAGCACCACGATTCCCGCGAGTACCGACATCACGCTGCGAAGCATAGGCGCAGTCTAACGCAATAAACAGGTCGACAGCTTGATCTTTCTTGGCAGGTTCCAGATCCGCAGGAGCCAGCCAGCACGAAGGCTCCGGCCTGCAACCATCGAGGATGAGATACACACCATGGCCCCCGCCAAACGCTTCCGCGCGACAGAGCAGCGCCCACTCTCCGAGTGCCGGACGATCCGCTCGCAGCCCGCCGCTCACCAGGTGATCGCGACGGATCGCGGTTGTTCCGTGCGGACGGTGGTATATTGCGTGTTATTTACGCGCCGGTGACAGTGGGGATCAGATCTGGGGATGAATAATAGTGGACCATGGATCGTGAGGCACCTTCGCCGCGGGATCGCCATTTTGGCTGCCGTTTTCGCGGCCGCTTGCGGCAGTTCCCGGCAACGCGAATCCTCCGCCGTGAGAACCTCGCCCGCTTCGTTCGATCAATGGGCTGACGGATTCGCAGCCGACTGGGTGAGCGCGAGCCCCCAACTGGCGACTCGCCTGCGGTACTTCACCGGGGAAAAGCAGGACCGGTTGGATCGGGAGCTGTCGCTGATCGGTGAATGGGACTTCCCATGGGGTGCCAAAGCGTTCGCATCACGCGAGAAGCAGGCCAGGGAGGGCCGCGCGGCGCTCGATGGCTTCGATCCGAAAACGCTCGCGCCGGAGCAGCAAACTTCGGCGGCGGTCATCCAGTGGACGATCGACAACATGATTGCGTCCGCGGGTTTTCCACAGCACCGTTACGTATTCGACCAGTTCAACGGGCTTCAGCTCGATCTGATCAACCACCTGACGCAGTCGCAGGCCATCCATACGCCGCGCGACGTCGAGAACTATCTGGCACGTCTCGGTCTGGTGGCGGCCCGCGTGGACGAAGGAATCGCCGAGGCGCGAGCCGCCGAAGCGGCAGGCATTGCTCCGCCGAGGATCCTCATGCAGCGGGTGATTTCGCAACTGGATGAATTCCTCAGCCACAGCGCGCACGACAACGTGTTTGTGACCACGCTGGACACGCGCATCGGGGCAATCAATCAGCCTGCGATGACCGCGGGCAGCCGCAAAGCAGCCATGGACGCGGCCGAGAAAACGGTTCGTGAGAGCACCATTCCCGCTTATAACCGCATCCGCGCTCTGTTAGTGGAACAGATGCCAAAAGCCGCCGATGAAGTGGGCGTGTGGCGCCTGCCTCGCGGCGACGCATATTATGCGCACGAGTTGGCGGAATACACGACTACGAAAATGACTGCGGCAGAGATTCACGCCATCGGGCTGAAAGAGGTGGCGCGTCTCGAAGGCGAAATGGACACGGTCCTGCGCCAACTGGGCTACACGCGAGGCACTGTCAAAGAGCGATACGCGGAAGTGGAGAAGGCGGCTCAGCCGCCGGCGTGGCCCGACCCGCGTCCGCAGATTCTCGCAGACTACGAAAAATGGGTGCGCGACGCCGAGAAGCGCGCGGCGCTGATCTTCGATTTGCGCCCGAAGGCGCGCGTCGAGGTGCAGCGCGAGCCGGCGTTTTCCGAGAAGACTGCTGCCGCACATTATAACGATCCTGCGCCCGATGGATCGCGTCCCGGCATGTTCCTTGTGCCTCTGCCCGGCCCGCCTTATCCGATCCTGCGGGAGCGTTCGCTCAGCTACCACGAGGCAGTGCCGGGCCATCACTTCCAGATTGCGCTGTCGCAGGAAATCCCCGAACTGCCGCGCTATCGCCAGTTGGGAGTCTTCGGCGGCAACACGGCATACATCGAAGGATGGGGACTCTATGCCGAGCGCCTTGCCGACGAGAATGGCTGGTACGAGGGTGATCTGAAAGGCCGTCTCGGATACCTGCAGCAGATGCTGTTCCGCGCGAGGCGTCTGGTAGTGGATACGGGCATTCACGCCATGCACTGGACGCGGCAGCAGGCGATCGACTATGGCATCGACAGCACGGAAGTGGAGCGCTACATCGCTTATCCGGGTCAGGCGTGCGCTTACATGGTAGGACAACTGAAGATTGTGGAACTGCGCGACAAAGCGCGGGCGGCCATGGGGCCGAAGTTCTCTATCCGCGAGTTCCATAACGTGGTGCTGCGCTCCGGCAGCGTGCCGCTCGACGTGCTGGAGCGCAATATCGACAGGTGGATCGCAAAATCCTGAGGAGTAGCCGACTGGGCGGAGATTCCCTTGCGAAAACGCCTTCGCGCCATCGAAAACTCCAGCGAAGCCATTTCTGTAAAGTTCCGATTGGACGACGCGCCACCCGGAGAGTGCATCGCGCTTCGCGCCCGCGTCACCATTCTCCAGATGGCCGACGATCCGCTCGCGTGGAGAGTTTCTGCCAGAAGTTGATTGGTTGAACTTAATGATGCATTGTCGCTCTGGCCTTGTTGGCCTCGCGAATTATCAATAAGTCCCATTTCAGGGCTTCAAGCGATGCGATGCTCTCACGCTGGAGATTTGGCCATCACGAAGTTGGCGGACGAGGCGCCCTTCCAACTTACCCTGCGCCGTATTCCTTTTCCTTTTCGCCCCGCCGTAACAGGTCCGTCGAATTTGCACTACAATAAACGAGGCCAACCGCCAGTCCGGCGGTGTTGAGTCACAGGAAAGAGGACAGTGTTCATGGCGATAGGGATCTACTTCTCTCCGGCCGCAGTGTCGGCCGAGAAATACGATGAGTGCATCAAGTTGTTGAAAAAGGCCGGGGCGGCCCACCCGGCTGGGCGTTCGTACCATTCGTCGTTTGGCCCGAAAGATAAACTGATGGTGTTCGAGGTCTGGACATCGCAGGCGGCGTTCGACAAGTTTGCGAAGACGCTGATGCCTATCCTTCAACGACTCGGGATCGATCCGGGACAGCCGATGGTGATGCCTATGCACAAGGTGATCGTGCCCGCCGCGAAGGTCGCGTCTCCCACGAAGAAGGCGAAAGCGTCTGCTGCTAAAAAGAAGCGCTGACAACCAAGAGCGCTAACAACCATCGGACCATCCCGCCGCAGGGGATACAAGGGCCGCGGTTTACCCGATGGGCCCACTCGAGCCGGTCCGGGCTGTCGTTTAAGCTTTAGTGAATCCACGAGATGCCCTGTCAGCCAGCACTGCTGTCCGGTTATAAGTCGAACAGAATCAGCTGATTGCCCTGATCGAATGATTTGGATTCGGAATCGGATGGCTGAAGTGCCTGTAAAATGGGCATTTTTTCAAAGCGCGAAAGGCTGAGAATCTGTAGAATCTGGTAGAGGCTCGCCTCCAGTCCGAGGCGCTTGCGGACGATGGCGACGAGCACGTAGACTGAAACGGCGATCCAGATCTGGGTCTTCACCGCGTTCTCACTCAGGCCGTAAAAAAAGCCTTAATCCGCAAATGCTGTTTGATCCATTTGAAGAATAGTTCCACTTGCCAGCGCGACTTGTAGATCCGGGCGATGGTAAGGGCGGGTAAGACAAAGTTATTGGTAAGGAACTGAAACCGCTTGTTCGTTTCCAGATCCATATAGCTGACGCGGCGCAGTGCGTCCGGATAGCCCTTGATCGAATGGATGGCCGTCAGAATCACCGTGTGATCGGAGCGCACGCCAGTGCTCTTGTCCACCTCGTGCGAATAACGCCGTTGCAACAGAACGTTTTTCTTTGTGCGCACCACGAAGAAGGCGGCGCTGAGCGAGAACACGTACAGACGCTCGAAGTCGATATAGCCGCGGTCCATCACATAGAACGCGCCCGCCTCGGGAACGATTTCATCAAGCATTTTGACATCGGCCACCTTGCCGTCTGTAATGCCAATAAACGTTGGGATATTGCCATGCAGGTCGAGCTGCGTGTGCAGTTTGATGGCGGCTTTGTGCCGGCGAAATCGTGCCCACGAGAACAGCGAAAGGCAAAGGTCAATGGTGGTGAAGTCCAGCGCGTAGAGACTGGCGTCCAATTCAACCCCGATCGGATCAGCAGCGTACATCGGACGGGCAACGGTGATCAGGACTTGCGCGAAATCCGGTGCGGGTTCGCGAGTCCACGTGCTTCTCGTCTCAGACCAAGTGCGTTCTCTTGCGGTGCGAGTCCCGGTTCCAATCCGGGACCCTCGCGATTCCCTCGTCCTATATCGGGGCGCGCGGTTGCCGGCGTTGAGCGAGGAGAGCGCCAGAATGAAACAAATCACGAGCTTCATGCAGGTGCTAATGCACCAGGATTGCCAGTCATAATAATTCGATGGTCGGCATTCTGGTTCATGGCGACAACCACTTCATCGTCCGCGGTCCGCTGCCTGACCGGGAAACAGCGCTCGAACTCGTTCGCCACTGGTCCCTGATTCAAATCGGAGCGACCAAGCCGCCTGCGCTGGGTCGGTGGCAGATCGTCACGCGAGAGTTCAGAGAGAATCTGGAATGGGCTGTCGTCATGCCGGGTGACGGCGATGTATCTCCCGCTGTGACGCAGTTGCTGGACGAGCTTTCAACGAGGGGAATTACGATCCACCGCTTCCGTCTCGGCCCCTCTTGAAACGAAGGCCATGGTGAGCGGATATTTTGAATCTGTTGCCCGGCTCGCGTAATCTACAGAGGTCGGTGGTGCTTCCACGAGGTTCCGTTTCCTCGCTCGCTGACGGCCGAGCGGAATGTACCCGGCAGGAGAAGCCCGACCGTCTACCATAACGAACTTCTCATGGCAAAAATAGACCAAGCGCCTCAGCAGTTTCACTTTCAGAGATCCGAGAACGCCTCCAGAATCACTGTATTCAACAACCTCCGCTACGTCATGGCCGAATACGATGAAACCACAGGCGTTACCCGGTGGACGCGGGTGGTCCCCGCAGCCCAGCGGGAGAATGTCCAGCAGTGGCTTCTCAAGAACTATCCGGTGGTCATCGAAGTTCCGACACCAGCCCGCCGCAAGAAAGCGGCGTAGTCGAAAACCTTACCCTCCAGATTTGGCCAGCTTCACGTCCGATCCGACAGCGATAGACTCAGGGGCGGTGGCAACCGAATACCCGATTCTCGCCCACGCGGACTTCGACAACCAGGATTGCTGTGGATGCGTTTTCCCGGTCAATCGCGGGGAAGAGGCCGACATCACCTGCAATGAATGCGGCGCGGTCGTCCGAGCTGTTTCGTTGGCGAGCCTTCGACGGACGCTGGATGAAATGGAATCGCAGCTTGCGGTTGCGAGTGGGATTTGCAAACACTGCGGGGCCGTGAATCTCTTCCCGGGCTTCACTCGCATGCTGGCGTTCATTTGCCACGAGTGCGGCAAGGGGAACTCGAGTTAAGAGTCGCTTCGCGGGCGTTAATCGCGTCAATATAGGAAGCTATTCCGCGCCAGATTTGTCTTGATGGCGATGGGCAGCCCAGCGCCCTTTCATCGCTTGAGCCATCCGGACGGCGGCTCCCCGGACTTGCGATGTTCCTAGTAAACTACTCTTGGAGGAAACTGACTTGCGAAAATCCAGCGTGTTATGCCCAATCGGGCTGGTGATGTTGCTCCTGACCGGACTGCCCAAGCCGGCACTGGCCGATGGACCCTACAAGATCTCGAAGGTGGTGAAGGTCGGCGGCGAAGGCACGTTCGATACCGCCTTTGCGGATGTCGAGGGACGCCGGTTATACATTCCACGCAAGAACCCCGGCCGAATCACTGTTTTCAATCTGGACACGCTCGAGCCGGTTGGCGAAATACCGGATGCGGCGGCGAACGGTGTCGTCGTCGATCCGAAATCGGGTCACGGGTTCGCGAGCAGCAAACCGGTCACCATGTTTGACGCAAAGACACTGAAGACGATCAAGACCATTGATGTTCAGGGCGGCCCGGACGCCATTCTTTTCGATCCATTCAGTCAGCGTGTCTTCATCTTCAGCCATACCGCGCCGAATGCAACTGTCATCAATGCGGTCGATGGCGCCGTGCTGGGAACGATCGATCTGGGTGGCGAGCCCGAGCAGGCCGCCACGGATCGTAACGGCAGGGTTTACGTCGATGTGCGAGACAAGGGCGATATCGCTGTGATTGACGCCAGGACGCTCGCCGTCGCCACGCGTTACAGCGTAGCGCCTGCCGGTGGAAGGTGTTCGGGCCTCGCGATGGATGTGAAGAATCGAATCCTGTTTAGTGGCTGCCGGATGCCACAAACGATGGTGATTGTTAATGCGGCCGATGGAAAGATCCTGGATACTCTGCCGATTGGATCCACCGCAGATTCCGCAGTCTTCAATGCGCAAACGAATGAGGTGTACAGTGCCCAGATCGATGGAACGCTGACAATTATCAAGGAAAACAGTCCCATCAGCTTTGTGATTGAGCAGACTTTACAGACGAAGGAGAGTGCCAAGCAGATGGTGTGGGACAGCAAGACAAACCGCATTCTGCTGTTCGCTGCTGATTTCTTACCGCCAACCGGGGCGCCGAGGGCGGGTGTGGCAGGCTATGGAGGCAAGATGGTGCCCGATTCGTTTTCGATCCTGGTGGTTTCGAAGTAACACAGGGCGGACGGGTCTCAACGCTTGAATCCCGGCTTCTGTGGATTTGACGCGGCGCGATATCGGTTATTGTCGGTAGCCCGAGCCGAACGCGGCCCCAAAAGCGCCCGAGCCATGGCACAATCGTCGGCATGAACCTCGACGCCAGGCGACCAGACATAGCCCGAGAAGCCAAGGCCTTAGTCGCCCTTTCATTCAGGAACGGACCGATCGAGGAGATTCATGCGGGGCGGCTTTGCCCAACTTGCTCCGGCCACGAAGGGTGCTCTCGAATCACGGACGACGAAATGAAGACCATCATGAAGAACGCTGTCGATCGGGTTTTCGCATTACTGATGCTCAAGGCGGAGAACCCGGAAGAATACGAACGGCAGATTCAATTCGGCTCAAGGTACACATTGCGGTGGGATGAGCCGGAGACGCCAAAGCGGCGTTAACCGCAAATATCGGTAGACAAGTCGTGGCGCGATTCGACCCGGCGCGACGACCGCTTTCCGCCAGCGCGCGAACGCAGGTTACCGCCAAAGCGCCGCCAGCCGCCAGAGCCCGTAGGCGACGAACGCCGCCAGGGTACCAGTCACCAGCGGAAGAACGGCCGTGGCCACGCCCGAGGGTACTGAAACCGCGGTCGCTCCGATGATAATCACCAGTCCGGATGCAGTCCATTGAGCCGCCCCCGTTAAGGCCTACACTACATCAGGAGGGTTTTATGAAATATCCTTTGCTGGCTATCCTGGCGATAGCTTACTGTGCGTCCGCCCAGGATGGGCCGAAGATGAAGAAGTTCCTGACCAAGCCACTGATGATCGAAGATCAGGGCAGCTTCTTTATCGGCGGTGTGCCGAAAATCACTAACTACGCGACGGTCGCCCCACCGAATGCTCCCAACCAGGCGCCGGCTCCCAATCAGATCATGATTGGGCAGATGTACGTCCAGTTCGAGATACCGGTGAACAAGAAACGCAGCGCGCCGCCGGTGATCATGGTCCATGGTTCCAGTCATACGGCAGCGTGTCTCGAATCCACGCCGGATGGGCGGGAAGGCTGGTATCCCTATTTTGTGCGCAAGGGCATTTCCACCTATCTGGTCGATCAGGCTGGGCGCGGACGTTCCGGATTCGACGAATCCGTAATTAATGAAGCTGCGGCCACGATTGCACAAGGTGGTACAGCCAAGGGCCTTGCGATGATTCCGGCCCTGGCCAGGATCAGCGACAATGGCGCCTGGACAGCTTGGTTCGGTCACCTGGTGCCGGCTGGATCGACCATACTCACAGGCACTCTTATACAGCATGGCGATCCTGGCGACCCTCCGTCAGATGCTGCGATCCATGGCAGTGACTATCACCCGGCATACCCGATCGGGTCTTTTGATGCAAAGGTCGCGTCGCGCGATGGCGCCATCGGCCCCCCGCCTTCGGGACCCAACAATAATGACCTTGCGCTGGAATACTACAAGCAGTTGGTCCCAAATTCGGAGATTACGCTTCCCGGATCCACCTGCGCCACCTGCGATCCGAAGGAGATCTCCTCCGCGAACACTTGGACGCCGCGGGATCTCGCCGACCTCGTCGAAAAGCTCGGCGGAGCGGTAGTCGCGACCCATTCTCAATCGGGGATTATGGGCCACCATGTGGCTCGGATTCTGAAGGAAAGGGGTCATCTGGACATGCTGAAAGGCTTGATCACAATCGAAGGCTCCTGTTCGCTTCCGAACACCGGGCTCACTGCGGAGGACTTCGACAATATCCCTTATCTGGCTTTGAAGGGAGACTACACGCCCACAAGCGCGGTATGTCAGGCGACGGTTGACGCGATAAACGCCAGGCGCGCCGCAGGTCATGGAATCGCGAAGGCGGAGTACATCAAACTGGACGAGCTCGGGAAGCCGACCTTCAAAGGCACGACCCACATGATGATGCTGGGTACAAATAACCTTGAGGTCGCTGACGTCATTTTGAACTGGGCCGACGAGTACATACCGTCCAGACACAACAGCAAGGCCAAGAAGTAGCCATTTTTGATGGCGGCAAGCGGATAGCCGCAGAAAATTCACATACCGCTTTCGTTTGCGCAGTTCGAGCGCGAGCTCATATCGGAGCGCACGCTCGATAAAGTATCGGCAGCGCGGCGCAAGGCGAAATGGACACCTTGATAACTACGAATATCGCTAGCAAAAAACGAGCCGGGTCACGTAGCAGCAACCGGAAAGCAGATAACGGAAGGCGCGTCATCGTTATCTATCTGTCATTGAGCACCGGCCCGGCACGAATTACAAATGCCAACGCCGCTGCCGGCGAAAGCTGTGCACTGGGTGGCTAGGGTGTTCAGCTCGGTTGCGCTCAGAGTAGCCGGCGTGAAAGCTGTCTCCGTACCAAAGTAGGTCACTGGCGACGTGGCGGTCAAGGCATGGAGTGTCGTACCCCAGGCTCCCATACCGGTAACCAGCGTGGCGTTGGCCACATTTGCGGCCGAATTGAGGCAATTGTTGCCAGCGCCTCCCGCAAGCGTGGAGAGCAGTTTTATCGTCACTGAGTTTGGAATCGCGGGGGTTGAGTTTGGAGCCGCCGGGATCAAGGCGCTCGAAATCAGGTCCCTGACGACGCCAAGGCTGACGGTCTGGTCGGGTGTGACCAGACAGGAGCAGCATGAAATCATTTGCTCATTCTGGTCAAAAGTGTAAACGTTTGCACAGATGTTGCCGGACATAGAGAAGGCTCCGCGCTGCCCAAATCGGCCAGAGTTGGCGCCTGTATTGGTGATATTGACGTACGATTCGCCGATGTTGAGGTTGGCGGCATATCTCACCTGAAACGGTGAGTCCGCAGTGATTGGGTTTTGAGCGAAGGCCGCCATCGCAGGAACGAGAGTCGTCAGAACTAGGTTTCGAAGACACATTTGGGTCTATCCTCCCCTGCGAACTTTATCACGAAAATTTGATCGCTATTAAGAAGGGCGTTTTCAGGCGATTGGCCGGATCGGGAACGCGTGGCTGCGTGCCCGGAAGTTATCAATGTTTGCTTTATTAAGCACCTAATCGAGGCGACGTCATCATGAACGCCGCTGACGGGTGTTAAGAACATCAAATATCGCTAGGTGTCCCGGCTCGCTGGGCTCGCTCGTACCCTCCCCAATTCCGGCCAGAATCGGCCCCTTGCCGATGAGGAATGGTACTGACGTGTCTGCATATAGAAGCGCGGTGCCGGGTTTTAAAAAATGACAGCCTTGAACAACGTCCATGACAACGCTTCTGTCGCGAGTTAAAGCGAAATGAAGACGCTTGGTGTTGCGTCCGGATTTCTTCTGGTTGCAGGCGCATTATTGGGGCAGCAATACGTCATTTCGACGATTGCGGGCGGAGGGCCGCTACCCAGTCCGGTGAATGCTCTGAGTCTGCCCGTGGGGACTCCACAAGGCGTCGCGACCGACAATGCCGGCAATTTCTACTTCACCAGTCTCAATTGCGTTTTCAGAGTCGATCAGAACGGCGTGATGACGCGAGTGGCTGGAAATGCCCGCGCGGGTTATTCCGGCGATGGAGGGCCAGCGCCGAGTGCACAGCTCGCGGGCGCGCTCGCAGTGGCGGTCGATGCCGCGGGCAATATCTTTATTGCCGACACCAATAATTACCGGATCCGGCGAGTTTCGACCAGCGGGATCATTACCACAGTGGCGGGCAACGGCATCAATGGCTATTCCGGCGACGGCGGCCCCGCCGTGAGTGCGCAGCTTGCCAATCCGACCGGCGTCGCAGTCGACGGATCGGGCAATATATTTTTCTCCGATACCACTTACAACTCGTTTCCTGCGATGAACAACCGAATCCGGATGGTTTCACCGAACGGAATCATCAGAACAGTTGCAGGCAACGGGACCTCTGGCGCTTCCGGAGATGGAGGCCCGGCGATCGCTGCGCAACTCGCCAGCCCGGCGGGCGTCGCAGTCGATGCCTCCGGTAACCTCTTCATCGCCGATACCCAGAATAACCGCATCCGCATGGTTGCGGCGGATGGCACCATCACGACGGTGGCGGGCAACGGCACCGGTGGATTTTCAGGCGACAACGGACCCGCTGCCAGCGCCCAGCTTTATTTACCGAATGCGGTGGCGGTCGACGCATCGGGTAATCTCTTCATCGCCGATGAGTTAAATGACCGCATCCGCAAAGTCGCGAACGGAATCATTTCGACTGTCGCCGGCAGCTCCCGTTGTTGCTCTTCCGCGGGTGACGGCGGCCCCGCCATTGCCGCAGAGCTCGTCTTCCCCACCGGCGTTGCGGTGGACGGTTCCGGCAACATCATCATTGCGGATTCGCAAAGCGGCATCATTCGCAAGGTCTCGACCGGCGGGATTATTGGCACTGTGGCGGGAAGCTCGTCCACTCCTTCGGGCGACGGCCCGGCGCTGAACGCCCAATTATCCGCCCCCAACGCGGTTGCGGTAGACGGCGATGGGAAGGTTTTTGTAGCGGATTACAACAACAACCGCGTGCGCAAGATCACGACGGACGGCGTTATTTCTACGGTGGCCGGCAACGGAACAGCCCAGCAATTCTCGGGGGACGGCGGCCCCGCCACGAGCGCGGCCCTATGGGGGCCCGACGCCGTCGCTGTTGACGGATCGGGAAATCTCTTTATCGCTGACAGTGTCAACGGGCGCATTCGGAAGGTTTCGACCAGCGGCACCATCACCACGGTGGCGGGCAACGGGAATTTCGGCTTTTCGGGCGACGGCGGCCTGGCCACCCAAGCGGGGTTCTAAGTTCCCAACGGCGTAGCAGTGGACTCGTCGGGCAATCTCTTCATTGCGGACACCGCCAATGGCCGCGTCCGGAAAGTGTCTGCGAACGGGATCATCACTACTGTCGCTGGCGGTGGCAACTCCCCTTGTTGCAACGGCGGGCTGGCAACAAGCGTTGCTCTGGGCTCCCCGTATGCGATTGCGGTCGACGGGCAGGGCAATCTCTTCATGGCGGACAAGGTCGAAAACAACGTGCGCAAGGTGGATGCGGTCGGGATCATTACGACCGTGGGTGGACCAGATATCAGGTCCGAACGCGATTGCAGTCGATTCGTCAGGGAATGTTTTCGTAGCGGAGGACCGCGGCGACAAGGTCTGGAAGATTTCGCCTGACGGGAGCATGATTCCTGTAGCGGGCAACGGCTCTCCCGGATTCTCCGGCGACGGAGGGTTAGCGACCAGCGCACAATTGAACCTGCCGATCTCCTTCGGGCTGAGCAAGTTTGGTCTTGCGGTTGACGGTACGGGCCAGCTATTCATCGCCGACCCTGGCAATAATGCCGTGCGCCAGTTGACCCCAGCCTCGCAATCAGTGTTGATCAGCGCCGTGGTCGATGCCGCCAGTGAAGGTGCAGGTCCGGTTTCGCCAGGCAAGATCGTTGTTATTTACGGAGGCGGTCTCGGACCACCCCAACTCGTCCAGAATCAACCGGGCAATGGCATATTCGGCACTCAACTGGCGGGGACGACGGTCTCAGTCAACGGAACTCCCGCGCCGATGATCTATACCTCTGCGACCCAGGTGGCCGCAATAGTACCTTATGGAATCGACCCCGCTCTGTCTGCAATGGCGCAGGTCACCGTGAGTTACCAGGGATCGGTCTCGTCGGCATTTTCTGTACCTGTCGCCGCGTCGGCTCCCAGCCTTTTCACCGCGAACCAAACCGGCGCGGGGCAGATCGCAACAGTTAACGCGCTGACGGGTGCGTACAATGACGCCGCGCATCCAGTAAGAGCCGGGGACTTTCTCGAATTGTTTGCCACGGGCGAGGGGCAGACGACACCGGCTGGGGTAGACGGCAAACTCGCGACGAACCCGTATCCCACTCCAAGCCTGCCGGTCAGCGTTACCGTGGGCGGCATTCCCGCAACCGTGAGTTATAAGGGGGGAGCGCCGACTGAGGTCGCAGGCCTGATGCAAATCAATATCCAGATCCCGCCCGGCGTCTCGCCCGGAGGCTACGTCCCGATCGTTTTGAAGGTTGGCGACGCGTCCACAGTTGAGGGCGCAGTATGGATCGCGGTGGCAGGCAACTGAATGCCTCTTGACTTCACCCCATACGGGCCACCGCAGAATCAATCCATCGACCAGGAGTCTTGATCCATTTGACGATGTGCTGGAGGAGATGTGAAATGGCGTGCCCGCCGAATCGGTGTCCACCGAAGAAGGGCGAATCCGAAGGCTATCCAACGGGTGATTACCACCCTTGCGGGAAACGGAACGCACTTCATACCAGCACGGCGATGGCGGTTAATATCGGTGGCTGATTTTTCGTGGTGATGCGACATGAGGAGTATGTCGCTTGATAGACCAGAACGTGCGAAAACTCGAGCTACCCCGTCGAGCTGATTCTTAGCTACAGCGGGGGAAGGCGACCCATCAGAAGGCTTGAAGAGATCGAACCTTGTGTATCGTCGTCTGGCTGTCGCCACCCTGGGGGTATATTTCGCGTCCGCGCAGGTTCCGATCGATCAGTTGATGGTTCCGCCACCCGGGGCGCAGAAGTTCATTGTGATTTCGTCAGCTGGGCAGCACCGCACCTCGTCACTATGGAAAACCGGCGACGGGAGCATTTCTCGCGTGAGAGCATCCTGCTTCGCGGTATGGTGTGGGAGCAACATTACAGCATTGGAATTCAAACTCCAAACACTATTCAGGAACGCCGCCGCATCGTGACCAGCGAGAAACCTCTTGACGATATCTGGAGAAGGGAGCAGCCATACAGACAGAGCCATCGACAACTACATCATGAATTTGCGGCGCAAAATAGAAGCTGACCACCAACGATCGGAGTAGCTGGTCAACGTGCGGGGCTTGAGATACCGCTTCGAAGGGTGACGATAATCTGACAGTTCCTCGGGGTAATTCTGACGAATAGCTCCAGCTTTAGTCGACGCCTCCGCGGCGATAGTTTGGCTCGCTTCTGAACGCAAAAGAGAGCTCAACCTACTGGCGCGAGCGACGAGAGTAAGACCCGAAGGGAAAAGCCAGGGACGCGCCGCTCAACAGTGCACCGGCGGAATTGCCGCCTCGCGGAAAAAATAATGATACCTTGTGTTGACTAAGAGCCCGACAAGTACCACCGACAAGGCTGGCCTGATCGGACGATGCCGGGTGAATTAGTTGTGGTGTATTTGGCGTTTCGAGGATTGCGATGAAGACTCTCCGTATCGGTTGTGGATTACTCGTGTGTATTGGCGCGTCGTGGGCACAACAGTACGTGATCTCTAGCCCTACCTTCGCAGTGAAAGGAGGTGAATCGCGGGTTTAAGGGCTTCAATCATGACGGACAGGGCGGGTTGTCATACATGAAAGAAGTATTGGCATCCATCGGCCCAGTTCAAATGCCTTAACAGCCCGGCGCTGTGAGGTGTTCAGCTCGGGCGCAATCATCACGGTCGCGCGACGCCCCGGCCCTCGGGTCGTCGTACGCACCAGTGTGGCGCGGATATCGGCGAGGTCGCCCATCATCGCGAGGGCGGAGTCGTTTGTTCCGAGCGTGATCCTCGCCAGACTCACAAGCATCAGTCCGAGTACCGTCGCAAAGGTATGTAGGCGTATGGACCCATCCGCCCACTGATGCGACGGTCCCCAGGGCACCACGCCACCCTTCTTTGCCCGGCGGAACAGTTCTTCAACATTCCACTGACCGCGGAATGCCTGCACGATACGGCCCGTGGTCCACAGGTGGTGATCCGTGCAGAGCACCCGCCGCCCCAGTCGGGTCTTCTCCATCCGGCGGCGCAGCGCCGCATCCACATGCCAGCGCAATGTCGGCTGCCGGTCGTCGCCGCCGATATCGGTTACCACGAATCTCGACAAATGTTCGCGCGCCAGCGTCTTCCTGACCCGTTGTTCCAGGCTGCTGCGCGTGATCCGTTGCGTTTTTACCAGTCGATCCAGCTTGCTTAACTCCGCCTTGGCTTTACGCAACGCCACTGCAATGCCGCGTTTCTGACCCGCCAGCAATTGCTGGCTCTCGACCACTACCAGCGTGCGGTCCAGGTTGCCGAGCTTCGCTTGCACCCGAGCCGCGCGCACCTGGGCTAACTTGCCCGTCAGGGGCTTCATCGCACCTCGCCGGGCCGCCCTCTGCAGCGCGTGTTCCGCCGCCGCATGTCCCAGCGGCAACGAAATCAGGCTGTGGTAACCGACAACGTCCAGATCCAGTTCCAGTTGAGACTCCAAAAACCTCCATCGCGTACCAGCGTCCGCTGCGCCTTTTCGCGGCACTCCCCATCGTCCAGCGACTGGTGCAGTGCCCTCAACCCATCCAGACACGCGGTCAACACCGCCTGATCGGAACTGTTCCCGGAATAGCTCCGGTATAGCAACGGCACGTGGCCCGTCTCGCTGACCAGCACGCCGAGCCCCACCACACGCAGGTCGCTCCGTTTGCTTTTGGCATGCCCGCGACGCGCCAGCTCCCCTGGCGTAACCGTCGCAATGTGGGTGTCGAAATTCGTGGTATCGAACGCCAGCACGTCGGTCGAAAGCTCGAACCGGGCCACCGCCGTTTTCGCAATCGCGATCTGCGCTTGCTCCAATTGCTCGTCCGTGACTTGCCTCGCCACCCGATGCCAGGCCTGGCCGCTGAAGGCTGAAGAAGGCAGACACGACAAGCGCGGCACGGCCCCTTCCAGAAACTCCGCCAGGTCTCGCTTCGGTCCGGGCGAGCACGCCCGCTGGACCGCCACCGCCACGGCCAACTCGCCGACCGACGGGCCGCCTTTGGCGCCCAGGTTGCCGCACGCCCGGTCGATATGCCCTATCAGATCGAGTTGCTCGGCAACCCAGATCAACGCGCCGACATCCCCAACGGCCTGCGTCCCTACGGTTCGAGTGGCAGCCAGATCAGCGACCGGCGCCGCTGTTGCCGGTCCCAGCACGGTCTGACGCGCCACGGACCGGCTTCGGACCGGGTCCCACACGGACTGGGCCGCGATACGGTAGCGGCGGCCATTCACATCCCGTTCGAATACATGCATATCTTTCATGTAGCACGATCTCATCCGGAAAGGAAGCCTCGCAGCATACTTTTATGGCACCGGAACACCGCATGATGCTCTTTTGTCGTCCAGGAATGCGAAAGTAGGGCTAGACAGCTTCTGCCCGGCCCCGATTTACTACCTGACGATGGAATTTCTTCCGGGCGAGACCTTGGAAGCGCGACTCCGCCGGGGGGGGGCCGGTGATCACGAGTGAGGCGCTGCCGCTACTCGAACACATGGCCAGTGCATTGGACGCCGCCCATAATCTCGGAATCATCCATCGTGACTTCAAGCCGGCCAACGTCATACTGGTGCCGGGGAGCGGCGCCGCGCGCCCTGTCGTCACAGATTTCGGTCTGGCGCACAGCAATGCGCCGATGGACACGCAGGCCCCCACGAAATTGCTGACCTCGCGAGGCCATGTGGTGGGAACACGAGGGTATATTGCTCCGGAATTACTCAACGGAGCGTCTGCGACCATCAGATCAGACGTCTACTCACTCGGCGTAACCACGTACCGGATGATCACGGGGAGACTTCCGGACGGTCCGGACGTCACCGTTGCGGGCACCGATGAAAAGTGGACACAGACCATCCGTAAGGCCCTCGCTCCAGATCCAGGCCGCCGATTCGGTAGCGCCGGCGAGTTCGTCGAGGCCCTTCGGGGGCGCGTAGGGACGGTCCACCGAAGAGCCTTCGCCGCCGCAGCAGTGATCCTATTCGTGCTTGTGGTGAGGTTCGGATGGTCGCAGGCGGAGCAGTGGCGGAAGCGACCGTCGCAGGAAGCCACCAGACTCTTCGGCATCGGTACAAGCGATATTCATGCGGCGGCATATTTCGCCGCCACCAAGGCGTTGGAGCAGGCCATTCGGCTCTCTCCGCACTTCGGCCTTGCGCACGCCCGCATGGCCGACGCCTGGATGGAGTTGGAACTCCCGGAAAGAGCCGGCGTAGAGATGCTTAAGGCGCGGCGCGAGGGGACCACCGGACTTTCGACGTTCGATCGTCTCCAGATTGACGCAATCGATCGTTCGATTACGCGCGATTACGTAGCGGCTGCAGCCATTTACCACCAGATGCTACCGATCGCGGGATCACGGAAGGCTGACGTGTACTTGGATTTAGGACGAACTTTCGAAAAATCCGAACGGATACCGGAAGCTTTGGCGAGTTACACTGCCGCGTCCGAAGCCGATCCGGCTAATCCCGCGGCGTGGTTGCTGCGGGCGGCACAGGATTGCCGGACTCCGCAACACCGTGCGCAGGCACAGGTGGAGTTCCGCAAAGCGGAGGAGCTTTACCAGGTGACGAGCAACCTAGAAGGTCTGACCGAAGTTGCCTATCAGCGAAGTGTGGATGCTACCCGGCGAAACCAGTTCGACGAGAACGCCGCGCAGGCGATAAAAGTTCTTGAGACTGCGCGCATTACCGGCAATACCCACCAAGAGATTCGCGCTAAGCTGCAGCTTGGCAGCAGCGCTTTCTTTAAAGGAGATGCTGCCACCGCGGAGCAGTATGCGCGCGAAGCGATTGATACGGCGCGAGCGAACCACATCGATAGTTTGGCGATTCGCGGCGTGCTGGTGCTTGGCAACGCTTACCGGCGCAAGGGAGACTTGGTGGGAGCAGAGCGGCATTATTTGGAGGCCTTAGATATGTCCCGCCGCGATAATACTAAATTGCTGGCGTCGCAAGCGCTCCTGTCGCTGGCTGGCCTTCACGATCTGGAGAATCGACCCAATGACGCGAGTCATGAGGCTCGGGAAGCGCTCACGTTTTATCAACCGAACCATTTTGCCCGCGAATCGGTGCAGTGTCTGACTCTGATTGGCAGAGTACAACGCGACCGCGGCGATCCAAAAGCGCTCGATTCTTTTCGCGCTTCGCTGCGGATCGCGGAAATGGCTCAGGATTCCTATCAGATGTCTCTGGCAAACGCTAGCCTAGGAAGCCTATTGAAGATGCAGGAGCGTCTTCCTCGGGCGCTGGAATATTATCAGGAGGCGGTGCGGCTCGGCACGGATGCGCAGCAAATTCAATGGGCGGCATATAGTTTAGGTGAGACGACGTGGATGCTCGGTCGTTTTTCGCAGGCCGAGGAGATGTTCGTGAGAGCGGAAGCCGACGCAAAGAATTTCGCCGATTTACGTCTGAACATTGCGATATCGCGCGCCGAAATGGCATTGGCACAAGGCAGCAATAGAGAAGCCGTCATCGGATCCCGCCGAGCTCTCGCGGGCGGCCCTTCGCCCGCCGACACAGCGCGTTTGAACGCCATTCTGGGAGCCGCACTGATCGGGGCAGGATATCGGCGGGAAGGCCTCCGAGATTGCGAACTGGCTCTGTCACAGAGTCAGAAGCAAGACGACGTTTCCCTGCGCCTGTTCGCGCAAATGACGCTAGCCGAGGCGCGCGTCGACAGCGGAGATTCTGTGGGTGCGCTCGTCCTGATTCGCGATACAATGCCACTGGTAGAAAAACTGCCACTCTCGCATTGGCGGGAACTCGCGCTGGCAGCTCGCGCCGACAGCGCCAGAACGCGCGAGTACGCGCTCGCGGCTAAACAACAGCTCGATACTGTGGCAGCTGACTGGGGATCATCCACTTTTCAAACATATCTTTCACGGCCAGACGTCCAAGCGCAGTGGCAAACAGTTTTGCGTCTTACCCAAGGTAAGCCAAAATAAGGGAGAAACAGAACGATGTCGATGAATAAAAAGAGGTCCCCCAAATGAAAAAGCTGTTGATGTCGACCGGTGTGGTCTTAGCTCTAGGCGCCGCCGCGGTCTTGATAGCAGAGTTCGTTAAGGCAGACCAGCCCATCGACGTTGGCGACGGATCGATCACCTTACATCACGCCGGTAAAATCAAAAAAAACTCCGATACTGAGGTCGAGGCGGATGATTTCCTGCATAAAGTAAAGAGCATCGCTATCAGCAACTACGGTCAGTCCCCAACCCAGACGATCGATGTCACGAACAGGGCGTGGAGTCTATCTAGTAATAGCACCCTAGATTTCCAACTTTCCCTTAGAAGTCACTCGCTGGGCTTCGAAGATGGTGTGCCTGCGTATTGTTCGTCGCGGTGGTCCGGCAGTGGGTCGGATTACACTTGTACCCCGACAGGTGGAACCAAGTTAACTCCTGTCACGATCACGTTTTCTGATGGCAACTGCCCGGATACAGCAATGCCAAGCTGTACGCTTTCGTGTTCTACCGGCAGGTGTCTGTTGCGACTCGAATACAAGTGATGAGAGTGTAATGGCACCCAATGCTTCCTGCAGGGAATGCCCGGCTAATACGGCCAATATTGTCCAATATCGCTAGATGGGTTTCGGCCCACTGCAGCTATACCATCGGCTCGAATTCAGCACGATCCCGTGGCGAGTCGAAGTGCGTCCAGACCTGCTTGCCGTTCACCCACGCAAGCGTGCTTGTCACTCGTTTATTGACAGGCTCGATGAAGCAGACTCAAGTCGGCTGTTCGCGTCCCGGATCTCTCTGCAGCGCGTCACGGATCCTCTTCATCCAGTTGTTCCTGTGCACGACCCAAGTGCATCGGTCCGGGTGATTCGTTCGGATTTCTTGTTTTGTGAGGCCCACAACGTTTCGCCATTCACCGTGGATGATATACGCAGCATTCCCTTCATATGGACATTCGAGTACGGCTGCATGGAACGAATCAAATTCGAAAAGCACGTACCAGGAGAACAACTCCGTTCCCAGATAGCAGCGGGCCGGGCCAAGGGAAACAAGTGCTGTCAAGCGGTTCAGGTCAAGTTTGGGGCCAGCCCATGCGGCAGCAGATGAATTGATCTCCTGGTAACGGTCAATTACGCGGTGTGCGTCCCATGTTCCAGGAGGAAGAAGTGTAAACGGAAGATGCGTTATCGAAAGGCTCTTCCGAAAAGCGGAGACGGCGGTTGCTGAGTAGGCATGGTTTTCGACTGCTGGCAACTTCTCGAGAGTCGCACGGATTTCTTCGAGATTCGTTCCAGCTCTGCTTAACTGCTCGCGAATGGCCGCTTCCGGAATACCTCTAGTTTGAGCGTATTCGACCAATTGCGCGATCGGTCCTTTTTTTATCGCTTTAGTGCGACCATAGCTCCGACCCCGCGGCTGGCAGCGGTTGGAGTGGTCGGCCATTTTAGCCACTGTGATCATCTGTCGGCAGTTAAGACATTTCACCTTGGATTTTGCGTTTGGGCTGAGCTTGACAGAGGAATTGGATCTTTCAAACGCATAAGTATTGATTTGTTTGCGCGCCAGAACGATATGCGCGCGCACGCGTTCTGCAAGCCGCGCGCGGACCAAGAGGTTGGGCTCACCTTGCCAGAGGTACCCCAAGACGTTAGAAGGTGCAGAATCTTGTTGGGATTGATGTCGAGTTCGCGCGCAAGCTCGCTGATTTGAACGTCACCCAGGTGCAGCATTTGAATATTGAATGCCAATTGTCGCACTCTCCGGGGGAACTACAGTAGTGAGAGGATGTCAAAGGGCTATGCGCTCTTGGGGGCGCACGAGTCAGAGCGCCCGAACGGGCGATAAGAGCTAATATCGCTATCTATTTATTTGGCTCATCCCCGTCAAACCATCGGCTCGAATTCCGCACGATCCCGCGGCGGGTCGAAGTGCGTCCACACCTGCTCGCCGTTCTCCCACGTAAGCGTGCTCGTCACTCGTTTATTGACAGGCTCGATGAAGCAGAAGGTATGCGGCTCCGGACGGGCCGCCGCGACTTCTTTGGCGCGGATTTCCAACTGCTTAAGCCGGCGCGTGATCGTGCGTATCAGCGGCGCCTCCCTTCCATAGCAGACGAGCCGCCCGGCGGCGCTCTAAGTCGGCACGCACCCGTTCGACTTCCTCTGGAGTGCCTGATTCCTTCGTCGTGGGTTTGCCAGTTTCGAACACGAGTACGCCCGTCAGCCCCTTCTCCGGATGCACGAGCAGGATTCTGATCATCGATGGGGCCTGGCGTGGTCGCCACCACCCGGGCTTCGAGCCGCTCAATACGGCGCGAGACGTTACGCACCATTGTCGGCTGTCTCCCGTTCGGCCCGCTGACGTGCCCGACGTTCCTGCAAACACGTTCGAAGACTTTCGGCATACGACATATGTGGACCCGGCGGATACGTCCGGCTTGACTGTTTCGAAGGGCAGGCCCTCTGCTTGCAAACGGCGCTGCCGTCGTTCCCAAAGCACATCGGCGATGTGCTGGTCTCGCAGATGCGCAATGGGTGTGCGCGACTGTTCCAACCGTGTCAATCGCCGGACGATCGCTTTCATTGAAATCCGTGCCTGTTCTGCGCGATCCGCCTGTTCGATGATCCGATCGATTACCGCGAGGGATACAACTCCGCTCATATCGACTGCCTCTCCATCCATGAGCCGGTCGAATCTGTCGCTCCGTAGAAAGCGAACCACGCTTCGAGTGGGGCACCAGACCGCTCGCATCGATCAAGCTCGATTCGAGTTTCCTGACCCTTCTGGCGAGCGCCTTCATCGCCCCTGCTTCGACAACTCCGCGGCCTGCTCCAGCGCCGCCACTCGTACCTCAACGTCCTCAATCTCGATCGCCTTGGATGCATGATCCAGCACGCTGTCAGCGGCCCGCACCCGAACTGATGGCGGAGTATTCTGGTCCACCATGATCTTGAGCAGCGTCGAGACGGCGGCGCCTGTGGCCTGTTGGAGGCGCGCTGTCGACTGCGAGAACGCGGCGCGCCGGGCCTGGCGATAGGCAGCATCGAACTCCGGGATCCTTCAGCCAGCGGAGCAGCGTCTGCGTGCCGATGCCAATCGACTTTGCGGCTTCTTCGATGCTCCGCTGGGTCAGCAGCGCGCGATTGCTTCTTCCTTCTTGCCGGTCGAATTTTCGTCGTGCCGATGCCATTTCGCCTACCAGTCGCTACCGCCTTCCTGAGGCGATCTATTCGTTGAATTCTGAACAATCTGCTTGCTTGTGTTCCGCGACCAGAGCGATCAATGTCATGACCGCGGCAGATCGCCGCGCAAGGAGATTGAAAATGAAGCACTTCACGATTGAAAACGAGACGAACAACATCATGATTCACGGCTCGGCGAAAGAAGCCGACGCCGTCCCCAACACCGAACGATTCAGCAACGAAGCCGCGCTGGCGAAGCTGGCCGCCAACTGGCCCGCCGCCCGGCTGGTCGAGATCTGGAACAGCCTGCCGGGCGAAACGCAAGTCAAGAAGTTCAAGGACCGCGCGACCGCCGTCAGCCGGATCTGGAAAGCGATTCAGAACCTCGGCGAGACTGCCCCGGTTGCAGACGAGATCGCGCTGGTTCCCGCTGAAGCTCCGGCTGCCGAGCTTCCCGAAACTGCTCAGCCGGAAGCGGTCGTACCCGAGTCTCCGGAACCTGCCGTCGCCGCGCCCGCTGCGCCACAGTCGCCCGACGTCGCGCCGGAGAGAGCCCCCGCGACGAAGAAGACCACCCGGGCCAAGAAGGCACCCACGGCCGCGACGACGAAAGAAGCTGGTGCACTTGGTGCGCCCCTGGGAGGTATATTCTGCAATTACTGAATGACCCCGAAGAAACGGCGCACTCCTCGCCTGCTCCGAAATCGCCACACGTTCGAATTCGTGACCCGGTACCCCCACGGAACATCGGCCATCAACGGATACCGACGCGCCGCACGTCATTTTAAATTTCACACGCTTGAAGACCCCACCACCGTGGGTACTGACACATGCCGTTTGCTCATCCACAAGAGTGCGCGCAAACTCCGCGAGGCCTGCGAAACTCCTCGGGGAAGCGTACTCTTCAAACGACGAAGGACTTATCGACGAAGCCGAAATGTGGCTGGCATCCGACAGGGGCATCCATTGGTTCGACCACGATTGGAAGTATTGGGACCAGGACCAGGACGAAGGCGCTTTAGAAAGTCTTGGCTGGGAGCGTGTCATCGTCGAATCGGCTGCTTGTTACCGAGTGACCCTTCGAGTCGCCAGGAAAGTCTGAGCCGAACTGCCCGGGGTCGCGGTCTGCTATTTCGGGCTAAAGAAATCGTGGCGGCCCATCCGGAGCCGCGTACAGTCCGCTTCATTTCTGCTGTGGACAAGAGGGTGGTGAGCACGTTTGAGCGGCTCCGGCATTCCATTTCGCGTTCAACTGCACGCAGATCATACAGGCTCGTTCACACCTCCGCGTCGAAGGTTCATATTGAGGAGCCAGTCTGCGGGTCAGTAACTTCGACGGGAATTCGTGTCCGCAATCACCTTTGTTTCCGGATCTAGTGTCTCGACAGTAGAATCCTGGCTTCGCAACCTTCCGTCTTATAAGGACGGAGAAACTATGCACGTCCACTTCGGCTTACGAATTCACCGCTGGGTCATCTGGTGGTTTTGTCTGGGTGTAGTTGTCGGGGTAGTGGCTCTGGTGAATATTCTCTTCCGCGATCTTCCACGTACTCAGGAAAAACTCGTCCTTCTATTTGGCGTGTTGCACTGGCTCGTCGGAGGCATCTTCTGTTACGGCTTCGGCGCCATTCAAATCGAGGAGCATAAGGAACAGCTCGAAGATCGTACGGTAGCGCGCGAAGATGGCGGGTTGCCCGCGAGACGACAGCCAAAGGAATGGCACTCCGCATCGGACTTTCTGTTACCGGGTAACCGGAAGAGCCTGCTTCCGCCCCGGTACTAACTTGCCGATCGGCATACAATCCGACGAGGCGTCTGCCCGCGTTCGCCAGGCTCAACAAGAAAATCTACACCCCTGCCAGCGCCGGTGCAAAAATGCGCATTAATGCCGGTTAAAAAATGAGCCATCCCTGAAGGTGATAAACCAGCCCGGTTCTCAAAACGGAGGAGGGCCGGCATGTGAACTCTGCGGAAGTGCAGGCAGGAACGTCTGGCACGTAGGGGGCGAACCGGAGACAGCCGACGGGATCCTTTGGAATTCGGGCCGATGGTTTAACTGCGGACGACCGAACCACTTTCAGGTATTTGGTTGAGACTGCGCGCGGCCCGATCGTTATGTTGGGTTATCCAGCGATGTACTTTCCGAAAATCCTTTATTGAGATCTCCTTCCATTCGATCTCGGCAGTCGGACAGATCGAATGCGTAGGGCGGTATTCAATTCCAGCCGGGCGTACGTTTCAATGCTGATCCATTGATCTTCGCGCCGGATCTTTTTGCACCACGCACAGACTGGCAGGATGCCTTGCAGGATCCTTTCTGCGTTTTGTCGTGCCGCGTTGAGGCCGTTTATCGAAACTGCGACCAACGAGAAGACGACAATGTCCAGCAGGTCGCGAACGGAGTCGATCGCAAACAAGTATAGGGGAGCTTCAAAGAAGTAAATCAACGCGCCAATGCTCAGCAGGCCGCTGGTCACACCTTGACCGAGACCGCAAAAAAAGAACTGAATACGACTGCCGGCACAAACAGAAGTTTCGGGCTGTTGCCCAGATAATCACGCAGCAGCATCGCCAGAACAACCGTCACCGCGACGCTGCCCGCGGCGAGCAAATAGTTCACCGGTGCTTTCAACCCTGAGACGCGCATTACTCCTCCCGCAATGGTCCGCGCTCGTGGGCGGAAAAGCCGAACCCGTTACATCCGTGCCGGACGCGTCGAACGTCCGAGGCGCGATTTGGATCTATTTAAACATGCCTGACGAAAGGGCGACGCGCTCTGAGGACGACCCTAAGAGTCGTCCGCCTGAATAACGTTACTTTACGATCTCCGCTTTCACGCTGCGATCTGGCGGCGTGTTCAAGGAGTAGAAGCGACGGGGATTGAAGTCTGGACCGACCACGCGTGATTCCGGAAGTAACCCTTCCACCAAAGAATACCTTCCGATATTGGGTATTAACGCCCATTCGAAAACCAAATGGAGAGGACAACGGGATGATGGTGGCCGTTTGCTCATCTCAGTAAACGCTGCCCGACAAGGCGGGGGATCACCGCTTGTCCGTTCGCCTCCGAGGCACTTCTACGGCAGTCCGACGCACACAATGAGTGACTCCAACGCTGATATACTTGCTGACGGCCACTCGGTGTAAGTCTTAGCAACCTCAATTGCCGAAGCATAAACGACTGCATGCGATCATTTACTGGATTCTTGGCAATTCTCACGGCGGTGGCGGCGTTCCCACAGCAAACGCAGCCGGTTAAAGAGTTTGAAGTCACGTCGGTCCGCGTTGTTCCGGAGCTGACGATGGATCAGCGCATGCACGATCCTCGAAGCCGGCTGCCTTCGATTACGCCATCAGAGGCGAGATTTCCATATGCAAGCATGAAGGACCTCCTTCTGCGGGCATTTGACGTTTCCCCGACTCAGTTGTTTGGTCCCGACTGGATCACCTCCGATCACTACAGCGTCCAGGCAAAACTGCCCGCCGGGACGCCTTCGCGCGATGTGCCGGAAATGCTGAAGAATATGCTGGCAAGCCGCTTCGGCCTCAAATATCACACCGAAACACAGAGCCTTCCAACCGCAGTGCTGACGGTCAAGAAGGGGGGGCTTAAAGCGCGTCCGGCAACCCCAGCCGATGAGCGGTCGTTTCGGAATCTCCAGGAACCTGCGGCGACTCACAACGAGCTGCCGTTGACGACAGAAGAACTCGCGGAATTTCTTACCGGGTTAATAGGTGCTCCGGTCAGAAATGAAACGGGCGCTAACGGGCGATATATGTTCGTGTATGATGTTTACCCCTTCGGCCGTGGCGACCCCAATCCCAACGGTTTCGGTCATCCCGTATTTATGGTCGACAGGTATGACGAGGCACTGGCACCGCTCGGACTACACCTTGAATACAAGAAGGCGCCACTCGAGACTGTCATTATCGATAGCCTCTCGCGCGAGCCAAACGAAAACTGATTTTTATACGATTCGCTGCGAAAAAAGCCTTACACGCCTTCCCCCAACATCCCATCAATGTTTGAGGGACCCAGCGGAAGGAGCGATGATGCGCAAAATCCCAATCCTTACAATAGCGTCGCTGACTCTGCCCCTGTTGGTCACTGCCCAGCCGCAACCAAGCTTCGAAGCCGCCTCCATCAAGCCAAACAAAGAATGCCCCGGCCCGTACGGGCGCAATCTTCCGGGACGATTGGTCATGAACTGCTATTCCATTCAGGAACTGGCCGCCTTTGCCTGGGGAGTGCGGAAAGAACAGCTCGTTGGCCAATTTCCTTCCGAGCGCTATGACATCGAGGCCACGACGGGCGGCACAACTTCGATCAATCAGATATACGGCCCAATGCTCAAGGCTCTTCTCCAAGACCGCTTCGCATTAAGGCTTCATCCTGAAACCAGGGATATGCCAATCTATAACCTGATCGTCGCGAAAAGCGGCTTGAAGATGCCCCCCGCGAAGGGTGACTGCGTCGTCTCACCTGCCGACGGCGGTCCGCCTCTACCACCTTCTCAGGGCCGGCCTTTCGTTCCCGTTTTCTTTTGCAACCATCCGAATACCGGAGCCCGAGGAATTAACCGGACGCTGGATGGCAGAGGCATCACTTTGAAAGCTCTTGCCGACAGTCTTTCCAGAACCGAGCTGAAAAGGACCGTGGTCGACAAGACCGGACTGACCGGGGCATTCGACGTGACCCTCCATTGGGAGACCGATCCGTCGAGCCCCTTATACGATGGATTCGGCGGTGCCTCCAACTTCGGAACCCGGCGCGGGGCCGTCGCTCTTCACTGCTATCGAGGAGCAACTGGGACTGAAACTTCAGGCCGGCCGAGGTCCCGATGAAGTGCTTGTAATCGACCGAGTGGAAAAGCCACGACAATGATCGTGCAATCCGGAACTGACCGAGCAACCGCTCGGCAGATCCTGATTAACGGCGTAGTAGCGACCCAGAAAAATTCCAGCGCTGGCGCTGCGCAGACTCGCCACTTCCCGACAAGTCGCGACTTAGGCAATATCTGGCAAGCGCGCCGTCGTCAATCATAGTGCGGCGGACAACGGGTCAACGGGAAACGATGGGTCTGCGGGCATGACTTTTCCGAGAGAGTTTCCGCCGAAAGTATGCGGCGAACCCAAGCGACCAATCATTGACAAACCATCAGAACGTTCAATATCAGCAACAAAATGCGCACACGCAGGAGCATCCCCTTTTCGTTGATCCCGATCCCAGCCCGGCGCAGGCGGTGCCGTGTTCGCTGCGGAACAGTAACCGTTGCCGCTTGTGGGGGTGGCTGGCCGTTCCAGCCACTCTCAATTGAATAAACCCTGCCACATTTGCCGAAAGCGGTTACTCTCTCCAGTCGCCCACTGGAAATTGCCTCCGGAAGGTGTGGTTGAGGACGACGCCAGGGTCTATACAGATGGCATGAATCTCATTCCCGCTATCAGCGATCACGAAGAATAAGGTAGTCACCCGGGATCTTGTAAGTACCGGTGCAATCGGGATTCACTGTATAGGTGCCCGTTCCGGTCACCGGGACTATGTTGCCGTTTAGGCTTGCCATGGTCGCGGCAGTCGTAACGACGCCATTTCCGTCGAAGGTATCCGTACCGCACACCGGCGAACGGGCCGGCCGATGGAGGGCGGGGCCGTATCTCGAATCCGGTGGCTGTGTGTGCGAAGGTACCCTTGAGGGTGGCGTTAGAGCATCCTTTGTTGCTGTCGGCCTTCGCCATAGGCGCTACGGTCAGAGCGAGTGCGGTGACTGCGGCGATTGCGAAAGTCTTTGCCATGGTGTTGCGTTTCATGATCATCTCCTTTGTGTTCATAAATTGCCTCCATTCGTGGAAGGAGATCATTTCGAGCGCCTGTTCTCTCTTCCACCGGTACAGGCGGCAGCGGAAGCCCAAAAGCGGCCACGGTTTCTTGTATATTTTTTAAAGCCCACCGAGAGAACGGGCCAGGCCATCGACCCACGCACGGAGGAAATCACATTTTTGTTGAAAGCCTGGGGCGGCGGTGACGAAGCCGCTTTGGCCCGGCTGACGGAACACGTCTATCCGGAACTGCGTCTCATGGCTCGCCGGTACATGAAAAACGAAGCCCAGGGCAATAGCCTCCAGGCCACCGCGTTGGTCCACGAGGTCTACCTCCGCCTGGTGGACGTGACCAAGGTCGAATGGCAGGCGCGCGCGCAGTTCTTTGCCATGGCGGCGCAGATGATGCGGCGGATCCTGGTGGACGCCGCTCGCAAGCGGGGTTCGCGCAGGCGCGACGGAATCCCGTCCAAAGTAAATCTGGACGAATCGCGCCGTCTTGTCGCCCGCGCCCGACCGATCCATCCTGGCTGTCGACGAGGCCCTGACAGCGTTCGCTAAGTTGGCGCCGCGCCAGGCCAAGGTGGTCGAGCTGCGTTATTTCGGCGGATTGACCGAGGAGGAGATCGTCGCCGCTCTCAAGATCTCGCCGCGCACGGCCAGACGCGATTGGCATCTCGCCAAGGCCTGGTTGCTGCGCGAGCTGAGCCATACAATGGGGAGACCATCGGGATCTCAGGAATGACGACGGAGCGATTCCGGCAAATCGAGGCCCTATATCATGCGGCTCGCGAGGCCAGCGCCGATGAGCGCGCCGCCCTGCTGGCCCAGGCACACCCCGAACTGCGCCGCGAAGTAGAATCACTTCTCAAAGAGCCGGCCGGCGGCGAATTTCTCGAACGGCCCGCTATCCGAAATGCTCCGGATCTGCTGGACGATTCGACGTTTCGTCACTTTCGCTGCCGGGCGCGTGCCTGGGACCGTACCGTATCGAAAGCAAGCTCGGCGAGGGTGGCATGGGCGAAGTCTTTCGCGCCATCGACACGCGATTAGGCCGCGCCGTCGCCATCAAAACCAATCGCGAGCAGTTCAACGCCCGGTTCGAGCGCGAGGCCCGGGCGATTTCGTCGCTGAACCACCCCAACATCTGCACGCTTTACGACGTTGGGCCCAACTACCTGGTGATGGAACTGGTGGAGGGCGAAACGCTGGCGGCGCGGCTGAAACAGGGACCGGCTCCCATCCAGACAGCGCTCCTCTACGGCTCCCAGATCGCGGCGGCGCTGGTAGAGGCGCACGGCAAGGGCATCGTGCACCGCGACCTCAAGCCCGGCAACATCATGATCGGGAAAACCGGCGTCAAGGTTCTGGATTTTGGACTGGCACGCTCGAAGCAGGACGAAACCATCACCGCCAGCCGCATGATCGTGGGTACGCCCGCGTACATGGCGCCCGAGCAGCGAGAGGGCAAGCCGGCCGATGCACGCACCGATATCTACTGCATTCGGATGCGTGCTCTACGAAATGCTGACGGGTGAACCGAGCCGTGGTGCAGCGCAGACGCCTCCGTGCGCGTAAGCTGGAAACAATCGTAAGCCGGTGTCTGGAACAAGATGCCGGCCGCCGCTGGCAATCGGCTGCCGAGTTAGAACGGGAGCTGGCGGCGGTTCCCAAGGCGAGCCGCGGCACTGTACGCGACCGCACACTCCTCCCCGCAAGCGACGCCGAAAGTCACGCGGAAGAACAAGATTGTGCTGGGCGAATTCGAGAACAAAACAGGTGATCCGGTATTCGATGGAATCCTTCGCCAGGGCTTGTCTGTGCAACTGGAGCAGTCCCGTTCCCTGGCTATCGTCTCGGATCAACAGATCCAGCAGATACTGCGTTTTATGGACCGGCCGCCCGAAACGCGCCTCACTCCCGAGATCGCGCAGGAGATCTGCGAAAGAACCGGAGCGGCACGGCTGTCCTGGAAGGCTCGATTTCCAGCCTCGGAAGCCGGTACGTGGTGTGGTTGCGCGCCAGGAACTGCGGCACCGGAGACATTCTTGGCCAGGAGCAGGTGCAGGCGGAAAGAAAAGAAGACGTCCTGAATGCACTTACGCGGATTGCGGTTCAAATCAGGGCGCGGCTGGGCGAGTCGCTGATCCTCCATCGAAGAGCACTCGACGCCGCTGGAACAGGCAACCACGCCCTCGCTGGAAGCACTGAAGGCGTACAGTGCCGGCCGCAGCGCCGTGTTCACTCGTGGTTTCGCTGCCGCAATTCCCCACCTCCAGCGCGCTATCGCCATCGATCCTCAATTCGCCATGGCGCAAGCCGACTTAGGGTTCTTTTACTGGAACATGGGACAAACCGATCTCGCCATCGAGCACACCCTCAAAGCCTACGAACTGCGGGATCGCGTCAGCGATCGGGAACGGTTCTTTATCCTTTTTCTGTACGACCGGCAGGTAACGGGAAACCTGCAGAAAGAATTGGAGACCATCGAGGCATGGGCGCAAACCTATCCTCTTGATTGGCAGGCCTGGGGCGTTTTAGGCGGATGGGGCGCGCGGGGAACGGGCCAATATGAGCGGGGAATTCAAGCGGCCGAGGAGTGCCTTCGACTAAATCCCGACCTCCCGTTTGCCTATGACGCTCTCGCTGTTCATCAATATGTCGCTCGGCCGGTTCGCAGAAGCCGCGGCGGCGTTGCGACGGGCCGCGGAGCGCAATTTGGAGATCCCGAATTTTCTGGTCAACCGCTACTACCTGGCGTTCCTCGAAGGCGACGAGCCGCGGATGAAACGCGAAATCGATCGGGCACGCGGAAACCGGGAGGCGGAAGACTGGATGTCGCACCATCAGGCCCTGGTCCTGGCGCATTCCGGACAGATGCGAAACGCGAGGACCATGTGGCATCACGCGATCGTAGCGGCGCAACAGAACGGCGATAGCGAAAAGGCTGCCATTTACCAGGCTGCGGCGGCGGTGTGCGAAGCACATCTCGGAAATCACGCTGCGGCCAAAGAGCGCGCCCGTGCGGCTCTCGAATTGGGAAAAGGCCGCGACGTGCAGTATGCCGCGGCGTTTGCGCTGGCGCTCTCGGGCGACGTTTCCGCATCGCAAAGTCTCGCCGAGGATCTGGCAAAACGATTCCCGGAGGATACTCCGGTGCAATTCGAGTATCTTCCCACGCTGCGCGCGCTTTTCGCGCTTTCGCAGGAAGGCGCCACTGGACGCGATCGAGCACCTGCAGACGGCGCTTCCCTATGACCTGGCGATGCCGGGCACGGCCTTCTTCGCAAAGTTCGGAGGGCTGTATCCGGTTTATGTGCGCGGTCAGGCATATCTGGAAGCAGGGCGGGGCCGGGAGGCGGCGGCGGAATTCCAAAAAGTCCTGGATCATCGCGGCATCGTTCTTGCCGATCCGATCGGCGCCGTGGCGCACATACAATTGGGAAGGGCGCTCTTCTCATTGGGAGAAAACGATCGGGCCAGGAGCGCCTACCAGGAGTTCCTCACCCTCTGGAAGGATGCCGACGCGGACATTCCAGTCCTCCAACAGGCCCGGGCGGAATACGCAAAGCTAAAGCTATAGTCCAGCCACGTCTGCTTGCTGTGCGCGACCGGATCTTCTTCTGGCGGTCCCTTACGGACTAAGAAAGCGTCCAATTAGTTGGTCGGCTCTCCGGGCCCTGCGCCTACGGATTTGGTAACGATAAATCGGCTTCGCTCCGGTGATCCGGTACAAGATCAGGTTGACGCATAACGCCGATTGCCGACCTCTGGACCAAGTCCGCTGTAACGGCGTAGTGGTTAGCTACCGATATTGGTACATATCGTTCCCGCGTATTATCGAACAGAGACGGAAGGCTGACTACTCGGGCGGAGGCTCGCCCCGACGGTTTCCCGAACGCCGTTTCGGGACAAGGATCTTACAAATACTTGGCGAGCCACTCGCGGACTTCGCGATAGAAGCGACGGCTGTCTTCGCCCTTCGTGATCCAGTGGTTCTCCTCTTCCCAAACCAGGAGTTTGCTCGGGACGCGCATCCGCTGCAGAATGCTCCAGTTTTCGAGGGTCTCATTCATAGGCACGCGGAAGTCGCGCTCACCAACGCTGAGCAAAATCGGCGTGTGGAAGTTTTTAGCGAAGCGGATTGGATTTTGGTCATTCCACCCTTTCAGGTTCTCCCAATACGGTCCGCCTTCCATCGCTTCGCGATGATAGATGCCGTCGCTGGTGCCCCACTGCGACTCGAGATTGATCTCGCCAGCGTGCGCACACCAGCACCTTGTAACGCGACGTTGTGGCCTGCATCCAGTTGATAAGGTGTCCGCCGTAACTGGCACCCGCCGCCGCCTGGCGTGTTCCGTCGATGAAGGCGAATTGCTTGATGGCAGCATCCGCTGCCGCGTTGATGTCGTCTGCCGGTCCCTTAAGCGGGTCATTCTGGATGTCCTGCGCGAACTTCTCGCCGAAACCTGTGGACCCGCGGTAGTTCGTCAGTAGTACCACGTATCCCGGAGCTGCGTGTAGGTGGTAGTTCCAGCGCACGCCGAACTCGTCGCGGAACATGTTCGCCGCGCCGCCGTGGATCAATACCAGCAAGGGATACTTTTTCGAGGGGTCGAACATCGGCGGCCGCACCAGCATACTGTGAACCCGCCTGCCGCTTGAGTTTGTGACCCAGAAATGTTCGACAGGTGTAAAATCGAGTTCCGCCGCGTGCGCAACATCGAAATCGGTGAGGAACTGGCGCTTCCCCGTAGCCAGGTCGACGCGCACAACTTGGGCCGGATTCGCGGCGCTACCCCAGCCGGCGATGATGACGGTCGACGAAGCTCTGGCGGGGATTGCAAGGTTGGTCAGACATCCGCGGTCAAGCTTGAATGACTCTGTAGCGATGCCGCCCGTCGCGGGCGAGGCGTACAGCTTCTCGAGTCCATCGCTCTCCGCTAGGAAATACACGGTCTTGCTGTCCGGTGAAATCCCATAGGATGTGGCCGACAGTTCGGATGAAGGCGAGAGAACATGCCAGTCGTCTGCCGCGGGCCAGCTTGCTCTGGCGATGCGGGTGGCGTAGTAAGGAAGGTTGCCCTCCAACTCCCGACCTGCGTACAAGGTCTTGCCGTCAGGACTGAACTGGGGTTTGCTGAAACTAGCGGCGTTACCGTCGGGAGTTAGTTGCCTGGCCTCGCCGCCGCTTGCCGGAACCTCGTACAGGCGAGTGATCACACTCGCATAGGCGGCTTCAGTGCGATTGGAGGTCGCAGCGAAAACGAGCGATTGCCCATCCGGGGACCACGCCGCGGCTAGTTCCTCTCCCGAGTTCGTCTCCGTGCCGGAGTATCCACGGCTGGTGACCAGCTTCGTGCCCACGAGCAGGTCGCGAGCCTTCGAGCCTTCGCTCAAGTCCTGCACGAACAAGTGAATCTGACTGTCATCGAGCCAATGGTCCCAGTAGCGAATCGGGAACGTCTCATAGGCGCGCACATGCGCCTTCTCCGCTTTGCGCTCAGCCGCAACTTTCCTATTCGTCTCGTCGTCCTTCGCGCCGGGATAGACAATGCTGGTGAAAGCGATCGCCGAACCATCCGGACGCCATCGCGGAGCCGAAGCCCCAGTAGAAAGCGACGTGACGCGGGCTGCCTCGCCGCCTCCCAGAACGTCAAGCACGTAAATCTGGTTTACCTCGTCGCCCTCGCGCCGCGTGGAGAATGCGCCGCGGCGGCCGTCCGGGCTCCATTGAACTCCGGACTCCGGCGCGCGGGTGTGGGTGATCCGTTTCGGCTTCGCGCTGCCGTCGGTGGGAACCAGCCAGAGATCGTCTACGGTGACGGATTCGTCATAGGCTGGCTCGGTCACCGAGACTACAACCCACTTGCCGTCAGGACTCACTACCGGTGCACCCACCCGCTTCATAAGCCACAGATCCTCATGTGTGATCGGCCGCGTCCCAGGTAGAGCAGTGGTCGCGGAGGCCAGCAGAAGCAACGTGATCGACTTGTTCATTGTTGAATTCTAGCGCTTCTCGAACGAGAGGGGATGGCTGCCGGGGTGCGCGCGTCCGCCCATAGGTGGTATGGAGAAACGTGGAGCGTCAAACGGCGAAATCTGGCGATATGTCGTGTTAACGCCAAACGGAGTGTGAGAAGGTGTGGGCTGAAGCGATACCAAGGCAGGAACGGTCCTCGCGAACGACCGTACCGCGCGAAAGGTTAGCGAGCATCGACAGCCTGCTCCCTGTACCTTGACCAATCAGTCGAGATAGAGGACGATTCACTCATGATCGAAGTTGCGATGATGGACCCGTCAAAGCAGACGGACAACAAGCTCCGCTGGCAGGCCGACGTTGAAGGTGTGAGCTTCAAAATATATATACCCAAGTGGCGGGTTCCGCGTCCGTGGCCGACGCGAATTTTAGTGCGTGTTGGTGAACCGCCCACTGGGGTTCAGCTGCAGGAGAACGTTGGTGCCGGCACCAACTCAGATTCTCTCGAACGCCCTATCTACGCCACTGTTGAAAGAGTCTCGGAGCACACCGAGACTGTTAGGTTCAAACCGTTAGGCGATCCTAAATCCTGGGAGATCGGCGAGCCCTATATTCCATACAGCCTGCTCGCCAGCCCGTCTGTTCCGACGGTGCGGATTGAAGTGATGTGGGATCGGTCCGCGGGTACATGGTCCGACGAGTAATTCGTGTCTTGAACGGACACTCAGGAGACACCGCGCTCCTCCCTCATTTAGAGTCCGGTTACCGTGGCATTTCGATCGACCACACCGCTACCGATATTTGTTCTTATCGTTCCGCTTCGGCTGTCGGTTCCGAGCGGCCATATTGGTTCATTGCCGATCGCTGCCAATCGAAGTTCATCGGCAAAATCAGCTTAAGTTAGCGACTTGGGCGATTCACGGGCTGGATACGCGGCAGCCGAAGATCCCACATGCGCGACCCGCCGATACTCATTTCGATCACGCGGCCGCCTGAATCGCGGATGAACCGCACACTGCCCATTGAGGAACTGAATCCGTCAGGATATGTTGGCGTAAGTGGGATAACAGCGTCGGGACGGCGATGGATCGCCAATCCGTTTCGTTCGAGCGCGACCTTCAGTGTTACCTCGGCTTCGTCGCTTGCGTACTCTCCGGTCATCGCTTCGAGATCGGTTTGGCTCGGATTCGCGCGCGGAACCTTTTCGTAATATTCACCGCCGCCGATTTCCTCCGCCACATGCATGCGGATCGCTTTGCCCGATGGGTCCGTTTCGAAATCGACGACCGGCCCGTCTTCGCCGAGCGCGAAAGACTTCGCAGAGACGGCCCTGAGTATCGTGCCCGTGTCGGTTTGGAGGTGGCCATCCTTCAGCTCGACCGAGGTCTCGGTGTGGTCCCGCTCACTTCGATAGAGTCCGGCCTCCGCCTGCAGGACTACAGGATCAATTCGAGCAGAAGCCTCGTCTGCATGCTTCGGCAGGACGCTCGCGACGTAAACATCGGCGACCGCGTGGCCTAGCCGGACAGGATTCGCCGCGTTGGTATTGCAGAGCACGGCGACAGAAAGCCCCTGATCCGGATAGCGGGCCAGCCATCCGCGATATCCGGCAGTGGCGCCGCTATGGCTCACTTCGCGAAGGCCTTTGTAGGAAAGGACCATCAATCCTGCCGCATAGGCGATTGTGCGGCCGTCGTTCAGACGCCCCTGCTGAAGCTGCGCCTGGACAAACCCCGGTCCGCCGACTTTCATTTCCGTAAAGTTGCGATTCCAGCGGAGCATATCGCCGACCGTCGTCAGCAAACCTCCATTTCCGTGCGCGTTCTCGAAGGGCATGTCTTGGCGCGTGGTTCCGCCAGTCTGCGTATAGGCGATTGCGCGATTGCGGACGATGCGCTGATAATCGTCGCGCCACTCGGTGGACGTCATGCCGAGAGGCAGAAAGATTCTCTCCCGAGTGAACTCGGCAAGCGACTTTCCGGCTACGCGTCCGACCAGAATCGCCAGGAGATTGAAGCCGGTGTTGGTGTAGGAGTATTCGGTGCCCGGCCGATAATTGAGCGCCTTCTGCCGGATGGCGATGTCCAGGACATTAACGTTGGAATGTGCGCGCGTGCCTCGGGGCCACCCTGCGATATCGGCGACCTCGCCCCAATCGCGCAAGCCGCTGGTGTGATTGAGCAGATGACGGATGGTGATGGTGCTTCCGTAATCGGGTAGTTCGGGGATGTACTTCTTCACCGGATCGTCGAGCGAGAACTTGCCCTCCTGCGCCAGCAAAAGCACCGCCGCGGCGGTGAACTGCTTGGTCACCGAGCCGGGCTCGAAAACCGATTCCGGGTTCAGGGCGATGTTATGTTCCAGATCCGCCATGCCGTAAGCGGTGTTGAGCACCATCGCGCCGTCGATCGACGCGCCTGCCGCGCATCCCGGACTGTCGGTATGGTTGAAGCCTGCGAAGATTTTCTGCACCTGAACGGCTGCGTTCGGAGGTGGAGAGATTTTTTGGGCGAGAGCGCTACAAGCCAGAACGAGAGCAAATAAGACTTGCTTAAGCGAACGCATTCTTGACGTCTCCATCAGGTGAGTTTAGCCGATCACAAAGGAGACAGGGAGCGAGCGACGCCATTCCGGCTGCTACGCACGTGGCCCGGCTCGTTTTCTGCTACCCATATTCGTAGATATCGAGTCTCCCAGCTCGGAGCCGCGAATCCGTGCGGGCTCCTGCCCGCGCGAGTCGGCGCTGCGGAAAACAACACTAACCACCGCTAACTGGCGCAATCCAGCGATTCGTGATCCAATTCGGCTGTGATGTCCGTAAAGGTGCGAAGTTGGATCGAGGCGAGGCCGCCGAGTGATCCTCATTGTCATAATAATGGGGCTGTCGATTTCGCGGAGCAAGTTCACAGATGAGTCGCCGAGACGGTTCACCGGTCTGGCTTTCCACAGGAACCGGAGGCGGGACGCCTCTCTCCCGCATCGAGTTTGCAGCCGGACCAGGTGCCGGAACGTACGACGAGGCTTGGCTCCAGCGCTTCCTGCACGAGCACCCGGAAGTCTTCCCAATTAGACAGATCGAACCGGGATTTGACGAATTGCTCCCGGCGTGCCGCGAATTGTCAGTCTCTTTAGGAGCAGGCAAGTCGGGCGCTCTTGACAATCTCTTCATCACGAGGTCCGGGAATCTTGTGCTGATCGAAACTAAGCTCTGGCGTAATCCCGAGGCCAGAAGAGCCGTCGTCGCGCAGGCCCTTGACTATGCCTCAGCAGTGTTTCGCATGAGTTACAGCGACCTGAATACGGCGGTTTCGCGGGCTGGAGGCGCAGGCAGATCGCCCGGCAGATCCTTGGTTGAGATCGCTTCTGATGGTTCCAACCCAGTGGATGAGGCCGAATTCGTAGACGCAGTCACCCGCAATCTGGAACGTGGTAAAGCAATCGTGGCAGTGGTCGGCGACGGAATTCGCGAGGACCTAACCTCGATCGCCCACCTACTGCAGGGTCACGCGGGACAGCGATTCACATTCGCATTGGTGGAACTCGCGATTTACGAAACAGATGAGCACACCGAACGGCTGGTCATACCCTCCGTTCTGGCCCAGACGGTATTGCTGGAACGTGGTGTTATCCGTATTTCAAGCGATGGTCCGAGGGGTCAGCAGATAGTTGTCGATCCGCCCCAAGACGTAGGATCGAAGCAGTCCGGCACTCGGGGCATGAGTTTTGGTGAAGACGAATTCTACGAAATCCTTGAACGTAACGCGCCCGGACTTCCAGATCTGCTCAAGGCTCTTGTAGACAAAGCGGCCTTGCTGGGAATCTACGCCGAAGTTCTAGGCGGTTTGAATCTCAAGCATGCTTCGCCGTCGGGTAATCCGTTGAACTTGGCAGCAGTTGCCAAGGCTGGCTTTGTTGACTTCGGCCCGGCAACTTGGTGGGGAAGCAGGGACGCAGCGAAGACCTATCTAGCCACGGTCGCCAATCTGGCCGGTGCTTCCGTGGTTGAGCGCAAGGACGGCCAGGATTGGGTTGTCCGAGTTGCGGGAAACAAGATGCCAAAACTTTCGGTCTTGCTGCCGCAACACGAACAAGCGTGGCTTGATGCGATGGACAGGTATATTCGCCAATGCCGAAACGATGCAACCGCGAGCGCTGCCGCCGGCTGATAGGCCGAGAGAGTGTCCTCTGAGCCCCGAACCGATGCTGGCCACTTCGATTGGGGGAGGAACGAAGCGGTTTTGCAGGCAGCCCGGCAGATTTTCATCCGGCCTTCCGTGCGCAGATCAAGGGTCGTGCGACCGAATCGTTCCCGTGATGTCCGAGCGGGTCGAGCCCGACGGGATACCTACCGATATTTGCGGATATCGTTCCCCGCTGCTGTTCGCGCCGGGCTCCAGATTCATGCGCCCACAATCTGGACGCTGATTCCTTCCGGGTCCAAAATGTGAAAACCCGCGTCGAGATTGTCCGATGGCTCGGCGCCGCGCTGCTTGAGGGTTGTCGCTACTGTATCTCTGCTGAAGTTCCGGACACCGATGGCGAAATGGTCCACTATGCCCGTCGGGTTCTTGTGGTGGAGCGACACTATGACTGACTTCTCCAAACCCAGTCGGACAATTTCGTTCGGCTTGTCCTCGCTCACAACGCTCAGTCCGAACATTTCCTGATAGAACGCTACGGACCGCGGCAGGTCGCGCACCTGTATACTGACGTGGTCAATACGAGTGCCCTGAGTTGCCGCCGGACGCGGTTGAGCCTCGCAAAGAGCGCCGCCCGCCGACAACATCGCAAGGCCCTGAACCAGTTCACGGCGCGTAAGTGCACCCCGTTCAAAGCGATCTATCAATTGCGAAATGACAAATTCCATTCAGCCTCCTTCCAGACTGTCCCGCCGAATTGCGGATCGTACGTCGCAATAATTTTATCGGAGAAGCCGCGGTTCATGTGCGTCAGTCTTTTGGGCCAAACAAAGGAGATTGGCGGGTCTTCGTGAACCGCATGCGGCCGACGCAGCGACGGTGTCTGCTCCCGTATAATCGCGGAATGCAACGGAGCACGCACAAGATTCTGACGACGCACGTAGGCAGTTTGCCGACGCCCGACGGCGTGACCGGAGAAGCCGCGGTAAGGCAGCTCATCGAACAGCAGTGCAAGATCGGCTTGGACATTATCAACGAAGGCGAGTACACCAAAGGCGGCGACTGGCTGTCCTTTACCGATGATCGCTTCGGAGGATTCACGGCAGGCGAGCGCAAGGGACCACCGATTGTTGCGCTTGGTAAGGATCGCGAGGAATTTTCGGATTTTTACAGGTGGGCCAACGCACGAGGCACACTGTTCTTCGAGCCCGGCGATCAGATCAAAAAGGTTCGGAAGCACTGGATTTGCACCGGGCCCATCATCTACACCGGCCACGCCGCGTTGCAGCGCGAGATTGAGCTCCTCAAGGCCGCCGCTGGTCCTGGAGGCGACCTGTTTCTCACGAGCACCGCGCCCGCGAGTCTGGAAGTCTACCGCTCCAACGAATATTACCCCGAGGGCGACGAGTTCGTTTTCGCTCTGGCCGAGGCGCTACGCGAGGAGTACAAGGCGATCACCGAGGCGGGCATTGTCCTGCAAATCGACGATGCCTGGCTGCCCGCGCTCTGGGACCGCGTCGGAATCAGCATGGGCCTCGAAGCTTTCAAACGCTGGTGTCTGGTGCGCGTCGAGGCGCTGAACCACGCGTTGCGCGGTGTACCCGAGGACCGGGTCAGATATCACCTGTGTTGGGGAAGCTGGCACGGTCCGCACGCCTACGATCTGGAATTGAAGCATCTGGTAGATATTCTGCTCCGTCAAAGCGCAGGCATACCTCATTGAAGCAGCGAACGCCCGGCATGAGCATGAATACGCTTTGTGGGAAACGGTCCAATTGCCCGCAGGGAAAATTCTAATTCCCGGAGTGATCACGCATTCGACGGACGTTGTGGAACATCCGGAACTCGTGGCTCAGCGGATTCAACGATTCGCAGCGTTGCTCGGCAAGGAGAATGTGATCGCCGGTGCCGATTGCGGCTTCGGCGGTCGCACCCATCCGCAAATCGCCTGGGCGAAACTCCGCTCCCTGGCGGAAGGCGCGAAACTGGCCACCGCGGCGTTGTATTAGGCCATAGGACAACAAACGAGAAGCCGGCTTCAGGCGGAAGAGACCGCTAGCGATAATAACCGATATCGTTTCCCACCGGCAGCTCGGCATGAGTGACGCCGCCTCCTAACGACGCGGCGACGGCGGGGTGTGTGCGCTCGGGGTCCAAATATCAGCAACGGGCGTTTTCCGTCAACTTGACCGGAAGTCGACGGTCACGGGAGTAACTTCCTCGAACCCCGTTCTGGACAAAGACGGAGCAAGGGGGCGCACCGCAAGTCGCAGTGATAAGCTCAGGACCGTACGTGAATCGAGGCGATTCGGTGCCCAACAGAAGTAGGTTAATCGCCGTCGTGGCACTCGCTCTCCTGAGCTGGACGGGCTCACCTGCTCAGCTTGCCGCCCCCGCGCGAGCACCGCTGGTCTCGCCTCGGCCGCTGGCAAATGTGAGCGTTCAATTTCAGGAATGGCATGGCAAGATCGTTACCTATGAGGAGCCCGTCCTGACTTGGAGTGGAGACCTGCACGAGATTCCCGGAAAGTCCGGCACGAAGGGCTATCTTTATCCGAAAGAGCAGGCATTCCTGATGCCGCCGGAAGCGGAATCGGAGCCAGACCCAGGTGTAGCTCTGAACAAAACTCTTGAGGCCTATCACCAGCAGACCACGGGCACACGTTTTCAAATACTGACCTCGAAGTGGGGTTATCACATTGTGCCGCTCCGGGTTCACGACGACCACGGGGCACTGGTCCCGGCCCGCAGTTTGCTTGACGCCCAGATTTACATCCCCAGCGAGGAGCGCACCCTGTCGGAGCATTTCCGGGCGTTCGGCGTCGCCGTCCTCGCTGCCAGCGGCACCAAGCTTGAGACCGTCCCTTTCCCATCGGCGCAGGGTTCCCAGCAGGCGCGACCGGAGCGCTTTACATGGGGGACCGAGCCGAAGGTCGCGCGGGATGCCTTGATCAACCTGCTGAGTCGGTCTGCAACAAGGCTTTCGTGGCTTCTTTACTGCCAAGCCAGCTCCCAAGCTGACGCTCGCTTTTGCGCGCTCAATCTCGAAGCGTTTGGACCTGTCTCGACGAACTCTCCACAACGGTTCCAATAAGAGCGCGATCTGACTCGACGTTGTCTCCAAGTCGGGTTCAAGGAAGTTACCACTTGGCGTAAGTCGGCTACACGTTGATTGGCGTTGATTCCGTTCCAGGCGTCCGCATAAGAGAGCAACGCGCGTTTCCGGCCATGTGGACACAATCAGGGCGCATAAAGGGATTTGTGCAACAAGCCCCTACGCCTGACGGTTCCAGTTGATTTAGGCCATCCACAAAAGACGTTGATCGGCATAGGGGCAGCGGTTGCCCGCTGACCCCTGCCACACCACCGTGCGTACGGGTCCGTACACGGCGGTTCGAGAAGTTACGCCGTTACTCGTCGACCAGCGAAGGAAGGCCGAGCGATTTGAAGTAGGCATTGGAAAGCCCGACAGAAAGGGCCTTGGCCTTTGCGAGATACCAGGGACCGAGTCCGCTGCCAGCGGTATTGCTGGCCAGCCGCGAACGCACCCCGAGTTCAAGCAGTGCCTCACGACGACGGCGGGGTGTTTTCCACTGCCGCCACATTGCTGCCCTGAGCCGCAACCGAACCCAGCGGGTTAGACCGAGCAACACTTCAGGCGTTTCGCAGAATCCGAAATAGCCGCGCCAACCCCGCATGTACGGAGCCAACGCCTCTATCGTGGTTTTCATGCTGACGCCCTTAGCTCGTCGCGTGATATCCCGGACTCGTCGCTTGAACCGATCCAGTGCCTTCGGCGCGATGACGCGCTTGATCTCCGGACCGGCGCTGAAGCTGAACCCGAGAAACTTCCGTTCCTGCGGTCGCGCCACCGCACTCTTTGCCTCATTCACCTTGAGTCTGAGCTTTTGCGTGATGAATTGCGTAACGCTCTCCATCACCCGTTGCCCCGCCCGTTCGCTGCGAACGTAGAGATTACAATCATCCGCATATCGAACAAAACGATGGCCCCGGCGCTCCAACTCCCGGTCGAGTCCGTCGAGCACGAGATTGCTGAGCAGTGGCGAAA
>CAWEKQ010000033.1:0-105716 GCA_963809655.1 Terriglobia bacterium | reverse complement strand
AAGAAGGCTACGCTCTGCATCTTCGCCACGGCACGCTGCACTTCTATGACCTCATTGAGGTGTGCCAGCGGATGCAAACGTCCGCAATCCGGCGGCCCCACCATCAGAATCGAAGCGGTGGGCGCGGCGCGGCGGACCCGGTCGAGCACCGCCACCAGGTCGTTACGGTATTGCTCCTCGGTCCACTTCGGGCTGTTTGCCTCATTAGTCCCGTAAGCAACAATCACCAGCGCAGGATTCCGCGCCGCCAGTTCGGCGGACCACACCTGTTCGTTCCATTCGAGCATGATGCTGGCCTGGGCGCCATTGATCCCGAGGGTTTCGAATGTGATGCCACGCGGGTTATCGAGCGCCCAGCCGAATAAACGAACCGGCGCGTTTTCGAGCGTCCGCAACAGCAGTTGGTGCGGCCCTGGGCTCAGGGTGGTCTTGTAGCTCCCGGGACCCGAGTCGCCGTCGGTGGTGATTGTACCGACGATCTGATCGTCAACCTGCAATTCGAGTTTGCCTCCGCCGGGTTGTTGCAGATAGAAGATTTCGAGGGCCTCCGCGCTGGCTTCGAGGCTCACCGTCTGGCCTTTCTTCGCCGTCGAGATGCTGACGCCGCTGAGGCCCTGATACGGATCCTCGCGCGTTTGTATCGTGCCTTCAGTTTTCCAACTGGGCGAATTCGTTCCCTTGGCATCGAAGCGTCGGTATCCGCGATACGGATGGCCAGCTTGAACGAACCCCGGGCCGCCGTCGCCAAGGTATTGCTGCGCGAGCGTGCGCATCGAATTGACCCAGTCGTCAGAAGCCGTGTGCGAATCGCCGAACTGCAGAACGTGGACCGGGGCTCCGCTCTGATGGGACTGATTGACCTGCGCGAAAAAGCTGGCCAGCGGCTTTGGGTCTTCGAAGCCGATAGTCGCCTCGCTGATTTTTCGGCCGATCTCCTCGCGAGCGGCGAGCCGAACCGAGGCCGGACCGGGCGTCGCTCGCACGGTCTTTTTCGCGGCTGTCTTTACTGTCTTCTTCGTCGTCGCGGCGGTCTTTTTCGGCGTTTTGGCCGGGTCGGATTCGGCCGCGAGACCTACACCGACCAACGCCGCCACCGCGAATATCGCAATATTCTTCATTTCGACGAAATATCTACGGGCTTTAGCGAATCTTCGTAGCTTTTTACCAGCGCGCGCTCGAATAAACCTCCCACAATCGCCGCACCGGCAGGCATCGGATGCATGAAATCGGCGCTCACCAGGCGTGGCTGGGCCTGATACCAGCGTCCCATGGTGCCCGCGCCGCCCATGGCCGCGAACGTATTGAAAAACGCACAACCGGTCTCACGTGCGATTTGCTTCTGTGCCTCGATCAGTTTCGTCAGGCTCTCCGGCGTGGAAATTTCTCCGCCCGACATCACTCCCCGGTCCATCGGACCCATCAGGATCAGCGAGGCATTCAGAAGCGCGGCCCGAATTCGCGCAATCACCGCCCGCAGTTCGTCCGGATATTCCTTGTCCACATATTCAGGGTAAATGCTTTTGTTCGTTCCGTAGTTCAGCACCACCAGGGCCGGATCCTCGTGCTGTAAGTCGGCCGTCCACTGGCGCGACTCGAAGTAACGCAACGCCATCTGGATCTGCGCGCCGTTGATCCCGAGACTGCTGTATTGCACGCCGGGCTGATCCTTATCGAAGCGATATCCGAAGAGCCGGACCTTTCCAGATACGACGCGGAGTTCGATCGAATCGCTCCCCGCCGGAACCATGATTTCCGCGAAGGCCGGCCTTTTCTCGCCGCCCGCCGTATCGACCTCGACAGGCGCGTTCTCGCCAAACGCGACCGAGAACTTTCCACCGTCAGGCTGGGCCAGGTAGTAGACGATCACGCGGGCATATCCGCCATCGGGAAGCGTCACGCGCGAAGTCGCGCCGGCCTCGCCGCGAAAGCTCACGCCGCCCAGACCGTGAATCGCGTCCGCCTCCCGAGACTGGCTGGCAGGCAGAATCTTCCAGCCGTCACCCTCCAGCCTGACGCCGCTGTGGCGATACCACGCCCACGGTTTTGCAATCAGCAGATAACCGTGTCCGGCATCGCCGAAGCGGGTTTGCAGAAGGCGTCGGACATCGGAGGTAATCGAATCCGCCGTTACTGGCGAATCGCCGTAATGGAGGATTCGCGTCACCGCGCCCGGTTGCTTCGTCTCCGTCTGCCGGAGAGACGCATAGAAGTTGTCGAGGCTTCCGGGCGGCACTTCAAGGTTGGGGATCGGCGCAGGCAGCGGGAGCTTTGGGGTGGGCGCATGCTCGACCGCGAGCGGCGGCTTCGGCTTCATCGACGATTGCATGCGCATCGCCCCGGCGAACACGGCGAAGACGACGACGGTCCATGTGGTCTTGCGCGGGAGGGTTCCAAACAGGCTGGACATACTCAGAACTTCGAATAGATGAATGGTGCCGCGCCGGTGGAAGCGACGTAGCGTATGGCCAGCGTCAACGCCGCGAGCGCTCCGGCCTGCATCACAGCCGGCGTCCGGGTGAACAAGAGCACGCTCTCGTCGTGCCAGGATTTCGGCAGGAAGTGCGCGGCTGCTCCGATTCCGAGAACCAGCAGAAACAGGGGCGTTGTGTTGTCAAATGAGTAATGCCCTGACGCGATCTGAGTCAGCATCTTCACTGCGGCGCCTGCGCTTGCCGCGCGAAAGAAGACCCAGCCGACCAGCACAAAGTGGAAGGTCAGGAGCGATCCCGCGACCTTTCCGATCACGCCCGGCTCCGGCCGCCTGCGACTCAGCGATTGCCACAGTCGAAACACCGCCAGCCCTGCTCCATGCAGGGCTCCCCAGATCAGGAAAGTCCAGCCCGCACCATGCCAAAGCCCGCCGAGGATCATCGTGATAATCAGGCTGAAATAGGGCATCACTCTCGTCCGCTTGCCGGGCAGTGAAAAGTAAACGTATTCCATCAGCCACTTCGAGAACGAGATATGCCAGCGCTTCCAGAAGTCCGCGATGTTCACGGCGCGATAAGGTGATCGGAAATTTGCGGGCAGCCGGATTCCCAGCAGGAGCGCCGAACCGATCGCAATGTCCGTATAGCCCGAGAAATCGTAATACAGCTGAAAAGCGTACGCATAGACCGAGACCAGAACATCCCCGCCGGAATAAAGAGTAGGAAGGTCGAACACGCGGTTCACCAGATTGTTACCAAGGTAGTCGGCAATCAGGAACTTCTTAGCGAGACCCAGGCCTATGAGGAATAGCGCGCGGCCCCCTTCTTCCCCGGTGAGGACCATGTTCTTCCAGCGCCACTGGCTTGACAGCGAACCGACTCTGGTTATGGGGCCTGCCAGGATGGTGGGAAAGAAGGTTACGGAAGCTAAATAGTCGAGGTAACCACTGGCCGGCTCCGCGTCCTTGCGATAGATGTCGATGGTATAAGTCAGTGCCTGGAAGGCATAGAATGACAGGCTAAGAGGAAGCACAAGGCCAGGCAAAGCGAGATACCGGCTAAACGCGATCAACCCGATATTCATCGCGATGCTAAAGCGAAACCAGCAACCGCCTGACACCTGGACTCTGGCTCGCGGCAATGTTCCGCCCGAGCAGAAAATCGATAGCCCCCGCGACCGGCATCAGCAGAAGGTAGATCCACCCCCAGGCCGCATAGAAGAAGAGGTTTGCCGCACAGATCACCAGAATCGAAGGGAGCCGGAAGCGACGTAACAGCCAGAACGACAAAAAATACAGCTGCAAGAAAGCAGTAATAAACAGGGGCGGTGACCAACATATGACCGGGGGAGTAGCGAGTGATTTGAGTATAAAGTCACTTCGACTCTCACGATCTGCCACCCACCAATTATTTTTCATTCATCATTTTCCCTCCTTCCGGAAGCGATACAATCGGCGCCGGAGGGATCGTTCAATGCCTTCAATGCGCATGGCGCTCTCGATCATTCTGCTCGCGCTAACGGCCGCGGCGGCAGCTCCGCCGCCGGTTGTGTCGCTAACCTCAGGCCAGATCCGCGGCGCAAATCTCGAACAGGGTGGCGCGGTCTTCAAAGGTATTCCCTTCGCCCAGCCTCCAGTGGGGGATCTGCGCTGGCGTCCGCCGGCGCCGGTGAAACCCTGGACCGGCGAACGCGATGCCACCGCCTTTGGAGCGCCCTGCGCCCAGAACGGCGGCGGTGGGCGCGGCCCGCTCGCGAACAGCAGTGAAGACTGCCTCTTCCTGAATGTCTGGAACGCCGAATGGCCCGCCCGATCCCGCAAACCCGTGATGCTGTGGCTCCACGGCGGCGGCAACTACGCAGGCACCGCATCCGGAGCCAACTTCGACGGCGAGAGCCTCGCGCGGCACGGCGTCGTGCTTGTGACAACCAATTACCGGCTCACGATCTTCGGTTTCTTCGCCCATCCCGAACTGACCCGCGAATCGTCCCACCACGCTTCAGGCAACTATGGACTGCTCGATCAGATCGCGGCTCTTCAATGGATCCACGACAACATCGCCCGCTTCGGTGGCGACCCCGCCAACGTCACGATCTTCGGCCAATCCGCCGGAGCCGTCGACGCCAACGTCCTCATGACCTCGCCGCTGGCCAAAGGGCTGTTCCAACGGGTGATTGCGGAAAGCGGCACGGTAACCCGTAATCCCGATGCCGCCACTCTGAGCATGACCGCACTCGGCGCCGTGATGGCCGTGAAGAACGGGCCCGTCAGCTATTCCGACGCGGCCCCGCTCGCCGAAGCGGAGGCTAAAGGCCAGAAGCTGGGGACGCTGAAGTCCCTACGTGAAATGCCTGCTGCCGATCTCCTGAAAATAGTTGCCGCGCCGCAGATGAGCATCGGTCCGGCGAACGGGGTCATCGTCGATGGCTGGGTTCTCCCCAAACCTCCGGCCGAGGTTTTCGCCAGCGGCCAGGAGCACCGCGTGCCGCTACTGATCGGAAACAACTCCCGCGAACGAACGCCGCCGCCGGTCGCGCCGGACGACCTCCGCCACGCGATCGAAGCCATGTACGGCCCTCTCGCGCCACGTGCTTTCGAACTATACGGAGGCGACGCCACCCAATGGGTGGTGGACACGATGTACCGCTGCCCGGTCGTCGCGCAACTCCTCTGGCACGCGGCGAAGAATCCCGCCTGGGAATACGAGTTCGACCTCGGGCGCGCCACGCACGGCGCGGAAGTCCCCTACGTGTTCGGCACTGCGGCAGACCCCAACATCCAGACCTACTGGACAAACTTCGCGAAGACCGGCAACCCGAACGGACCCGGCTCGCCAGAGTGGCCGGCATTCGACCCGAAGAACCGGCAGTACATCGAGTTCACCAAAGACGGCCCGGTAGCAGGCGACCGTCTCCGGCGCAACTTCTGCAACCTCTACGTCGAGAACGTGAACCGCCTGATCGGTCACTAACTCCTTAGCCCAACTGCTGGCCGCCGGGAAAAATCTTGTGTATAGTGTGTGGCGGCAAGAAGGAGCCCTTCCATGAAGAAATACTCCCGCAGAGACCTGGGTTTTCTGCTTCCCGCATTGGCCGCGGCTGCATCAACACAAACGCGTCGGCGCAAACCGCATCGGCGCCTGCGGCCGATAACGCCATCGAAAAACTGCCGGTCCTCGGCACGAAAGCGTATCTCTACAATCAACTCCCGGTCACCACCAACGGCCAGAACAAGCAGCGCCGCATGTTCACCGGCAAGACCCACACCGGCTTCAAGATGGAAAGCCATCAGAGCGACATCGCGCCGGGCGAGGTGAACCACCCTCCGCATCAGCACCTCCGGGAAGAAATGATGCTGGTCCGTCTGGGCACCATGGAATTGACCATCTCCGGGAAGCCGATGCGCCTCGGTCCCGGCGACGTCGGCTTCATCGGTTCGAACGAAATGCACAACGCAAAGAACGTCGGAACCGACGCGCGCGGAATACTTCATCGTCAATATTGGTCGCGACGATGTTTAAAACGCTGCTCGCCCTTGCCGTCGCCCTTGCGCTCTCCGCGGCCACCGAAGGTGCCCCGATCAACGATCTCCCCAACGGCGGGTACAAAACCACCGACCGCAACTGGGCGCATCCTCCGAACGGCGTGCCCTGGGCGGCCGTCACCGCCGTCGAAGTCGCGCCCGATGGCAGCATCTACGTGATCCATCGCTGCCATGACAACTCCTGCGCCGGCCGCACCGAACCTCCAATCCTCAAATTCGACGCCTCCGGCAAGCTGCTCAAGAGCTGGGGCGAAGGAATGTTCGTGTTTCCGCACGGCGCCACCGTCGACCCGCAAGGCAACCTCTGGGTCACCGACGAGCAGGGCAAAGATGGCATCGGCCAGCAGGTCTTCAAGTTCAATCCCGAAGGCAAAGTTCTGATGACCCTCGGCAAGGCAGGCGTAGCGAGCGACGCGCCCGGCCTCTTCGATCAGCCCACCGACGTCGCGATCGCCGCCAACGGCGACATCTTCGTAACCGAAGGACACCTCCAGGGCAACAACCGCATCTCGAAATTCTCGAAGGACGGAAAATTCATCAAGTCCTGGGGAAAGAAAGGCTCGGGCCCGGGCGAATTCTTCGCGCCCCACAGCATCGCGATCGATTCCCGCGGACGCCTCTTCGTGGCCGATCGCTCCAACAACCGGATTCAGCTCTTCGACCAGAACGGCAAATACCTCGACACCTGGATGCAGTTCGGCCGTCCCAGCGGAATCTTCATCGCCAAAGACGACACCATGTATGTGGCCGATTCCGAATCGTGGGGCTCCGACGAACCCGGCTGGAAAAAAGGAATCCGCATCGGCAGCGCGAAAGACGGCTCGGTGAAGTATTTCATCGAAGACATGGAATCGACGACTCAGGAACACAGCGGCGCGGAAGGCGTCGGCGTCGACGCCGCGGGCAACGTTTACGGCGCGGTGGTTCGCCGGCAAATGCTCGAGAAACACAGCAAATGAGACTCGCGGCGCTGTTCCTCGCTTCTCCGTCACGCTGGCAAGCGCCCAAAACACGCCAGACTATCGTAAGCCACCCGCCAAAGACTGGCCGCTCGTCGGAGGCGACTGGGGAAACACCCGCTACTCACCGCTCGCGCAAATCAATACCTCGAACGTGAAGACGATGAAAGGCGCCTGGATGGCGCGCCTGAATTCCGGCTTCGGCCCGCCCTATTCGCAGCAGGGCACGCCCGTCGTGAAGGATGGCGTGATGTACATCACCACCGGCGAGCAGGACATCTTCGCCCTCGACGCCAAAACCGGCAATCTCATCTGGGAATACCGCACGCCGACCGATCCGAAGACGCCCGACAACAAGGCCAAGCGCGGCGTGGCGATCGGCGATGGCATGGTGTTCGGAGTCGAGACCGACATCCGCAAGCCTCCGCCCGCTTCAGGAAAAATGGAGCCCGTAACCCGGCTCTTCGCGCTCAATCAGAAGACCGGGAAACTTCTCTGGAGGCACGAACTGGGCGAAGACATCGCGAAAAACCTGCGCCAGTATGTCTCCGCGCCCCCGCTCTATTACAAGGGACTCGTCTACATCAGCGTCTCCGGCGGCGATGGCGGCATGCGCGGACGCCTCACCGCGCACAACGCCAAAACCGGCGCGGAAGTCTGGCGCTGGTGGGCCGTGCCCGCTCCGGGCGAGCCCGGCAGCGAGACGTGGGAGGGCGAATCGTGGAAGACCGGCGGCGGCGCCATGTGGGTGCAGCCCGCGCTCGATCCCGATCTCGGCCTGCTCTACGTGAACACCGGCAATCCCTGGCCCGACTACAACGGCTCCGCGCGCACCGGCGACAATCTCTACACTGATTCGATCGTCGCGCTCGATGCGCTCACGGGCAAGTATCGATGGCATTTCCAGTCGGTCCATCACGACCTCTGGGATTTCGATATGCCGACGCCCCTGATTCTCTTCGATCAGATGTATAACGGCCAGATGCGTAAGGCCCTCGCCGCGCACTCGAAGCAGGCCTGGGTCTACATTCTCGATCGCGCCACCGGCAAACCGCTTGTCCCTATCGAAGAGACAACCAGTCCCGCAAGACCCGCGCCAGAAAACCGCGCCGACCCAACCGGTTCCGGCAGGCGATCCCACCGCGCCTCAGTGCGCCGAGCCCGTCGCCGGCTATGAGCGCGGCTGCATGTTTACACCGGTCTGGACCGATACGAAAATCGCGCAGCCCTCCGCCGCGGGCGATTGGGCGCCCGGCGCGTACGATCCGCAATCCGGCTATCTGTTCTTCTCGACCGGCGTTTCGACGCGCAAGTTCAGCCCCACCGGCCGCGTTTCCATAGAAGGCACGCGCGAGTACGGCCTCATCACCGCACTCGATTCGCGCACGAACAAAAAGGTATGGCAGAAGGAAGTTCCCTATCTTGCGGGCTTCGGATCCGGCGTGCTCGCGACCGCGGGCGGACTGCTCTTCCACGGCGGCTCGGATGGATATTTTCGCGCCTTCGATTCGCATACCGGCGAAGAGCTCTGGCGCTTCCAGACCGGCTTCGGAGCGGACGCACCCGCCGCGACTTACGAAATCGGCGGTGAACAGTATGTCGCGATCGCTGCCGGAGGAAGCCGCGATGGCCTCAAGGAAGCCAAGGGCGATCTCGTCTGGAGTTTCAAGATCGGCGGCAAGCTGAACCCGCTTGAACGGGCCGCCGGCACCAGCGACCGTGGTCCTCGCGCCTTCAGCGCCTGGTCTCGGCGTAGACCGCCCCAGAGAGTAACCACAATGAACAAACCCGCTCACTTTTTATCTGCCCTGCGCACAAGATCCTGCATTATCAGATAGTCGTTACCACGAAACTGAACATCCAGTTTTTTGGTCCGGTACATCTGAACAAGCGCTGCGCGCTGCTCAATCGACAGATCAGGTTCATGATAAATGTATACTCGACCCGTGAATACCAGATCTTCTTGGTTAGTCATTTGCCCAACAACCAGATGTTTTAGTGCCAGTGCGTTTGAGTTCGTTTGCGTAGTCGATCCCTGACAAAAAGGCGCATACGTCATAAATGTTCGCCACGTCACTTGGCACAAAGAATCCGACAAACGAAGATTTCCCGTTGTAGTCGAAATAGGCTTGCCAGATTATCGTGATTGTAGAGTGCTCGGGTCCGTTCAGGATGAAGTCGCTATGCATCCTGAACGTAGTATTGAAATCACTGAGAAATAAGTCACGGAGCTTCAGGCGTCTGCCTTCCGCGTCAGCTGGCTCTTGCGTAGAGGTCCCCCCGGGAGATGGCGCGCTAAACAGCCCTGATAAGCCCTGATATATGCTCCATATGCTCCATTTATCCCGTACCAATAGAACGTCCCCAATGCAGCGGAACACAATCCGACGAACACGAACGAAAGCATACGATACCCCCCGAACCGGACCCTAACACCAACCGCCGCCCTTCTTGCTGCCTTGGACGAAGCCAATAGATACGTAGCGTGGACCATAACTACCAACCAGCCCCATCTGCTCAGGAGCATGGCTTGCAGCTTGTTGAATAGAGATGCGGTGAGATTGAGCACCAGGCTCACCAAAATCTCAAGTGTAAATACCTCGAATCGCCGCACCCCAGGATTGTCCCAATAGGTAGCTTATTGCCCTCTTTTGTGTTCGGTACGCGCCAGCCGCTTTCGGATTACCAGTCCGTAGCGATGCTTTTCTCGCTGAATTCACTCGCACGGCCACTCTGGCACGTTCAAGTATATTATTACCTTAGTTCGTGAAGTATAGAATTCCGCCTTTATCCGTGGCTAGATTGCCCTTTTTCCGCGGGCCCTGAGCCTTCCACGTTCCTGCTCGGCTCGCTCGTTCTCACGGGCGCGGTTTTGATCCATCGTCGTAAACAACACGTCCACCAACCATCGTCATCACGGGTTTGATACTCCGGATCTCGTCCGCCGGAACCGTCAGGTAATCGCGGTTCAGCACAACCAGATCAGCCAGCTTACCCGGCTGCAGCGAACCCAGATTGTTCTCCTGAAAAACGAAGTACGCATTCTTGCGCGTATGCGCGATTAACGCGTCTTCCCTGCTGATCGACTGCCGATTGACCAGCGCACCTCCTGCCATCTTCCCGGTAACGGCAAACGCCAGTGTCGTGAAAGGTAGCGTCTGGTTCGCCGCCGTCCCATCAGTTCCGAGGCCCCACCCGATTCCGCTGTTCTGAATCGTCGCGCAGCGGCGGCATATCGTACGCGCCGTCGCCGAACCCCTCGTGCATGATCCCGCCGTTGATCACAGCCCACGGATGCACTGCCGCATACATCCCCAGCTTCTTCATGCGTTCCAGTTGTGGCGCGTTGATCTGATTCACGTGCGCCAGAACCCACCGCAGATTCTTCACCGGATATACCTTGTTGACCGCTTCGATCTGATCCAGAAACGCATCGATCGTGTCGTGCAGCTCCGCGTGCACATGCAGCGGCAGGCCGGCCTTCGCGATCTCCATCGCCATGCGGCGCCACTGCTCCAGCTGGTCCGCCGTCGGATTCGACTTCAGCGCGAACATCGGATCGTGCAGCGGCGAGTAAACGGTTTCGCCGAAAGACACCGTGTCGATCCACGAATCGCCCTGAAACAACTTCGGTTTCATCGCGGCGATTTGTTGCACCGCGCCGTCAACACGATCCGGCGCCGCAGCCCCGGCGCCCTCGATGCAGAATATGCGCACATTCAGACGCCCCTGCGGCTTTCCACTTCTGGAAAATTTCCATCACACTCGCATCGCAGCCAGGCACCCCCACCGCGGTAAGGCCCGCCCGATTCATATCGTTCACCATCGCCTGCGCACTTCGCCTCAAGCTGGTCCGGTGCGACCTTGGGCAGCCGCGCCGTCACCGCGCGCGTAGCCGGTATGTCTCCTCGAATAATGCCCAGCGGCTTCCCCGCGGCATCGCGCAGAATCGACCCTTTGAGGAAGTCCGGCGGATCGGGCGCGCCCGCCTTGATCCCGAAAGCATCGAGCGCGCGGCTGTTCAGGAAGACCTGATAGTAGGATTCCTGCAGCGACACCGGATTATCCGGCGCGATCTCGTCCAGCTCCTCGCGCGTGAACGGCTTCGGATTATCCGTGAACTGCTGATGCGCCCAACCGCCGATGTTGTAAACCCATTCGCCCGGCCCCGCCGCCTTCGCCCTCGCGCGCAGCATTTCGATCGCGCGCTTGCGCGAATCGACTCCATCCAAGCGCAACTCGCGCGCCCACGTCAATGCCGCGCGCAGAAGATGCATGTGGTTGTCGATCAACCCCGGAATCACGGTCCTGCCGGCAAGATCCACTCGGCGTGTCTGCGGCCCCGCGAGTTTTGCGATCTCCTGATTGCTGCCGACGGCCACGATCCGATCGCCCGCGATCGCCACAGCCTGAGCGATCGTAAACCGTTCATCGACCGTGACGATTTTCCCGTTCGACAGAATCAGGTCGGGCGCGGCCTGCTGGCCGTACGCAAGGCCGGCGAGCAACTGCAACGCCGATAATGACGATCTTATTTGCCAGGCATGTGAGCCTGATCTTTTTCGTTTTCATTGCAGCTGAATTCAAGAATCTCGGTCCCCTGGAGAAGATGCATTTTCTGAACGCCCGTAGTCCACGGCTTCTCATACGCCTCCGGATCGTCGATCGTGGCCTGCACTTCCAGATCCCCGAACGTGGTGCGCCGGAAACGCTCCTCGACATGCAGCTTCTCGCTCGCCGCATGACCTTTGGTCGTATCGAGCCACGTTTTTCCGTTAAAGCCCGCCGTATCGATCACCAGTGTATCGCCATCCCACCGCCCTGTCGAGTAGCCGAGCCATGCGGGATTCGCATCCTTCGCCAGCTTGCGCCCATCCATGAAGATCTGGCGAAACAGACCCAGTTGCTCGTAGAGGATCACCACCTCACCCGGAGCCTGAATGACCTTGAACGGAAACATCCCGTTCGTATTCACCCTCGGCACGCCCTGCGGAAGGCATCGCGCCAGCGGATCGTCCGCGTGCAGATTTCGCTCGCGCTGCTCCTGCAGCGCTTTGGCCCACGGCGTTTCCAGAACAGCTTCCGGCTTCAGGCCCGCCGCAAGATCGAAGAAATACGTCTGGTCTTCGGCGATCCAGATGCCGGAGAGGTCCGGCTTGCCATCCGCCGTCTTAGGCGCGGCGGCAGACAGAGAAACCCCCGCCTTCGGATAATTCAGCCACTGCGCGGGAAGCGGGATCGTCGCGGCGCACACCAGAATGAGCCTGCTTACCGCCCTGCTTGCAGCCCTACTTACCAACGAGGTGCTTGAGATCTTTCTCATTCTCGTCGCAGACGTATTCGATGAGATCGGTGTCGGGATTTGCCGTGAACACCAGGTTCACCTTCCACGGCTTCGTATAGGCCTTCGGATCGTCGATCGTCATCTCCAGATCGATGTGCCCGAAATCGCGCCGGTGGAAACGCTCCGTCAGGCGCAGCGCTTCGGTTCCGGGGTGCCCGGAGTTATCCAGCCAGTTATTCTCCTGGAAGCCATTCGATTCCACAACAAGCGTGTCGCCTTCCCATCGGCCCACCGAATAACCCATCCACGCCGGATTCGGATCTTTCGGAAGCGCACGTCCATCCATATAGATCTGCCGATAGCTGTGCAGCGCTTCGTAGAGAATCACCACTTCTCCTGGCGGCTGCAGGATCTTGAACGGATACGGCACCACATGCTCGCGCGGCACGCCCGAGAGCACGCAGTAAGCCTGCGGATCTTCCTTGCCCTCGTTACCCACTCGATGTTTGTAGAGCTCCTCCGCCCAGGGCTGGAGCGAAACCTCTCCCGGTTTCAGGTCTTTGGCGATATTGCCCGTGTAGCCTGGCGCCACCTGCCAGACTCCGGAGAAATCGGGCTTACCATCGGCGGTCTTCGGCGCAGGCGCCGAGAGGTTGGGTTTGCCCGCTGCGGTGCGCGGAACTCCAGGCGTCGGAAACTTGAGCCACTGCGCCGACACGCTTCCCGCGAGCAGGATGGCTATGACGATTGAGCCTCTCACGTTACCTCTCAAGCAGATGTAGTCTATCAGAATTTTAGGCTGGTGGCAAAAGTACGAAATAAATATTTCTCTTTCGCTTCAATAACTTACAGAGGTCCTGAAGCTCTCGACGTACGCATCCCGCCGACGCTGCTGCTACTGTGCAATCGAGAACCGGAACGTACCCATGATGTTTCCGGTCGCTGATCGTCAAGTTCTCGAGACCCTGACGGTGACAGTCTCAAACAATGGGCGGCAGGCGCTCCCGTTATTGGTGCGGCCCCGGTATCTTCCGGGAAACCCAAAAGGCCCCGGGTCGAGGGTTTACCGGCCAGTGGAGCGCTCCAACTTTTCTTAATCGAAAAGGAAAGACGAAACGAGGAACGAACAGAGAACAACAACAGAGATCAAGAATTCAGCGGGCTGATTGAACGAACTTGCGCAACTCCTCGACGAGGGCATTTCCGCCCACGTCGGGCAGGTCATCGTGCCCTGCATGGGGTACAAGGTACAACTGCCTGGGAGAGTTGGCGCGCGCGAAGATTTCTTGCGCCATCCAGGCGGGCGTCAACGTATCCGACGTCCCGGCCACAATCAGCACGGGAGCCCGCACCGAACCGATCCTGGACGCGTTGGCGAAGTGTGTCCTCAGCATGGTACTGATCGGATAAATCCGCAGATACCAGATCGCGCGCGCCGCATCGTCAATACTCGTAAAAGGGCTCTCCAGGATCAATCCGCCCAGGCCTCTATATTTGGCTGCAAGATATGTCGCAGGACCGCTGCCGATCGATCGTCCCAGCACGAACAGTTGATCGACAGGAACTGCTCGTTCGCGCCGTAAGTAGTTGAACGCGGCATCCGCATCTTCGTTTACAGTAGACTCGTCCGGAACGAGGGGTGAGCTGGATCCATAACCGCGATAATCGACCAACAGAAGATTCGCACCGACTTCGTGCAAACGCGTAGCCTCGCCGCCCGCCATGTCCTCAATGACATAACCGTTGCCGTGGAGTACGAGCAACACCTTATCGGATGGCGTTGCGCTCGGAATCCACCAGGCGTGCAGATGATCCTTCGCATTCACCGGAATCTGCAGATCCTCGAAGCGATCCGGCGTCGTCTTCTCAAAGGACTTCGGCGCGGGAAATAGAAGACTGCCCTGTTTAAACCAGAAGAACGCACCGACAGTCAGATATGCCGCGACAAGATAGACCGCCAGCCTGAGGGCCAAGGAATAGCCTACACGGCGCAGCTCAACCGGCCCTCATTTATTCGATATCATGATCAGGCGAAATGCCCTACAGAAGTGTTGCCATCAGTGCTTTGATTCTGGCTACAGGCTCGCTCCCCCTCGTGGCCCAATGGCCCGATTACGCTGGCCCCGGCGTTCCCAGGACCTCAGACGGAAAACCCAACCTCAGCGGACCCACACCGAAAACCGCCGATGGCAAACCTGACCTCTCCGGAATCTGGCAGTATCAGCGCCCACCGGAGCCGCCCGGTCAGGCGCGCGCCGCCTCCCCGGCTCAAGCGCCATCGCCCAGCGACAACATCATTCCGCTCGCGGTGCGCCGCAGCCAGTTCTGGAACCTCGGCGCCTCCTTCAAAGACGGACTCCCCTTCCAGCCCTGGGCTGCCGAACTGCATCGCCAGCGCGTCGAGACGAACAGCAAGGACAATCCCGACGCCCACTGCCTGCCCCTCGGCGTGATGCAGCTTCACACCCACGGCCAGCCGCGTAAGATCGTTCAAACGCCCGGCCTGATCGTCATCATGTATGAGGCAAACTCCGGCCTGCGCCAGATCTTCACCGACGGACGCCCCATGCCGAAAGACCCCGAACCGTGGTGGTACGGCTACTCGATCGGCAAGTGGGAAGGCGATACGCTCGTGGTCGAGTCCGCGCACTTCCGCGATCTCGGCTGGCTCGATGTGGAAGGCAGTCCGCTCACCGATCAGGGCAGAATCATCGAACGCTTCCGCCGCCCCGATTACGGCCATCTCGAAATCGAAGTCACCATCGACGATCCGAAGGCTTACACGAAACCGTGGACCGTCACCGTCCACCAGCGCATCCTTCCCGATACCGATCTGATCGAATTTGTCTGCCAGGAAAACGACAAAGCCGGGCCACACCTGGTCGGCAAGTAAGGCGCCAGGTAGCGGGCTCAGCGATCGAGAATCTTCTGTACTGCCTTTGCCAGCGCGCGGAATTCTTCCTGCGACACCGCCGCCCCGGAGTACTCACGCACCGTGAGCCCGTAATTCACCGCTTCCGCCACAGCCACGCGCTGGCTGATTCCCGGCAGCACCTTCTTGCCCATGTTCTCGAGTGAGGAGGAAAGTCCGCGGCCCAGGTTGGTGTTCATCGTGACCCGCGAAGGGACGAAACGAACGCGCGGCTTCTTCGACCGCCGCTCGGCGCGCGCTTTGAGCGTAAGCGAAAGCGCATCTTTCAGTGCGAAGAGATCGAGAGGCGAGGGTCCGCATGGAAGCAGTACGATATCGGCCACCATCGCGGCATCGTAAAGCGTTTCCGTAATGCCGGGCGGCGTGTCGATCACCACGATTTCCGCAGTCTTCGCGACTTTGCGGGCGTGCGCCCGGAGATCCTCGCCTTTCCCGACGCGTTCGAGGCACTTCGACAGCGTGCCTTCACCCTGTGCCGCCCATGCAGCGAGGCTGTGCTGCGGATCGGCGTCAAGCACGGTGACGCTGTGTCCCATAGCGGCGAATTCACCGGCCAGATTGCCCGCTATGGTCGACTTGCCGATGCCGCCCTTGCGCCCGGCGACTGCAATGATGCCCATGAAAACGGCCTCCGTTGAATCTTAGCGCGCGCCAGCACCCCGCCGGTCTTCCTCTCAAGGCGCGTCCACAGCGTCGTGGGATCGGCGTCGAACGTCAGGTCCTCACTGCGATCGAAGATATACCAGCCGCCATGCCGCATCTCATTCGCCAGTTGATGTGGTCCCCAGCCGCAGTAACCGGCATAGACGCCGAAGCGCGCTGGGGTCCTGTGCGCCCGCCAGGACTTTCTCCAGCGCCGCCTTCCCGGAAATGAAATGGATATTTCCGAAGACTTCTTCCGCGCCCTCGGGCCTGACAGCCGCGCGCGCCAGTGCAAACACGGTATCGAGCTGGACGGGTCCACCTACAAACACGAAGTCGGAATGCTTCGATGCACCTGCCACTCCCTCGAGCGCACGCGAAATGGGCACCGTTGTGCGTTGTTGATCATGAGACCCAGCGCGCCGGTGTCGCTGTACTGCACCAGCACAATCACCGATTCGGCAAACAACGGGTCGGGCGCTTCGTGTGGCGTCACGAGAATCTTTCCGACGGCCAGATCTTCAGGCCGCTTCGACTGCGCCAGCAGGGAGGGAATACAGCAGGCACAGGCAAGGAGCAAAGCCCACCGAGTCAGATTCACAAGTCTATTATGAAGGGGTTTGTTGCGGATTGGTTGCGGGGGAAGGATTTGAACCTTCGACCTTTGGGTTATGAGCGTGCCGGGCATTGGCTATGTAGTTCATAACAAGGCACGAGTGGCACTCGAAAGAGCCTTCAGGAACCATCGGAAACGGGTATTGGGAGTTGAACGGGAGTCAATTTTGACCTTTGGGTTTTCAACCCAAGGAACGGGAGTTCGCAGCGCGGGCTCCATAGATCTACTGAAATCTGCAAAGGGAAATTAGCCCGATTCGGTGCACCTCGAAAGAACGATGGGGAAGACAAGGAGATCGGAGCGTTCCGAACCGGCTCTGGCGGCCCCGAACCCCCTTGGAGAGCTCGCCACCGACGTTCGGAGTCTGATTGAGGCGGCGCGGCTCCGCGTTGCGCAATTCCTCAGTCCGAGTATTGAACACGATTCGCTTCAAATGACCGGTACCAGGAATCTCGCCTGTGCGCATCGAACCGACAAAGACATTGCCCTTCCAGTTGAGAAATGTTGAGCGAGCTAAAACAGAGGGTTCGAGAAGTGCGCCAAGGCCCGGACGGATACTGGGGCAGTCCCAAGGAAGGTGTTGCAGGCAGGGGAGTTCATGACAAGGATTTGCGAAACTGGAAATACGCGCTCATGCTTCATCCCGCGAGTACCAGCATCCGCTGCACTTGTTTATAAGGCTCGCGCGGACTTCCGGGCGTCCCGCATCGCTTCGCGCATTGGACATGATTCGCGGCTTCGAGGCGATTAAGCACGGAGACACAGGCCCTCGGACGGCCAAGGCCATCCGCGCTCGCCAGGAATACAGTCGGGTGCATCCGAAAAGGACAGCGCCGTAAAGGTACCGCGTTAACCTGTATCGGTGCTGAAATCTCCAGCCAGCTCGAAGATTTGACGCATGGGGGTTAGCTAAAGAAACAATCGTCCTAACAGGCGCAGTCAAAAACATAGACTGGAGAAACCCCCATGTGCGGCTCTATGTTGAGGTCCAGAACGAGAGCAATACGGTGATCTGGGAGGTAGATATGGGAAGTCCGAACCAACAATTCATGGCCGGGTGGAAAATTGACACCTACATGCACGGTGACCTCGTGAGGGTAGAGGCGTTTCCAGCCAGGAACGGCACGAACGTCGCATATGGGAGGAAAGTCACACGCCTGTGGAGGTGAGGGCTCGTCACACCCGAACCTACAGCGCGTGCTGAGTCGTCCCGGAGTGAGCGCCTGAAATAATGGCGTCCGATCACTCACTTGGTAGGTGGTCGGAACGCGATTGAAGCCAGTTCCGTTTAGATCATCGCCAGGAAGGGAGACGGAAATGAAAGAACCCGCGAACACGAACGATCGAGAGCCTTCTGAGCCGGATAAACAAGAGCTAACGCCGGAGGAACTGGATCAGTTGTCTGGTGGCGGACCCAAAGTGCCCGAGCCTCCCGACCCCTGCTGATGCAGAAAAAACCCATCACTTACGGGCACTCAATACTGGAAACAAAGGACCTTTTGTCGGAGGCCCGAGACTATGCAGTTCCGCCCTTATCCGGTGCGGCGCCTAAAGCGACTGATCGTCAGACGGCGGCCCGATGTGCAGCAGCTCCGGCACTCTTGCTTTAGCCTCAAGTCGGGTTTGTGAGATGAACCCCTGCCCATTCATGAGATAAATGCGAGCAGCGTGAACCGGGAGCGCCAGCGCGCTTCGTTTAAGGGCTGAGAGCGCCGCGACCAGCGCACCAGTTCCGCCACATGCGGCGATAAGCCCGCTCCATTGCACGAGCGAAGCTCCTGGCGTCGCACAGCTCGGGATAGGTCTGGCCGATGGCCTGATCGTCGGCGTGCATGTCGGTCGGATGTTATACTTTCGCTTCTGTTCCATTACTGTTCCAATTCACGTCTCAGACTCGACGGAATTTGTCTCAAAACAGTGTGGTCCGGGGGCAACCATTGGACGGTCGTGGATCAGCCTCGAATCCCCAATTTCGAGGTCACCATTGCCCCAAGCGATTGCATACGATTCAATACACCAACTGCCCCACCGTCTGCTGAAGCCTCTAATGCTTTTTTGTGAACGGTGCCAACATATCCGGCAGAAACTCCTTCACCACGGTGAAGCCTATATTCCAGCCCATGCTGATGCCGAAGCTGACGGCTCCGTCTCCGGCGGTGTTGCTGCTTGGTGGCTGCCAGGTTCGGGAGAGAAAAGCCCCGCTCGCGTAGCCGGTGAATAATGAAACCGATGGGTACTGCTTTCCATTGTCGTGTCGCGCCAGAATAGAACTCTTCAGGTCGTAGCCTGTACGAGGCCAGAAGCCTTTCTTCCCCGAGCCGAAGTATCGATTATCCTCGTGCAGCAGGCTCTCCAATCCGAACATCGTGGTTTTCTGTATGGCGTATTGTCCCATGATGTCGCCGTAGCGCTTTCCGTACCCCGAAGCCCCTTGCCCCCATTCATCGGGTTTGTCTTTCCACTGGTTCTGACCAGCGGAGATCCCGCCTTTCAGGTACCAGACTGGATTGACCAACGATTTCCCGTAGAGCAGGTTCCGCTCCTTTTGCGTGAATGGCTGGAAGGCTGTCGCCTTCTTCGTGCCAGCCATAATCAGGTAAGAAGTCAGGTAATCGAAACCCTTTTCCTCTGTCTTCGAAGTGGCACTCACGGACGCAGTGTTCCCGGCTTGCTGGCAAAATGCCGCCTCCAGAGAAACCAGCGCCAGCAGGCAAATGCGGGTTCGAGTTCTCATTTGGCCTCTTGAGATAGACGCCAAGCGCGAATCGCCCGGCTTAATTTTTTGATCCCGCCGAGCATCCCCGGCGAGGCCGAGGCGGCCCGCATGGATAAACCGCGCCATGTAGCAACTCATTGACACTCCGTTGCGTGTCCTCCGGCTAATCCACGCTAAGAGCAGGCCTTCGCTGGCGCGAAGGCCAATGCAACGTGGGTGAAAGATGCCGCAGTCTGCTTGGCACTCACTCGCCCACGACGGAAGCCAGACAGGATTCCGCTAGCGGTCAATTCGTCTTGGAGTGGGGTGAACCCGCGTGTGCTGCTCCAGTTCCAGTCGGGCAACCTCCGCATCGATCCTGGCTTCATGGGCCAGTTTCCTGACTTGGATGTATTCCGATACAACTGCCGTGTCCCGCCGGGTGTCGAGAATATCAATGGCAGCCGCGTACTTGCCTTGTATCCGCTTGAATTCAGCTAACAGGCGGTCACACTCGGAGCACTGCATGTTGAGAATCAGAGTAACTCGAATTGCTGTCAAGCTCGAAATCGGATTTGTACGGTTTCAGTCGGCCTGTCACGCTACTACCTACAAGCGACCGGCCAGCGAGCAGTCAATTCTCCCCGGCGTGAACCCGCTGGTGCTGTTCCAGTTCCAATCGGGCGGTCTCCTCGTCGCTCCATGCTTCATCAGCCCTCGCCAGGAGGGCATGATATTCCCTTGGAGATACCCGTCGCTCAGCCCCGTCTTTGAACCGTTGTTTGGCGATTGCCCTGTCCTCTTTGTCGCTCATGAACCGCCAGCAACCGGGAACACTCCTCGCACTGCATTGAGACTCAGAGTAACCGAGTTGCTGTCAGCCGCGAAATCGGATTTGTATGGTTTCAGGCACCTCGACTTGGGGGCGTCGCCGAGCGCCGCTCTTATTGTCCATACGCAGGCATGGCGAACAAAAGACGAAAATGATATTCTCTGGGTATGGCCCGTCGCCCAGCGCAGGAGGAATTCGACCACCCGCTCACCCCGGATCAGCTCCGGCAACTGGAGCACAGCCTTTCCCTGCTCTCCGAATCGAGCGTGCTCAGGGAGCATCAGCTCGCATACGAGCCCTGCCGGATCGCCACGGATGTGTTGCCGAGGGCAGCCAATGTGCAGGCGCTGGTTGCGTCGTGGAAGAACTTGTGGAGGCGGAGACGGCGCAGGCAGGTAGCGAGAGAATAAGCCTGAATGGAAGCCGGCGAATGGCCCATCCTCGCGCACGCCGATTTCGGCGATCCCGAGTGTTGCGGTTGCCTGTTCCCGGTTGCGCGAGGCGATCAGATCGATATTGTCTGCAACGAATGTGCTGCGATCCTGCGAACTGTGCAGGTGGCTGATATTCGAACCACCTTCGACGCAATGGAAGCCTCGCTCGATGTGGCCAGCGAGAAATGTCCGCACTGCGGCCAGGTGAATCTGTTTCCGGGGTTCTCCCGGATGCTGGCCTTTGTCTGCCGGGAATGCGGCGAAGGGGTGAGTTTGGCGGAATAAAAGGCACCGGCCCGAATCCGCTGCCCCGAGTTTCGCGTTCAATCGCCCGCCCATAGGCCAGAGCAACTCGCCCAACGCTCAATTCGCCTTGGCATGAATCATCTTGTGCCGCTCCAATTCCAGCCTGGCTATCTCGGCATCCAACCAAGCGTCTTTCGCTGCCACCACAAGCGTCTGGTACTCCACTGGGGACAGTTGTCGATCGGCCCCCTCCCGAAGTCTTTCCGCGGCTTCCACGCTGTATCCCTTCAGTCGTTCATGGTCATCCATAAGCCGCCAGCAGTCCGTGCATTTCATTGGGAATGAAGGCAAGCAATCGCAATGCAGAACGCGGAATGTCTTTCCAAAACTACCAGCGTAGCCCGATCTGATAGGTGCTGAACGATACGCTCCAGTGCAACCACGTTCGGGTGGTTGAAGTAATATTCAGGGGTGGCGGAATGCCAAGAGTGTGTCAGGCTCACAACCGCATATCGACTGGCGGTGCAACTCCACAAGGAAGCCATCGACCAAGCGACCGGTACTATAGGTCGTGACGCCACTTTGGGGGTCGAACTGGTCCAAAAACTCAGTCAGAAATGCATTCAGACGAGCGACCTTTTCCTGCAACACATCAAGAAAATTGACCCCGCACGCTAGGCGCGGGGCGCGGGCCTCTCCGAGTCCGACCTGGACTCAAACTCCAACATGTATCGACTCCGTAGCACGTTGGGGTCACTCGCTTCCTTCCGTGCGGTGCGGTTATCGTTGATGCGGACGGCAGATTCGGTTTCTGGCGCACTCGATCTCCGGGAAGCAGTGGCGCGGAAACATCGGATCAGCGAGACGGGACGGGCTGCGAAATGGTGATTCACAACACGCTTTAGGCAGAGTCGTCACGAGACGAAACCGAATCGGGTCGGTCTTCGGTCTGTTGATTGCTTGCGTCCCACTCGTGGAGCGATTTCCAGCAAAGATTACACGGTATGTGTACGCCTGATCGACGGAGGAAACCGGTAGGTCGCACTGGATATGGGTGGCCTGAGTCACCGATGTCCGGCGCTGATTCTGATCTGATGGACTGCCCCGAATGCCTACGGCTCACGACCGAGTACCAGACCACGGAGACGGCATATGCAGTGGCGGTTGGCGAAGTGCCCTTGACACGAGCGACCGTTTCTGCCCAAGAGTACGAACGCCTTCGCGATAGAATAGACCAAGCTGTCTTCGGGCTGAAGGTCGCCGGGATGATGCTGGCGATCCACAAGGGAATTCATAGAGATCTCGAGACACCTGATCTGACCGACGGCACGCATGTTTCAAACTGATTTGGCACAACCGAATTGACGAATAAAGCAGATTGGAACCCTGTGAGTCGGCACCGGCCATTTTGGGGTGCGGGCCGGGCGACGCCAATGGTGGTTCGATGGATTGCGTCGAATGCCCCGACTCACCCTGGAGTACGAATCCCTTGAGCAAACCTGCGCAGATACGCAATCGATGACCTCACTGCGAGAAGGCCTAACGCCCCGCTGACCGAGTATCAAAGGACTTCGCCGAGGACTTCGCCGAATAGCTGATGACGCTCGAGACCGAACAAGTAGGCTAGTCGGTTGCGGTTTGATGACAGCGACCTTTCCTCCGTGCGGGAAGCCGCACTGAAAATCGTAGAATAATCCAAGGCTCCGGCTTAAAGGCAGGGCTAAATTGTATCGCAAATGACATCATGTTGGCCGCTATCATTTCCTCGGGCGTAACGAAGGAAACCACCAACCACCGGGAAATCTGGGCACCTGCGGCGTTTCGGTGTATTCTAAATCCACAGTATATCCACAATAAAGTCCACAGAAATCGAGAATTGAAAACCCGAATGAACGTTCAAACAGACTACTTGCTGATTGGCGAATCGGGAATGCAACCGCCCATTCCAGCCATGAAAGGCAAACACCTTGAACAGATTCAAGAACTGGTCAATGGAAAGGTCGAAGAAATCGACCAGCGTATTTTTTCCGCCCGATTCATCCTGTATACGAACAAGATAGGGATATCGCTGCGCATGCACTGCAACGCATTCGCCACGCTCTTGCTTGATCGGTACGTGGTCGGCCCCGTGGTGATAGCAAGAGTATCAGGCGGATTGACCATTGAGGATATGAATGAACTGGTGGCACTGCTCCGCCCGGTGAATGATCGGTTGAGCCGAATGGACCCAACGGAGATTGACCGCCTCTGCCGTGACGTGTACGAAAAACATGCGGCGTTACTACTGAACGCCACATGGCGAAAGTCAGAGAAGAAGCAGCCGACCCCGGCGAACTCTATTAGCGGGGGCTTCCAAAGTCTGCAGGATCATGATCCGACGGAGGATTATCGCTCAACATATCGTCAATTCTCTGTTTCAGGGCTTGAAACATGAACGGCTTTGGTAGAAACTGCCAACCGTGATTCAAAACCAGCATTCCATCGGCTCCCCCGGATATCAGCAAGACGCCCATTTCCGGCCTTTCAGCGCAAAGTTTCGTAGCGAGTTGGATTCCATTCATCCGGGGCATCTGGACATTTGACAACAGAAGATGAATTTCCGCCTCGTGATCTCGGGCTCTCTCCAATGCGTCAAGACCGTCCACGGCCACAATGACGTTGTAGCCGCTCTTCTGGAGAAGAGCGAGGAGGGGAGTGCGGTAGTCCGCTTCATCCTCTGCCAACAGGATTGTCTTTTTTCCGTCGGGAGACAGTTCGCGAATTCATCGACGACCGCGAGCCTTGAATAAAGGGAACATTCGGTCCCCAGCACTCTCTTTTGCCGTCATCGAAACCCCTGCACGGGCACCTTGGCTCCGCCGACTTATAACGAAACTCCGGCCCCGGCTGTCTAAGTTAAACTGTACAGCCGGAGCATGCCCAAGGTGAACCGCAATCGGGCTATGCAACAGCAGCTGTGGAAGAAGGTGGCCTGTCCGATCCCAGTACTTTCCCGGTGCGGTGAGGTCTTTGCTGGTGCCGTTTCAGTTCCCAGCGAGCGATAACCATATCAAACTGGGCGCTATCCACGGGGGCCCAAAGGATATCCTGTTCGCGCCGGTTTGCCGGAGTTTGGCCGGCCCGCACAACGTCCCGTTTTTCGTCGTGGACTCGTTCGAACTCCTTCAACTCCGCGATTCGAGCGAGACATTCTGAACAGATCATGTATCCGAGTATCCTCCTAATTATCGAAGTACGGAGATGAATCACTACAATAGACCAGATTTGAATATTGGTCACGTACTGCCCGGTCTAGTAGTTTTTGATGCATAAATGCTTTTGTTGGAGAATCTCCTCTCCATGCCGGCGAAGCCGAACCGGCCAGTTTGCGCTACGCCAACGGGGCGATTGACGCTTGTTTTTCGGCCTTCCGTTCAACTCACGCGATATGATCACCGGGGTAGACACATAGGGAGAATCAACGAACGGCAGACAGCCTGAACGGCGTCATTGAACAACTGGAACGGCAGAAAACGGCCATCGAGCGCGCGCTAGCGGCCTTGCGGGAGGTTGACGGCCCCGCCACGACAGCGCAGGACGAACGAGTCACCGCGCCGGAAGCGCCCATCCGCAAACCCTCGGTGGACATCTGAAAACCGGCCAATGGTGGACACTTCAAAACCGGCCAACGGAGCAGAACCAGAACAAGAGTATTTATACCTTGCGGAAGGGCGCTCCGGCAACCGTTTGTCGATGTTTAGCCGCGCGAGTTTACACGGACGTTACCTAGGCGGAGGATACGGCAACGCAGGGATGCGACCGGAGCGCCGACCTAGTGTGGCGTCCCAGCTAATTCTTTACAACGGCGAACCTTGTCGAGGATAACGTCGGCGGAGGCCTTCCAGGAGAAGGCTTTGGGCATATCGTTCCAGATGGCGAGCCACGAGTAGATGGCGCGTTCCAGTTCTTCGACCGAGTGGAAGGTACCTCGCCGGATCATCTTGTCGGTGATGAGGCCAAACCAGCGTTCGACCTGATTGAGCCAGGAACTGCTGGTGGGCGTGAAGTGGAAATGGAAACGGCGGCGTCTCTTTGGTTTGAGCCAGTTCTGGACGGCGGCGCTTTTGTGGGTGCTGTAGTTATCGAGGATGAGATGGATGTCGAGATCCGGGGGCACCTCCTTTTCCAGTTGGTTGAGGAACTTAATGAACTCTTTGCCGCGGTGGCGCGGCAGGCAACTGCCAATGACCTTGCCATTCAGGATATTGAAGGCTGCGAACAAAGTCGTCGTTCCGTGCCGTTTGTAGTCATGCGTCTGGCGCTCCGGTATTCCCGGCCGCAATGGAAGAATCGGAGCGGTCCGGTCTAATGCCTGAATCTGGCTCTTTTCGTCGACGCAGAGCACAAGAGCGCGGTCAGGCGGGTCGAGATAAAGACCGACGACATCCCGTACCTTATCTTCAAACTTCGGGTCATTCGAGATCTTGAATTTCTCCACGCGGTGCGGCTGGATGTCATGGCGTTGCCAGAGACGCTGCACCATCATGCGGGAAACGCCCAACTTCGAGGCCAGCACGCGCGCGCTCCAGTGTGTCGCGTCCGCAGGCCTGGTTTTCAGCGTTGTGTCCAGAATCCGCTGCTCCAGTTCCGGCGTCAGTACCCGGCGCGACCGCTTCCGCTTTTGTGGTTCGCAGATGCCAGCAGTGCCCCGTTTGGCGAACGCAGCGCGTACCGCCAATACCGTGGGCCGTGACAAACCTGTTTGTTGGGCAATCAAGTTGTTCGACAGCCCCCGACTTGCCAGCAAGACAACCTGACACCTGCCAGCGGTCTTCTGTGGCGTGGACCCTGTCCGAAGCAACTCTTCCAGCTGACTCTTTTGTTCTTCGCCAACCGTCAGTGCCGTAGCACGAGCAAACATACCAATTCATTGAATCACGAATCGCCCTGTATTGTAAATAATTAAATGGGACGGGACACTAGCTATAGCTAGCGGCCGGAATGGCAGGGCGGCGTAAGCCGCCCCGAGCCTCTCATTCTGGCGAAACTTATAATTTCGGGAGCCATATGGCATTGAGATTCGGCAGGGTTGCTGTGGTTGCCACGGTGCTCCTCTGGTCCGCCTGCGGCCGGAAGGATGTGGCTCGACCGCAGGCCGTCCCGCCAGATGCGACGTACGTTTTCGGCGGAAAAGTGGGCGGCTGGTGGCAGCAATGCGCACCCGCGAACACTGGACAAGTTCTTCATTGCCGTATTTGGAACGGCGCTGGTCTCCTTCTGCAGGATGATGATTTCCTGCCTTACGATGGCGGGACGACAGGTGAGGAATTGAAGATAATGGCAGAGCCTACCTTTCCAGGGCCAGACCGGATCTTTCTAACCAACAGTCGCATCCTCCTTCCGCGCTCACGGTTTGAGCCCAGTCTTCGACCGGACGGTTGGACGTGAGCAGCGTGCTGAAGCGTTCATAGCGGCGCATGATGATTTCCAGCAGATCCTCGGCTGCGGTGTGCGGGAGTTTGCGCATGCCGAAGTCGTCGATAATGAGCAGCGGTACAGTGGCCACCGATTCCATATACTCTTTGCGGGTGCCGGCAGCGACCGCGTCTGCCAGTTCATCAAGCAGGATGTGCGTTTCGCGGTACAACACTTTGTAGCCTTGCTGGATGGCACACGCGCGGGGCACCGGGGCGCGGCTCGTCGGTCAAGCCTTCCATTCCTCTGGCCCGAAAGCGCTCACGCCACTTGCCCACCGTAGTTCCCGTAACGCCCAGCCGGCGCGCAATGTCCTGATTAGTAAGTCCTTCCGATGCACGAAGAACGATCTTCGCCCGCAGTGCGGCGCGCTGGGCTGTCTTCGGACGGCGTGCCAGCAGTTCGAGTTTTGTTTTATCGCCCGGCTCCAGAATGAGAGGTTGTTTTGGTCGGCCCGTTCGCATGGTGTCTCCTTCGAAACCGGTACTCAGACCCAGGTTAAAGGAGTTCCACTATTTTTGCAATGAATTTCTAACTCAGGACACTAGCGGTTCCCGCCTATCAGACCGACACATGTTGCCGAGGGCTCTTTAACTTTTGCCCTCGCGGTCTTCGTTGAAGTGAGGGACCCCTAATCGTCGTCTTCATCCTCCTCACCGTCATCGTCCTCATCTGCGTCGTCGCCGTTGAGGTGAATATCCAATTCCTGAACGAGACCAACGAGATCCGGCAACCCGGCGACTTCGTCAAAAATGCGTGTGTCGTGTTACTCCGCGCGGGCGCTCTCACTGGGGGAGAAGCCGCGAACTCGCCCGCACGCGGCGCGATCAGAACTGCTACCGATAATGGCATTAACGCCTGCGCAGGACGAAGGTTCCTCTACTCTCGTCCACTGTCGCGCGCGCCACCATCGGCCAGACCCAGCGCTGGTCAATCCGCGAGTTGCCGACAAGAACGCCCAAGTGCTTTGCTAAACTCCGCGTCGTGATCGTTCAGCCAACCACCTTTTTTGGGTCCTACTTGTGTCGGGTACAATCTCTCTGATCACGCAATCGGGGCCAGGCGAGATTTTCGTGGCCCGAAACATCGGCAATCTCGTTCCCGCCTATGGAGACGCATTAGGCGGAGTTTCGGCCATCATCGAATACGCCGTTCGGCGCGCTGCAAGTCAGCCACGTGGTAGTTTGCGGACACACCGAGTGCGGAGCAATGATTGGATTACTGCATCCCGAGAAGGTGGCGCAGTTTCCGACCGTGAAATCCTGGCTGCGCCACGGCGACGCAGCACTCAGCGTTGTGCGCCACCGGGGGACGGCGCCCGACGAACCCGCCACGCTCAATCAATTGATTGAGGAAAATGTCGTTCTGCAACTGCAACATCTGCGCACTCATCCTTCCGTCGCCGGTCGTTTGGCGCAAGGCACGCTGGGGCTTTCCGGGTGGGTTTATGATATCGCCCACGGCGCCGTTCACACCTACGACGAAGCACAGCGTAAATTCCTGCCGGTGACGCCCGCCGAACGAGCCACCTCCGGCAATGCGAGCAAATGATCGTAGCCAAGAGCGCCAAGTTCCTGGCGTTGGCACGCTACGTCGGTCGGCCGGTTGTATTTCTCTTCGGTTTTGACCTGGCAGTAGCAGTAGCCTACGTGTTCGGAGGGTGGCGATGGATGGCTCACCGGAGATCCCGCTTTCGATCTTCGGCGGCGTCATCGGCGTGCTCGCAGGCTTCCGCAACACAAGTGCCTATGCTCGTTGGTGGGAAGCCCGCATCATCTGGGGATCTATCGTAAATAATTCACGCGTTTCGGGCGAGAGGTCCTCACATGATCACCGCCTCCGGGTCTGGCGAAGAAACCGATCGTGAGCCTTGCGAGATTAAACGAAGGCTCGTCCTGCTTCAAGTCGCGTATGTTCACGCCCTCCGGAATCACCTGCGAGGCCTGCAACCGTGGGAAGAACTAAACGGTCTGATTCCCGAAGGGGAGATGGAACATCTGAAAACTCAAAAAAATGTTCCTCTCGCCATTCAACAGAAGATGGCTGCGTTGCTGGCTGACTGTTATCAAAAGGGCTGGATCGACAATATGCGCTGGGCGAGCCTGGACCGGACGCTCAGCACGCTGATGGATGGCCAGGGAGCATCCGAACGAATCAAGAACACACGAATGCCTCGCCGGTACGACATGTTTATAAGCCGCTTCATCGGCGTCTATTGCCTGTTGTTGCCGTTGGGAATGGTGGAGAGCCTGCGATTGTTGACTCCGATCGGGTCCACCTTCGTAGGATTCATATTCCTGGCTTTAGATAAGATCGGCCGCGATCTCGAAAACTCGTTTGAAAATCTACAGCATGATATCTCCCTGACCGCGATCACCCGGAACATCGAAATCAATCTGAAGCAAGGGCTTTTGCAGTTTACAGAGTGAAAGATGCCGAAATCATGAGGACATCCCCTCCCGCGTGTTATGGGCTCCCATTTCCCAAAAAGCGCTGCTTCCGACGCTGAGCTTTCTGGCGGGTACAGGCACGTTCGCGGCGAAGCCCAACGCGTTGACTCCGTAACGCGACGTAAGCAATGCCGGAGGAAGCCCAACGCCGGCGGAAGTTTGCCACTGGCCGTAGCCGACCGCACCAATTTGCAGCAGGTAGAAGTCGAAGATCGTGTACTGTCAGGACAGCAATCGCACGGAGTCCTTTCCGCATGTGCAGTTCACATTCCTTGGCTTTACTTTCCGGCCAAGGAAGGCCATGAGCAAGCAGCACCGGGTATTTACCAGTTTCCTGCCGGGTGTGAGCGCTGATGCCGTGAAGCGCATGCGGAAGGTCGTGCGAGGCTGGCGCATTCCGCGCCAGACGCCGGCGACGTTGGCCGAACTGGCGCAGCAATACAACTCGGTGATCCGCGGGTGGTGGGAATACTACGGCGCTTTCTATCAAACTGCGATGCGGGAGCCCTTTCGATACGTCGACAGCAAGCTTGAGCAATGGGCCAGACGCAAGTACAAGACGTTGACGCGGCATAAGCGGCGCAGCGTGGAATGGCTCGCCAGGATGAAGGAAGACAGTCCGGGGATTTTCGTCCACTGGCGTGTATTTCGAGATCAGGGTTGGACAACAAGAGCCGTGTAAATCGAGAGACTTAAGCACGGTTCCGTGAGGGGCTCGGGGTGCGACTCCCCGGGCCTACTCGACACGCGACGGCTTCGCGGTCTGGGCGAAACGGCTGGAAGAAGGTACGTACGCGATGCCGTTCGGCGACTTCGGCGATACCGATGGCGAGAAGCGGCGTGAGATCACCGCGGCCGAACTCGGCGCGATGCTCTCGGGTATCGATCTGAGCCACGCAAAGCGCAGAAAACGATATCTCCGTCAAGCGTCCGAAGCCGCGTAAACATTGGTGATTTCTGCACTACAGTACTGACTTTCAGCGCTGTTTCCTGTAGCCTGTTTTCAGTGCCGATCGATCAGAAACAACTGCCAAACGACGCAGTCACATTGCGCCGGATGGTGCTCGATCTGATCGCGCAACTGGACGCCGAACATGCGCGCCGCATCAAGACCGAGAACCTGCTGAGGCAGTTGCTCGCGGCACGAAGCGGAAAGCGCAGTGAGCAGATCACGGAAGAACAACTGGCGCTGTTCGAAGCCGAGCTGAAGGCTCAGGGCGTGAACGTTGAAGAACTGTCGAAGGACGCGGAAGCGGCCCCGATGACAAAGATCCGCCCGCATCGGCCGACAGCAGCGCCGGAGCAAAGCCGCGTGGCCGCAGCCCGTTGCCCGCGCATCTGAAGCGCGAACGCATCGTGCACGATCTGGCCGAAGCGGAAAAGCATTGCGCGGCCTGCGACCAGGACCTGCGCGAGTTCGGCGAAGAGACCAGCGAGCGCTATGAGTACATTCCGGCGCAGGTGATCGTGATCGAAGATGTCTGCAAAAAGTATGCCTGCCAGTGCACGGTGAAGACGGCGGGCAAGCCTTCGCAGCCGATTGAGAAGAGCACGGCGGGCGCGAGTCTGCTGTCGCAGGTGATTGTTGCCAAACACGCCGATCACTTACCGCTGCACCGGCAGGCGAAGATCTTCCGGCGCTTCGGCGTCGAGTTGAGCGTGCAGACTATGTGCGGATGGATGGGGCAATCCGCCGGGCTGCTCGATCCTCTTTACTTCTGCCTGAAAGACTTCGTGTTGTCTTCCAAAGTGGTGGGCACCGATGACACCCCGGTGAAAGTGCTGGACCGGAATTTGCCGCATACCCGAAAAGGACGAATCTGGCCGTATGTCGGAGACCGGGATCATCCGGCTGTGATTTACGATTACACCCCGACGCGCGAACGTGCCGGGCCGGAGGAGTTTCTGAAGAATTTCAAAGGGCATCTGCAGGCCGATGCCTATGTGGTTTACGACAGCTTTTTCTCCGACCCGGAACGTGGGTTGGTGGAAGTTGGCTGTTGGGCGCATTATCTTGGGTCTGCCGTTATCCGGAGAGAATCCGTGGAGGGGTATACGGGCCGAAGCGGCATTGAAGTAAATCGAATCCACACTCCAGATAAGTGCGTTACAGATTGTCGAGGAACTCGATCAGCTTGGATGATGGCCGCCACTTGCGGGGAGCCGCAGGGTCAAGCCCCGCTCGCTTCCAGAAAGCATTCAGAACTTCGCGCTTCATCTGAAGGTTGGTGGTGATGTACCGGCTTGTTGTCGCCACCGAAGCATGGCCGAGATAATCGCGAATCACCGAGACATCCACACCCGCCTGCAGGAGCGCAACCGCACAGCTGTGGCGCATGACGTGAGGAGTGACCTGGCGTTTTCGCAGCGCGGGCGCATGCTGTGCCGCGATTCGGACGTACTTGCCCAATAAATAGGCGACGCCATCACGCGTTAGCGGCGCACCTCGGGTGTTCCTGAACAGTAAGTCCTCCGCGGCCCCTGCTCTGATGATCCGTCGCAGAGCCAATGCCGTTTCGGACCAGAGGGGACAGATTCTCTCCTTCCGGCCTTTTCCGAGCAATCGAACTTGTCTGGGCCTTTCCAGTCGGAGATCACAGGCGCGAACTGCCAGCGCTTCGCTCACGCGTGCTCCAGTGTTATAGAGGAACACCAGGAGAGCGTGATCGCGGTTGCCGTTTTTAGATCGATGATCGATAGCTGCGATCACAGCACGTGCTTCTTCGGGTTCCAGGTAAGTGGGCGCCCGTCGCAGCGCTTTCTTGTTGCGAATCGCAAGAATGCGCCCATACTGACCCGCTCGCGTTACATCCTGCCGCAGCAGATGCTGCACAAAACTGCGCACGGCTGCCAGACGGCAATTCCGGGTAACAGCGGAGTTTCCACGTCGCGATTCGACATGATTTAAAAAACCGAGTACCGCGTCAGATTGGATATCTTCAAGGACCAGCTCGGACATGGGCTTGCGCTTCTGATCGGCCAGAAACAAATAGAAGAGCTTCAGCGCATCGCGGTAGGCACGGACTGTATGCGCGCTGACTCCACGTGTGTGCTGCAGATAGTTGTGAAAAAAGCTTTCAGTCAGACCGAGCAGGGATTCGGACCTCGGACGACTCATACGCCGTCACTCTCGGCGCTGGTTTTCGTATATCGGCGGCGCAGTCGCTTGCCCGCCAGATCCAGGAGTTCAGGCGTGGTATTCAGATAGGTTTCCGTACCGACGATGTCCACGTGTCCCATATACGTAGATAGCCAGGGCAGGCGGGAGTGGAGGTCCACTCCCTGGCGATACCATCGGCTCAGACGGTGAACGGCAAAGGCATGACGCAGGTCATAGGGGCGCGGTCCAACCCGACCTTTTTCAGGCTTCAAGGCAGCCACCTTAAACAGAATACGGAAAGTGCGAGCTGCGGTTTCAACCGGTAGCCTCTGCTGGTTCACGCCGACGAAAAAACCCGCATCCTGGTCCGATCCCGCGAACGCTACGCGAGCAGTAAGGTATCGGTTCAGTTCTCCGGAGAGCGAACGATGAAATGGAATCCATCGAGCCCGACCCTTGAATGTGTTCACAAACAGAACGGCGGCACGTGTATCCACGTCTCGCAGACGCAGGCGGAGTGCTTCTCCAAAACGAATTCCGGTACAGTACAGGACCAGAATCAGGGCTCTGTAGAGCGCGGCGCGGAAGCGCGGGCGTTTGAGATCTGTGCAGAGAGACAGGAGATGAAGGATGTCTTTTTCGGAAAGAAAATACGGAACGAACGAGGATTCGGTAGGCAGACGAGGCCAGATCGGTTCAGCTACGCTCCCCGGTCTGGAGGATCGGTGCAGATAGCGGTAGAACTGTCTGAGAACTGCGGCGTCGCCTGAGACGCTGACTGGTTTGCGACCTGGTTTGCTGGCCAGCCACGCAAGCGCCGCTCGATCAAGCTGCCACGAATGATTCCGGGCTGCATATTCCATCAAAAACCGATCGAACTCCCGGAGAGAAAACTCCCCGCGCATGTATCCGTAGCCGAGGCTGCGCTTGAAATCGAGGAAGGCATGCAACTCGGCGGCGACCGGGCCATGGAAGATCTTGTTCATCGCGGCACCGGAAGCGCTACGGCTCGAAGGCGTTTCAATGCCACCCGCACGTAGACCGATGTGGAAGACGAACTGCGGTGACCGAGGATATCACTAACAACTTTGACGTTAGCTCCGGAGTCAATCTGCCTGCTTGCGTGACTGTGCCGAAAGGCGTGCGCGCCAATCACTCTTGCTGGAATGCCGGCCAGCCGGGCGTAGTGCCGGATACGGTACCGTATGGCCGCACTGGTTATGGATTCGTAGGGCATGTTTTTGCGAAGGAAAAGTGAATGAACTGATCTGGCCGGCGGTCGTTCCCATCGCAGGTACGCGGTCAGTGCCTTTGAGACTGCGGGCAACAGAGGAAGCTCGATTGGCATGTTGGTCTTTGGCCTGCGGACCCTCAGTACGCCGGCATGCCAGTCCAGATCCTGCAATCGAATTGCAAGCACTTCAGCTGCGCCCAAACCATATGTCGCCAACAACAGGACGATCGCATAATCACGCTTGCCTGGAGGTTCCGATCGAGAGATCGAGTGCAGAATTTTCTGTACGTCTTTCCACGGCAGAGTGCGTGGGGGCCGCTCGTCTGTCCGGTATCGGGGTGCGATCACTCCACTCGCCAGATCAGCCGGCAATCTTCCTGTTATCTGCATAAATCGCAGGAATGCCCGGAGCGAGCTGCAGGTATCCGCGACGGTTCGTTTGCAAACGCGCGTGGCAAGCTTTCGTACAAACGCATCAACGTCTGTCAAGGTTGCCCGTGCAATGGACTTTGTTGTTTCGCCCCGCAGGTGCCTGAGGAAGCCACTGGCGGTCTCGACATCACGCACCAGCGTCCTCTCAGAGACGCCGTTGTGCACTCGCCGGTAATGACAATACTCCTTCAGCAATGGTGAGAGCGATGGCGTAGACTTATCTCGCCACGGCGGCAACGACGTACCCAGGGAAGTCAACGCACACGCCCACGCGTGAAGTGCATTGTTGGCGAGATTGCACCTATGGCGGGCGCTCTCCCGCCCAGTGCGTCGAGGACCGATATACGCGAGCGCGAATCGCCGCACTCCGGTCGCGGTGAGGTGTTCGGTCTCGAGTAGCTTCCGCTTGTTGCAATAGATTCTGAATCGCCGGACCCACAGCAGGTAATTCACAATCGTCCCGATCGAAAGGTGGCCCTTTCGCCAAAACGCAAGAACTGCGCGCTCGCGATCGTCGTTTGTCGTCAGCCTCTCATTCATGAACAATCTGACGCGTCGATCAAGAACCGCGTTGAGTTATTATCACAACACCCTTAACCGTTTCTCAGCGTTCCACGGCCTCTCCATGGGCTCTCTCCGGATAACGGCAGACCCAAGATAATGCGCCTTATCTGGAGCACGAGATAAGGTGCATGCGCGGCGCCACTTTCATAATGCGCTGGAGAACGATCGGGCGCGCATGGGCGGAGTGCTGGCGATGATCGCGCATCTTTATGGAGTGGAGAAGATCGCACGGCAAAACGGGCTGCGCGGAGAAGCGTTGCGGCTGGCGCGAGAGCAGGACGCCCTGCCCATGCTCAATCAGATCCATGAGTACCTGCTGGTGACCCGCGAGCAGGTACTGCCGAAAAGCGAGTCGGGACAAGCGATTGCCTATACGCTGAAGAACTGGACGGTGCTCACGCGTTATTGCGGCGACGGTGATCTCTGCATCGACAACAACGGTACCGAGAGGTCGCTGCGGGGATTCGCGATCGGACGGAACAACTGGACCTTCTTCGGGAGCGATAACGGCGGCAAGACAGCAGCGATTCTGCGCAGCTTTGTCACCTCCTGCGAACTGGCCAAGGTCGATCCGTTTGCCTGGTTTCGCGATGTTCTCAGCCGCATCGCTGACCATCCGATCAAACGACTCGAAGAACTGCTGCCGCATCAATGGGCGCTGGCAACCCGGTAATCCAGTTACCAGTCATCCCCACTATCAGACAGTCATGCTCTGATCCGCCAGAGCGGTTCATCGGACGCATACGCTTTCCTTATTAGGATGTTGTTTTCGGACTTTGGGGGCGGCTGGAGTGGAGCCCTGCGACGCCCGTTAGGGCGGCGCGATTAGGGCGGAGCGAAAGCCGCCTCCAAAGTTGGCCGTCGTCTTGGCGGGCCGGGCGAGCGGGCTATTGCGCGGCGGGGTCTTTCTTCAGCTGCTCGGAGAAAAAAATCTTCGTTATTGCAGCGACAAACCAACCTCACAAAATCGACCCTGCGGTGCGGCGGACGGGACGTCTCGACAAGCTTATCTACGTTGGCCCTCCAGACGCAGAAGCCCGCAGGGAAATGCTGGCGCTCCATCTTCAAGGCCGACCGGTGGGTGTTGACTTTGATCTCGGTGCACTGGTAGACACGCTTGAAGGCTATTCCGCCAGCGATATACGGTTCTTGGTGGATGAGGCGGCCAGAGACGCGCTAAGAGCGCGTAAGGAGATAAATAGCCTTTCATTTCGCTCGGCGATCAGTCGAATTCAGGCATCCGTAACGCCCGAGATCGAGGCTCAGTATCGGTCTATTGAGCAGCGAGGTCTCTAACGCGCAAGTCGCCGACAGCGGCATAGGCGCCATGTTGACGTCATATGCTGGGCGCGCGACGCCCGTACCTAAGGATAGGCAATTGGATCTACTCGTGCCTTGATCGCCTAAGCCGGAGCGGCTGGTCCGGGTCATATTCAAATCCAGGCGGGCCCGGTTCCGCCGCCGTTTCACGCGCTTTGAGCGCCGCGATCTTACGCTGCACTTCCTCGCTGGATTCTGACGCCGGCGCAGTCTCCGGCGCGACCGGATTGCTGACTAGGCAGCGGATTCGATTTGGTGCCCCGCACAGCCGACCTTTCTTTTGCACGCGTTCGGGTCCGGACGAAATCGTGGACTCCGCTGCCGGTCACCTGGACGGCACATTTTTCCGCGAGTATCTCAGCGATGTCGCGATACGTCCGACCCCTGCTCCGAAGTTCCTCTATGAATTCACGGTAGGGCTCAAGGCGGGAGCGCGGCGGCTTGATTGGCAGTTCGGCCAGAATTTTCTTCAGGTCGGTGTCCATTGTGGTCAGCCTGGAAGGTCCCCTCCGAATTATAGTGCGACGCCAACGCTTTCTTGACGAGTACTTGACAAGCACTCGATATTTACTTGACAGATGCTTGATGGCCAGCTCCCGTTGTAGCCGCCGCAAACCTAAGCCGAAGGCTTAGGGATGGTGTCTTTCTCTTTAGATCGGCGCGGAGCACGCGCCGTCATGCGAGTTCTGCGCTCAGTCCGCGTCCATTCTCAGCACCTCGATCCCGAACGAACCGCGCCGAAGGGCAGGGGAAAATCGTCTTAGAGCGCTATGGTGACTAATCACCGCGACGGGGCTGCCTTGACCGCGTGTAGGACGGCGCAAAATTCCGCACCCTTTCCAACTGTCGGTTATTTTGCGCTACATTCGTCTTGTCGGCGATCCGCGTTCGCTTTTGAGCGGCGAAACAGCGTCTTCGCCATTTGTCCGAAAGCAGGGTGGCACCGTTGCGATTCTTTTAGTTTTGAGAGGAGATAACATGACGACGAATACCACGAAAATCGCGATAGCGAAGGACTATCTTGCCTTGACCAAGCCGCGCGTCACGTGGCTCATCGTGGTTACAACGGCGGTTGGTTATTTCTTTGGTGCAAAGCATGGGCCGTGGCATGGGGCGACGATTTTACGCCTGGCGCATACATTGACTGGGACGGCATTGCTGGCGTCGGCGACCGCTGTGCTGAACGAGTGGTATGAACGGGAATCCGACGCCAAAATGCGCCGCACCTCCCGCCGGCCCCTTCCGGCCGGAAGGATTGAGCCGACCTGCGCTCTCATTTTCGGCATTGTATTGGCAGTGCTTGGTGCGGCAGAGTTGGTCTGGGCCGTCAATCTGCGAACAACGATCATTGGTTCTACGACCATAGGCTCCTATCTCTTCGTATATACGCCGCTGAAACGGTACTCGCCGCTCTCCACAATTGCAGCGGCATTTGCGGGCGCTATGCCTCCGCTGATCGGGTACGCGGCGGCAAACGGAAACTTGAGCGCGGAAGCATGGGCTCTCGCCGCGATTCTTTTCGTGTGGCAGATTCCACACTCGCTCGCAATCGCGTGGATGTATCGTGACGATTATGCGCGCGCTGGGATCAGGATGTTGCCGGTTATAGAGCCCGATGGGAAATCGACCACCCGGCACATCGTTGCATTTGCGTCAACGTTGATTCCGGTCAGCCTCTTCCCCGTACTGCTGGGGATGACCGGACAAATCTATTTTGTCGGTGCCTTGGTTCTCGGTGGATGCTTCCTCTATTACGGAATTCGTGTCGCGATGGAACGTACAAACATCCGGGCACGACAGGTTCTCCTCGCATCCGTAGTGTACCTTCCCTTGATTATGGGGCTACTCGTCATCGACCGGAGAGGTTTTTGAATCTGCGGATTGCCGCGACACTATTCGGCCGAGGGTCATCGGCTTCATTTTCACGAGTCCATCCTTTGAGGCTAACGGCCAAAGGACACGCTCCGGACCGAACGAGCCATCGGGAAACCGGCGTCGCGGTAAGGGCGGTACTGGCATTCCGAACCGTTCGTGCCATCTTCGCCAGATATCCTCGGTAAACAGTCCGGCGGGACCATTCTCGAGCGCTTTTCTGAATTCTCACGGGGTACCCTCGTTCCGCAAGTTCGCCGACATGCTGATCGATCACATCGACGGGATTCTGAATTACTGCCGAACCAAAGTGCCCTTCGGGGTAGTCGAGGCCGTCAACGGAAATATTCGCATGCTGATCAATCGCGGCCGCGGCTATAAGAACATGCGGTACCTGCTGCTGAAAGCCAAACGCATGGCCGTGACGAATACTGAATATGTCGCCTTTCAGAAAATCGCCAAAGCCGCGTAGAATGCTGTTTCCTACAGATTCTCGCTCACAGCCACAAAATGTTTCAATCCGCTAAAGCGGTTTCCAACTCGCGCAGGAGTTCCGGAAGCGCACCGGTCAACGTGTCCCAAACGATTGACAGATCCACGTCCGCGTATGCGTGTATCAGCCGGTTTCGCATGGCAATGATTTTCGGCCAGGGAATCCGCGGTAGAGCCTTCCTGGATTCGTCTGAAATCCGGCTCGCCGCCTCGCCAATGATTTCGATTTCTTTAACAAGCGCCAGCACGAGCATGCGGTCTCGGCCCAAATCTTCGCTGTTTCGTCCGGCGACGAAGGACAGGGCTTCTCTGGCGGCGTCCATCATGTGTCTGAGCCGAATGATGTCAGACTCGTTCATACTGGATGGCGGCCGTCGAAACCACCTGATCGCGGAAATATCGGCTGAGGTCCCCGGCAGTCCGCAGGTCGACCTTGCGGCCCAGCTTTTCCGTCAGTTCCAGTTCCATGCCGGCGACGTCGAAAAGAGTGATCTTACTCCCCGGCTCAAACTCCACCAAAACGTCGATGTCGCTTTCGGGCCGAAAGCGCGGGGTCAGGACAGAACCGAAAAGAGACAGCTTGCGAATGTGATTCCGCCGGCAGAATTCTTCGATTTCAGCCTGCGGCAATGCGAGAGCCGCTTCTATCATGCACCTTCAGTATTCCATATCAGACCACGGATGAACGTGGACAGACCCAGATGAAAACAAGCGCTCCCGCAGTTGCTGGCCGGTCCACTCGGTGACCCGCCCGAGGACATTCTTATTGATCGACGCGACTGCTAAGAAGTACACGGTTGAAACCGTCGTCACGCCGAGAACGAAATCCCGATCTCGTGCCCGAACGCTTCAAAGCTGCTGTTCGCAGTCCGGAAGCGCTTCAGGGTCGCGTTTGCCGGGTCCTGGCCGAGGGCCTTGCCAACTGGTTTCTAAAGATGCAGAACGTTGCGCCATTGTCAATGCTTGCTGCCAGACGCACGCTGTTTTCGCGAGCCTTCAATACGACCGGAACGGAGATGCCTTCCCGCTCACTGCCGTAGGAATGAACGGTAGTGAACTCGATCTGGTACACGGCTACCAGCCGCCGAATGGCAGATCGTCGTCGGGCACACTCGCGAAAAAGGGCCGCGAAACCCCCGCGGCTTGCGCCGCCGATTTCACTGCAGCCAGCTTCGGCCCATGCGCGACCAGCCGGTTGCCGTCGAGCGCAACCCATTCGCCTGTGTAGTGACGCGATTCGTTGGCAAGCCAGTCGAGTTCGGCCCGACCATCAACAGGTTGTTGTGCGGACTCCCAACTCAGCGGGCGTTTCCGCTCATCCACGGTCACACGGACTCGCTGATGCTCAGCCAGGGCAAGCGTTTCCAGAGGGCGCAGTACGCCCTGCTCGTAAACGGCATCAAAGTGTATCGCCATGGCACCTCTATCGTACCGGGTGTAATTGTCGCCCTCGGCGGCATCTCGAACAGCTCGCTCCCCGGTTTTTTTGCGGATCAGATTCGCGCCTCCTGAACCCGTTCCACGATGAGCTGCCGCACAACCGGCCCCGACGATTCGTCGAACCGATCTGTGCGGGCCGGTTCCTGCAGCCGGGCAATCCGCTGGCCCGCAAGTTCAGCGAGCATTCTGGTCAATGCCGTGCCTCTGACGATCACGTCATGCGTGGTGAACACCGCCCGTATTTCGTCGTCGCCGCCCTCGGCGTAAAGAAACTGGCTCCAGGGGAACACATACGTCCGTTTCAGGAGAATAATCTCCAGCCCCGTCTGACGCTCGGTCCCGATTGTTTTCCAGCTGCGCTGTCTATCGACCGAAACCGCGTTCACGATGTCGCTCCATTCTGGGCTTGTTTTGTCTGGGCTCGTTTTGGTAGTTGATCTGGGCCGGCGCCGGTGCGGTCTCACGCATACTCAACCGCATCGCCAGGTGCCGCGCCGCCATGATTCCGCGGCACGCACCCCGAACGAAAACGGTTCCCGCTTTGCGCGCCAGCTCCGAGGCTGATTTCCGCATGGATGATCGAGCCACGGATTCGCGCAGCGATTCTTTGTCGCTCGTGACGACCTGAACGCTTTGCCGCCCTCTCGAAGCAGCGACGTAAAACAGTTCCTTCCGCATCCCGTCGCCGGAGATGATGACTGCATCCACGGACTTTCCCTGACTTCGTTGCGCGGTTACCGCGTACCCGTGCGTGAAGTGTCTGAAACCGGCAGGCAGCGTCCGGCCATCCTCCAGGCAAATGCGACCTGCCCGGTCAACTTCGGCGACAGTCACGATTTCACCGTTTGTGGCCCGGAATCCGTTCTCACGTCGGTTTGCCGCGAGCAGCAGCCGGTCGCCAGTGGCGACTTCGATGGAACGTCGTTCGTATACGTCGAAAGACTTCGCCTGTTTCGCTGTGAGGGTGCGTTCCTCACCGACGGCATTGCGAACCGCCACGCCCTTGTAGGCAATCCGAACCACCTCCAGCGTCTCGTTCTTCTCAATGCCTTTGACTGCGCGATTGAACCCCAGCACCTGTCCGGCGGAGAAATTCCGGGGATCGCTCTTTTGTGCCGTGGTCCAGTTGAGGGGTACGTCGCGAGTCAGTTGGGCAACCGCCGCTACTGGGAGGAACGAACGTTTACCTCCGAAATACGCCCCATCGTGGGCCTGCATCTCAAACCATGGGACATCATTTTCAATCCGATCCTCGACAACGAATATTACGGCGGCGTCCGGAACCTCCAATTCAATCCGGCTACACGCGTGGCCTACAACTTCAACGACCGATGGACCGTCGCTGCCGAGGAATACGACGGTTTCGGCTCCCTTCGCAATTTCGTTCCGGTAAGCCAGCAGTTCCATGAGGTTTGGGCTGTCATGGATCACAACAACAAGATGGTGAATATCGAAGCTGGAGTCGGCGTGGGCTACACCGCCGGCGGCGACCGACTGACTTTCAAGCTCATGCTGTCGCGCGATCTGAACAAGAAACACGAACCACAGACGCCGGAAGCCAAACCTCCACAATAGGACTCTGAAGTTGGTCTGGTGGGTGCTGATTCTGGCGATCCTTATTCAGGTTGTGCCGTTCGGCCATTCGCACACGAATCCGGCTGTCACGAAAGAACCGGGCTGGGATTCGTCCGATACCGCGAGCCTCTTTCACCGCGCTTGCTACGACTGCCACAGTAATCAGACAACGTGGCCATGGTATTCGAACGTGGCGCCCGTTTCCTGGCTCGTTCAAAGAGACGTCAACGAAGGGCGTCGCCACCTGAACTTTACCCGGTGGGACCAGTCACAGCGCCATGCCAAAGACGTTGCTCAGGAGGTCAGATAGGGCGACATGCCGCCTTGGTTCTATCTCCCGATGCATCCGAACGCACGGCTGAGCGACCAGGAAAAACAGATGCTGATCCCCGGGGCGGAAAAGGCGCTCGGTCCACAGGCCGGACCGGAAGGCCACAATCACTGATTGCGCAGTTCGATTCCCAAGTTTTGAATGGATTCGCGAATGCGCCCCCTACCCTTGGGGAGACGCTCCGCGTTTGTGACTGTCGCCGTCGTGATCGACGTCGCCAGACGATTGGGCGTGCGCCTTCGGACTCAGCTGAACCGAGTCCGTAGGTTCGGAAGACGAAGCAGGCTGTGGCTTGGCTGGCGCCGTATTCTGCGGGGCAACGGCCTGTGACACTGCCGATGCGGAAGAAACTGGATTGATCATATGTGTCCTGACTCCTGTCTTCCGTATCGATCAGTTCTCGGGAAACTTCGAGTTAATGAACAACTCGTCATCCAAGGGTTTCTCTGGAGTTAACTTCCGCTGCTATAAACGTAAACGACGGCGGCGACGAACTGACGCGTGGTTCAAATGAACGAACTGGCACGAACGAAAGTCCATTGCTCTCAGGCAGATGGATATTGGAATCAAGCTCTCCGGACCTGAGATATTCCTATAAACTACCTTGGGGGAAACGAAATTGCGAAAATCCAGCGTGTTATATGCAGCCGGCCTTGTGATGTTGCTCCTGACCGGCCTGCCTCAGCTGACACTGGCGGATGGGCCATACAAGGTCTCGAAGGTGGTGAAGGTCGGTGGCGAAGGCACATTCGATACGGCTTTTGCGGATGTCGAGGCGCGCCGGTTATACATTCCACGCAAGAACCCCGGCCGAATCACCGTTTTCAATCTGGACACTCTTGAGCCAGTTGGCGAAATACCGGATGCGGCGGCCAACGGTGTCGTCGTCGATCCCAAATCGGGTCACGGGTTCGCGAGCAGCCAACCGGTCACGATGTTTGACGCAAAGACACTGAAGACGATCAAAACGATCGACGTTCAGGGCCGCCCGGACGCCATTCTCTTCGATCCATTCAATCAGCATGTCTTCGTCTTCAGCCACATCGCGCCGAATGCAACGGTTATCAATGCGGTCGATGGCTCCGTGCTGGGAACAATCGACCTGGGTGGTGAGCCCGAGCAGGCCGCCACAAATCGTAACGGCAAGGTTTACGTCGACGTGCGTGACAAGAACGACATCGCTGTAATTGACGCCAGGACGGTCACCGTTTCCGCGCGTTACAGCGTGGCGCCCAACGGTGGACGGTGCGCCGGCCTCGCAATTGATGTGAAGAACCGAATCCTGTTTGCCGGCTGCCGAATGCCACAAACGATGATGATTCTTAATGCCGCCGATGGAAAGATCCTGGATACTCTGCCGATCGGATCCACCGCGGATTCCGCCGTCTTCAACCCGCAAACGAAGGAAGCCTACAGTGCCGAGATCGATGGAACTCTGACTATTATTAAGGAAAAGAGCCCTGCCAGCTTTGCGATTGAGCAGACCGTGCAGACGAAGGACAGTGCCAAGCAGATGGTGTGGGACAGCAAGACAAACCGCATATTGCTGCTCGCGGGTGATTTCATGCCGCCAACAGGACCGGCGAGGGCGGGTGTGGCTGGTTACGGCGGCAAGATGGTTCCCGATTCATTTTCGATTCTCGTGGTTACGAAGTAGCGAGCTATTCGATTCACGTCATGTTCTACACCCGAGCGTATTACGCGCCATGCGGAAATTGACGAGGCAAGCAGAGTGTAGCGCCCATAAGACCATCCATTGATGATCTTGACCGATATCGCCTCCGTTGGTGGAAAACATCTGAACCCTTTGACGGATTTTTGTTAGAGTCGAGCGCATGCCGGGCTCGGCGGCTTCTCAAACCGATCTCTCTCGCAAACGGGTGAATCCAGCGCGCGTGCTGTGGACAGGTCCGCTGACGCCGCTGGCGTCAGCCATTGTGGTGGTGGTCATTCATCGCAATTCACATTCTGATGCCGGATCCCGATTTCCAGCCACTCAGTCCGGAGCCCCCGGTCCTTGACACGGTGCTGTTCGGCGGGGCGGCTATTTTCGTGTTCTTCAGAATGTGCTCGTACAAACTCAACCCGATTGCCCAGTACCGTTCTCTGGCGTGGAAGTTCTCCTCGTTTCGTTCGTCCTTGATGTCCTGGTTGCGCTCCGGCACTCGTGGGGCGGAGGATGGCCCCAGGCTTTCGCTCTGATGACAATGCACGTGGCCGTGTGGGCTTTCTGCGTAACAATGCTGCCGGCGCTGACGACGGTACGCAACTGATTTAGCATTGCGGGATGATCCCGAACACCATCGGAACGTTCACTTTAATCCTTGACTCTGGCGCGCAAAATCGGGCGAGTCGAACATGCACCAGCGATGCCCCGGGACACGAATAATCGAAGCCCTTCAGAAAAGTCGCAAATCAGGGGGCAGATGGGCGGCTCCTGTTCAATTGGAGTTTCCCTAAGCGGTCACGTGGTCACTTCCACCTGCGTGGCAATTTCCGTCATCACCGGAGTATAGATGTCGATGGTCCCGTTGACGGCCCGGATGGAGACAATGAGCGCGTAGCGGATGGGCCGGTCGTATCGCTGGTGTGCTGGATTCTCTTTCCACCACCCGCCAATCGGATAGACGCCGATGGCTGATCGCCGGGCAAGCTCGGCGGCGGTCCCTCGCCAGTAGTCCGAATGAACCGATCCGAGGTTCCTGAGTCGGGCACCCAGAAACCAATCGTCGGACCCGGCGTCAATCGCTCCGAGTTCCTCCTCTTCAGCAACTGCCGCGGCGTTAATGCGCGTGCGGAATGTGTCCACGGATTCGAGGGACTTTTTAACGGCGAACCGAAGTCCGTATGACGGGTATCGATGCCGCCGGAGCCATCCCCGCTCGCCGGGATTCGGTTCTACATAGTAAGAAAGCGTGACCCGCAATTCCACTTCGGTTTCACCAAGCTGCTCCAATTCCGCCCGCGGCCACGGGAACTGATGGAGATTCATGTGGCGCGTCTTGATCGCGCTGCCGTCCTTCTGAAACGGCTGAAAGCTGTCTTCCGCGATCAGCGTCAAATCGTTGGCTGCGCTCAAAACGGCGCGGTAGTAATCGGGCACACCGTATCCGTACTTCCGGAGAAGAACGCGTTTCTGCTGCTCCGAACCCGCGGCGTCGAACTTTTGTCGCATCGCTGGCGTCCATTCCGCCGAGTGGATCATCAGCGCCCGAATGGTCTCGGGCCAGCGTTGCGGCATGGCCGCGATGATCTTGCCGGCGAGATTTGCCCCGAGGGCCGTTGCCGCACTGGTGTCCCGAAAGATGTCGAAGTGACGGGTGGTGGGATCCCGGTATGTGGTCAGGAGGCCGAGGTCGTCCGGACAATCGATCTGATCGCCGAGTGCCGCCCAGTTTCCGCCTTCGAGCACGATGTCCGGTTTCAGCGGCCACTTCTGTTCCCAGGAGACGGATGTGCGGCTGGTCGGGCACAAATCCCCGACAGGCGCGACGGGTTCCCACCCTTCGTACGTCGGATCGGTGATCACGGACTTGTCGGTGAAGGCGCTAAGCGCTGTCAAACAGGCCAAATCCAATCGCTTAGCGTTGCGTAGGCGCTGAGCGATTACGGCGGCTTCGATAGTGAGTTGATAAACGCTCTTCGGGCTGGACAGCCACCGCCGCGAATAACCTTCGATATCCGGGTCTGACGTTTTCCCCTCGTCGATCTGGCCGAGGAGCATCAGAAACGCGCCCTGCGCGTCCGAAGCGAGCAGAACCCGCGGATCGCTGGTTATGAGTTGAATGAGATCCTGTCTTTTCCCATGTCGTGAAGGTAATCTCTCCCAGGCTGGCTAAATGATTACGGTAATTCTGGGCGGCGATGGGTGCGCCGCCTACGAAGCGGCCGGTGGTGACGAAAACGGCCTTCCGTGGAAGCGTGCGGTCGAAGGACGGGTGCGCGGCGGCATCGGTCCTGAGCAAGTCGATTTGGCCACGGGCTGCATCCCACGCTTGGCGGTTGATGTCGCCCGCCTTGGTCTGGAACGCGAATTGGCTTTCCAATCCGTCAACGCGGGCCTTGGCGATAAAATCTTTCCCGAATTCATAGCCACCATGCAGGAAGTGGATGTCCCAATAGCCGAGGCTGCGCAGCAGCGCGATGAAGGGCGCGTCGAACTCCCGCTCATCCAGCGAATCAAGATAGCGTTCGATGACGTCGCTTAGCATTGAATTCGATTCTTTTCCGCTCGATCATCTCAATCCACTGGCGCGTCTCTTCTGCCGTACGTGTTGGCAACATCTGCATCATTTCATCGAGAGTGATCAGCCGGGTCGGGTTGTACGTCCGAAAAACCCACGACTCCAGGTCGGGCGAACCATCATCGTTGAAGTCGAATTGTGAGTTCTCCACCATTTTCCTGATTGCGCCGTGATCGAAAGGCGCCCCATTCATATCCACGCGGGTCGCAAATGCCTCGGTCAACCTGCTCATATATTCGAAGAATTGCGGCTCAACCGTGGCTACGCCTTCTTCGGCGGCGCTGTTAATCGACTCGGTAATTGGCGCAAGGTTGCCCGCAACCACATCCTTGAAATCCATGGGTATGGGAAGCGCCATCCGAACCGGCTTATTCTCCACGATCTCCCCGGCATCGGTGGTATTGCGAGAAGTGTGAATTTCAGAAGCCGGCATCGGCTTCAGCCTGCTCAATAGATCGCTCTTCGCAACCATCAAGGTATCGACGGCGGTTTTCACGAATCCGCTGAAGGCCCATTCGTACTCTGGCAGGGCAAACGGACGCGTCGGGTCGAATGGCACGGCCAGTTCGTCATTGGGGACGGGTACCGCTGGCGGCGAATGGACGGTGTGGTCTTCCACAATCGCGCTGGTCCCGGCGACTAGCGCCTCCTCCTCGGCATCGTCACGAGTTTAGGCTTCGGTTTTTCGGCGAATGCGTCCTTCAGAATCTGCGTGAGGCGTTGCTGGCGCTCGGGAATCCACGCGGCGTAATGTTTGCGGATCATCGGCTCCGAATTCCCGAGCAGGTCGGCGACATCGCGCACGGACACGCCGCGTTGCAAAACGATTCGGGCGAATGTATGCCGGAAACGGTGCGGTGTTGGCTTCAGCTTCCATGGCCCGGACATTTCCCACAGCTTGTTCAGTTTGCGGCGCCAGAGTTCGGTGATGACGTCGAGGCTCTTGGTCTGGTGAGCGCCGAAAATGAATGGCCCCACCTCCTTGCCGCGGGCTTTGATACGCTCCTGTAGCCATGGTGGCACCCACGTATAGACGTGCGTTCCCGCCTTGGTCGTGCGGATCAGAATCTCGCCTGTGTCCGACTGCATGCGATCGATGTGAAACTGGGCCACATCCGAAATGCGTAAACCGGTGTAGACGGACAACGAGATGAAATCCGCAAGATCTTGCCCTTTCCAGCGATAGCGCTGTTCGTTCCCGTATTTTGGGCACGCTTCGTACATGCGTTTGATCTCATCGTCGCTGAAGGGAAGTTTCTGCTCACCCCGCCGGTCGCTCGCATCCCTACTCTTGGGATTCTTGACCAAACGCGCGGGATTACGTTCGGTCCATTCATTTGAAAGGCAGTATTCGAAGAAGGCCCGGACCATGCTCATGCGCCGCGGCGCCGTCTGCGGACTTACATTCCACGAAGATCGGAACTCGCGCACGTCGGACGGACCCCACTGATCGATCATCACGTAGCCGCGTTGTTCGGAGAATTCCTTCAGCTTATTCAGCATCAGGCGGTATTTCTTCTGGGTGGCAAAAGCGGCGTGCTCGCCGAACTCGCTCTGAAAAGCAGCAGTCGCCTGGGCAATCGGCTTTCGGTGGGGCGCCTGTTTCTCGGGCAGTGGTTCAGGCTTCGGTTTGACTTCGCCGGTCCAGGAGCCGGATGCATCGAGAGCGGCGATTGCGGCCTTCGCATCCTCCCACTCCCATTTGCCCGTGCTCTGGCGGCGATAGAGCTTAGCCAAAGTGCCGGACACGAAGATCGGACACTCGCAACGCTTCCAGCCCTTCTTGCGTTCGTCGAATTCGCTGGAGAGATGTTCCTCGGAATGACCGGCTTTGCAGTCGCGGCGATGGCGGCGATATAGATTGAGCCCCATGGCCCGATTCTACGACACATCTTCCGATTTCACCCGACGAAAGCGGCTTTTGGCCCTATGCTATTGAAAAAAATATGGCGGAGAGGGGGGGATTCGAACCCCCGGTAGAGTTTTTGACCCTACGACGGTTTAGCAAACCGCTGCTTTCGACCACTCAGCCACCTCTCCGGCTTGTTCGCAGTCGCGCTGACTTCAAAATGGTAGCATGCCGCGAATTCCACAAGGCTGCCCTGCTCAGTGCGATAGAATCGGATTACGTGCACCCGTAGCTCAGCTGGATAGAGCGTCTGCCTCCGGAGCAGAAGGTCAGAGGTTCGAATCCTCTCGGGTGTACCAGCCAACTCTCGCATCAGCAAGAGGAAACGCGCCCAGATCGACCTTCTGCACATCGCCTCCGGCCTCCCCTCTGATCACGTATTCGCGGCATCGACCGACCCGGAGAGTTAACGCCTCTGCGCCCGGCAGCAGCGCGCGGATTCGATGCAGCGTCTCTTGAGCGAGCTCGTCATACGGAATCATCGAGCTCTTGTTCACCTCGGGCGCAGACTCGACGGAACCAGCTCCCGTCTCGTCGACAATGTCCCCCACATCCGGCATGAGTGAAGGATCGGCCAGGTACTCGGGCGGCGCGTTGACACTGACGCGGCAGCAGGCTTCACTCAATAGCTCCTCGCCCGGCGCGATCCGCGCCCGGCGCAATCGTCGGTCCCGCAACGAGATCTGCGCCTGGTAGTGAACCGCGGGTTCCCGATCGCGCCTAATCGCGTCCTCTAGCAACCCGCCGCCGGGTGTCTGTCCGAATCTCCCTACTTTGAGGAGGACGGCGGCGGGGAAACCGAAGCGGTTCCCGGTTGCTGCGTCCCCGCCGCGCCGGAAGCACCCGGATTCACCGGCTGCAGACTCTTGATTAGAGTCTCGACGGGTATCGTGTCCCGCGAAGGCTGGCCTCCCCCCGGAGTATTGGGATCCGAGGGAACGGTTCTTGGCCACGACGGCGACACTGGGTACTTCATCTCGGGCACCGGCTGTCCTTCTGGAATGGGCGTTACCAGCTCCGGTGTCACGATGACCAGGAGTTCGGTGTTGTTTTTCGTCCGTGACTTCGACTGAAACAACTTACCGAGAACGGGCACCTCCGAGATGAAAGGAATCTTCGAGATGGTCTCGGTGAACTGGTTGTTGATGAGCCCCCCAAGCGCAAAGCTCTGCCCGGACGCCAGTTCGATCTCGGTATTCATTTTCCTGACCGTAAGAGCGGGGACCGTGAAACCCTGCACTACCAGTCCGCTGGTGAAATCGAGAGCACTGACCTCCGGGGCAACCAGAAGCCGGATCGTTCCTCTTGGCGTGATGATGGGCGTGAAGTTCAGGCGAACGCCAAACTCCCGAAACGAAATACTCACCGAACCGACCCCGTTGGCTGCGGCCTGAAACGTAGGGAACGGAAACTCCCCTGCGGCAAGGAAACTCGCCGGTTTTCCGTTCATGGCCAGGAGATTTGGTTAGGCAAGAATCTCCAGTACGGATTTCTGCTGCAGCGCCTGAATCGTTGTCAGAAGATTGAGGTCGGGGCGGAACAGGAAAATATTCAGCGCATCGGAAAGCGTAGCCGTCGCGGTGGGGGGCTGCCTGGGTTGGCGGCCGGCGTACTGGTGATGGACGGCCCCGCGAACTGCCGGGTTGACACTGCGCCAATAGTGTTCGTAGCGCCGGTACTAGCCAGATTGATGCCCAATTGCAGGCTCGTGCTGCGATCGATGGTTGCGAAGCGTACCTTCAAAAGGATCTGGGCTTCGGGGGGCGGAACATCCACATAGAGCAGATTCACTGTCTTTCCCAGTGTGGATGCGATCGACACCGCCCGCTCCGAACGGACCAGGTCTTTCACGCGTCCGCGCAGGAATACCGTGTCGTTCTCATAGCTCAGCTCAACGTCCTGGCCGGGCAACTCACGACCGAGTTCGGCTCGTACCGCATCCACCTTACTCGTGGTGCCTGAGCCGTTCGCCCGCACGGTTACATCGAAAAACATTTTCGCGCCATTGCGCTGCCAGATGATCAGGCTGGTGACCCCGGGAGCCTTGCCATTCAGCAGCACTTCGCGGGGTCCGACCGCACTGGCTTCAGCAATATCCCCATAGCCTACCGAGATGCGTTCGATCTCGATCTTGCTCTCAAGGAGCAGCGACTTTCCGACAAGTACGGTCAGGGATTCGGTAACGTTGGCGGTCTCTGCCGGCCTTTCGATCACCGGAACACGTCTCAGCGGCCCTGCAGCGCGAAGGCAATCACGAGGAAGAACGCACGCGCTCGCGTCACTGTGGCTCCGAATCATTGACGCTACTCCGGGCTGCCTGACGAATTTCGCGACGCTCGATGAAACTCGGGAACCGGGCCACGGTATGGGTCGGGCCATTCAAGACCTCGATCGTTTCCACCGCTGGTGGCGCGGGCTCGATTACGCGGGGCGGGATCGCCGCAACCGGAGCTTGCGCCACGGGTTCCGGCGGCCGCGCGCTGCCGCCGCGCTCGCCCGGGAACCGCCAGGCACCGAACCACCGAACAGTTCCGACATCGAAGTGCCTGGCGGTGTCGTCACCTCCGTATCCATCGGATTTCGCAAAACCAGTTGAATCCGCGTGTCATTACCGGCCGTGAGGCTGAGGATCTCGGCCTGATGGGGCGTCACCAGCAGATTGACCACCTGCACCTGCTGCGGCTTACCTTCCTTGTCCGGCTCGATATTCGCCCCCGCTGATAACACCTGAATGTTCTGCAGCAGGGTCTTCACCCTCGGACCCTCGCCCGCCGCCTCGCCGATCGGGCTGCCCGTGATCAGCACGTCCACGCGCATCCCGGGGATCACGAATCCCGCGACGCCCACCACCTCATTCACCTTGATGGCACAGGCACGCATTCCCGGCGGGATCGTGGCCGCCAGCCCTCCCCCGGAACCGCTCGGCGCAAGGCGGTTCTCGGTCACGGGCTCCCCCCGGTAGATGGCGGAGACCACTCCCCGGTTGAGCGCCGCTGACTTCTTGAGAGTCGCTCCCTTGGGCGCGGCGCCCACCCAATCCGTGACGGTGAGGTCGGACTCGTGCACGAGTGTCCCGACTTCAAGGTCTCGCGCCGCCACTACCACCTGAGTGGCCGGAACGGGTTTCACTGCCTTCTGTCCACCGCCCGAAAGCCGATAGACGACATAGCTCGCCGCGCCCGCGATCATCACGGCGCAAAGGAGCACGATCGATAGTCTGCGTTGCATAGGTGTGCTCTCGGCACTCGTCGTGAACATCGAACGCGTGAACGCAAGTCTGCGCCCAAACGAAAGAGGGCATCGAGGCCAAGCAGAATCAGTCATTTGGAAAAGGCAGAGGCGGCGCGTGTCACCGGCTGTGTACAAGCGGACCGCCGAAGTGAAACCGCGGAGATACGGCCCCAGCCCTCCGCGGCCAAAGGCTCTAAAGTTGAAGGCACTGGCGGCCGATAAGCAAAGTGACCATGATCCGCCTACTCCTCTATTCCCGGGACCTCAAGATCCAGTCCGCGCTCGCGCCGGCGACTGGCGTCGATTTCAGCATTGCCATGGATTCGAGCCGGGAGCGCGTGAGACGGCAGGTCCTCGAGAAGAGATGCGACGTTGTCCTGCTGGATCTTGAGGGGTATCCCCTGACAGAACAACTCGACTTCCACACTGAGTTGCAGAATCTTGGCACGGCCGTCGTCGTTGTGACGGATGCAGATCCCAACAAGAGGCGCGAGCTGGAACGCCGGGGAATACGAGAGTTCTGTGAAAAGCCGTTATCGCTTCCGGAATTGAGCACGCTCGTTCACGATGCTCATGAACGCACGATCGAACGGGCCGTCGGCGGACAATCCGGTCACACCAGCCCCGATTCCGGCTGCGGTGAACTGGTGGGCTCGAGCCCAAAGGCGAAGGCGGTTTACGATCTGATCCAACGTGTCGCGGGTCTGAACGCGTTTGTTCTCATCACCGGCGAAAGCGGTACGGGAAAGGAACTGATCGCCCATGCCATTCATTCGCTGGGTGACCGCGGGAGAGCACAGCCGGTTCGTCGCGGTTTCCTGCGGCGCCATTCCCGAATCGCTGATCGAGGCCGAACTCTTCGGCTATGAAAAGGGAGCGTTCACCGGAGCGCTGCAGCGCCGCGCGGGATACCTGGAAGAAGCTGGTGACGGCACGCTCTTCCTCGATGAAATCGGCGAACTGAGCCAGCACACTCAGGTCAAACTGCTGCGCGTTCTGCAGCAGCGCGAGTTTACGCGCCTCGGAAGCAGCGTCGCCCATCTCCGCTGCGCGCGCGGGTTCTCTTCGCCACCAACAGAAATCTGAAGCAGATGGTCGGCGAGGGCGCGTTCCGCGAGGATCTTTACTATCGCGTCAACGTGGTAGGCATTCATGCTCCGGCACTGCGCGACCGTCGCGAAGACATCCCCCAGCTGGCGCACCATTTCCTGACGATGTATGCCCGCAGCTACGGCAAGAACGTAACCGCCATCGCGCCCGAAGCCATGACGCTGCTCTGCTGACTATGCATGGCCGGGAAATATCCGTGAGCTGGAAAACGTGATCCAGAGCGCGATCGTGCTTGCGGACGACACAACCATCGTGCCGTCAAACCTCCCCGCGGAACTCCGGCAAAACGATTCGAAGGCTCTTACCGACGCGCGCTGGAGCTCCTTTGAAGATCAGCTCAGGGATTACAAAGTCAAACTCGCCATGGAAGCCATCAAAGAGTGCAATGGCAACAAGACACTCGCGGCCCAGAGTCTGGATATCTCGCGCACTTACCTGCACCGGCTGATCCGCGAACCCGGCGAAGATGGGCCCGCGCTGAAGGTCGCTTGACTGCGTATCAGGGCGCCGGGCACTCAGCATAACAACAAAATACGCCCGGCCAGAGTGGCACCAGTAACCAGACAGATCCGGAAATATCCGGCGGGCTGCAGCACCGCCGCCGCACCCGCGCAACACTCACCGCACAGCTCCCGGGTACGGCGAAATTCGCGGCGGAACCGCATCGGGCTCAACCAGCCAGGCCCTGCGGCATCGGAAATAACTCAGCAGTTCCGCATTCGCCGGGTCATCCATCTCCCGTGCCCACACCACCTTCGCCCGGTCCACATCCGCGGCGTTGTAAACCCAATCGTCGAAAACGCTGTGCTTGTCGCTGTAACGAACGATCGCCAGTTGCTGGCCGGAATGCCCCTCCAGTTCACTCAACACCCGTGCGCGCGGCAAACCGAGTGGCTCCGTCCCGTACCACATCGTCGGCCACCGGCGGATTTCGATCCCGAGCGGCGCCGCGAACACGCGCACCACCGCGAGCAGCATGCAGACCACCACCGTGAAACGCACCATCGCCGTTCCATACGGCCGCTGGTTTGTTCCCAAAGACGCCCGTCAGATGCATCATCGCGACGAGCAGCATCGCATACACCCCGCCCACGAAAGGCGCGACATAGTGGGGAAACAACCATGCGCTCATCGCGAGCCCACACCGCGAAAAATCCCCCCGCGAGCACAAGGAAGCGAATGCGCTGGTCGCGCACCACCCGGTGAATCATAATCAACGGAACGAACAGCGCCGGTCCGAAGAAAAAGAACAGCACCGTGCCCGCCTTCTGCGCGGTGCGCGAAGCGAAGCCCGCGGGCGTTTTCGCGTACAGGAAATCGCCCATCTCCCACTTGGAATAGAACTCGCGCATCACCTTGTGGCGATACACCGGCTCAGGCCGGGCGACTCCCAGATAAACACCGGTGCCGACGCATACTGCGCCCGGTTCACCTGATAGGGAAGCGTCAACGGATTTCCGAATACCCGGTAATCGTAATAGCCCAGCATCGCGGCCGCCCCTGCCAGCACAGCGATCGGGGCGGCCGCACGCCGCAGCAACACCATCGCGGGCGGATGCGGCTGCGACCACATCCACCAGAGCAGAGCGGCTGCCACCGGGATCGACAACAGAAACCCTTCCCAGGCCCGCGCGTTGGCGAGAATCGAAAGCCCGAGCGCCATCCACACTCCATCGCGCACGCGCGCCCAGCGCATAATCCGCGGCAGCGCACCAAGCACCAGCGACCCGCCGATCGCCGCCGCCGCGCCGCCGTAGTATCCATTGACCCAGTAGCTGAACAGCCCCAGCCGCAGCACCGCAAGCGCGCCGCCCAGCAATGCCCAACCCGGCGGCAGCCAGCCCTGCAGCATCCAGCAGATCGCCGCGCACATCACCGCCGCGCTGGCGCAAACGCCATACCAGGGATTACCCGCCAGTCTCTGCCCCGCCGCCAGAATCAATCCCTGCGCCGGGAAATACATCGACATATAGGTAGGCTTCTGCGTAATGTGGAAGCTCTCCATGTGCTGCCACATCGGATGCGTCGGATTCGTCAGCCTGCCCGAAGCGAACGTATCCCCCGCCAGCAGATAACTGAACTCGTCGTGAATGAACGGCTGCGGAATCGGCACCAGAGGCAGCGCCGAGAGCCGCAGCACCAGCGCCGTCAGCCCGACCGCCAGCACCGAGAGCCCAGGCCGCCCCGCCAATCGGCCGAGAGCCTTCTCCACGCGCCGGAACAGACGCGAGCCCGCGCGGGGCCAGCAGAATGCCACGGCCATCGCGATCGCTGTTGCACCCGTTTCCACCACAAGGAAAGAGGGGCCGGATTCAATCGCTGGGGTAACCAATATCGCTCACCAGCATCGCGTAATGCATTGCACCCCGCGATCCTTTCCGATCTCCGCTATCGAATCAACGGGATGCCGTCCTCATAGACTCGCCGGCTGTCATCTGGCAGCGACAGCATCGTCCAGATCGTGATCACCGGGATACACACGTTTCGCAGCCGTGGGGAACAGTAGCGGAAGATCGGCGACCGAGCCCACCAGGAATTCTCTACCGCCGGCGGTCACACGTTCTCAGCGCCCCTTGCGGGAAAACGCGCGCGAACGCGGCTCATGTAATCGTCGTACTGCGGGTCCCCGCCGGGCAGCGGAAAAATGATGAAGTTCCGGAAGCGGGAAAGCGGAAGCCGCGCCGCAAGCCGTGTATCGCCTCCTTCCATAACAAATGCACACGGCCCCGCATCCAGTCGGACCTCGGGATATTGCGCCGTAAACCATCCCGGCAGATAGTACCCGGCGTGCCGGTATCCCAGAAAGTGCGAATCGAATCCGACGATCATCGTGTCGGAGGGCGATGCGACCTCCGGAATCAACCGGACCACGTCCCCGAGTTCCGTCTCGAAATGATGCACCGACGCGTAAGAGCAATACACCGGCGCGAACACGAACACCAGGCAGTTGGCCGCCGCAGCAGCCACGGCCAAAGGCCTGCCGAACCGCGCCGTCGCATACCACTCGGAAGCCCGCAAACCAAGCCACGCGAAAACCGGTGGAGAGATCACCAGCAGGTATCCGCTGTTAACAAACAAGCAGGAAAACCAGCGTGAAGAACAACAGTCCCGGCGCCACCCACATCCAGATGAATACCTTCGTGCGCCGTGCAATCGCGCTTCCCCTGCGGAACGCCGCCAATGCAGCGCATCCGAAACACAGCAGGTAGATCCCGGCAATCGAGATCAGCCTTGCCAGCGACACCGCGGGATTCGAATTGAACACCGTCTGCTTCGCCGGCGCAATACGCCAAAGCGATACCAGGGCCGACCAATACGCGTGGAAGCCACCGCTCGCGATAACCATCGGGAAGAACCAGGTCGCCACCGTCACACCGAGCACTGCCGCTCCTCCGGACAATCGCGCACGACTTACGCGAACTCGCGCGGACACAACCGAGAACAACATCAGCGGAACGAAGAAACAATAAGAAGGAAGGACGAAATCCCGCCGCCACGCCCACCGTAAGTGCCGCCGGCACAATGAACCTCTGCGCCCCGCTGTAGACGCGCCACAATAAGTAGCCGGCCAAGGCCCGAAAAGAACTGCTCCACCCCATAAGTCAGAGCCACCGTCCCGTGAAACCAAGCGAGCGGTGAGAAAGCGAAGATCAGGCCGGCGAACCAGGCCGCGCTCTCGCCAAACCAGTTATAGGCCAGAACGTAAATCGAATATAGCGTTCCGCAGCCCGCGGCTATACTGATCGCCACCAGTGCCGCATTGGCATCGTGGAACAGCAGGTTCGCCGCCCGCCCCAGCAACACGTACAGGAAATACCCCGGCGGATGCGGTTGGTGTACAGAAGGATCGAAGCGCCGCATCCCCAGCGCAAAGTTGATCGAATCGATGTCGTAAAGGTAGTGGCTCCGAAAAGCAATTCGCGTCACCAGCACGAGAGCGCTCAGCAAAGCCAGATCGAAGACGCGGTATCTACGGGTGTTTACACTCTTCTCTTCCGGGTGAACACTCGCGATTACAATCGACGGTGCTGGCGCCTGTAGAGTAGCAAGGCCACCGCGCGTTGGTATTCGATCTGCTCGATGCATCGCCGGAGGTATCTGCACATGCGTGACCTGTTTCGCGAACTACGCGCCAGAATGTTTTCCATCGAATGTTTTCTGATCTCCGAGGACGGTCAGGATATGGTTGAGTACGCGCTGGTCCTGGGGATAGTCGCCATGGGATCGGTAGCGGCGACTCAGGGGCTGGCCACCTCGATTGGCGCGGGGTTGACCAACCTCGGCACCCAGCTCACCTCATTCACCAGCTGAATGATCCAGTTTCCACTTTTACACTTTTCCTCCGCACAACGGATCGTTCGTGTTGCCGCGCTTGCGGACGCGCGTCTGTACGATTTGCGCTTACGTCAGGTATCGGTGTCTTCTCCCGCTTGCACCGCGGATCCTCTGCGTGAACACGAGCGATTACACTTTGGCCGCTGCCGTCCTGCGCCTCGAACCGAAACCATTCGTTTCAAAAGGTCAAGTCCTGCAGTACCGCGCTGGTACTCGAACTGCTTCTTAGCGTGATCGGAGGATGTTTACATCATGAAGGATTTGGCTTTGAAGCTTTACGTAAAAGTGCAGGCGTTCGCGACTGCCCTGAAGAATGAAGACGGCCAGGACATGGTCGAGTATGCGATTGTGCTCGGTCTGATCGCCATGGGGGCGACAGTCGCCATGATAGGGCTGGCTACCACTATCGGTACCGGCTTCACCAACGTTGGCACCAAGCTCACGACCTACACCAGTTGATTCGCCGGGGCCTGTCGCCAGCCTCTTCTTTCGAATCGGCCCGATATGAATTCAGTCGTTTGGTGGGCGACCGCGAGTCTTGTGCTCACCGCGGCGGTCTGGGATGTGCGCACGCGGCGCATCCCGAACCGCCTGGTGCTTCCGTTCCTCGTCGCCGGTCTGGTCTTCAGCTCCGGGCGGCACGGGATGGCGGGGTTCGTGGGAAGCATAGAGGGGATCGGGTTGGCGGCGGGTGCAGTCGGAGTCATCTGCTGGCTCCGTGGCATGGGGATGGGAGATTTGAAGTTGTGCGCGGCCGTTGGCGCGTGGATCGGTTTTACGCAACTGGCCGTGGCGCTCGTCATTACGGCAATAGCCGGCGGTGTAATGGCAATCGTATGGGCGGCGCGGCATGGTGCACTGGGGGAATCGTTTGACGGCGCCGCCGACCTCGCGTTTGGCGCGGTGCGGCGGGGCTTTCGGCCCCACCCTGTTCTCGGGCTCAATCATCCCCGCGCGCGGGCGATCCCTTACGCGCCGGCGATTGCGGTGGGAACACTCTTTTCATTTTTTTGTTGATTGCGGACGGCCGGCGAATAAGGACTCACAGGCCGTGAACAGATAAACAAGGACGTTTATGTTGGTTTCCGAGCCCAGGACCCCGCTTCCGTCATACCGAAAATCTCAGTGGCACTGATCGCGCCGGACGACGGGCAACGGCGGGCGATCGCCAGGGCGATTGCCTCGGTCCAGGTGCGGATCGCCGGGGAGTTCTCCGAATATCCGAGCGGTAACGTCATCTCCAAACTGATTGAGGGCGGCTGCAACCTGATCATTGTGGACCTCGATGCGGGCGTGGAACCGGCGCTCGATCTGATCGAAGCGATCTGCCGGAAGGACCTTTCCGTAACGGTCATGGCGTGCTCGGCGAAGAACGCGGCGGACGTGATAATTCGCGCCATGCGCGCCGGGGCGCGTGAATTCCTCGCCTCGCCGATTACCGCGACCTCGATCGCCGAAGCTTTCTCCCGCGCAACCTCGCGCCATGTGGCGTTGGCGGTCGAACGCTGCCCCGGGCAATTACTGGTCTTCCAGAGCGCCAAGGGCGGCGCCGGTTCCACCACCCTGGCCACGAACTTCGCCGTCGCACTCACGAAGAAAAATGTGGGCCAGGTGGTCCTTGTCGACCTGCACCCTCAGTTGGGCGAGGTCGCGCTCGGACTGGGCATCGCGCCGCAGTTTTCCGTGGCCGATGCGCTGGCGAACGTGGGGCGTCTCGACGCGCATTTCCTCGCCACCATGCTGATCCGGCACGAATCCGGGCTCATGGTGCTCGCCTCGGCCGATGCCTATGGGACGCATCGCTCGCTTGAGCGCGGCGCGGAAAAACTGTTTCGCATTCTGCGGGAAGAGTACGCCTTCGTGGTCGTCGACACGGGTTCCTGCTCGGGAAACATTCCGGAGATTCTGTTCGAAACGGCGAATATCGTTTATCTGGTGGTCGAGGGCAATCTGCCCGCGCTGCGCAACGCGCGGCGGCTGATCTCCTACTTCACAGCGAAGGAGAATGGCCCCGCGGTCGAAGTGGTCCTGAACCGGTACAACTCGCGCACCATCGAGATCGACGAAGAAAGCACGTTGAAGGCGTTGTCGAGACCCGTCGACTGGAAGATACCGAACGACTATCTGTCGGTCCGTGGAGCCCAGAACCTGGGGGTACCGCTGATCGCCGCGGATACGGCCATAGCGCGCGCCATCTGGCAGATGGCGAATGCGGCCTGCCGCTCGTCTGTCGGGCTGGCTGAGCAGACGGCCTCGGCCGCCACCAAGAGAGACAAATGGAAGTTCTGGACTTCGAACGCTACAAGACCACTGTCCACAGCGCGCTCCTGAGCAAGATCGATCTGGAGAAGCTGGCATCGGTCGATAGCAGCAAAGCGCGGCTCGCCGTAGCCGCGGTCATTCAGGAAATCGTCCACGCGGAAAGAGTGCCCCTGAATGCCGCCGAAAAGGAAGACATCGAATCCAATCTGCTCGACGAGGTCTTCGGCCTCGGCCCGCTCGAGCCCCTGCTCAGGGACCCCACCGTTTCGGACATTCTCGTCAACAACGCCCACACCATTTACACCGAGCGCAAGGGGCGGTTGTCGAAGACTACAACGCGCTTTCGCGACGACCGTCACCTGATGCAGGTGATCGATCGCATCGTCTCGCGGGTCGGGCGCCGCGTCGACGAATCCTCTCCCATGGTCGATGCAAGACTGGAGGACGGATCGCGCGTCAACGCCATCATTCCTCCGCTCGCGCTCGATGGCCCGTGCATGTCGATTCGCCGCTTCGGCACCGGCCCGATCGCCCCGGATGCGCTCGTCAAGCTCAAGAGCATTTCAGCCGAAATGCTCGAGATTCTGGCGGCGGCGGTCAAGGCGCGTCTCAGCATCCTCATCTCCGGCGGCACCGGCGCGGGCAAGACCAGCTTTCTGAACATCCTCTCGAGCTTCATCCCGGAAGGCGAGCGTATGGTCACCATCGAAGACGCCGCCGAACTGCAGTTGCAACAGCAGAACGTGGTCCGGCTCGAAACGCGGCCGCCCAACGTCGAAGGTCTGGGCGCGATCCGGCAGAGGCAGTTGCTGGTCAACAGCCTCCGCATGCGTCCCGACCGCATCATCATCGGCGAGGTGCGCGGCGAGGAGGCTTTCGACATGCTGCAGGCCATGAACACGGGTCACGAGGGCTCGCTCGCCACCATCCACGCCAATACTTCGCGCGATGCGCTGATGCGCCTCGAGTCCATGGTCGCGATGGCCAACATCAATATCCCCGAGCGGTCCGTCCGGCAGCAGATCGCCTCCGCGATCACCGTCGTGGTGCAACTGTCGCGCATGAGCGACGGCACCCGAAAATGCAGCAACATCTCCGAGATCACGGGCCTCGAGGAAAACATCGTCAGCATGTCGGACATCTTTAACTTCGTGCGCCGCGGCATCGGGCCCGATGGCCGTGTGGTGGGGACTTTCCAGCCTACCGGTGTCCGCCCCAGGTTTCTGGACCGCCTGCGTGTCGCGGGCATCCAGCTGCCGGCCGAGATATTCCAGCGCTCGGTGGAAGTCGAATGAGCGGGTTGAATGAGTCCATATTCAGCAGAGGGTGGCACCAGGCTCCAGCCTGTGGCCTTGTGGGTCAGAAGTGGGGCAGGCAATCCTGCCTGCGGACTGGCTTTCCAGCCGGTCCAGCCGCCTGAAAAGGCGGCAACCGCGTTGACCCAGGTTGAGTGACAGAGATCTTCCATGATTGCAGCTATCCTCGTCGTATGTTTCGCGGTGTTCGCCATCGCGGCGCTCGTGATTCTGGCGATGACTGCGGGGCCTTCGAAGCCGGTGAAACAGCGCCTCCAGGCCCTCGAACCGCTCTCGACGCCCGTGCAGTTCGAAGAGAAAACCACCAACATCCGGCGCGAGGAAAAGGTCAGCGGCGTAGTCTGGCTGAATCGCTGGATGGTGAAGATCAACCTCGCGCCCCGGGCGCGACTCCTGTTCCATCAGGCCGGCATGAACGCAACTCCGGAGAAGTTGTTGCTCATCTCCCTGATCGGCTGGGTGGCGATTGCCGGCGCGATCTGGCTGAGAACCCGTTCCCTCTTTCCCGCAGTCGTCGTCGCGTCGGCGTTTACTCCCTTGCCCCTGATCTATCTCCTGCGCCGCCGCGCGCAGCGCTTCGCCAAATTCGAACAGCAGATGCCCGAGGCGCTGGACATGCTGGTGAGCGCGCTGCAGGTGGGGCACAGCCTGGTCACAGCGATCGGCGCCCTCAGCGAAAACTGCCCCGAGCCGGTCGGCAGCGAATTCCGGAAGCTGTTCGACGAACAAAACTTCGGTGTCGACCTGCGCACGGCGATGACGAATTTGACGGAACGGGTTCCAGTGCAGGATGTTCGGATCTTCGTCGCCGCCATGTTAATCCAGAAGGAGAGCGGCGGAAATCTGGCCGAAGTGCTGTCGAAGGTCGCGCAGACCACGCGCGAAAGGTTCCGCCTGAAAAAGCAGATCATGGTGCACACCGCGCAGGGCCGCCTGACCGGCCGCATCCTGTCGCTATTACCTGCAGCGCTCGGCCTGGGCATGTATTTCGTCAACCCGGAAGGAATGAGCATCCTCTGGACGTCGTCCACGGGCCAGAAGATGCTCTACGGAGCCAGCGGGATGATTTTCGTCGGCTGGCTGATTATCCGCAAAATCGTCGCCATCAAGGTGTGAGACTCCGATGGGACTCGCAATCTTCACATTTCTCGCCGCCTTCATTCTGATCTCGATCGCGGGTTCGGTCGTGTTTTTTCGCGGCACCACGCAGCGCAGGCTTTCGAAGGTCATTGAGACGCACGCGACCGTCAACATGCTTGTTGATGCTCCCGTCGCCAAGCCGGGCGAGAAGATGGCAAAGATCGTCGGACCTTTCCAGCGCATGGTTCCGCGTAGCGCGGGCGAGGTTTCCATCGTCCAGAAGCGCCTGACCAGGGCGGGCTACCACGAGAAGAATTACGTGAGCATTTTCTACGGGGCGAAGGTGCTGGTTCCGCTACTGCTCTGCTCTTCTGGTCGTGGTCTCGGGCCTCTATTCGGTCGCCGGTTTCTTCCCCTGCATCATGGCGCTCGGGCTGGGATTTCTCGTACCGGATTTCTTTCTGGGCAACCGGATCAAGGCGAGGCAGACCAAGATCCGCCTCGGCCTTCCCGACGCTCTCGACCTGATCGTGATCTGCGTCGAGGCGGGCCTCGGCATGGACCGGGCGATCATGCGCGCCTCGGAGGAGTTGGCGATCAGCCGTCCGGAGATCGCCGATGAACTCGGCCTGGTGAATCTCGAACAGCGCGCCGGACGCACCCGCGCCGACGCATGGAAGAACGTCGGAGACCGCACGGACGTGGAGTCGGTACGGGCTCTGGCAGCCATCCTGATTCAGGCGGACAAGTTCGGCACCAGCGTAGGCAAGACGCTGCGCACGCACGCCGAGACACTGCGCACCCGCCGCCGTCAGGATGCCGAGGAACAGGCGGCCAAGACCACGGTAAAGCTGATCTTTCCGCTGGTCCTGTGCATCTTCCCCGCGCTGTTCGTGGTCACGCTCGGACCGTCGATTCTCGTGATCATGGAACAGATGAAGAATTTCCTAAACTGATCCGGCGATTCTGCCGATATCAGTACCAGGGAGGGTACAACGTGGATAACGCAACCGTGGTCCGGATCGTGGCAGGGATTCTGTTCGCCGTCGGACTGATTTTTTTGATCCAGCGCCGGCGCCGCAAGGTTTCCTGACCGGAAGCTGTTTGTGCTCTCATTTGAGCCAATTGCCCGCGCAGCCGCCGGATCTCAGAAGAACTGTGCGGCTTGCCCGGCTGAAATCAAATCAAAGGGAAGCAACTTAGGGAGGTGACGCATTGTATCGCCGGCTCATAAAATGGCTGGCAAACCAGTCGGATGATCCGGCGAAACTGAGAACCGGGCCGCGTATCCCGGAGCCCGGAGTAGTCGTCTACTATTGGGACGGCGCGACTCCTTCCGGCCACCAGCTTCGCGACATCAGCCTGACCGGAGCGTACCTCTATACTTCGGAGCGGTGGTTCCCTGGTACTGTGGTAAGACTTCTCATACAGCTGGCCGAGTCCGATCGTGCCGACTCCGGCAAGCAGCCCCCGGGATCGCTTTCGCTCCAGGCACGCGTGGCCTGGCACGGCCCCGACGGGATGGCCCTCGAATTCCTCTTTCACGGCCGCGCCGACAGAAAGATCTTTGAGGAACTCGTCGTTCAAAGTCGGAAGAACGCCCAAACCCGGAAAAACGCCGAACGCCAGAAAATTCAGTCCTCTTCACCCGATTCCCCGATCGGCTCAAATACTTGCCTCATCGCCGGCGAAGCCCTATAGGGGAAACAAGCGTGACAGTCCCGATAAGGTCCGCGTCACGACCCCGGTCAACAGGCCAAGCCCTGATCGAATTCATCCTGATCTTCCCGATGCTGTTTCTCATGATCGTGAACGCGATCAACTTCGGCGCTTTTTTCTTTGACTGGATAACGGTCGCCAACGCAGCCCGCACCGGCGTTTCATATTGGGTTCTCGGCAGCGCCGCTGTCGGAGCCCCCACCCCAGCCACGCCCGCTCAGATCACGACATTGGTGACGAACGATATTTCTTCGCTCCTCAATCGCTCCAGCCTGGTCGTCCGCGTCTGCAAAAACAGTAACGGCACAATCAGCTGTACCGGCTCCGGATCGGGCGCCCCCACAATCGATCCGGAAGCCCCGAAATACGTCTCCGCGTCGGTCGATGTCACATACACCTTTCAGCCGCCCATCCCGCTGTTTACCTTTACCAACCTCAGAATCCACGCAACTCTGCCCTCCACAACCATCCATTGGAAGGCCACCATGCGGGTGCTTCAATGAGGCTCAAGTCCAGCGCCGCCAGCCAATCCAGCGCCGCTGGCCAATCATTGGTCGAGTTCGGCCTCGTCTGCGTCATGCTGTGTCTCGTCATGCTGGGCGTTCTGGAAACGGGCCGCATGGTGCTTGTATACACAACCGTCGCCAACGCCGCGCGCGCCGGAGGCCGCTACGCAACCGTGCATGGCAGTTCCCGAACAGCCGGAACGGCCCTCACGAACGCCAGCGGGCCCTCGGCCAATCCCGCCCAGGTCATCACCATAGTCAAGAATTTCGCCAGCACCGGGCCACTGACCCAGAGCAGGCTGATCATCACCGTCTCCGACCCGGGCGCCTCGAATGCACCCGGGCAACTGGTCACCGTTACAGTCATCTACCCATACGATCCTCTGACCACCTATCTTCCGTGGACGGTCCGGCTCGGCAGCACTACCGAGGGGGTAATCACCTATTGAGACATCCACTCCTGAATCACGCCGCTGGCAGCTCAGGTGAAAGCGGGCAGGCGATCGTGCTCGTAATCGTCGCGCTCAGCCTGTTCCTGACGGGAGCTTTGGGCCTCGGCCTCGATGGCGCCCAGATCTACGCACACCGCCAGATGGCGCAGACTGCGGCCGATGCCGCGGCACAGGCCGCGATGATGAGTATCAAGGATGCCACGTATGCCACCTCGGCACATCCCTTCTCGACAGCCGCGACATTCACCTGCACCGTTCCCCCGGCCGCGCTCGACCTTCGGACCCCCTGCGTCTACGCCTAGTACAACGGTTTCGGCACCAGCGCCGATACAGTCATCGTCAGCTTTCCGGCAACGGTGACGGGCGTCAGCCTTGCGGTTGCCACCACTCCCGCCGTTACGGTCACAGTACAGAGAACCCTCACGACCGGCCTCATGCACTTCCTCGGCATATCGACCGTCACTATCAAAGCGAAGGCAACGAGCGGCATGGTATCGACCGTACCTCCTACGTGCCTCTACGTGCTTGACCCCTCCGCTCCTTCCGCCTTCGTTGCCAACAACGGCGCTACGGTGAACATGAACTGCGGCCTTACGGTGAATTCGAGCAACGCCTCAGCGGCAAGCGTAACCGGCGCAGCCACTGTAAACGCTGGTTCGGCCTCCGTGGTCGGCGGCGCCTCGGTCAATAACGGGGGGCACATCACCCCGTCGTTCATCACGGGAGCGACCGCGATCACCGACCCGTTCGCCACTCTCCCCTCGCCTGCCGTCGGGATCCTGCACTCAGACGAACTACAACCCCGGTTTCGGGAGTTGGACTCTTAACCCAGGTGTTTATTGCGGGGGGATTGTCATCAGCAATGGCTCGACCGCCGTATTCAATCCCGGCACCTACATCATCAAAGGCGGCGGAGTCTCGTTTGTCGGCGGCTCCGCCATCACCGGCAGCGGCGTGATGTTTTACCTTACCGGCACAAACGCGACCTACGGCTCGGTCAACGTGAGCAATGGTGTCTCCGTGACCCTTTCCGCGGAAACCTCCGGCTCTTATCTTGGAGTGCTGTTCTACCAGGACCGATCGATCGTCTCCTCCGCAAACGCCACCTTCGCCGGCGGCGCGAACGAAGCATTGACCGGTTCTCTCTATTTCCCGACAACGGCAGTATCGTTCTCAAACGGCACTTCCGGCGGCGGCAATACAGCGATCGTTGCTGACGAGGTCAGTTTCGTCGGCGGCGCGAACATCAAATACGACCCTACGGGATTGAAGACCGGGCTTACCACTCAATCGGTGGGTCTGGTCGAATAACGAGCGGCAGACTATCGCCTGAACTTACCGGGATGCCGCGAGCACTTCCAGCAGAGCGGCCGACACCGCATCCGGTTTTTCCCGCGGCATGAAGTGTCCGGCTCCGGCCACGATACGTCGCGCCACCAGCGCCGGGAATGAAGCCCGCTCGGCCGCAGTGGTCTCCGCCGGCGCCCGATCCAGCGCATCGTCCGCGCCGTGCAGTACGACCGTCGGCGCTGCGATCTTCGGCCGCTCGGCCAGTTGCCGTTCCACCGCCATGAAGCGAGGCTCTCCCGGCGCATTTCCCAACCTGTGTCGGTATGAATGAATCACCACATCCACGAAGTCCGGATTATCGAACGAAGGCGCCGTGCGGTTATAAGTCTCGTCCGTGAAGTGCCACGTCGGTGACCAGTCCTGCCACAGCAGTTTGCACAGCGCGCGCCGATTCGCCTTGAGCCCCTCCCGCCCGCGTTCAGTATTGAAATAATACTGATACCAGATCCTTTTCTCCGCATCCGGTGGACCCGGCTGCAGCCCTGCAAACACATTCTGAATCGAATACCCGGCAATCAGCACCGCCGCCCGCACACGATCCGGATGCAATGCCGCCGCCACCCCCGCCGCTCTTCCGCCCCAATCGAATCCCGCCACGGCAAACCGCGGCAACTTGAGCGCGTCCGCGAAGTCGATAAGATCCTGCCCGATCGCCGCCTGCTCTGCCATCCTCGGTGCTTCCGCATCTCGGAAGCGCGTCGTTCCATACCCGCGCAGATACGGTACGAGCACTCGGTGACCGGCCTTCACCAGCGGTGGCAGCACGTCGTCCCAGGCGCGCACGTCGTCCGGAAAGCCATGTAGCAGCACGATCGGAAATCCCTGCGGATTCCCGCTCTCTTCGTAACCGATGCTGAGCACCGGCGTGTCGATCGCTTTCGCCATACCCGCCTGAGCACTCCGCGCGCCGAGCAGCCAGCGCTACTCCCGCCGCCACCGCCGATCGCAGAAGCCCCCGCCGATTCATGCACTCATCGCCTGATCCAGATCCCAGATGATGTCTTCAATGTCTTCGATTCCGACTGACAACCGCACCAGATCGGGCGTAATCCCTGCCGCCGCCTGTTCCGTATCCGACAACTGCTGATGCGTGGTCGACGCCGGATGAATCACCAGGCTCTTCGCATCCCCTAGATTCGCCAGATGCGAGAACAATTTCAACCGGTCGACGAGCTTCTTTCCCGCCTCCCTGCCGCCCTTGATTCCGAACGTCAGCACCGCCCCAAAGCCCCCGGTAAGATACTGCTTCGCGATCTTGTTATACGGGCTCGACGCCAGACCTGGATACTTCACCCACGTCACCCGCGGATCCTTCTCCAGCCATTCCGCGACCGCCATGGTGTTATCGCAATGCGCTTTCATCCGCAGCCCGAGCGTCTCGATCCCCTGCAAAAACAAAAACGAATTGAACGGACTGATACACGGCCCGAAGTCTCTCAACCCGTCCACGCGCGCCTTGATGATGAACGCAATATTCCCGAACACCTCGCTGAAGCGCATCCCGTGATAGCCCGGACTCGGATCGTTGATCTGCGGAAACTTGCCGCTCTTCCAGTCGAACTTCCCGCTATCGATAATGATTCCACCGATCGAATTCCCATGCCCGCCGAGGAACTTCGTCGCCGAGTGCACCACGATATCCGCGCCATGCTCGATCGGCCGGCAAAGATACGGCGACGCCATCGTGCTATCGATCATCAGCGGAATGTTGTGTTCGTGCGCGATCGCCGCGATCGTCGCGATATCGAGAATATTCATGCGCGGATTCGCGATCGTCTCGCCATATAGCACGCGCGTATTCGGCCGGATGGCTTTGCGGAAATTCTCCGGATCGTCCGGCTCGACGAAAGTGGTTTCGATCCCCATCCGCTGGAACGACACCGAAAACTGCGTATACGTGCCGCCATACAAAGTCGCCGCCGCCACCATGTGATCGCCTGCCTGCATCAGGCTGCTGAGCGCGAGGAACTGTGCGGCCTGGCCGCTCGCCGTTGCAAGCGCAGCTACGCCGCCTTCGAGCGCGGCTACCCGCTGCTCGAACACATCGGTGGTGGGGTTCATGATACGCGAGTAGATATTGCCGAACTGCTGCAGCCCGAACAGCGCCGCGGCGTGATCGGAATTCTCGAACACGAATGAAGTCGTCTGATAGATCGGCACCGCCCGCGCGCCCGTTGTCGGGTCGGGCTTTTGCCCCGCGTGCAGCGAGCGCGTAGCGAACCCCATCGCACGTTCCGGGGCTTGGTTCTGATTTTCGGCCATTGTCCGATTGTAAGCGTTTGCAATACCCTACTCCCGGAGTGGGAGCCAACGTAATGGAAGTGCATCTCACCCCCCAACGTATAAGCGAAGCTTGCCAGATGGCGGGCGATACCGGGCGCCGCAGCGACGAACTGGTACAAGATGCCGCAATCGGCCTCTTCGACGAACTTGCTGCACTCGGGAAGGCTCGATCGGCGTACGACGATTTGGAGAGCGGGGGGTACAGCTAATCGACGGCGAGGACGCTTATCGTCGCTTGATGGCGAAGACTGAGGAGCGCCGCCGACATCAGACAGCATATGCGCTTCACCCGGAAGCCTTCAGCGATATCGACGATATCCGCGCATATAGTGCGGCCGACAACCCCGAGGCAGCAGATCGCGTGGTTACCAAATCTTCGACGGCATTCGCGCTTCAGTCTCTTTCCCCAATCAACGCAAGGTTCTGTTCGAGAGCGAGAGCCGGTGGTTTCAACTTCTACTTCGCGAGAATGTTCCCGGTGCTCGCGTTGATCGTAACGGCAAATCCCGACTTCGAGTTCCCGAACAGGATGTACCAGACGGGTGACGGAAAGCGGCTCGCCGCCCCGAGCGTGAAGCTTACCGGCTTGGCTGCGTTCTCTGCGTCCTTCAGCCAGTCCGCCGCTTTGGCCGCCGCGGTCTTATACGCGGCATCCGAGTCGGTCGTAAAGTCACTGGTCTGAAAAGTCATTACGGCCGCGGTGGGGCCGGCCCAGGGTTCCGTGCCTTCGGCTTTCACGCCCTTCGTAATGTTGGGCAGCTGATCGGCTACCGCGTAGCTGTAAGTGCGTGCGGAGTGCATTGTCGGTGAGACAAAAACCGCAGTCCAGAAACCGGCTTTTCCTTCCGCATTTTTCACGCTCGTGATCTCGCCGCTCTTGAGGCTGATCGGGAGCAGGTCGGCCGCCCAGGCGTGGGCAGGCGTGTACATTTCATAAAAAGCGGTCTTGGCCAGCACGGGTTCGGGCGGCCCTTCCGGGGCTTTCTTCGCGGTGTCCTCAGTCGTCGCCTCGGTGGTTTTTGCGGGCTGCGAGGAACAGGCCGAGAGCGCAATCGCGCCGACACTGACAACGGCAAAGCAAACGGCTTTCAGAAGACTCTTGTCCATATCGATCGTTTCAACTCTACTACTTTTTTCTACTTTTTGGCTTTACTTTTTGGCCCCCGGACGCGGCTCGCTTGAGGGCGGCACAATGCCTTTGGCACGAAGGTAGACGGCCATGGTGCCGTACATTTCATTGTCGTGGATAACGTTGAAATCGAGGATGCCGAACTTCGAACGGTCGCGGCCGAACATCTTCCCCATTTCCACAGCTCCGGCGTCGGTCAGGCCATTGTAGACCGCATCACAATAATCGACCGATTCCTTTAACAATGCGACGGCATCGGCTTTGGCGGTCTTCGAGCCATCCAGCTGCTTTGACTCACCCTTCGCTGAGGCGCAGAGAGCAGCCTGAACCGTGGCGATATGAGTGACGACCTCACCAAAGGTGCGGCTTTCGGGCGCGGGTTTAAAGGTATAGTCGGCCTCGGGCATCTTCTCGGCCCCGCGGAGCACATTGTTCTTGATCTGGTTGTAGTTCGCCTTCAGCTCGCTGACGAGCGGATTCGACTGCGCGTACACGGTTGACGCGCACGCGGCGAGAACAAACGACAGGGTAGTGAATTTCATTTTTCGGGTCTCCATGATCTTTATGGCAGTAAGTAATCACTTTATATCACCCAACGCAAAACGCCCCGGCCTTTTCGGACCGGGGCGCGTGTTTCGGAACCACGTGGCGCCGAAGGCTAGCTAGCTAGAAGATGAAGCGAGCGACGATGGTGCCCTGCCGGGGCTGCTGGTACAGCTGGCCGACAGTACCGTTCTGCGTGAAACTCGGGGTGGCGCCGACTGCAACAACGTCGTTGATGCCGCCGAAACCACCTGTCACCTGGCCAGCACCATTGTGCGTCAGGCCGGCAGTCGGGTTGGTGGTGACCGGGTTGCCAATCTGGGTGCGGTTGAAGATGTTGGCGAACTCCGCACGAATCGAGAAAGTGTACTTCTCTTTGATGCGGAAGTTGCGCCCGAAGTTCATGCTCTCCTGCGGACGGCGCGCCTGACGGAAGTCAGTGTAGTACAAGCCGTTCACCAGCGGGATGGCAGAAGGGGAAGGACCGGGGCCAAACGTGTTGGCGGCCGGATTCGCCCATGCAGCCGGGTTCAGGACCTGATCGCTGTAGGGGTTGATGCAACCACAGTTGAGATCCTTCAGGTAGAGAGGAGCGCCGGTGCGATACATTTCGCTGGAAATGATTCCGCCAGGAGTATCGACCGTTGCAGCGGGCGGAGTCAGCGGCAGACCACTGCCGTATTGCAGGAAGGCGCCGATCTGCCAATCGCGCGCGGCATAGGACAGGAACTTGTTGCTGAACAACTTCGGCGTCTGATAGAGAATGTTCGTCGTGAAGAGGAACGGCTGGTCAGTGGACTGAATGGACTTCCCGGAGCTCTCCGGGTTGAAGAAGTCTTCCCGGGTATTGACCATAGCCTTCGACCAGGTGAACGTGCCGTTGACCTGCAGACCGTGCGACATGCGCTTGGTGCCCTTGACCTGCAGCGAATCGTACCAGGTGTTGCCGGTGGGCGAATCCAGGTCCGTGATGGTGCTGAACTGCGGGAACGGGCGCAAGCGCATTGTAGAGAGTGTTGCTGGTGGAGTAGCCGGCGTAAGGCATGATGTTTCCGACTCTGGCGATCACAGCGGCGCTGCTGATCGGCTTCGTGAGCAATGCGGCATCCGCAGGGTTGTTATACGGATTCAATCCCAGAGCGGTATAAGTGGCCGGCGAAACCTGATTCAGATATCCCAGCGGACCGGTCCACCAGACGCCGCGATTTCCGACGTACGATGCTTCGAGGACAAAGTCCTTCGAAATTTCGCGCTGGATGCCGAGGCTGAACTCGTTCTGGCGGGGAGGCCGTGAAGCGTGGGGATCGATCAAAGAAAGACCGGTAAACCCGGTGATCTGACCGGGCAGCGGGCTCTGGCCGGGGTTGAAGTTAGGCCAGGTCGGTTGCGGCACCGTTCCGGGAGTCGACACGTTGAAGAACGAGTTGACACCGGACGGAGTGCTGGCCAGGGTGGCTGAGGAACTGGGGTTGATGTCCGGAGCGAACGAATACACGAAGCCCCATCCGCCGCGGATAACCGTCTTGGAATCGATCTGGTAGGCGAAACCGAGGCGCGGTCCGAAGGCGTAGGGATAGTTCTTGACGAAGGTGCAGTTGCAGGTCGCTTCGAAGATCGGAGCGCCCGGACGGTCGCCGGCCGCGGGGTCGGGAGTTGTCAGGCCGAGGTTTGCGGAACGGCCATATTGCTCACGAGGGGCCGTCGCGTAATCCCAGCGCAGGCCGTAATCGACGGTGAGCTTGCGGGTGATCTTCCACGAATCCTGCGCGAAGACGCCCCACTGGGACTTGCCCATGCGGTTATCCTGAGGCGCAATCTGAGTAACCGAGCTGGCATCGCCCAGCAGGAAGCTGGCGTACTGGAGGCCCATCTGCTGGCCACCGGTCGAGAGGTTGATCGGCTCAGCGGTCGCGTTGGCGCCGAAGGTGAGCGAGACGCCGGACGGAGGCGCCAGAATGTTGCCCTGGAACCAGACTTCGGCGCCGAACTTGTAGGTGTGGTTGCCGTGCACCCAGGTGGTGTTCGCGTTGTAGGACGGGCGCTCCGTGTAGGTGTGCGTGTGGAGCGTCGCGTTACCGAGCTGCTGCATGCCGCCGAGGGTCGACGCAGAAGTCGTCGGAACCAGCGTGGTGATGGTCGGGAAGTTGAAGGAGGCTTCGCATCCTACCAATTGGATCGAAGCGCAGTTGAACGCTCCGCCGCCATTGGTGTAGGCGGAGGTGTCGAGGAAGCTGATGCGCGAATAGCCCGCTCCGAGGTGGAGCAGCATGGTGGGTGTGATGCTGTAGTCGTAGTTCAGGCGCTCGGTGAGAGCGTGGATAAATGTACCGCGGTTGGCCGAGATGACATCCGGCAGGCCGTCGGCGTTGCCGTTCGGCGTGGAATACTGCGCGTCCGTGCCGGTGTTGCCCCAGTAGAAGGCGATCTTGCCTTTGGCGCCGAGGCTCTGATCGATCTTGAGCGAGGGAATGGTCGATACGCGCTGGGCCAGGTTAAAGCCGGTGTAGTTGTTGATGTAGTTGCCGTTGGTCAGGCTGGGAAGAAGCGCCTGAACGCCTTTGGCAAATGGCGTGATCATCGACACGGGAATCTTGTTGTTGGCAAATGGATGTCGCGGAGTTGGCCGTTCTGCGTGGTGGGATCGTAAATCTCGTTGGCGAAGACCGGACGGCCGAGAGCATCGGTGGCGATCGGCGCGGAGGGAATGCCCAGATTGGGGTTGAAATTGGCGCCGCCGTTGGGCGAGATCGCCGAGAAGTCACCGTTCTGATAGGCGGTGGTGGGAAGCGTGTCGCTGGGGTTGAAGCCGGAGGATTCGCGGAATTCTTCGTAGCTGAAGAAGAAGAACGTCTTGTTGCGGCCGTCGTAGAGTTTCGGGATGCGGACCGGGCCGCCGAACGTGCCGCCAAAATCGTTGCGGCGATTGCGGGGGCGGACCTTCAGTGCCGGCGCCGTTATTGGTGAAGGGGAAGGCCGCGTTCAGATCTTCGTTCACGAAGTATTCGTAACCGGTGCCGTGATACTGGTTGGTGCCGGACTTCATCGTGATGTTGAAGAGACCGCCGCCCGCCTGTCCGAATTCCGGGGCGTAGTTGCTGGTCTGAACGGCCACTTCCTGAATGGCGTCCGCACTGGGCTGATTTTCCTGCAGCGCGTAGCTGACCGTGTGGTTCGTGTTGTCGAGACCTTCGACGCGATACGCCGCCGTGTTGCCGGTGGCGCCGTTGACGATCATGGTGAAGTTCGGGTTATAGACAACGCCGGGGATCATGACGGTGGAGTTGAACGGATTGCGCACACCGGAGCTGCCGGCGTTGGCGCCGCCGATGCCGAGGACGGGAAGATCCTGTAACTGTTCGATCGTGATGTTGTGAGCGACGTCGCCGGTCTCGGTCTTCAGCAGAGAGGCTTCGGCGGAGACCGTCACCGACTCGTTGGTTGCGCCGACTTCGAGCGTGGCGTCGATTCCCAGAGTCTGGGCTGCCGCGAGTGTAAGGCCGGTGCGCGTGTATTTTTTGAAGCCTGGCGCGGTGACAGCGACGCTATAAGCGCCGGGTTGCAGGGCGGTGGCGGTGTAAGCGCCCGTGAACGTGGTCACGGTATTCGCCTTTACGCCTGTGTCTGTATCGGTGATTTCAACCGCGGCGCCAGCAATTGCGGCGCCTGTGGGATCGGTAATGGTTCCGGTAATCGTTCCGTTGGCGGTCTGCGCAAAGCTGGCAGCCGGAATCAGCAGCAAGCAAAGCGTTGTAGCAAAAAATCGCATCTGTCTCCTCTATTAATTGGCACGCCACCGTTTTGGTCGAACCCCGTGGGTCAACCAAACTGCGACAACGTGTCAAAGATTGTAAAAAACCCCTATCGACTGAGAAGTTTATATCAGCGACCCGCGATCTGTCAAAAAAGTTTGGCATCGCTGATCTTTCAGTTTTTGGGATTTGAAAGCAGATGAAAAACAGTAAAACGGCCTGCGATCCAGCTTCCCTTGCTGGCGCCGCGTAAATTGTGCCATATCAGCAATTAACGTGATCGCTGGCCGCCGATCCCTGCTACTGTTTACGATACCAGCCGACTGCGTCGAGGAACTGCGCATCCCGATCCCCATATCGCAAAATAGTGGTCCCAGCCGGCCACATCGATCCACCGGAAACCTCACGCGACATGTCATTCGTCAGCGGGACACCGCCGGGTTTCAGCATCGCGCCAGGCGTTTTCGAGGGAGAGAGCCTGCTCGAAGGCGTCGTAATAGACGTCGAATAGACAAAGATGTTGGTCGCCTCCACGAGGTCGAAGCGCTCGGCGGCTGCAAGGTTGCGGCGTTCGAGAACGACGTCGATATCGATCGGCTCCGGGTGCTCGACCACATCCGCGTGGCCCGCGAGCGCGCCGGAAAGAACACCGGTTATTTCGTCCAGCTCCCGCGCAGTGTTTCGCGGCTGTGGCGCCTGCGGGAGCCGATGTCCAGAATCGACAGCGACACGGCGTGCCATGCGCGAGACCCAGCTTGATCGGGGAACTTCGCTCTCATCAATGAATCGAGTCCGGCCCGATCACCATCACGCGGGCCACCTGGCCTCCACGCAGTTCACCGCGCGTCTTCAAATCGCGCAAGGCCTGATCGATAGAGAAATCGGGCAGGATACCGGTGTCGAGCGCTACGCCGCGGTCACGGAAGAGCGACGAGCGATCCACAAGGGAGGAGGGAGGTGTTAGCGCTGCTGGCGCGTTCCGCCAGCGCTTTTCTTTCCTGAAGGACGCGCTGCAGATTGCTGTATATGAACACGCCAGTACTGGCGCCCGGCTCGATTCCGCGGCTTGCAAAAGCCCGCTGAGAAAGAGGCGCCGTTCGTTGCCGACGGGATTGCCGAGACCCGCGACGAGGTCATCCACGCGCGGCCGAAGGACGCCCGATTCCGACGCTCCGGTGATATTTTTGACGCCCAGCGAACCGGATCGGCGCTTTGAAGCTGGGCGGGTCAATGGCTGCGCTGATCCTCGAGGATGGGTTTGGCGTTGGCCCAAGGGGTGACCGTTCAGCTTGCGCGCGCGGCTCAAAATCGACATCTCATGAGAAAAGGGCTACCCATTTGAATTGCATGGGTAGCCCTCGTTATCTTACCGACTCACACCCGGATCAGAACTGGAACCGGGCAACCAGAGTACCTGTGCGGCCTACCGCATATGCCGGGTTGGCTGCAGCCGGATAGGCTCCCGGTGTCTGGTAGACGTTAATCACGCCGAAGCCGCTGGTAAAGGCTCCGGCACCGTTCGCCGCCGGCTTAGTCTGCGGACTCCCGGTTCCGGGGTTCGGCAGAATCGTCCGGTTGAAGATATTGACGAACTCGGCCCGGACGTAGAAGTCATACTTCTCCTTGATCCGGAAGTGGCGGCCGATATTCGCGCTCTCTCTCGGTGCGCGAGGGCCACGGAAATCTGAGTAAAGCTGTGTACCCACCGGTCCGAATATGCCGTTAGCAGCGGAGCCGCAAACCGAGTTGGTGGGGCACGGCTGCCAGGCATTCGGGTTCAGCACCTGCGTGGTTTCGGGGTTGTAACTGTGAATGTTGTTGATATTGCTGACCGTGTACAGGGGCTGGCCCGCGACCCGAACGTCCTCACTGGGGAGGAAGTTGGCATACACGTTGCTGACCGGAGGAGCGAGGAAGATGCCGCTTTGGTAATTGGAGGACCAGGAAACCTGCCAGTCTCTGACCACTACGTTCGCGTATTTGGGAATAAACGAGAACCGGGGCACTGTATATGTCAGATTGAACGTCAGCGTCTGCGGGGGAATCTGCTGCAACGCCCAGCGGGAGCCGTTGGGGTTGAAGAAGTCCTGCGGCGTGGGCCGTGTGAGGCCTTTGGCCCATGTGTATGCGCCGCCGGCCTGGAGACCGCGCGAGAGGCGCTTGGTCAGCTTCACCTGCAGCGAGTTGTAGAGCGAGTCGCCGGTCGGTGAATTCGCGGGGTTGAGGTTTCCGAACTGCGGGTACGGGTAGAGCGCACTCTGCAGCGTGGTGCCTGGGAAGCCCGGATACGGGGTGAGTATGCCGCTCTTACCGATCGAAGACATATACGATGTCACGTTGGCGTTATTGAGCGGTTGGAGCAAAAGATAGCGGGCGCAATCGTTGCCCGGTACGCAAAGGCTCCATGCACCGGTCGTCGCGTTAAAGGTGTCGCCCGTAGGCGTATAGTTGTAACCCGACGGACCCGTTCCGGGATAGGGAAACAGACCAAGTGAGGCGTACTGGGACGGAGATGTCTGGCTGAAGTAGCCAAGAGGTCCGCCCGACAGCCAAGCGCCCCGATTGGCGACGTAGGACGCTTCCATCTCGAGGCTCCCGGTGATCTGGCGCTGGATGCCGATGCTCCATTGCGTTACGCGCGGCGGCCGGAGTTCGTTCCCGTCTTGCAATGAAGGTGCGCCAGTCAGGGTCGGTGTGCCAGTGGCAGGACAGCGCGGGATAGCGACTCGGATTGGTATTCGGCCAGGCTGGCGTCACGATGGAGCCTGGCGTCGAAATGTTTACGAACGGGTTGATACCGGTCAGAGGATACGTTCCGTTGAGGCTGACGATACCACCGCCTGAGTTCGCGATGAACTGGTAGTTAATGCCAAAGCCGGCGCGAAGAACAGTCTTGTCGTTGAGCGCATAAGCTACGCCCAGGCGCGGTCCGATCGCGTACGGATAGGTCTTCTGATAAAACGGGCAATTGCAGGTGCTGGCGTAAATCGTGCCGCCCAGATTCCCGCCCGCGTCGGCGTTCGGGATAGTGGGATCGAACCGTCCCAGTCGTCCGTATTGCTCTTTGTACGTGGTGGCGAAGTCCCAGCGCAGGCCGTAATCCAGGGTAAGTTTGCGGGTCACCTTCCAGGTGTCCTGAAGGAAGATCCCCCACTCCTGATTCCCCTGTTTGTAATTCAGCTGCGGGGTCTGCGAGGTGGAGCTATAGTCGCCCAGCAGGAAACTGGCAAAGCCGAATCCCATGGATTGTCCGTTGAGACCGGTGGTAGGCGTGAAGGGCTCCGAAGTCGGACCGGTACCGGTGCCAGCGTAACGCCGGCAAAGCTTCCGTTGATAACACCTTCCAGGTAAACTTCGGCGCCGCCTTTAATGGTGTGGTTGCCTCTGATCCAGGTTGCGTTGGCTGTAAAGCTGGGTTTTTCCTCGTAGTTCTGGGTCTGGCCCTGGCCGGAGGTACCGACGTTCTGCATGCCGCCGAGAGTCAGGCTTGACATGCCGGTGAAACTGGGGAACTGACGGTGGATCAGGAAGCCGGTGAGCCCGAGCGACGCGGGATCGAAACTCAGGAACGGCGCGCGATCGGCGAAGCTCGTATGGTAGTAACCAACGCCGAGGTGGAGCAGCAGGGTTGGCGTGATCGTGCGATCGTAATTCAACCGCGTAGTGTAAGTGGGAATGAACGTGCCGCGGTATCCACCGATCATAATCGGCAGACCATCCGCGTTTCCGAGGGGCGAGGAAATCTGGCTTTCCGTATTGATCCGCGACCAGAAGAACGAGAGCCTGTCTTTGGAGGAGAGAACTTCATCGCCCTTGATCGACGGAATGGCTGTGTACCGGTTGCCGGTGATTGCCCCGTTGTAATTACCGGTGAGGTTGTTGTTCTGCGCCGCGGGAAACAGCTTCATCAACGCGATGGAAGTCGGATTGAAGAGGCTGGGGGAAATCTGGTTATTGGCGAACGGCACCGCGGTGCCGTTGGGGAGACGCGAGCGGGGGTCGAAGATTTCGTTCGCATAAACCGGATTGCCCGCGGGGTCGGTGGTTATTTTCGCGGTCGGAATACCGTAAAGGGAACAAAGGCTGCAGGTCCCATTAGGCGAGATGGCGGAGAAGTCTCCGTTGAGAAAGGCCGGCGTCGGCACGGTGTCATTGAAGGCGTACCCGGTGTTTTCCAGAAATTCCTCGTAGTTGAAGAAGAAGAACGTCTTGTTCCTGCCGTTATAAAGCTTGGGAATGCGGACCGGACCACCCAGCGTGCCGCCAAAATCGTTGCGGCGGTTTCGCGGCCGGACGAGGCCTACGCCACTGGAGTTGATGGTGAACGGATCGCCGGCGTTCAGGTCTTCGTTGACGAAGTAATCGAAAGCGGTGCCGTGATACTGATTCGTGCCGGACTTCATGGTCATGTTGATGACGACCGAGCCGGCCTGACCGAATTCAGCGCTGTAGTTGCTGGTCTGATAGGCAATTTCCTGAATGGAATCGGCGCTGGGCTGGCCCATCTGGGTGTAGTCGTAAGTTCCGAAGAGGCGCGATGTGGAATCCTGACCTTCGACGCGCATCGTCTCCGTGGTGGTTCCGCCAAGTCCGTTGAGCGTGAATTGTCCGCTGCTGGCGTAGCCGCTGATGCCGGGCAGAATCTGCAGCGTGTTGTAAGGATTGCGCACGCCGCTGGTGCCGGAGTTGGCGGTGCCGACGCCGAGCAACGGGAGATCGTCCAACTGGCTGATCGTGATGTTGTGGCTCATCTCGCCGGATTCGGTCTTGAGCATCGAAGCTTCGGCGCTGACGGTCACGGATTCGTTAGAGGCGCCGACCTGAAGAGCAATGTCTTCTCTCAGAGTCTGCAACGCCGCGAGCGAGAGATTGGTATGGGTGTAGGTTTTGAATCCCGGACACCTTGGCGGTGATCGAATAGGTACCGATCGGCAACTCCGGAATCGTATAGACACCGGCGCCGGTCGATACAGTTGAGGTAACGACTCCCGTTGCCAGGTTTTTGGCCTCGACGGCCGCGTTGGGAACTACAGCATTGGCTGGATCGGTAACTGTACCGGTGATGGTTCCGTTGCCTATCTGGCCTAAGCGCCAGGGATGCAACGGCCACAGATAAACACACAGAGCCGCAGAGACAGACTGCGCATAGTTTCACGCCCCTAAAGAGATTTAGACCCCGTCCTGGCGAACCACCTGGTCCCCAAGATTGTGGACCATGCTATAACCCGGACATTGCGATGTCAATGGTCGAGTGAAATTTTCTGATCTTTCAGTTGCCGGACTATCGCCGGTAGGGTAGCGAGGGCTGAGCGTTAGCGGAATTGGGCTCAGGAAGCCGGTCGTCTTCGAGGATGCCGGCAGCGAGAATTCGCGCCTGCGCGGCCGCCTGATTGAAGTAAACGCCGGGGCCCGCGGCGTTCGCCGTTCTCAGCAATTGCGCGAGCTCGGCAGGATTCGGGGCTCGCTGCAGAAGTAGCTGGTAAAGCATCGTGACGTAGAGCGAGTTGGTGTGATCCGACCGTGAATCCGCCGGTGCTGTGGAACTCGGGGCTGTTAAACACGGCGGAGAAAATGGCGAAGGGCTGTTGGGATTTGTGCGCGGCGAGCTCGCGAGTTCGTGGGGGCGCGGCCCAGCAGATTCTTATAGATGCATTCCGCCGCGCACGCGCCGCTCCCGGGGATCGAGGTGAATTGCGATTCGGCGGTCTGGCCGTTGCGAATCGCCTGGAGGGCTGCCAGATAAGTCGGCTTGTTCCGGAGGAGCACCGGTGACCGCCTGGTACATGGCCATGACCTCGAAATCGGAATCGCGTGCTTCGGGGCGATTCAGAAGGTCGGCGGCGAGATTGGCGAGAGGGAGTTGGGGTTGGCCGGGATCGGGTTCCCGGCCGAGGATCTGCTGATAAAGGAACGCGACTTCCCTTTTGAGAAGAGGCTCCGTGGAAGCAGCCTGCGTGATCGTGAGAACGGCCTTGTTACCCGGACGAGCGGCCTGGACGATCGCGGTTCTGGGTGAAGTACTGATATTGCTGAATACGTTGAAGGCGATGGAGCCGTTGGCGACGGACGTGATCACAACCCATGGTGCGCTGGAGGTTGCGGTGAATGTTCCGGAGCATGCGTTACAGGCCAGCGTCGCGGGCTTTGAGGGATAGTAGCCGCCGGTCGAAGTGCCGCTCGCGGGCACCTGCGCAGAGAATTCCTGCACGATGTCGGTGAAAGCGGCGCGGCCTTTTTCATTTTTCGCATTGACGTCGGCGCCGCGGCTTACAGGTAAGAGATGACGGTGTTCGCGCCGCGCATGGTGGCTCCGTGCAGCGCCGTCTCGCCTTTGTCGGTGGCGGCGTTGATATCCGCGCCGTGGTCGAGGCACAGTTCGATGGCCTTGATGGCGTCGGGTTCGGAGCCGTGACTCTTGCCGTCGCGCCAGCCGACTCCCGCAGCGACCATAAGCGCGCGTCACGTGCGCGTTCGTTGCGATCAGAGGATCCGCGCCCTTGTCGAGCAGGAGCCGCATCACTTCGAGGTCATCCGATTTGGCGGCGCGCAGAAAGGGCGTCGCGCCAGCGCCCATGGTGTAGTCGGCGACATCGAGCGGGCCGCGCGGCGGAATGAATGCGGTCAGTCGTGCGTTCGGATTCGCATTGTGGGCGAGAAGGGCCTTGATGAGGTCGAGGCTGTTGAGTTGGTCGGGCGGAACGGGGTTCGGGCGCGTCGAGGTGTCGAGCGAATGCATGTCAACGGCGGCGTATAAGGGCGAACGGCCGTTGTGATCGCGGGCGTTCGGGTCCGCGCCGTGGTCGAGGAGAAAGGCCGCGAGATCGAAATGGAAATTGACGATGGCTTCGATCAAGGGCGTCGTGCCGTCGGGATCGGCAAGGTTCACGTCGGCTTTGGCATTCAGCAGCGCGCGGGTGGAAGCGAGATCGTCCTGGCGCGCGGCGAAGAGAAGCGCGGTGAAGCCGCCGCGTGGATAGTTCATGGGCACGCTGCCCTGCTTCGGCATGAGCGCGGTGTAATCGAACACGCGGGAGCGGGCATTGACATCGGCGCCGTGCGCGATCAGCAACTGAACCACCGCCGGATGCTTTTCCGCCGCGGCCCACATGAGCGCGGTCTGGCCGCGCCAGTTCTCCTTCGCGTTGACGTGTGCGCCGTGATCGAGCAGTAGCTTTCACCGCGTCGGCATTGCCGGTGCGCGAGGCAGTCATCAGCGCGGTTTCGCCTTCCGGTTGCGCGGTGTTGGGATCGGCGCCGGCCTTGAGCAGCGCTTCGATGATCGCGGCGTCGCCGTTCATGCAGCGCTTCGAGCAGGGGAGAGATGCCGTAGCGATTTGTAGTCTTCGGGTTCGCGCCGGCACGCAGGAGGAGATCGACAAGCGCGGCATCGTCCCAATGCGCGGCCCAGAAGAGGGCGGTGGAACCGTCCGCGAGAGTGGTGTTCACGTCGGCGTGTTGATCGAGCAGCGCGTGGGTGGCGACGGTGTCCTGGCGTTGGACGGCGTCGGCAAGCGAATCGGCTGCGTAGGCGGCGTGCCGCAAATAATGCGATAAGCGTCGCTCGCAGGAGGCTTCTTGCCGCTCCTTTACAGTCGCGGCTCAGAAAGGCTTCGTGAAAAACACGAGAAACCGCTTGCTTGCGCGCGCGGCTCAGAATCGACTTTACCGAGTCGCGCGCGTCAGCAAGCGGTTTCCACCTGCTAGATCTCCGCTAGGGATCCGGTGCTGTCCCCGACCTGTTCCTGAGGTACGCCGGCGCGGTTGAGCAGACTGACCAGCAGGTTCGCCATCGGCGTGTCTTCCGCGAACTTCAGGTGCCGGCCGCCTTTGACATTGCCGGCCACGAGAATCGGCAGCGGCTTGTGATTGTGGAGATTGCTGTTGCTCATCGAGCTGCCGTACAGAATCAGGGAATGATCCAGCAGAGCTGCCGTCACCATCCGGGAGTCGATCGCAGCTTCTCCAGAAAATGCGCGAACAGCGTGACGTGATAGGTCTGGATCTTCACCAGCTTTGCGAGTTTCACCGGATCGTCCTGATGATGGGACGTGGCATGATGCGGCTCGGGCACGCCCACCTGCGGGTAACTGCGCTGGCTGAGTTCCCGGGCGAGCATGAAGGTGAAGATCCGGGTCTGATCCGCCTGATATGCGAGGGCGAGGAGATCGAACATGAGCCGGGCGTGCTCGTCGTAAGAGTCGGGCACACCGATGGGAGTTCCGGGGACCGCCAGCGATGTCGCGCTTTGCTTTTCGGCAATTTGCAGGCGGCGCTCGATTTCGCGGACGTTATCCAGATAGTCGCTCAGACGGGCGCGATCGCGAGGGCCGAGGTCGTTCTGGAGACCCGGGATCTCGCGCGTGATCTCGTCGAGAATGCTGCGATCTTCCTCGAACGCGCGCCCTGCGCTTGCTCGGGCGTGCCGCCGTCGCCGAAAAGCCGCTCGAAGACCACGCGCGGATTGATCTCCATGGGCAGAGGCGTGGTGGGCGTGCGCCAGGAGATCGTATTCATGTAGCTGCAGCTGTAGCCGGTGTCGCATGCGCCGACCACGCCGGTCATGTCTTCGGTGGTGAGTTCGAGCGAAGGATAGCGCGTGCTTTGGCCGATGTGCTGCGCGGCGATCTGATCGATCGTGATGCCGGCGCGGATGTCTTCGCCTTCGGTGCGCCGGGGATGAACGCCGCTGAGGAAAGTCGGGCTGGAGCGGGCGTGATCGGCGCCTCCGTCACCGAGGGAATCGGCCTGGTGATGCGAGAGATTGCTCAGGATCAGGAGGCGTTCGCGGTACGGGCGCCAGAGGTTGCAGGACCGGCGTGAATTCGAAGCCGGAGCCGGTTGCTGACGGCGTCCATTTATCCATCACTGCGCCGTGCGGAATGTAGACGAAACCGAGGCGCGGGGACGGATTCGCGGCGGTACTGGTTTGGGCGGTGAGGGCCGGGACCATGGAGTCCAGCAGAGGCAGCGCCAGCATGGTTCCCGCTCCACGCAGGAAGGTGCGGCGGGGCATGTGTTTCCTGGTCACAAACCTCATCGGTTCAATCCTACTACCGAGCTGAAACCAACGACAGTCGATCCAGCCGATGCATCACTGCATCTGATGCTACGATGAAGTCATGAGAACCACCGTCGATCTCGATGACGAATTGCTGCGAACGGTGAAAGCGATCTCGGCGGCGAACCATCAGACGCTTTCACGTGTGATTTCCGATCTCGCATGGAAGGGTCTCCGGCCCGGCCTGCCGTCCTACCGTACGCGAAATGGCTTCCCCGTGCTTCGCGCCTCGCCTTCCGCTCAACCCGTCACGGTCGAACATGTTAACGAGATGGCTGCCGAATCCGAAGATGGGACACTGGCCGCCGGGTTGATCCGTTGATCTGGCTGTTCGACGTCAACGTACTGATCGCCATCGTCGATCCAGGCGCATGTTTTTCACTCCGCGATTCATACCTGGCTTCAGCAACACAGGAAAGCAACATGGGCTTCCTGCCCCATCACCGAAAACGGCCTGATCCGCGTTCTGTCGCAGCCTGCGTACAGGGGCACGAGGAGGACTCCGGCTGAGGCGATCGCTCTGCTTCGGGCCATGAAGCAATCATCTTCCTGGGCTCACACGTTCTGGGCGGATGACTACTCAATTTCGGACCCGGCAAGCGTGGCGGCAGAGAAACTCGCCGCGCCAGGGCAGATTACTAGATGTCTATCTCGCGGCCCTCGCGATGCGCAAGGGCGGCAGGCTGGTTACCTTTGACCGCGCAATCCCGTGGCAAGTGATTCCAGGCGGATCCGCCAGACTGATCGAAAATCCGTCGCTTACATCGCTGCCTTGATCTTCATTTGAAACGGCACGCTCTTAACGACTCCCAGAATCAGGGAAGAAAACCGATAGTCGCCGCGAGCGGCCTCCGCCGCGATTTCGCGGACGGCGGGTGCGTCGTTGTAATCGAGGCCTCGCCCCAAAGCGAACGTCAGCAGCTTTTCCGCCAGCGTCGAAACGAACTGATCGGGATGGCTCAGCAGCGCATTGCGCAGGCTCGCGGGACCGTCGACGTTCGCGCCGTCGGGCAGCACGCCGGAGGCATCGAGGCGCGCGCCGTCCTCGCCGCGGGTGCGCCATTTGCCGACGGCGTCGAAATTTTCGAGTGCGAATCCCAGCGGATCCATCGTGGAGTGGCAGCCGGCACAGACCGGATTCCGGCGATGTTCCTCCATGCGCTCGCGCACGGTAAGCGGATGGTCGCTCCCGGCGTTCTCCTTCAGCGGCGGAGTGTTCGGCGGAGGGATCGGCGGCGGAGTGCCCAGAATATTGGTCAGGATCCACTTGCCGCGCAACACCGGTGAAGTGCGAGTGGCGTAAGAGGTCACCGCGAGAACGCTCGCCTGGCCCAGCAGTCCGCGCCGAGCCTGATCTTCGACCTTGACGCGCCGGAAGCGGCTGCCGTAGATGCCGGGAATGCCGTAATGACGCGCGAGCCGCTCGTCGAGGAACGTGTAATCGGCGTTGAGGAAGTCGAGCACGCTGCGATCCTCGCGAAGAATACTGCCGACAAAAAGTTCCGTTTCGCGCTGCATCGACTGGCGCAGGTTGTCGTCGAAATCGGGAAAAGAGCGGGGATCCGGCGTGACGGCGCGCAGGTTACGCAGAAACAGCCACTGGTCCGCAAAACTGGTCACCAGCGATTCCGAGCGCGGGTCGGCGAGCATGCGCCTGACCTGCTTTTCGAGTTCGGCCGGGGCGCTGAGATCGGCGCTCAGGAGTTCGTCATCGGGAATACTCGACCACAGGAAGAATGAAAGCCGCGAGGCCAGCTCAACGTTGCCGATGCGATAAACGGAACCGGCGTGCGAGGCCCGCGGGCTCGCGCTCGAAGCGGAAAAGAAACTGAGGATTGGAAAGAATCAGACGCAGCGCACGCTGGATGCCGGCTTCGAAGTTTCCGGCGTTTCCTTGCTCGCGGCCTGCGCGATAGAACGAGAGCAGCGGCTGCAGATCGGCGTCTGTGACGGGCCGCCGATACGCCCGGCGCGCCAGCGCGGAGAGAATTTTCGTTGCGCAGGGCAATTCCTCAGCTGGCATTCGCGGGATGGCAAACGAAGATCCGGCGGCGGCTGGGTGTATCGCCGGAACCTGACGCATTGTACGGACCCTCGACAATCAGGCTCTCGACATGCGGCAAGCCGACTTCGTTGACCGGGTCGAGCGTGGTCCGCAGAAACGGCTGCAGAAGTGTATCGACCTCGGCGTTATCCTTCCTCACGAACGTCACACCGACGTTGCGCGGCCCGGCCTTGATGTGCGTTCGAATCTGTAGTCGTGCTTCCAGTTTTTCACGGCTGGAGATCGGATTCTTGGTCGCGAGCTCGGTGTCTTCCTTTCCGCCGACTGTGGCCTGAAAGACCCGATCGCCATCGATCAGAATCTCGATCTGATGCGGCTCTTCGAGGCCCCGCGTCACTTCCACGCTGTTGCGCGCGAGCACAACTTTGAGCGTGTAATCGCCATCGACCGGGAAGTTGTGGCGTGCCACCAAGCCCCCGCGCGTGCCGAGCGGCAGGCCTTCCACCTGCTGGTCCTGCGAAAGATCGGGGCGGGTGCGATACGTCTCGACTACCGGGCCGATCGTCACGTCGCCCGTAGCGAGGCGCACGATCTTCCGCGAAGCGTTGACGTATTGTTCCAGCAGCGCGGGCGAAACACCGAGGACGTCGGCGATGTTGTCGAAGCCGTAGCTTTCGTCGTCCGGAGGCAGCAGAGACGAGACATCGATATCGAGCGACAGCAGATCGCGGATCGCATTCGCGTACTCGGTGCGATTGAGACGATGCAGGATGAACCGGCCGGGATTGGGCTTCGCGGCGGCAGCGCGGTCGAGAGCGGTTTCAAGTGTCGTGATCAAGATCCGCGGTGTCGGCCTTTGAGGGACGCGGACTGCCCACAGGCGGCATCGCGCCGGCGCGCAATTTCTTGATCGCCTTTTCCCACAGCTCGGCGTCGGCGGGAATGTTCGAGAGGTCGGCTTTCGCGAACTGAGTGTGACAACGGACGCAGTAGTTGTCGAGAACGCGCGCGGATCTGCGGCAGACACCGGCAACCAAACGCCGGCGATTCCAAACAGGACGGCAACAATCCGTTTTGCGCCCATGAAGAAATATGTTAGCGTTTCCGCGCCGACGCAAAGAAGTTGTTAGGATAGTGCGCGGAGCAGTTGGAAATCTCAAAAGCTGAGGAGCGCAAATGACACTGAACGACGCACGAAGAGTCATAGCGGCCGCCGAAAAAAAGGCCGCCGAGATCGGGCAACCGATGAATATTGCGGTGGCCGACGGAGGCGGGAATCTTGTCTCCCACGTGCGCATGGACGGAGCGTGGATCGGAAGTATCGATATCTCGCAGAAGAAGGCTTACACATCGCGGGCATTCGATATTGCCACCAAGGATCTCGCGACACACAGCCAGTCGGGCGGGCAGTTTTTCGGTATCCACGCTTCCAACGACGGGCGGATCATGATTTTCGCCGGCGGCATTCCGCTTAAAAAAGATGGGAAGGTTGTGGGCGCAATCGGGGTCAGCGGTGGCTCCGGCGACCAGGATCATGCAGTGGCAGAAGCCGGCGCTGCCGCGTTTTAAGAGACATATATAATCTCAATCGAGGAAAAAGACAGAAATGGCAAGCAATCGAGGTTTGGCATACATGGGGCCGGGAAAGGTCGAGATCCAAAGCATCGACTTTCCCAAACTGGCCCTCGGAAATCGCAAATGCGAACACGGCGTGATTCTGAAGATCGTTTCCACCAACATCTGCGGAAGCGATCAGCATATGGTGAGAGGACGCACGACTGCGCCCCATGGCCTGATTCTCGGCCATGAAATCACCGGTGAAGTGATCGAAGCGGGTCGCGACGTGGAGTTCATCAAGGTCGGCGATCTCTGCTCCGTACCCTTCAACATTGCCTGCGGCCGCTGCCGCATGTGCAAGGAAGGGAAGACCGGCATCTGTCTGAATGTGAATCCGGCGCGTCCGGGCGCGGCTTACGGCTACGTCGATATGGGCGGCTGGGTGGGCGGCCAGGCGGAATACGTGATGGTTCCCTACGCCGACTGGAACCTGTTGAAGTTCCCGGATAAGGCCAAGGCGCTGTCGAAAATCAAGTCGCTCACCTGCCTTTCCGACATCTTCCCGACCGGCTATCACGGCTGCGTCACCGCGGGTGTCGGACCCGGCTCGACGGTTTACATCGCAGGCGGCGGTCCGGTCGGTCTCGCGGCGGCAGCGGGCGCGCAGTTGCTCGGCGCGGCTGTCATCATCGTCGGCGACCTGATTCCCGAGCGCCTCGCTCAGGCTAAGGCCAACGGCTGGGAGACTGTCGACGTGTCGAAGGATGCTTCGGTCGGCGATCAGATCGCGCAGATTCTCGGCGAGCCGCTGGTGGATTGCGGTGTCGACGCGGTGGGCTTCGAAGCACGCGGCCACGGCCACGCAGGCGCGACCAAAGAAGCGCCGGCCACCGTGCTGAACTCGCTGATGACGATCACGCGCGCGGGCGGCGCCATCGGTATCCCCGGACTCTATGTCACGGACGATCCCGGCGGCATCGACGAAGCGGCGAAGACCGGCAACCTCAGCATTCGCATCGGTCTCGGCTGGGCGAAGTCGCACTATTTCGCGACCGGCCAGTGCCCGGTCATGAAGTACAACCGGCAGCTCATGATGGCGATCCTGCACGACAAGATCGATGTCGGCAAGCTCGTCAACGTGAAGGTGATCTCGCTCGACGATGGCCCGCAGGGCTACAAGGACTTCGACAAGGGCGCGGCGACCAAGTACGTCATCGATCCGCACGGGACGCTCAAGAAGGCTGCATAGGTTGAATTAAGGTGCAGGTCAGGGCGGGGCGTGAGAGCGCCCCGCCCTTTTTTCATGTCCATTCAAAAAGCAATCAATATTGACGATCTGCGAACGCTCGCGCGGCGGCGTCTGCCGCGCGCGGTGTTCGATTACATCGATGGCGGAGCTGACGGCGAAGTCACGCTGCGCGAGAACCGCCGCGTCTGGGAGGAGATTTATTTCCGTCCGCGTAACGCTGTCGCGACGCCGAAGACCGACACTCGCGTCACGGTGCTGGGGAGCGAGATCGCGCTGCCGATGATCCTCGCGCCACTGGGTTCGACCCGGATGTTTCATCCTTCGGGCGAAGTCGCCGCCGCGACAGCCGCGGGCGAAGCAGGCATTCCCTACACGCTTTCGACGTTCTCGGGATATTCGTTTGAGGAATTGTCGAAGGCTTCGAACAGCCCGCTCTGGTATCAGCTCTATCTGGCGGGCGGACGCGAGGTTGTCCAGGCAACGCTCGCGCGCGCGTGGAAGAGCGGCTTCAAAGCACTCGCGGTCACGATGGATACGAACGGGCCTGGCATGCGCGAACGCGACTTTCGCAATGGCGCGCCGCAGTTGATGGGGAAGAGCCTGTTCGCGATGCTGCCGTTTACATCGCAGGTGATGGTGCGGCCCGCGTGGCTCGCGGGCTTCCTTGCGGATCGCAGCAAAGCGATGCGCTACCCCAACGTTCTGATTCCCGGCAAGGGTCCATTGCCCGCGATCGACGTGCAGAACTCGCTGCGCGATTCCGTGGTCACGTGGGCCGATCTGCGCTGGATACGCGAAGCATGGCCGGGACCCGTCATCGCCAAGGGCGTGATCACCGGCGACGATGCTTTGCGCGCGCTCGATGAGGGCGTGGCCGGCGTCATCGTATCCAATCATGGCGGCCGGCAGCTCGATACGTGCCGGCCCACCGCGCGCGCGCTGCCGGAGGTGCTCAGTGCAGTCAACGGACGCGCGGAGGTTTTCGTCGATGGGGGTATTCGCCGCGGCGCGGATGTCGTGAAAGCGATCTGTATGGGCGCGAAAGCGGTGTTGATCGGGCGCGCGTACGGATATGGTCTTGCTGCGGGCGGGCATGCGGGCGTAGCGCGTGCCATCGCGATCCTGAAGGCGGATATCGAGCGGACGCTGATCTTGCTCGGATGCGCTTCGATCAGAGATCTGAACGGCTCTTACATCGAAATTCCCGGGACGTGGAAATAATGCGGCACGGGTTCGATACAATCTTCAGTGGCTTGATCCATGCTTGATCGATATGCCGATCGCCGACGAGATTTTGAAGGAGTTTTGATATGACAACTACTCGACGCAATTTTCTGGCAGCCGCCGGCGCCATTGGCGCGATGGCGCCGTTCATTAAGGCCGACGATAAGACGGGCACGAAGTACCCGATCCTCGGCGAAGGCGACCACAAGTACGAATGCATTCATGACTGGGGCGAACTGCCGTCAAACATCAAATACGGCAACACGCACAGCGTGGCCGAGGATGCGCAGGGCCACATCTACATCCATCACACCGTATATAAGGACAGCCCGAGCCCCGACAGCGTTGTGGTGTTCGACGAGAAGGGCAAGTTCGTGCGCTCATGGGGCGCGATGTTCCGCGGCGGCGCGCATGGCATGCACCTGCGCAAGGAAGGCAAGACCGAGTACCTTTACTTCTGCGACGACAAGCACGGCATCATCACCAAGCGCACGATGAAAGGCGAAGAGGTCTGGACGCTGGCCTATCCGCAGGATTCGCCGATTTATCAGAAGGGACCTGGTTCCACGGGACCGGGCGGCGCGGCGGGCTTGAACTACCGGCCCACCAATATCGCGATCGCGCCCAATGGTGATTTCTGGGTTGGCGATGGCTACGGTTCCTACTACATGTTCCATTACTCGGTTGCCAGCCCGACCGCGTATCCGAAGCTGGTGAACACTTTCGGCGGCCCGGCTCCGACGCCCGCTCCTGCTCGTGGCGGCGGTGGCGCTCCCGGTGGCGGAAGAGGTGCGGGCCGGGGCGACGGTGCTCGGTGCAGCGGTGTCAGGTGCTCGCTCGCGGCGGGTGGACCTCCCGCGGGCGGTGGCGGCGGGCGCGGTGCCCGGCCTCCCGCGCCGATCGATCAGATGAACAACCCGCACGGCAATATGGTCGACCTGCGCGATCCCGCGAAGCCGGTCCTGCTGGTGGCCGATCGCGGTCATGGCCGCATCGTGCGCTACACGCTCGACGACAAACCGATCGATATCATCGAAGGCACGCGTCAGCCCTGCCATTTCCACGAACGCAACAACGACATCGTGGTGCCCGACCTTGCAGGCCCGGTTCACATCCTCGACAAGGACAACAAGATCGTCGTCAGCATGGGCGGAGCGAACACCCGACGGACCGAAGAATCCGCCGCGCACGACGGACGACCGAAGCAAGTTCATCCCCGGGCCAGTTCGTGAATCCGCACGGCGCGATCTTCGACCACAACGGCAACATCTTCGTGGGCGAATGGGTCGAAATCGGACGCGTCACCAAGCTGCGGAAGGTCGCGTAACTCAGATGCTTCCGGAACTGGCAGCTGAATTTTTCGGAACACTGATTTTAATTCTCTTCGGTAACGGCGTCGTCGCCATGGTCGTGCTGTTCGGCCATGGCATTCCGGGCGAGATCGTTAATGGCGGCTACTCGAACATCAATTTCGCGTTTGGCATCGGCGTCACCATGGGTATCTATGTGGCCGGGAGGATTTCCGGAGCTCATATCAATCCGGCGGTCACTCTGGCGGTGGCGATTTTCCGCGGATTCTCCTGGGTCAAGGTGATTCCTTATATGCTGGCCCAGACCCTCGGCGCATTCGTCGCGGCCGGGCTCGTGTTCTGGAATTACCATCCGAAGTTCCTCGCGGTGGATCCGGGCCTCGATCACACGGCCGGGGTCTTCACGACGTTCCCGGCTTTCCCGGACATGCCTTCCGCCGGCTTGTTCGACCAGGCCCTGGGCACGGCGATCCTGGTTTTTCTGATTTTCGCCCTCATCGATAATCGCAATCAGCCTCCGCAGGCGAACCTGACTCCGGTGCTGATCGGGCTCATCGTCGTGGGAATCGGCATGTCGTTCGGCGGCATGCATGGTTATGCGATTAACCCCGCGCGCGATTTCGGTCCGCGGTTGTTTACCGTGGTTGCCGGTTTCAAGAACAACGGTCTGACCGACGGCGGCTTCATCTTCTGGGTGCCGATTGTGGGTCCGCTCGTGGGCGGTGTGATCGGCGGCGCGGCCTATGACATGGGCGTACGCCGGTTTCTTCCCAAAGCGGCGTGACATGAGAATGCAGACGGGCGTGCGCTCTGGAAACTCGCTGGCGCACGCCCCTTCTTACTGAGCCTCGACTGCCTTTACCGCTTGTGTTCTTCCTGCCGAGGGGCGGGTGCGGGCCTGCTGTGCACTTCCTGCCGAGCCTGCCCGCTCTGCCACGCCTGGCGTTCGGGAGCGCTGCGCGGTTGCAACTGATGCGCTTCCGGAGCGCGGACCACTGCCGCGGGTCTTTCACCCGGCCTGACGCCAACGGCAGGCCTGTACGCCGCCACAGGACGACGAATTTCCGCCGCGTAAGGATGGACGTAGGTGGTGCGGTTGACCCAGGTGCGGCCCCAGGGCGCGTTGTTGACGTAGACAGCGCGAGTACCCCAGTCGAAGCGGTTGTAGCCCCAGCCCCACGGCCGATAGGCGACGCCAAGCGAGATACCGAAATTGAATCCGATCGCGCCGCCGACGAAGAATCCCGGGCGCGGCGGATAGAACACAATCGCCGGATCATAGTACGGGACCACGTAGTAGCCAGGATTGACCAGCCCGATGCCGATGTAGGGCCCGTTCGAAACCACGATCTGCGGATTCGACCTGAGATAGCCGTAGTTGTAAGCCAGGCGGCGTTCGCGCTGCACGGCATCCATCACGGCCTGCTGCTGCGAGAGGAAGGCGTCGCCAAGCTGCTGGGTCCAGGACGGGTCACGGGCCATCATGTCGAGAATGTTGGGGAACGGCAGAAGCGCCTGCACGCTGGGATCCCAGGGCAACTGGTCCGCGCTGATCGCGGCCGCGAGCGCATCGCCGGTGAGGTAGTGGTGCTCATCAGACCAGCGCGCGGCGTCCGGAATCTGATCGAAGAAAGTCGCCGCGGCCATAACCTGTGCAAGCAGCGGATCCGGATAAAGCGCAACGCGCGAGACAATGCGATCCAGGTCGGGCGGCGCGAAATACGGGCGGCGCCTGGGCGAACGCGGTCGCCGACATCAGCGCCGCAAAGACTAAGGGAATTGCCGAAATTTTTCTAAGGGTCTTGCCTGCGATTGTGAGCATTCTGCTTTCCTTCACACGGGCTGACGGTTGACGAAGCCCGGTGGTTCCTTTCGGACGGTACCGGATTAACAGCAATAAATATTGAGGTTCGTTCATGCATTACACCACACCTGCGCACTACACCTGCGCACTACACCTGCGCGATGCTGTAGCCTGTCGTTGTAGGCCATGCCGAAAGAGGAACCCGCTGAGCAGTTGTCGATTGAGGGCCGTCGAGGTTCGAATCACTCATCCCTCCAAGCCCTACTTCACCAGACAGACCAAACTCACGAAGCTGGACATCGCCAGGTATTACCTGTCGGTCGCAGAAGGAGCGCTGCGGGGAATTCGGGATCGTCCCATCGTCCTGAAGCGCTTCGTGAATGGCGCGGAAGGGGAGGTCTTCTATCAGAAGCGCGCACCATCCGACAGGCCGGATTGGCTGCGTACCGTGTCGCTGTCGTTTCCTTCCGGCCGCACTGCGGAAGAGGTTGTCGTCGATGACACGGCGGGGCTCGTCTGGATCGTCAACCTCGGCTGCATCGAGCTTCATCCCCACCCGGTCATTTCTTCGGACCTCGACCATCCGAATGAACTTCGCGTCGACCTCGATCCCGGCCCCGGCGTGGAGTGGGCCGATGTGCGAACGGTCGCGCTGGAAGTGAAGGCTTTCCTCGAAGAGATGGGCCTGCGCGGATGGCCGAAGACCAGCGGCTCGCGAGGCATGCACGTGAATATCCGCATTCACGCCGCAGTGGACCTTCCAGGAAGTCCGGCGGGCAGCCGTCGCCCTGTCGCGCGCCATCGAGCGGCGGGTTCCGGCTCTCGCCAGCTCAAAGTGGTGGAAGGAGGAGCGTCACGGCGTCTTCCTCGATTACAACCAGAACGCCAAAGACCGGACTACCTGTTCCGCATATTCGATTCGTCCGCTGCCGGATGCGCGCGTCTCCACGCCGCTTGATTGGCGCGAGGTTCCCGATTGTGATCCGGCCGACTTCACCGTCCTCACTGTGCCCAGGCGTTTCGCGGAGATCGGTGATCCTCACGCGGCGATGAATGAGGCGCCGGGTTCGCTCGAAAAGCTGCTCGATCTGGCGGCGAAAGATGAGCGCGAGGGACTCGGCGATGCGCCCTGGCCTCCGCATTTCCGCAAGATGGAAGGCGAGGGGGCGCGCGTGGCGCCGTCACGCGCCAAAGGCGCGAAGAAGCAAGCGCAGCCGCAGACGAACCCAGCCGCGAACGAAGCAGCCCTTGATCGTGGTCGCGAACTCACCCAGCAAAGAAGCGGCGCTCGGCGGTCTGGAACGCTGGAAAATGAAACACCCCGAGGCCGCAGGCATGCTTGCCGTCGATGATGTGCTGGTCGATTCCATGCGCGGACGGTCTTCCACATGGACCCGGATCCGCGTCAACCTTCGACATGTGGCCGAAGATCTCCGGCCTGCCCAGGGCACTCCCGATCCCGATGACGATCCGACGCGCGAATGGCGGGAAAGCCGCGCGGCGTCAAGAGAAATGACTCAGCGCATAACTCAACGGCCGCTCGCGAAAATCTCCATCAGTTCCTGCGGCGGAACCACTTCCAGTTGTGCATACGTGCAATCCTTCGGGCTCTTGTCCATTCGCCATCTGCGGAAATGCGACATGTGCCGGAAGCGCGCGTCCCTGCATGTGTTCGTAGGTCACCTCGGCGACCAGTTCCGGACGCAGACGGCTCCCACGATAGATCCTTGCCCTGGCTCCAGCGGCTTTGTCCTCCCGGCATTCGTCCCGGCGGCGGCGGTGGCATCCGAATGTTCCGCCCAATTCCGCCAGGGATGATTCGTGAGCGCGTTTTCGCGGTATGGCGCCAGAAACCCGGCCAGTTCCTCGCGCCGCTGCTGCGTGAAGCTCGCGCAGACGCCCACGTGCTGCAGCATGCCGGCATTGTCGAACAATCCCAGAAGCAATGAGCCCACCGACCCGTCGCCTTTCTTATGCCAGCGAAAACCAGCCACCACGCAATCGCAGTCGCGCTCATGCTTGACCTTCAGCATCACGCGCTTGTCGGATTCGTACGCGAGTGCGGTGGGCTTCGCCATCACGCCGTCAAGACCCGCTCCTTCGAATCGGGAGAACCAGTCTGCGGCGACGTTTCGGTCGCAGGGTGGCGGGGGTCAAATGGAGCGGCGGGGTCGCATCCGCGAGCATCGATTCGAGCCGCTTGCGTCGTTGCTCGAAAGGCTCCGCGCGAACATCGTGGCTGCCCTCGCAGAGCAGATCGAAGAAGACGACGGAGGCCGGGATTTGTTGGGAGAGCATCTTCACGCGCGAGGCTGCCGGGTGCAGCCGCAGCTGGAGCGAGTCGAAATCGAGGCCGCCATTGGTTGCGATTACGATTTCGCCGTCGAGCACGCATCGCGCGGGTAGCTGCGCCCGAAGCGGCTCCAACTAACTCGGGGAAGTAGCGGTTGAGCGGCTTTTCGTCGCGGCTCTGAATCAGGATTTCATCGTGATCCCGGAAGATCAGCGTGCGGAATCCGTCCCACTTCGGCTCGAAGATATAATCGCCGGCGTCGGGGAGATCCTCGACTCTCTTCGAGAGCATCGGTAAAACGGGCGGATTGACCGGAAGCTGCACGCTGCTCACATAGTACCCGGGGGGCTCACATGGCCAGCGGCAGGATCACTTTTCTTTCCTTGTAAGATGATGCCCAGCCTCTTTGTCCATCCATCCGTGACGTGATCGTCGATTACCTCCTGAGAGTAAGTGCTCGGCATTTGTTTACCTGCCGCGACCGTATCCGCCATGAGTGCTCTGGATAATCCTTTCCGCCACTTGTCGCCATGGGCTGCAGATAAATGATCAGACCAATCAGAAACCCATTCGGCCCGCATGCTGTATTGCCTGATCTCCAGGGAATCGACCAGAACGCGCCGATTAGATTTCGCGGCGTTTACCTTCCGGTGGTCTACGATCAAATTTGCGGCCTTGCCTGCAGAGATTTGAGCCTAACTAACTAAGCTTGCCAGACACAGTGACTCCCCAGAAAGGCCAATGTAGCGTCTCAGATGGGCAGGACGTGAGTGCGCGAGAACCGGGTGCCGTATACCGACGGCCTTCATTACGCCGCCGCTTCCCGGCCCGGCGCTGGAACCGCCAGCCTGGTTCCGCTGCAAAACGGGACTGCGGATTTAACGAAGGGAAGCCGAAGAGCTAGCGGACGCCGCCTGCAAAAGCGTGCGAATTTCGTCGAGAGCAGCCTGATTCCCGCCAGCGAAGCTCACTGTGCCCGCCTCTGCCTCTGCCGCCGGCGGGAGCTGCCGCCCCTCCACCCGGACCTTCCCGACGACATCAATCGGCTTCTGTCCGTCTCCATCAAGGAGGTTGGGGTTGGCGCCGAGATCGAGCAAATGCTTGACCAAGTCCAGCCTTCCGCTCCTCGCCGCCTCATGGAGAGCCGAGGTGCCCTCCTTGCTATTGACGCCGTCATTCTGATTGCCGTAACCAATGTGAAATGAGTAGCTGAGTGTGCCGCTGATCCTGGCATTCACGTCGGCGCCATGCTTCGCCAACAGGTCCATCATCGCCAGATTCGCCTGTCCGCCGCCTCCGCGCCCGCTCGGACCGTTGCCGGCAGCCAGCCCGAAGGCGGTGTAACCCATGGTGTTGATGTTTGGATTCGCGCCCTTCTTCAGCAGAGCCTCAACCACCTCCTGATCGTTCAGTTGAACCGCGCGGAACACAGCCGTGGTCCCCGTGCTCACCTGGTTATCCGCAAATCGTCCACGGCTCGGCGCGTTCGGGCGATGGAAATTCATCTCAGGATTCGGATCGACACCGGCATCCAGCAGCGCATTGATGATCGCCATGCTGGAAACAGGCGGGGGCGCATTCGGCCGCGGCAGGCGGCGCACCGCCGGCCGCGCGGCCGTTTCCGCCGGGTCCAGCGGCTCCAGGACCGCCACCGGCCACCCCTGCCAGCTCCCCCACCGCCGCCGAAACCTCTGCCGCGCCACCGGGCCAGCCCCGCGCCGCCCGGAGGAGGCTTGCGATCCACGGCAATCCACAGCGGCGTACGTCCCCACCAATCCCAAACATCGAGATAAGCGCCCTTGTCCATCAGAAACTTCGCGACTTCGTTATGCTGAGTTATCCAAAGCGAGCATCAGAGGAGTGACGCCTTCCGGGGTCGGGAAATTGATATCCGCTCCGGCAGCCGACCAGCTGTTCCACGCAGGAGTAGCAGCCGGCTACGCACGGCATACATCAACGCATTCAATCCGCCCACGGAGCGATACTGCGTGCGCGGCTCGCTGGTCACCTGGCTGGGCCAATCCGTGTACAGCGCACGCGGCTTGACGTCGGCGCCTTTGGAAAGCAGCAGCTTCACAATGTCCGCCTGGCCATCCGCCGGCCGCGTACATCAACGGCGTCTGGTTATGGAACTTCTCGATCACGATTGACGTTCGCGCCGGAGGTCGACCAGCATATCGACCATCGGGAAATTGCCGCCCTTGATGGCGACCATCAGCGCTGTCTCATCGTCCGGATTGGCGGAATCCACCTTCGCCCCGGCGTCGAGCAGCATCTTCACCATGCGGGCGTCGTTCGCCGGGCGGCTTCGAGTCAGCGGCATCGCGCCGAACTCATTGACCGCATTCGGATTCGCCTTCTTCGCGAGCAGCGCTTCGGCGACGTCGTAATCCGAGCGATTGACCGCCCAGAGCAGCGGGAGTCGTGCCGTCACCCTGAGCCTGATTGACGTCCGCTCCGGCGCGAATCTTTTCCAGAGCCTGCTTGGTCGCACCCGCCTGAACGAGCGTCGCCAGGTCCTTGGGAGGCCTTGCGAGCTGCTGCGCCAGAACAGCGTGCACGAGAATCACCGCAGCCGCACCGGCCACGCACTGGACAGCTATATGAAAACGTTTCACGCATGTCTCCTAAACAACATTGGGGCCCAGCTTATCGTGGTAACGCCCAGCCACCCTTCGCCGCCGCGTACAAGAACTTCATCGGATCTTTCCACTTGCGAGGAAGTCCGTCGAGAGCGCCGCCCTCCAGCATGTCCTTCGGGCCTTCGCCGGCGCGGACCCGGTCGTAGATCCGCTGCCGGACCTCTTCCATCATGTCGCGCTCCGCCTTGAACTCCGCCTTGGTCATCGCGGGACCATAGGCAGGGATGAACCTGGTCTGATCGTTGCTGATCGTAAGCAGCAAATCCATGGAATCCACGCGCCCGCCTACCCAACCGCCGGTGAACCAGTCGAGCTCGGGATCCCTCACCGGTGAAGCGACGTCGCCGACCGCGATCACATTCGCGCTCTTGAAGTGGACGTAGGCATCGCCGGAGGTGTGCGCCATCAGCAGGTAACCGTAGTCGATCTCTTCGCCGCCGGTCTTCAGCGTGCCCTTCTCGACGAAGGTTTCCGTGGGCACAGGCAGCCTTGGGCCGGGCCTTCACATACTGCTCCACGGCGGGATTCCAGTAATCCCGGGACAACCATTCCCTGGTGCGCTTCTGGGAGATGATCTTGGCTCCCTGCGCCGCGAACGCCTCATTATTCGCGGTCTGATCCAGGTGATAGTGCGTGTTGAACAGCGTGGTGACCTTCGCGTTGGGAGCCAGGCTCTTCAGCGCAGCCATCACCGCATCGCCGGAGTTCGGCGCTCCGCTATCGACCACGACCAGGCCTTCGCCGGTACTGGAAGGCAGTGACGTTGGCTCCGCCCGCATCGATCACGGCGAGCTTGTCGGTCAGCCTCGTAACTGCCTGGTTGCGCCCTGTTGACCATGGCAGGCGCGGAGCCCACATTGCGAGCGCTCCCGCGGCCGCGCCCTTCAGTACATCTCTTCTCTTCACATGGTTCACCTGCTTAGATCTCCTGTAATCACGAGTGCCGGTGCTGTCGCCGAAGTGATCGCGTTCCAGCCCACCTTCTGCATCAGCGTCAGGTGCAGGTTGGCGATGGCGTTCGCTCCGGCAGCACCAGGTGCTGTCCGCCCTGCTTCAACTTTCCGTTGCCGCCGCCCACGATCAGGTTCGGAATCGGGTAGTTGCTGTGCTGGTTCGAGTTGCTCATGTTCGATCCGTACATGAAGATCGCGAATGGTCCAGCAACGAGCCCTGTCCGTCCGGCGTATCCGCCATCTTCTTGAGGAAGTCGGCGAACATCTGCATGTGCCACTTCTGGATCTTGATCAGCTTCTCGATGCGCTCCGGAAGATCCCCGTGGTGCGAAACCGGGTGGAAGCCGTCGGCGACGTTGAGGAACGGATACGTTCCGGTTGGTGCCTTCGGCCACGGTGACGTAGGTCGCGACGCGCGTGAGGTCGGCCTGATACGCCAGGGCGAGAAGATCGTACATGAGCTTCACCTGCTCGGCGAAATTTTCCAGCTCGCCGATCGGCGCGTTGGGAATCTTGATCGCCGAAAGGTTGGAGTTGCCGGCCATCTTGGCGCGCCGCTCGACTTCGCGCACGTTGGTCGAGATATGCATCCAGAATCGCGCGGTCTTCGCTGCCCAGATCGCCTTCCAGCTTGTTTGGTGCGGTCCCGGATCACGTCCAGCATGCTGTTCGGTCTGGCGCGCCATCGCGACGCGTTCCTGCGGGCGTTTCCCCTTCGCCGAACAGTTGCAGGAAGACCTTGCGGGGGTTGTACTCCATCGGCAGCGGCGTGTGCTCGTCGCGGAACGAAAGCGTCGTGAAGGGGCCGCCGTTACCGGCAGCCACCTGAACCGTGGTCTCGGAGGCAAGCTCCAGCGACGGGAACGGCGTGTCCTTGCTGATGAACTTCGCCATCTCCTGGTCGAGCGTGGTGGCCATGTTGTTGCCGGTCGGCAACGTCGCGCTCAGCCACGTCGCCGGGTTGCGGACGTGCACGGAACCCGCGGCCGCGGCGTTCTCCAGGTTGCCGAAGGAGGTGGTGTACTTCTTGAACGGCTCAAGCGGCGAATTGATCTCGTTCAGCTTGAAGTCGGCGCCGGAGCCCGTTCGGCGTCCAGCGATCCTGCGCCGGGCCGAACTTGGTGTTGTGCATGATCGCGCCGTGAGGGATGTAGAAGAAGCCCGCGCGCAGCTTGGGATTCGCGGCGGTCTGCGCCAGCGCCGTCGAGGCGGGGACCATGGCGCTCAGGAACGGCAAGGGCCAGGTTGACACCGGCGCCCTTCAGAATCGGTTCTGCGGGAGAGGTGCTTCTTGGTATTGAACATGTTCGTCTCCTGATAATCCCTACTTTGACGACTACTTCGCTGCTGCCGCGGCTTTGATCGCAGATGCGGCGGGCAATTTCGTCGCTGTATTGCGGCGCTGGCCGTTACTGCCGGAGCCGGCTTCGACAGGCGACCTCCCGGCAGACCCTGCTTGCGGAATGCATCCGTATTCACGATTCCCAACACCAGCGACGTGAACGTGTAGTTGTCCTTTTTCGCGTCGCGCACGATCTTGCGAACCTGCGGCATGTCGAAGTACTCGAGCGGCCGGTTGACCGAGTACATCAACAGCCTCTCGGTCAGCGTCTCGACGAAGAATTCCGGGTGGCTCGCCAGTTCCTGCGCGGAGTTCCACCGGGCCGTTAATCTGCGTTCCATTCGGCATCACCGTGCTCGCGTCGATCGTCGGCATTGTTGGCCTGCGCGTCGGTCTGCCGGAAATGTCCGATCGCGTCGAAGTTCTCGAGCGCCAGCCCCGTCGGATCGATCACGCCGTGGCACATCTTGCAGGTCGGGTTGTCGCGGTGCAGTCTCCAGGCGCGCGCGCACCGTTTTCGGAGCTTCGCCCGGCTTCTGATCCAGATTCGTCACAACCGTCGGCGGAGGCGGCGTGGGCGGCGTGCCGATCAGCTTGTCCAGCACCCACGCGCCGCGCAGCACCGGAGAGGTGCGGTCGCCATAAGAAGTGCGCATCAGCACCGCGGCCTTGCCGAGCAGGCCAAAACGGTTCGGATCGGTCAACGTGACCGGTTTGAACGCCGATGTGCTCGGCCCGTTCGGGATGCCGTAGTGACGGGCGAGCCGGTTGTTCATGAACGTCTGATCCGAGGTCAGCAAATCCAGCACGCTCTTGTTTTCCAGCAGAATGCTGCTCAGGAACAGCTCCGCTTCCTCCTGGAAGTCGTGGCGGAGCGTGGCGTTGAAGCCCTGAAAGATCTTCGCATCCGGCTGTACCGAGTCGAGGCTGGTGAGATTGAGCCACTTCATGGCGAATCCCGAGACACGAGGCTCGAGGCCTTCGGATCGGCCAGCATGCGCTTCACCTGCGCGTCCACGACGCCGGGCTTCGTCAAGCCGTTCGATTCCGCGAGCTTCAGCAGTTCGGCATCGGGAGGCGTGTTCCAGAGGAAGAAGGAGAGGCGCCTGGCCAATTCCAGATCCGTCAGCGCAAACTCGCTGGTTTTGACGGCCGTCTCCTGGTGCGCCGCGGATCGAACGATACAGGAAATCGGGGCTGGCCAGAACCCCGGCCACGATCTCCTCCACGCCCTGTCGAAAGGCTGGTTGTCCAGACGTCCTTCGTTGTAGAAGCGCATCAGGTACGCGATGTCGGCCTCGGTCACCGGACGGCCGTAGGCGCGATGGGCCAGATTCTGCGCGATCTGCCGGGCGCACGGAAGCTCACCGATCTTCTTCGGGATCGCAGACGAAGATCATCGGCCGCGTCTTGCTGTTCGTGATGCCGGTTGGGTTGTAGGGACCCTTGATTTCCAGGATGTCGATCCCGCGGCGGAAACTGGCCATCGGGAACGCGTCCGCGCCGGCCAACGCCCCAAAGCCTCCGCCGCCGCCGCCGACGTTGTCGTCGGATTCGAGGCGCGACCGCTGAATGAAGCCGGCCATGATCTCGTGCTCGCCCGCCTTCAATTTCACGGGGATCTTCTGGAAGCGGTCCAGAATCTGCTGCCAGCCGTCGGTTCCCTTTACGTTCGCCAGCCACAGATCGTGCTCGCCACCCAGATCGCCTTTGAACACCGATCTTGCCGTCGACCAGGAGAACCAACGTCGTTCGTGTTCTGCATCTGCCGGTTGTACAAGCCGATGTTCAGATCGAAGAAGCTGAAGCGATACTCGCCGTCGGCCGGGACACTGTGCGTGAACTTGATACGCGCCGCGCAGGCCCGGCGGGGAACGGCAAAGCCGGATCCTGGTTGTCCTCCGTCTGAAACATGATGCTGGAGATCGGCGGGGCCATGTTGCCGACGCCCGCTTTCGCCAGGTGGCGCGCTGCCGTCAGGTATTGATCCAGGAACGCAGGCGAGGTGGTCAGCGCTTCGGCGATATTGTCGAAGCCGTCCACCTGAACGTCCTGCGGCAGCATGTCCTTTTCGTTCACGTCCACGCCGATGAGTGCCTTCACCGACGCGGCGTACTCGGTGCGATTCAGGCGCTGGATCGGCACATACCCGGCCGTCGGACCTTTGGCCGTGGTGTCCAGCTCGTTTTCCATCCACGCAACGAAGGACTTCACCTCCTCCTGAGGAGGCTGCCGGCTGCCCGGCGGGGGCATCAGGTTTCCGCGCAGTTTGCGCAGGGCCTTTTCCCAGGTTTCTGCGTCATTGGCCGGCGTTTTGAAGGTCCAGTTTGTCGAGCGCAAGGCCGCCGACTTTTATTCGCGAGTTGTGGCAGCCAAAGCAGTAGGTACTCAACATCGCGCCATGCGGGTCCGCGCCGGCGGCCACGGGAGTTTGTCCCGCAGCCCGGTCTTGCGGGAGCGCGAAAGAGGCGATCAGAGCCACGAGGGCACACCCACAAAGGAAACGCTTCATAGCCCCGAGCCTGTAGCTCGTTCAACGACTTGCAGTCGGACGCATGACATAGAGCCCTTTAGTTTTACCACAAAGCGTAGACGTCTCTCGTATGGCGCGGTGTTACACATGCGGGGCCACGCGGGGCGCGAAATGCTCAACTACGATGTCCCCGGGCAGTCCAAGTCCCTGTCTGGAAACCAGACTCCTCTATAAGGGCCGTATCGGGGCTCTTCGATAGTGCCTCGTTTCCGAGCCGCGACAGTAATGGAGCGGTGTACGTTAATTGCGAAAATGCTCTATCGGGGCAGCCGAGCAGCCGATGTGGTCGTGGCGTTTCGGCCTCGCGCGAAGGTGCTATGCGTTTTGAATCAGCGGCAATTTGGATCTGCCGGTTAACCAGGCACCGTCCGCGAAGCCTCTACCCCCCACGGCCGCCTCGTTCATCGCCTCATATCGTTCCAGGTGGTTGGTTCGCGCCGGCCGTAAACACTTCGTCCTGAGGCAGGATATCGGTCAAGTGGTAGCCGGATCGGTTCCGGTTAGTTAGTGGTGACCCACCCGCTATTTGCTTTCTACCCGTGGGGCGGAAATGGCATCCCGAAGCAACTGCAAAAGGCTCCGCATCTCAAATGGCTTGCGGATAAAGCCTTTGACTTCCGGCACATTGAGCGAAGGGGGCGCCATACCCCGGCCATAGGCGCTCATGAGAACCACTGCTACTCCCGGACGAATTCGTTGGGCCTCCTCGACAACCTCACTGCTGGGCGCACCGGGTATGGTCAAGTCAAGCAGAATCACTTCAATGCTGTTCCTGTACCTGCGAACCAGATCGAGAGCAGCGTTGCCATTGCCGGCCTCGATCACGGAAAACCCATCTTTGCGAAGCATTTTCGACAGTGCATGGCGAAGCATGTCTTCGTCTTCCACCAGAAGCACGGTCCCGGCAGTGCCGGAAATCCGTTCGTCCGAAGCGGCAACCGCGGTGCTCCCGTCCGGATTCGACGGACCGGCTGTGCATGGCAAATCAATCAGAAAGGTCGTTCCCTGACCCGGCCCGCTAACCACGTCAATAGAGCCTCCGTGACTGCTGACGATGCTCTGCACCACGGCCAATCCCAGGCCGCGTCCCGCGAATTTTGTCGTAAAGAATGGGTCAAAGATTCTGGCCTGTGTCTCTTCCGTCATGCCAATGCCGGTATCGGAAACCTCCAGCCGCAGATAATCGCTCTGGCCCAGGCTCGCAGCGTCATTCGAAGCCAGAGAGTGGTCCGGCGCTGCGCGTGATTCCGGGGCTATGCGTGATAAGGTTACGCGGATCACTCCGTCCGTTTCGCCGATCGCTTCCGAGGCGTTGATCACCAGGTTCATGACGAGTTGCCGCAACTGTGGAGCGTTGCCTCGAACAGCGGGCAGGTCCCTGGGGAGGTCGGTCTTCAAGACCGCATGTTTCGACACCGAGACTTTCAGAAGCTCCAGCATTTCTTCCGCCAGTCGCGCTACATCCACCGGCTCGAGAGTCTGCCTTGTCCTGTCCGGAGTAAATCATCAACTCACGAACGATCTCGGAGCCGCGTATTGCAGCTTCCTTGATTCGATGGAGCTCTTCAATCTGAGGCGAACCCTCCGGCACGTCCTGCTCTATCGATTCCGTTTGGGCGAGAATGCCCCCCAATAGATTATTGAAGTCATGGGCGATGCCGCCCGCCAGAACGCCGATGCTTTCCAGCTTCTGTCTGACAAGAGCCTCCTCCTGGGTGCGCTTGACCTCGGTGATGTCTTCGACCATGGTAAGGGCGTGGATGGGGACGCCCTCCCGATCGTGGATAAGGGACTTAGTCAGGTTTACCCAAATGATGTCGCCATTTTTCTTCACATACCGCTTTCGCAGGTGGTAGAAAGGCACTTCGCCTCTGAAAAGCCGCTCGGCAAGCTCGACATCGGTTTGCAGGTCGTCCGGGTGCGTGATGTCGACAAAAGACATTTGGAGAAGTTCCGCGTCCGAATAACCCACCATTTGGCAAAGCGCGCTGTTGACCTTCACGAAGCGATGGTCCTTTCCCGCGAGCGCGAGGCCGAGAGGCCCTTCTTCGAACACCCTGCGGAACTGCTCTTCACTCTCGCGCAATGCCTCATCCATGCGTTTCCGCTCGGTGATATCACGAATGGCGGCCGAGACCAGAAGTCCTTCATCGGTCTTCAAGGGGCTAAGACTGATTTCGACCGGAAACTCCGTCCCATCCTTGCGCAGGCCGTACAACTCCCGGCCTGATCCCATTGGCCGCACTCTGGGTTGAGCGAAGTAATCCTTTCGGTATCCCAGATGCCGAGTCCGGAATCGTTCGGGCATGAGGATTTCAATCTTCTGCCCCAACAGCTCCTCTCGTCGATATCCAAACAACCTCTCGACTTGGGAGTTCACCAGAACGATTTTGCCATCCTCGTTCATTACGACCATGCCATCCGGAGCGGCCTCCAAAAGCTCGCTGAATTTTTCCTCGGACCGCTTATGCTGCGAGATGTCGTGAACCGATCCAACCAGATGAGTACATGTGCCTTTGCTGTCAAATACAGGCGCAACGCTGACTTCCCCGTTTAACCTCCCAGTAGGATAATCAGAGGTTTCTTCCCAATGCCCGACGTCATGTTCTTCGATCGCTTGCCGGTATTTTCGGAGAACCATCGTCAGGGAGGGCTCCGGGATGATCTCGCACACCGTTTTGCCGATCACCGCTTTGAGGGTCAGCCCGGTGGCTCTCAGAAATGCCGCGTTGACCGAAATGAAGCGGAATTGCCCTTCGGGTTCCACAGCCAGGTGGAAAATGATATCCCTGACAGTGTTGTAGATCGACACAAGACGCGCCGCGGCTGCTGCGTCGAGGGCTTGACCTTCCTCCTCAACGGGCCATCGGATTTCTGATCCCACAGTGCGTCGAGTATATCGCTTTCCCGGGAAAACGTCCCGCTGATCCTTAGTTACTTTCCCACTTAAAATTCCGGATGTAAGTTCCGTACTTTCATAGGTGCGGCGGGTGGCTGTTTGTTGGATCGAACGTTGCCTCGGGCGGGACGCCATCGGTGACGTCTGGCGGCTGTTGAATATCAGAACATTCTGTTCAGAAAATGTATTGACTCCGCCGTGTGATAAATGTATCATCGTTACTGATGACACGTGAGCGAGCCATCCGCAAAGTAGGGAAAAGTTGGCAGCCAAACTCTCCTCCCCCTCGGGTGTCCTTCGCGGCTCGCTGCTCCAGCGCACGATTCATCACTCCACGGGATGTCTGAAATGTGCTCGTGGCGAAGGCCATCCGCTCTGGGTGCTCACGGTGGGTTATCCCGGCGGAAAAACTCGCCAGGTGAGCGTGCGTCCCGAGCAGGTTCCGCTGGTTCGAAAGGCAATCGAAGAGTATCGCGATGTCAAGCAGGCACTGGAGGCAATCAGCGAACTGAATCAATTCCTGCTCCGGCTGGATCGCGAGGAAGCCAAAGAACAGGAACGCCAGTCGTGATCGCCGCTCGCCGCCTGCAGCGAAATTTCGCCGATGGCTTCATCGCAGAGACGGTGGAGGATCTCGGGAACCTTGGATGCGGCACGCCGATAAAGCACTGGAAGATGACACCCTGCTTCTCGTCATTCAGGAAGAGCTGGCCAAACGCTGCAGGAAGAGCAAGACTCGTGGGCGCAAGGCGACGCCCGCTGAGGTCGTGCTCAGAATGCTGCTGCTGAAGCATGTACGCGACTGGAGTTACGAAGTACTGTCGCGGGAAGTGCGCGCCAATCTGGTCTATCGCGAGTTCACCCGGGTCGGCGGTGAAAAGGTTCCGGATGACCGGACGATGGGAAACCTGGCGCGTCAGCTGGGGCCGGAGGTTATCGAAAAACTGCACCGGCGGGTGGTGGAGATCGCGCAGGAAAACAAGATCGCAACGGGTCGTAAGATGCGGGTCGATACGACCGTGGTGGAGACTGACATCCACTATCCGACCGACAGCACGTTACTGGGTGACGGCGTGCGTGTCCTGACGCGCATCATGAAGAGGGTTACCGCTGTGGCGGGGAAGGCCGGCACGTAGATGCGCGATCGCAGCCGATCCGCAAAGCTGAAGGTTTTGGCGATCGCTCGCGCCAGCCGCAACAAGACGGAGCAAGGGCGGAGAAGACGAAGAACGCGTACGTCAAATTGTTGGAAATCGCCAGCCGGGTTACGGGGCAAGCCTGGAAGTTCTCGCGCGAGATCGTCGGGGGTGTCAAGCGAGGCAACCTGTCGGTCCTGCGCAAAGCCTGCAAGCAACTGGACGAAATGATTCCCCGGGTCCGGCAGGTGCATCGTTACGCATTACCAGGTATGCGAACAGCGGGCGGCTGACTCCACATTGCTGGGAGGATGTCTGGAGCAACATGTCAAACAGTTCGGACGCGCCCCGGAGCGTGTGGCGGCGGATCCGGCTTCTTCTCAGCCGCTAACGAATCCAAAGCCGGGGAATGGGAGTCAGCCGGGTCTCGATTCCAAGCCACGACACGAAGAGTCCCGCACGCAAACAGCGGCAGAAGCAGCGTTGGTTTAAGGAGCTTCAGAAGTGGCGCACAGGCTGTGAAGGCCGTATCAGTGTTCTCAAACGCCGCCATGGGCTGCGGCGATCGCTCTACAAAGGACCGGACGGCATCCAGCGCTGGGTCGGACTCGGGGTGATCGCCGACAACGTCATTCATATCGGCACGCACCTGGCCGAGCAAACACGCCCGCGCGAAGTACCCTCTTAATTAACCGCTACGTTTCTCCGTTCCTGTCCGCACCGGAAACAGATTCTTTAACTCGCCTTTCATCCCACTCCCAACGCTCCCCCCTCGACCTCGAAGACCTCCGTCAGGACAATATTTCCGGGACGCCGACTCAGGCTGAGGCAGCTTTCAGAATTTTAAGTGGGAAAGTAACTAGACAAGCACGCTTCGGAACGTGATCTTCGTGCGAATAGCTTAGGAAACATGGATATTCCCAGCCGAGCGCAAATCCAGGCGATGACCGACGAGGAATTAATGAACCTCGTCCGAAACAACGGGCGACCCGGCAGCGGGCTTCCGCAATTTGCCTTGGACGACCAATATCGGTATTCCGTTCAAAGTCGAGAACACCTGGAGGTCCTCGGCAACAACGTTTCGACCCTTGGCACGATAACCAATGCGATGCGTGTAGCTACAGAAGACAGCAGGGAACAGATTAATGAACTTGTCAAATCATCACACAATATCGAACGGCTGACGAAGTGTTTAATCTGGCTCACGGTCGCGCTGGGCGTTTTGACGATGGCCTTCGTCCTTGGTGTCGGCAACAAGTTCAGATTGGAATATTTTTCTGAACGTCCGCCACCGACCGCGCCACAAACGCCAGCCTTACCCGGCCGCTAGCCTCATTGGTAACTGCTGCTAGAGGCGGCTGTGTCGGTCAGCAAATGGAAATCGAGCCTCTATCACCTCGTTTTTGCAAAGGCAGGTGGGAGGAACTGGAAAAGGCGCTTACTTTGCCGGTTCCGGTGGTACGTGGACGAGTGCGGGCCGCGATGACCACGAGTGACATAGCTCGCACCACAGCTTCCCGGTGCGACGCATATCTTCGAAGGTTTCCTTCTGAACAACCCACTCGCCCCATTCCTCGCCAACGCCGAGTTTGTGCGGGAAAGGATGCAGCGTTTGTGG
>CAWEKQ010000032.1:0-107757 GCA_963809655.1 Terriglobia bacterium | reverse complement strand
TAACGCTGTAATCCTGGGACCCCAGTTCCACCCGCGCGACGTCTTTGACGCGCACGATACCAGTCTCGGGAGTTTCACGAACCACAATCTGCTCGAACTGCTCCGGCGATGTCAGGCGGCCCTGCGCGCGCACCGAGTAAGTGAAGTCCTGGCCTTTCGGTATGGGTTCGCTGCCCACTTGCCCGGCCGGATTGACGGTGTTTTGAGTCTGAATCGCCGAGATAATCTCGGGGACCGTGATCTCCAGTTTCGCCAACTGATCCGGCTTCACCCATAGACGCATCGCATACTGGCCGGCGCCGAAGATCTGCACATTCCCGATGCCTTTCACGCGCGTCAGCTGGTCGTTCAGATTGATATACGCGTAGTTGGCAAGGAACCGGTCGCTGTAGGTGCCCTTCGGCGAATTGAGCGCGATCAGCATCAGCGGCGCCAGAACCGATTTCTGGACCGTGACGCCGTAATTCGTGACATCCGCCGGTAGTTGTGACGCCGCCTGTGTCTCGCGGCTCTGGGACAGAATCAGATCCGTGTTGGGGTCCGTAGCAACGTCGAAGTCGACGGTCATCCTCATTTGCCCATTTGCGGTGGCATTGAGCGAGTACATGTAGTTCATGTTGTCGACGCCGCTCATCTGCTGCTCGATGGGCGTCGCAACCGCTTGCTCGATGGTCTGCGCGTCCGCGCCTACATAGATTGCCGAAATCTGGATCTCCGGGGGCGCAATTGCGGGAAACTGCGCTACCGGCAGAGATAGGATAACCACCGCTCCCACAATCACGGTCAGTATGGCGATTACCATCGCCACGATCGGGCGGTTGATAAAGAATCTCGACATAGGTTCGCTTTTCCTACCGGGCTAGCGGCTTTGGATTTACCCGGAGACCCTGACGGACTTTCTGCAGACCTTCGGCAATGACTCTCTCACCCGGCTTGACATCGCCGCTGACGATCCACTGATTGCCGATTTTGTCCCCAACGGTGACGAGCCGTATGTTCACTTTGTCATCGCGATCCACGACGGCGATCTGATAACTCCCCTGCAGTTCGTTGACGGCGCGTTGCGGCACCAGCAGCGCGCCGTCCGTGGTGCGGATCGAAAAGCGGACCCGGGCGTATTGACCGGGCCGCAGGTTGTTGCCCGGATTCGGAAACAGTCCCGCCACCCGGATGGCGCCGGTTTTGACGTCGACCTCACGATCGGCAAAGTCGAACGTCCCACCTTGCGCATAAACCGTCCCATCCGCCAGAATCAGCTCGAACCGCAAATTTTTCCTCGCGACGTCGAGAGTGTCCGGAGTCGAGTAGCGCCGGTGAAAGTCCAGATATTCCTGCTCGCTGACCGTGAAATAGACCTTGATCGGATCGAGCGTCGAGACCGTGGTGATTTTGGGGCTCGCCGGGCTCACCAGCGCGCCAACCTGCAGCTCCGCGATTCCGGGAATACCGTCGATGGGGGATGTGAGGTGGGTGAAACCCAGGTTGATCTGCGCGGTCTCGACAGTTGCCTTCGCCGATTGGACAGCGGCGCTGGCCGCCGTGATCTGGGCCTTTGCGGTTGCCACCTGGGCGGTCGCCGACTGTACCTGCGCTTTTGCGGCGAGATTATTCTCTGTGGCGTTATCCAGGTCCTGCTGGGTGATGGCCTGTTGCTGCGCGAGCGGAGTGTAACGATCTACGTCGAGTTGCGTCCGGCGCTGATTCGCTTCTGCCACGGATACCTGAGCCTCCGCCTGCAGCTGTTGAGCGCGCGCCTGCTCCAGCTGCCCCTGTGCCTGCGCCAGCTGAGCTTCACTCTGGTCCACGATCGCCTGAAAAGGACGCGGATCGATTTGAAAGAGCAGTTGGCCCTTCTTTACGAAAGTGCCTTCTTTGTACGCCTGCTCGAGAAGATAGCCCGATACCTGCGCCTTGATATCCGCGTTCACGAGTCCGTCCAGAGTGCCGATCCATTCGCCGTAAATCGGGACATCTCTTTGTTGGACTTCTGCAATTTCCACTTCAGGCGGTGCGGGGGGCCGTCGCATTCGTTTTCCTCGGAACAACCCGTGGCCGTTACCAGCAGGCCGGCGGCGAGAAACAATAGCGCAGGACGCGGATGGCTCATTCCAATCATTCTTGCATTAAAAACTCCGCTCCTGTGATGAGTTTCGGGGATTAAACCAACGACTCAAGCCAACCCGTGATGCATGCCACAATGCCTCCAGATGAGAACATGCGCGCCCAATCCCGTCCGCCATTCGCAGAGAATAGCCGTGCGCCTCACCACGGATCGAGTTCTTTCTCACACCATCCGCGCTCGCAGACTCCCGGCGACCTGCGCTCTGACGCATTGGTTCAATCGGGCAACCAGAACGCGGGCGCAATAGGTCATGGCTTACACAGGGGCTGGATTTTGGTTTCGAGACGGAGTGAATGGGAGATGCGGCGAGTCCCTTGGGCTTACTCGCCGGACCGTTGCTTGCGCAATTGGTCAGCATCGATTTTGTCTTTATTTCGCCCTGTCGAATCCTTGTTTTGCAGGAGCGCGGCCTCGAAACTGACCCCCGTGATTGACGTCATCAGGTCGATGCGATTCGGTTCGTACCCCAACTGGATCCCCTTGCCGGGCGCTGTGAGATCTGTGATCGCGATGTCCGGTTCACCGAATCCGAACTGTATGAGTGCGGACTTGACTCGTTGCGCGTTTTCCAGAACAGGGCGAATGAGGAAATCGATACTCGAACGGAGTTGAATAAAACCCTCGCCTTTAGGCAACGGCTTCAGCGCGTGCGCGCCGGATAGACTTCGGGGATGGCGGAATACCGATGGGGCGCACACGGTATTCGAAATTCACCTGCACCTTGTGTGGAAGTCCGCGGAGAATAACAGTACGCAGTCGACCGCGCATTTCTTTGCCGCATTCAAAGCCGCTGATTCGTCCCGGATTGAAGACGCAGGGAGTTCGGGCAATGGGTTTGGTCCGGAAAGACGCTCGCTGTAACCGGGCCTTTCGGCTGATGTTACTCCGTCTCCTGAAAAAGCTGGGTAGGGGCAGGAAGATGAATCAGTCTGCCTCCAGAGAACTCTTCATATCGATTGACCGTTACCGGCCCATAAGTCCAAGCGGTAACTCCAGACGGCCTTGTCAGTCGGTCCTCACGCGGCACATCCCGCGGGATTGCTCCGATAACAGAGCTGAGGCTGTCTGCGCTAACCCCGCCACGAATCCCTGTGCAAGCGCTGCGGCGCTCTTCGCATCGTGGCCAAGTGTAGCGAGCCAGAGACCGTAGGCGAGGCAGGCGCTGACGGCATGAGGGACGAGGTGAACGGCGAGAGTCCTCCGCGAGGGCGAATCCTCGGAAGTTTTCTGCAAATACCCGGTTCCAGAGAATCTCGACCGAGCCGATCTCATCGCGGTAGAGGTCGGACGCATTTTCGTGGTCTTCCAGGAGAGCCCAGTTCATCAGGACCGAATTCCCGTCGCCCGCCGCGCAGCCTGTTACAGTCGCTTCAGCGACGCGCTGTATGGCTGTAATCTCGCTCTCGTATACGGCGGACAACGTTCGTGCCTCCAGCATTCGGAGACGTGTCCTGACGTTATGTTCAACCGCCTCCCGGAACAAACTTTCTTTGCTGCCGAACCGGGCGTAAAGGATCTCTTCTGAGATTCCCGTGGCTCTGGCAAGCATCGGCGTGGTGGTCCCATGCAGTCCGGTCATGGCGAACTGAGTCGCCGCCACCCTGAGCACCTGCAAGTGGCGGTCCGGCCCGGCGAGGCGCCAGTATCCTTCGATTTGTGCCGCGGCGGAACCTTCGTTCCTGTGTTCACGCCGGGTGAACGCGAAATCTCTTTTCATTGTCGACTGGCCTTCAACTCCAGCCGCCGCCAAGCGCCTTGTAGAGCTGAACCACGCTTAATAACTCATTGAGACGAATTTCTGCGAGACTGAGCTCGGCCTGAAACAGATCGCGATCGGAGTCAAGCGCATTGAGCTGAGTGTCAACCCCGCCGCGATAACGCGCATATGCGAGCTGCGTCCGGTCTCCGAGCGTTCGAACCAACGTCTCCTGTTTGAGCCGGCTTTCGCGCACCCGTTGGTGAGCGATCAGCGCGTTCGAAACATCGGTGAACGCCGTTTGAATGGCTCTTTCATAATGGACAAGCGCCTCCTCGCGCTGGGCTTGCGCCAGCCTTACTCCGGACTTCAAACGGCCTGCTGCAAAGATCGGCTGCGAAACCTGCGGCACAAAACTCCACGCGGCGGCCGGTCCGGCGAACAGGCTCGTCAGTTGGGTGCTCTGACCGCCTAGAAATCCGCTGAGGGTGATTCGCGGAAAATATTCGGCTTTGGCAGCGCCGATGTTGGCGTTGGCTGCGATCAGGTTCTGCTCGGCGGCCAGAATGTCCGGCCGTCTTTCGAGCAATGCTGACGGCAACCCGGCCGGTACTTCCGGGGGAACAACAGGCGGCAGTTCCTCCTTCATGAAATCCAGGCCGCGGGCAATTACGCCGGGGGGTTGGCCGAGCAGCAACGTAATCTGATTCTCGGTCTGCTCGATCTGCTGTTGAAGATCCGGGATCGTCTGCTCCGCCGAATCGACCAGTTGTTCGGCCTGGCGCAGATCGAGCAGCGTGGCAACACCGCCGGTTTGGCGCTCCTGCGTGAGGTCCAGCGAGTCCTGCCGCGTGGTGAGCGTCGCCCTGGAAATCTCCAACTCGTAGTCGAGTTCACGCAAATGAAGGTAGTCGGTCGCGACATCGCTCACCAGTGTGACCACCACAGCCTTGCGGGTTTCTTCCGCGCTCAGCAGATTCGCGCGTGCGGCCTCCGTAGCCCGTCGGAGCCTGCCCCAGATGTCGACCTCGAACGAAAGAAGGTTCAGCGCCCCTTCGCCCCACGTTCGGTTCTGGTTAGGCAGGAAGGTGGCCGGTAAAGGCGTCTGGCCGTCGCGCGACAGGCGGCTGAAATTGATATCCCCGCTTACGCCCAACTGCGGAAACTGGTTCGAGCGCGTCACGCTGACGTTGGCTCGCGCCTCTTCCACGCGGGCCACCGCTTCGCGCAGATCGTAGTTCGCCGCGAGCGCCGTACGAATCAGATCCTGAAGTTTGTCGTCTCTGAAGACCTCCCACCACTTGAGATCCGCCAGTGATGTCGCCTGCGGCGCCGGCAAGGGGTCAGGAGCACGGAAATTCTGCGGGATCTGCACCGCCGGACGCTGATAATTCGGCCCGACGGTGCAGCCGGCCAACCAGACCCGCGGCAATTAAAACAGCCGTCACTCGAAGTTTCATATTCAGTCTCCTTGCCCCGGCGAAGGGAGCAACTCGGGAGAATTTCCGCGCGCTCGTGCAGCGCCGGAGACCGTCTCCACCAGGTAGAAAATTGCCGGGATAAAAAAGATGCCGATCGCGGTTGCGGCGAGCATGCCTCCGATGACCGCGGTACCCATGATCTGCCGCGCCACCGAGCCCGCGCCGGACGCGGTCCACAGCGGCACGCATCCCAGGATGAATGCGAACGATGTCATCAAAATAGGCCGGAGGCGCAGCCTCGCGCCTTCGAGAGCGGCATCCACGAGCGACTTGTCCTGCTCGAATCGCTCTTTCGCGAACTCGACGATCAGAATGGCGTTCTTGGCGGCGAGGCCGATCAGCATCACCAGACCGATCTGCGAGTAAACGTCGTTTTCGATCTGAACCATGTAGGCCGGGAGAAAAGCCGAGAGCAGGACGCGGCGCAGCCACAGCACTCCAAAAGCGCCGAACACAGCGACCGGCGTGCTCAGAAGAACGCTGAACGGCAGCGTCCAGCTCTCGTAAAGCGCGGCCAGAATCAGGAACACGAAAAGGAGCGAGAATCCGAAAATGACCGAAGACGAGACCCCCTCCCGCGCCTTCTGCTCCTGGTAAGACATGCCCATGTAGTCAAAGCCCATCTCGGCCGGCATGGTCTGCTTGAAGACGTCCTCGAGTGCCGCCGTGGCCTGATCAGAGCTGTAGCCAGGCGCGGCGCCGCCGTTGAGTTGCGCCGAGCGGTACTCGTTGTAGCGCATGGTGAATTCAGGGCCGGCGCGTGACTCGAATTTCGTCAGCGCGGAGAGTGGCGCCATCTGCCCGCTGCTGTTGCGCACATAGAACTGGCCCACGTTCTCCAGATTCGAACGGTATGGCGCTTCCGCTTCCACGTACACCTGCCAGGTACGGCCGAAATCGTTGAAGTAGTTAATGAACAGCCCTCCCATGAACGCCTGAATGGTTCTGTAAACGTCGCTGATGGGCACACCCTGCTTCAGCACTTTTTCCCGATCGACATCCACGAACTTCTGCGGCACGCTCGGCAGAAACGTCGTGCTGATCGCCCCGATTTCGGGACGCTTGCGAGCGGCCGCCAGGAACTTGTCGAGATTGTCTGCCAGGAACTGGACATCCCGTCCGGCGCGGTCCTCCAGCACGAAGGTAAATCCGCCGGAAGTACCAACTCCAGGAATCGCTGGCGGTGAGAAACTGAACACGGTTCCCTCCGGGAAGCCTGCTGAGCCGCTGGTTCAGCCGCGCCCTGATCTCCTGATACTGTTCCGCTCTTGTTTTTCGCTCGCCCCATGGTTTCAGCGTGACGAAATAGAAGGCGTTGTAAGTGGTTCGGGTAAAGCTGAGCAGGCTGAAGCCAGCAACGCTCGTGGTGTATTCGACGCCCGGCGTGCTGGCGAGGATCTCCTCAACCTGTCTCGACGCCGCGGCCGTTCGTTCGAGCGAAGCCGCATTCGGCAAGCTGCATGTTGACATAAACGTAGCCCTGGTCTTCGTCGGGCAGGAAGCTCGACGGCACGCGGCTGCCAAAGAAAAGACCGGCGGCGCCGAAGACCAGCAGGGCCACGAGCGCAAGAACGCTACGCCGGACCAGCGCACCCGACAGGCTGACGTAGCCGTGCGTGGCGCGCTCGAACACGCGATTGAACCAGTCAAAGAACCTTCGCAGCAGCCCCGTGGCTTTCCTTCTTCGGCCGCAGCAGAAGTCCGGCAAGGGCGGGGCTCAGTGTGAGGGCGTTGAAGGCCGAGAGGATCACCGAAATTGCGATAGTCACGGCAAACTGCTGATAGAGCCGCCCGGTGATGCCGGGGATGAAAGCCGTTGGCACAAACACCGACGAAAGAACCAGAGCGATGCCGATGACAGGCCCCGAGAGTTCTTCCATTGCTTTCCGTGCCGCATCCTTCGGAGCCAGGCCCTCTTCGATATGCCGCTGCACGCCCTCGACAACGACAATGGCGTCGTCGACCACCAAGCCGATGGCCAGCACCAGCCCGAACAGGGAGAGCGTATTGATTGAGAACCCGAAGAGAGGAAAGAAGACAAACGTGCCCACCAGAGAGACCGGGACGGCCAGCAACGGGATAAGTGTCGCGCGCCAGTCCTGCAGAAAAAGGTAGACCACAAGGATCACCAGCACGATCGCGATGAACAGGGTCTGGGCGATTTCCCTCATTCCTTCTGTAACGGCGGCGGTCTGGTCGAGCGATATGGCATAGTCCATGTCGGTGGGGAAGCGTTGCTTCATCTGCGACATCAGTTTGCGGACGCCGGCCGCCGTCTGCACCGCATTCGAGCCCGGCAACTGGTAGACGGCAATGATAGCGGCGTTCTTGCCATTCAAGCGGCTCACCAGGCTGTAATCGTTGGTGCCCAACTCAATGCGCGCGACGTCTTTCACGCGGACGATTCCGCCATCCGGGGTTTCGCGGACGATGACATCTCCGAATTGCTCAGGCGAAGTGAGACGGCCCTGGGCGAGCACCGAATATGTGAATTGCTGGTTGTTTGGCGCGGGTTCGCCCCCGACCTGACCGGCAGGGTTGACCGTATTCTGCGCCTGAACGGCGTTGACAATATCCGTCACCGTGATGCCAAGCTTCGCCAGTTGGTCGGGCTTTACCCAAAGCCTCATCGCATACTGCCCCGAGCCGAAAACCGTGGTCTGGCCGACACCGTACAAGCGCGCGAGGGGATCGTTGAGACTGATGTACGCATAGTTCGCCATGAACTGTGCGTTGCGAGTGCCGTGAGGCGAGTACAAAGAGACCAGCATGAGCGGAGCGGTCGCCGACTTCTTGATCGTGACGCCGTAACTGTTCACCTCGGGCGGAAGCTGACCGGTCGCAAGGTTCTCGCGCGACTGGGTCAGAATCAGATCCGTATTCGGGTCTGTTTTGACGTCGAAGTCCACGATCAGCGTTGTTTGCGAATTGCCCGTGGCGTTCAGGGAGTACATGTAGTTCATGTTGTCGACGCCGTTGATCTGCTGTTCGATGGGAGTGGCCACGGATTGCTCCAGTGCCCGGGCATCCGCGCCAACGTACGAGGCATAAAGCTGAATCTCCGGCGGGACGATATTGGGAAATTGAGCTACCGGCAGGGTGGTGATAGTTACCGCTCCCACGATGACGGTCAGGATCGCAATGACGATCGCTACGATAGGCCGATTGATAAAGAATCTGGACATCTCAGTTGGCTCCCTTGCTTTCGACGAACGCTTTCGGGTTGACCTGCATGCCGGGACGAACGTTCTGGCCGCCGTCGGCAATGACTCGCTCACCAGGCTTTAGCCCGTCGGCAATTACCCACATGGTTCCGATTTGCTCGCCGACCTTGACTTGCCGAATGTTCACCGCGTTCTTGTCGTCCAGCACGGCTACCTGATAAGCGCCCTGCAGTTCGGTAACAGCGCGCTGCGGAATAAGCAGGGCCCCCGCGCTGGTCCCGACGACTGCGCGCACCTTGCCGTATTGGCCAGGGCGCAGCCTGTTGCCGGGATTGGGGAAGAGTCCCGTCAACTGGATGGCGCCGGTGCTCGGATCCACCTGACGATCCGCGAAGGAGAACTTTCCTTTCTGCGGATATGTGCCTCCGTCGGCCAGAATCAGTTCGAGTTGCAGCTTTGCGAGATCGTTCCCTCCATCGCGCGTCAGACTCAGATACTCCTGTTCGCCGACCGTGAAGTTCGCTTTGATCGGATCGAGCGTCGAAACGGTTGTGATCACTCCACTCGCGGGGCTGACCAGATTGCCCACCTGCACCTGCGCCCGCCCGGCGATTCCATCGATAGGCGAAGCAAGATGTGTGAAGCCAGTATTCACCTTGGCCGCCTCAACCGCGGCCTGAGCGGATTCGACCGCGGCATTGCTCGCCTCAATCTGCGCCCTGGCCGTCTCGACGGCGGCTTTCGAGGCTTCGATCTGCGCCTTCGCGGCGATATTATTCTGCGCAGCGTTATCGTAATCCTGCTGCGTAACCGCTTGCATCGCTACTAATGGCGTGTATTTATCCACGTCGAGTTGTGTTCTTTTCTGGCTGGCCATCGATTGCGCGAGCTGAGCTTCCGCCTGCGCCAGTTGCGCCTTGGCCTGAGCAACCTGTCCTCTTGCCTGAGAGAGTTGCCCCTGCGCCTGATCGAGCGCGGCCTGAAATGGCCTGGCATCGATCTCGAACAACGACTGGCCCTTTCGCACGAAGGAGCCCTCAGCATAGCTTTGTGAAAGCAGATAGCCCGTCACCTCCGCCCTGATGGCCGCATTGACCATGCCGTCCAGTGTGCCGATCCACTCGTGATAGGTGGGCACGTCACGTTGTTCCACAGTTGCTACCCTCACCTCCGGCGCAGCAGCTGGACTTGCTGCCGATGTCGTTGTGGTGCAAGCTGCCGTCGCGAGCAATGCGATGGTTAGTGCCGGGGCCGCCCATAGTGCCCTTCGATGCTTTAACAGGATTTCCATTCGCCTTTTCCTCTTATGTGGTTTGCGGGTGAAGCGAGACAGTCAGACTTCTTCAGCCCTTGAGGTTCTCGAGAAGATGCCTGGTATACACTCCCCTGGCCAGGAACTCGGCGCCCTCGTCCTTGAGTTCTCCGAGTAGTGCCTCTCCCCTCTCGTCAATGGAAGTCACGTCACTCAGATCGATCACGTGCCTTCGATCGCGCGACCACTCGCGCGCCTGCTCCCAGCTCGAGCGAAGCTCTCCCACCCAGGGTCCGGCCAGTCGCCCGCACAGGACCCACCTCACTTCCTCAGCAGTTGTTCTGTTTGAGATCCTGAGCATCGGCAACTTCCGTACGCGCCGATTGATGCACTCGGGCGGCCAGTCCGCCTCAATCCTGCACGGAGCTAGGAAAGTGCTGTGGCCTCAGGAGTTGGAGTTTGCGGTGGCCTGCGGATGAAACGAGAGTGCCGAAGCGTGCGTGCGGAAAATCAGGGCGCTGCCGGTTTTTCGGCACTGATGGTCGAGGACTCGCCGAAGAAACGGTTCGCCAGGTACTTCATGTCTAACAGGGTGCGGAGGCCAGCACTCTCCATGGGCCTGCGTTCTACATTCTCAGGCTATTCGGGATGGCAGGCTGGTGGCACAGGCTTCAGCCTGTGAAGGGGCCGCGGCCCACCCAGGTGGATGAAGAGGCGAACTGCCGGGTCGAATGGAATGGGCCGCGTCTTCAGTCTTCAACGGAGCCGTAAGAAGCCTTCGGTACCCAGCTAAGCGTGAGGACCCTGGCATTGCTCCGTGCTATCTGCATCAGGCGCCCGCGCGGGGAATGCGGACGCCAAGCTTCTGCATGCGCGACTGTAGTGTCGACCGGTTCATGCCGAGCAACGCAGCCGCTCCGTTTGGACCGGCAACCTTCCAGTTGGTTTTCTCAAGAGTGGCGAGAATTTCCTGCCGTTCCGTGTCGTTGAGAGCCGCGCGCAGACGGCCTTTACTGCTCTCACCAACCGGCGGCGCATCGGCGGGGCGAAGTCGCAATTCATCTGTCGGCACCTTCAGCACCGATCCGCTCGACAGGATGACAGCCCGCTCGATCACGTTTTGCAGTTCCCGAATGTTTCCGGGCCAGTGATATCGCACCAGCGTCGTCATCGTCTCGGAAGGGATCGTGTCGACGCTCCTGTTCATGCGACGGCTGAATTGCTGCACGAAGTGCCGGACCAGCAGCGGAATGTCGTCGGGCCGCTCGCGCAACGCCGGAACACGAACAGGAAAGACATTCAGACGATAGTAGAGATCCGAGCGGAACTTCTGCTCGCTTACCAGGGCTTCGAGATCGCGATTAGTCGCGGCAATCAGCCGCGCGTCCGTGCGCAGAGTACGCGTGCTGCCGAGGCGTTCGAACTCGCGCTCCTGCAGGACGCGGAGAAGCTTCGGCTGCAATTCGAGCGGGATTTCGCCGATCTCGTCCAGGAAGACGGTCCCGCGGTGCGCCAGTTCAAACCGTCCGATGCGTTGCGCGATGGCGCCCGTGTAAGCGCCCTTTTCATGCCCGAACATTTCGCTTTCCAGCAATCCGGTCGGAATTGCCGCGCAATTCAGCTTGACGAAGGCGTTCGAACGGCGGGAGCTCAGATCGTGTACGGCGCGCGCGATCAGCTCTTTGCCGGTCCCGGTTTCGCCATAGATCAACACAGTGGAATCGGTAGGCGCCACCGTCTCCACAAGAGTCAGGACGCGTCGCAGAGCCTCGCTTTTCCCGACGATCTCGTCGAAATTCAACTCGGTGCGAATTTCGTCTTCGAGATAGAGCTTCTCCCGCGCGAGCTGGTCTTTCAAGGTCGAGATCTGGCCGTACGCGATCGCGTTGTCTACGGCGATCGCCACCTGCCGGGCAAACTGGACGAGGAACGCGACGTCGTCCTCGGAAAAAGCGTTCTCCCGCAAGCTGCCCACGCCAAGGACGCCCAGCACACGGTTCCGGCTGGTAAGTGGCAAATGGCAAACCGACTTGACTCCCAGTGCATTCGCGATCGGATCGCTTGCCAGTTCCCGAGTGCCGTCGACTGCGGGCTCTCCCGTGCGAAAAACCTGCGCCGCCGTCGAGTTGGCGGCGGGCTCCCACCCTTCGCGAATCACGTCGTTGCTTCCGGGAAAGTCGAGCGCGTAGACCCGGAGCCTGCCATCCTCCGCATCGGGCAACTGAATGCCGACGCCGTCGCTCTGCATCACGCCGCGAAGATTGGCCGCGATCACTCGAAGCAGATCGCGGAGGTCCAGTGTCGAGATCAGGCGATTCGTGAGGTCCAGCAGGAGTTCCAGACGTTCCTGTGCGCGCCGCGACGCCTGAAAATTGATGGCATCGTCCATGGCGAGCGCGATCTGATTGGCAACCAGCGCAAGGAACTCCACCTCGTCCTCTGAGTATGCGTCGAGCTTCTGACTGGCGATGACCAGACTGCCCAGCCGGCGATGCGCCGTGCTGAGTGGAAGCGCGCACGCCGATTGGAGGCCGTTCCTCCTGAGCTGTTCCACGGTGAACGAAAAACGTGTCTCTCGCCACACATCCGCAATGACAGCCGCCTGCTGGTTCTCAGCCACCCACCACGGCAGCGTCCCCTCGAGCGGAATTTCCGAAGGATGGGGCGCCTGTTGTGGGCAGCTGTCGCAAAGATGCCAATTCACCTTCCTGGAGGACTCGTCGAACTGCGCAATGGCATCGAAGGGAATCACCGGTCTCAATTCGTTCACCAGGGCACGAAAGAGAGCCTTTGTGTCGTGTTGAGCCCGGATCGAACCAGCCAGCCGGATCAGTGATTCGTAGCGTGCTCCCACCGACTGCTCTGACGGCACTTCGAGTATCGGGCCGGCCATGCTCGCCATGGAGTACTCCTTTTCAGTGGCTTTGGATGTGGGAGTTGCCTTTGAGGATGCACCGAAGTTGTGCCGAAATTCCGGTGGGCGCGCCTCGTTTCCTGGCATCCACCGTCGCAGGCTAACGCCCTGAATCTTTCCTGCGACTCCGGCATACTCTGACGGATCAATTGATTGCGCGCTGTGGCGATACGCCGAATTCAATGGTTCGGTGCATGCATTCGCCAGGAATGCGAAGAACGGCCGAACCAATGTTGCGAATCGCACCTGCTCAAACACGAATCAGTATTGCTGGGGCCCTGCTGGCCATCGGGTTGGCGTCGGCCGCGTTAGCGAGCGGTCCTCCGGTTCCTGAGATTGATGTCGGTGGATGCCCCCGGTGCGAGCGTGGCTCTTGAGCGTTACCTCGCGGGCGTGGCGGCGGCGGAACGATGCACCCTGGTCTGAGCCGAATACCGTCTTGTTGGAAATTGACGCGGCCCTCCCAGCGCTTGCGGAACGAGGCCAATCTGCGAGCGATTCGGCATTGGTCCAAACGCCGGACGCCTGATTATCAGGTGATCCGCATCGAAGGAGACGCGACCGTAAAGCAGCAGGTCATCGCTCGTTACCTGACTGCGGAGAAGGAAGCCGCGGCTGCGCCAGCTTCGTCAATTGCGGTCACCCTCGCAAACTACAAGTTCCGTTACCTGGCATCCAGCGGCGCGACACCAATCTATGCGTTTCAAATAACGCCCAGACATAAACGGACCGGATTGATCAAGGGCGAACTATGGATCGATGGGGCCACCGGACTCGCGGTTCACGAGGCTGGCTACCTCGTCAAGAAGCCCTCGATATTCATACGGCGGCTCAAAATCACCCGGGACGTCAGTCTTCGGGAAGGGGTTCCGTACCTCCGCACCACTCACCTCGACGTCGATGTGCGGTTCGCAGGGCGTGCGGAATTGACGATCATTGAGAGCCCGGCACAGGAGAGCATCCCGGCAAAGGAGCAAAATAATGAACGCGCGGATTCGGGCCATTAAACTCGGGGCTGTCGCGGGTTTGTTGCTTATTTGCGCTCCGGCCGTTTCAAGCGCGGCGGAATTGACCAACGAGACATTGCAAGCCTGGCAAGACTATATCGCGTCCGCGAACCTACGGATGGAGGAACGTCTTCATGGGCGCTTGCCGTTCCTTTGGGTTGACGAATCGACTGACCGAAGCCGTCGGGTTCGCGCCGGCGAGATTCTCGTCAGCCCGGTAAGCGATCACAACCCGATCAGAGTGCCAAAGGGCTTGATCCATGACTGGATTGGCGCGACGCTGATTCCGAATGCCCGGACTGGAAGATATCTTCGCGGTCGTTCGCGATTACAACCGGTACACGGAGTTCTACAAACCACTTGTCATCGACTCCAGATCGCTCGGCGGAGATGGCGCGGATTACCGGTTCTCTTTGCTCATGCTGAACAAGTCGCTCTTCGCAAAGACCGCCCTCGCGAGCGAATGGAATGAACGCTACGTTCGGGTCGATGACCAGCGGTGGTACAGCATTGCTCACAGTACTCGCATAGAAGAGATCGAGGGATATGGATCGCCCGGCGAGCGCAAGCTGCCACCGGACGAAGGCAGTGGCTACATCTGGCGGCTATACAGCTTCTCGAGATTCGAACAGCGGGACGACGGGGTTTACGTCGAGTTGGAAGTGATGGCGTTAAGCCGGGATATTCCGGGCGCTCTTCGCTGGTTGATCGATCCGATTGTAAGAAGGGTATCCCGAGGTTCACTTCTTACTTCCCTTATGGAAACTCGAGCGGCTGTGAGGTCCGAAGTCGGTGCCGCCAGGATCTCCGGCCGTCCCGCCGCACTGTCTGAGAGCTGCTGCAAGTGATCATAGGGCTTTTCCAGCTCTTTGATCTTCTCATTCAGCTGAGCAGTTCTGGCCCGTCACGTGCGATTCATGCAAACGAAAGTGGAGATGAAGATCTTGATACAGAACGCTGAAAGCACCCGAACCTTTGAAGACAGTGGCTCGCCCATCGACAAGCTGGGTAATCTCTGGTGCACCTTGATGCACGATTCAATGAGTTGGCCGATTCATGGCCACTATACATGCCTCGCCTGCGGCCGACAGCACTTAGTCAGCTGGGAGCGGGAAGAAGGCCCGCTCACTTCTCCAGAGGCTTTGAAGAATGCCGACTTACAAGCACCTGCCGAACACTTGAACAGCGCATCGGCAGTTCTTGATAACAACAAGACTGCATTTGCACGAGTTCAGTGATGCCGCGGATGGAACACCGCTTGCGTTAGCAAAAGCGAACTGACCGGTTGGCCAGTATCCCAAAGAATCAAGGAGCATCGAAAATGTCTGGAAAGAAGAACATCGTCACAATAACCCTGGGCATCGCAGCGATGGCGCTGCCGGCGTTTTCACAATCGGAAGATTCCGGAAAGAACGAAGTGTCCGTGCAGGTGTTGGGCAGTTTCGTAAAGAGCACGACAAGCGACAGTGTCCGGAACTCAGCCACTGACAGCGGTGGCGTGCTGGTCAACTATCGCCGCTTCTTCGACACTCACAACGGCATCGAGGTGAATTACGGCTATGCGCTCAATACGCAGAATTTCCTGTCGCCGGCTGGCGAATCGGGCGTAAAGACCAATTCGCATGAAGTGTCGGGCGCTTATGTGTTTCGCCTGCCGCTCAAGCGCTTCACGCCGTTTGTGCTTGCGGGTGCGGGAGCTCTCATATTTGATCCGAAGGATTTCCAGGGAGCCGCTTCGCAGACGCGGGCAGCGTTCCTTTACGGCGGCGGAGCCGATTTCAACTTCTCGCGTCACCTGTTCATGCGCGCCGAGTATCGCGGCTTCATCTACAACTCTCCAACCTATAATCTGGCGAGCCTCGACGGCACGGATCGCACTACGCACCGCGCCGAGCCGTCGATCGGCTTCGGCTATCGCTTCTAACGCCACGCCATTTACAAGGTCTCTATGGCGGAAGTAAACCAACAGCTATCGCGGGACGCCCGGCGAAGCAGGCGCTGGGGCGTCCTGCTGGCCGGCGGAGACGGAACCCGCCTCAGGAACCTGACCCGGCTGATCAGCGGAGATGACCGCCCGAAGCAGTTCTGCCGCCTGTTCGGAGACGAATCCCTGCTGGACCTGGCGCGAAGAAGAGCGGAACGAAGCATCTCCCCGGAACAGATTCTGGTTCCGCTAACCAGAAGCCATCGGGCATTCTACGTTCAGGAGCCGGGAATCCGTCCGTCACAACGGATTGTGCAGCCCGCGAACAAAGGCACTGCGCCGCCGATATTGTACAGTCTCCTGAGCATCGAACAGATCGATGATGATGCGATCGTCGCGGTGCTGCCATCTGACCACCACTTTTCGGATGAGCGAGCGTTTACGCGCCGCTTTGGAATCTGCCTTCGAAATCGCCGCGCAGCATCCCCGTGCGGTAGTGATCCTGGGGGCGTCTCCGGAAGGCGCGGAAGTTGAATACGGCTGGATCGAGACAGGTCCATCTGTCCACGGTGCCGGGGGTGCCTGGATGCGCGTCCGGGGATTTTTCGAGAAGCCATCGCATCATGCGGCCAGGGAACTGCTCGCGCGAGGAGCTCTCTGGAACACGTTTGTGATGGTTGGGCACATACGCGGTTTCCTGGAAATGGTGAACGCGTCGCTCGCGGACGTAGTGGGGCGGCTTCGCGAGGGTCCGTTGTGGGCTGGCGCGGAAGTGCACATTGAGAATTCACTCTACGAGCGCATCGGCACCGTCGATTTTTCGCGGGATGTCTTGTCGGTGCAGACTCCGCGACTGCTCGCCTTGCGTATGGCCGGTGCCGGCTGGAGCGATCTCGGGCGCCCCGAACGAGTATTGACTGTGTTACAAGCTGCCGGTCTGGAGCCTTCCTGGATGAGGAGATGGAGGACGTCAGAGTGGGGTCTCGTGACGGAGGCTGTCCTGAATGGATGATCACGCGCGCGCTACGCCCTCGACTGACGTGCTTGACCTGCCCGCCTTTTTTCAGATCGGACAGCACCTTCTTGATGAGTTAACGGCTCGCAGTCGGCAATTGCGACGATAGATCCGCCAGCCAGATCCAGCAGCCTTATGGTCGAACTATCGCTGTCGGACGCATCCGCCCGTCAGTTGGCCGATCGGATACAAAGGGTGCGGTCCGAAACCGGCAAATGGCCGCCGAACCGATCACCGCACTGCTCAGAAAACCTTCCACCGCTCAACAACAGGGACCTGCTCGGTTGCCAACAGGCACGCAGTCAAGTCCTTCGTATGCGAACTGGAAGGCACTCGAGTATACCGAAGAGATCACGCATCTCGGAGGATGACGGAGGTACGTTCCCCGCTGACCCCCGCTCCCAGCCGATTCCTGCTATCAAAAAAATCTATTTGATTTCAATTTCCGATTGTCGTTAACATGACACATCAGCTTACTGACTGACCTGTTCAGTTGGAGAGCTGAGCCTGGCAATCCAGGTCCCCAACGATTCCGAACGCCCGCCGAACCGAATTACTGGCGCGGCTCGGAGAGGTCTATGTCGACCTTTTTCGTACTGCTGCACCAGTGACCGGCTTCGATGGGACTCCGACCTGCTTTGAATCGCCAACGAATACGTTAGCACATTCATTAGCAAATACGAGAGGGATCACAACATGCTTCTACGATCGATTTCGCGCACCCTTGGTGCGTCCGCGCTTCTTGCTGCCTGTCTGACACTGGCGGCCCAAAGACGCCTGGTCGCGGCCGGCATTTCCGGCACAATTACCGACACTTCCGGCGGCGCTGTCAGCGGGGCCAAAATAACTGCCGTCAGTCAGTCCACCAACGCCGAGAAGAGGCTTTGCGGACGCCGCAGGTCACTTTGTGTTCGACAGCTGGCCGCCGGCAGTTACACGGTCAAGGCTGAGTTTCCGGGCTTTTCGGCTTACGAAAAGAAAGACGTAATAAGTCCCGCGGTCCTTCAGATTTCGATTGCGCCCAGCGCCAATACGGCGTCGGTGGATGTGAGCGAAAAGTTCGACCCGTTCGATGTGGTTCCATCAACTCCAACCAACACCGTGTTCGGGCTGGATGCACCGCTCGCGGAGATACCGCGATCGATATCCGTCGTACCGGCCGACATGATGACAAGGTACGACATCAAGACCGTCAACGATCTGGTCACTGCGTCGCCGGGCAGCTTTACCGGAAGCTACTTCGGAGTGCCGGGGCGCTCTATTCATTCGCGGCGAGGCCGGCGACAATTTCTATCGCGGCTTCCGGCGCGTGGAGAACCGCGGTAACTACGAGACGCCAGTCGGGGATGCGGAGGAACTCGAGATTGTGAAAGGCCCGCCGTCGCCGATCTACGGCGGCGGCAAGGTCGGCGGCTATCTCAACTACACTCCGAAGTCAGCGCGCAGCACGACTGCGAAATGGATTGAGCATCCCACCGGAAAGATCACGCTGACGTATGGCAGCTACGATCAGAAGATCGGTTCCGTCGAATTCGGCAGTCCCTTCAAACTGGGCCAATACCGGGGCGGATTCTATACGTTTTTCAGCGCTCAGGACTCGAAGAGCTTCTACAAAGGCATCGCGACCCGAGACAAACTGGGTAACATTGCGTTCGACATGGAACTGCCCGCCGAAGTGGCGCATGGAAGCGGGCATGCAGGGGTTCTTCGGATCGCTGCCGCAGAATATCGGATGGAACCGCGTCACACAGCAGTTGGTGGACAAGGGCGAGTATCTGGCGGGGACGCCGATGGTTAATCTCGCGGGGAATGACTACAGCCTGAATCCTTCCAATTTCCAGGCTGGCACGCTGCTGAACTTCGCCGGTACACCCAGAATTTCGCCCCCGATTTTCTGAGTTCGCCGCAGGCGGCCCTCTTCGCGCTGAATCCGTCGACGATGCATATGGTTCACCTGAATAACAACCAGATCTTCATCGATTCGCCCGACTTCAACGACGCGCTGACATACACCGGATATTTCGATCTGATTCGGGACTTCAGGGAACGGCTTGCCTGAAGAACCAGACTTTCTACGATTCCCTGAGTTCACAAAAATTCAGCACCTACGGATTCGCGGCCAATTATCATCCCGGTGTCATCGAAAACAAGACGTCGTTCGATTTGGCGTTCAAAGCTTCGAAGTGGCTGAAAGTGCAGACCACAAGCGGCTTCTCGTATCGCTACACGCACGTGTGGGCCGGTGAAGAGCGGACCCTCTACCAGGTCATCGATCGCCGCGACATCTCAGTCGGCGCGCAGCCAAACGACCGTTTCGCCAGCGAATTCTCCACCAACGGCGTCTGGGGCTTCAACTATCTTCAGCTGGGCAACTACGGCGACACCGGCGCTGTTCGGACTCGCGAACATAACCCTGTTCGACAAACTAACTGTGCTGCAGGGCGTTCGCTACGATTACTACACGCCGGATTTTCTCGGCCAGGACAACGGCGAAGGATTGACGCAGGCTAAAGACACCGGCGGGGCAACCACCTTCAACACCAGCATCAGCTACAGCCTGCCATTTCACATCACCCCCTATGTCACCGCATCGACGGCGCGTTTCCTCGACCTGGGCCAAGGCGGCGAACTCGACTATTCAGAACTTCAGACCCATACCTGGATTCAGCCTTCGAACCTGTATGAGGAGGGCGTCAAAATGAGCGCGCTCGACAACAAGTTCTACGCGTCCTTCCCATTCTTTCGGCAGAAGCACTCGTCGTACAATTCCAACGACGGATCGATCGATTATTTCCGCACCAAGGGCGTAGAGGTCGAACTTCGCGCCGCGATCAACAAGAAGCTCAGCATGACGGGCGCGTACACCTGGCAGGATCCGGAGCAACTGAACATTCCCTTCCTGCTTGGTATTCCACCATCCGTGCTCGGACTGACTCCACAGCAGGCATACGGCGGCCGCTTCATCGGCGACGCGAGCATTTTCGGTATCAAGGCGCCGGTTAAGGTCGCAGGCCAGCCCCCGGTGGTCGTCAGCATCTTCGGGACGTACACGCCAAAGAGAGATCTCGGCTTTACCATCGGCACCACTTGGGTAGATAAGGTGAATGCAGGTTATATGTCCCCGGTCGTTCTACCATCCTACGCTGTGTGGCGTGGCTCGATCTTCTATACGCACAAGAACTACGCGGCCAATCTTGCGGTCAACAACATCGGGGATTCGCATTACTTTACCTCGCAGTATCTGTTCTGGGACGTATTCATAAAGCCGAGCGAACTGCGGACGCTGAGTCTGACAGTATCGTACAGTTTCTGATAGAAGCAGAACCCAAATGAAGATAAACGACCCTGTGGTCATTGCGGAACTCATGAAGTGCCACGAACTCTACGAAAGAGCGCTGATAGACAACGATACTGCTGTTCTCGACGCGTTTTTCTGGGATTCTCCGCACGCCGTTCGATTCGGCGTGATGGAGAATCTCCACGGCGCCGATGAGATACGGGCGTTCCGGCAGGGACGCCCTAAGATCAACCTGGACCGGGAGATCCGGAGGCTCGACATCATGGCCTTCGGAGACTCGGCGGGAATCGTCAACCTGGAGTACATGCGTCCCTGGAACGGCATCGAACAGCACGGACGCCAGACACAGTTCTGGTTTCGTTTCGAGGCGGGGTGGAAGATCGTGTCGGCTCATGTATCTTTGCCTCTCGACCAGACGCGCCGGGGTTCGGGAGAAACCACGTACCTCCACGCGGCATCGGCTCGGATCGGGCTCAGCATTGATGCTGACTACCAGGTCGGTGTGAATGAAGACCTGGGCCGACTGGCTGGCGTCGCCGGATTCCTGATGCAGTTTCCGCTCCCTCAGGATGTGGAAGCGGCGCCGGTATTTCAACCATGAGCCCCAACGGCGGAGAGGGAGGAGTCCTCGAGACCTCCACAGCGGTCCGATCGGGCGCGGTTAGCGCGCTCGATGTTGCCCGGGCGGCACTCGATCGAATAAAAGCGGCGGATGGAGACCTGAACTGCTTTACGGCGGTGCTGGCCGGGAGAGCGCTCGCCGAGGCTGCGGAAGTTGACCGGAAGATCTCAAAAGGCGAGGATCCGGGTCCCTTGGCGGGAGTTCCTTTTGCGGCCAAGAATCTTTTCGATATCCGCGGTATTCCCACTCTCGCAGGTTCTGTGGTTCGGGCCGATGCGCAGCCGCCTGAGGAGGACGCAGCGGCCATTACCGCACTCAACAAAGCGGGAGCGGTACTTGTGGGCGCACTCAACATGGATGAATTCGCCTACGGATTCACCACCGAGAACACCCACTACGGTGCAACTCATAATCCGCACGACCTGACGCGCGTGGCGGGCGGATCGTCCGGCGGTTCGGCGGCGGCAGTCGCGGCGGGAATGGTTCCGCTTACTCTGGGCTCCGACACGAACGGTTCCATCCGCGTGCCGGCGTCGTTCTGCGGGATCTTTGGCCTGAAACCGACCTACGGCCGGCTCTCGCGCCGCGGCGCTTTTCTCTTCGTAAGCAGCCTCGATCACGTAGGCCCCTTCGCGCGGTCGGCGGAGGATCTTGCGGCTGCTTATGACGTGATGCAGGGCGCCGACCCGGCAGACCCGGTTTGCACCAACAGACCGGCCGAGCTCTGTATGCCGCATTTGCGCGACGGCATTGACGGTCTTCGGATCGCCGTAGCGGGTGGATTCTTCGCCGACCCAGGCGCTGCTCAGGCGAATGAGGCCGTGGGGGCGCTGGCCCACGCGCTGAAAGTGGACCGCGTGATCGAACTTCCGGAAGTGGCCCGGGCGCGGGCCGCGGCATATCTGATCACGGCTTCTGAAGGCGGTCTTCATCACCTCCCCGATCTGCGTTCACAGGCCGGCAGGTTCGACCCGAATACGCGTAGCCGCTTCCTGGCAGGCGCGGTGGTCCCGGCTGCATGGGTCAACTTCGCCCAGCGGTTCCGGAGCTGGTATCGGGAACAGATGCGCGAAGTGTTCCGGCACGTCGACGTGATCCTGGCGCCGGCAACTCCTTGCCCCGCGATCCGCATCGGCCAGAGCACGATCGAGGTTAACGGTGCGGAAGTACCCTCGCGGGCCAACATAGGCGTATTCACTCAGCCTGTCTCGTTTGTGGGCCTTCCGGTTGTCACAGTGCCGGTCCAGTCTCCGGGCGGTCTTCCGATCGGGGTTCAGATCATCGGCGCGCCGTATCAGGAATCGAAGCTACTGCGCGTAGCATGGGCGTTGCAAACCGCGGGCGTGGTCTCCGCGCCTGTCCCGCAGTTTGCCGGGTCCGTCAAATGAGGCCGGGATTATCGCGGCGTGAAGCTTTGGCGAGCCTCGCCTCTGTGGCAATACCGCGCGCCGCGAATCCGCTGGTGACAGGCTTCCTTTACAACGGGCCAAAGAACGACCTCGGCTACAACCAGTCGCATGCGGAAGGCAAGCAGGCTCTCCGATCTCTCCCCTGGGTGCGGGCTGTAGAAGAGGCAAGTGTGCCGGAAACAGTCGCCGCCGAAGAGTCGATGCGCGACATGATCTTTCAGGATGGCGCATCCGTAATCTTCGCTACTTCATACGGCTACTACGATCCCTTCGTGGTCGACATGGCGCGCGAAAACCCCCGGGTCCAGTTTTTCCACTGCGGCGGTTTCTATCAGGAAGGAAAACATCCGAAGAATATCGGAATCTATTTCGGATTCATCGACGAGGTGGAATACCTGTCCGGGATGCTCGCCGGCCTTTCGACCCGCACCAACAAGCTCGGTTTCGTCGCCGCCAAACCGATCCCGCAAGTGCTTCGCAACATCAACAGCTTCACCCTGGGTGCCCGCAGCGTGAATCCGAAGGCCACTACCAAGGTCGTCTTCACCGGAGACTGGGTGCTTCCCGTGCGTGAGGCCGAGGCATCGAGCGCCCTGGTCGATCAGGGGATCGACGTGCTTACGGGGCACACCGGTTCTCCGCGCGTGATCGTGCAGATGGCCGAAAGGCGCGGTGTCTTTGGATGCGGCTATCAGTTCAACCAGTCTTCAATGGCGCCTCGTGGATTCCTCACCGGCGCCGAATGGGCGTGGGGAACGGTGTACCTGCGACTCGCTGAAATGATTCACGAGGGGAAGTCTGTCATGGACGGCAGCATTCCGCGCCGGCTGACCGGAACGCTTAAAGACGAATTCTGCAGATTGTCTCCCTTCGGCCCGTCGGTTACGGAAGCAGCGCGCACTCAGGTGGCCGCGGCGAAGACCGCGATACTCAACGGCTCACGCGAAATTTACCAGGGACCGATGCGTGACAACCAAGGCCGGATCGCCATTCCGGCGGGTAAGGTTCTGAAAATCGAGGACGTCGAGCTGGACCGCATGGACTGGCTCGTCGAGGGCGTCGATGGGAGAGCCAGAGGATGACCCGAACGGAGACGGTCCTCGTTCCCCTCGGCGCGATGATCGCCGGCTTGTTTGTTTTTGGACTCTTTTGTGCAGCGCTGGGTGTGAATCCTCTGCTGGTTTATGCGTCGATATACAAGGCTGGCTTCGGAAGCTGGTACTCGTGGCAGAACACCCTCGTCCGCGCTTCGCCGCTGCTGCTCACCGGGCTTTGTACTGCGATTCCCGGCGCGTGCGGGAATCATCGTGATCGGGAACGAAGGCGCAGTGGTGCTCGGCGGGTTGGGCGCCATGATCGGCGGACTGGCAACGCTTTCCTTCCCTCCGTTCCTGTCACTGGGGGTCATGGTTCTCTCGGCGATGCTCTGCGGCGGCATCTGGATCGCGTTCAGTGTCGCGCTCCAGCACTATCGCGGCGTCAGCGCAGTCATTAGCGGGCTGCTGCTGAATTACCTCGCAATCGCGCTCATGAATCAATTGATCGAAGGCCCTTTGCGCGATCCATCGAGCCTGAACAACCCGGCGTCGTATCCGTTAACGCCCGACCACCGGCTTTCTTATTTCAGCGGAACTCACGTCCATCACGGCTTGATCTTCGGGCTGGTCGCCTGCCTGCTCGCCTGGTTCCTGATCGAACGCACAACTTTTGGTTTTGCCCTGAAGATCTCCGGCGGAAACGTGCGGGCGGCGCAGCTCTCCGGTTTGCCTGTTGGCCGGCTCGTTGTTATTGCCGGCTTCCTTGGCGGGGCCTGCGCCGGCGTGGCGGGGATGGTCGAGGTCGCGGCCGTGCATGGGCGCGCGAACGAATCGCTCAACGCGGGCTATGGATATGTCGGCATTCTGGTGGCTTTCCTCGCCCGCCAGAGTCCGCTGGGCGTTGTCCTGATATCGCTCCTCGTGGGAGGCCTCCTCGCGAGCGGCGGCATGCTGCAGCGCGCCCACGATCTGCCGGACGCCGCGATATCGGTCCTTCAGGGCATCCTGTTTATATCGATTCTTCTTAGCGACACGATGTACGGGCGATTCAGGTTCCCATGGGCCCAATCCCGGGAGACTAAAGCCGATGCAGTTGCAGCCTGAAGGACTGGGGGCCTGGGGCATTGCCGTCGCGCTGGCCGGCGGAGCCATGCGCGGCAGCATTCCCTACATGTTCGTCAGTCTCGGAGAGTGCCTCACCGAAAAGAGCGGCAAGATCAACCTCGGCATGGAAGGCGTTCTCCTGATGGGAGCGGTAACCGCGTTCGCCGTTTCGGACCTGACGCGGATCGCCGTGGCTGGGGGTGCTTGCCGCGGCAGTAGTCGGCCTCGTGCTCGGAGCCGTACATGCGTTGCTCACGCAGCAACGCGCCGTCAATGACGTCGCCGCTGGTATCGCCATGATCATTTTCGGCAGCGGTCTCGCATTCTTCATTGGAAAGCGTTTTGTCGCTCCCATGGCGCCGCAGTTGCCGCTGGTCCCACTCGGCGGGTGGAGCCAGTGTCGGCGCGATTCAATCTGCGCTGCGCATCAGTCCGCTATTCTTCATCGGGATCGCGACGGCGCTTCTTTCTCAACTGGCTGTTCACCCGCACCAGCTGGGGATTGAAAGTGCGCGCGGCGGGCGACGATCCGCAGGCCGCACGCGCTCTCGGCATCGATGTGAACGCGGTCCGCTTCATCGCGCATCACGATTGGTGGCGCGCTCGCGGCGGTCGGCGGCGCGCACCTGACGCTCTACTTTCCCGGGCATCTGGTCCGAAGGCATTTCCGGAGGACAGGGACTGATGGCCGTCGCGCTGGTCATCTTCGCCAGATGGAGTCCGCGCCGGTGCCTCGCCGCGGCCCTGCTTTTCGGAGGCGCGCAGGCGCTCGGACCCTCGCTCCAGTCGCTGGGTATTACGGGCTACTACTACGTGTTCAACGCATCGCCGTATCTGTTGACTCTGGGCGTCATGATCGCGACCTGCACACCCAGCCGCAGACTCGCCGGAATGCCGGGGGCCTTGGGCAAGAAATGACTGCGAGCAAAACCAAACCCCCGCACCTCGAAGCGCGCGGAATCTCCAAACATTTCGGCACCCTCAAAGCTCTTGACGACGTCTCGATCGAAATTGCGCCCGGCGCCTTCCATGCCCTGCTGGGCGAGAACGGCGCGGGCAAGAGCACCATCGTCAAATGCCTGATGGGCTTCCATCACGCCGACGCAGGCGAGATCCTGATTGACCGGCAGCCCACTCGCATAGATTCCCCGCGCGAGGCCCGCAGCCACGGACTCGGCATGGTGTTCCAGCACTTCACGCTGATTCCCTCGATGACCGTGGCGGAGAACCTGGTTCTGGCTCGGCCCAGACCTGCCTTTTGTGATCGACTGGAAAGCCGAGAAAAAACAACTGCGCGAGCCTTTCTCGAAAAGGCGCCTTTTCAGGTGGATCTCGAGGCCCGGATCGAGACGCTTGCCGCCGGACAGAAGCAGAAGGTCGAGATCCTCAAGGAACTCTACCTTGCAGACCCGGTTGCTGATTCTCGACGAGCCGACCTCCGTTCTCACGCGCAACGAGGCGGATGAGGTGCTGGGCTTCGTCCGACGGCTGGTGGAGCAACGCGAACTGAGCGTCCTGCTGATTACGCACAAGTTCCGCGAAGTCATGGAGTACTGCGATGAAGTGACGGTCCTCCGCCGCGGCCGCTTCGCGGGTGCGGGAAAGACTTCCAGCCTCGATGCGTCGCGGATGGCGGAGATGATGATGGGCGAGCCCCGGGTGCAAAAGGAGGTCGCCCGACGGTCCGCCGAGCTGCCGGACGCCCTGTTCTTCGCATCGAAGACCTGCGGGCGCGGGGCGACAACGGTCTGGAGGTTCTTCACGGCGTCAACCTCACCGTGCGGGAAGGAGAGATCGTCGGTATCGCCGGCGTCTCGGGCAATGGGCAGCGCGAACTGGTCGAGGTCATCGCCGGCCAGCGCCAGGCGCTCTCGGGCCGAATCACCGTGAATGGTGAGAAGCATCTTTCCGACGCGCGAGATGTTACGGCGTCATCAGTTCTTCACTCTGCCGGAGGAGCCCCTGCGGAATGCCGCCGTACCGTGGATGAGCGTGGCGGAGAATATGGTCTTCGGAGTTTTCGACCGGGCCCCGTTTCAACGTTCCGGATTTCTTCTCGATCGCGTTGCCATTGATCGATTCGCGCGCGAACTGATCGACCGCTTTTCGGTCCGGCCTCCCCGGCCCGATGCCCCGATCGGCGAACTATCGGGCGGCAATGTGCAGCGGGCGATCCTGGCGCGCGAACTCTCGGGCGGCGATGTGCGGGTACTGGTCGCGGCAAACCCCTGCTTCGGCCTCGATTTCAAAGCAGTCGATTTCATTCACAACCTCTTGTTGGAGACTCGGAATAAAGGCGCGGCGGTCCTGCTTGTCAGCGAGGATCTGGATGAACTGCTCGCGCTTGCCGATCGAATCTTCGTTATGACTGAGGGCATCGTAGCCCATGAAACGACGACGGCCGAGGTCGATCCCGCGGTCATCGGCCGTCAGATGGCCGGCCACCACTAGGAGTGTGTCGGGAATAGACAAGACCGATCAATGTCGTGACGGAAATGGCCACGCGGGCCATCCCGCGCTTCTCGCGTTTTAACTGTCCTTCTCCCCAATGCAGAACGACACTGCTGGCCAAGAGCACGACCAGCATTCATCAAAGCCAGATGCATCTTCGGAGGCTTATCGATCGGCCATTCAGTCTTTTGTTGCTGCCCAGATAGTAATAGCTCGCGAACAGGCAAACGAAAAGAGAGAACTCGGTTGCAATCACCGTGTACATGGCATGAAGGCCGCGCCGGTCATCAACGGGCCATTGCCGTGTCGCCTCGCCGTGGTGCGACGGCACATATACGGTCGAGCTCACAGATTCGCCTTTCATAGGACGCGGCCACATCCATATCCCGAAAATCAACAAGGTGGCGGCAAGGCCGGCCAGGGCCGCCCACATCATCTGAAAGACCACAAAGAGAAAGCAGATGAACAAAGTGATTGACGAGAGCAAGGGAAGAAGGGTGTTATCCGGCATTGTGGCAACCGAGCGGGGCTGGGCGTCGAGCCAGGTGGTTGTCAGGGTCAGCCGGGCTTCGTCGAGCAAACGATCGTTATAAGGGTCTTCTTCCTCTTCGTGCTCATCCCACAGAGGATGGCGGGACACCACCGTTGGAATATGCACCGTGCCGTAAGGTTTCGGTGGAGAATCAGTCCCCCATTCCAGGCCATCGGAATTCCAGGGATTCTTTCCCGCGAGTGGCCCGTCCTGCAGGCTGACAAGGAGAATCAGGATCCCGATGCCCAGCACGAAGGCTCCCGCGGTCATCGTCTCGTTCAGGGACCCAAGGCCGAGTTCCGGCGCATAAGTATAGATACGGCGCGGCATCCCAAGCAGACCGACGATGTGCATCGGGAAAAAGCCCACATTGAACCCGACGAACATCACCCAGAAGCTCCATTTGCCCAGTCGCTCGTTCAGCATCCTGCCTGTCATCTTGGGAAGCCAGTAGTAGAATCCCGCGAACACGGGAAACAGGTTTGAGCCGATAAGAACGTAATGGATGTGGGCAACGACGTAATAGGTGCTGTGCGCCTGCCAGTCCACGGGAATGATTCCGGTGAAGACACCGCTCAGGCCGCCGATCACCAGCAGGGCGACGGACCCGAGCGCGAAATACATTGACGCAGTGGCGACAGGACGGCCCTTCCAAAGCGTACGCAACTGGAGATGGATCGTCCTCGCTCGGCGACCGAGACCTCGACTCCGATGGAGGCGCTGGAGGTGATTCGCCGGATGGCGGTCCGCCACGGCGACGACCAGATTGCGTCTGTGTTGAACCGCCTGGGTTATGTCACCGGCAAAGGAAACCGCTGGAATCAGAACCGCGTGGCAACGGCGCGCAAAAACCATTCGATTGTCGGCCAGAGACGCGCGCTCGCTGATGCTGACAGAGTGAGCCTGAATGAAGCGGCTCGGCTGTGTGGCATTAGTCATCGTTCCATCGAGAGACTCGTGGAAGCGGGATTCCTGAAGCGGAAACAAGCGGCCCCACGTGCTCCATGGGAAATTCGTCGCTCGGACTTGGACGCAGAATCGGTACGGAGCATCATCGAGAAGCTCCGCCGGACAGGCAAGCTCGTACTGAGAGGGGGATGTACGGAAAATCAACCTGAGCTGTTCGTTCAGAATCAACAGGATGATAATGACAGGCATTATGAGGAGGGTTCAGCTGGAGTTTCTGGTTCCAGGTGTGGAGGACGCTGAAGAATCCGATCTCGGCGCCGAGATGCTTGCGGATCGCGGGCGACCTCAATCAGCGTCTCGGCGCTGGCCCGGAACAGCAGGGCATAGATCTCGCGTTTGTTCTGCAGCGCGAGTGGCGAAAGTTGCCGCGGCAACGTAAAGACCACGTGGACGTAGCGCGTGGGCAGCAGTTCTTTCTCCCGCGCTTCCAGCCAGCGGTCGCGAGCGTTAGCCTGACATTTTGGGCAATGCCGGTTTCTGCACGAGTTGAATGAGACGGCCTCATGTCCGCACTTTGAACACGCATCCACATGTCCGCCGAGCGCGGCGGTGCGGCAACGCAGGATCGCGTTCAGCACTTTGAGATGTAGCCAGGTGAACCACTTTCGGCTGTCTTCGAAAAAGCTCTCTCCGGCTGCGCGGATCATGTCGGCCACCTCGACGGGTGGCCGCGGCATCTACTTCGTACCGTCGCCGGTATCGCGTTTCCGGGCAAGTCGGCAGAGCATCCAGCGGGCTGGCGGTAGCGCTCAGATGCCGCTGCGACACATGGAGATAGATCGCGGTCTGCTTCCAGATCGCTGTGGCCCAGCAGAATCTGGATGGTCCGCAAGTCCGCGCCGGATTCCAGCAGGTGAGTGGCGAAGCAGTGCCGGCTATATCTTCAAAGACATAGGCGGCACTATTTACCCTTCCGGATTATGTCTCGTGTTTTACGGGCTTCGGGGGCGCGGGCCTGAGATTGCAGGGCACTTTCGTTGATGGTCTCCGCTATCACGCGACATAGTTTGGGATCTTCTATAGGCTATTCAGGAATGCGAGGAGTCGATCGCCGGGTTTATAGCGACCCGGTTTCCCGTTTGGCGGGAATGTTTTCGCGAGCGCCGCCTCCTTCAAGGCGATGGTGGCTTCGAGATAAATCTGTGTGGTCTCAAGACGTTCATGCCCGAGCCACAATGCAATCACGGAACGGTCGACACCTGCCTGCAGAAGGTCCATGGCCATGGTGTGCCGCAAACGGTGGACAGTGACACGTTTTTGCTCCAAAGAAGGGCACGCACCGGAAGCCTTTATCCGATGCTTGTTCAGCAGGTACTGCACACCGTGAACGCCGAGGCGTTCACCCTGGATATTGGGGAACAACACCTGCCGGTCACCTCGTTGAGGCTCGCGCAACCAGGATTTCAACACCGCGAGTGTGGATCGGGCAACCGGTGTACAGCGTTCTTTTCGCCCTTTGCCGATGACCCGCACGTGAGCGCCCGCGCCGAGGATAATGTCCTCGCGTTTGAGCCCGGTCATCTCGGATAAACGCAGGCCTGTCTGTACTGCCAGCAGGATAAAGGCGTGATCACGCCGACCAAGCCATGTGCGCTGATCCGGAGCGGCCAGCAACGCATCGACTTCGGCGCCAGTGAGAAATGGAACCAGGGTTCGAGTAAAACGCTTGCTGGGTATCGCGAGTACGCGTTGGATCTGGGCGGAATGAGCCGGCGCTTCGAACGCAGCAAAACGAAAGAACGAACGCAGAGCCGTGAGCCGTAAATTTCGGCTGCGGACACTGATGCCTTGATGCTTCTCAAGATGATCCAGAAACGCCATGATCAGGGGCGCATCGATCTGATGAAAGCTCAGCTGGGACGGTGCTTTTTGTAATCGCTGTTCAGTAAACTTCAGGAACTGACTGAAGGTGTCGCGGTAGGAACTGATCGTGTGCGGGCTTGCCTGACGCTGCTGCATCAGGCGCTGCGTAAAGAAATGCTCCAGCAATACTGCCAGGCTGATTGGAGTTTTCATGGCCGGTCCTTCCAGCGCTGCTCCAGCCGGCGCATCGCCTGGCGCATTAGTTCCGGAGAACTCTCCAAATACCACTGCGTGTCCGCGACGTGGACATGCCCGAGAAAAGTAGATAACAAGGGCAGTCGCCGTTCGGGGTCCTGCCCGCGCCGGTACCATCGCACAAGGGTGTTCGTAGCAAAACGGTGTCGCATGTCATGCAGACGAGGACCGTGGCTGTCAGAGACGCCACGCAGACCGATTTGCCGGGACAATGCGTAGAACGTTCGATGAATCTCTCCTCCATCCAAACGATTACCCCAACCGGAAACAAACAAATAGGACGACACGTTTCGTCCCGCCCAATGGCGCCGGCGCCTGTTGATGTAATCTGCAAGCACCCTGCAGGTTGAGGCATGTAAAGGGACCAGGCGGGTTTTACCGAATTTGGCGCCGCGGATTGTTAAAACCGCCGCTTTCAAGTCGACATCTCGAAGTTCAAGGTTGCGTGCTTCTCCGATGCGCAGACCGGAAACGCTCAGCAGCCCAAACAGGCAATAAAAAATCCAAGGCCGCAGTTTTCCGCGCTCAAAGCGATAGGGCATGTTCCGGGCGGCGCGCAATAAGCTGCGTATCTCTTCGTCGGAATAGAGATAAGGCCGTGCTCGCTTGGGATGGAAGGGCAGCAAGCCCGGCGGCGGAATCTCTGTGCGCGGATCAGTGGCGCTGCGATACCCTGCGAAGCCGCGCACAAAACTGAGCCGCCGAGCCCACTCCGCCGGTTGCACCTTCGATGGTTGTTGTGCCCAGGCAAGCGCCAGTTCCCGGGTGATGTAGCCGGCATTGCACTTTTCCAGAAACGTGACAAAGTCGGGCAGCGCTTTGCCCGCTTCTCGCAACTGGAAACCCAATCCGCGCCGCATGGATAAGTACTCCGCCACGGCTTTCCGAAGGGTGTTCATCGCACACCTTCCGGCCATGGCAACGCGAGCGTGCGCAGCGCTTTGAGATCTACTTTGGCGTAGATTCTCGTGGTTTCCGGACTGTGGTGACCCAGCAACTCGCCGATCTCAGCGAGCGATGCCCCGTGACGCAACAGCTCCGTGGCCAATCCATGGCGAAACTGATGTGCACCGTGAGTGGGAGCATTGATGGCAGCGCGCTGCAGCCGATGTCGAACGATCGATCCAACGCCACTGGCGCCTTGAAAGCCGCTGATGGGGGCTCTGGCGCGGAGGAATACTCGCCAGCTGGTACTTTGTGGGCGACCGTCTCGCAGATATTCGGCGATTGCTTTGCCAACGTCTGCTGGCAACGGAAGTTCGCCGCGCTGTCCGGTCTTGCCGTGAACGCTCAATCGGCCTGCGCTCCAGACAATGTCATCGAGTTCGAGAAGCGCCACCTCGCCCGATCGCAATCCCAGCCTTGCCAGAGCGAGCAGGATGGCGTAGTCGCGACGTCCCACCGCCGTGGAGCGATCGATGCTGGCCAGCAACTGCCGGACCTGATCCGTCGAAATCGCCCGCGGAATCGTTGTCATCGTCCAGTTGGGCACGACTGGAACAGCAGCGGCTAAATCCAGCTTCACTTTGCCGCTATAACGCGCATACTGAAAAAAAGCACGCAGAGCGGTGGTCAGAAGCTTCGATCGCTTCGCGTGCAAGCGCCGCGCCTGGCGCTCTACAAATCTCACGAGGTCGCGCGCACACAGCCGGGACCAGGCGACGGCGCCATCCCCGAAACAGTCCTCGATGAAACTACGGACAAACGGAACGTAGTTGATGATTGTTGCTTTCGAAAGGCCACGCGCCTCCCGGAGATGATGTTCGTAAGCTCGCGCGCACTGCTCTGCTGGGGTCGCTGGATATCGCGCGACTTTTTGGACGGGAATCGCGCCTTGACATCGCAGAAATTCCAGCAAGTGTTTCAGCGCGGCAGGGTCGCCACGCGACGGTCGCACCTGCCGGCCGCGATATCGCAAGTACCGGGTAGCAAGATCGGAGGAGATACCGCGCAACACCAACTGTTGGTTCTTGAGCCATGCGCTGAAACACGCGGCGATCAGAACCTGCCGGTGAATCGATTGTGGGGCGTATCCCCGCTCTCGTAATGACGTTGCAAACGGCCCGATGTACGCCGCAATAGGCCCTTCCGGCGCTCGGGAAAGAACTACACTGCTGTCGATGACACACTTCACTGTGGACTCCTTTTCTCAGCACACGGCTGATGCGGAGTCAATACTATGTCGGCACTGATTGTAGAAATCGTCCGATTACAGGGCGTCAGGGTTCACTACACGAGACATAGTCCGGAAGGGTAGATAGTGCCGCAAAGTGTGGGGATGGACTTCCTTGCGAATACCGGCACGCTGGGCCGCTTCTCTGCCGGCATACCAGATCACCTTCGTGGAAATCGGATGATTGGCCGTATGCCAGCGGTTGCCGGGGAATAACCACACGGCGGGTTTCCGGCGGAGACTGCGATAGTGTTCGCGCAGAGCTTCGAGCAGATTCGGGCTCAGCATGACGTCGCGATCCCTGCGGCCTTTGCGGCCCTGCACGTGAATCACGTTGCGGGCGCTGTCTATATCCGTGACCTTCAGACGAGCCAGTTCGGCGCGCCTTAGCAGCCCGTGGTAATAGTCACTCGCCTCACAGCGGACCCGGACTTCGAAAAGAACAACGCATTTAGAGGCGCTACAACGCAGTCCTGGGGCCTCCCTGAAGGCTTAGGTATCCCCGATTTCCGGGACGGCAACGGGATTTCGATCTCGACTGACTATTACCACGGGCTGTTAGGCCTGTGGCATAGAGGGCCATGAGCAAAGTGCGCCGAAAAGGCGTGGGCGCGGCTTCAATGAGACTGTTGACTTCTTCACGGCTGAGAATGGAAGGGAGATGGATTACCTTTTTTGGGTAAGGCGTCAGATCGGCGCTCCACGATTGCTTCAGCGTCCGGATATAGAAAAACCGGATCCCGCCGAGGTGCTGGATGACGGTGTTGGGCTGAAGCTTTCTTTCGCGGAACAGATAAGCCTGGTACTGACGGATGTGATCCGGCCCGAGTTGGTCGGGTGGGCGGTTGAAGTAGCGCGCATATTCGTCCACGGCCCGGAGATAAGCGCGAGTCGTGCTGGCGGCGTAGTTTCGGCGCTCGAGTTCCTCGAGCATCAGCTTCTTAAGATGGGTCACAGAGACCTCCTTGTGACCGCAACCTATCGCGATTCAGAAACCGCCGCTCACAACCATTAATGCCGCTGAGTGTTCACGCGTAAGCGTCTGCCGCTTCGGCTTCGTTCAAGTCGGCAAGTGAACGCTGATTCGGCGCACAGATAGCTTTGCAAGAGTCTGAATGGCCGCATTTGTCCACGCCCTTGAAAAACTCGGCTGACAAGTCTCGCCGAAAGCAGCAACTTAACAAAAGTAGCCATCCTGAGTCCTCGGACTGTCCGCCAACGGACGCGGAGCGCCTTTTTCTGCCCCGTTGATGGCGAAAGCGGAATGCCCGCCATGGGTCACGAGTTGGTCTGAGCAATATTCTCCCCAGAATCAATTACTTGACGTCCGCAATGCTGTGCTGACGTAGCGCCCACATCCGGAATTTTCAAAAAAAGTATTTTTTGCAAAACGAACCCAAGCAGCGCAGAATCGCAAAAAGACTGGCGCATTTCCCGGGTTTCTCGGGTTATTAACACCGTACTCGCGGGTCCCCGCCCTCCATGCTGGCACGGCTCAAAACCAGCGCGCTCTTACACTTCCTGCGATCCAGGCCCACCCGCCGGGTCAAGCCAGAAAAAATGTAAAAATGCGAAACGAAGTGAACCTAACATCGGAAAAATCCGAAGCGCCAAGCCCAGCAGCGAACCCAACGCCCTCATCCGTTTTTATCCGCGTTGTTATCCACGTGGGCCCGTGGCCGAAAGCTTTCCCTCTACTTCGCGAACCCATACAACGTATCGCCAGCCGCGACCACCACATACTGAACGCCATCCAGCTCATACGTCATAGGCCCATTCGAAACATTCGCCTGCAGACCCGCGTGCCACAAAACCGCACCCGTCGCCGGATCGAGCGCCACAAAATTCCCACTCGGATCACCCGCGAACAGCAGCTTTCCCGCCGTACTCAGCAGCCCCGACCGCACGCCGCCCCCACCGCCCGGCCACTTATGGCTCCATCTGCACTTTGCCGGTCTTATAATCGATCGCCTGCAGCATCGCCTCCGAATAACCGCCGCGATCGTTGCCGCCCCAGCCCTCCGGCTTGTCGCTATCGTCATAGAGGTAATAAACACTCCACGCGCGCGCCGCATTGGCGTAGAACAAACCCGTCTCCGGATCGAAACTGGGCGGCGGCCAGTTGATCGCCCCTCCCTGATTCGGCGAAACCAGCGCGCCATCGTTCTGCGGACGCTTTGCCGGATTCGGAATCGGCTGCCCCTTCGCGTCCACTCCCAGCGTCCAGTTCGTCTTCACAAACTCCGCGCTCACCACGCGCTCGCCAGTCGCGCGATCCAGCACGAAAAACCATCCATTACGGCTCGCCTGCGCCAGCAGCTTGCGCGGACGCCTGTCCGTTGGCAGAAATGATCTCACCATCGAACAACACCGGCGTCTGCACCGCATCCCAATCGTGCGTGTCATGCGGAGACGGCTGGAAATACCACGCCAGCTTCCCCGTATCCGGATTCAGCGCCACAATGCATTCCGTATACAGATTCGATCCCTCGCGCCCCTGCCCTGCGATCACCGGCTGCGGATTGCCCGTCCCGAAGTAGTAAAGATTGAGCGCGGGATCGTACGTGCTCGGAACCCACGTCATCCCGCCGCCATGCATCATCGCCTCCACGCTCGGCCACGTCTTCGCCTCCGGAGTGCCGGGCTCCGGATGCGCATACCAGCGCCATTCGAGCTTGCCCGTCTTCGCGTCATGCGATTCGATGTAACCGGGAATATCGAGATCGTCGCCGCTCACGCCGGTAATCACGTGCTCCTTCACGATCACCGGCGCCGACGACGCATAGTAAAACTGCTCCAGATCGCAGATCGGCGTGTGCCAGCGTTCCTTGCCATTGGCCGTGTCAAGCGCGACCAGATTGCAATCCGGCGTTTCGAAGTAGACCGTATCGCGCAGCACCGCCGCCCCGCGATTGCCCGTGTACCAGCCGCCTTTCGATGCCCACACGTAATGCCAGATCTCGCGGCCGGTGTGTGCATCGACAGCCCATACATGATCCGGGACGGTCACGTACAACACGCCATTCACTTCGATCGGAGTGCCTTTGATGGTCGGCGCTGCATTGCCCCGGCCAGGCGCTGGGCGGTAGACCCACGCGAGCGAAAGCGAATCGATGTTGGATTGATTGATTCGCGCGAGCGGACTGAACCGCTGCCCGGAATAATCGCCGTTGTAAGTCGGCCAGTCCTGCGCGAACGCGCTGACCGCTATCAAAAAAACAGCCAGCACCTTCATTTCAAACTCTCCAGATACCGGACCACATTATGAATATCCAGGTCCGTATAAACGTCCAGCAGCTCGTGGTGCCTCTCGAGCGGGTCTTCCACTTCCACGCCCAGAGCGGCATTCCGCTTCCAGCTACGGAGTTGTCCAGCCGCATCGCGCAGCGAGACGTCGAAGTCGTCGATCCGAACCAGTTCGCCGCGAACGAGTTCGCCCGGCGGCGTGACCGTCACCCGCTGCGGCTTGGTGCGCCGCGGAAACAGAAACCGCTGCTGCAGGTCCATCGGATCGGCAAACTTCTTCCCGATACCCGCCAGATCGCCGGTCACCGAATGACACCCGGAACACGTGCGATCGAAATACGCCCGCCCGGCATTTGCATCGCCCGTCAGAACATTCGGCGGATGCACCGGATTGCGATTCACAGCGGTAGCTTCGATCTGCTGCTTCAGGAAGTGGGTAAGATCGACGACCTGTGCCGCGCTCAATCCAGTATCGTGTCCGGGCATGCGCTTCAACGCCGGACCAAGTTCACTCCCCAGCCGATCGCGCATCATCAGCGGCGACCGCATCAGGTCCGGCCCGGTGTCCGTGCCCTTGGCCTCGGCGCCATGGCACTCCGTGCAGCGTTGAGAGTAAATCCCCCGTCCGCGCTGCGCCGCCGCCGCATCCACCTTCTGTCGCGCCAGCGGACCGGGCTGTCCGGAAAGCAGCACGCATGCTAACGCGAACGCCGCAACTACGCGTCGCACAGCTGAATAGCCTTGTCGAGCGTCTGAATCGGATCGTGCCCCGGCGCGGGACTGTATTCATGGCTCAGAAATCCGGTGAAACCCAGATCCGCAATCGCCTGCGCGACGAAGTGATAATTCAACTCCTGCGAATCGTCGATATCGTGGCGCCCCGGATTCCCGCCCGTATGAAAATGCCCGATCCACTGGAAGTGATCGCGAATATTGCGCACGATGTCGCCATCCATGATCTGCGCGTGATAGATGTCATACAGGATCTTCACCCGCGGCGAATTCACGCGCTTCATCACGTCCACGCCCCAGGCCATGTGGTCGAACATGTAGTCCTTGTGGTTCACCTTGCTGTTCAGCAGTTCCATGCAGATCGTGACGCCTTTATCCTCGGCCTGGCCTTTGACCTTATTGAGGAAAGCCACGCAATTGTCCGCGCCCGTGCGATCGTCCATGCCCTTGCGATTGCCGGAGAACGTGATGACGTTGGGCACCTTCGCCGCCGCGGACTCGTCGATCGCGGCGCGCATCAAGGCTCGATCCGCGCGTGATTCTCGGTCCGATTCAGCGCGTCGGGAATACTGCCGCCCGGCCCCGGCGGATACATCGACGGTGTCAGCCCGTACTTGCGCAGCAGCGGCCAGTCCGCCGGGCCGATCAGATCGAAGCCCTGAATCCCGAGGCGCGCGGCCTCGCGGCAGCAGTCCTCGAGAGTCATCTCGCGGGCAAAAACGCCTCGCGTCACTCCTTGCCGGATCCGGCCTTTTCGCTTCACGGCAGCACTCTGCGCCAAAGCGGCCAGAGGCACAGCCCCCGCGGCCAGAAGATCTCGTCGGCGCATCGTTGCCTCGCTTTCACCGGAGCTTCCCGGCACGACAAATTGTATCCGATCGGGAATTGGCTGAGGAATCACATATGTACACCAATTGCTGCGAAGCATGAGGAAGGAGTCCCATATGAATCAGAAGCATTTATCGACAGTATTCTTTGCTGCCTCAAGTGCATTTTTCCTCATGAACGGCGCCAGCGCGGCGCAAAACACCCGTGGCGACGAGAACTTCGCCCGCGAAGCCGCCGTCGGAGGAATGACGGAAGTCGAACTGGGCCGTCTGGCAGTCCAGAAATCCTCGAACGAAAAAGTGAAGGAATTCGGACAGAAGATGATCGACGATCATTCGAAGGCCGGAGATAAATCTGAAATCGGTCGCCGCGAAGGCCGATATTACGCTGCCATCCGACCTGGATGCCAAACACAGGGGTATGGTGAACCGGTTCTCAAGGATGTCCGGCACCGAATTCGATCGCATGTACGTGCGCGACATGCTGACCGATCACGAGTCCGACGTTGCCGCGTTCGAGAAAGAAGCAAACAGCGGATCGAATCCCGATCTGAAGACTTTCGCCAGCGATACGCTGCCGACCCTGCGGGAGCACCTCCGTATGGCGAAGGAAAACGAAAGCGCGATCGGCAGCACCAGCAGCACCCGCAAATACGAGAACCGCTCCCGGGGGGCTACCCGGTGATAGCATGGGACATCCCCCCAGTAATGATTCGTGCCATCAAAGGAACCAGGGATTTACTGCCTCCCGACACCGCCATCTGGAACCGCGTCGAGCGGGTCGCGCACGAAGTGTTCCAAGTCCACAACTACCACGAAATCCGCACCCCGATCCTTGAGGAAACGCAGCTATTTGCGCGCGGTGTAGGGCAGGAAACCGACATCGTTTCGAAGGAAATGTACACCTTCGAAGACCGCGACGGCACCTCGGTCACGCTGCGTCCGGAAAACACGGCTTCCGTGATTCGCGCCTATATCGAGCACCGGCTCGACCAGCGGCCGGGCGTGCAGAAGCTCTACTACATCGGCCCGATGTTCCGCCGCGAGCGTCCGCAAAAAGGCCGCTATCGCCAGTTCTTCCAGATCGGCGCGGAGGCGATCGGCTCGGAGTCGCCCTACGTCGACGCCGAAGTGATCGAGATGGTGGTCGAGATCCTTACGCGCGCCGGGCTAAGCGGATTCACGCTGCTGATCAACTCAGTAGGCGACGCAAAGTGCCGGCCCGTCTTCGTCGAGAAACTGCGCGAAGCCCTGCGGCCTGTTGCCTCGCAGTTGTGCGGAGACTGCCAGCGCCGCGTCGAAACCAACCCCCTTCGCGTGCTCGATTGCAAGGTGCCGGAAGATCAGCCGATCATCGAAAAGCTCCCGTCCATTCTCGACAACCTCTGCGAAACCTGCGGACCCCATTTCGCCGCGGTGCAGCGCTACCTTGACGATCGTGGGATCGCCTACGAAATCAAACCACGGCTGGTGCGCGGCCTCGATTACTACATGCGCACCACTTTCGAAGTGGTGCACGGCAATCTCGGTTCGCAGAACTCCGTGCTCGGTGGCGGGCGTTACGACGGTCTCGCGGAGTCGCTCGGCTCAAGCGTTCCCGCGCCCGGCATCGGGTTTTCGATCGGCGAAGACCGGCTCGTCATGACGGTCGATCAAACAGCCGGCGCTGCGCTGGACATCTTCATGGCGCCACTGGGCGAGACCGCGCTATTGCACGCCGGGCGCCTGGCGCGCGACCTGCGCCGCTCCGGCGTATCCGTCGAAGTGGCGGCGAACGCGAAGCTCAAGCGCGCCATGGAACTGGCCAACAAACTCAGCGCCCGCTACGCGCTGATCCTGGGCGATGATGAAATTGCGGCGGGCGAATATTCGCTGAAAGACATGCAGTCCGGCGAGCAGAAGCGCGTGTCGCGCGAATCGCTTTTTCAAATTTTCAATACGATGGGAAGTAAGAACTGAGTGCACACTTATAGAACGCACACGTGCGGCGAACTCCGCGTGGAGCAGGTGGGATCGGCGGTTCGTTTGTCGGGATGGCTGCGCAACCGGCGCGATCACGGCGGAGTCTATTTCATCGATCTCGCCGATCACTACGGCACCACGCAACTGGTGGTCGCGCCCGGCAGCGACATGTACGAGCGTGTGATCCGCCTGCCGAAAGAGACCGTCATTCGTGTCGATGGCACGGTCCAGCATCGCGAGGAAGGCAAAATCAATCCGCCAGATGCCGACCGGCGAGATTGAGGTCCGCGCAGCCGAGGTCGAGGTCCTCGGGCCCACCGAGCCGCTCCCGATCAACGTGTTTCCGGAAAACGCCGCCCCCGAAGATCTGCGCCTGGCCTATCGCTTTCTCGATCTGCGCCGCAGCAAGATGCACGCCAATATCGTGCTGCGTTCAAAGATCATTTCCAGCATTCGCCGCCGCATGGTGGATCTGGGCTTCATGGAGTACCAGACTCCGACGCTGACCGCTTCCAGTCCCGAAGGCGCGCGCGATTTCCTCGTGCCGTCGCGGCTACATCCGGGCAAATTCTACGCGCTTCCGCAGGCGCCCCAGATGTTCAAACAGATCATCATGGTGGCGGGCTTCGATCGCTACTTCCAGATCGCGCCCTGCTACCGGGACGAAGATGCGCGCGCCGACCGCTCACCCGGCGAGTTCTATCAGCTCGATCTCGAGATGAGCTTCGTCACGCAGGAGGATGTCTTCGCCGCGGTCGAGGCTCTGCTCGCGGGACTCTTCGAAGAGTTCGCCCCGTCGCGCATCAGAACGCCGATTCCGTTCCCGCGCCTCACATATGAAGAAACGATGCGGCGCTTCGGAACCGACAAGCCGGACCTGCGAAATCCCCTCGAAATCACCGACCTCACGGAACTCTTCGCCGGTTCGGGCTTCAAGGCCTTTGCGGGCAAGACCGTCCGGGCGATCCGGATTCCCGAAGGGTCGAAGCAATCGCGTTCCTTCTTCGACAAGCTCGAAGAACGTGCGAAGACCGAGGGCGCGGCAGGCCTTGCGTGGGTGCTGGTGGAAGCCGGCTGGCACGCTCAAGGGACCGATCGCCAAGTTCCTCCCTGCCGGCGATACCGCGGCAGTCCTGGCTCAGACCGGATCGCAGGTCGACGATGCCATCATCTTCCTCTCGGACACCGATACCGCGAAAGTGTGCCGGATTCTCGCCGGCTTGCGCACACACCTCGGCCAGCTGCTGAACCTGATCGAAGAGAACGTGTTCCGTTTCTGCTGGATCGTCGATTTCCCGATGTACGAGTACGACGCCGAGCACGAGAAAGTCGATTTCAGCCACAACCCGTTCTCCATGCCGCAGGGTGGTCTCGAAGCGCTGAACACGCGCGACCCGCTCACCATCAAGGCTTTTCAATACGACATCGTCTGCAACGGGATTGAATTATCCTCGGGAGCGATTCGTAATCACCATCCGGAGATCATGTACCGGGCGTTTGAAATCGCCGGATATCAGCGCTCGGAGGTCGATTCGCGTTTCCGCGCGCTGATCAATGCGTTGAAATTCGGCGCGCCGCCACACGGAGGAATCGCGCCCGGTGTCGATCGCATCGTGATGCTGCTCGCCGATGAGCCGAACATTCGCGAAATCATCATGTTCCCGATGAATCAGAACGCCGAGGATCTAATGATGAACGCGCCGAACACGGTGAGGCCGCAGCAGCTCAGGGAGCTGCATATTTCGGTCGTCCAGCCGAAGGAGAAGGCGAAGTAGCTCTTTCGCAACAGTCAGTCGCGCAAGAGTTGATTCCTTTTTCCATCGCATCGCGAACCAGTTCAACCAGGCCGGCGACGAAACGCGGATGCGTTCCCGCGGTGCCTGCGCGGGCGAACTCAATGCCGCGTTCCTTCGCGAGCGCCGCCGCCTGCAGGTCGAGATCGTAGATCACTTCCATGTGATCGGACAGAAAGCCGAGCGGCACGACAACCAGCTTCTTCGCCTCGGTCGAACGGATGTAGTCGCCGATATCCGGTTCCAGCCAGGGCTGCGATGGCGGGCCGCTGCGGCTCTGAAACGCGAGCACTGGCTCGCCTAGCCCGAGTTGCCGGTTGATCTGCCGAGCCGCGTCGCGCAATTGTTCTTCGTAAGGGCTCGACTGTGCCATCGACACCGGAATGCTGTGTGCCGTATAAACGACGTCCGCGCCGGGCAATCGTGTGAGCGCCTCGCGTACCCGATCGATCATCGTCTCGATGAATCCGGCCTGATTCCAGAACGGCGGCAGCTTCTCGATCGCCGGCGCATTGGCGACCGCAGCGCGAGCCGCTTCGATATCTTCGCGGTATTGCCGGCAGCCGGAATACGATCCGAACGCCGATGTCGCGATCGCCAAAGCTGACCGAATGCCGTCATCGCGCATCCGCGCCACCGTATCCGCGAGCATCGGATGCCAGTTGCGATTGCCCCAGTAGATGGGCAGTCCCACGCCTGCCTTCTCCAGCGCCGCGATCAACTCGCGGCACTGATCGTTGATCGGGCTGCGTCCGCCGAAATGGTAATAATGCTCCGCGACCGCGAGCATCCGCTCGTGCGGCACATTCCTGCCGCGCAGCACATTTTCGAGGAAGGGAATGACATCTTCGCGCTTCTCCGGGCCGCCGAAAGAGACGAGCAGCAGAGCGTCATATCGGTTACTCTGCGTCATTCGCCACCAATGCGATTGGGCGGATCGGCGAAGCCGTACCACCGCGAATTTTCAAGGGCGCGGCAACGAACAGAAACTCCGCGGCGCCGGACGCGGCGAGCTCTTCGAGGTTGAGGCATTCGATGATGTGGATTCCGCTCTCGACGAGAAGATGCACGTGGACCGGCATCTCGGGGTTGGGCACGAATTCAAACGGGGCCGTTTCCGATCCGGCGGCGAAGATCTTCCGCGCGCTTAGCCACCGCGCCGCTTCAATTCCAGGCCCGGGGCTGTGCACCTGCGAGATGAAGCGCGCCGGGTCATTCCAATACCGTGACCATCCCGTGCGCAACAGCACGACATCGCCCGGTCCAACGTCAGTCGCAAGCGCTCGATCGAGATGCGCGGGCGTAATAACGAAATCGACTGGCAAAACGTCCACACCCTGCAATCGCGCAATGTCGAGAAGAACGCCGCGCCGGAAAATCGGCTGGATTGTATCGACGGAGAGGCGCTCCATTCCATTCGAATAGCTTTGGAAGGCGCTCGGATCTACTCCGCCATGCAGTTTGCCGTTCGAGGAAAAATGACAGAGTGCGTCGATGTGGGTCCCTACGTGGGTGCTTAAGGCGATTGCCTCCGCCGCTGAACTTGACCCGCCGGGATTGACGTGGTCGCCGTGCTTCTTACTTAAGCTGTAGAGGTAAGGGGCATGCAGCGGATAGTGCGGCATGCCAGTGAAATAAGGTTGGGCCAGATCAATTGTGCGGCAACGCCCGATGGACGCGAGAAGGTCGGTCAGCGCGGACAAGTTTCCATTCTAGGTCAGCGGTTAGCTTACTTGCGGTTCTCGTGCTCATCGAGAGCGCCACGCACCTTTTGACGCGCTTTGTTCACGTCCTCGTTGAGCTCTTTGTTGGCTTTTTTTGCCTCGACTTCGGCTTTATCCAATGCTACGCGGGAATCATGCTTAACCTGTTCGGCGGTTTGGTGCGCCTCCGCACGAGCCCGATCCGAATCGCGCTGTGAGCAAGCACCGAGCAGGGTAGCGCAAATGATCAAGGTGGTTAGTCTCACGCGAATGACGCAGCAAGCGAAAGGCCAATCATTGTTTCTTATGCCCAGCCCACCAGCGCGATAGGGAACGGCAGCGTCTAGATGATTAGCGTGGCGTAGGGCTGTCCCGCCTTCCTGGTCCGGATTTGACCCATCGCCTGATAACCTTATATCAATTGCATGACCAATGAAGAGATCCGGGCGTTAATCCAGATCGTCAGCGACACTGGCGTCGCAGAACTCGAAGTGCAACGCGGCGATAACCGGGTGCGCATCCGCCGTACGTTCGGATTGTCCGCAGGTGACGAAGCGCGGGTCAACGAGATTCTGGTGGGTGGTGCCCCGGCTGTAGCACCTGCGCCACCAACCACGCCAGCACCGTCGCCGAACGTCGAAACGCCCCCCGCCAAATCAGACCCCGAGCTGATCTATGCGAAGAGCCCCATTGTCGGCACATTCTACGAGGCCGCCTCGCCCGACACGCCGCCTTTCGTGCGCATCGGCGAGCATGTTACGCCCGGCAAAGTCCTCTGCATCATCGAATCCATGAAGCTGATGAACGAAATCGAGGCGGAAGTAGCCGGCATCATCGAGAGCAAGCTCGTGCAGAACGGCCAGGCAGTGGAATACGGAGAAGCTCTCTTTGGCATCCGTCCCGTTTAAGAAGATACTGATCGCAAATCGTGGTGAGATCGCACTGCGCGTCATCTGCGCGTGCAAGGATCTCGGCATTCCGACCGTCGCGGTATATTCCGAAGCCGACCGCCACAGTCTGCACGTCCGGTTCGCCGACCAGGCGATTTGCATCGGCCCTGCGAAGAGCGCCCGCAGCTACCTTGACATTCCCTCCATCATCAGCGCGGCCGAGATCACGCATGTGGATGCCATCCATCCCGGCTACGGTTTTCTGAGCGAGAACTGCCGGGTTCGCGGAAGTGTGCCGTGTTTCGCGCATCAAGTTCATCGGACCGACGCCGGAGGTGATCGCGGCGATGGGGATCAAGGAACGCGCCCGCGCCATCATGCAGCAGCATGGCGTGCCGATCCTGCCCGGGTCGGAGGGCGCGCTTTCGAGCGCCGAAGAGGCGCTGGAGACGGCGGAGAAGATCGGTTACCCGGTCATTTTGAAAGCCTCGGCGGGCGGCGGCGGCCGCGGCATGCGCGTGGTGAACCATGCCGACGAATTGCCGGGGCTGCTCACGCAGGCACAGCAGGAAGCGGGCGCGGCGTTTTCCAGTGCGGATGTCTATCTGGAGAAATACGTGCGTCGCGCCACGGCACATCGAATTTCAGATTCTGGCGGACGAACACGGGAACGTGGAAATTCTCGGTGAGCGCGATTGCAGTATTCAGCGCCGTCATCAGAAGCTGCTGGAGGAATCGCCGTCGCCGGCGCTTCGGCCTGAGGTACGCGAGCGCGTCACGGCCAAACTGCGCGAAGCGATTCGGGCCATTGGCTACAGCAACGCCGGTACCGTGGAGTTCCTGATGGATGAAAAGGGCGACCTCTATTTCATCGAAGTGAACGCGCGGATTCAGGTGGAGCATCCGGTCACCGAAGCGGTTACGGGCATCGATCTGGTGAAGGCGCAGATCCGTATCGCGGGCGGGGAAAAGCTGGCCGATATTCTCGGCGGGCCGGTTCAGTTCCGCGGCCATGCGATCGAGTGCCGCATCAATGCGGAGAATCCGGAGACGTTTACGCCGTCGCCGGGCCGCATCACCGGATTGAATCTGCCGGGCGGCGTGGGGATTCGCGTCGATACCCATGCTTATCAGGACGGCGTGATTCCTCCTTACTACGATTCGCTGGTCGCCAAACTGATCGCGCACGGCCGGGACCGCGCGGAAGCGATCCAGCGGATGAAACGCGCGCTGGATCTGTTTGTGGTGGAGGGGATTCATACCTCGATTCCGCTCCATAAGCGGATTCTGAACGAACCGGATTTCGTGGCCGGCCACTTCGACACGAATTTCATTAAACGCTGGATGCCCTGAGTACGCCGCCGTAAAAGTAGTACGCTTGGCGGTATGATTTCGCTCACCCCTGTTGTTATCGGAGTCGTCGTTCTGATTCTCTTGAGTGGTCTGCGAATCGCGCGGGAGTATCAGCGCGCCGTGGTGTTTCGGCTGGGCCGCTATACCGGGCTGCGCGGACCTGGATTGTTCTGGCTGATTCCGCTTGGTATCGAGAACGAGACACGCATCGATCTGCGCGTCGTAACCGCGCCGATCGAACAGCAGGAAACCATCACGCGCGACAGCGTCACGGTGAAGGTCAATGCCGTGCTGTGGTATCGCGTGACCGATCCGGAAAAGGCCGTGCTGACTGTGGAGAATTTCCGCATCGCGGTCCAACAGGTGGCGCTGACCAGCCTGCGAAACGTGATTGGTCAGCACGATCTGGATGAAGTGCTGAAGGCGCGCGATCAGATCAATGCGCTGTTGAAGCGGAACGTGTCGGAGAACATCACTCCCTGGGGAGTCGCAGTCGAACTGCTGGAGATGAAGGACGTGGAGATTCCGCAGGATATGCAGCGCGTCATGGCCATGGAGGCCGAGGCGATGCGCGAGAAGCGGGCACGCATTATCAAGGCGGATGCGGAACTGGAGGCGTCCCGGAAACTGGCGGAGGCGGCGCAGTTGATGGTGGGGAATCCGGCGGCGCTCGAGTTACGGCGTATGCAGATGGTGGCGGAAGTCGGGGCGGAGAACAACAGCACCACGGTGTTGATGATGCCTGCCGAATTTGTGCACATGGCCGGAAGTTTGTCGAATTTCCTGGCCGGGAAGGGCGCGGCTTCGGAGCCGAAGGCTTGAGAATTCCAGACTTCCGGTTCCTGCGCAAGTGATAGAATCACGCGCATGAAGCTGGTCCTGTTGCTGGTGGCTGCCACTCTGTTTGGCGCCGACAATTCGGGGTTTCTGACCTGGAGTTCCGAGGATTTGAAACGTTATGATGAGACGCTTCACGCCAGACTTGGTCCCGACCATACCGCCAACTTGCGACTGACGGACATTAGTGGTCATCCGGTCTTTGTCGCGCACAGGGAGGCCACAGCCCCAGCTGAGTTTCACGAGACACTCTCGCACCTGATCTACGTCATCTCGGGTGAGGCGACGCTTGTGGTGGGGGGTAAATTGACAGGTAAACAGACAACATCGCCCGACCCGATTCCTGGCGGGACGGTGAGCCTGCACGCCGACTCAATAACAGGCGGAGAATCGAAGAGAGTGGCATCAGGGGACGTAATTCAGATTCCGCCCAAGGCAGCTCATTGGTTCAAGGTGGACAGTGGAAAACAGATCACTTATCTAATGCTCATCGTGCGCGGGAAGGTTGAGTCCGTGGGTTCGCCTGCCGTTGACATGCCAGTCCCCTCCTGTGTCGGCGGGAATCAGGAGAGGTGTTGGGTGAGGATACGAAATCTGAGAACGTCCTCATAAAGGCCCCTCGCCACGTCGAACCGTTCATTTAGCGGGCGGTTTTGCGCGAATCGCACATCACTGTGCAACGATTGGGCGTTGGCGGCGATCGAAATGACAAAAGAAGATATTGTATATACCTGCAAAACCCCTGTGGATCCATGAGCTTAACGTCTGTTTTCGCGCTCCGTCCGCTTTCACCAATGTGTGAAGTCTGCGCCGCGTCGGGGCTCATCCATCGGTTCACGCCGCAACCATTTGCCAAAGCGCTTGGGGACCTTCTGAGCATGGTGCGGAGCCCAACAGGTCAGGCAGTTGCGGGGGCAAGATCGGGATAAGCGCCGTCTGTACTCGGGCTCCGCAACCGAAAATTACAGATCGCTGGCCTACGGCGGGAATCATGTCAGTGTCTACGAGTTCGTTCAGAGCTTTTGCGGTTCAGCAGAAAGCCCCCGCGACGTGGAAGAAGTTGACATGGATACTCGAAATCTAAAGGCGAAGGCCTGCAACGAGGCGAAACACTTCGCGTGGATTGCCCTCTATCTTTGGGCATTTCTGGCAGTTTTGGAAATACACAAGTCGATCATTCTGGCGGAAAACAATATCAATCTCGTGGCGCACGGTTTTGCAATTATCAATGCGCTGGCGCTCGCAAAGGTCATGCTTGTCGCCAGGGAACTGCGCCTTGGAGATCTTCCTGGCACCCCTCTTATCTATCCGACTCTTCTGAAATCAGGGCTCTTTTCTCTTTTGCTGGTTTGCTTCAAGATTCTGGAGGCCACCCTCGTTGGCCTTTATCATGGTTTATCTTTCGGCCAGAGCATCGCCGAGCTCGGTGGCACCTGGAGGGGAATTCTCTCTTTCGTATTAATAGCTTTTGTGCTACTCGCGCCATTTTTCGCAATCAGCGAACTGGGCGAACTGGTCGGCGAGAGCAACCTGGTGCGCGTCTTTTTCGTACGCCGGCAGATTTCAGGGCTGCCGGTGCGCTGACATCCTGAGACGCCTTCATTCGTTCGAGCGCCGTTTTGATGGAAGTCCTCATCGTATTTCCGGCTCCGCGCAGGAATCTGACGAAGTCCACGTGCCAGTCGGATTTCGGAGAGCGGACTGAATCCTGTAGCGCCTGCTCGACGGGAGTCCGTCAGGCCCGGTTCACGTTGTCCCGCGACCGCAATGCTGTCTCATCTCGCTGGAGCCGCTTCGGACTTCTTGCGGAGTTGCGCCTGTTCGACCGCCAGCTTGTAGGCGACGTAGTATTTGTAAATATTGCCGACATATGTGACAGTCTCCTGTCCAATGTCTTTGGCGGCAAGCAACTCCACATTCCCGAACCAGACATTCGGGTCGAGCCCCATATCCGTTGCCTCGCTTCGCAGGCGCGCAATGCGATTCGGTCCGGCGTTGTAACTTGCAAAAACGAAAAGCGTCTTGTTTACGGAATCGATCCCGGGGTCGTTGAAGTAGGTGTCTGCAATGTTCCGTAACATTTTGGCGCCGGCATGGATGTTTCCTTCAGCCGTCGCTACGTTCGGAACGTTAATGGGAGAAGCTGCCGCATATTTGGGAATTACCTGCATAATTCCTACAGCGCCGCTCCGGTTCCGCCTGCTTTGGTCCAGCAGCGATTCCTGGTATCCCTGGGCCGCAAGCATCAGGTAATCAAAGTCGTACTCCGCTGCGTACTTCTGGAAGACCGCAACGATGGTCTCATATTTCTTCATCTCCTCGCCCGAGGTTGAATTCCTGACCCATTTGGTGTCCTGCAGGTAACGTCGGAGCAAGGTATTGCCGAAGGATGTTCCCGCCGCGTGCGTCTTCAAAAAGTCGTCGACCGCTTGCTTCAGTTGCGGGTTGTTCTTGCGCATGACCCACGCCAGTTGTTCTCCTCCCGCGATAACCAGCTCGGGATGCGGCTTGACGCCATCAAGCACGTTCGACCAAAGGTCCGCTCGCTGTTTTGTTGTGACCGTTGCCGGAATCAGCCCCGCATTCACCATCTGAACGAGATCGTCGTCGATGAGATTCTTATCCGCCGCTTTGATTATGATCGGTGTCTTTCCGGCCTTCTGAAGCGATGCATTCACCTTCTGCAGGTTCTCGTAATAAGTCGAAAGCGGATTGGCGTACACCTCTTTTCCGCCAAGATCCTCAATGGAGGAAACAGGGTCGAAACCTGGTCCGGTAACGATGATCTGGGTCACGTCTGTCTGAATCGGCGTGGAGAACGCAACCCGCTTTTCACGCTCGGGCGTGACGACGATTCCGTAAGCAATGAGGTCTCCAGTCCTTCTGTCAACGCTGCCTCAACCTGCCGGACTCGTTGGAACGAAGGTGACCTTCACATTGAGCGTGTTCGTTTTCAACTTCTTATTAATAACGCTTTGAAGTTCTTCCAGGGCCTCGTACACGATACCTCTGGGGTGACCCTTGTCGTAAAAGAATGCGATGGGACTGATCAGCACCAGCGACACGGATATTGCGCCTTTTCACCATTTCATCCAGATCGCCCGTATGCCGGGCGATGCTTACAGGTAATGCGATTGAGTTTGAAGGGGGAGGCGGATCCTCTGCCGAAGATGCTCGGGCGGGCACAGCCCGCGCCGTAGCAGGGGTTATTTGCCTGGTTGCCTGTTCCCCACCATTCGGGGGCGTGCTTTCCTTCTTGCCGCAAGCAAACAGTAGAAGAAGAGCCGCACACGAGACCCCAGCGACAGCTGATCATCGATGTTCCTCCCCTGATTACCTGATTCGGTGAAACGATGCTGGGTCGTAGTTTATTGGGGGCGCGACTCGCGACGGGCGCTGACGGGAGTGAACGTAGCGCCCGAAGGCGCGTTCAGAGTCAGGCCGAGTAGCGGATGTTGAAATGGTGGGCTCGAGAAGACTCGAACTTCCGACCTCTTCCGTGTCAAGGAAGCGCTCTAACCAACTGAGCTACGAGCCCACAGAGGAAACCCCAGTATAACAATCGATCTAATCCGTAATCGCAACGATGGTGCCCGGCGAGTTTCCTTCGAGCCGGTTGTTGATGAAGATGAATGCCGGGCGCCCATCGGCGCGCGCGATCTCGACCAGTTCCCGCAGTCCGCGCCGCACCGGCTCGTTGACCTCCTGCACGCGATCGTAGGGCGCAAACTGCCGCACCGCCTCTTCGTAAGGACGGCCCCGGCGCAGCAGCGCGCGCGCCACGATCAACTCCGCCGTGCGCGAGTCGGGATCGCAAGCTGCTCGGCGATCTCCGGCATTCGCGACCATGCGTTATAAACATGCGTCACGCGGTGCGCCCGCAGGCATGCGAAATAATCGGGCGCAAGAAATTCCGCGTTGCGGATCTCGACGGCGAACTTCCAGCCGGCAGGCAACCGCGCGAGGAAAGCATCGAGCGCCGTGACGAATTCGGCTCTGGTCTGGCGGAGCGCGCCGAATTCGAAAATCAGCACTCCCACCTGATTGCGATAAGGCTCCAGAGCGCGCAGGAACGCCTGATCGAGAAGAGTGAAATCCAGAAACGTTGGATTGTCACGGCCCGCCAGTGCGCCGTAGCGAGGATGCACGGGCCACGCGGGCACGGTGATCTGTTCGGGGACTTTGAATCCCCAGCGGAACGCCTCCGGAGTCTGACGGAACAGCTTCGCCCAGAACGTATCGGCGGGGAATTGATAGAAAGAGAAATCGCCGCAGACCGCGGGGAATACGGTCGCGTACTCGCTCAGGCAGGTTTCTTCAAACAGTTTTTTCGAGAAACGCCCGCGCACCTGATAGCGCGATCGCGAGTAGATCTGACCCAGCCAGCCTTCATACTTCCAGGAACTGCCGCCGATGAAAATGCCGCGCGCCGCCAGATCATTCAAGCGGTCGCGGAGCTGATCGCGATCGAACGCGGGCTTCGCGTCAAGCTCGAAGAGCGTATCCACGTTGAAACGGCGTGAAACTAATACGCCTGCATCACGCGATAGCCCCAGGGATCGGCGCCCGCTTCGATCACACCGCCCGGCGTGACCCGCACCATGCCCGGCGCGGAACCGCTCGACCAGCGGGATCGCGTGCCGATCTTATGCCCGCGGCCAAACAAATCCTGCAGGACGTTCTGCGGCGTGCGGTCGTCGAGTTGCAGATCGCCGGGATTCATCGCGTGGTTATCGAAGCTCGAAACCAGATGCCGCGTCTCGAAACGCGGCTGCTCGATCGCCTGCTCCGGATTCAGCTTGAAGAGAATGACGTCGAACAGGAGCTGTATGAGCGCCTGTTCCTGGTTATCGCCGCCGGGCGTTGAGAGCACGATCCAGGGCGAGCCATCGGTATGCGTAACCAGAGTCGGGCTCAGTGTCACGCGCGGCCGCTTGCCGCCGGCCAGCTCATTCGGATTCCCCTTGACCAGCAGGAAGCTCTGCGCGCGCTCAGTCAGCGGAATTCCGGTGTCGCCGGCAATCACGGAGGGCAGCCATGCGCCCGACGGCGTCGCCGAGAACATCACGCCATCCTTATCGATCGCATCCACGCAGGTGGTGTCATGCGCCATCAGGAAGTCGTCGATCTTCGTGCGCACGATTTCCGATTGCGACGGATGAATCCCGGGGCGGTCCCCCACCTTCCCGGGCAGAAATTCCATCGACGCATTCTGCCCGATGAGCTTCCGGCGCTCGGCGGCGTACTTCATCGAGAGCAGCTCTTCGCTGGGCATCTTCACGAACTTCGGGTCGCCGTAGTACGTGTCGCGATCGGCGTAGGCGAGCTTCAGCGCTTCGGTCAGCGTGTGAATGTACGGCCCCGAATTCAACTTCATCGAAGTGAGATCGATGCCGTTCAGCATGTTCAGCGTTTCGATCATCGCCGGCCCCTGGCTCCAGAAGCCGGGCTTGTAAACACGCGCGCCGTGGAACTCGGTCGAAACGGGCTCCTCCGGCGTCAGCCGGAATTCCGCCATATCTTCGTAGCGCAGCAATCCCTTGTTGCGCGCGGCTGAACTCATCGATCTTCTTCGCGATCTCGCCGCGGTAGAAATAATCGCGTACGGCGTCGATCGCGGCTGCGCGCGTTTTCCCCGCCGCCAGCGCTTTCTTCTCCGCGTCGACCATGCCTCGGATCGAGCGCGCCAGATCCGGCTGATGGAAGATCTCGCCCGGCAACGGCGCGCGGCCATCGGGCATGAAGTGTTTTTCGGATGAGGGCCACAGCGTGAAGAACTCGCGGCTGGCCTGGATCGATCCGGAGCGCTGTTCATCGATCGCCGACCCGTCGGCGAACTCGAGCGCGGGCGTCACCACTTCGGTGAACGACTTCGTGCCGTAGTCGCGCAATGCGACCAGCGACGCCTCAGGCAGGCTCGGCACCAGCGCCGCCATGACTCCCGCGACCGGAATGATTCCCTTGAGGCCGTTCTTCTCGGGCGGCTCCAGAAGCTCGCCCAGTTGCAGCGGACGATTGCGGTAGAAATCCGCAGTCGCCAGCTTCGGCATCGTGCCGACCCCCGCGATCGCATGCACCTTGCCGTCTTTCGTGCGGATCAGAATCGGCGCTTCACCGCCCCAGCCGACGTGCGAGTACTCCGTGGTCGCGGCGGCGAAGATGCTGGCCACGCCGGCATCCACCGCATTGCCGCCCAGGTAATACATGCGCATGGCGGCGTCGGTCGCATAGCCGCTGCCGGCGGCGATCGCGCCATGCGTTCCGCGCGCGGCGTATTGCGCGGGACGTTCCGGCGCACGCTGCTGCGCCAACGCCAGACTGAAGAGAGACAAACCTGAAACCGCGGAAATGATGACTGCGGAAGGCATTTTCATGAAGTTATTCCAATCGCGTTCCGGATCCGTAAAGCACTGCTTATAATGATGGCTGTTCCGTGCCCCAGCCGCAACCAGCCCCGCCATCCGAACCCACCGCCGGCGAGGAGAGCGCTGAAGCCATGCTCTATTGTCCCGTATGCTCCACCAGGCTGGAGAGCCGCAAGTGCAAACTCTTCTGCGCGCAATGCGGTTACTACATGAGCTGCGCGGATTACTACTGAGCGGACCAAGGCGTTCGCCGCGACCGCCGAATTCTTGCCGCTTTGCTACCGGAATCGCCAAAACTTTGCCGAAATCGCATCCCTCCACATATCGCTCTTTTCGGCCGCACAGCCCGAAGTTTTAACGTTTTATCAGCCTTTCTCCCCTTCGGCCTCCGGCTTGCGTTTCCTTCGAGCGGGATACCTCCCGCTGGAGAGACGTCATTGGACACCGCAACCCAGGAAACTGCAGTCCCGGAACGCCAGGCATGGCCACCCAATCGCGGCAAGCGGCGCGCCTACTGGACGCCAGCCCTTCCCGCAAGGCCTCTTCAGGCGCAAGCGATCTTCGACGAAGCACTGCGCCACCATCTCGCCGGGCGCACGGCCGAGGCGGTTGCCGGATACGAGCGGGCCATTCTCCTGAACCCGGGTCACGCCGAAGCCCATAACAACCTGGCTACTGCGCTCCTCGCCGCGGGCCGGATCCAGGATGCCGTCGAACGCTACTGCCAGGCGCTTTTGCTCCAGCCCGACTACGCCGACGCGCTCAACAATCTCGCCGTCGCTCTCATCGCGCAGGGCAGGATCGCCGACGGCGTGCTGTGCTACGAACGCGCCATCGCCCTCGAGCCCGGCCGTGCCGATATTCACTACAATCTCGGCATCGCACTCGCATCGCTGGGCAAAACGGATGAAGCCGCGGAACGATACCGGCACGCCATCCTCCTGAAGCCCGACTACGCCGAGGCCCACAATAATCTCGGCAATCTTCTCGCCGCACAAAACAATTCGACCCATGACGCCAGCTTTCATTTCGCGCAGGCGCTGGCCATCGATCCGCGCCACTTCGAGGCGCACAACAATCTCGGCAACGCCCTCCGCGACCAGGGGAAGTTCGACGACGCTCTCTTCCACTACCGGCGCGCGATCGCCATTCGACCGGTCAGCGCCGAGGCTCACTACAATCGCGCCATGGTGAAGACATTCCACCGCGGCGACGCGGAACTGCGGGCTATGGAAGCGTTGGCCGCCCGCGGCGATTTCGAGGCAGGAAGTGCCCCGTTCATCCACTACGCACTGGCCAAGGCGCTCGAAGAAAGCGGGGACTACGGCCGGGCGTTTGCACATCTGCGCAAAGGCAACGATCTGAAGCGCGCGCGGATTCACTATGACGAAGTCGCGGCTCTCGGTTTCTTCGAACGCATTTCCGCGGTGTTCGATACCGGCCTGTTCAATCGTTTCCGCGGCGCAGGGGATTCGTCGCCGGTGCCCGTTTTTGTTCTCGGCATGCCGCGCTCCGGCAGCACGCTGATCGAGCAGATCCTCGCCAGCCATCCGCAGATTCACGGCGCGGGAGAGCTGGAGCATCCTTCCAGTACAGCTGGCCGCGAGTACCGTTTCTGTTTCCCGAGTCCGTCCTGTCACTCGATAGCGAAGCACTCGCGCGAATGGGCCAGGCCTACATCGCGCGGCTGCCGCCACTCGCGGACGGCCAGTCTGCTGACCGTAAACAAGCTACCCAACAACTTCCTCTACATCGGCCTGATCCGCCTGATCCTGCCGAACGCGCGCATCATCCACACCGTGCGCAATCCTCTCGATACCTGTTTATCCTGCTACTCGACGCTGTTCACCTCAGGCCAGCATTTCAGCTACGACCTGCGCGAACTGGGCCGCTATTACCGCGGCTACACCGAACTGATGAATCACTGGCGCTCGGTACTGCGCGCCCGATGCCATGCTCGACGTCGTCTATGAAGACGTGGTTGACGATCTCGAAGGGCAAGCCCGGCGTTTGATCGATTACTGCGGCCTGCGGTGGGACGATCGCTGTCTCAGCTTCCACAAGACGCGCCGGCCGGTTCACACCGCGAGCGCCGTGCAGGTGCGCCAGCCCTTGTTCCGCACTTCGATTCAGCGCTGGCGGAGATTCGAATCCGGTCTGGGCCCGCTGCTCGATGAGTTGGGAGATCTCGTACCCGCTCAAGCGCGGGCTCAAGTGGCTGCGTGATCGCGTCAGCTTCTTCTTGCGGATTGCCTGGTCCTTCAACGCCGCCAGCATTTCCGCCATAGTGCGCCGCGTAACCGGATCCCGCAACTCCGGATTCAATTCCGCCAGCGGCGCCAGCGTGAATCGGCGCTCCCGATACCGCGGATGGGGAATCTCCAGTGCTTCCGTCTTCACAACGGCATTCCCGTAGAGCAGGATGTCGATATCGATCGTCCGCGGCCCGTTCCGCACCGTTCTCTTGCGCCCCAGTTCTCTCTCGACCTTGCCGATCCGGTGCAGCAACTGCTTCGGGAACAACTCCGTCTGGAACTCGGCCACAAGATTCAGAAACCAGCGCTGCTCGCGCAATCCGATGGGCTCGGTTTCATACCAGCTCGATACGCGCAGCAGCTTGAAGATCCGGCCCGTTCAGGTGATCCAGCGCGGATTGCAGCAGAGCCTCGCTATCGCCCACATTCGAGCCGAGGCCCAGATAGACAATTTTCAAAACAACTCCGGCTGCTTCACGCCTCCGAAACGCCGCGGCACTTTGAAGTATTCGTAAGCGCCGTCGGTCGCCATACGGCCGCGCGGCGAGCGATGCAGAAATCCCAGCTGGATCAGGTAGGGTTCGTAGACCTCTTCAATCGTTTCCGCTTCCTCGCCGATCGACGCCGCAATCGTCCCGATCCCCACCGGGCCGCCGCCAAACTTCTCCAGCACACTGCGCATGATCTTCTGATCGATCTCATCCAGACCGAAGCGGTCGACCTCAAGCAGATTCAAAGCCGTCTGCGCGACGTTCGCATCGATGCGGCCGTGCGCCCGCACCTGCGCGTAATCCCTGACTCGCCGCAGCAGACGGTTTGCGATACGCGGCGTCCCGCGCGCGCGCCGCGCAATCTCCTCGGCGCCCGCGTCATCGACTGGCGTGTCGAGCAGCCGCGCCGAACGCTCCACGATCGTCTTCAGTTCCGGCACATCGTAATGATTGAGCCGCAGCACCAGCCCGAACCGTCCCCGCAGCGGCGCGCTCACCAGACCCTGTCGCGTCGTCGCGCCGATCGCCGTGAACTTCTGCAGCGGAATCGAATGGGTGCGCGCGCCTGGCCCCGTGCCGATCAGGATGTCGAGATGGAAATCCTCCAGCGCCGAGTAGAGCATCTCTTCCACGTCCGGCAGCAGGCGATGAATTTCGTCGATGAAGAAAACCTGGCGCGCCTGAATGCCGCTGAGAATTCCCGAGAGATCCAGCTTCTTCTGCAGCACCGGTCCGGACGTCTGCTGGAACCCTACTTCGAGTTCCTGCGCGATGATCGACGCGAGCGTCGTCTTGCCCAGACCGGGCGGGCCGTAGAGCAGCACGTGATCCATCGCCTCGCCGCGCTTGCGGGCGGCGTCGATGGCGATCTGGAGATTTTCCTTGAGACGCTGCTGGCCGGTGAAATCCGCCAGCCGCCGCGGACGCAGGGCGGCTTCGAGTTGAAGTTCGTCGTCATCCCCGCTTGCCGAAACCAGCCGCTGTGCCATGTTCTTCTATATCATTGCGCAACTGTATAATCCATACCATTTTCTCGAAGAATTCCCGGGCGCGATTCCTATATACTCGATCCCATGCTTAGGGTCTCAATCTCACTGGCACGTAAGGATTTAATGAAGCTCCGGACGCTCTTCGCAGCGGGCTTTCTTCTCTATTGCTCGACTATTTTCGGGCAAACAGTCTCCCTTTCACAGATCAGCGGCACGGTTCGCGATTCGACCGGCCTGGCCGTGGGGGGCGCCCATATTTCAGCCACGCAAACGGACACCGGCCTTATCCGGAAAGCCGAAAGCGGCGCAGACGGCGTTTACGTGCTGCCCAGCTTATCCGGTCGGCCCGTACAAGCTGGAAGTGCAGAAGGAAGGCTTCAACACTTACAACCAATCCGGCATCGTCCTGCAGGTGGGAAGCAGCCCGACGATCGAAGTGACGTTGCAGGTGGGCGCCGTGACCCAGACGGTGAACGTCGAAGCGGCGGCGGCGATGGTGGAAACCAGCAGCAGCGGTGTGGGCCAGGTCGTCGATCAGCAGCGTGTCGTGGATCTGCCTTTGAACGGGCGGCAGCCGACGCAGTTGATCACGCTCTCAGGAGCCGCGGTCATTGTCCCGACAGCGAATTCCGGCCAGCTGATCTCACAGAAAAATTATCCGAACGAAGTTTCCATCAGCGTGGCCGGCGGTCCGGCAAACGGCCTGACCTATTCGCTCGACGGCGGCACTCATAACGACCCGGTGAACAACGCCGGTCTGCCGCTACCCTTTCCGGATGCTTTGCAGGAATTCAAGATCGAAACCAGCGCATTGCAAGCCCAATACGGACAGCACTCCGGCGGCGCGGTCAACGCGGTAACGAAATCGGGCAGCAACGCCTTCCACGGTGATGCATTCGAGTTCGTGCGCAACCGCGTGTTCAACGCACGCGATACCTTTGCACCAACCAAGGACACGCTGCGCCGGAATCAGTTCGGCGGCACCTTTGGCGGCCCCATCGAGAAGAACAAGCTGTTTTTCTTCCTCGGCTATCAGCAGACGATTCAGAAATCCGACGCTTCGAGCGCTTACACGTACGAGCCCGATGCGCAGATGCTGGCTGGCGACTTCACGGGCTGCACCAACGGTGCAAAACTGAATCCCACCTACTTCACAGGCAGCATGATCGACACATCGCATGATCAGCCCCGTGGCTCTTAAGATGCTGACGTTCTACCCGCAGCCGACCGGTCCCTGCGGGCAGGTTTACTTCACCACCATCAACAACTTCTCCGAGCAGTTCGGGGTTGCGAAGGTCGACTATCAGCTCAACCAGAAGCACACCCTGTTCGCCCGCTATCTGGTCACCCACGCTCTGCAGCCGGCGAGCTACACCGGCACGCCGCTCTCCCTGCTCAACGCCTCGCCGGACGATCTGGTCAATTCCATTACCCTCGGCGATACGTACGTGATCAGCCCCACTACCCTCAACTCCATCCGGCTCACTTTCGATCGCGCTGCGATCAACAAGAATGAAAAAACCATCATGACCGCGGCGGACTTAGGCATCAACATTACGCCGCCCCCGCTTCCGAACAACATCTACATCACCGTGACCGGCGCATTCTATAGCGCCGGCGCGAACTCGTTCGCCGCCGCCATCCCGACTCAGAGCTTCCAGGCTGCCGATGATTTCAGCCTGCTACGGGGAGCGCACCAGATGCAATTCGGCGTGGACTGGGTTCACGAGGCGCAGAACGCGACCTTCCTCGGCACCACGGCCGGCAGCTTCAATTTCAACGGCCAGTTCACCGGCGTTCCGCTGGCCGACTTCCTTCTGGGAAAACCGGCGAGCTTCGGCGCCCCAAGTCTGACCATCGATTCGGAGCGGCATGAATACATCGGCCTCTATGCGCAGGACAGCTGGCGGATCGGCACCAAACTGAAGATCAACTACGGGCTGCGGTGGGAACCCTACATCGGCGGCTCGTTGAGCTATGGTCACGTATCGCACTTCGACCCGGCGCTTTTCGCGGCCAACGTTCATTCGACCGTTTATCCCAACGCGCCGGCGGGCGTCGAATATCCGGGCGACCCCGGCTTCGATACCAATAATCGCCCCAACAACATCCAGTGGAATAACTTTGCGCCGCGCTTCGGAGCGATTTTCGATCCGCACAACGATGGCAAAATGACCATCCGCGCGTCATGGGGCATGTTCTACGATTTTCCCCATACCTTGTTCTATGACGCCTACGGCGGCGAGGCGCCCTGGGCTCCGGGCGTTACGATTCCGACGCCGGTGGGAGGCTTTGCCAACCCGTGGCTGGGCTATCCGGGAGGCAATCCATTCCCCATCTCCATCAGCAAGAATTCGCCGTTCCCGTCGTCCGCCGGCTATCTGACCGTGCCGCTGAATCTGCATACCACGTACCTCGAGCAGTGGAACCTCTCGATCCAGAGACAGTTCGGCAAGGACTGGCTGATTTCGGGCAGCTATCTCGGTAACAACACCATTCATATGTGGGCTCCGCTATCGCTCGACCCCTCCGTTTTCATCCCCGGAACCTGCGCGGCCGGGCAGTATGGGCTCACGACCGCGGGTGCCTGCTCGTCGACTCAGCAACACCGCCGCGCGGCGCGCTCTTACCCTCATCAATCCGACGCAGGGAGCCTTCATCAGCGGCATCAGCACGCTCGACGATGGCGCTACTGCCAGCTACAACGCCATGTTGCTGTCCGCTCAACACCGGCTGGCCAGAAACTTCACCCTCGCCGCCAATTACACCTGGTCGCACTGCATCGCCGACCCGATTACCAGCGCAATCGGGGGCTCTTACTCCAATCCGAACGATCGGCGCCTCGACCGCGGGAATTGCGGGGGCATCGACATCCGGCATTACGTCAACATCTCGGGCGTCATGCAGTCGCCGAAATTCTCCAATCGGTTTGTGGAGAAGGTCGCGGGCAACTGGCAGCTCTCGCCGATCGTCGGCTGGCACTCCGGCAACGCGTTCACGGTGACCACGGGAGTCGATACCGCTCTCAACAACGTCGGCGGCCAGCGGCCCAATCTGGTGGGAGATCCTTACTGCGCGACCAGGAGCGCAAGTTGCTACCTCAATCCAGCTTCCTTCCAGACGCCGCTCGTCCCGGGGACGTTCGGCAATCTGGGCGCAAACAGCCTCTTCGGGCCTTCGTACTTCCAGGTCGATCTCAGCCTGTCGCGCAGATTTGTCATTCACGAACAGCACTCGCTGGAACTCCGCGCGGACGTCTTCAACATTGAGAACCGCGTGAACCTGAGCATCCCGGTGTCAACGCCGCTCACCACCGGCAACTTCGGCAAAATCACCGGCGACATCACCGCGACGGGAAGCGGCGCGGCGGGGACCACTACCGGCGATCCGCGCACCATGCAGCTGTCTTTGAAGTACGCGTTCTACAAACCGCCGCCTCTTCGGCGGTCAGCCTGTGGCGCACGTTCTCAACGCCGCGTCGAGACTCGTCTCGACGCTCGCGCACGAGTTCCTATCTCAGCGAACCAGTTCCAGAGCCTTCCGGAACAGCGGCTCGAACTCCTCCGGCGCGCCGCCCGCGCGTGCTTTCCGCACCGCGGCCTCGGCCATCGGCCGCGCGCAGCCCAGGTTCAGCAGCGCCGAAAGCACGTCCTCATCGAGGCGCGAAAGCGCCGGCGCGGCCGAGCCCGGCTCTTCGCCTGCCGGGGCCGGGAGCTTGTCGCGCAGTTCCAGCACCATTCTTTCGGCCGTCTTCTTGCCGACGCCGGGAATCCGCACCAGCCTCTCGATTTCATTCCGGCGGATCGCCGCGAGAAGATCCGCCGCCGGCATCCCGCTGAGCACCTTCACCGCAAGACCCGGCCCGATTCCGCTCACCCCGATCAGCTTTTCGAACAGATTCTTCTCATCGGCGGTCAGAAATCCATAGAGCGCCAGAATGTCTTCGCGAACGTGCGTATAGATGCGCAGCCGGACTTCGCTGCCCGGCTCCGGAAGCTTCGAAAAGGTCGAGATCGGAATGGTGACGTCGTAGCCGACGCCGCCCGCTTCGACGATCGCCTGGTTCGGAGTTTTCTCCACCAGCGTTCCCCGCAGCAGCGCAATCATCGTGATGGATTAAACATTGTATATGGCACGCCGCCGCTTCTTCGTCGATCGCGTCCGCAACGGACAAGCTGAAATCACCGGCGAGAACGCCCATCATCTCACGCGCGTACTGCGTGTGGAAGCGGGCCAGAAGTTCGAAATCACCGACAACGAGAGAGCCTGGCTGGCCACTGTCGAGACCGCGCGCAAGGATCTCGTGCGCTTCGCCGTCGAAGAGGAGCTTCCCGCCGGCCCGGAGCTTCCCGACGTGACTCTCTATCTCGCGCTGATCAAGTTCGAGCGCTTCGAATGGGCGGTCGAGAAAGCGACGGAACTCGGCGTGACGCGCATCGTACCTTTCGAAGCGAGCCGCAGCGAGCAGGGCTTGTTTGCCGGCAGCCACAAACGCGTCGATCGGTGGAGGCGAATCGCGCGCGAAGCCAGCGAACAGTCGCGGCGCCTTCGGGTTCCCGAGATCGCCGAGCCTGCCAGGCTCCCCGATCAACGATGTTTCCACGCACCGCGTCTGGTTGGACGAGCAGTCCGGTGCCGCCTCCGCTGATCACGGCGTTTTCGCTGCGCCCGGATGATTCAGTGGCGTTGCTCGTCGGTCCCGAAGGTGGCTGGATCGACTCCGAACGCCGCACGTTCGCGGAATCGGGATGGCAAGCCGCATCGCTCGGCCCTTCCATTCTGCGCGCGGAGACCGCGGTATGCGCAGCACTGGCAGTCGTGTCGCAGATGTGCATCGCTGCACGATGCGACGCGGATTGAGGTAAATTGTACCGGTCCAGAACGTTTGACAGCTGCATTTTGTGTCTGCGCTGCCACTTCAAATTTCAGCTCAATTGCAACGGACATGCGCCTGCCCTGCCATAAATCCGTTTTACCGTTTCGTCGTTTAATGTCCTGGATAACTCTCTCAAGTGGCTGAGGGATTGCAATCCTGAAAAAGTAATTCTCGACGAACCGCGAGGCGGCAACGGCATGACGATGACAACGGTGAAAATCGTGCTTCAGCCGGATGGTACGATCTCTTACTCGGAAATTGGTCCTCGCAAGCCGTTGACGGAAAAGAAACTGAAACCGCGCGCGCTTCTCGGTCAACTTCGCCGATCGGAATGCCCGAGCACGACATTAAAACGCTGACAAGCGCTTTCGCCGCCTCCGGTTCCGCGAGGCTCTCTTTTATTCCCCGAAGCCCTTCTCCATCGCTGTAAGCCAGGTGGCTTAAACGCGACCGTTACAATCGAAACAGGCGGAATAACCCTTACTCGTGTTTCTTGTCCAGGACGTTCTTGTTCCTCTTATCATCGTTTTTGCCCAGATCCTGATCGGGAGACTCTTCTTTCGGGAGTGGAAAAAGCTTCTGCCGCCTCTGCTTGCGAGCCTGTTCCAGATTGCTTCTTTGCCTTCTCTGGGCCGCGGTTGCGATCGGAACGCTCCTTCACTTTACGTCCGTCACCTGGGCGCTGCGCTGGTCTCCCGCGCCCGCTCCGCAGCGCGTTGAGCGCGTTCGGCAACGTGTGGGGGATGGCATCGTTGGGGTCACTCGCGATCTATTACGGGTGGCGGTTCGTAACCCGCAATCCAGCAGTGAAGCACTCTCCCGGCCGCCGCAAGCTGATTCACGCTGCGGGACTCGCCGCCGCCGCAGCCCCGTTCGCCGTCGCCGGCTTCGGCGCCATCGTCAACCGCACCAACTTTCAGATCAGGGAAATCGATCTTCCCGTTCCCGGCCTTCATCCCGATCTCGAAGGCCTGCGCATCGGCCAGTTGAGCGATCTGCACGTCAGCCCGTGGCTCAGTGTCCAGGAACTCGGCCGCGCCGATCGACATGCTGAATGAGCTCAAGCCGCACCTGACCGTCGTCACCGGCGACCTGATCACGCAGGTAGGCGATCCGCTGGACGATACGATTCGCGAGCTCTCGCGCCTTCGCGCCGACGCCGGCATTCTCGGCTGTCTCGGGAATCACGAGATGTACGCGCAGTGCCAGAACTACACCGCTCGCCATGCGCTGCCGTATGGAATCGGATTTCTGCGCCACGAGGCCCGGCTTCTGCGTTGGGGCAAGGGCGTTCTTAACGTTGCGGGAGTCGATTACCAGAGATCTCAGAGGCGTCGGGCCGTACCTCCTGGACGCCGAGAAGCTGGTCGTTCCCGGCGCGTCCAACCTGCTGCTCTCTCACAACCCCGACGTATTTCCCAGTGGCGGTGCGCAAGGGTTACGACGCCGTGCTGAGCGGCCACACGCACGGAGGCCAGGTGACGGTCGAGATCGTGAATCAAACGCTGAATTTCGCGCGCTTCGCGACGCCCTACGTCGCGGGCTTGTACCGGCTGGAGGGAAGAAGTTGTTACGTCACCGCCGGCATCGGCACCATCACCGTGCCGGTGCGGATCGGCGCGCTCCCGGAGATCACTCTGGCGCGTCTGAGGTCGGCGTAATCATCGTGCGCTATCTCGTCATCAGCGATCTCCACAGCAACAAAGAAGCGCTCGACGCCGTCCTCGAAGACGCGCGAGGCGAGTACGACCGCATCGTTTGCTGCGGCGACCTTGCCGGCTACGCCGCCGATCCGAACCCTGTGCTCGATTGGGCCCGCGCCAACCTGCATGCCGTCATTCGGGGCAATCACGACCGGGGCTGCGCAGGTCTCGAAGATCTGGAATGGTTCAACCCCACGGCGCGCGCCGCGGCTCTCTGGACCATGGCGCAACTCACCGAAGTCAATTTCAACTACCTTCGCAGCCTGCCGCGCGGACCGCTCGGCGTCGACGCCTTCCAGCTCATTCACGGTTCGCCTGTCGATGAAGACGAATACCTCGTCTCCGTCGCCGATGCCCGCAACGTTTTTCCCTATCTCGAAACGGAGATCGCCTTTTTCGGCCACACTCATCTGCAGGGCGGATATGGCTGGGTCAACGGGCAATACCACGTGATCGGCCGCATGGAATTTTTCCAGAACCGGCTGCGGCAGCGGCTTCATCCCGGTGGGCACTGGCTCATCAACCCCGGTTCGGTCGGTCAGCCGCGTGATGGGGACGGCCGCGCGGCATACGCTCTTTTCGATCCGCGAAGCGCGCGATGTCTTCTATCGCCGCGTAGCCTACGATTACGAGACCACACGGCGCAAGATCGCGGCGGCCGGACTGCCTGATGTGCTGGGATCGCGACTGGCTCTCGGCCGCTAGAAGATCCACACGCATATCCGGAATTGCGACGATGCACCGGGCTCCGGCTGCCCGGTGGCGATAAACAATACACGGTATGGCTCGATGCAACGGGCACGCGCGCCCCCGTTCCCATAGCCGACCTGCAGCCCGCTCCCATCGATCTGACGCAGACGGACCCCGAACATCCAATCGAGCTTCGCAACACTGGCAACGGAAGTCTTACGGTGACGATTATTTCATTCGGTGGGAGGAATCTGACGATTTCATGCTTGACACCAGAAACTGCGCGCACGCAGCAACCGGGCGCAATCAGGGATGCACGACGGAAGTGATGGGCACTGAAGCGTCGAAAGATCCAAAGCAGGCCGACCGGGATCAAGCCATCCCATTGCAACCCGACGTCAGCCCCGCCTCAGCAGCCGAAGGGTAGTCCTTCTACGCGCGCCTGCCCCGCAGCCGCAGAAAGCGCCGCCCACGCTACGGAGATCGTCTGTGAAACCCCCACAGACCGACCGTTCCGCACCTGTGAGAATCCAATGAGTCAGAAACTACCAGCGAGGTTCGCGACGTGGAGGTCTGCCGCCACCACCGCCACCACCGCCGGGTCGTCCGCCGCCACCGCTGTGACCACCGCCCCCAAACCGATTGCCACCGCCGCCACCGAATCCACCGGCTCGCGGTTCGCGCGGGCGCGCTTCGTTTACCGTGAGGGTTCTGCCACCCAGTTCGGCGCCGTTCAAGGCTGCCATCGCTTTATCCGCATCCGCATTCACCGGCATTTCCACAAACGCGAAACCGCGAGCCTGGCCTGTATCCCGGTCTTTCACAATCTGCACGCGGTCCACCTGGCCGTAAGCGGAAAAAGCCGCATCCAGATCCTGCTCGGTCGTCTGGAACGAAATGTTCCCGACATAAATATTCTTCAAGGCGTACTCCTTATGTTCTGCCGCACGGGCATGTTGGTTTCTTCAAGAGAGCTAATCTCGGCCGGAATCTGACAAAAGGCGGGCAAGGTAGCGGTTGGCGGCTTCATACAGCCACGCTTTAATCGTACCGCGCTTTTTGCCGGCCGTGTTTCCTTTATTGTTCGGTCGCGGACTTTTGCGCGAGTTCGCCAATGATGGGCAAAACGTAGGCCTCATTGTGGCTGGCCTTTACCATCATGAAGATAGAAACCACGAGGATGATCGCCTGGAGCAGCGAATCAATCGGGAAAAAATGGCCCGGCGTGGAACGTACGATTGGACCCACAACCCAGTCGACGATCAGCCAGGCCGCGAAGAGATAAAGGCCCTGGAAGGCGTGGAATCGGATCATGCGATCGTCTTTGAAACGGCGCGCCGCGAGAACGATAATGGCTGCGATCCAGCCGATGGCGGGAACGTAGCAAAGGATAGCCGCGGTCCGCGGGGACAAACCCGCCAGCGGATCCTGCATCGGGGGCGCTGTGGTTGCGTGTGGTGTCGGTCGGCGGCGCTCCGCCTGCAGGCGGCTCCTGAGCCGTTGACTGACGCGCGCCGCAGTTGGCGCAGAACGTGTCGCTGCCGCTTGCCTGCTGGCCGCATTGTGTGCAGAAGGGCATCCTGTAACAGAGTACGTTATGCTACCGATTTTTGTTCGATCTCTCACTACGATCCGCGAGTGTCATTATTCCTCGCTCAATGTCAGATACATCAGCGAACCATCGCGCTCGATCTGCAGCACCAGCGGATCCGCCGGCTTCAACCCATTCACCGCGCTCCGCAACGCGTCAAGAGTGGAAACCGGCGTGGTGTTCACGCTGTAGATCACGTCGCCCAGCTTGAGGCCGCCCTGTCCCGAATACTCCGCATCGCCGGTGCGCGCCGCCACGATGATGCCGTACTGCTTCCGCGTCTCGGGCAGCAGTTGCGCGATCTCCTTCGTGATCGGAACGCCCGACGATCCCCAGCTTCGTGACCCGATTCTCTTCCGGCTTCACCAGATCCAGAAAGCGGAACGGATCGTCGTCGCGTTCCGATACTTTGACCTGCGCGGGAATCCTCTGCGTGTCCCGCAGCACTTCCATATTGATCGTCTGATTCAACTGAAAGCTGTACAGCGCCGTCTGGAACTCGCGCGCATTGGTCATCGGCCTCGAATTCAGGGAAAGCACGATATCGCCCGGTTTCAGCCCGGCCTTGTCTGCGGCGCCATCCGGAGTGACGTCGCCCAGAATAACCCCGGTATCCTGCTTCAGATCCAGGCCCGCCGCCAGTTCCGGAGTGATGCTCTGCACCGTGGCTCCGATTTCGCCGCGATGCACATGCCCGTCCTTGCGGATCTGCTCATAGACGTTCCGCACGATGTTGCTGGGTATGGCAAATCCGATCCCCTCGCTCCCGCCCGATTGCGACAGGATGAACGTGTTGATGCCGACAACATTCCCGTCCGAATCGAGCAATGGCCCGCCGCTGTTGCCGGGATTGATTGACGCGTCGGTCTGGATGTAAACCATCGGATCGTCGGGCTTGATCTGGCGGCCCGCCGAACTCACAATCCCGAGGCTTACCGAGTTCTCGAGGCCCAGCGGATTGCCGAATGCCAGCACCATCTGGCCCTGGCGAAGAGTGTCCGAGTCAGCCAGTTTCAGCGTCGGCAGCTTTGTGTCGGCATCGACTTTCAGCACCGCTAGATCGGCCTCGCGGTCCACGCCCACGACCGTCGCTTCGAGTAGTTTGCCGTGTGCGTGCATGCGCTGCTCGCGCCCCGTCTGTGGCTCGTCCGGTAGCGACACCAGTTGCACCCGGATACGCCGCGCATTTCTCACCACGTGGTTATTCGTGACGATGTAGCCATCCGCGCTGAGCACCACGCCCGAACCGGAACTGCGTTGCCTCGTCACCAGTCCGGCGCTCGTCGAGGCGCCCGCTTCGCCGTCTTCTTCGCCCAGAGCGTATCCGGTCGAGAACACCTGGACGACAGCCAGGCTTACTGTGCGCGAAAGGGCTTCGATCGAATCGCTGAGGTCGCGAAGGGAATCCTTCGATGCCGATAACGCCTCAATACGGCCTCCCGGCGACTGAGCCGGCTGCTGCGCAACAACAGTAAACGCCGCGAGACAAGTGGCCAGGAACACGAAAGCCGGTTGGCGCATATCCACATTCTAGTAATTCCCGCGTATCATCAGGTCATGCCCTGCCTGCTCACGCTCGTCGTTCTCATGTTCCCGCGGATCATTCTTTTCGGGATGTGGCTCACCAGCAACTATCTGGACCGCGCCTATCACGGTATCCTCATCCCGATTCTTGGATTTATCTTCCTGCCGATTACCACGATCGTTTACGCGTGGATGGTGAATTCCAACATGCCCCTCGATGGGTTCAACCTCGTGATCCTGATCATCGCGGTACTGCTTGACGCGGGCTCACACGGTGGCGGCGCACGCTACTACCGGCGGCGTGTGTAGGTTTGTGAAAGGCTGTCCCCCACGAACAAATCCCGGCATCCGCATTGATCGCCTGCGCGCTCCACGTGGTCAGGCGAGTTCGCCTTCGCGGATGGTTTCGGGACTGGCGAGGGCGAAGCGCGCGATCTCGTCCTTCTTCATGAAGACGACGCCTGGGTGGCGCTGGGCGTAGGCGATGAAATCCTCCAGCACCTTTACGCGCGAAGGGCGTTCGACACGATCGTGCGCCGCCACGGAAATCATGCGCCGCTTCTTCGCGGACTCGGCATAGAGCGCATCGAACTCCGCCTTCAGTTCTCCGGCAAAATCTTCACACGTGCGCCAGCGGTTCTCGTAGTTCTGATAATCATTCAGCTGGAAGGTGTAGGGCACGACGACGAACGGCTTGTGTTTCACGGGGACCAGAAAGGGTTCGTCGCGGCTGAGGTCGTCCGTGTGATAAACGAAGCCGAGTTCCTGGAGCACCTCAAGCGTATTTGGTGTGCCGCGCATGCCGGGCGCGTTGAAACCGATGGGCCGCACGCCGGCAATGCGCTCGACCGCTTTCACGCCCTGCTCGATGATCGCCTTCTCTTCTTCGCGGGGCAATGAGTAGATGGGCGCCCAGTTCTGACTGTGCGCCGCAGCCTCGTGTCCACGCTCAACGATCTCCTTCGCGAGCTTCGGATGCTTCTCGACCGCAAGGCCTACCATGTGGGACGTCATTTTCACCTTGCGGCGATCGTACATGTCGAGCAGGCGCGGGATGCCTTCCTTGAAGCCATACTCGTACCACTTATCCGTGGCGAGGTCAGGGTATTTGACGTCGAGATTTCCCCAGGGGCCGTTCGCGCCGCGCTCCGGTTGACCGCCGGTCTCGAACTGCATGGAGAGCGACACCACCATACGCGCGCCGCCGGGCCAGAAATTTTTTGCGGCGGACGACTGCGACTGCGCAGCGGCGGGGGCCATCGCGAGCCCCAGCGCGGTGCTGCTCTTCATGAAGCGGCGGCGGTCCACGAGGTTACTTTCCGATAACGAGAATGGAGAACGAATCGGGCAACATCGGACCGCGCCCGCGCCCGAAGCCTCCGCGACCGCCGGCCGGAGGTGCGCCAGCCGGGGCGTCCGGCACGGGGCCGTATTCGGCAGCCATGGTAAGGACGCGGTTCGTCTTTGTGTCGAGAGTCAATGTCTTGGCGCCAGCCATCGTGTCGAGGTTCTGCTCCACCTCGAACGTGGTGGGGTTGGTCTCTTTCACCACGGTCAGCGTTCCGTTCCCGTGAGTGCTGAAGGCTTCCATCGTGGCGGGGTTGAACACGGCGCCGTCTGACGACCCGGCGAGCGGCAGTGTCTTGAGGATCTTGCCGTCCTTCGCGCTCAGAATCACCATCGTGGGCATGGCCGGCTGCGCGGGCGGCATGCCCGAATTGCGCGCGGCCACGAAGAGGATGTCGTTCTTGATATCCATCGCCAGTCCCGCGAGTCCGTTGCCCTTGTCGCCGAGGTCATAGTGCGCCGTCACCATCATCGTTTTGGCGTCGACGACGGCGACGTTGGCTTTATCAGATACGTCGATATAGATGTGGCCTTTGCCATCGGAAGCGGCCTGCTCGGGCGCGCCGCCGAGATCGATCGTGCCGAGGACATCGCCGGACTTCGCGTCGATCACGGTGACGTGCGGTGCGGCATGGCTAAGGATGTAGACGCGCTGGCTGAAGGCGTCCTCCAGGATGCCGTCGGGATTGCCCATCACATCGATGGTCTTGAGGACTTTCAGGGTTTTCGTGTCGAACATGGCGACGGGTTTACTGCTCACGAAGCCGTGGCCCGATTTGTCGTCGACTGCTGCGCCGTTGGCGCGGATGTCGGCAACTTCGCCCACGGGAGCCAGCGTGTCGAGATCGAACACCGTAATGCGCGGGGCAAGCGGTGGCGTGGCGTTCGGCGCACCGCCGCTGCGCGGGATATAAAGGCGGCGGCCGGCAACATCGGCATAGATGTAATCGAAGCCGCCGAGTCCGCCGGTCTTCACCGTCTTGAGGACTTTATAGGGGCCCGAACTCGCGGCCTGCCAGGCCAGTCCGAGGGCTGCGAAAACCGTGAGTGTTGCTATGGCAAGAAACGTACGTCGCATCGATTACTCTCCTGAACGCTTAGTGTTCAATCACCAACAGTGAAAACGATCCAGGCAGCACCGGTCCTCTGCCTCTTCCATTTGCCGGCGGCGGGCCGAATTTCCCGGAAACAATGTACACCCGGTGATTCACCGGGTCGAGCCCCATGTTACGCGATCCGGCGGGCGTCTGCACGGTTTCGAGGACATGATACTGGTCGGGCGTGTCCTGATGAATCACCGTTAGAGTGCCGTCGGCGTTGGAGGCGAATGCGTCGCCGGAAGCGGCGTCGTACCCCGCGCCGTCGACGCCCGTGCCGATGGGCAGCGTTGCCACGACCTTGCCGGCCTGATAGTCGGAGACCGCCATCAAGCCGCTGCGGCATCCGCTGAAGAGGCGATGGTGCACCGTGTCGATGGCCATCGAGACCGGTTGCTTGCAGGGCGCCGTAGGCCAGCGCCGGGCGACCGCAGCCTTTTTCGCATCGATCTCTACGATTTCGCTGGTATCAGTGAGATTCGCGTAGACCATGCCGTCGCCGGCCGATGCGCCGTACTCGGGTTTACCGCCGAGCGGGACGTTGGTGACGAGCGTGCCCGCTTTGGCATCGATCACGGTGGAGGAATGGGCATCGCCGTTTAGTGTGAAGACGCGGTTCGAGGGAGCGTCGTAGACGATGGCGTCGGCGTCCTCCGCCGCGGGGATACGGCTGAGGGGTTTGAAAGTCTTGAGGTCGAACATGACGACGGACTGATCGTTGCCGGAAGTGGCAAAGCCGTGCCCGGAAGATTCCGCGATGGCTGTGCCGTGCGCGCCCATGATACCGGTGACTTCACCGAGGAGCATTCCTGTGTCTTCGTCGACGACCATGACGCGGGTCTGGCGGGCGATGAACACGCGGTGGCTGGGCGGATGGGGGACGACATAATCCCAGTTGCCGTCGCCGCCGAGCGTGTATGTGTGAGTGACGTGGTAAGCCGCAGGCGCCTGCGCGAAGAGAAGCGCGGCGGCAGATAAAGTGAGGGCGATCGTTTTCTTTGGCATTCGGGACTTCTATATTCTATTGCGCTTCGCGGAGTTGTTGTATACTTTCGCCAATCCTCATGGCTGACACGCCACAACCACGCAACTGGAGCGAGACCCTGGTCGGTCTGGCGCTTCTTGTCGTGATACTCCTGGTTCTCAGCTATGTGGGACACGCGATATACGTGAGCCTGTCAGGGCCATCGTCGATCGAAGCTTCCATTTCCGCTTACTTTGTCGACGATTCCGGCAAGCCGTTATTGGGCGCCTACGCGCAGGGCTGGCAGAATAGCCACCTGAAAATACAGGGCACCCTGTACCAGGGCGGGCAACGGTTGAGGAGCGGCACTGTCCTCATCACGGCAGCGACGGCGGACAATTCCTTCCGGCAATCGGTTCTCGCGCCGTTGATGAACGGAGTGTTCCAGACTGAGGACCCGGCCTTCCTCGCGATTCGGCCGAACGAGGAAGCCGATATCAGTGCCGATGTGAATGCTCAGGGAACGAGGCGGACGGTGGCGATCCATCTGGGCCCCCAATCGCCTGTGGACAAATTCGTTTTGGGATACGGACTGGTTGCCGGCATCCTGGTGCTTACGGTGGTCTTTTTTCTCGCTTTTACGGGAAGGAAGACGAAGTGGAGAAATCAGACAGCCATCATTTTTTCGTACGTCATCATTGCGGTGTTTCTCGCCGTACCGATCCTTGCACCAGTGCTGCTGATCCAGATATTTCCGACGGCGATGTACAAGATGATCGGAGCTCCCGCCGGTCTTCTGAATACCCACACGCCGAGTCAGGACGCGGGCCAGACACAGTGGGCTCTGAACATCGGAGGATTTTCGCACGAGGCGCCCAAGCCGGCAGCCATTCCAACACCCGACGGGAAAGCCAGCGGAAGTACGGGGGCATCGGGCGCGACTGGAGTTACCGCGGCATCCGGCCCGACAGGTGAGACCGGGGACCAGGGCCAAACGGCCGACGCTGGCACACAGATCCCTCGCGTTCAGGAGCTCGAAAGAGCGGAACTCAGGCCGCCTGTCGTACTGGTCGAGGGCGGCCTGGTCATCCCGCTTTACGTGATCATTTTGTCTGTGATCGGCGGCGCCATCAACATGACGAGAAAGGTGCCGCGGCTGCAAGGGCAAGGCGAGGAATCGACCTATAGCACCGGGAGACCTGTCTCGAGCCTGGGTTCATTCGCGTTGGCGAAGTTCGGACTGAAAACGTCAGGGGCTGGAGACGCGGCGAACGACCAGCCCGCGAAACCGGAGGCAACGGATGAACGACCGCTCGAAGACCAGGCGGAGGAGATCGAGAAGAAACTTACGCTGCTCATCACGGATCAGGTCATGCGGAAAGCCGACAGCGAGCAAACCATCGCGGACATCAGGTCTCTGGTCACCAATATGCAGGATCTTTACATCGCCCAAAAAGGGGGCGAGGCGCTGCTGAAGTTCAATTCGTTCGAGGACTGGACGGTGAGCCATCCGCGGCTCGGGGAACTGCTGGGCGGGAGCTGGCGGGTCGAGCTGCTGAATCAGTACATGTATCTGATCTCGGCGCCGTTCCTCGCGATCGTAACCTACTATGTTCTCGATCTGCTGGGGCTTTCGAAACAGGGCGTGGTGGTTGTGCTTTCGTTCTCGGTGGGGTTGATCTCGGAGAAGATCGTGAGCTGGATTCTGGGGATTGCGAGCGGCTACATGAGCAGCGATCCGAAGAAGGCGTAATGGCTTACACTCTGAGGTGTTGATGTCGAAAGTGCTCATTGCGGCGGTGGTGGCGTTCGGGTGTTTAAACGCCTCTGCGCAGTGGCTGAATTATCCGACGCCGGGCGTACCGCGCTTGGCCGACGGCAAACCGAATCTCGCCGCGCCCACACCGCGCGCGCAGGACGGAAAGCCCGATCTGTCCGGCGTCTGGAGGGGTCCGGGAGCAGGTAGCTATGACCGGAATATTGCGCGCGACCTCGCGCCTGCGGACATTCAACCCTGGGCCGAGGCGCTTTACCGGCAGCGTGTGCTGAACATGGGCAAGGATGCCCCGCGCGCCAGTTGCCTGCCCGACCCATTTGCGTACTATCACATCGTGGACGTGGTGCGATTCGTGCAGAGCCCGGGCTTGATCGTGGTTCTGTACCAGGGCACAACCAACAGTGTTCATCGCACGATCTTCACGGACGGGCGCAAGCTTCCGGTAGATCTCAATCCTGCGTGGATGGGGTATTCGGTGGGACATTGGGAAGGCGACACTCTGGTGGTCGAGACTGCGGGGTTCAATGATCGAGGCTGGCTCGACATCGAAGGGCATCCTCATACTGAAGCGCTGCGCATTACGGAACGTTTCCGGCGTCGCGACTTCGGGCACATGGATCTCGACATGTCTATCGACGATCCGAAGACATTCACCAGGCCGTTTTCGTTCCGGATCGCTAAGACGCTGGAGCCGGACACCGATCTTCTCGAAAGCGTCTGCGAGAATGATCGCTCCGTCCCGCATATGCTCGGGGGCACGGGCGCTACGCTGCCGCCGGCGACGCTGTCGAAGTATGCGGGGACTTATGAATTCGCGCCGGGCCGCGAGGCTCGGATCACGGTCGAGGGTGGGCTGCTCTTCATCCAGGAGGGAGCGAACCCACTGAAAAAGCCCTTGGCGCCTGATTCGGAGACGGTGTTCGTATCACGGACGGAGGGAGATTTGATTGAATTCTCCAGGAATGCGCAGGGCGCGATCACCGGGTTCGTGCGGCATAGCGGAAACGCCGATCAGAAAGCCGTGCGCAAATGAATAACGATCTGAAGCGCTGGCCCGCGCTGGTGGGCGGTGGTTTGCTCAATGTGGCGCTGGGCACTTACTACGCGTGGAGCGTATTCGTGCCCGCGCTCGAACGCGAATTCGGGTGGAACCGATCGCAGACATCGCTCGTGTCGACGATCGACATGGTCACTTTGGCGTCGATGTTTCTGCTGGCTGGATTTTTGCAGTCGCGCATCGGGCCGCGAACTGTCGCGACGATCGGCGGTTTGCTGTTCAGTCTGGGCCTTTTCCTGACGGGCTGGGTGCATTCGCTGCCGATGCTTTATCTCACGACGGGTCTGATGGTGGGCACGGGACTCGGGTTTGGTTATCTCGCGCCGATCACGGTGGGATCGAAATGGTTTCCGGATCACCGCGGTCTGGTGAACGGCCTCGCCATTGGGATCTTCGCCGCAGGGTCGGGAATTTTCGGCCCGGTGGCGGGAACGTTGATTGAGCGGATCGGCTGGCGCGCCACGTTTCAGGCGCTGGCAGGGCTTTTTTTCCTGTTCACGATGGTGGGCGCTTATTTATTGAAAGATCCGCCAGTGGGTTATTCAGGGCCTGCGCGGAAGCCGAAACACGACGGTGGGAAGCGGGCGAATCACCCTGATATGCCGACATCGCGGGTCCTTCGGACCGGACGATTTTACGCTCTGTGGATCGCTTACGCGCTCGGCACGACGGCAGGCACGATGGTGATCAGCCAGTTGGTGCCGTTCGCGCGCGCATCCGGGTTGAACGCGAGCACGGCCGCGTTCGCGATTACGATCGGCGCGATCGGCAGCGCGACGGGGCGATTCTTTTCCGGGTGGATGTCCGACCACTTCGGGCGTTTGCCTACGTTGCGGACGATCGTAGTGATTTCGATGATCGCTACGCCGTCGCTGTATTTATGGCGCGCGGAATTGGCTGCGTTCTATGTGTTGCTGTTTTTCGTCTACTACTGCTATGGAACGCAGCTATCCGTCTATACCGCGCTGGCGGGAGACTTCTGGGGCACGAAGTATCTCGCGACGAACTACGGCATGATGCTGCTGGCCTGGGGCTTCGCAGGAGTGATGGGACCTGTACTTGGCTCACGCGTGTATGTGGGTACTGGCAACTACGCGTATGCATTTTTCGGGTCGGGATTACTGGCTTGCGGGGCGCTGGCGATTCTTGCGTTTGTCCGCGCTCCTGAACGCGAGCCCACGCCAGAGGCGGTCACTGACGCGGTTGCTGTCTGAACCGTGGAAAAGCGCTCCTTGACAGTCGGCGCTCAGAGAGCCGGATTTTAGAGAGCCGCGCGTGTTAACAAGCGGTGGTTCGGCAGTTTCGACCCAGGCTGATGGACCGCTCCTTGACATCATGGCTCTATACGAGGCGGGTGTCAGGGAGTGGCGTTGTGCTGCGCAACCAGAATCACGCAGAGGTTCCAGACCACGAGACCTGCGTACCAGTAGTTGATCACGGCGATCAGTCTTACCCTGTTCATGGCGATACACAATCCACCGATGGCGAGCCCGATAACCTTCGAGGCTGCCAGGCCAAGCATGGGAGAACTGCTGTGGATCAGTTTGGCGATGAAAGGGCTTACTTCATAGGCGCCTTCCTTGAAGCCCGCCATCGTGGTAAGAAAGTCGAGTAATTGCAGGTAGACGAAGATCTGGATCGCTGGCATCTGTGCCTAGCTCCTGAAAGCCCGATGGGCTATCAGAAAGAAGGCCAAACTGCCGGCCGCGATCATGGCGCCGTGCGGGAGTCGTAATCCTTTATTAGTTGTTACATCCAGTTCTTCGCTGCTCTTATAAGGCGCCCGGAGATGCAGAATATCGGTTACGATCCAGGAGAGATTGAAGAGAGTCTTCCTCAGGCGGCCGCGAAACAGAAGCAGAACGACCGCAATGATGCCGCCTACGATGGCGGTGGTCAGAAAGATCCAGAGACAGTTGGCCGGGCCGGTAATCGCTCCCACTGCAGCAAGGAGTTTTACATCGCCTGCGCCGCGGGCCCGGATCAGATACAGCGGAAAGTAGAGGGCAAAACCCAACCCGAGCCCGGCCGCGGAGCGACCGAGCCCGGTAAACCCGGAAGAATACACGTTCCAGATACAGCCTGCAACAATGCCCGCCAGTACCAGCCAGTTCGGAATTCTTCGAAAGCGGATGTCAAAAACCGCCGCTATCGCGACCAGAATCCCCAGTAAGATCTGACCTTCTCCCGACAAGGCTGGGCTGACTAAGCATCGTTACGAAATGAGTATAGCCCGAATCTAACTTGTCGGAACGTCGATTTAGGTTAACCTAACCAAAGTTAACGCATAGTACTCACTGATGATAATCGCGGGAGAACGGCCTGTATTTCAATGTGTTTGTGAGTTTGTTTCGTACCTGACCAGTTTGTTCAGACCGTTGAAAGCGGCAGCCTTATAACATTCCGCGAGCGTTGGGTAATTGAAGACTGTATCCACAAAGTAGTCCATCGTGCCGCCCAGTACCATGACTGCCTGTCCTATGTGAAGGAGCTCGCAGGCGCCTTCGCCGATGATATGAACGCCTAGCAGCAGCTTCGTCTCGCGATGAAAGATGAGCTTAAGCCGCCCCGTGGTATCGCCGCGGATCTGGCCGCGCGCAATCTCACGATAGTAAGCCACTCCTACTTCGTAAGGCACGTCTTCATCGGTAAGCTGTTCCTCAGTCTTGCCGATGAATGAGATTTCGGGGATGGTGTAGATGCCGTATGGATAGAACGCGGGCGCCGATTGCAGAGGGACACCGAATGCCCGGCCTGCCGCCACGCGGCCCTGCTCCATCGACACGGAAGCCAGGCTGGGAAAGCCGATGACATCGCCCACGGCGAAGATGTTGGGCTGGCTGGTGCGGAAGTCGCAATCGACTTTGATGCGTCCCGCGCGCGTCGGCCTCGATACCCGCCGCCGCGAGATTCAGTTCATCCACATTCCCCTGCCGCCCGACGGCATATAGCAACGCATCGCCGGAAATCTTCTTCTTGCTTTGCAGTGTGGCGACTACCCCGCCCGCTGTCTCCTCCACGCTCTCCACTTCTTCGTTGAGCCGCATGGTGACGCGGCTGTCGCGCAAGTGATACGAGAGCGCTTCGACCATTTCGGAATCGGCGAATTCGAGCAGGCGCGGCCGCTTTTCCACCAGGATGACGCGCACTCCGAGAGTCGCGAACATGCACGTGTACTCGACGCCGATTACTCCGCCGCCAACCACGATCAGCGTTTTCGGCATGTCCGTCCATCGACAGAATCTGATCGCTGTCGATGATGTTGCGCCCGTTGACCTTGATTCTGGTCGAAGCCGCCGGCTTGGTGCCCACGCCGATGATCACGTGCGGGGCTTCGACCGTGACCTTGCCCCGCGAATTCTCGACCTGGATGTGGGTGGGATCGACGAAGCTCGCCTGACCCGTGAGCATCTCGACGTTGTTGCGCGAGAGTTGGGCGTGAGTGACGTCGATCTCGGTCCGGATGACGTATTGGACGCGAAACAAAAGATCGGCCATCGTGACCTTTTCCTTCACCCGGTAGTTCATCCCGTAGATGGCCTGATAGTTGTGGCCCGAGAAGTGAATTACCGCCTCCCGCATGGTCTTGCTGGGAATGGTGCCGGTGTTGATGCAGACGCCGCCGAGGACTTCGCGCTTCTCAATCAGCGCGACATTCTTGCCGGACTTCGCAGGCCTGGATGGCAGCCCTCTGGCCGGCCGGTCCGGAGCCGATAACGATCAGGTCGTAGGATTGCATTGGGTCATCGTCATTTTCCTACAAACAGGTTCGACGCCGCCGCAAAAATGCTTTATGCCTGCTCATTCTTAAACGGTTTGTAACGCTTCGGAGGTGTCCTTACCGCTCCTTCACAGTCGCGGCTCAGTAATGCATGGAACTACTCTTTTGGCAACAGGTCGGGCCGGAGGCGCGCTGTCTTTTCCATGGCGGCTTGTTTTCGCCATTTGCGGATCTCGGCATGGTTTCCGCCGAGCAGGACATCCGGCGCTTTCCAGCCGCGGAACTCGGCAGGCCGCGTCCACTGCGGGCAATCGAGAATCCCCTGCTCGAACGATTCGTTGACGGTGGAATCCTGGTTGCCGACCACGCCGGGAAGCAGGCGCGCCACAGCGTCCATCACGACCGCCGCGGCGAGTTCGCCGCCGCTCAGGACGTAGTCGCCGATCGATAACTCGTCATCGGCCAGATGCTGCGCCACACGCTCGTCGACACCTTCGTAGCGGCCGCAGATCAGCAGCAGTTCGTCGTTTTCGAGCAGCTTCGCGCGCGATCTGCTGGGTGAATTTGCGGCCCTGGGCGGAGAGCAGAATCACCTTTTGTTTCGGAGTGCGTGAGGGCCAGATCGTTTCGACGGCGTCGAAGATCGGTTCGGGTTTGAGCAGCATGCCCTCGCCGCCGCCGAACGGGCGGTCGTCAACGGTGCGATGCAGGTCGTGTGTCCAGTTCCGCAGATCGTGGACGTGCGCTTCGAGAGCGCCGTACTCGGCTGCACGCGCCACCACACCGTACTGCAGCGGTCCCTGGAAGAAGTCCGGGAAAATGGTGAGCAGGTGGAACTTCATGCGTTGATGTCTTCAAGGCCTTCCGGGATCTCGACGTGGATTAGCTTTTCGTCGGGCCGGATATCGACACAGATGGCTTTGACGAAGGGGATCAGCATTCGGCCGCCGTCGATTTCGAGCAGGGGCGGTCCACCGTACTCTTCGAAGTTCGTGACCTTGCCGATGGTGCGTCCGGAGGCGCGATCGTGCACTTCACAGCCGATCAGATCCGAATGGAAGTATTCGCCGGGATCGAGTTCCACGCGCTCGGAGCGAGGCACCTGGACTTCCGCGCCGCGCAGTTTTTCGGCGTCGGAAATGGAATCGATGCCCTTGAATTTGAAGACCAGTTCGCCTGAGTGCTCCCAGACTTCCTCGACTTCGTAGGAGGCTACATCGCCGAGCGAGGCCTACGAGGCGAACGTCCCGGAGCCGCGCAAAGCGTTCCGGTCTGCTGGAAAGCGAAATGGCGGTTAACTCGCCGCGATTGCCACGCGGACGGCCCAGCACGGCGACCGCGATCCACTCCGGCGCAATGCAGTCGGCGTCACTACTCAAGAATTTCCAGCGTGTAGCGCCGGTTGAGTTTCATGCCCGCCGCTCCGAGGATGGTGCGGATAGAGCGCGCAGTCCGGCCCTGTTTCCCGATCACTTTACCCAGATCGCTGGGGGCGACCTTCAGTTCGAGCACCGTGGTCTGCTCGCCCGCAATCTCGTTAATGGTCACTTCTTCCGGGATGTCGACCAGGGCCTTCGCAATATCTTCGATCAACTGTTTCATCGACTTCCCTCCTTCCCGCCCGCAAGGCTAAACAGCGGCCGGCGCGGGGTTGTTCTTCAACAAACGGCTGACGGTTTCCGACAGTTGTGCGCCGTTTTTGGTCCAGTGAGTGATGCGCTCGTGGTTGAGCTTCACCTGCGCCGGAGTCGTGAGCGGATTGTATTGGCCCACCACTTCGAGGTTGCGGCTATCGCGCGCGCGTTCCTTTTCAATCACGACAACGCGGTAAAACGGCTTCTTCTTGGCGCCGAAACGCGCCAGTCTAATCATGAGCATCTATTCTATTGTCCTCAAAATTCTTTAGAAATTCAAAAGCCCGGTAAACCGAGCTTGCCCATCCCCATCTTCCCCAGTTTTTTGCCGAGGAAGCCCATGTTGCCGGACAGGCTCTTCATCATCTTCCGGGCCTGCCCGTACTGCTTGAGCAGGTCGTTCACTTTTTCGACGGAAGTGCCGCTGCCGCGCGCGATGCGGCGGCGACGGCTCCCGTTGATAATCATATGGTTTTCGCGCTCGCGCGGGGTCATCGAATCGATGATGGCCACGATGCGGGTCAACTCGTTTTCATCCGGCTGCATGTTCTGCAGATCTTTCATCATGCCTGTTTTCGGCATCATTTTCAGGATGGAGTCGAGCGAGCCCAGTTTGCGGAGCGCTTTGAGCTGATCGCGAAAGTCTTCGAGCGTGAACTCGTTTTCGATCAGCTTGCGCTGCATCTCCTCCTGTTGCTTGCCGTCGAAGGCCTCCTGCGCCTTCTCGACGAAGCTGACGATGTCGCCCATGCCGAGGATGCGGGAGGCGGCGCGGTCGGGATGGAACGGCTCGAACGCGTCCGACTTTTCGCCGATGCCGACGAACTTCAGCGGCTGGCCGGTGACGCTGCGGATGGAGAGCGCCGCGCCGCCGCGGGCATCGCCATCCATCTTGGTGAGGATGACGCCGGTGATGCCGAGCTGCGCGTGGAACTCGGCGGCCGATTTCACGGCGTCCTGCCCGGTCATGGCGTCGGCCACGAACAGGATTTCGACCGGATTCAGCAGCGACTTCAGTTCCTTCAGTTCGGTCATGAGCTGATCGTCGATGTGGAGGCGGCCGGCGGTATCGACCAGAAGGACATCGCGACCATTGTTGACCGCTTCGCGCCGGGCTGATCGCGCCAGATCGATTGGCTTCGTTTCTTCGGGCGTGCCTGCGTAGATGGGCGTTTTGGTCTCGCGCGCGATGATTGCCAACTGATGGCGGGCGGCGGGACGGTAGACGTCGACCGAGACCACTTGCGGGCGATGGCCATTTTTCGAGAGCCAGCGTGCGAGCTTGCCGGTCGAGGTGGTTTTGCCCGAACCCTGCAACCCGACGATCAGGAAAACGCTGGGCGGTTCGTTGGCGAAACGGAGCTTCGATTCGTGGCTGCCGAGGACTTTGATCAGTTCCTCATTGATGATGCCGATGACCTGCTGCGAAGGTGAGAGGGAGGTTAGGACTTCCTGCCCCATGGCCCGCGTTTTGACGCTTTCGATGAGCTGTTTGACGACTTTGAAATTGACGTCCGCTTCGAGGAGGGCCACGCGCACTTCGCGCAGAGCGGTCTCCATATTTTCGGCGGTGAGGCGTCCTTCGCCGCGCAGGTTCTTGAAGACACGCTGCAGTTTGTCGGACAGGTTATCGAACATTTGCTGGTTTCAGGAGGACAAGAAGGCAGATTTGTCTATTCATTGTAGCGGATCGTCTTCGACAAAATGGTCTGCGCGCAACGATTACGTGACCGTCGCGACCTCGTATTTCTGTATGTTGACATCGCTGGTCGCAAGAACCATGCCTTCCGCACGTGCCTGGGCGATCAGTAGCCGGTCAAATGGATCGCGGTGCAAGAGCGGGAGTTCGAGCAGTTCGGGAATGTGAAAGGGCAGTACCGGTAGAATCGGCCAGATAGTGGCGCTGAGAATACGTGAAATCACGTCTCCGATCGGGACATCGAAGGACAATTTCCCGCTTTGTTCCTTGATTGCGATCTCCCACACGCTCACCACGCTGATACGTACATCAGCACCCGGCGACGTAAGCGCCGATCTTAGGCGACGCGTTAGCTGTGGAGCGTCGTTCAGAACCCATATGAGGACACTCGTGTCTACCAGAATCGGCCGCGTCACAAGTCCGGTTCAAACTCCTCCGGCAGTTCGTCGAAATCATCCGCCATGTGGATCTTGCCGGCGAACGCTCCAAACAAGCTACCGGCGTCAGGAGTCTGCAAGCGGGTCAGACGAACCAGGGGTTTGCCATTCTTCGCTATCAGGATTTCTTCGCCCGCAGCAGCCCGTTTGACCAGCCGCGACAGGCTGCTCTTCGCATCGTGCATGTTTACAACTGTGGCCATTCAACTCCATATTAGCCCTCTTCTCGGGCTAACATGAATCTGGCTGTTTCAATTTGTCGGCGCGTAATAGCCCTTCCGCCAATGCGCCTGCAGTTTGGGCAACCCGCGGGGTGGAACCAGCTTGACCCCGATTTTGTGGTACTTGCCGTCGCGCTCCTGATCGTGGGGGGTATACCCCAATACATACCGGTTACGCAGCTCAATCCCTATTTTTTCAGCGATATCCGACAGCCCGTTTCCGCCGCCCACGTAGAACATATGGGCGCCGCTCAGTTCGGAAATGCCGGTCATCATCTCAAGACCTGCTGCCGAGTCGGGATTAAATTCTCCCGAAAGCGCCACGGTGTAGATCAGAACGTCACTCTCCTTGACTACCCTCTTGATCTCGCCGGGTGAATAACGGCTGTGGTTCTCTCCACCATCTGAAATCAGCACCAGCGCCTTCTTCGCCTTTTTCGACTTGTGGATCTCGTGGATTCCCATAAACAGGCCGTCGATCAGAGCGGTCGACCCCTGCGCCTTCGTCATCGCGACCTCGAGGCCGATCTCGCTGGTATTCGAGGAAAGCGGGATGACCAGTCGCGGCTTATTGTCAAATTCCACCAGGAAGAACTCGTCTTCGGGGTTCGACATTTTCAGAAACTCGGATGCCGCGGCGCGGCCTCCGGGCAGGGTACCCGTCATGCTGCCGCTGGTATCGAAGATGAAACCGAGGGCGATTGGCTCGTCATCGCTCGAAAAGGACGTGATCGGCTGCTCTATATTGTTGTCGAAGACGCGGAAGTTGTCTTTTTCCAAGCCGGTTACGGGACGATTAAACTCATCGTTCACGGTGGTAGGCACGAGAACCAGGTTGGTATCCACCCGCAGGTTGGCGCTGGGCATGGCCGGTTCTTTCGAGTCCGGCTTCCGACGGGGCTGGATAGATGTATTTTCTGAACTCTGGCCGTGGAGCAGAGGTGCGGCCGCGCACAGTCCCAGGTTTGCCAGCAAAACCCGTCTGCTACACTTTCCCATATGTCCCTACGTTAACCCGTATCCCGCTACAAAATCTCGGCCCGCGCCCAGCGTAGCTGGTTTTTGCACTGTGTGAAACCAGAAAGGCCGTTCGACTTCGAAATTCTCAAAAGGAGAACGACATTTTACACATGAAGCGCTTTTTATCATCCGGTTTGATTTTTGCAGGAGTTCTGGGAATTGCGGCTGGCTCTGTCCACGCCGATCAGGACGTCACGAAAAATCGCAAAAAGTTTGATCTGCGGGAGACAATCCTCCGCAAGTTCTTGAAAGATAACCATTGTCCCGATCAGGAGTATGCTGACGTATTCATATCCGAAGCCGATACAAACGGGCTCGATTGGCGCCTGCTGCCCAGCTCTGGCGCTGGTGGAATCCGGCGGCGGACGCAAAGCCAAAGGCAATAACCTCTTCGGCTGGGCCAACGGGAAAAGCACGTTTACCAGCATCGGCGAAGCCATTCATCATGTGGCCCGGGTGCTAGCCCACGGACCGGCTTATCAGGGTAAAGACCTTAACGGGAAATTGATGACATACAATCACGGCCCCGACTACCGCGTCGATGGTGCAGGACATCATGAATCAGATCGCACCTCAACCCCAGCTGGAAGTCGCCGACTAACTTCGACGCCTGTGCCAAGTCGGGGTTCCGAATCCGTTTGACAACCTCAAGTCACCCTCTCTATAGTTGATAAGATCCTGCTTTGTTTGTGCCTGGCAGAAAAAACCAGGGGAGCCTGACCAGTGACGGAGAATGATATGGCTGGACCACTCGAACCGCCTGTCACCGAACCATCTGCCAACCGACCATCGGTAAACGAACCGGCTGCCACTATGGTTGACCCGGAAGAGTATCAACATCTCCTCGAGGATTACAGCCACCTCGCGCCGCCTTCCCGTCACGAAGTCCTCGAGGGCCGTGTTCTGAAGATCTCCGGCAACGATGTCTTCATCGATGTCGGCCATAAATCGGACGGGGTCGCTCCGCTGGCGCAATTCACCGATGCGGCCGGTCAGGTCACGGTTCGCCCCGGAGACGTGGTCGACGTCATGGTCGAAAGCGGCCAGACGTCCGAGGGCTACGTGCTGTTGTCGCACGAGCGAGCGGCACGGCTCAAGGTCTGGGACAACCTCGAAAAGGCGCTCCAGGAACAACTGACCATTTCCGGACTGGTGATCGAGCGCGTGAAAGGCGGCCTTTCCGTCGACGTTGGCGTGCGCGCGTTTATGCCCGGATCGCAGGTGGATGTGCGGCCCATCCGGAACGTGGAGCAGTTCGCCGGGCAGAACATTCCGGTGAAAATCGTCAAGCTCAACCGCAAGCGCGGCAATGTGGTCGTATCGCGCAAGCTTGCCATTCAGGAAGAAGTTGACGCCCGGAAGACGATCACGATCGAAGCCCTGCACGAAGGGGCCGTCCTGACCGGCGTCGTGAAGAATCTGACCGACTACGGCGCGTTCGTCGATCTCGGCGGGATCGACGGCCTGCTGCACGTCACCGATATTTCGTACGGGCGGATCGCCCATCCTGCGGAAGTTCTGCATGTCGGCGACGAAATTACGGTGCAGGTGCTGAAGTTCGATCCCGCGCGCGAACGCGTCTCGCTCGGAGTGAAGCAACTGCTGCCCGACCCCTGGGACGGCGTTGTCGAGCGGTTTCCGCCGGGTACACGCGTGATGGGTCGAGTGGTCAGCGTCACGGATTACGGCGCGTTTGTCGAAATCGACACCGGCGTGGAAGGGCTGATCCATATCAGCGAGATGACCTGGTCGCGGCGGATGAAGCATCCCTCGAAGCTGGTGCATCCCGGCGATCAGGTGGAGAGCGTGGTCCTTGAAGTGAATACGAAGGACCGGCGGATCTCTCTTGGTCTGAAGCAATTGGAAGCAAACCCGTGGACAACGGTTGAACAGCGCTACAGCGTCGGTTCGGTGGTCGAAGGCCGCGTCAGAAACATGACCGAGTTCGGCGCTTTCATCGAAATCGAAGAAGGCATCGACGGACTGGTTCACATTTCCGACCTTTCATGGACCAAGAGAGTGAAGCATCCGAGCGAGGTCCTGCGGAAGGGTTCGACGGTTCAGGCGGTGATTCTGGCGATCGACGCGAATCACAAACGGCTCTCGCTTGGTGTCAAACAGCTGCAGCCGGATGCCTGGGAAACCTTTTTCCAGCAACATAATGTGAACGATACGGTAGCCGGCAAGGTGCTCCGGCTGGCCGGGTTCGGGGCGTTTGTCGAGTTGGCGGAAGGCGTGGAAGGCCTGTGCCATTTTTCGGAGGTTCCCGGCTGGGGCGGGCCGGAAATCAGACCCCGCGCCGCTGACTCCCGGACAGGAAATGGACTTTAAAATCATCAAGATGAACGAGGCCGAGCGGAAAATCGGCCTGAGTCTCAAGGCGTTTGTGGAGGCCGAGGAGCGGGGTCGGCTGGACGAGTATCAGAAGCGGGCCGCGGCTGCCAGTTCGAGCCTTGAGGATTTTCTGCCCCGCCGCGAACGGCATTAGAGCTACAGCTGCCGAATTGCAAATTTCGCGCTTTCAGGCGATACTCATATTTCCTCTAATTGCTTCATCCTGCGGAGTTTGGCAAAATCGAGAAAGGTGGAAGATGACGAAAGCCGATCTGATTGAAGAGGTCTCACGAGTGGTCGAGATGACGCGGAAGGAATCCGAAGTCATCGTGGAAGCGATCTTCGACAGCATCGTGCGCTCTCTTCGCGGCGGCGACAAGATCGAGATTCGCGGTTTCGGAAGTTTCCGGACTCGTCAGCGCCAGTCGCGTGTTGGCCGGAATCCGAAGACCGGCACCCGCGTCGAAGTGCCGGCGAAGAAGATTCCTTACTTCAAACCGAGCAAAGAGTTGAAGGACGTGGTGAACGTCGGCAGCAAAGCCGGCGACGCCGAAGCGCTCCTCGAGCGACGTCTCTCCGATCCTCTGAATTGGACTATCTCTGGAGTCCGTGGCGTTATCCGTATCTGACCGGGCACAAGCCTGAAGGTTGTATTTTCTGTTTGATGGCGGCCGACAGCGCGCGATGAAGAAGCGCTGATTGTCTTCCGCGGCGAACACAATTTCGTCGTACTGAACCGCTTCCCCTATACAAGCGGACATCTGATGATCGTGCCTTACCGGCATATGGCCGATCTCGCCGGACTCACGGATGCCGCCGCAAACGAGTTGATGGCCCTGACCCGCGCCGCCGAGCGCCACATTCGCTGGCTCTATCATCCGGATGGTCTGAATCTCGGAATGAATATCGGCGAAAGCGCGGGCGCCGGGATCGCGGGACACATTCACATGCACGTGCTGCCTCGCTGGACCGGCGACGCCAACTTCCTCTCGACCGTGGGCCAGACCCGGGTACTTGCCGAGGAACTGGCGGTGACATGGAAACGTGTCAAAGACGCTTTTGCAACATAACCGGAACTAATTGCCGGCCGCGGTTCAATGCAGTTTATGACGGCTGCGAGCCACCCTGTTACAGACCTCGATACCCAGTTGATGATCCGCGCGCAGGCGGACGACGATTCGAGTTTCTGTGAGTTGCTGGAGCGCAACCGGAACATCGTCGTCAATTATCTGTCGCGTATGGTGACGAACCGCGCGATCGCGGAAGAACTGGCGCAGGACGTTTTCGTGCGTATCTATCGCTCCCGCCAGACCTATGAGCCCACGGCGAAATTTTCCACGTGGCTTTATCGCATTACGACGAACGTGGCGCTGAATCACTTCCGCGACGAAAAGCGATCGCAAAACGACGTAAGCCTCGACGTGGAGGATGCCGCCCACGCGCGCCGGACGGCGCTCGATCAGGCGCCGCTGATTGAGGATCGTCTGGTGCGCGAAGTGGTCAGAGAGCAGATCCGGCGCGCGGTGCGCTCGCTGCCGCCGAAACAGCGCGCGGCGATCATCATGCACAAGTACGAAGAGATGGACTACGTGCAGATCGCGAAAGTGCTCGGCTGCACGCCGTCGGCGGTCAAGGCGCTGATGTTCCGCGCCTACGAGACGCTGCGGATGCGCCTGCGGTCGCTGCAACAGTCATTTCCCGTTTGACGGCGAGAGCGCGATTTCGGACAACGGAATCGTGAGCGTACCGATCTTTCCGGAAGCAATGTTTCCGACGAGCACCTTAAGTTCAGTGGCCTTCGCGGGGATCGGAGAGTTCGCTGTGATACGGATCGCCGCCTTTCAGCATCGACTCATAAGTCGCCGGCCGCAGATTGAAACGTCAGGGTCTGTGCGGAGGGAGCGCCCGCCGGTAATCCGTCAGCAGTCACAAAGCGCGTTACCATTTCCACCTTGCCCTTCCACAATCCCTCGCTCAACTCGAGATCGAGACTCGGATACGTCGAGCGAAACCGACAAATCCACGCGATCTCCGTTGCGCGTGGCGCGTGCTGTAACGGGGATTACGGTCGCATCCACCGGGCGGTTCAGGGCCTGGACCAGATCATCCACCGGATTGGCGGAGACGGGTGGAGGCGGCTTCAACTCATAGCTGGTCCGGTAGCGCAAGGTCACACCGGGGCGGCTGACTCGTACGTCGAGTTGGTGCACGGGCGCGTTACTGTCTTCGGTGGGCGGATAGAAGCCCAGCGTATAGCTGACGCGGCCGTCGCGCAAAGCCTCGCGAATGCCGACGGCGATGTCGTCGCGGTCGTAAAAGGCGACACCTCCGGTCATCGCGGCGAAGGCACGCAGCGGATCGTAGCGGGCCTTTTTCGCCCAGGGCGGGGCAATCAACGAACCGATTACATCCACCGGGTAGATGGCGACGTTTGCGTCAGCGAGCCTTTTCACATTGGCGGGGCTGAGCCGAAACTGACTGGTGACCCAGATCAGATTCTTGCGCCCGGGGATTCCCGCCAGATGATCGGCCATCACGTTGAATTCATACTCACCCTGGTCGGCCTCGTGGCGGGCAGCAATCTCGTCGAATCCTTCCTGTTCGTGGCTTTTCGCGCGTGTCTCCGCCTCAGCCTGCTGCGGGTTGCCGAACCTGGGATGGTCGTCCGGAACTGTCGGATCGGCGCAGGGCGCGGCGCCCGGCTTGAACGCGTCGAGTTTAGCGAGAAGAGAATCCCGATCCGAGGTGAGCTCACGAACCACCTCGAAGCGGCACGAGAGAGAGTAGATCGCGATCCTGTCGCCTCGGCGGAATCGCCTTCAGCGCCTCCAGTGCTCTTTGCCTCGCGTGAACGTTGTGTGTCAAAACGCCGTTCCCGGGGTCGATAAAGAGTCTGTCGAAAAGGAGCACCGACGCTCCGCCGCTTCCGATCCGATTGGTGAATGTACCGGGAGCTTGCGGAGCGGGCGCGTCGGAATCGGAGTGATCCGCGAGAAAGAGGCGGATCTCCTGCGGCGCCGTATTGTCGAAGATCTGAAACTCGTCGCGGCGCAGATCCGTGACCGGCTTGCCTTTCTTATCCTGCGCGATCACGCTGACCTGGACCAACTGGGTGGCGGAGCGAAACACCGGGTCGGGCGTGGGCGCGGCGGGTGCGTGGAGCCTCAGTTGCTCCTGAGGGATTATGTCCCCCTTGCAGGGGCGCGACGAGCACCTCGGGCGGCGGTTCAAGGGCGAGGTCTTTGTTCACGGCGGTGGCAACTGCAGGTACTGGCGCAGGGGCCAGGAACGGTTTGGGCTGGGGCGGGGCAACCGTCACATCGGTATCGCCGGAATCGTCGTCAAACTTTACCGTGGTGTCGGCACTGAAGCGCCGGTATGAATGATATTCGGCCCCAATGATCGCTCCATTCCCGATCATCTCATAGCGCATATTGAAACGCGACGGGAGAAGATATTCCCTGCCCGCGACCTTCGCGGGCGTGTAATCCAGAGCGAGGTTGAGGATTTTGTATTCGGATTTGGCGGGAATCCCGGTGCACTTCATCTCGATTCGAACGACAGCTCCGGTTTGGAAATCGGCGTAAACCAATCCCTCGAAAGGCACCGTGATTCGGCCCTTCGATTCGATCAGCGTGTAGCCGTGCGCTTGCGGAACGCGATACGCAAAGACATTCACGCGCTGGCCGTTGAGCGTCGCTGCGCGGTCCCAACGAATGTCGGCGCCGGTTTTCGGGTCGAAGATCGTATCGAGAAGGTTTCCAAACTCGCCGCGCGAGACCGTACCGATCTGAGCCCGCCCTGCCGCGGACGGCGGGACTTCGTTGATTTTCGTTACTGTGCGAACTTCGCGCTGGTTTACAAAGCTGAGCTGCTCTTCGATGAGATCCATTCGCAACGGAGGTCCGGGCGGACCGCCGGCCAGAAAGACTGGTCTGGTGATCGTCTGCCGGGTCGATTGTGTGCAGGTGTAGTTTGGCAGGCTTGCGGTATAGCTCAGGGCGTATTGGCGGACGGTATCGAGCGCTGCTGCTTTTTGGGCAACGGTTTGCCCGGCCGCGACTGCCGCCATACAACTGAACGCGATGAAGGCTGCACTCGCAGATCGGGTCCGGCGCAGGATCATACTTCCACCAAATACGTCCAGCTTAACCCGAATTTGAAGTTCTGACTCAGCAAGTCCGCTGCAGCAACGAGAGGCCAGCGGGTGTGACACGTACCAAGATTTCGGTCATTCACTCGCCATGTAACGAGCAAACCCCGCTCGTTCGCTTCTTCCCAGACCGGCAGGCGGGAGCACGATGTACGCCACGCGTCCGTCAGATCTTCGTAGGTGCGGTCCCTGTTTGCAACCCACTCGAGAACATCGAGGATCATTGGCTCTACTGTGCTGGTCATTGGCCTGATTGCTCAACGGTTATGGGCTTGGCGGACATGGTCTTCAGAACGTCCGCCCAGTCTTCGATTTTTCCGTGGATGGGCAGGTCTTTCTCGGGCTTGAGCTTTCGCAGTTCGACGTTCTGGCGCAGATTATCCGCCCACGGGAAAGCGCTGCCAGCCGGAATCGTAGAGATCGGCCTGGATGAGAATGCGCTGGCGCGGCAACCAACCCATCAGAAGAGTATCGGCATGGTTGTTGTTCTTCACGTGATAAAGATCAAGCTCCATGCGAGTCGTCTTTGAGCGTGACCTCGTCGTCGACCACCTTGATCTGCACCGGCGGAGGAGCGAGCGACATGGCGAGTTCGTCGGGAACGATAGTGTGCGGGCGAGCAAGCAGGTCCTTGAAAAACGCGAGATTACCCTGTTGCGTGATGATCGCCAGGCCTTCCGCGGCTGCCGTCCGGATACCGGCGGAATGATCGAAATGATGATGGGAAACGATGACCTCCGTGAGAGGTTTTCCGAAGGCAAGCGAGCGGGCCTCTTCGATCACCGCCTTCGCCCGTGCCTCGCTGGTGGGGACCTCGAAAAGCGTCAGGTGATCGCTGAACTCAATCACAACGCTGTGGTGATTTCCGTCTCCGTTCAACCACCAGACTCCCGGCTCAATCAGCTGAACCGTTACGCTGACAGGCGGATCTTGCCGGCGCGGCAAGCGCGTCTCGCACGGCGGCGGGTGCGGCCAGATTGACAGGAGCGTTAATACTGTTTTTTGACACCCGGATATCCGAGCGCACCCATTTGTCGATCGTGCTCACGAGATGAGTGGGCAACTTCAAGCCGCCCTGATCCTCGTAATCGAGAAATTTCGTCTCGATCGCAACGTCGCCCAGATTGGGTTGATCGGCGCGTGAAGTGACGCTGACCGGGAGATGCGTAGCCGTGGCGACCGCAAGCGTCACAGTGTCCCCGTGAACGGTCGTAATATCGATTAGTTCGTCAACTCCATGCTGCCGGTAATTGCCTACCTTTGCGCTCGGATCGAAGGCCGCGCGAAGAATGGCGATGGGGTGATGCAACAATTCCACCCGGCGTTCGAGTGCCGCTCGCTGGGTTGAGCGTGCGGCATTGCCGTCCTGATCCGTATCCCAGGCGATATTGCCATCGAGCGAATGATTGTCCCGAACGGTCGTGGCGCCGGCGAACGGGAACTGCGCGGTGCGGACCTGTTCCACGCGCATCTGCCCCTTCTCCGGATCGAACGACTCGGTGAACCCGGTCACCTTCCAGACCGTGAGAGGCGCTTCGGGCGTCAGGTTCTGGCCAAGATTCGGATTGGTTCCTTCACCCTCCATGGTCAGCGTGCCGAGCGCCATGATTTTGTCTTTCCCGCCCACAGCATCGACGGCGCTTTTCAAAACTTTGGCGGCCGGATTCCGGGCACACGCGACAGCCAGTGCCGCCGCCAAAACCACCAGCGAAATTCTGCCGCGGAACTCCCACCAAACAGCGCCTTTGCGCACACAGGAATTCGCGGGTTTCCGTGCTGTCCTCAAGCCCGGGACAGCGTCCGTTGGGCTTTGCATCGATGTTCTCAGAGGAGGCAGTATAGCAGGCGGACTGGTGGTCACTGCGGGGTGTCGAAGGTGATGCTCGTGTCGGCCCCGAATTTTCTGTAATTGCGGAATTCGATCACATTTCGGCTGCAATCGCTGGTCCCGCGGTCGCAACTGAGCGCCTCGGCATGCACGGGAAGCAGATATTTGTTTCCCGAGATCATGACGTAATCGTAGTCGATCGGCGGATTCCACCGTGTCGAGGGGAAAGCCCTTGGGCATATTGCGCGCGGACATTTCGATGCGCAGGACGCGGTAGTTTTCCTTGTCAATCCAGATCGCGCCTGTGTATTCGGGCTTATAAGACTGGCCCTCGGATTGGATGTTCCAATGCGAATTCCCCTGCTCGACAGAGAAATCGTACCGGAATGCAGACCGATTGACGATGGTGGTGGCTCTTTTGTTGTGAAATTCGGCATCGGTCTGGGGCTGCAGGATATCGAGCAGAACGCTGGAAAACTCTCCGGTCGACCAGGTACCGCTCTTTTCAATTGCCTCTTTAGGTGCCTTTCCGTCAATAAGAAGGTTCTTGTAGCTCTCTTTACCGTTTTCCGAGATCACATCCGCGGTAACCGTGTCCAGGGCACTCCATGATGTTTGGCCGCCACGCGCGGCACCCGTCTCGTAGCGAGTGGTGAACTGCTTGACGACGTAATTGGGCAGAGTCTCGCTGAACGAAAGCGCCGCGTCGGTCGCCATATCGATCACGGCGTCGCCCGTTCTGCGGGAAGACGGATGGCCTGCGGCACCCGCATCGACCTTTGGCGCATCCGGAGTGCGCGTCACGCCGTTCACTTCGTCGGCATGAATGGAGGGACGGGGCGAAGGCGGCGAAGATGGAGAAGACGGCGACGGTGATGTCGATGCCACCTGCGCGGGAGCATCGGAATCGCTCGTACGACGCGGAGCGCCGTGCCGAAGAACGGGCGGCCCCGGATCCTGCGGGTCAGGAGCAGTCGGGCGTGTTCGCGGGTGTATTCGCGGGTGAATCGGAACTGGCGGAACTACTCGGCGCCCGGGGGAGACGCGGGCGATCGTCATCGCTATCCGGTGCTGTTGCCGTGTTGGCCGGGCTGACCGGAGAGGTGTCGACCGGCTTCGACGCGGCTGCCTGCTCTTCGGGTGTGCCTCGTTTGACCTGCGTACGCGGGTGGCATGGTAATACCCGTTATCGTCCTGCGTGGCATCGACCGTCAAGGTGTCGCCCGGCTGGAGATCGCTCAGTTTTCCGCTGCTGCCGGAGACTCTGAAATACTTCGTCGCTGTTGCCAAGCGAAAACGTGACGATGCGCTTGTCATCCGATTCGACGACAATTTTCGGGACCCGCGTCCACACGGCGGAGTAATCCGCTGACCGTGCTGGCCCGCGCCGGATCATCCTGCGGGTGTTGTTGTGTTTCGGCCGCGACCGGGAAACGGGCTCGAAGAACCGCCCGGATAGCGGCTCTGGCCAGGATACTGACCGGTTGACTGCCCCGGAATCTGTTGGCCGGGGAGGACGATCTGGGCGAATCCGGTGGCAGCGACGAGCGAACCGGAGATCAAAAGGAAACCGGCACGGTACACCATACTTCTATTTGACGATATTTTGGGTCATCCGCGCTCGGGTAGTGCGCTGCCTTCTTGCTAGCGCCCCAAACCTCAGTTTGGCGAAGGCACGCGTTCCGCATGATCAACTATCACTTGATCGAGCACAATTTTCGTCGGAGTCAGCTTCAGGCCCAGCTGTTTTGCCATCGCTTCAATAATCAGTCTCGGAATATCTTCAGGATCGACACCGATACCGTTTCCCGGCAGTCCTGGTAGCGAAGGTGCCGGGAATTCGAGTTTGAAATCGAATCGTCCGGCGAGGCCGGTCTGGTCGATTACTCTGACTGACTCAGGGCGGCTTCCTCGCGCGAACCGTTGTCCCGTCGAGAGGACCATCCCGAGTCGATTGGCCAAGAGTGGCATGCTCGTCTGCCCGAAAGAGCAATGCATCAGACCATCGTCGCCGCGTTTGCTCGAAAACGGAGCAAATTGTCCAGTCAACTGCACGGCTGAGCCGAGCTTGGGGCCACCCGGCATCACCGAAAGGTTGTAACCTGATACTTCCTTTGAAGCGTGATGGATCACGAGCCCGAAACGCTCAGCGAGGAGGTTTGCCATCATTGGGCGATATTGCTCCCGCGTAGTGCCTGGCGGCAGCTTCGCTGTGAGCGTGTACCATTGGGTTCTCAACCAGTCAGGACCTGAAATCTGATCGCCCTCAACGCCGTAGGCGTCCTGGATCAAAATTTCCAGCGTCATCCCCCCGTATGTGATCCTCTCCGGGTCGTTACTTCCGGGGCCTCCGGAAAATGGCCCGCGTCTGGTCGCAGGCTTGATAGCGGCCACTTCAAAATGCGAAGACGGATTCTCCTGCCCAAAGGAAAAGGCCGCGGTTAGCAGCCACGCCACGGTCGCTAACCAGACGCTGTTGAGCATAAGACGGATTTTCTGCAAAATACCATCTTCGAGGCGCTGTTGCCACCCGCCGCATGATCTCTATATAAACTAGTTGTTGTATATGTCCCATGCAGTAACTGCCTCTGGCGAAATTCCTCTATCTTTCGAAGGCCAGCGGGGCTGGCGGATTTCACTCAACTGGATAGCCGCAATTCTGATTTCCGCCGTCTTCCTTGTGGCCGGGCTCTGGAAAATCACCGATCCCACCGGAGCCGCGGTAAGGCTCGCGCAGGCGAAAGTCCCCGAATCGTTGAGCGTGGCCACGGCAGTGGGGCTCGGCATACTCGAGACCTTCACCGGCGTTCTCTTACTGGTGCCGCGGTTCCGGCGCTGGGGCGCGTGGCTCGGTACGCTGCTGCTCGCCGCGTTCATGATCTTCATCGCAATCCACTACACCGAATTGCGCGGCGCCGAGTGCTCCTGCTTCCCGTGGATCAAGCGCGCGGTGGGTCCGGGATTCTTTGTGGGCGATGGCGTGATGATGCTGCTCGCCGTGGGCGCCGGTGTTTGGGCTACTTCTTCGCGCGGAGTCAGGCCGGCGGGCGTGATACTCGGGGCCGTCGCGGTGTTCGCGATGGTGTCTTACGGTTTCGCTTCGGTCAGGCACACCGGCACCAGGGCTCCGGCGACCATCACCGCCGAGGACGGGCGTCCCATATCGCTGCGGGAAGGCAAAGTCCTGATCTACTTTTTCGATCCGCAGTGCCTCCACTGTCTGGACGCGGGCCGGCGTCTGGCGGCGCTCAACTGGGGCGACACCCGGTTTATCGGCGTTCCCTGGGTGAATCCTCAGTTCGGGGATTGGTTCATGGGCAAGGCCGGGCTCACGGGAAAAGGCGTCGTCTCGAAGGACATGGATGCTCTCCGGAAGGTTTTTCCGTTCGACACGCCACCGGCCGCGGTAGCGATCGAAGATGGCTACGAGAAGACCATGCTCCTGCAGTTTGAAGACAAGGAACCGCTGAATACTCTGCAGAAGATCGGATTCGTGCACTGAGGATCGCCTCCGGACCGGTACTCCCAACTGTTCTGAAAATTATTGCTTGAGCCCTGAAACGGATCACGGTTCCCGCTCCACTTAATCACTGGAAGGGCTCACGCCGAAAGACTGGATTATGTCGCGACGATGAACTCCAGGGCGGTGAAGTTCGACGTGAGGCGGGGCGGGAGGTATCGTCCGGCCACTTAACACGTCACGGGGGCGCTCGGAGGCGACCCCCGACTTTAAAAAAGGCTTCGCTCAGCTTGGCATCAGGACGGAATCCACCACCTGAATCACGCCGTTCGATTGAAATACGTTCGCGATGGTGCGCTCATCCGTCCCGCGACCACACGGTACGAACGAAACAAAATATCAGCAACCTTTGAGGAAGCATTTCAGGCTACGCGTTGGAACCGATTCGACAGCCTTCCGTGGGGCAGGTTTCAACCTGCGGAGGGCTTCAGCCCGGCTAAACGGGGGCGGGTTAAAACCGGGCTAAACCGGCTAAAACCCACCCCGCAGACTAAGTAACAGTGCACATGAATCGCGAAAATGCTTTACGATTCCGCAAGCCAGTCGGCCGCGTGTTGTTCGATGGCGATGCGGACCAGCTGGCTGCGCGTGCGCACTCCGGTCTTCTCGAACAACTGCTGCAGAACGGCCTTGACGGAACTCTCCGAAAGCTGCAGGTGCGCTGCGATCTCTTTGTTCGTCAGGCCTTCGAAAACCGCTTTGAGCACATTGCGTTCGCGTGCGCTCAGCGACTGCGGAACCGGCTCCGGCCCGGTCCGCACGCTCGCCCCCGCGACGAACGACCGCACCGCGCGCGAATCGAGCCACATCTCACCGTTCATCACTTTGTGGATGGCCTCGATCAACTGCGCGGGCGGGCTGTGCTTCAGGAAGACTCCCGAAGCGCCACCCTCGAATGCGCGCATCGTGACCGCATCGCCCATGCCCGCCGTCACCATGAGAATCCGCCCCTCGAACCGCTGCCGCTTCGCTTCTTCGAGGAACGCCGAGCCCTGCTCATCCCCCAGATCGTAATCGAGCAGCACGACATCCACCGGCTGGGCCTTCAGCACGGCCAGCGCATCGCTCACGGTCGCGCAGGTTGCGACGATCCGGAAGTCAGGCTCGGCTTCGAGTAACCGGCTCAGGCTCTCCCGAAACAGGCTGTGATCGTCGACGAGCAGAATCCGGATCTGTGATTTCACTGTTTTCTCCGACGCCATTTCTTCCCTCGCCGAGCGCTGCCGACAACTCAACGATAAAGCTCGATCCGCCCGGCTTCCGGCTCATACCGCAGATCGCCGCGGAACGATCTCATAAACGCTCTCGACAAATACAATCCCAGCCCTGTGGCCTGTGCCTGCTGCTGAAACGGACGAAAGAGCCGGTCCGGATGAGCGACGCCGCAACCGGTATCCCGGAAGCGCACCGTTACCCGCTGCTTCGCATAGCGCACTTCGATCGCGAGATCGCGGCGGGTTGCGCCCTCTCCCGTCATCATTGCGCGTTCGCTGTTTTTCGTCAGATTCAAAAAGACCTGGAGCAGGCTCTGCCGGTCCGCCCATACCAGCGGCGTGGCGGGATCGATTTCGATCGTTGAGCCTGATGTCCTTCTCTTCGAGCGATGGCTCGACTACGATGCGGAATTCCTCGAGCAGAGACGCCAGATCCACGCTCGATGCCTGGTCGGCCATCTGGCGAAGGTCCATCGCGGCGATCTTTTCGAGCGCGAGAATCAGGCTGCCGAGGGCTTCGAAATCCTTGTTGTTTTCGAGGCTCGAAGCCAGCGCGGAACTTCGCGAAAGATTGGCATGAGCCATGGCGATCGCGCCGCAGACGTTGCGGATTTCGTGCGATACCGCGCCCACCAGAATGCGCGATCCGGAGAGAAGCTGGTGCAGGCTGAGTTCTTCCCGGTTGCGGAGATCTTCCGAACCATCCACCACCATGGCGGCGAGCCGCGAGCCGGCGCTGGTGCTGTAGGTGGAAAACCAGACGTCGGCCAGAAAGACTTCACCGGTCTGCCGCCGTCCGCGGCACTGCATCGCGGTGCGTATCGGCCGCCGTTTTTCGTTCGACGGCAGCGGCGATTGGACGTTGACGAGCGACGGAAGAAACTCGTGGATCGAGCGCCCCGGCAGCGTTCCCGCAGGCACCACGAACAGCCGGTGCGCGGCTTCATTCGCGAGCAGCACAACACCTTCCGAGTTGGTTGTGAATACCGCGGCCGGGCTGCTCTCCACCAGAACCTTGAGTTGCTCCTCCGCCTCGCTGCGTGCGCCGATTTCGCGTTCGATCTGCTCGGTGTGCTGAAGCGCGATCTGCCGGCTGCGCACGACTTCGAAAACGAACAGGCCCATGCAGAAAAACGCGGCGAAAATCAGAATGTCGCGCGGAATGCCGGTCAGCGACCACGCGAAGCTGTCGAAGATCTCGGTAAGAAACGTACAGAACGCGGCGGCGATGGCAATCTGCCACCGCGAAAGCACGCTGCCGGCCAGCAGCATGGGGAACAGGTAAAGGAAGCCGAGCGGAATGTTGCCTTCGATGCGCCAGTCGACAGCGGCGATCAGAACAGTCAGCAGCGCCGCTCTCGACAGGACTGCCGCCGGGCTGCCGCGAAGAAGGAAGGACAACATGAATGTGCGTGGGCCGCGCTCGTTCGTGAATGAGGAGGACGGGCTTGATTTCATGTTAATCCGATTGCTTCTTCGACGTACTACCGCAGCGCACTACACCGGGCTCGTTTGCGTTCGCGGCTCGGAAACGAGGTGCGTTACTAACCACATCCTACGGGCGCGGATGCACATTGTGAACAAGGTGTCTGAAAGATGTCAAGCAGTTGTCTTTAAGATAATTTTGCGCTGCCCGAAAGATAATGGAGAGCCTAGCCGCTCAGATCGCTACATTGGAATTTGGGTCTCCGACGACTGTTCTTTTTCACCTGCCGGTTCGGCCTGGTTGCTGACCGCTTGCCTGGCGATTTCATTCGCGCAGCAAGGCTCAGGTGACGTACACATGGCAGCAGATTAAAGACAGGTTTGAAGCCACTAACCCTACGCTAAAGGCCGCGCAACTCAACATCGACGAATCGCGTGCCGCTGAAATTACGGCCTATCTGCGTCCCAATCCCGACTTTACCTTCACCGCCGACGGAACCCAGATTGCGCCGTCGATGGGAGTGTGGCGTCCGCTGGCGGGTACCGACTATTCATCGAGCGTGAGCTATCTGCACGAGCGCGGCGACAAGAGGGAATTGCGTCTCGAAGGCGCGAAGAAGTCCGCGGACATCGCCAGCTCCACTTACCAGGATCAGGAGCGCACTCTGGTCTTCACGCTGCGCAACGCGTTTGTGCAGGTGCTGCAGGCCAAAGCCGTCCTCGACAACGCAAAGGAGAATCTGGCTTACTGGGATCGTGAGCTCGGGGTTAGCCGCACGCGCCTCAACGCCGGGCGACATCGCGCAGCTGGATCTGAACCGGCTCACGCTGCAGCGAGTTCAGTTCGAAACCGATATCGAAACCGCCACGGTCAATCTGCGGACCGCCAAGATCCAGCTGCTGACACTCCTCAACGACCGCACGCCGATCGAGCAGTTCGACGTCACCGGGCCTTACGAATTCGCGGAAAATCCGATGCCGGTCGAGGAATTTCGCAGCTCTTGCGCTGGCATCGCGGCCGGACCTGAAAGCCGCCATGCAGAACGTCGAACTGGCAAAGACCCAGCATCAACTCGCAGTGGCGAACGGCTCGACGGATCCCACGTTCGGCGTCTGGTACACGAAGAATCCGTCGTTCAGCAATCCGTTCGCCAACCAGACACGTCGGCTTCAGCGTCAGCATTCCGCTGCGCATCTTCGACCGCAATCAGGGCGAGAAGGAACGCACGGAAATCGATATCCGGCGCAATCAGCGGTTGCAGGACGCCGCGTCGGCGCAGGTTTTCAGCGATGTGGATTCCGCTTACGTAACGATGACGAGCGCGATCAAACTGCTGCAGTCGTACAAGGAAACCTATATGAAGCTTGCCACCAGCGTGCGCGACACGATGAGTCTGGCTTATCGCAACGGCGGATCGTCGCTGCTGGACTATCTGGATGCCGAGAAATCGTACCGGGACACGCGGCTGGCCTACCTGAACCTGATTGGTTCGTATATGACTGCCGCGGCGCAGATGAATCAGGCCGTGGGCCGCGAGGTAATTCAATGAAGCGAATCAGTCTGGTGACACTTATTCTTGGTCTCGGTGCGGCGGCGGTCGCTGGTGAATTGCAGTCACGGCGGTGAAGGCCGATCCGGCTGACGAAGCGCCGCCCGCCGCGCAGGTCGAAACAGCGGGAGATCCCAACATCGTCAAGGTCGATCATCCGGAGCAGTTCCCCGTGGTCAGCGCCGAGCCGTACAGCGCGGCGCCGGAATTGAACGTCACCGGCGTGGTGAGCCCCGATGTTTCGCGCAATGTTCCCGTGATCTCGCTCGCGTCGGGCCGCGTGCTCGAGATTCGGGCGAAGCTGGGCGACTCGGTCACCAAAGGCCAGCTTCTGATGAGGGTGCAGAGCGCCGATATTTCGGGCGCGTTCTCCGATTACCGCCAGGCGATGGCGGACGAAGAACTGAGCCGCGCCCAACTCGCGCGCGCGAAGACTCTTCTCGATGCAGGCGCCATGGCGCAGAAGGATTACGAAGTTGCGGTGGATGCGAACAAGAAAGCCGCGGTCACAGTCGAGACAACGGCCGAGCATCTGCGCGTTCTCGGCGCCGACAAGGATCACCCGAGCGCGATCATCGATGTTTCCGCGCCCGTTTCCGGAGTCATCACCGACCAGCAGGTGACCGCCGCCTCCGGTGTCCAGAGCCTGTCATCCACCAACCCGTTCACGATTTCCGATCTTTCCCACGTGTGGGTGGTCTGCGATGTCTACGAAAACGATCTGAAGAACGTGCGCCTGGGAGAAGTGGCCAGCGTGAAGCTGAATGCCTATCCGGATCGCATGTTTGCGGCGAAGATCAGCAACATCGGCCCGATCCTCGATCCGGCGATTCGCACGGCGAAGGTCCGGCTCGAAATGGAAAATCCCGGCATGATGCGCATCGGGATGTTCGCCACCGCGACCTTCCGCGGCGAGGCCAAAGAGATGCATGCGTCGGTGCCCGCGACCGCGATTCTGCATCTGCACGATCGCGACTGGGTTTACATGCCGGCCGCGAACAACACCTTCCGCCGGGTGGAAGTAACGAGCGGCAAGATGCTGCCTTCGAACATGCAGGAAGTGCTCTCCGGAATTGCGCCGGGCGACAAGTGGTGGCGAACGCGCTCGTGCTGCAGAACACGGCGGAACAGTAAGCATACATATGATTCAACGCCGTCGTCGATTTCGCGCTGAACAACCGGTTCCTGGTGATGCTGGCAGCTATCCTGCTGCTCATCTGGGGCGCGATTTCGTTTCCGAATCTGCCGATCGAAGCCTATCCCGACGTGGCCAACAACTACGTCAACATCATCACGCAGTGGCCGGGCCGCGCGGCGGAAGAGGTGGAGCAGCAGGTCACGATTCCGATTGAAATCGTGATGAACGGAATTCCGCATCTGACCAGCCTGCGCTCGAAGTCGGTCTTCGGGCTCTCCAGCGTCACGCTGATCTTCGACGACGAATCCGGCAACGACTGGAATCGCCAGAAGGTTCTGGAGCGGCTCTCGCAGGTCACTCTGCCCAACAACGTGCAGGCGCAGATGGGCACGGACTGGAGTCCGGTCGGCCAGATCTACTGGTACACGCTGAACAGCACGAATCCGAAGTACGACGTGATGGAGCTGAAATCGCTCGAGGACTGGGTTCTCGAGAAGCAGTTCAAATCCGTGCCGAACGTCGTCGACGTCTCGAGCTTTGGCGGGCCGACGAGGGAATATCAGGTCCGCATCGATCCCGACAAGCTGATTTCCTACGGGCTCAGCATCGGCCAGGTGGAGCAGCAGCTCCAGAACAACAACGCGAATGCCGGCGGCAGCTTCATCGAGGAAGGCCTGCAGCAGATCAACGTGCGCGAAGTCGGACTGTTCGATAACGTGGACGACATCGCGAAGACGGTGATCAAGACGCAGAACGGGACTCCGCTGCGCATCAGCGATATCGCGCAGGTGCAGCAGGGTCCGAAGATCCGGCTGGGCCAGATCGGCAAGGCGATCCATCGCGTGGACGGCAAGATCGTCGATAACGACGACGTGGTGGAAGGCATCGTGCTGCTGCGCAAGGGCGCCGAATCGGAGGCCACGCTCAAAGCCATTCACGAAAAAGTGAAGGAGCTGAACGAGCACATTCTGCCGCCCGGCGTGAAGGTCGTTCCGTTTCTCGATCGCAGCGATCTGGTCCAATACACCACCCACACGGTGCTGCACAATCTGACGGAAGGCATCATCCTGGTCGCGATCATTCTGTTCCTCTTTCTGGGCAACGTGCGCGGCGCTTTCATCGTGGCGCTCACGATTCCGTTTTCGCTGCTGTTCGCGGCGATTTGTCTGAAGCTGAATAACATTCCGGCCAACCTGCTCTCGCTGGGCGCGCTCGATTTCGGCATGGTGGTGGAAGGCGCGGTGGTGATGGTGGAGAACATCGTTCGCCACCTGAGCCATCCGAAGGACCCGAATAAATCGACCATAGGAACCATCCGCGAAGCCGCGCATGAAGTGCAGCGGCCGGTGTTCTACGCGATCGGCATCATCATCACCGCCTATCTGCCGATCTTCACTCTGCAGGCCGTGGAAGGCCGCTTGTTCAAGCCCATGGCGTGGACCGTCAGCTTCGCGCTGCTCGGCGCGCTGATCTTCTCCATGATGATTGCGCCCGTGCTCGCGAGTTTCGTCTTCGGAAAGAACACGCAGTGAATGGCGCAACCCGGTCATGGAATGGGTTACGAACGCTTATCGAGCGACTGTCAAAGGCGCGATACGGCTGCGCTGGATCACCGTCGCGGTGGCGGCGGCGGCGCTTGGTCTCTCCGTGTGGCTCGGCATGGGCGGGGCGATCGGTTCCGAATTCCTGCCGCATCTGGACGAAGGCGCGATCTGGGCGCGCGGCACGCTGGCGCCCAGCACGGGCCCACCGAGGGCATCCGGCTGACCGACCAGGCGCGAGTCATCTTCGCCTCGTTCCCGGAAGTAACCAAAGTGGTTTCGCAGGTGGGACGCCCCGACGACGGCACCGACACCGGCGGCTTCTTCAACACCGAATATTTCGTCGACCTCAAGCCGAAGGAGCAGTGGCGTCCGGTCTTCGCTCAGAACAAGGAAGAACTGATCGGCGCCATGGACCGCGAGCTCGAAAAGCTTCCCGGCGTGATCTGGAACTTCTCGCAGCCGATCGCAGACAACATGGAAGAGGCGGTCAGCGGCGTCAAAGGCGAGCTGGCGGTCAAGATCTATGGCGACGATCTCAGGCTGCTCGAAGCCAAGGGCGACGAGATCGTCAACGTGCTGCGGAAAATCAACGGCGTGTCGGATCTGGGGCTGTTCCGCGTGGTCGGGCAGCCGAATCTCAATCTCGCGGTGGACCGCGCGGCGGCGGCCCGCTACGGCATCAACGTCGCCGATATCCAGGACGCCGTGGAGACCGCCGTCGGCGGCAACGCGGTCGGCCAGGTTCTGCAGGGCGAGCAGCGCTACGACCTGGTGGTGCGCTATCAGCCCCAATACCGCGATACGCAGGAAGCGATCGAGAGCATCCGCCTGCTGTCGCCCAGCGGGGAGCGCGTCTCGCTCGCGCAGCTTTGCAACGTGAAGACGCTCGACGGCGCATCGGCGATTTAGCGCGAGGCGAATTCCCGCTACGTCGCGCTCAAATACAGCGTGCGCGGTCGCGATCTCGGCAGCACGGTGGAAGAAGCGATCGCCAAAGTCGGCAAAGAGGTCAAGCTGCCGGTCGGCTATCACATCGAATGGGCCGGCGAATATGAGAGCCAGAAGCGGTCGTCGAAGCGGCTGGCGATCGTCGTGCCGATCACGATCCTCGTGATCTTCCTCATCCTCTACACGATGTTCAACTCCCTGAAATGGGTGCTGCTGATCCTTGCCAACGTGGCGATGGCGCCGATCGGCGGCATGCTCGCGCTGCTGTTCACCGGACACGCACTTCAGCGTGTCTTCGGGAGTCGGATTCCTCGCGCTGTTCGGCGTCTCGGTGCAGACCGGCGTCATCATGCTGGAATACATCAACCAGCTGCGCGTGCGCGGCCATTCGATCTACGATTCGGCCGTGGAAGGCGCGGTGCTGCGCCTGCGGCCGATCATGATGACCATGCTCGTGGCCAGCTCGGCTTGCTGCCCGCCGCTACCTCGCGCGGCATCGGCTCGGATTCGCAGAAGCCCTTCGCGATCGTGATTGTCGGCGGCCTGATTCTCGCCCTGATGCTGAGCGTCTTCCTGCTGCCCACGCTCTACGTCTGGATCGCGGGCGAGCGCGACGTACTGCCGGCGCCGGAAGGCGAGTTCGAATAGATGACGAAAGAAGAGGTCTGCGCGCGCATCCGGGAGATCGGCATTCTCCCCGCCATTCGGGTCCCGGCGCCAGAGGACGCACTATTTGCGGCGCGCCAGATGGTGAAGTGGGGAATCCCGATTGTGGAACTCACCATGACCGTGCCGGGCGCCATCGGAGTCATCGACGAGCTGAGGCGCACCGCGCCGGAACTGATCGTGGGCGCTGGTAGCGTTCTCGATGTCGAGACCGCGCGCGCCTGCGTGGATGTCGGGGCGGCGTTCATCACCAGCCCTGGCTTCGATGCTGAGATTGTCGACTTCACGGTGAAGCACAAAGTCGCCGCAATTCCAGGCGCTCTGACGCCCAGCGAGATCATGCGCGCGCACAAAGCGGGCGCCGACATCATCAAGATCTTTCCGTGCGCACAGGTTGGCGGGCCTGAGTACATCCGCGCGCTGAGAAGTCCATTCCCCCACGTGGCTTTGATCGCTTCCGGCGGCGTCAATCAGCAGAACGCGGGCCAGTTCATTCGCGCCGGCGCAACCGCGCTCGGCATCAGAGGCGAGTTGATTCCGCCCGAAGCCATCGAGCGCCGCGATGAAAACTGGATTCACGAACTGGCGGGCCGATTCCGCGCCATCGTAGAGCGCGCCCGCGCAGAATAGTTAATGCGTTTTCGTAACCACCGTACACTGCTCCATCACTGTAGCGGCTCGGAGACGAAGTACCCTTACAGAGCCGCGCGCGTCAGCAAGCGGTAGGCGTAATTGCGGGAATGCGCTAATGCGCCGCGGCCGACTTCTTTCGGGCCTCGCCCACCATACCGATGAAGCGCCGTGTCAGTTCGTGAATCCACGTGGCGTTCCGCCTGTGCACCGCCTCATGCGGAACCAGCTCTTCTCCGATGCCGAGCGCACACGCCCCGGAGCGAATGAAATCACCGGCGTTCTGCTGATTGACGCCGCCGGAAGCGATGAACGCCACATTCGGAAACGGAGCCTTCAACGCTTTGATATAACCAGGGCCGCCCACCAGCGAACACGGAAAAATCTTGATCAACGGCGCCCCGGCCTTGCGGGCGAGTGTCACTTCCGAAGGCGTCAACGCGCCCGGAATCACCAGCACCTTGCGCTCCGCCCCCAGCTGAACGATATCGGGATCGAGGCCCGGGCTCGTCAGGAAATCAGCCCCCGCTTCGAGACAGGCGCGCGCGGTTTCCATATCGAGGACCGTGCCTGCGCCGACAACGAACGTGCGGATCCGTCCGCTTCAGCTGTGCAATCACATCGGCCGCACCAGGCACGGTGGTCGTAATCTCCACCACCTTGATACCACCCTGGAACACGGTCGTCGCCGCGAACAAGGCATCCTCAGCCGAAGAGACGCGAATAGAGGGAATGATCCCGATCTGCTCGATACGAGCACGAACTTCCTGGTCCGTCATTTTCCCCCGTCCGTCTGACTCCTAATATCCTTGCACGAAATCATTACGATATACTTTCGTTCGGATCAGCGGAGAAGAGGAAAAAACGTATGAATCGACGATCGTTTCTGGGGCAGGGAAGTGCAGCGGCCGGCGTTCTGATGGGCGTTGCCAAACAACTGTCGGCGGCGAAGACGGAACCCGGCGGCGGTCCCGTGGTGGATACGACATCGGGCAAGATCCGCGGCTTGGTCATCGACAAGGTTTATGCGTTCAAAGGCGTTCCCTATGGCGCGACGACTGCCGGCGCAGCGCGCTTCATGCCGCCGGTAAAGCCGCAGCCGTGGACTGACGTCAAGGACACGACCGAAGTGGGCCATCGCCCGCCGCAACAACCCGGCGTGCTGGAGATTCCCGAGGTCGGGGCGACCAGCGGCCAGGGACCGATGGGCGAGGACTGCCTGGTTCTCAACGTCTGGAGCAACGGATTGAAAGGCGGGAAAAAGCGCCCCGTCATGGTCTGGCTGCACGGCGGCGGATTCTCTTCGGGCTCCGGCGATTACACCATTTATGACGGCGCGAACCTGGCGCGCAAACGCGACGTCGTGACCGTCACGGTCAATCACCGGCTCAATGTTTTCGGATACCTGCGTCTCGCGGATATCGGCGGTGCCGAAATACGCGGAAGCCGACGGCAACGCCGGTCATCACGATATCGTACTGGCGCTCGAATGGGTGCGCGACAACATTGCGAATTTCGGCGGCGATCCGGGTAACGTCACGATCTTCGGGCAGTCCGGCGGCGGCGGAAAAGTGGCCACGCTGATGGCGATGCCCTCCGCGAAAGGCCTGTTCCACAGAGCGATTTGCCAGAGCGGCGCGGCCATCAAAGCCATCAGCAGCGCCGACGCCACCAGAGCCGCGCAAGGGCTGCTGACCAAACTCAACCTGAAGCCCGATCAGCTCGATCAGCTGCAAACCATGCCGTTCGACCAGCTGATCAAACTAGGGGGCAATGTCCGGACCGGGCCCGTGGTCGATGGCAAGACCCTGACGCACGATCCCTTCGATCCCGCCGCGCCCGAGGAATCGGCGAGCATTCCGCTGCTCATCGGCACGGTCGAAGAAGAGGTGAACTTCTTCCCGACCACTCCGCTCGATCCGATCGACGATGCCGATCTGCACAAACGCGTGAAGCAATCGACGCGCGCCGACGACGCCACAGTCGACCATCTCATCGCGACTTATAAGAAGGGCCGGCCCAACAAGAGCAACGTCGAGATCTATCAGATCATCGCCACCGATTCGGGCTTCAGCGCCGGCGTGCACACTCGAAGCGGATCGCAAAGCGGCCCAGGGGAAAGCCCCGGTCTACAAGTATTACTTCACCTGGCAGTCGCCGGTGCGCGATGGCAAACTGCGTTGCTACCACACGCTCGAAATTCCGTTTGTGCTGGAGAATGTGGACAACGGAAAATCCATGACCGGCACGGGTCAGGACCGTTACGCGCTGTCGGACAAGATGAGCGCGGCATGGGCAGCCTTCGCACGCACAGGCAATCCGAACGTCAAGGGTTTGCCGCACTGGCCCGCGTTTACCGCCGATCAGCGCGCCACGATGGTCTTCAACAACGAGACGAAGCTGGTCAACGATCCGTACAAGGAAGAGCGCCTGGCGATCGCCGCGTTGCCGCCAGCGGGCCCCGGGAGGGCATGACCGGGCGCCATCGCCGTCGCGACCTGGAAACGACGTGCCGTTACAAAGCCGCGACTTTCATGGTAGGTAAATGTCAAGCGAAGACGCAAAATTCCCGGGGCTTCCGTGAGGAAGACCATAATCAGCAACTGGGCGCAAGCACGGAACAGTTTTTTTGATCTTTGCCGAAGGGGATCCGGAACAGGCCGGTCACCAGACATTCATTTGCCGGATCGTGTCCCGGGGAACACGTCACGGAAGATTGAGTCGTAGCTAAACCCTCCAGCCCCAAAACAGTAAAAACGGCGGCATAACAGGAGCCTGTTTGCCGAGTCGCGGCTCCGCGGGGTCTGGAGGGAACCTGTTCACAACGGCTGCGCCATTGTGCGAGTCAAACGCCGAAGCGCTTCACCCGGATGAGTCTGGCCGGCTATTCCTCAGCGAGTTGGTCGCCACCAGTGCTCGCCTCCGCTTCACCGGCAAGAGAACTGATTCACTCGGATAGATCTGCATGCCTGAAAAAACGCACGCTCAGGCCGCCTCTATATGTTCGCCGGCGGCTTCACGCTGGCCGGCGAAGAAAGCCCGGTCGGCCGCCATCAGATAAGCCACCAGTTTGCGTCGAAGGAGAAATTGCGTTCGTGACGGCCTGTGAGCCGAACGCCAGCGAAAATGCCGGGAGACTGGTGCGAGAATGAGCGGATGCTGAAGATCGTACTACCAAGAGGGCTCGCTCGAGCAGGCCACCCTCGAGCTGTTCGAAGCGGCCGACCTCCCCGTCACCCAATCCTCGTCCATCGACTATCGGGCGACGATCGACGATCCCCCCGCGCATCGACGAGGTGCGCATCCTGCGGCCCCAGGAGATTCCCCGCTACGTGGCGGACGGTCTCTTCGATCTCGGGATCACCGGACAGCGACTGGATCGAGGAGACCGGCAGCAACGTCGTGTCCCTCGGCGAGTTGCACTACTCGAAGGCGACGGCCCGTCCGGTGAACATCGTCGTGGCCGTGCCGGCCGACAGTTGCGCGTCGCTCGGGTCGAGGACCTTCCCAAGGCGTGCGGGTATCGAGCGAGTATCCCGAGCTCACCCGGCGATTCTTCGAGAAGAAGGCACGCATCGAGCGCGACGTCCGCCTGAGTTACGGGGCAACCGAGGCCAAGGTGCCTGACATCGTCGACTGCATCGTCGACCTGACCGAGACGGGTAGTGCGTTCCACGGCGACAAGGTCATCGACACGATCCTCACGTCGTATACCGAGTTGATCGCGAATCCGGTAAAGCAGACGGACACCGCCGAACCGCGAGCGATGGCACAGGTGCAGACCTTGCTCTCCGGCACGCTCGAAGCGCGCGGCAACGTGCTCGTCAAGCTCAACGTCTCCGAGGCCGACCTCGACTCCGTGATCGGGCTCGTCCCGGCGATGAGGTCGCCGACGGTCTCCAAGCTGTTCGGTGAGGGTGGCTTTGCGGTCGAGACGGTCGTGCCCAAGGCCACGATCAACACATTGATTCCTGCGCTGAAAGAAGCGGGCGCCTCGGACATCATCGAGCTTCCGCTGGCCAAGATCGTCCACTGATGCCGTCAGGGACGGTCGCAGCGTTCGACAACGTCAGGGGCTACGGCGTCGTGCGCCAGGACGAGACCGGCGAGGAGCACTTCTTCCGCTGCGGCGATCGCGGACGGCAGCCGGAGCATCCGGACCGGTGCACACGTGCAGTTCGAGATCGTGCCGGGCCGCAACGGGGTCTGGGAGGGTGAAGCCGGTCGTCCCGTCGTCAGCCGTCGTCTGACTCGTCCGGGTCGGGTTCCGACCGGTTGTGCAGCTGGACGTAGGCGAGCCGCAGTTGTCCGACCGCGTCCACCAGCGTGGGCTCGTTGTCGCCGAGCCTGCCTTGCAGCACGTTTTCGACCACCACGGTCATCGCGTCGATCGCGACCTGTGCCTCCGGAAAGTTCGGAGGATCAGCCGACAGGTGGATCGCCGCGAGCTCGTAGAGGCCCATGGCGTGATTGGCGACGACGACCGCCGCGGGGACGCCGGCGAGCTGCCGCCGGAACGTCGTCCATCTCCGCGGCCATCTCCATGGCCCGCTCTCGTTCCTCGGCCGACAGGCCGGCCAACGGGTCCGCTTCGTCGGGCTCGGGTCGATCGTCGGTCGGTGTCAACTAGCGGTCGACCGGGTGTTCGCCGCCAGGCGTCCACAACGACATGACAAAGCTCCAGGTGTGTTGTCCGGGTGAGGCCGACTGGTACCCTACGGACGACTGAAATCCGGAAGTGGGAGCGATCCGTTCCCCACCCGGCCACCGGACGAAGTCTGGTGCGCCCGGGTCGATGACCACCCTTGAAACCCCGCCGTAAGGTCGGGGCCTGCGGGCGGGTGTCGGCTCACCGGCGCCGGCCTTTCGCTCGTTTTTGCACCGACAACCGAGCGTCAGGGAGGACCAGCGCCCCACATGAGGATGAATCCGAGATAGCGGCGCCGGCCTCCACCAACGAGCCCAGGATCAACGATCGCATTCGGGCTCGCGAGGTACGACTCGTCGGACCAGACGGCGCCCAGATCGGGATCAAACCGTTGCCGGAAGCCCTCACGATCGCTCGTGAGCTCGACCTCGACCTGGTCGAGGTGGCGGCACAGGCCAATCCCCCGGTCTGCCGGATCATGGATTACGGCAAGTGGAAGTACGAGGAGTCGGCGGCCGACCGCGATTCCCGGCGCAAGAGCACCAACGTTTCGATCAAGGAGATGAAGTACCGACCGAAGATCGGCACCGGCGACTTCGACACGAAGACCCGCAAGGTCGAGAAGTTCCTCGGTGAAGGTCACAAGGTCAAGGTCACCATCATGTTCCGAGGGCGCGAAACCCAGCATCCCGAGCTCGGGCGGCGCATCCTCGACCACGTGGCCGAGCAGGTGACGCACTTCGGTCGGGTCGAGGTGATGCCCAAGCTCGACGGTCGCAACATGACCATGGTCCTCGCGCCGGACAAGAAGGCCAAGGCCGCGTGGGACAGCGCAAACACAAAGCCGAAACCGAGCTCGACGTGAGTGGCAACGGGGCCACCGCCGAGCCTGCATCCGAACCCGAGACTTGACGCACCGCACACACGAGACGACGACAGAGATGGCGACGACGGAGACGACATGCCGAAGATGAAGACGCACCGCGGTGCGGCCAAGCGTTTCAAGTTGACGAGGAACGGCAAGCTGATGCGCCGCAAGGCCTTCCACAACCACATGCTCGAGAAGAAGTCGCCCACCCGCAAGCGGCGGCTCAACCGTGACAGCCGAGTGCACCAAGACGATGTGGTGG
>CAWEKQ010000031.1:0-252354 GCA_963809655.1 Terriglobia bacterium | reverse complement strand
GGCGCACGGGAGGCGCGGGCAAGGATCACAACTGAAGCGGCGCCGCGGTGGCGGGCCGCGTCGGCGCGAACAGGGGCTTTGGGCCATATGGATTGGATTCGCGGGTGTGTCGGCGTCCTTCTAGCGGTGGCCTTGAGTCTGTTTGGGTTGAGCTGGTCAGCGCCGGCGAGTGCGCAGCAGATCGTCGTCCAGGGCGCGAACGTCGATCCTTCAACCTTGAAGCCGTATTTCACTGGAACCGATCCAGCCTCAGTCGAGCGGGGCGTCGAGGACTTGAAGGCGACCGGCGTGTATTCGAATGTCAGCGCGCGGGTGGAGAATGGCAAAATTGTCGTCAGTCTCGCCGGCGGCGCGCAGATCATCAATAGGGTTGCGTTCGAAGGCAACAAGCAAATTGAGACCAAGCAGCTTGAAGTCGAGGTGCAGTCGAAGCCGCATACCGCTTACAGCGAGGCGACCGCGGACGCCGACGTTGGCAGAATCAAGGACGCCTATAAGAAATACGGCCGCAACGCAGCCGGCGTGACCAAACGGCTGGTTCAATTGCCGAACGGACGTGTGGATCTCGTTTTCACCGTCAATGAAGGCGAAAAGACCGGCATCCGCGATATCAAGTTTGTCGGGAATCACGCGGTTTCGAACTATCGCCTGCACAGCCTGATGCAAACGAGCACGATGAATTGGCTATCGTGGTTCAAGAGCACAGACGTCTATGATCCCGACCGATTAGCCTCAGACCTTGAGGCGATCCGCCGCTATTACATGAAGAATGGCTACGCGGATTTCCAAATCACCAATACCGACGTGGCCTACCAGACCAATCCCCCGGGCTATGTCATTACAATCACGATGGACGAGGGCCCCCAGTATCACGTCTCGTCGGTGGCGGTGGTCTCAAACATTCCGAAGGTGGATGGACCGGCGCTCAATCAATTCGTCGCTCTGAGGTCTGGGGACGTCTATGACGCGAGCAGCGTCGACAAGTCAGTGGAGGGGATCACCCGCGACGTCGCCCGGCAAGGTTACGCTTTCTCCGAGGCCCGGCCGCATGGCGAGCGCGACACCGCCAATCATACGATCGCGCTTTCGTTCTCGGTCGACAACGGTCCGAAAGTCTACATCGAGCGCATCGACATCGTCGGAAACACCCGCACCCGCGACTATGTCATTCGCCGCGAATTCGATATCGGCGAGGGCGACCCCTATAATCACGTCCTGATCGAGCGGGCCGAGCGACGCCTCAACAGCCTTGGCTACTTTAAGAAGGTCCACATTTCGAACCGGCCCGGGTCTTCGCCGGATCGAGTCATCGTGGTGGTCGATGTGGAAGACCAGCCGACCGGCTCAATCAGCCTGAGCGGCGGCTACTCGACGACTCAAGGCTTTTTGGCTGAGCTCGCCTATACCGAAACGAACTTTCTCGGCCGCGGCCAATACGTGCGCTTGAGTGTTTCCGATGGTCAGTACACTCAGGGCTGGAAGGCTTCGTTCACCGAACCCTACTTCCTCGGTCAGCGCCTGGCCGCCGGCTTTGACCTCTACCATCAGGTGAATAACAACAACCAATTCGCCCTCTACCAGAATTGGACGACCGGCGGCACGCTTCGGCTCGGCATTCCAATTACTGATGACCTGACGTTCCAGCCCAATTATTCGCTTTACGAGTCGAAGATCACCATTCCGAATACGCAAGGTCAGCCCTACGACGATTGCGTGGGACCCGACCAGCCTTGGTTTTACGGCGGCAGCTTTTACAATTTCGTGCCGACCGCGGCTTACAACTGCTTGACGAATGGCGAAGCGCCGGTCGAAATCAAGCAGGTGGCGGCGCAAGGCAATATTGTCACTTCGATGGCCGGATTCTCGGTCCTGTTCAACAATATCGACAATCGGAAGAAGTCCCACCACCGGCTATGTCGTCAATTATAAGCAGGATTTTGCCGGCCTTGGCGGGCAATCCCAGTTCATCCGCGAAACGCTCGATGCGCGCTGGTATCATCCGATCACGGAAGACTTCATCGGGATAATTCACCTCCAGGCCGGTCAGATCAATTCGTTCGGCTCAAGAGACGCGCTCATCATCAACAACTTCATGCAGGGTTCATCGCTTGTGCGCGGATTCGCTCCAGGCGGCATCGGCCCGCGCGACATCTCCGACCCGTTCAACATCCAGGCGAGCGCTCTTGGCGGCACGACTTACTACGGCGCTTCGGCTGAGGTCGATTTCCCGATCTTCGGCTTGCCAAAAGAAGTCGGGCTGAAAGGGGCGATTTTCGCCGACGCCGGCAATTTGATCGGATACTCAGGGCCGACCAACTTTTCGAATTTCCTCGGCTATACCTATTGTCCGCCTCCTAATTCCATCGGTAGGGCGTTTCCTCTGACACAATTGAGTTGCGCCGACGTCTGGGACCCGAACCAAATCCGCTCCTCGGTGGGAGCGAGCTTGATCTGGGACTCGCCGATGGGACCGATCCGCTTTGACCTTGCGCTTCCGCTTTCCAAGGGCAAATACGACCAGACCCAGCTCTTCAACTTCTCGGGCGGCACGACGTTCTAAGATCGACTAGCCGCCGTCCAACAAGCGGGCGCGCCAGGAGCTGGCGCGCCCGTCGTCGCTTTTGACGGAACTCCTTATTGGCCAGGATTCGCTTTTTCCCCCGCAGCGCAACGCCTTCGTTGGCCGAAGTCGCGAACTGGTGCGGCGCGACGCTCGCAGCCAATACCGATCCCGACCGCGTAATCTCGGATGTGACCGCTCTTGATCAGGCGGGCCCGGGCGATCTGACCTTCCTCGACAATCCCCGGTATCTCGACGCGCTCAAGCGGACGCGAGCGGCGGCGGCGCTCGTTTCGCCGCGCTATGCCGGCGCTGCCCCGCCGACTTGCGCCGTGCTCATCGCCGCCGAGCCTTACCGCGCGATGGCCTTGGTGATGACGAAACTTTACCCTTCCGCGGTCAAGCCGAGTTCGGTTTTTGGGGAGACCGGGATTTCCGTAACGGCGTCGGTTCACCCTTCGGCGCGGCTAGAACTGGGCGTGATCGTTGACCCTGGCGCGGTGATCGGCCGCGGCGCTGAGCTTGGCGCCGGCACAATCGTCGGGCCCAATGCGGTCATCGGCCCTGAGGTGCGCGATCGGCCGTGATAGTTCGGTCGGCGCCTCGACCACGATCTTGGCCGCGCTGATCGGCGACCGGGTGATCATTCATGCCGGCGCGCATATCGGACAGGACGGCTTCGGGTTCGTTCTCGGGGCGCGGGGGCATCTCAAAATGCCCCAGATCGGGCGAGTCATCATTCAAAACGATGTCGAGATCGGAGCCGGCGTAACGATCGATCGCGGCGCAAACCGCGACACTGTGATCGGCGAAGGGGCGAAGATCGACAATCTTGTGCAGATCGGCCACAACGTCGTCATCGGCCGCCACGCGGTGCTGGTCGCCCAGTCTGGCGTTTCGGGATCGAGCGCCATCGGCGATTTCGCCGCCCTCGGCGGTCAGGCGGGCGTCGCCGGACATCGACCATCGGCGCGGGCGCCCAAGTCGCCGCGGCGGCCGGCGTGATGAACGATATTCCCGCCGGCGAGCGGTGGGCCGGGCGCCGGCGAAGCCCGTCCGGAAGTTTTTCGCGAAGTCGCCGCGATCAAGCGACTGGCCGACGGCGACGCCAATGCCGAATAGCTCCCGGAACGGACAGGCGAGAAAGGAAATGGAATGAACGAACCGGCCCTCCGGACGTTCGACAGCTACGACATCCAGAAGCTGCTCGCTTTATTGCCTCACCGCTATCCGTTTCTCCTGGTCGACCCGAATCGTCGAAGCTCGCGGCGACGAATATGGGGTCGGGATCAAGAACGTGACGGCCAACGAGCCTCACTTCCAGGGCCATTTTCCAGGCCGACCGGTCATGCCGGGCGTCCTCCTGATCGAAGCGATGGCGCAAACAGCGGGCGCGCTTTGCGTCGCTTCGCAGCTCGACAGCACTAACTCCGAGCGTCGTCTATATGATGACGATCGATAAGGCCAAGTTCCGCAAGCCCGTCCTTCCCGGCGACCAGGTGCGGTTTCATATGACCCGCGTCGCCAAGCGACGCAACATGTGGTGGTTCCGAGGCGAGGCGAAAGTCGAAGGCGTGCTGGTCTGCGAAGCCGAAGTGTCCGCGATGCTGGTGCGTGAATGACGGGCGTGATCCATCCGAGCGCCGTCGTCGAAGATGGCGCTCGGCTCGGGGCGGGCGTCGAGATTGGGCCGTTTTGCCATATTGGCCGCCAGACGACGCTCGGCGACAATGTCCGGCTCATCTCCCATGTGAGCGTGGCTGGCGATTCTACGGTCGGCGCGCGCACCGTCATTTACCCTTTCGCTTCGATAGGGCATCCGCCGCAAGACCTCAAATATCGCGGGGAGCCGGTCCGCCTGGTGATCGGCGACGACTGTCTCATTCGCGAAGGCGTGACGATAAATCCCGGCACAGCGGGCGGCGGCGCGGAAACGATCATTGGTCCGCGCTCGGTGTTCCTGGCCAACGCCCACGTCGCGCATGATTGCCGCATCGGCGAGGGCGTCATTCTGTCCAACAACGTGATGCTGGCCGGCCATTGTCAGATCGGCGATTTCGCCATTCTGAGCGGCGGCGCCGCCGCTCATCAGTTTGTTCGCATCGGCGCCCACGCGTTTGTCGGCGGTCTTGCTGGGGTTGAGAATGATCTCATTCCCTTTGGCTTGGCGCTCGGCAATCGCGCCGGGCTCGCCGGCCTCAATGTCGTCGGCCTGAAGCGCCGGGGCTTCTCGCATGAAACGATCCATGAGCTCAGGCGCGCTTACAAGATGCTGTTCAATGGCGGCGGCGCCTTGGGGGGCACCTTGAAGGAGCGCATCCACGAGGTCGCCGAGGCGTTCGCTGACCAGGCCGCCGTACAGCAAATCGTCGCCTTTCTGCGCCAGGGCGGCGACCGCGCGATCTGCGTCCCGCGCGCTGGGAAAGGACGAGGAGGGGTGAGCGGTGCGAACGGTGGGCCTGGCGCTCCTGCGTCGGGACCTCTGGCGATCCTGTGCGGCGCGGGCGCCTTTCCGCTTGAGGTCGCGCTCGAGGCCCGCCGCGCGGGTCGGGAGCCGTTTCTGGTGGGAAATCGTTGGCGCGACCAATTCGGCGATTGACGCCTATCCGCACGTCTGGGTCCGCATGGGGGAGGTCGGCAAGCTGTTCGCCGCCTTGAGAGGGCGAGACATCGTCGAGATGGTGATCATCGGCGCGATGGCGAGGCCCGAACTCATCGATCTAGAACTCGATTGGGGCGCGGTCAAGCGGGCCGCCGGGCTGGTGCAACTGTTTCGACGCGGCGATAACGGTCTGCTCGCCGGCATCGCCGAAATTATCGAGCGCGAAGGCGTCCGAGTGGTCGGCGCGCATGAGAGTCGCGCCGCGTTCCTGGCGCCGCTCGGCCCGATTGGCGCACGTACACCTTCTGGCGAGGATGAGACAGACATTACGCTCGGCGTGGGCCTGCTCGGAGCGCTCTCGACCTTCGACGCGGGGCAGGGCGCGATTATCGCCGCCGGCCGGGTGCTGGCGATCGAGGCGGCCGAAGGCACCGATGCGATGCTAGCGCGCGTGGCGGAGATGCGCGTCAGCGGCCGGCTGCGCTTTGCCGGTCCGGCGGGCGTGCTGGTGAAAGCGCCCAAGCGGGGGCAGGATGTCAGGCTCGACATGCCGGCGATCGGGCCGAAGACAATTGAAGGCGCGGTCAAGGCGCAACTAAGGGGCGCGGCGGTCGCCGCGGGACATGTGCTTGTGCTCGAACGCGAGCTCTGCGCCCGCGAAGCCGACGCAGCCGGGCTGTTCGTCGCCGGATTCGCTTATGCGACCCCGGCCGGATGAGCCCATTGCGCGTGGCTCTCGTCGTCGGCGAGCACTCTGGCGACCAACTCGGCTTCAAGCTCATGCGGGCGCTCCGCGAAGCGCGTTCGGGCGACCTCGCCTTCTGCGGCGTCGGCGGCGAGGCGATGGAGGCCGAGGGCCTCAAAAGCCTGTTTCCGATCAGCGACATCGCTGTCATGGGCATTCTTCCTGTGCTGGCCCGGCTGCCGACGCTCATCGCGCGCATCCAGAAAACCGCCGAGGCGATTGTGGCCGCGCGCCCCGACGTTCTTGTCATCATCGACAGTCCCGACTTCACGCATCGGGTCGCGCGCCGCGTGCGGGCGGCGCTGCCGAAATTGCCGATCGTCGACTACGTCAGTCCCAGCGTCTGGGCCTGGCGGCCCGGCCGCGCCAAGGCGATGCGGACTTACGTCGATTGCGTGCTGGCGCTGCTGCCATTCGAGCCTGAGGCCTATCGGCGGCTGGACGGGCCGCGTTGCGTCTATGTCGGCCATCCGCTGATCGAGCGGCTAAACGAACTGCGCCCTAACCCCCATGAGACGCGCCGTCGGGAAGCACCACCGCCGCTGTCTCGTGCTGCCGGGCTCGCGTCGATCCGAAATGACCGGCTGATGGAGGATTTCGGTGGGCGGTGGCGCGCTGCGCCAATCGGTAGGATCGATTCTCGCTCATTCTGCCGACGGTCGCCCATCTCGAGAGCGAAATCCGGGCCCTGGCGGCGAACTGGCCGGCAAGCCGCCGCCGTCCGCTCGGCGAAACGGCCAGATACGGCGGCGTTTCGCGTCGCTCCGCGCGGCCTTGCGGCCTCCGGCACCGCGACCCTTGAACTTGCGCTGACCGGAGTGCCGATGGTCGGCGCCTACAAAGTGTCCCTGCGTCGAGGAATTGCTTAAATACTTCATCAACGTCACCTCGATCGTGCTGCCCAATCTGATCCTCGGCGAGCGCGCGTATCGCGGGAAGCGCGGTCGGCCTTCTCTTCCACCTGCAGGATCTCGGTGAAACCCTTCACGATTTCGAGCCGGGCGTCGTTCAGGTCCTTTTTCAAACGAAGATCGCGCGATTTCTTCAGCGCCGCCACCAATTTGTGCGAAATGTCGGTGATTTTATCCCGCGAGAGCTTCATCTGGTCGCCGGTATCGCGCCCCGATGCCCGCACGATCTTGCGCTGCTGAACGAGCGCGTTCTTCGCCTTGCGGAACATCTCCTGGTAGCTGACGCCCTCGCGCCGCATATAGTCGCTGTACTGTTCGAGGATGTCGCGCACTTCGTCGTTCAACTTATCCTCGGCCTCAAGTTCGTCCGCGATGAAGTTGTGCACCAGTTCAACCACTTTTTCCGGTGTGTGCGTCTCGATGGTCCCCGGCACAAGGCGACGGACGATCTGACGTGACAAATAGGTTACGAAGTCCCTCGGCAGCAGCATCAATAGATCTTCGTCAGTGTATCATCGTGCATTACTTTAGGGCTTAGCGGCCACGAGTTCCTTCCCCGGCCTCGCTTGCTATATTGATTAAGGTCTTTTCATATGATGACGTCGTTTGCCACGCCAGCCAGCACGGAACGGCTCAAAGCAGCGCGTGACGCGGGACTTACGCCTGAGCTTCTGATCAAGGCTTTCCGGCTCATGCAGACCTCGCGCCGGTTGGACGACCGCGAGATCATGCTCCGGCGCCAGCAGAAGATCTTCTTTCAAATCAGCGCGGCCGGGCACGAAGCCATCCAGGTTGCGGCGGGTTTGGTCTCGAAGCCGGGCTACGACTGGTTCTATCCCTATTACCGCGATCGTGCGCTCAGTCTGACGCTGGGAATGACGCCCGAGGCGATGCTGCTTCAGGCCGTCGGAGCGGCTTCCGACCCGTCGTCCGGGGGACGCCAGATGCCCTCGCACTGGACCGATCCGGCGAAGAACATCGTCACCAGTTCCTCGGCGACCGGAACGCAATACGTTCAGGCTGTGGGCTGTGCGGCAGCGTGCCGGGTCCTGTACCTAGGCCAGGATCGCCTGGTTCTCGCGAGTTCGGGCGAAGGCGCGACCAGCGAAGGCGAGTTCTGGGAATCGATCAATCAGGCCTGCCTCGACCGTCTGCCCGTTCTCTTTCTGATTCAGGACAACGGCTATGCGATCTCGGTGCCGGTGGAGCGGCAAACCCCCGGCGGTTCGATCTCGAAGCTGCTTGCCGGCTTCCCAGATATTCTGACGATCGAAGTCGTGGAAGGCACGGACCTGATCTCTTCGTACAAAGCGATGAGCGCCGCCGCCGCGTGGTGTCGCGGAGGACACGGTCCCGCATTAGTTCACGCACACTGCATACGGCCCTACTCGCACTCTCTCAGCGAGGACGAGCGCTCATATCGGACGAAGCATGAACGCGAAGAAGAAGCGCTGCGCGACCCGCTGGTCACGTTTCCGAAGTTTCTGGTTGACGAAGGCGTGATCGAAGCGCGAGAGCTGGAAGAAATCATCCGTGGAATCGATCACGAGATTCTGCAGGATACGCACCGGGCGTTGAAAGCGCCTCCGCCGGCTGCGGATACAGCGCTTATCCACCTCTACTCGGAAACGGTGGATCCCACTTCATCGCAATTCGATGCCGTCGCGCATCCCGAGGGCGAGGAGAAGACGATGCTCGATCTCATCAACGTCACGTTGAAAGAGGAAATGCGTCGTAACGAACGCACCATCGTGTTCGGAGAAGACGTTGCCGATGCCAGCCGCGAAGGCAGCCTTTCGGAGGTGAAGGGCAAGGGCGGAGTGTTCGGCGTGACTGCCGGGCTGCAGGTCGAATTCGGGAGTAGCCGCTGCTACAATTCGCCCATCGCCGAGGCCTCGATTGTGGGCCGCGCGATCGGTATGGCCACGGTCGGGCTCAAGCCCATCGCCGAAATTCAGTTCTTCGATTACATCTGGCCGGCGATGATGCAGCTGCGGGACGAACTCGCGTCGATGCGCTGGAGGTCGAACGGCCAGTTCTCGGCGCCACTGATTTTGCGTGTGCCGATCGGAGGGTATCTCGCGGGGGGCGCCATCTATCACAGCCAGTGCGGGGAAGTGATTTTTACGCACCTGCCCGGTCTGCGCGTGGTTTTTCCGTCGAACGCCGAGGATGCTTGCGGCCTGCTGCGCACGGCGATTCGCTGTGATGACCCGGTGTTATTCCTCGAACATAAGAAGCTTTATCGCGAAATGTATAATCGCTCGCGTCATCCAGGGGCCGATTTCACCATTCCTTTCGGCAAGGCGAAAGTAGTAAAAGCGGGCACGTCGCTTACGATCGTGACCTATGGCGCTTTGGTCCAGAAATCGTTGCTTGCAGCGCAGGAAGTGGAGCGACGCGGCGGGAACGTGAGCATTGAGGTGATCGACCTGCGCACGCTTTCCCCGTATGACTGGGAAGCAATCAGGGCGAGTGTGTCGAAGACCAGCCGCGTGATCGTTACGCATGAGGATACGCTGAGCTTCGGGTATGGGGCGGAGATCGCCGCGCGCATTGCCGATGAGCTGTTCACGCACCTCGATGCTCCCGTGAAACGCGTTGCCGCGCTCGATACGTGGGTGGGTTATCATCCGCAACTGGAAGCAGCGATCCTACCGCAGACTGACGATCTGGTCAGGACGATCGAGGAATTGCTGACGTTTTAGTTATCCGAAGGCCGCTCCACGCTGTCGATGACGAGAACCTCGGCTGGAACTTTTTTCCTCTCCAGCGTCAATCCAAACTTCTCAATCGTATCCGGGACCCCGGAGTACGGATCGTCGCCTTCCCAGTTCAGCGCGAAATCGTAGTCGCCCGTTTGCCCTGTCTGGTCGACAACAGGGCCGCGAAGCAGAATCGCCAGCGCATTCGCAAGCGTTACGACCTGAACATGACGGCAGTCCAGTTCGTACCTGCCTCCTTCCATGGTGCGATCGCAACGATCCGTACCTTCCTGTTGCGCCTGCTCCAGCCTCGCTCCTCCCGGCGCACTCCGCAGCGTATAAGTCGGCAGTATTTTCGTCTCCCGATGAATCCTCAGTTGAAATCGATCTTCCAGCAGATTCTGCGGCATGACCCTGACTTGCTTGTCCGTAGTCTCGGGGTCCTCAGCCTTGGCCAGGATCTCGAACTGGTCTGTATTAATCCAACCGGGTCCGCCTTCAATGCGCACACTCTGAATCTCATACGCCACCGCAATCATTTGCTTGATGTGCGCATTGTTCAACGTGAGGCGCCCATGTGAAATATCGCCATTCATCGTGGCAAGGGGCGAATAGTCGCGAAAGCGCTTCACCGATGCGACTTCGAACGCCGGCCTTATCTGTCCCCAGGCAACCGCGACCGCCAGGGAAATAACTCCAGCCCATACTTTGGTGCCCATAAGACGCAGCATACTATCGAGAAACAAACTCGCCGCGAACACCTCAAGTATCAACGCGGCGCTCTAACTTCGCGCGGCCAGTGCGGCCCTCACTCTTTCCAGCGTGAATGGACTCTGCCTGATCCTCGCACCGGTCGCATCGAAAATCGCATTTCCAAGTGCCGCGGCGACGATCGTGATCGAGGTCTCGCCCGCACCCGTTGCTTCTTCATCGGGCCGGTCCACCAGCACCGTCTCGATCTTCGGAACGGCGAAGCCCAGAGGCAGGCTGTGATAAGTGCGCCAATCGAATGAGGTCACTTTCGCCGCGTCCCACGTGACCTCTTCACCAAGGACGCGGCTCATTCCCTGCAGCGCTCCACCTTCGAGCTGATTGCGCAGTCCGTCGGGATTCGAGATCGGTCCGCAGTCATTGCTCACGACAATCCTCTTGACGCTCACCTTCCCGGTATCCTGATCGACCTCAGCCTCAACCACCATGGCGGCATAGCCGTTATCGCGCTCGTATGCCACGCACGCGATTCCGCGGCCGATGGCGATTCCGGTGGGACGAATCGCCTGCCTGGGCGAAGGACGGGCATCCCATTGCGCCGCCTTCGCAGCTTCGACAACCATGTCGCGCAGGCGCGGATCGTCAAGGTGGCGCAGCCGATATTCCACAGGGTCTGCTTTCACCTTCGCCGCCAACTCATCCATAAAACACTCGTGCGCGAAAGTATTCTGAAGACGCGCCGGAGATCGCAAGGGACCAGTCCAGAACGGCGAGACAACATTATGGACGAGCACGCGCTCGCTCGCCACAGTTCCAGTGCCTTTAGTGGCGCCTCCCACGCGACCCGCCAGGTAAGACGGCACGCCATTGCTGTTGTTGTTGAATGTGGCAGGCGCAGGTGCAGGCGAGCGCGGATTAAATGGCTCCGGTGAAAAACCGGCGAGAAACCCCGTGATCACATTACCCGGATTGCCGATGCCAGGCCGGTTACCCAGGCCCGGGCTCCATGCTTCGTGTTCCCAGGCAACGATGTTTCCCTGCGCATCGAGACCCCCGCGCTCATCGATGAGAAACGCGTTGCCATAGTTCTCCCACGCCATTTCGTCCTTGCGTGTAAGTTGCACGCGAACCGGTTTCCCAACGGCCTGCGACAGGAGCGCCGCGTCGTAAGTCACGGTGTCGGCGCCGTTCAAGCCATAGCAGCCCGAGCCTCTGCGAAAGATCACACGCACGTTTTCCGGCTTCAATCCCAGAAGCAGCGCGGTACTGCTGCGCTGATACCAGACCGCCTGCGTGGGCGACCAGATGGTAGCTTTATCGCCTTGCACATCCGCCACCGCGCACGAACTGCCGACCGACCCGTGCATCTGATAAGGATGAAAATAAGTCGCTTTGAGAACGGTCGTGGCTTCGCTCAGTTTCCGATCCACATCCTTCGAATCGACCAGCAGCGTATCGCGCGTGAGTTTCTGCGCGCGCAAGTGCCCGGCGAATTCCGCTTGCGGCGGAAGCCCTGTACCCGGGCTCCATGTAACCTTCAGCGCGTTCGCAGCCTGCAGGGCCTGCCAGGGTTTTTGCGCCACAACACCGATGAAGTTCTTCCTGACGACAACCTTGATCACGCCGGGCAGATCGCGCACGGAGCTCTCATCCACGTGCACCACCTCTGCGCCCACCGCAGGTGGCCTGACCACTCTGCCATGCACCATGCCAGGGACGCGCACGTTATGTACGAACTCGAACTGCCCGGTGACGATGGCCGGAAGATCCGGACGCCCGACCGGCTTGCCAAGCACGGTCCACTCACGCGGGTCCCGCCGTTTCGCATTGGCATCGAGCGCCAGATTGAATTGCCTGCCTGCGAGCAGATCGCCGTAACCTGTTTTTCGCGACGCATCGCCGTTGACGGAAATCACACCATCCTTTGCGGTGAGCCGGTCGACAGGCACCTGAAAACGATCAGCGGCCAATCGCAGTAGCGCTTCACGAGCGGTCGCGCCGGCCTGAGCCAGATTGGTGTGATTGAAATTCGCGGGATGCGACTGACTGCCGGAAGTATGAGCCTGATCGGGGGTCAACGCCGTATCGCAATAGATCAGTTTGACGCGGTTGAAAGGCACGCAGAGCTCTTCGGCGACTAACTGCATCTGGGCAACTGAGATGCCCTGGCCCAGTTCCTCCTTGCCGCTGTAAGCCGTCACACCGCCATCCGCGGCAATGGCGAGCCACGAGTCCAGTCGATTGAGCGGAGGTGAACCTGCTGCCGGTCCGCCGAGTACCTGGGCCTGCCCGCGCTGCTCGATCGCAGAGGAGAAGCCGACAATCAACACGCCCGAGGTCCGCAGGAAATCGCGCCTGTTCATTGCGCTAACCCCCGTGTATAGCGCTTGATCGCCGCGAGCATGCGGACGTGCGTAAAGCAGCGGCAGAGCACATTCGACATCGCCTGTTCGATCTGCTCGCCGGTCGCTTTTGGATTGCGATCCAGAAATGCTTTGGCGGTCATGACAATCCCGCTGACACAGAATCCGCACTGCGCGGCCTGCTCGTCGATGAACGCCTGCTGAATCGGGTGTGGTTTTTCGATGGTCCCCAGGCCTTCGAGTGTCGTGATCTCGGCGCCTTCGGCAGCCTTGACCGTCGTGATGCACGACCGCACGGCCTGCCCTTTCAGAATCACGGTGCAGGCGCCGCACTGGCCCAGACCGCAGCCGAACTTGGGCCCGCGCAGTTCCAGATCGTCGCTCAGCGCATACAGAAGAGGCGTTGCCGGATCGAGTTCGAGCGAATGCGTTCGCCCGTTCACCTTCAATGTAATCGCGCTCATGCTGTTACCTTCCCTCATGGTATAAGAGTGAAGCCGATTTGACACGCACGCCGATCATCCTTTTTCTATCGTCCGCCGCTTTCCTGTCGCTCGCGGCCGAGGGAAACGCCCAGCGGCCTGACCCGGAATCCGAAGGACGTCTTAAGGGGCTGAGCCTGGAGCAACTGGGGAACATCGAAGTCATTACGGCTTCCAAGAGTCCGGTGAAGTTGTCTCAAACCGCCGCGGCAGTTTATGTCATCACGCAGGATGATATCCGGCGGTCGGGCGTAACTAGTCTTCCGGAAGCGCTGCGCCTCGCACCCGGGGTTGACGTGGCGCAGATCGATTCGGTCAAGTGGGCGATCGGCATCAGGGGATTCCAGGGCCGCCTCTCCCGCGAAGTTCTGGTGCTGATCGACGGGCGCAGCGTCTATTCGCCGCTGTTCCACGGCGTTTACTGGGAGGTGCAGGACACGCTGCTCGAGGATATCGACCGCATCGAAGTGATCCGCGGTCCGGGCGGTACGATCTGGGGCGCCAACGCCGTGGATGGCGTGATCAATATCATTACGAAAAGCGCCAAAGACACCAGAGGAACGCTTGTTTCGGCGGGCGGCGGGACCGTGGTCCAGGGCTTTATGGATGTGCGGCAGGGCGGAGGCAATGATGTCTTCAGTTATCGGATTTACGGAAAGGGCTTCGATCAAGGCCCCGAAAGTCATTCCGACGGTCATGAGTTCGACGACTGGCGCCGCGCCCAGGGCGGCTTCCGCACCGACTGGAAGATCGACGACCACGATACGTTAACGGTGCAGGGCGACATCTACGACGGTGTAGCCGGGGAGAGCGTAAGGATCACAACGCTATCTCCTCCGTCGATTACCAATGTGGACGAAAACGCCCTGCTTTCGGGCGGCAATGTTCTGGCACGGTGGCAGAGGACTCTGAAGAACGGGTCAGACATTCAACTGCAGACCTACTACGACAGGGTAAATCGTCTGCAGGCGAATCAGGCCGAGTACCGGAATACCTTCGACGTGGATTTCGTGCACCACTTCATGTTGAGCAAACAGCAGGACTTCATCTGGGGGCTCGGTGCGCGATGGAGCCCGGCAAGCGTTCCGGAGATCGTCCCCACTTACGTCTTCGACCCCGATCGTCGAACCGACCATGTCTACACCGCCTACGCGCAGGACCAGATTTCATTCCTGGACAGCAGTCTGCAATTGACCTTCGGGTCAAAATTGCTGCACAGCAGCTTCACCGGCTTCGACGTGGAGCCCAGCGTGAGCCTGCTTTGGGCCCCCACTTCGAAAAGAACGTTCTGGGCGGCGGTGACACGCGCGGTGAGAACTCCCTCGGACATCGAAGATACGCTTCAGACAACCATGCTGCTTCCGACGGCTCCCCTTGCGTTCTCCCAAACGACGGGCGACGGAAAATTCACCTCCGAAACGCTGCTCGGCTACAACGGCGGGTACCGCAGCCTGATCGCCAGGGCCTTCTCCCTCGATCTGGCCATCTTCTTTAACCAGTACAATCACCTGGCAAGTCTGGAGCCGGAGGTCCCTTTTATTGAGAACGACCAGGGTACCCCAGCCATCATTAATCCCTACGTTAATGGAAACGGCATCAAGGGAACAACCGCCGGATTCGAGATTGCAACGGACTGGAAACCAGCGTCCTGGTGGCGCCTCCAGAGTTCCTATTCATACATGCGGATGAACCTTCACACGCTGCCGACCAGTCTCGACACCATGACCGTAGCGTTCGATGAGGGGACGAGCCCGCATCATCAGGCTCAGGCCCAGTCTTATTTCGATTTGTCGCGGAATCTCGAATTCAGCCTGACGTTCCGGTATGTGGGCGCCTTACCTATCTATGCAGTCCCGGCCTACGAGACCGGGGACGCACGTATCGCATGGCGGCCCGTTAAACGTGTTGAATTCGCCATCACCGGCCAGAATCTTCTGCAGCCCCGTCACTTCGAATATGGTGGAGATCCCGGGCCGCTGGTCGGAATCAAACGCAGTGTCCTGGCGTCGTTGACGTTCAGAAAATGACGGGTCCGGAGAATCGCACGCACCTTTCAGGTCAGTGCTCTCGCCGCCCGCTGCGGCTGCGAAGTTTCGTCGCGGGTCTACTGTTGTGCTGGTTCGCCTCATTCTATGAACTGAAAGCGCAGGCGCCGCTGCCGACGGAATATGAAGTGCAGGCGGCCTATCTGTCGAACTTCGGGCGGTTCGTCGAATGGCCGGCCCGGCCGAGTGCGAATGAGAGAGATCCGTTCTACGTGTGTGTTCTGGGTCCGGACCCTTTCGGGCCCCTGCTGGATGCAGCCCTCAAGGGTGAAACCATCGGCGCCGCACCCATGGCAGCCAGAAGAGTGAGCAGTGCAGCCGACGCCGCCAACTGCCGTATCGTCTTTGTGAATTCGACGAAGGACAGTGAGCTGATAGGTATCCTCGCCACTCTCAGAAACTTCAAGGCGCTGACTGTGAGCGACACCTTCGATTTCACGCGCCAGGGGGGGATGATCCAGTTTGTGCTGGAAGGGAACAGAGTCCGCTTTGAAATCAATCTGGCGGCTGCGCAGCGCGCCGGACTGACGCTCAGTTCCCAGCTTCTGAAAGTTGCGGTGGCAATCAGGAGGGCCCCTTAGCGCCGGACCAGATTAGAGAATTTTCGCGATTGCGGTACACCGCTCCCTCGCGGTCGCGGCTCGGAAACGAGCCGCGCTTGATAGCGAAAATGCTCCAGCCGGCGCGGACGCACATGTTCAAGGTTCGCAATTATTCGATCAGGCAGAAGCTGACCTGGATGAACATGCTGGTGAGCGGCGCGGCGCTGCTGCTGGCGTGCGCGGCATTTGCGGCCTATGAACTCGAGGACTTCCGGGCCACCATGGTGCGCGGCCTGTCCATTCAGGCGCAGATCGTGGGCACGAACAGCGCCTCCGCCCTGCTGTTTGACGACCCTACGGCCGCCCGTGCCAACTTAGCGGCGCTGAACGCTGCTCCGCACATCCGGTCTGCGGGTGTCTACACTCCCGACGGGCAGTTGTTCGCGAGCTGGTTGCGGGATCCAGGGGACAAGCTGGCGGTCGCCGCCAGAATGGATCAGGAGCCGCCCGCCGGACAGATCGAGTACTCGCGGTTCACGTCGAACCAACTGATCCTCGTTCGCGTGATCGTTTTCCAGGGTAAACGGGTCGGCATCGTCCTGATCGATTCCGACCTGGGCGAAGTGAGAGACCGGCTGGTGCGTTACGGGGGCATTGTGGCCGTCGTGCTCGTCATGTCGCTGATGGCGGCGTTCATATTCTCCACGATCTTTCAACGAACAACGGCGCGGCCGATCGCTCAGCTGGTGGAAACAGCAAGGATCGTTTCGCGGGAAAAGAAATACTCGGTGCGCGCACCGCTGCCCGAAACGCAGGATGAAATCTCCGCGCTGATCGATGCCTTTAACGAAATGCTCGCGCAGATTCAGGAACGCGACACGGCCCTCGAGAGCGCAATCGGAGCCTTGCGGCAGAGCGAAGAGCGCTATCGCCTGGTGTCTGAGATCAGCTCGGATTACGTTTATTCGCTGAAGGTGAATCCCGACGGAACTCTGGTTTGCGAGTGGATCACCGATCCTTTTACCAGAATCACCGGCTACACTCCGGAGGAAATCAACGCACGCGGCTGGAGCAGTCTTTATCACTCGGGCGACCTGACGCTCGCCGGGCAACACTACGAGACGCTGCTTGCGGGCAACGCCGATACGGTGGAAGTTCGCGTGGTTGCGAAAAACCAGCGCGTGCGGTGGATCCGTATCTACGACCGCCCGATCGGCGCTGCGGGAAGGATCGAACGGATATACGGCGCCGCGCAGGACATCACCGTCCAGAGGCAGCTTGAAGAGCAACTGCTCCAAACCGGGAAGATGGAAGCCATCGGGCAATTAGCCGGCGGCGTCGCGCATGACTTCAATAACCTGCTTACGGTGATTCGCGGCTATGGCGATCTGCTGCAGAAGCAATCGGATCTTGCCGCGGCTTCGCGGGATCAGATTGCCGAGATCCTGGAGGCTGCAAGGCGGGCGTCCGAATTGACCCGGCAACTGCTGGCGTTTGGGCGCGGGCAGGTGCTGCAACTTCGGAACGTCAACCTCAACAGGGTTGTGGAAGGGATTGAGAGCCTGTTGCTGCGGCTCATCGGCGAAGACCTGGAACTCAGGGTAGTGCGCGCGCCCGGGCTCGGGTTGGTGAAGGCCGATCCGGGCCAGATCGAACAGGTGATCATGAACCTGGCGGTGAACGCCCGCGACGCTATGACGACGGGCGGCCGGCTGACGATCGAGACGGCGAATACCGACCTGACCGAGGATGAAGCGGGCCAGCACGGTATCGTTGCGGCAGGCCATTATGTAATGCTCGCGGTTACAGACACGGGCGCGGGCATGGACCAGGAAACCGTGGCGAGAGCTTTTGAGCCGTTCTTCACCACGAAAGATCCGGGGCAGGGCACCGGCCTCGGGCTGGCGATGGTCTACGGCATCGTTAAGCAGAGCGGCGGCGACATTCATGTCTTCACCGAGCCGGGACATGGCACCACGTTCAAGATCTATTTCCCGCGGCTGGAAAGCGGCGAGGAAACGCCACGAGAGAGCGCTCCGTTCTCGCTGCGCCCGGCGGGCAGCGGTACGGAAACGATTCTCGTTCTCGAAGACGAAACGGCGCTGCGCGAGCTGGTCCGGCAGGTTCTGGTGCCGCTCGGATATACGATTCTCGATACGGGCGACCCGGCCGAGGCCATCACAATCTGCGAGCGGCGAGGGGAAACGATTGATCTTCTGATTACCGATGTAATCATGCCCGGTATGAGCGGGCCGCAGGTTGTGGAACGGGTGGCACGGTTGCATCCGGAGATCAGGATCCTGTATACCTCGGGTTACACAGCCAGGGCATTGATCGACCATGGCGTGGCGCAGCACGTTTCTTTTTTTGCCAAACCGTTTTCTCCGGAGGTGCTGGCGAGCAAGGTACGGGAAGTGCTCGATGCGATGCCGGGCGACGAAGAAGGAGAGGAAGACAGGGAGGACTTGGTATGAAGCTACTGCTCGTGTTCGCCCTGCCGTTTATGCTGGCGTCGTCAATCGCGCACGCCGCGGATTTGAAGATCGATCATGCCACTGTGTGTGGCGAGAATGTGGATGCGCTCCGGAAGGCACTGACCTCGGCCATGAATCTGCCGAGCGAATATGGCGGACCGCACTCGAACCACGCCACGGAGATGGCGCTGGTCAGCTTTCCGGACGGGTCGTATCTGGAGTTGATGGGAATTCAGACGAAGCCGGACCCGGCGGCTGTCAATGCACACGTCTGGAGCCGGTTCCTACGGAATAATGCCGGACCTTGTGCGTTCGCTTTGAGTGTGGCGGATATCAATGCCGAGGTTGGACATTTGAAGTCGGCGGGAATTGCGGTGGGGACGCCGGAGAAGGCCGGCCGCACCCGGCCCGATGGCACGCGCCTGGAGTGGGAGACGCTCGACGAGGGCAGTGGACCTCGCGGATCGCTGCTGCCGTTTTTAATTCGTGATATTACGCCGCGTGAGAATCGTGCGCTTCCGAGCGGCAAGCCGACGACTACTGAGTTCGGCGGCATCGGTAAGGTTGTCGTCGGAGTGCGGGATCTGGATGGCGCGATTGGGCAGTACCGGAAGGCATTCAGTCTGCCCGCGCCGCGGCGTGAGAAGGATGCGGGTTTCGATGCGGATCTGGCATGGTTTGAAGGCACACCGATTGTGCTTGCCGTGGGGCTTTCGGAAAGTTCGTGGCTGGCGCGGCGGGTGCGGGACTTTGGCGATGCGCCCGTAGCTTTTGTGCTGAAGGCAACGCGCGGAATAGTAGGTTCCGGGCATCTATCGACATGGTTCGGCGATCCGATCTTCTGGACGGACGAGCAACAACTCGGATGGCGCCTCGGAATTGAGATGAGCCGCTGAAAATTCGCAATCAATAGTTCACTTACTTCTGTGTGTCTTTGTCCGTCACGGCAAGGCCACCGGTAATGCCGTCCACCTGGTAGCCGATCTGAATTTTTCTGATCTTTGCGATTTCGGCCGGCGTGGCGGTCTTCGGATCCACATTGGCCTGCGAGCAGGTGAATCCACGCAGAGTGCATTCTGACGTGGTGTGTTTAATGCCTCGCTCCTTCATCACGTTGCTCAGGTACTTCACCACGTCGTTATGCATAATCACTGCATTGTTGGGGACGAAGGTCCCGACACCGATCGCATAATCGATCGCCATCAACGGCTCGACGCTCGATCCGAACGCACCATCGTTCTTCTTGCCGAGATCATGCGCGTTCAGGTCCGCACCTTTCTCCACCTGGTACTTGACCACATTCAGATCGCCCAGATTGGCGGCGACCATCAGCGGCGTAATGCCGTAGCTGTCCGCGGCATTCACGTCTTCACCGCTCTCGATCAGCAGCTTCACAACCGCGAGCCGTTCGGCCGGCGGTCTCGGCCGGTGATAGCCGTTAATGAAGCCGGTGCCGCAGGCTGCCATCAACGTCGTTTCCCGGTCGGACGAAATGATGTGGGGATCGGCGCCGTGCGCCAGCAGCAGCTTCACCAGTTCGATATCGCCGGAGAATGCGGCCCGCATGATGGTGGTTGAGTACACGAGGCGGGGGGATCCCTCGCGCATACGCGCACGCGGTGTGGAGTTGATCACGGCATTCGGATTGGCGCCGGCATCCAGCAGCTTCACGATCAGAGGAAATGGATCCCGCGTGACCATCCACGGAAAGTTGGGCGCGGTTTCCATGTTCCGCCTGTCTACAGCCCAGAACAACGGCGTGAAGCGCTGCGCGTCTTTCTGATTTACATTTGCGTGGCTATCGATGAGGAAATCGGCTACATCGTAGCTGCCATCGAAGAATGCCAGCGAAAGCGCGTCTTTGCCGTCGCCACCCTGCGCGTTGAGATCGGCGCCTGCTTTAGCGAGCAGCTCTGCGGATTCCAGATCGTTTTCCCGGGCCGCGAACATCAGCGGCGTCAGCATGCCGCTTGCGAACTCTTCGATCGGCTGATTCGGTTTCGGCGGCACGGGTGTTGTGCCTTCGAACCCTCTGCCGGATGCGGAAGGCACAAAGTACGATTTCGCGTTTACATCGGCGCCGTGTTCGATGATCAGCTTCGCCACGTCCGCATGCCGTTCCGCAACGGCCCACATCAGCGCGGTCGTGCCGCCCCATGTCTCTTTGGCGTTTACGTCCGCCCGGTGATCCAGCAGGACCTTCACGGCCTCAGTCTTGCCTGTGCGCGCAGCCAGCATGAGTGCGGTGTCGCCGGTCTTCGTCAGAGGCGCGTTCGGATCGACGCCTGCTGCCAGCAGCCGCTCGATCATCGCGGCGCTGCCGTTCTGGGCCGCGAGCAGCAGCGGTGTCGCGCCTGCTTTGTTCGCCGCCGCTGGCTTTGCTCCGGCGCGCAGCAGCAGATCGGTCAGCTGCAGATCGTTTGATTGCACGGCCCAGTGGAGTGCCGACGTGCCATCGATCTGTTGCGCGTTTACATCAACCTTTTGCTGCACGAGCGTTTGCACAGCGCTCTTGTCGCCCCGCATCGCGGCGTCGGCAACATCACTCTTCGGAGCGGCCGCCATCGCGGCCACTGCGGCAAGGCCTGCTGTGGCAAATGTGAGAAAGGTTCTCATAAATCGTTAATCCTTTTGATCGCCGCCGCGCGCCGCTGGAGATGCTCGAACACCATTGGCAGCCCGGGTCCGCACGGGCTGAAGCCTGTGTCACCATCCTGCTTGGGAACAACATGCATCATTTGTCCTGATTCGTCCCCCATACTCTGGTTAGCCATTCGACGAGTCGCTCCAGTTCTTCGTCAGACAATTGCGCGCCGCGCTCGCGCATGTCCACCAGTGTGACTCGCCAGGCTTCCTCCGCCTTTCTTGAGTTCTGCGCCCGGTCGATGCCATGGCATTTGGTACATGCGCGATTCATCAGCCGGTAGGCTTCGGGGTCAGAGAAGAACGTCTTGATTTCAGGCGGAACATACGTTCTGGGAAACGGTTTCGAATCCGGCCCGAACTTCAACGCCAGCCAGCCGGTCAGAGCAGTCGAATCGGCGTCGGAGAGTTTTATCTCTTCGCCATTATGCTTGTCCGCGATTAGCTTTTGCCATCCGGCCTGATCCAATGCGAAGAAAGCATAGTCGTCGATGCCGTGGCAGGAAGTGCAGTTCTTCCGGATGATGTCCCAGACCGGCCCGTCCGGCCGCTGCACCTTGGGGCGCGTCGCCCTTCCGCCTACCTGCGGAGACGCCGGAACGCACATCACAAACAGAACCAGGGTGGCCCACTTCATCGCGAGATTAGAGTGAAATCGGATTCGTGCTGGATCCAAAGTTCTTCTGCTTCCCAATCTCGCGGGCGGCCGCGTTATACGTCGGGATCTCATCGATGCCGTACTTGTGAAGCAGCGCCAGCAGCATATTCGAAGTGCGCTCCGTGTTGTCCGGAAACACGAGGTGGCGATTGCCCTTGAACTTCCCGTCGATCCCGCCCAGCAGGATGACCGGCACCTTCACGTGCGCGTGCCGATGCGAATTGCCCATGTTGCTGCCCTTGTAGATCAGCATGTGATCGAGAACGTGTGCCGTCGCCATCGGGGATCTTGCTCAGCTTGTCGGCAAAGTAGGCCAGGTTCTGCACGTGATAGCGATTCATCTTGGCGTAATTGGCTACGTTCTCGGGCTTGTCGCCGTGGTGCGACGATCCATGCCAGCCGCCATTGAAGCCCGACTCGGGGAAGCTGATCGCCGGAGAGATCGCTTGCCCAGCATGTACGTGGCGGAGCGGGTGAATATCGCCCTCGAACGCCAGCGCCAGCAGGTCGTACATCAGCCGGTAATGGACGTGTTTGCTCTCCGGCAAGCCAAAGGGGATTTCCGAGATTGGGCTCTGTCACGGTCGATTAGCCATCGCGATGCGGATCCGCCGCTCGATCTCGCGGATGTTCTCGAGATAGGTATCCAGCCGTGCACGATCGCCCGCGCCCAGCGGTTTCTTGAACGAGCGAAATCTCCTGCGTCACCGAATCGAGAATGCTGGCGCTTCTGCTCTCGGCCACGCCGCGTTCTTCCGGACTCGTGCCGTCGCCGAACAGGCGCTCGAACGCCACCCGCGGATTCACTTCGGTCGGCAGCGGCTGCGTCGGGCGAAGACCAGGAAATGGAATTCGTGTAAGCGCAGCTATAACCCCAGTTGCAATTGCCGAAATTGCCGTCTTCCTCGACGCCGAGCTGAATGGACGACAAGAATGGTGTCCTGCCCGTACTTCTTCGCGATCAACTGATCGATGCGTGACGCCCAGATAGGGGCTCACCGCATTGCGTCGCGGTCGCGCGCCGGACAGCAAGCACCGCGCCACGCGCATGATCGCCGCCCGGTTCCTCTGTTGTGGCCATGGCCTCCGGCATGTCCAGTCCGGAGATGAGCGTCACGCGATTGCGAAACGGCTCCAGCGGCTTGGTGATGAATGAAAATTCGAAGTTCGAGCCTTCCTGCAGAGGACTCCAGTATCCCGGCGCCGCGCCATGCGGATGCCAGATGCCGACGAAGCGCCTCACCGGGACTGCCGCGGTCTTGTCGCAGCGGCGTCTGCGCGGGAACCATCGAATCGAGCAGCGGCAGAGCCAATGGTGACGCCGGCGCCGCGCAGAAAGGTTCGACGAGGAATGAACTTCTTCGAGATGAACATTGGTCTCTGGCCTCCTGTTATCTTTCGACTTCTTTCGTCCGCATCTGGAATGGAGCGCTCTTGATAATTCCCATCAGAAGCGAAAGAACCGGTCGTTATTCTTGTCCGCATCCCGCACGATGGAGCGGATCACCGGCATATCCTCGTATTCCACGCCGCGCCCCAGGCGAACGTCATCAGCTTCTCCGTGATCATCCGGACAAACTGCGGCGAATACCGCAGCAGCGCCTGCCGCAGTTCGACCGGGCCGTTGACTTTCGTGCCATCCCACAGGACCGCCGATGTGTCGATCGGAACGCCACCCTCGCCACCCTGCTTGGTTCGCCACTTCCATCCGCGTCGAAGTTTTCGAGCGCGAAGCCGATCGGATCCATCAGCTTGTGGCAGCTCGCGCAGGGCTCCCTCTTGCGGTGCATCGTCATCTGCTCGCGCAGCGTCATGATCTTGCCATCGCTCGCCTTTGTGTCTTCGAGCGGCGGAACGTTCGGCGGCGGCTCCGGCGGTGGCGTGCCCAGAATGTTTTCGAGCACCCACACGCCGCGCTTGACCGGCGAGGTCCGGAAATTCTGCACCCACGTGAGCGACAGCACGCTGCCCTGTCCGAGCAGCCCGCGGCGGTAGTCCAGTTCCGGCCCGAGCGTCACGCGGCGGAACTGCGAGCCGTAGATATTGGGGATGCCGTAGTGCTGCGCGAGCCGTTCGTTGAGGAACGTATAGTCCGCGGTCAGCAGATCGACGACGCTGCGATTCTCCTTGATGATGCTCTCGAAGAACAGCTCCGTCTCCCGCCGGAAGCTCTTGCGCAACTCGTCGTCCCAGTTCGGATAGAAGACGCCATCCGGCGAGGTCGCCGGCAGATTCCGCAGATACAGCAGCTGGTCGCCGAAATTCTCCGACCAGCGCGTCCGCCTTCGGATCGGCCAGCATGCGCCGCACCTGCTGCTCCAGCACGGCGGGCATGTGCAGTTGATTCTGGCTCGCCACGTTGATCAGCTCGTCGTCGGGAATGCTGCTCCAGAGGAAGAACGACAACCGCGAAGCGAGTTCCAGATCCGTAATCCGATAAGGCTGGCCCGGTACGGCGTTCTCGGGTTCCCGTTCGGCTCGCACCAGGAATTGCGGGCTCGTGAGAATGCGCCGCAGCGCCAGCTCGATGCCGTCCTCGAAACGTCCCCTCGCGGCGGCCCTCCTGAGATAGAACCCTCGCACCCACTCCATATCCTGCGGAGTCACGGGACGGCGGTAAGCCCGGCGCATCAGCGTCGTCAGAATCTGCTTGCGCACGGGTCCTTCCTGATCCGCGCTGGATGGGTGGCAGGTGAACACCTTGCGGATGCTGCGCGAATCCTCGCGGCGCTGTCGGTGAGAAGGGTCCCTGGATCTGCAGCATTCCGATCGCCGGATAGTATTGCAGCTGCGGAATCGGATTGTCTTCAAGCGATTTTCGCTCGTACTGGCGGATCAGGTCGAGACTGGGCCGATAGTTGGTAGCGAGAAAGGTGACGCCCACCATGTGCGAGCCGGCTTTCACCGGGACGGTGACGTCGATGGAACCGTCGCTTGTCCGCCGCATTCGCCGCGGTCAATCCGACACCGCGTATTCGCCGGATGTCGACCACTTCGTTGTCGATCAGAAACTCCAGCTTCTCGCCGGGAATGAATCTGCCGAGCCCGAAGTTCTGGACCGAGAACTTGTATTCGCCATCGGCAGGGAAAGCTGTGCCGGACCGCCATCCCGCCGCGCGTGCCGAACGGCAGGCCTTCGATGTGCTGGTTCTGCGAGGTGTCCGCCGGCGCGATGTAGGCCGCTTCCGTCGGCGACTTCCAGAAGCCGACCGCCGTGCGCGCGATCCGTGTCGCCGCGGTCAGTGTAGGCTTCGAGCAGGGTCGGCGAGATGGTCAACGAACCGGCGACGTTGTCGAAACCACGGGCCGAATCGTCGGCCGGCAGCAGCGTCGAGACGTCGATCTCGAGATCCAGCAGATCGCGGACGGCGTTGGCGTATTCGGTCCGGTTCAGGCGATGCAGCACGACCGAGCCGGGGTTCGGATGCGCCGGCCGCCTTGCGATCGATCTCGGCTTCCAGCCAGTCGCGGAGCCCTTCGTACTTCGCCAGCGGCGGCCGGGGCATCCCGGGCGGAGGCATCATGCCCGCGCGCAGTTTGCGGATGACCTTCTCCCACACCTCCGGGTGATCGCCGACCGTCGTTATGTCCGCTTTTTGAAGCGAGAAGTTATCGATCTTCGTTTTGTCGTTGTGGCAGGTGACGCAGTATTGCTGCAGCAAGGCTCCCTGCGCCGCGGCGGTGGAAGCCGCGGGAATCTGGGCGCCGATTGGTGCGCAGAGTGTAGCCGCTAAAACCGCAAGCGCGATCGGGGAAGTTGCGTTTAACTTGTCCACGTTCCTCGGCGTTTGGTCATTGTCATAGTCTATTCCCCGGAGGCGCCGGTTTCAATGATCGAAATGGACGACGCAGCGGGACGCCGAATGCATGCATTAATGGAATACTCCAGATACTTCGAATCGGCACGTTGACAGTGCTGTTTGGCACTCCTGGTTCGATTCCTCTGACGGCGATCTCTGGCTTGGCACGGACGAGGGGCTGGCGCGCGTTGATGGCTGCGAATTCGTTTCCTCCAATCGCGAGCGTGGCGTTCTTCCTTTGAATTCCATCGCCGCCCTCGCCGCAACGGGCTAACTCGCTACCGCGACGGGCGGTTCCAGACCGGAAAAGGCCGCCTGATCGACGCGCCTATGCGTCGCGAGTCGCGAATACCGCCTGAACGGTCAAAAAATACCATGAGGGGTGTATTCTATTCGGCTTTCCGAACGCCTAAACTTATGTCGGAGAGGCTGAGCTATGGAGCCCGGGCAATTGGGAACGACGCGAAAAGTCGATCTGGACCAGCGCCTGGACGCTTATTTCGCTACCCTGCGCTCGTCATCTCTTACGCACACGTTGAAACGCGGCATGGGGCACTGGCAGGTCTATGCGGCGGTCACCAGTTCGGCCATAGCGATGGCCACCGGGGTTTCGGCCTCAATTATCAGTGCTGGCACCGCTCTCAAGCCTGAAGCTGTCGCAAACGCCAGGCCCGCCGGACTTAAGTCGAGTTCCACGAACCCGGCATTTCTCAACAACGCCAGACTCGCCATGGCCCGCCGGAAGCAAAACCCTTTTGTCGCATTGACCGCCCGGGCCGCCCAAACCGGTCCCCCGTCCATTTCACCCGGCGGAGTGGTCCCGGTCTTTAGCACGGAAAACATCGTTCAGGCGGGCGAATGGGTGTCGATTTATGGCAGTAATCTCGCCGGCCAGGCCGCTTCGTGGAACGGTGATTTTCCTACTTCGCTCGGTGGTACGCAAGTGACCATAGACGGAAAAGCAGCGTATCTTTCGTACGTCAGCCCCGGCCAGATAAATCTGCAGGTGCCGGATGACACGGCGACCGGTACGGTCCCGGTTTTCGTTAAGACTGCCACGGGTACGGCAGCCTCCGTAGTCACTTTGAATCCGTTTGCGCCGTCATTCCCCCTGCTTTACAAGAAGTTTGTTGCTGCGATCATTCTACGTACTGATGGTTCGGGCGCGTACGATGACGGAACGTATGATGTCCTCGGCCCAACGGGAAATTCCTTTGGATATCCCACGGTGGCCGCTCAGCCGGGGGACGTGATTGAGTTGTACGCCTTCGGGCTGGGTCCGACTACTCCCGCCGTCCCTGCGGGGCAGTTATTCACCGGCGCGGCGCCAATCAACAGCAGCAGCTTCCGTCTGTATATCAATAACGTCCCGGTCCAGCCGACTTTCGTTGGCCTCTCGAGCGCCGGTGTTTACCAGATCAACCTCGTCGTTCCCTCCGGCCCTGGCGGGGGAATTGTTCCCATTCGGGTGATTGTCGGCGGTCTGCAAACCCAGGCCGGTGTGCTGTTCACGCTGCGCAATAATTCGGTCGTGACAGGCACCGGTGGTACTTACCGCGGCACATCCGGAGGCGGGGGAACGGGATTTTACGGGAACAGCGGTGGAGGCGGAACCGGCGGCGGAACCAACGGTGGAGGCGGTACTGGCGGCGAGGGAGGTGGGACTGGCGGTGGTGGCGGAGGTGGGACCGGTGGTGGCGGAGGCGGGTCGGGTGGTGGCGGAGGCGGGTCGGGCGGCGGCTCAGGCGGTGGCTCCGGAGGCGGCTCCGGGGCAATCCGAAAACAACTGTATCTGCCCAGGCTCAGATTTCCGCCGGACGTGGAGAACGTTTAACGTAGTCTGCAGGTCGCGTCGAAAGGGCTGATCCAATGGTCTCCAGATGGATGTTGGTGTTGGTTGCGGGAAGCTGCCTCTCGCTCACCGCTGCCCCAAGAAGGGCGGCGACGGGGCCGATACCGGCCGACTCGCTTGAGATGGTCCCCGCGCAGAAATCGATCGATGCGCACCCGGATCGAACCGCCGTTCTTCGGCTGCTCGACGCGGCGCGAGGCAGTTACGGCTTGCGAAAGGCGGGCCGCGCCTACGATCTCAAGGTCACGTTCAAAGTAAATTCCGGCGGTCAAACCGAGTATGACGGTACCTGGGAAATGGAGGACATCTTTGATCCCGGCCTGGGACTCCGTTGGACGGCGACGGCCTCTCCAGCATACGCGATTACCGGGATCTTCGCGAACGGGATGTACTACGGAGAAGGCACGGGGGACCACATTCCGCTCCGCCTGCAAGAGGCGCGTGCAGCCCTGTTCGACCCGATTCCATCATCTACAAATGCTAGTCGCGCGTCGATCCGCACGTCGCCCGCTACCTTCAACGGCAAGCAGCTGACCTGCGTTCTGCTCTCGGATTCCCGAAGTGTGGAGACCGCGCCTGCCGGCCGGCGCTGGGATGAAACCGAAGAATGCATCGATCCGCAGTCCGGCTTGCTGCACGTGCATTCGCAGGCGCCCGGGCGGTACTACGCTTACGATTACACGGACGCTCCTCACCTTGGGAACAATGTATTGCCCCGGAAGCTCACCGTCACCGAAGCCGGCCAAACCGTGACGGAAATCTCGGTGGAAAGCCTGACCGACCTTGCGCCCGCGGATCCCGGACTATTTGTGGCCACCGCAGAGATGCAGGCGAGGGGACAGCCGATCGCCATGGGAGATGCACAGAAAATTCTGCGGGTTTCAGGGCTGCGTCCTGTTGCGGGCGCAGCCGGCGCGGCTGCCGATGCCGTCTGTGTCTTCGGCGTGGTCACGCCCGCGGGACAACTCGTCGAAGCCCACTCATTGCAGCCGGCGGATCCGAACAGCCAGGCGGCACTGGAAGATGCAAAACAGATCCGATTCCCTCACCTGTCATTGCCTGGCGCACGTCCCACTCAGCACTTTGTTTTTGTGATCGAGAAATTTGGCACTGCCCGATAGGCATCCCTTGCGCAAGGTATTCCTGATCGGATGGGACGCCGCCGACTGGAAGGTCATCCGTCCCCTTATGGATGCGGGCAAGATGCCGAACGTTCGGAGGCTCGTCCGGGACGGCGCCGCGGGACAGATCGCCACAATTCATCCGCCGCTCTCTCCGATGCTATGGACCTCCATCGCCACGGGTAAGCGTCCGTTCAAGCACGGCATCCATGGTTTCACCGAGCCCGCTCCGGACGGACGCGGCGTGCGTCCGATCACCAACCTTTCGCGGAAATCGAAGGCGCTCTGGAACATTCTCAGCCAGAACGATCTGCGCAGCGTCGTCGTCGGCTGGTGGCCCAGCCATCCCGCCGAACCCATCCGCGGGGTGATGGTTTCCGACCGTTACCATCGCGCGACCGGACCGCTTCATGAGAACTGGCCTCTGCCGCCGGATACAGTTCATCCACCGGAACTGGCGGGGGTACTGGCCGAACTGCGCATGCATCCTGACCAGATCACCCCGTCAATGGTTGAGCCGTTTATTCCGCTCGCCAAAGACATCGATCAGGACAAGGACAAGCGCCTGGCCGCGTTCCTGCGTACGCTCGCCGAGTGCATGAGCATTCAGTCGGCCGCCGCCTGGCTGATGGGCAACCGCGAGTGGGACTTCTTCGCCGTCTACTTCGAAGCGCTTGATCACTTCTGCCACTCCTTCATGAGGTACCATCCGCCGCGGCAGGCATGGATCGGGGAACGCGACTTCGAGCTTTACCATAACGTGGTCTCGATGGCGTACCAGTTCCACGACGAGATGCTGGGCGCGCTGATGGAACAAGCGGGCGAGGACACCACGGTCGTGGTGGTGTCGGATCATGGTTTTCATCCGGATCATCTTCGGCCGGCAGCTATACCAGACATTCCGGCGGGGCCTGCCATCGAGCACCGCGATTACGGCGTCTTCGCCATCAGCGGGCCTGGTATCCGGCAAGGACGAAACGCTACACGGCGCGTCCGTGCTCGACGTTGCGCCCGTCATTCTGGCGCTTTTCGGACTGCCAATTGGCGAAGACATGGACGGCAAGGTGCTTGGCTCAGGCCTTGCTTGAAGCACCGGCCCCGGCCTTCATACCGAGCTGGGAGGAGATTCCGGGCGCGGATGGGCGCCACCCCCCTCATACGACGGCTCGATCCCATCGCCGCGCACGAGGCCATGGAACAGATGATCGCGCTGGGTTATATCGAGCGGCCGGATGACGATCGCGAAACAGCGATGATCAGGACGATTCGTGAATTGCGCTATAACCTCGGCGAGGCATATCAGGACGCCGGCAGGCACCTCGATGCCCGGGAGATCTTCACGGAGCTCTGCAGGGCTGATCCGGATGAACCGCGCTTCTCCGTCCGGCTTTTCGTGTCCTGCCAGGCGCTCGGGATGCGCGAGGACATGAGGCGAATCATTGATGACCTCGACAACCGGCGGCCCATCTGGCCTGTTACCGATTATCTGAAGGCGCAGTTATTGATAACGGAAAAGCGTTACGCCGAGGCACTGGAGGTATTTGAACGTCTGACGGAAGGGTATCTGGTGCGGCCGGACCTGTTGCTCCAGACCGGAGATCTGTATCTACGCCTGCGCCGCGAGCGCGATGAACGGCGGGTTTACGAAAAGGTGTTGGCGATCGATCCCGATAACTCTCGCGCCTATATCGGCCTGAGCCGAATGGCTCTGCGCCGGCGGAAATTCAGCAGTGCCGCCGATTCGGCTCTGAATGCGCTACAGAGAACCTATCAGGATCCATTGCCCCATTTTCTGCTTGGCCGGGCGCTGGCGGGAATGAAGGAATACGATCGTGCGGCCGAGGCTTTCCGGGCCGCGGTTTCCTTCAATCCGAATTTCCCGGAAGCGCATACGAAGCTGGCCGACTTGCTTGAGATCCACCTGGGCGATAGGGAAACCGCACGCGTTCATCGGCGCCTGGCGCGTAGCATGAAGGGCCGTTGCGCTTCGCAGCCGGTGCGCGAGACCCTCGCCTCTGAATTGACGCTGCCTGACTCTCGAAATACGGTTGCAACAGCGGAAATGGCCCCACTTCCGGAGTCCCTCATTGTCGTGACCGGCTTACCGCGCTCGGGCACCTCGATGCTGATGCAGATTCTTGCCGCCGGCGGCATGGAAATTCTCTCGGATTCAGGGCGGCCGGCGGACGAAGGCAATCCGCGAGGTTATCTCGAATTTGCGCCGGTCCGGAATTTATGGAAGGACGCGAAATGGCTGTACGAGGTGCGGGGACGCGTGGTCAAGATCGTTGCACCGCTGCTCGCCGCTTTGCCGCCAGGTTTGCCTTGTCGCGTGCTCCTCTGTGAGCGCAATCTCGACGAGGTGCTTGATTCTCAGGATCGTATGTTGCTCCGCGGCAGTCGGCGGATCTCCACGATGCCGCAACGCCGCCGCATGCTGAAAGACGAATACCTGCGCATGCTGGACCGCGTGAAAGCCATGCTGAGGAAGCGAATGGATACTCAGGTTCTCGTTATTGAACACAGCGCCGCGATTTCGAATCCTTTGATTGCCGCCGGGAGAATAAACGACTTTCTCGGCGGCGGACTGGATGTAACGAAAATGGCTGCCGCTGTGGATCCCGCTCTCTATCGGAACCGCGCCGATATTTCGTCGGCGATGCGGACGGGAATGAGGTCGTGTTCAGTGTTGGTCGACTGACTCGAATCTTTATCGCCCCGATGCGGCAATTGCCGTTGGGCGAACGAGCTGCCCGGGAATATTTCGACCACAAAACGAACAACTTAGCCGCGCCAGGATCTCATCTTCCACTCTCCGGAATGTAATATCGCATCGGAGATACTCATGGCATCGGAAAAGGAAAAATGCCTCGCGCCAGGGACGGCCGGATCGCCGTGGGCCGCGGGAAATCCGGCCAGTTCAGCGGTTTCCTCTGCCCGGGACGAGGAGGCGAACCCGTTTCGACGGATTTCGCACCGCCTGAACCCAGCATGTGCAACAAACAAAAACTCCGGAGGTCAAACAATGAACCCGGTATCGAACCCGGCGCAACCTGAACATGATGAGATACAGACCCGGCAAAACCCGGTACCATCCCGCTTCGCAGAGATGTTGAACCCGGCATACTGCCTCCCACCGCGTTACTGCAGAGAGACTGAAGTTGCGACGGCCGTTTCGGTCGTGTTACCATTTTCTTCGTACCCCCAAAGCAGGGCTCAGTGGGAGGTGTGCGCCTTTGGCGGACACCGTTCGCACCAATGAGGAGATATGGCCAGAAAACCCGGAAAAAAATACGAATCCGCGCGCAAGCAAGTCGAAGCGCGTGACTACCCACTCACTCAGGCGGTACCTCTTCTCCAGAAGATCAAGTTCGCCAAATTCGACGAAACAGTAGAGATCCACATGCGCCTGGGCGTCGATCCGAAGCATGCGGACCAGATGGTTCGCGGCACGGTGATCATGCCGAACGGGCTGGGAAAATCGAAAACCGTCCTTGTTATTGCCAGCGGCGACAAGCAGCGCGAAGCGACCGAAGCCGGCGCCGATTTCGTGGGCGGCGAGGATATGGTCAACAAGATTCAGTCCGAAAGCTGGACCGCTTTCGACGCCGTGATCGCAACGCCGGACATGATGCGCTCGGTCGGTAAGCTGGGTAAGATTCTCGGACCGCGCGGTCTGATGCCGAACCCGAAGACCGGAACCGTGACCGCCGACGTCGCGAAAGCGGTGCAGGAAGTGAAGGCCGGTAAAGTGGAATTCCGCGTCGATAAGACCGGGATCATCCACGCGCCCATCGGCAAGGCCAGTTTCGCCGCGCCCAAGCTGGTGGAAAATGCGTCGAGCCTGATCACCGCGGTGCTGAAGGCGAAGCCTTCCGCGGCCAAGGGCAAGTACGTCAAGAGCGCGACTTTGTGCTCGAGCATGGGCCCGGGGATTCCGATCGATATGACGGAGTTGACGGCGAAGGAAGCGCTGGCGCACGAATAGCGGACGGCACAAAGAGAAACCCAATGAAGAACAGGGACGAAAAGAAAAAAGATTACGAAGAGTTGCGTAAGGCCCTCGAGAAGGCGAACAACGTCTTCGTGAACGGGTTCTCGAAGCTCACGGTCGACCAGGATTACAACCTGCGCAAGACCATTCGCGGTGCGGGCGGCAGTTACAAAGTAGTCAAGAACAACATCGCCGAGATTGCGGCGGAAGGCACACCATCTCAGGAGGTCCTGAAGGGACTGAAGGGGATGACGTCGCTCGCGTTCACGAACGATCCGGTGGGTCTCGCGAAAGTCCTGACGGCGTACGCGAAGACGAATCCGGCGTTCACTTTCAAGGCGGGCCTGGTCGAAGGCCGCGCGATCGACATCCGTGCGATCAGCGATCTCGCCAACATGCCTTCGAAGGACGAGATCTTTGCGAAGCTGCTCTATGTGATCAACGCTCCGGCGCAGCAACTGGTGACGGTGATGAATGCGGTCGGGCGGAACCTCGCGGTAGTGGTCGACCAGGGCGTGAAGGAAAACAAGTTTCAGAGTTAAGTTTTGCGACAGTTTTGAACGACAGTTTTGAACGACAAGTTTTGAACGAAAGAGTTTGAGGGATTAAGATCATGGCGGACATTAACGCGATTGCGGATCAGATTCAGGGTTTGACGCTGCTCGAAGCGTCACAACTCGTGAAGTTGCTCGAAGAGAAGTTGGGCGTTTCAGCGGCGGCGGCGGCTCCCGTAATGATGGCGGGCGGCGGCGGTGGGGCGGCGGCAGCTCCGGCGGTGGAAGAGAAGACCGAATTCTCGGTGATTCTGACCGCGGCTGGCGCAAACAAGATCAACGTTATCAAGGCTGTGCGTGAAGTCACCAGCCTCGGCTTGAAAGAAGCCAAGGATCTGGTGGATGGCGCGCCCAAGGCTGTCAAGGAAGGCGTCAGCAAAGAGGAAGCCGAGACGATCAAGAAAAAGTTCGTCGATGCAGGCGCAACTGTCGAAGTGAAGTAGCCGTTCGGCTAAACTCTTCGATCAGTTGCGGTTGCGGCCCTCTTGGGAAGACTTTCCAGGGCTGGCGGCAGGAGAGCGTAAGTTCTCGTGCCGCTATTGGACTTTCTGTTGACGGGTGGACGTTTCGGTGCTAACGTTGTAAGTTGGCGTTGGTATCTGCCGGAATCATACCCGGATTGGTGACGGTGGCGCTGAAAAACTGGCAGTCTATTTGCTGGACCTTGTTTCGCAAATCGTCCACACCTTCGCGTGGGGGCAGTGTGCGCCTTTGCGCAAATGCCACGCGTGTATTCGTTCCACAGAAGTCCTTTTTTCAGACCAACCAGGTACTGCGCGCGTGTCTGATGCGCTACGTCGTGAGCGCGTGAGAGGCGCGAGGTTTTTGGCGAGCTGCGATCTCTTCAATGGAAGAGAGAGTGGTTCGCCTTCATTTTTGTTTGCTGCGTTTTCGTGTTCAAGGTAGTGCGTCCTGGTATTCGTGAGGACGTGGCGTTGCCGGTAGTAACGGAGTTCCTGAATCCTATGTCTGAGAACGGTCTGGCCCCCGATAGAGTTGATTTTTCCAAGATCAAAACTTCGATTCCGATTCCGAATCTGATCGAAGTCCAGAAAAATTCGTACGAAAAGTTCCTGCAGATGGATCTTCTGCCGAACGAGCGTGACGATATCGGACTGCAGACGGTATTTACCTCCGTCTTCCCGATTTCCGATTTCCGCGGCGTCAGTCAGCTTGAGTTTGTCGACTATTCGATCGGCAACTGGGAATGCAAGTGCGGCAATCTGAAGGGTTTGCACCACCTCCGGTCGACCTGCCGGAACCCTTCCTGCGGCGCGACCATTCAGACTGATCCGTTCCACCCCGGCGACATTCTCTGCCATCATTGCGGCACCTTCAACCGCAATATCGTCACCTTCTGCAACAAGTGCGGCGACCCGGTGGGCCTGCAGCTGAAATACGATCAGGCCGAGTGCGAAGAGCGTGGCATGACTTATGCCGCGCCGCTCAAGGTCACCATCCGCCTCACGGTCTACGCGAAAGACCCGGAAACCGGCGCCAAGAGCGTCCGGGACATCAAGGAACAGGAAGTCTTCTTCGGCGAAATTCCGCTGATGACGAACAACGGCACGTTCATCATCAACGGCACCGAACGCGTGATTGTCAGCCAGTTGCATCGTTCGCCGGGCGTGTTCTTCGAGCGCGTCGCGGCCCAGGGCTACTATCTCGGCAAGATCATTCCGTACCGGGGCAGCTGGGTCGAGTTCGAGTACGACAACAAGAACCTTCTTTATGTACGTATCGACCGTAAGCGCAAATTTTACGGTTCCGTTTTTCTGCGCGCGCTCGGGCTCGAAACCGACGAGCAGATCCTGAAGACGTTTTACCGGATCAGCAAGGTCAACGTCAAAGACAGCAAAATCATGTGGCAAGTCGACGAGAATCTCGTCGGCCTGAAGCTGTCCCACGCCATCAACAACAAGGCGGGCGAGCCCGTGGTTCCGCAGGGCCGCAAGATCACCGCCGGCCTGATGCGCGAAATCATCAAGAACAAGATCACTGCAGGTCGAGGTCGCGGCCAACGATCTGGAAGGCGCGTTCATCGCGGCCGACGTGGTCGACATGTCGACCGGCGAAGTGATGATCGATGCCAATCAGGAATTGACTCCGACCGTGATCGGGAAGTTGATCGAAGCCGGCATCCCGAACTTCGAAGTGTTCTTCCCCGAGCGCGACGAGTGCGGCACCGTCATCTCGACGACGCTCAGGAAAGATCCGGTCAAAACCCGCAAAGACGCGCTGATCGAAATCTACCGCAAGCTGCGCCCGGGCGATCCGCCGACCGTCGACACCGCCACGCAGCTCTTCGACGGCATGTTCTTCGATGCGCGCAAGTACGACTTTTCGCGCGTCGGCCGCATGAAGTTCTCGATCAAGATCTACGATGCGCCCGAGTCGCCGGTACGCAAGAAGGCCGATGGCAGCAACTACGACGTGCGCATCCTGCACCCGGAAGACTTCCACGACACCATCCGCTACCTGCTCAAACTGCGCAAGGGCATCGGCGCGGTGGATGACATCGATCACCTCGGCAACCGCCGCGTGCGCGCGGTCGGTGAGTTGCTCGAAAACCAGTTCCGCATCGGCCTCGTGCGCATGGAGCGCGCGATCAAGGAAAAGATGTCGGTCTACCAGGAAATGTCGACGGCTATGCCGCACGACCTGGTGAACGCGAAGCCCGTCATGGCCGCGATCCGCGAGTTCTTCGGATCGAGCCAGCTCTCGCAGTTCATGGATCAGACCAATCCGCTCTCCGAGATCACGCACAAACGGCGTCTCTCGGCTCTTGGACCAGGCGGTCTGTCCCGTGAGCGCGCCGGCTTCGAAGTGCGCGACGTCCACCCGACTCACTACGGACGCATCTGCCCGATCGAAACGCCGGAAGGCCCGAACATCGGTCTGATCTCTTCGCTCTCCTGCTTTGCGCGCATCAACGATTACGGCTTCATCGAAAGCCCGTACAAGCGTGTTATCAATGGCGCGGTGGTGGACGAAGTTCGCATCCTGAACCCGGGCGACACGCCGTTCAAAGTGGGCGACGTGATCCTTCGGGACGCGCTCGAAAAAGCCAACGACGCGGTTACGCCGAATCAGCAGAAGGCCGAATACGTAGCGCATTGCGACTATCTCTCGGCGTGGGAAGAAGACAAATACACGATCGCGCAGGCGAACGTGGAGCTCAATGACGTTGGCCGCATCGTTCCCGAACTCGCGAACGCTCGGCAGGCCGGCAACTTCGTACTGAAGGGCCGCGACGAGATCGAGTACATGGACGTCAGTCCGAAACAGCTGGTCTCGGTAGCCGCCAGCCTGATTCCGTTCCTCGAAAACGACGACGCGAACCGCGCGTTGATGGGTTCGAACATGCAACGGCAGGCGGTCCCGCTGCTGCGCGGCGATGCTCCTTATGTCGGCACCGGCATGGAGTACGTCACGGCGCGCGATTCGGGCGCGGTGATTCTCTGCAAGCGCGCGGGCGTGGTGGATTCGGTCGATTCCGAACGCATCATCGTACGCGTGGACGGCACGGCGCATGAAGGCCAGATGTCGCGCGAAGTCGGCGCGGACATCTACCAGATGACGAAGTTCAAGCGCTCGAATCAGAACACCTGCATCAACCAGAAGCCCATCGCTTATCAGGGCCAGAAGGTGGTGAAGGGTCAGGTTCTGGCCGACGGACCCTGCACCGATATGGGCGAACTCGCTCTCGGCCGGAACGTTCTGGTAGCGTTCATGCCGTGGCGCGGTTACAACTTCGAAGACGCGATCCTGGTCAACGAAAAGCTGGTCAAGGAAGACTACTACACCTCGATCCACATCGAAGAATTCGAGATCGAGGCGCGCGACACCAAACTCGGGCCGGAAGAAATCACCCGCGACATTCCGAACATCGCGGATTCGTTCCTGCGCAATCTGGACGAATCGGGTGTCATCCGCATCGGCGCTACCGTGAAGCCGGGCGACATTCTGGTGGGCAAAGTGACGCCGAAGGGCGAAACGCAGCTCACGCCGGAAGAGAAACTGCTCCGCGCGATCTTCGGCGAAAAAGCCGGCGACGTGAAGGACGCTTCGCTCTACTGCCCGCCGGGCATCGAAGGCGCGGTGGTCGATTGCAAAATCTTCTCCCGCAAGGGACAGGACAAAGACGAGCGGTCGCGGCGGATCGAAGAATCGCAGATCGCGCGTTTGCAGCGCAACCTCAACGACGAAATCCGGATCCTGACCGACGAGCGCGCCAAGCGCCTCGGCGGTCTGCTCGAAGGCAAGGAAGTGCTTGCCGACCTGCACGACGAAAAGACGAACAAGAAGCTGTTCGCCAAGGGCGCCATTCTCGATCGCGATTCGATCGAAAAGACGCGCTCGCGCGACCTGAAGCGCGTTCGTTACAACAACAAAGACGCCCGCGTCAACGAACAGATCGACGAGATCGAAGAGATGACGTCGCGGCAGATCGCGGTGCTCGAAAAGATCACCGACGAAAAGATCGCGAAGCTGCGCAAGGGCGATGAACTGCCTCCCGGCGTGATCAAGCTGGTGAAGGTTTATATCGCCATGAAGCGCAAGCTTTCGGTCGGCGACAAGATGGCCGGCCGGCACGGTAACAAGGGCGTGATCGCGCGCATTCTTCCGGAAGAAGACATGCCGTATCTGCCGGATGGAACGCCGGTCGAGATCGTGCTCAACCCGCTCGGCGTCCCGAGCCGTATGAACGTCGGTCAGATTCTTGAGACCCACCTCGGATGGGCCGCCAAAGCCCTGGGCGTGCAGTTCGCGACCCCGGTTTTCGATGGCGCGACCGAGAAGGAAATCAAGAAGCAGCTGGCGAAAGCGGGTCTGCCGACTTCGGGCAAGACGAAGTTGTTCGACGGCATGACGGGTCAGGAATTCGAGCAGCCGGTGACCGTGGGCTACATCTACATGCTGAAGCTCTCGCACCTGGTTGACGACAAGATCCACGCCCGGTCGATCGGGCCGTATTCGCTGATCACGCAGCAGCCGCTCGGCGGCAAGGCGCAGTTCGGCGGACAGCGTTTCGGCGAAATGGAAGTGTGGGCGCTCGAAGCTTACGGCGCGGCATACATCCTGCAGGAATTGCTGACGGCGAAGTCGGACGACGTTTACGGACGCGCCAAGATCTACGAGGCCATCGTCAAGGGCGAGGCCGCGATAGAACCGGGTGTACCGGAATCGTTCAACGTGCTGATACGCGAATTGCAGTCTTTGTGTCTCGATGTCGAGCTGATGAAGAAGTTCCGCGAACAGACGGAAGATACGGCATTAGCAGCGGATTAATGACTTCCGCGCATTCGCGGCCGCGGGCTCGGCAATGCTTCGGAGCCCCGGCCGTGAACGCGTGGTTTATACGAATTTTCTGGAGAAAATATGCGATCCTCTCCCTACGATCGGGCAAATATAACCGCGGATTTTGACTCTATCCGGATCTCTCTGGCTTCCCCGGAGAAGATCCGAAGCTGGAGCCACGGCGAAGTCACCAAACCGGAAACCATCAATTACCGCACGTTCAAACCGGAACGCGACGGCCTCTTCTGCGCGCGGATCTTCGGACCCGTGACGGACTGGGAATGTCTCTGCGGCAAGTACAAGCGCATGAAGCATCGCGGCGTCATCTGCGACAAGTGCGGCGTCGAAGTGACGCTGGCGCGCGTGCGCCGCGAGCGTCTGGGCCACATCGAACTGGCCAGCCCGTGCTCGCATGTCTGGTTCTTCAAGGGCCTGCCATCGCGCATCGGCCATCTGCTCGATATCACGCTGCGTGAGCTCGAGCGCGTGCTCTATTTCGAAGCCTATGTGATCGTCGATCCGGGCGAAGTCGCCGATCTTTCGAGCGGCGAAGTCATCTCGGACGACCGCAAGCGCCAGCTCGAGCAGGATCCCGAAACCGCCGGCAAGTTCATCGCCATGATGGGCGCCGAGGGCATCAAGGAACTCCTCAAGAAGATCGATGTCGAATTCTTAAGCGAAGACATTCGCGAGAAGATGAAGACCGAGACTTCGCAGCAGAAGAAGCTGAAGTTCGCGAAACGCCTGCGCGTGGTCGAGAGCTTCCGCAAATCGGGCAACAAGCCGGAGTGGATGATTCTCGACGTGCTTCCGGTCATCCCACCGGAACTTCGTCCGCTCGTGCCGCTCGATGGCGGCCGCTTCGCCACGTCCGATCTCAACGACCTCTATCGCCGCGTCATCAACCGCAACAACCGGCTGAAGAAGCTGATGGAACTGCACGCGCCGGACGTCATTGTCCGCAACGAAAAGCGCATGTTGCAGGAAGCAGTCGACGCGCTCTTCGATAACGGCCGCCGCGGCCGCGTGCTGCGCGGCGCGAACAACCGTCCGCTCAAGTCGCTCTCCGATACGCTCAAAGGCAAGCAGGGCCGCTTCCGCCAGAACCTTCTCGGCAAGCGCGTCGACTACTCCGGCCGTTCGGTCATCGTGGTCGGTCCCGAGCTCAAGCTGCACCAGTGCGGTCTGCCGAAGAAGATGGCGCTCGAACTCTTCAAGCCGTTCATCTATCACCGGCTGGAACAGCGCGGGCATTGCACCACGATCAAACAGGCGAAGGAACTGGTCGAGCAGCAGGATCCCGTGGTTTGGGACATCCTCGAAGAAGTCATCAAGGATCACCCGATTCTGCTGAACCGCGCTCCCACGCTGCACCGCCTCGGCATTCAGGCTTTCGAGCCGGTGCTGGTGGAAGGCAAGGCGCTCAAGATTCACCCGCTGGTCTGCACGGCGTTCAACGCGGATTTCGACGGCGATCAGATGGCCGTCCACATTCCGCTCTCGCCCGAAGCGCAGATCGAAGCCGCGACGCTGATGCTGGCGTCGAACAACATCCTTTCGCCGGCGCATGGCGGACCGATCACCGTCCCGACTCAGGACATGGTGCTCGGCTGCTACTACCTGACGAAATCGCGCCCCGGCGCGAAGGGCGAAGGCCGCACCTTCGCTTCGACCGACGACGTTCTGATCGCTCTCGAAATGGGCGAAGTGCAAACGCTGACGCCGATCAAACTGCGCTACACCGGCAAGGTGATCGACCTCAACAAGGCGTTCGACAACCAGAACATCATGCACACCGAGCCGATCGAGTTCGTGAAGCAGTACATGGACACGACCGTTGGCCGCGTGATCTTCAACGACCACCTTCCCGAAGAGATGCCGTTCATCAACGGCCTGCTCAAGAAGAAGGGTCTGGCGCAGCTGGTGCAGTATTGCTACCTGAAGTTCGGCCTGCAGATCACGGTCGACATGCTGGACAAGGTCAAGAACCTCGGCTTCCTCTATGCGACTCGCGCGGGCATCTCGATCGGCGTCGACGACATGGTCGTCCCGGGCGAGAAGGCCGAGCTGGTCAAGAACGCCGAGAAGGAAGTGGTCGCCGTCGAAAGCCAGTATCAGGACGGCGCGATCACACACGGCGAGCGCTACAACAAGATCATCGAAATCTGGTCGCGTGTGACCGAGAAGGTTTCGGATGAGATGTTCAGCGCCATGGAAGAGGACGACCGCACCGGCCGCTACCTCAATCCGATTTACATCATGGCCGATTCCGGCGCGCGCGGTTCGAAACAGCAGATCCGCCAGCTTTCCGGTATGCGCGGTTTGATGGCCAAGCCCTCGGGCGAAATCATCGAGACGCCCATCACGGCTAACTTCCGCGAAGGCCTCAACGTGCTGCAGTACTTCATCTCGACGCACGGCGCGCGTAAGGGTCTGGCGGATACGGCTTTGAAAACGGCCGATTCCGGTTACCTGACGCGGCGGCTGGTCGACGTGGCGCAGGACGTGATCATCAGCGAAAACGATTGCGGCACGACGGAAGGCATCATCGTCGAGCCGATCATCGAATCGGGCGAAATCATCGAACCTCTGCGCGACCGTATCGTGGGCCGCGTGGCTCTCGAAGATCAGCGCGATTACGAGAACAACGTGATCGTCTCGGTCAATCAGGAGATCACCGAAGAACTGGCCGCGGCGATTCAGGCTGCCGGTATCGAGCGCGTGAAGATCCGCTCGGTGCTGACGTGCGAATCGAAGCGCGGCGTTTGCGTGGCGTGTTACGGGCGCAATCTCGCGACGGGGCGGCTGGTCGAACGCGGCGAAGCGGTGGGTGTGATCGCGGCGCAGTCGATCGGCGAACCGGGCACGCAGCTGACGATGCGTACGTTCCACATCGGCGGCACGGCGACCCGAATTTCCGAGCAATCGAAGCAGGACGCGAAGTCGGACGGCTTCGCGAAGTACATCAATGTCCAGTGGGTTCGCAACGAAAAGGGCGAAATCATTGCGATGAACCGCAACGGTATTCTCGCGATCGTGGACGACAAGGCCCGCGAAAAAGAACGCTATCCCGGTTGTCTACGGCGCGCGCATTACCGTGGCCGAGGGCGATCCGATCAAGGCGAATCAGATCCTGCTCGAATGGGATCCGTACACGTTCTCGATCCTGACCGAGCTTTCCGGCAGCGGTGCACTTCAAAGATCTGCAGGAGGGCATCACGCTCGCCGAGCAGGTGGACGAAGTGACCGGCATGTCGCAGCTCGTCGTAACCGATTCACCGGACGAAAAGCGGCAGCCGATGGTTCAGATCAAGGGACCGGGCGGGTCGCGCAAGTACCTCATGCCGACGCATGCGCATCTTATGGTGCATGACGGCGAAGAGGTGCACGCGGGCGACGTTCTGGCGAAGATCCCGCGCGAAACCACGAAGACCAAGGACATCACGGGCGGTCTGCCGCGCGTGGTCGAACTGTTCGAAGCGCGCAAGCCGCGTGAGAGCGCGATCATGGCCGAGATCAACGGCGTGGTGAAGTACGGCGAACTCTCGAAGGGCCAGCGCAAGATCTACATCATGGGCGACGACGGCGAGGAGCGCGAATATTCGCTGCCTCGCGGCGTCCACATCAACGTGCAGGAAGGCGAGCGCGTTGCGGCCGGCGATCCGCTGATGGATGGTCCGCGCAATCCGCACGACATTCTGGATGTCCGCGGCGAGAAGGAACTGCAGAAGTATCTCGTCAACGAAATTCAGGAAGTCTACCGGTTGCAGGGCGTCAACATCAACGACAAGCATCTGGAAGTCATCTCGCGCCAGATGATGCGCTGGGTGAAGGTGGAAGATATCGGCGACACGGAATTTCTGCCGGACGAAGTGGTGGACAAGTTCAAGTTCCGTGCGGAGAATCTGAAGACGGAAGAGGCGGGCGGGCGTCCGGCGCAGGGTAAAGCCGTGCTGCTGGGCATCACCAAGGCTTCGCTCTCGACCGATTCGTTCATCTCGGCGGCGTCGTTCCAGGAGACAACGCGTGTACTCACCGAAGCCGCGATCAACGGCAAGGTGGATTACCTGCGGGGCCTCAAGGAAAACGTCATCATGGGCCGGCTGGTTCCGGCTGGTACGGGCATGGAGTTCTATCGCCGGACCAGAATTGCCGGTGAGGATATCGTGGAAGAGCCGACACCCGAGCCGACGCTCGATGCGCTGGCCGGGTATGAGGACGAAGCTCGTCTGCAGTATACGGGTGGGTTGAGCGAAGATCCTGGTCCGGAAGAAACGTTAGCCGAGTAAGGCAGGACAGGCTTCAGTCTGTCAGGGCGGCCCGAAAGGGCCGCCTTTTCATTTCTCCCTCAGTGAATTGCATTGCAAATGGCCCTTGAGCCTGTGCCATGGCATCCGAGTCGTAAACCAGCGCTCATTTGTACTCTATGCTTCGGCGCTCACCCCCGAAGTGCAAGCGGTTGTTCGCACCAGGCTCGCAGGGACCGCAGAAGTGTTCGCGCCTCCAAACGATCAAAGGCAATGCCTGAATCGAAATCCTCGTAACGATAGACGGAGGCGAACGGCGTGAATGCGTCGAGGGAATCGAATTCGAGCGGCAGTGACTCACCTGCCGCGGCGAGCCCTTCCATCAAAGCGCCCAAATCATGGGTTTGCGAAGCGCACCTCCCGCCCCAGAGAGCAACGCTTTCAGCATCTTTTCTGCGGCTTGCTGGCAGTGAAATCCGATGACCTCGTCCGCCACCTTCAGAGACTCTATTACCTCATCAAGAAGGGCTTCATCCTGTGCGGCTTTTCGTAATAGAAGGAGGGCTTGCTCGTGCCGCTTCATAGAGCGTCACACCGCCCGTGGCTGCCTCGTGATAGACGTTCCCGGGCGTGTCGCGCCAGTATTCATACTTGCTTTCGCTGACGACCAGACGATCGATAGGAACGTGAAAACCGCGCAGCAGGCGCCGCAAGCGCACCATTTCCCCGAGTCGATCTTCGGGCTGATCCTCAACTACCATCAGATCGAAGTCGCTCTCCGCCGTTGCATCACCACGCGCCCGGGAGCCGAACAGAATAACCCGCCTCGGATGTGTCGAGTTACGATGACTGCAGCCATCTTCCGAAGGAATCACATCTTGTTGGCGAACGTTTTGCACCTGATGTACCCGCAGCAAACAGACTCAAACCGGCGTGCGCCCGGTCTCCGAGTGGAATGACGGTGACCCCCTCCTCTTCGTAGTACCACCAAGAGGATCCCATCATCGTCAGCAACCCGAGGATCAGCGATAGGGCCGTGACCCGGCGGTGCCATCGCCTACCCGCCCACCAACTTCAGCTGAACAGCGCACCGGACCAGTTCCGCCGTCGTCTGAACGCCCAGTACTCGCATGATTTGGTATTTGTGCGATTCACCGGTTCGCGGGGAGATGTCGAGAATCGATGCCACTTCCTTCATGGTCTTGCCCTGAGCGATTAGTTGCAGCACCTCGCGTTGTCTCGCGGTCAGCGGCGTTTCGGCAGTTCGCGGCTTACCGCCGGCCTTGAGCAGCAGCGTGATCAGATCCTTCGATAGAAGGGTGGTGACATACGCTTTCCCCTGCGCGACCTCGTGAATCGCGGTGATCAGTTCCTCTTTAGGCGAGACTTTCAGCATGTACCCGGACGCCCCGGCCCGGAATGCGTCCACGGTCAACTGCGTGTCGCGATGCATCGTCAGAATGATGATTCTGGCGTCGGGCCGACGCTCGCGAATCTGCCGGACAACATCCAGCCCATTCAACGACGGCATGGAGAGAGCTGTGACGACGACGTCGGGTCGCAGAGATTCCGTGGCATTGATCAGGGAATGCCCATCGTGTACGACACCGACGAGTTCAAAGGCATCTTTGAGGAGCGCTTCAAAGCCCAGTCCCGCTACAGCATGATCGTCCGCCAGGAGGACACGCGTCTTCGCCATAGGGGCTCCGCAAAATGCAGTCACAAATATACCGCGTATGCGGGAAGGCTGCAGCCCCCCGTTTACTTCACGCAGGTAAGTACCCGCACGGCTGGATTCAGTGACGTGATAGAGCCTAAGGACGAGCGCATCGAACCACTCGCGCTGCCCGGCAGGCGCATGGGCACGCCGGTCACGCCAACCAGTAAGCTCTCCCGGTAGATCTATAAAGTTTTCAGGTACGCGATGACGTTGGCCTTTTCGTCGGCGGACAGGATGTCAGCGTAAGCAGGCATGCCGTTGCCGCCTGTGCTGATCTTCTCGAGCAGGTTGGCATCGGTCGGAGCTTTGCCTGTAGTCGTCATTTTGGCCCGCTTGGAAATCCCCTTCAGGCCCGGACCCATTTTGACTTCTGTGCTGTCCGAGTTGTGGCAGACGCTGCAATTGTTCTCGAACACCTCTTTGCCCGCCTTGGCGTCGCCCTTCTGGGCATAAAGGCTGGAACCGGTAAACACCATCGCACCGGCCAACAGCAACTTGACTGATTTCTGCATAATGCTCCTTAACCCGCTAGTCTACAAGACGCCCGGCGGAGATAATAGGGTTTCGAGTGTGGAAACTTCGTTCAATCCTTTTTTCGGCCCCGGCGGTCATTATTTTGACGGCGGGAATGGGCTTCATCTCTCTGCTCTGTTCGCTCTGGGATCGCGGTGGCCGCACCCAGCACCGGCTGGCGCAGCAATGGTCGCGAATGCTGCTCGCCGTCTGTTTCGTGACCTGCGAGGTGGAAGGCGCGGAAAAGCTCGATCCCGAGGCCAGCTACGTGGTGGTCTCGAATCACGCGAGCTATATGGACATTCCGGTTCTCTACACGGCGGTTCCGCTGCAGATCCGCTTTTTCGCGAAGAAGGGTCTTTTTTCCATTCCTCTGCTGGGCTGGCACCTGTCGCGCGCGGGACACTTGCCCGTGATTCGGGGTGATGCCCGCGCGTCTTTGAAATCCATGTCGGACGGCGCGAAATGGATCCGGGAGCGGCACATTTCCGTGCTGTTGTTTCCCGAGGGCGGCCGGTCGGAAGAGGGGATTCGGCCGTTCAAAGAGGGCGCGGCGTATATCGCGATCAAAGCGGGCGTGCCTGTGGTCCCGGTCGGATTGGTGAACGTGCGTGGCATTCTGCCGATGCATTCCCTGCTGCTGCGCCCTGCCCATGTGAAGGTATTCGTCGGCGAACCCATTGAGACGCGGGACATGACGCCGCGGGACCGGGCGCAGCTTAACGAAACTCTGCATGACCGGGTGGCTGGCGCTGGCAGGCGAAACAACCATCCCCGTGAGCGTCGGCTGAGATGACCGCGCAAACCATACCGGAACTTCTGCGCCGCGCCGGAGCCCTGTATGGCGCCCGACTGGCGCTGCGCCAGCCTGCGGGCAAAGGCGACGTCCTGACGTGGACCTGGAGCCAGTATCTGGAAGCGGCAGAGGAGATCGCGGCAGGGCTGCGCGCGCTCGGTCTCCAGAAAGGCGATCACATCGCGCTGTGTTCGGAAACGCGGGCGGAATTTTATCTGGCCGATCAGGGCGTGCTGATGAACGGGTCGGTCGCCGGCGCGCTTTATCCGAGTTATCCGCCGGAAGAACTGAAACGCACCATCGGGAATGCGGATGCGAAGGCGCTCTTCGTGGAAGACGCGAAGATGTTCGCGAAGCTGAAGGACGCGCCCGTCAGCCACTTTATTCTGCTGACCGGCGAGGCCGAAGGCGCGCTCTCGCTGGCGTCGCTTCGGAAGATGGGAAAGCAGGGACGCGATGCGGGCGTACGCGGCTTCGATGTAAGCCCCGCGGACAACGCCATTCTGTATCTGACCTCAGGCGCGACGGGCGAACCGAAGATGGTGATGGTCACGCACGGCGCCGTCGTGTCCAATGTGCACATGGGTCCGGCGGTGCTGCCGCTGACGTCTGACGACATCACGATCGCCTTTCTTCCCTCGGCGCACATCGCGCAACGCGTGGTGGTCGAGATACTGCCGATTCTCAGCGGCGCAGCGGTATCGTTTGCGGAGAGCCTGGCCCGGCTCCAGCCCGAGATCAAAGCGGTGCGGCCCACCTGGTTCCTCGCGCCTCCGCGAGTGTGGGAGCGTGTTTACACGAGCATTCGCGCGGAGATTCTGAAGAAACCGGCGGCGGCGCAGAAGGCCTTCTTTGCCGCGCTTGGGCTGGGGATGGCGGCGGCGAAATACAAGCGCGAGGGCAAGAAGGTTCCGCTGCACATCAGGGTGATGCTGGGTCTGGCTCAGCGGTTCATATTCAGCAAGATTCGCGAACGATTCGGCGGGCGACTGCGCGTGGCGGCGTCGGGCGCGGCGCCGCTCGGAGCCGATCTTGCGGAGTTTTACGAAGCGATCGGCATGCCGCTGATCGAAGGCTACGGTTTGACCGAAGGCGGCGTGGCGGCATTCAATCCGATCGACGCCGCGCGGCCCGGAAGTATCGGCAAAGCTCTGCCCGGAGTGGAGTTCCGGATCGGCGAAGAAGGCGAGTTGCAAATCCGCAGTGCGTGCCTGTTACGCGAATATTACAAGGACCCGGTGGCGACTGCCGAACTGCTGCAGGACGGCTGGCTGCACACCGGCGACGTGGGCACGATCGATGCCGAAGGCTACATCTACATCACCGGCCGGAAGAAAGAACTGATCGTCGCGTCAAACGGGAAGAAGATTTTCCCTTCGCGCGTGGAGACGATGTTCAAGTTCGAGCCGCTGGTGAATCAGGTACTGCTGGCGGGGGACCGCCTGCCGCATCTGGTTGCCCTGTTTACGATTCATCCCGCGATCGCGGAATCGATTCGGGGGGCGAACGATCAGGGTATTCCGCTGCACGAATCGCCGACGGTGGTCGCGGAGATGCAGAAGATCGTGAGCCGCGTGAACAAACAACTGGCGCCGTTCGAGCAAGTGAAGCGTTTCCGGATTCTGTCGCGCGAATTCTCGATCGAACACGGCGAGGTTACGGCGACGATGAAGGTGCGGCGCAAGCAGGTGATGGAGAACTTCCGCGCAGAACTGGATTCGTTATATCAGCTCAGCGCATCGGGCCGCGGCGGCGAGTAGGCAGGAACTCTTACCATCAGTGGCAGTTGAATTGCGGTGGTGATTCGGTGCACCGTCAGGTAAAAACGCAATTACCACCAGAGCTTCACCCTGAAGAAGGAATTGCGGGGCCGGAGCTGACGCGCCGCGAGCAGGAGGAAGTCGAACAGAGGACTTCCGTAAAGGCGCATGTCGTGCACGAGGCGGTGCGGCGGGACGGGGATGCCGAGTTCGAGCGCTCGGCGTCGGCGCTTGCGACTTCCGGACTTGCACGGGCCTGTCAATGGGCTTCTCCTTCATTGGCGAAGGATTGCTCCGAGGGTTCCTTCCCGATGCGCCCTGGCGTCCGCTGGTTGCCAAGCTGGGTTATTCGCTCGGGTTCCTGATCGTGATCCTCGGCCGCCAGCAATTGTTCACCGAGAACACGTTGACGGCGGTGCTGCCGGTTCTCGCACGGCGCAACTGGTCCTCTCTTATGCGAATGCTCAGGTTGTGGGGGATTGTCCTCGCCGCCAATCTGACGGGGCCACACATCATCGCATGGACGCTTGCGAATACCGGGGTCTTCGGTCCCGAAACGAGGGACGCTATGACCCACATCGCGCGCATCACGATTGCTGTCACACCGGGCGAGGCAGTGCTGCGCGGCATCTTTGCGGGATGGCTGATCGCGATGCTGGTATGGATGCGGGCGGCCGTGGACAACGGTCAAATCCCTCTGATTGTTATCGTCACGTACTTCGTTGGCCTGGGGGGCTTCACGCACATCATCGCGGGCTCAGTCGAAGTGCTCTATCTGGTGATGTCGGGATCGCTCGGGTGGTTCCACCACCTGCTCGGCTATATGCTTCCGGTGCTTGTGGGAAACACCATCGGCGGTGTTTCGCTGGTTGCATTCCTTAATCACGCGCAGGTTATGGCTGGCGAACAGGGTTCCATACAAGATTATTTCGTTGGCTTAGTGGGGTCGTCGACGGCGCCGGAAACCACGCACCCGTTCGGAGAGCCGGGGTGGGCGCGATTCTGGGTGACTCGGTCGCGAAGGAGTTGTGAGCCTGAGCGAGGATCGAACACGGCAAGGTTACGGCGACGATGAAGGTGCGGCGCAAGCAGGTGATGGAAAACTTCCGCGCGGAACTGGATTCGTTGTATCGGCTCATGCATCGGGCTGCGGGGGCGAGTAGATCCTACTGCTGAGGCGGGCGCACCACGAGCCTGAAATTGACGTTTATAGTCGCAGTGACATCGACTGGCTGTCCATTCTTTTGACCTGGCCGAAACCTCCATTGGCTCACGGCTTCAATCGCTTTCTCATCCAGTCCCAGGCCGAGCGACTTCGCTACCTGGATGTTCTTCGCTACGCCGTCCTTGTCCACAACAACGCTTGAGCAGTCACAGCCCCCTCCAATCTGGCTCGGCGTGCTTCCTCCGTATACTCCGGGTCGCGCTTGTAGATGACAGACGGGGGCCTCTCTGCCGATCTGCTGGCCAGGTGGAATCTGCCGAAGTCCCGGCGGCGGCGCCACCGGTACCGCCCGCACTGGTATCAATGCCCTGACGAGTTCCGCAGGCGGTGCCAGTTGGAAATCCGGCAGGCACGGCAAAAACGGAGTCATCGATCGGGTCGCTGGAGATCTCCGCCAGATCGGTGGTCATCGTAAGCATCGGGGCGTTCGGATCACCTTTCGGGATGTAGAGCGCTGCCTGGGTCTTCACCGTGAGACTTCCCGCATTCCTGGCGACTTCGTCCGTCAACACACGCATCTTTTCGGCAACGCCCGGCAGTTGCTCGAAAAGTTTCTCCATTGCGTCCCCCGCAGCGGAAACATTCAGTGCACGCTGTGCAGTTGCGGCGTATTGGCGAAGAGCGGGGATGCGGTTCAGTTCGTCAGGGTTCGCCAGCCACGTGTGGATCTCCATCCGGATCAGCGGACCTTCAGGCGACACCCGGCGCGGCCATCGACACGGTTATCGCGATGAGGTGTTCTTCGGCACGCATGCCGGAAACCATTGCGAACTGACCTGTCTTGCTGGTCTGAACATCGAACTTCATGTTCTTCAGGAGCGCCGCGGAGGCGGTTGGAAGCTTCGCCTTAAGACCGTCAATCACTTCTGCCGTGGAAACCTGCGCATACTGCTTCGTTGCGGGGTTGAGGAGTGTAACGGCCGAGGTGGAGTTGTCGATGATCGCTGTAAGGGCTCCCAGCTTCGACAGAGTCTTGTCGCCTTTGATTCTGATCGATCGACCCTGCGGAGGAGTCGCCGCCATCTGTTGCTCTAATGCCTGGGCGAGGGCCTGTGGCGCGCCGCTGCCTGTCTTCACTTCGACGGTGTAGCGCAGAGTCAGGTCGGCACGGCAGCAAACACCGAGCAGGAGGAAGACCGCAAGCCGGTGCACGACATTTCGCATCGGCTCAGTCTATCAGCTTTTCTTCAGTTATTTCTTTGGTTTAGCGGGGTCGTCTACTGCCAGCCCGGCGGCCGGACCGCCATCGTCGGCGGAGGCGCCCGAAACCACGCGCCCGTCGGGGAGGGTTACGCGCCGGGCGTCGATCAGGTGGGAGTTGTCTTTGGCGGGATAGCCGTCGACGATCAACGTATCGCCCAGCTTGACGTCGCCTTTCCTCCAGCCGCGGCGGGTGAGTGCGCCGGGGCCCGCGCCCTCGCAACCCCAGTTCACGACGTTGCCCTTGTCATCCTTCACGTCGATGAAAAAGTAGGAGTGAGGATTGCTCCACTCGATCCTGGTGATGGTGCCGATCAGCCGCATCGACCTGCTTGCGTCGAACTCGGCCGCGAAGGAGTGGTGAGCCTGAGCGGGGATGGTTGCCAGCAGGGCTGCGGCGGCAAGCAATCCGAAACATTTTGTTTTCTGCACAGATGTCTCCCTGCCCGATCATAATATATGGAAGCAAGGAGTATCGTCGCGTGATCAATAGAGTCCTTCCGAAGCTTGTGGCGGGGTTGTGTGGAATGGGGTTGTGCGGACTGATGGGCGTTGTGGCGCTGGCGGCCGGGCCGAAGACCGCGGACGGGCATCCCGACCTGAACGGCTACTGGAAAGGCACGCGCGACACCGTGCCCGGCGGCAACATCGCCAAGGATCTGCCCGAGCACAAGCTGCCCTTGACGCCGGCGGGCGAAGCGGCGTGGAAGCACAACACCACCGCAACCATCGATCCGGAGAGCCTCTGCATTATCGGCGGCATCCCGCGCCACAATGCGAGCGGGCTGCCGTTCCAGATCATTCAGAGTCCGAAATATGTGGCGTTCCTTTACTTCTACAGCTACTACCGGCTGATTCCCACCGACGGACGCAAGCACGATGAGGACCCGGACCCTTCATTCTTCGGCGACGAAGTGGGGCATTGGGATGGCGACGCGCTGGTGGTCGATTCGATCGGGTTCAAGGACACGCAGGTGTGGGCGGACGAGAACGGCAGTCCGCACAGCGATGCGTTGCATGTGGTGGAACGCTGGACGCGGCCCGATAAAGACCACATCCATGTCGAGACTCTGATCGAAGATCCGAAGTTCTATACGAAGTCCTTCACGTATGCGCGAACGTGGGTGCTCGGCAAACCGGACGAGGAACTGAAGGAGTATTCGTGCGCCGAGAACAATATCGATAAAGACCACCTGGGGTTCGGACCGGGGCCGATCCGGCCGGATGGCACGCGGGGTTATGTCGATCCGGCGCCGCTTCCACCATTGCCGGCGCCCGTTAAGAAATAGTCGAGTGGCGAACCAGTTCGCGCGCGGCAGCGGGCCATTCCGGGTAACGAAACTGGAAGCCGGCAGACAGAAGACGGCCCGGAACAACGCGGCGGCTCTTGAGCACGAGCTCCGATTCCGTCCGCATCAGGAAGGCGCCTATTTCGATCGCCCATTCCGGCGCGGCCAAGCCGAAGCGAATGCTCCACGCCTCGCGCAGTGCCCTCATGAAATCGCGATTCGGCAGGGGATGGGGAGAGGCCAGATTGACCACTCCCGCAAGGTCTTCCCGCGCAATCAACAGGTCCACGGCGCGCACGAAATCGGCTTCGTGTATCCAGGAGACAAACTGGTCGCCCTTGCCTTGCGTGCCACCCAGACCGCGGCGCACGAGTGTTGAGAAGACATCGAACACTCCTCGACGATCGGGGCTGAAGGTCATGGCGCTGCGTATTGCGATCTTGCGGGTTCCCGGCAGAGGAGTAGCGAAAAATGCCTCCTCCCACGCCTTCGCGACGTCAATCGAGAAGCGCCAGGTGTCGGGAGCGCCGGGCTCATTGCCGCCGAGTTCACCGTCGGCTTCGCACATGGCGCGATCGAGCGAGTGCCGGTAAATGGTCGCCGTGCTGGCGTTGATCCAAAGCCTGGGAGGATGGCTGATCGAGGCGATCACGTCGTTCAACAGACGCGTGCTCTGCGTGCGCGAATCGAGAATCGCCCGCCGGTTCGCGGCTGTGTAACGGCAATTGACGCTCCGGCCCGAGAGGTTGATACACACGTCGCTGTCTGCGAAGTCGCGGATCCACTCGCCTGGCGTGACGCCATCCCAAAAAACCACTCGCCAGGGAGCGGCTTGCGGGTTCCGGGTGAGAACCGTAACGGTATGGCCAGCGGAGTGGAAATGGCGCGCGAGTATGCGGCCTACCTGTCCGCTACCGCCTGGTATGACAATCCGCATGCTCGGCGATCTCCTTCAGAACGGCGTTGCGCTCCCGCAGGAGGGACTGCATGTAGCGGCGGAGGAATGTGATTTCCGCAAGACGCCCCAGCACAGGTAACGGCGCGGCAAAGACGAATACGTCCCGCATCTCAGTCTCATCGGGTGACAAGGCACGGAAAAAGTGATCATGCCGCATGAGCCGGAGAGGGCCGCGAGTCGCATCCGGAAAGATCATGGCATCCTGGAAATGGATCGGACGGGTCATTGCGGTGATCTCGCTGGTCAGTGTGTGCCAAACGCCAAAGTGTTTCGCTCGCCAGGTCACGCTTTCTCCCAGCCCGACCAATCCGGACGTGACACCCGCAGCGGCGACAGCGCTTTCTCCCCAGTGAACGTTTCCGGCCAGGTGCACTTCGACGCTTCGCGCAAGATCGAAGCAGCGCTCGATCGGCGCGTTGATCAATGTGAGTTCGGTGAGTTCGACCATGAGGCATCCTGTTCCGCCAGTGTCCGGATATGATAGAGCACCCGCATGTGGATGCGATGAATGATCGCGTCCGACCACCAGCGCCAGTATTCGGCGGGCCACAGGCCATGCTGATACCAGCTGGTGCCTTCGAGGAGAGTGTGATGGTTGGGCAGTTCCGTGAGCACGAATTGGCCTTGCTTTGAGATCAGATATCCGTGCAGATGCGTCGGGGTTACGCCGCGATAAGGACTCCACTCGCGCATCGGCGCCGGGCTCTCTGTCACGCCGAAACGCAGCACGCGCAGTTCTTGCCAGATTTCGATTGGTTCCACGACCGGGCCCGTCGAAAAATCACAGTATCGAACCGCCCCGACTCCCGAACCCACAATGCGCGTTCTCGTCGGAAAGGCCAGTCCGGCGCGAAAGTACCACTCTTTCGGTTCGGGCATTTCCGTGAACGCGACAACATGCTTCCAGACCTGTTTCGGTGAGGCGGCGATTTCGACCGCGCTGCGAACCTCGAACACCGGGGGACGGGCGTTGAGATCCCAAGTCATGCTTGCGGACGGCAACAGCAGTAGCATCGCGATGCCGCGCGCGGCGACCGGCGACGACTCGGCGCGATAAACCAGCCAACCGCCTAATACTCCCAGGGGCGCGGCCAGCGGCAGGACCATTACGATGCACAATACCCCTTCGGCTCCTAAAATCAGGAAGGCGAAGGCGCCGATCGCTGTGGCTACGGCGCCAATTTTTGCCGCCTGTTTCCCCGTCTGCGGACGAGTCGCCCAAGATGCGACCCCTCCCACGAGGAGCGGAATCAGGACGAAGAGAGTCAAACCGTAGACACCCCGGACGGACAGGGCAAGACCCGCTACGGCCAGCGCGGCGAGTAACAATCCCGCCAAAAAGATGCGAGTCCGGGCGGTCACACACCTTCTCCCGCCACAATCTCGATCAGTTCGAGGGCGGTTTTCCGCAGCGGCCGCATGAGCGGCAGTGCGGAAGCTTTGATCAGGAATGCAACGCTCTTCGCGGCGAGTTCAAGCAGGCGTTCCGTTCTCGCCTGAGCCGGTGATTCGTCGATCACCCAGAACAAGATCACACCCATCTGGAAGAACCAGAGAACGCGGGGCAGGTGGGGCTCGAGGTCCTTCGGGATACGTGTTCCGCAGTCTGTCAGAATACGCCGGAACCATGCGAGATCGATATCGCGGATTGGCCTGGTCTGCGGGCTGAACGGCGACAGAGGATGTTTGGGATCCGCGCCGTTTCGGAGCAGGGCGCGTAAAACTCCGCGGTTGGGCGTGAGGTACGCGAACTTGACGCGAATCAACTCCCGAAGGCGGCTTTCGAGGCCATTCACGCCGTCCAATGCCGCTTCGATCTGCGGCTGCATTTCCTCGCAGGAACGCTCGTAGAAGGCCATGACGATGGCGTCTTTCGAGGGGTAGTAGTAGTAAGCGGCGCCGGTCGCCACGCCCGCCTTGGACGCGATGTCGCGCATGGTTGCCGTATCGAAGCCTTCCTGCCGAAAAAGCTCCAGCGCGGAATCCAGTATCCTGAGGCCGGTCTCTTCGGCTTTAGACGTTGTTTTCGGGGGCGGCATGCATTTTGAACGTGTTCAAGATCAGTATGCAGTCAGGCATACGTTGTGTCAACCGATATTTTGAACGCGTTCAAGTTGATTCGGATGCAGACGTGCTCGACATTCTAAGAAGGAGGGTGCCACGTGTCTTATTTGCACTTACATGCACCTGGTCATCATCATTTCCACGCACCGAACTGGTTTTTCATCATCGGTATGCCGGTTGGAATCATCATTTTACCGACCGCGATTCTGGGAACTTTATTCCTGATCGTAAAAGCAATTACCGGCATGTGAAGAACCGCACGGTAAAGCTGGGCGTATGCTGAAGGCGTGCCGCCCACGCGAGTTTTGATCGTTGACGATCATCCCCTCGTGCGCGGCGGCCTTCGCTCCCTGCTTGAAAGGAATGCGGAATTTGAGGTGATTGCCGAAGGCTCCGACGGCTATGAAGCCATCGAGTTGGCAACCCTATACCTGCCGGACGTGGTCCTTCTTGATGTTGCGATGCCGCGCCTTAACGGCACGGATGCGGCGCAGTATATCCGCGAAAAAGCTCCCCGCGTCGCCATCATCATGATCAGCATGCACGCGGATGAAAGCTACATTCTGCGGGCGCTGAAAAGCGGCGCGCGAGGATATCTGCTGAAAGCTTCGCCGGAATCCGAGGTGCTGGCCGCGATTCGCGCAGTGGCCAGCGGCCAGGCTTACTTCAGCCCGGTGATCACTCGGATTCTCGTTGAAGAGTACGTCGCAGAGATGCAACGCCGCGGAGTGGAAGACAGCTATGACCTGTTAACGCTGCGCGAAAAAGAAATCATGCAGCTTCTGGTCACGGGGAAGACGAACAAGGATCTCGCCGATAAGCTGAACGTCAGCGTCGCCACCATTGAGACACACCGCAACAATATCTTCCAGAAGCTGCATGTTCATAACCTGCCGGAATTGATTCTCTATGCAGTCCGCAAAGGGCTAGTGAGTTAAGCGGACACGGCTTCAGTCCCGATCCGTAAAGCGGTGGATTCGCCGGCGGTCGCGCTTGGATGGTTTTGGCGCGTCGAAATGAAACATCGCTTTGCGCTCCTCGGCCTGCTTGAGCCGCAACTCTTTGCTTGCCTCGGTTTCCCGATAGAGGGCCTGTGCCGCCGCGGCAGGACCGCGTATTTCGCTGAGGCTCACAACTTCGATGTGAAAATCGCCGCCTTCGTTCCTGACGCGCAGCATGTCGCCAATGCGAACCTCGCGCGCTGGTTTGGCGTTCTGCCCGTTGGATTCGATGCGCCCCAGCTCACAGGCGTGCGAGGCAAGCGACCGGGTCTTGAAAAACCGCGCAGCCCAGAGCCATTTGTCGATCCTCATGTGCTGTTGCAAGCCAATGGGTCGCCAGCCACTCCCTTAGCAGGGTGCTCAAAAAGGCTTCTTACCGCTCTTTCACAGTCGCGGCTCAGTAAAGCCTCCGGCAATGTGCCGGATGGAACAGAATGTGACCCCTGCCCGAATTTCGGCGGTTGTCGCGATGCTGAAAATAAAGGTTTTGACCGGCAGTCACAGATCAGACAGGTGGGCACTGATTCCGAACGGATTACTGAGCCGCGCACGTCAGCAAGCGGTACAGAAAGGCGGTTTTTCAGCACCCTGCCTTTGCAGAGCGACGGTAATACTAACCGCATGCGCTGACCAGCCTCGCCATGCTGTTTCGGCCCGCAGGGGCGTCGGCGTGATCGGTGAAGAAACGTTCCCGGATGGCGGCTGCGTCAAGCTGTTCCTTCACTCGCCAGCCGATTGCATCGAACTCACCCGCGAGTTCGTCCGGCATGAAGAACAGCTGGAATGGCTCGCCGATGCTCTTAACGCGCGCTGATAATTCATCGAACGCAGCAAGGCGGTCTTCATCCACAGCTTCGCGCGGCAGCGCATAGTCGAAGACCACACCGCTGCCCGCGCCCATGCCGCCAAAGAACCGGAGCGTGCTGCGGAACGCATCGCGCATTAGATAGGGTACAACGCCCAGCCAGGAAAAGAAGGCGGGGGCATCGGTACGAAATCCTGCGGCTCGCAGGCAGTCGGCCAAAGATTGGCGCTCGAAATCGACGGGGACATAGGTTGCCGCGGTCTCGGGCAGATTCGCCTTCGCGATCAGTTCGCGCTTCCACGCCTGGGTCGCGGGATGATCGACCTCGAAGATGCGGACGTCCGAATCACAGTAGGGATTGCGCCATGCGAATGTATCCAGTCCCGCCCCGAGCGCGACGTATTGTCTGACTCCACGGGCGACTGCTTCGCCAAATTCATCTTCGGCAAAGCGGCTGCGCACAGCCATGAAGGCACGCATGGCTCTGTTGAAGGGGCGGCTGTCGCGTTCTGCGTCCTGGCCTATTTCGGCTGCGGCTTCGGGCGGCAGAATGCGGATCGCGAACGGGTCTTCGAGGACCAGCGGATGATCCAGCAGCTGATGCGATGCCCGGCGCATGGCGACCCGCAACGCGGTCCGGCTATAGGTCTCCTGCTGCACAACCCGATTCTACTGATTCAGATACCGGGAAAGCGGATGAAACCTTTCCGGTCTGCAGTGCGACAATAGATTCATGCGGTTTGCCTTTATCCGGGCTGCGTTCCTGGGGTCCGTTTTTGCCTTGGCGAGCCTCGCGCAGCAACAGCTTTCGGTCAATCAGGTCGTGGATTTCGTCACCTCCTCGGTCACCCAGAAGATGGCCGATAAAGACGTTGCGGACGTTCTCACGAAGTCCCGCATGAGCGAAAAGCTCGATACCCGCATTGTGCAGGACCTGCAATCGAAAGGCGCTGGCCCGAAGACGACGGCCGCGCTGTTGCACCTCGCCGAGGCATCGACGCAGTTGACGCCTCCGCCGCAGAAGGCCGCGGCGCCCAAACCGAAACCGATTGCGCCGCCGTCAAGCGAGGAACAGCAGCCAGATCCTTGATGCCGCCCGCGAATATGCGCTGAATTACGCGAAGACCTTGCCGGATTTCATCTGCCTCGAAGTGAACCGGCGTTACGTCGACCGGCACTACAAGCCCGATACGGAAGGCTCCTGGGCCATGAGCGACCGCCTGGCCGAAAAACTCACCTATTACGATCAGAAGGAAAAATACGAACTGATCAGCCACAACGACGATTCGCTTTACGGCAAAACCGCGGACTCGGTGGGCGGGTCGCTCTCGCGCGGCGATTTCGGAACATTGATCCGGGAAATCTTCGAGCCGGCAGTCGAACGCCGAATTTCATTGGGAGCGCTGGACCACTCTCGAAGGGCATCTGATGCACGTCTACACCTTCTATATCGACCAGCCGCATTCACACGACACCATCGACTACAACCGCACGCAGCAAGTGACGGCGGCATATCACGGCGAGGTGTTCGTCGAAAAAGGCGCGAATACCATCTGGCGGATCAACGTGGAGCCGGAGCCGCCAGCGAGTTTCCCGGTGCAGAATATCAAGCAACGGCTCGATTACCGCTACACCGAAATCAGCGGTCAGAAATTCCTGCTGCCCGTGTCCGGCCAGGTGATCATGAAAGCCGATGGCCAGGGTAGCAAGAACGAGATTGAGTTCCGCAGCTACCGGAAATACTCGGCTGACACAACGATCACGTTCGACGATTCAGATGCCGATACTACAAGTAAAGACACACCAGCTAAAGACGCGCCGCCCAAACAGTGACTCTTTCCGCCTTATTGCCGAAAGCAGTGCCGTCGCGAGGCGGATTCAGGATGCTGGTCCTGATTCTGACGATCCTGGCGACACTGAACATCACGCTGGCGTCGACCTCGCCCGGACACCTGCACCTTAACGATTCGCCGTCGCAAAATCGATGCGAACTCTGTTTCACGGCGCACACCACCACATTCGAAACGCCGGCGGTACAGCCGTTCGTCGGACCGGCCATCTCAGGCCCGGCTGTCTGGATACTTCCATTTTTCGGCTATCAGGCGTGCAATAGTCAGCCCCACTGTTCCCGCGGTCCTCCCTCTTTTTCTCTGTAATCGCGTGATTCGCAAGTTGCGAAAAACAGCACAGAGGAAGAGGGGAAATGAAACGTATTTTGACGATTTGGCTCGCGCTCGCGAGCGCATTGGGCACCGCGAATCCGATATGGGCGCAGGGTAATGCCGGAACGATCACCGGCACGGTGGTCGATCCGAGCAGCGCGGTAGTCGCCGGGGCGACTGTCACGATCGAAAACAAAGTAACAGGCTTCAGTAAGATGACGACCACGGACTCCACCGGAGCGTTCAAGTTCCTGGGAGTTGCGCCGAACACCTATCACACAACGGTGACCGCGCCGGGATTCCAGGATCACGTGGAAGATGTCGACGTGCGCACCACGGTGGCCGTCAATCTGAAGATCATGATGGCGCTGGCGTCATCGACGACCTCCGTGAACGTCAGTTCGGATACCGATCTGGTGGAATCCGTTCCGACGGCGCACGTGGATGTTGATGCATCGCAGTTCGAAAAACTGCCGATGAATTCGGCAACGGGCGGCCTGAATGAAGCGATCGCGCACACGGCGCCCGGCATTGTGGAGGATTCCAACGGAATCATCCATCCGCAGGGTGACCATGCGCAGACGCAGTTCGTGTTCGACAACCAGCCGGTTACCGACCAGCAAAGCAAGCAATTTTCGATCTCGATGCCGGAGAATGCGATCGCATCGATGGAAGTGATTACCGGCGCGCCGCCCGCCGAGTACGGCGACAAGACAAGCCTCGTGATCAATGCAATCACGAAGAGCGGCCTCGGTGTCAACAAGCCATACGGCAGCGAATCGACCTCGTACGGCTCGTTCGGCACGGTGGACGAGAATCTCACATTCGGCATGGGCAGGAAGCAGTGGGGCGAATTCATTGCGGTAGACGGGGTGCGTTCGGGGCGCTATCTCGATCCGCCCGAATTTGCCGCGATGCACGATGTGGGGAACAAGCAGACCGTCTTCAACCGTTTCGACTATCAACCGGATCAGGACGATACGCTGCACCTGAACCTCTTCGTGGCGCGGGCCTGGTTCCAGACGCCCAACACCTACGATCAGCGGCAGCGGGGCAGGATCAGCGCGAGAGGATTATCAGCTACAACATCGCGCCGGGCTGGGTCCGCATTCTGAATCCGAATTCGACGATCACGGTGAGTCCCTACATCCGCCAGGACCAGGTTCATTACTATCCCAGCCGCAATCCGTTCGCGGATCAGCCGGCGACCGTGGGCGAGACCCGGCGTCTCACGAACGTGGGCGTGAAAGCCGATTACGCCTACGTCACCTCGCACAACAACTTCAAAGCGGGCGTGCAGGTGCAGCACACGATTCTGTACGAGGACTTTTTCCTCGGGGTCACGGATCCGAATCTGGTCGCGAGCGGCGCTCCGGGCCTTGCGCCATACGATCTGACCAACGGCGGCCAGTTGTTCGTTTTTACCGATCACGCGGACATCAAAGAGTATTCGGTTTACGCTCAGGACAACCTGACGTTTGGCGGTCTGAACCTTCAGGCCGGGCTGCGAGCGGATTTTTACCGCGGGCTGACATCAGGCCAATCGCTTCAGCCTCGTCTGGGTGTTTCGTACCTGTACAAGCCCACCAACACCGTTTTTCGCATTTCGTACTCGAAGTTTTACGAGACGCCGTATAACGAGAATCTGCTTGTTTCGAGCTTTGCCGGAGCCGGGGGGCTGGCCAACAACGTCTTCGGCTCCTTCGGCTCAACGCCGCTCCGGCCCGGGATCCGAAACCAGTACAACGTGGGCGTGCAGCAGGGTATCGGCAGATATCTGGTGATTGATGCGGGGTACTTCTGGAAGTACACGCACAATGCATTCGATTTCGACAACCTTTTCACTACGCCGATCACCTTTCCCATCGAGTGGCGCAAGAGCAAGATAGATGGCGCCGCAGCGCGTGTGACCTTGACGGATATCAAGGGTTTCAGCGCCTATTCGGTGCTGGGGCATACTCGCGCGCGATTCTTCGCTCCCGAAAATGGCGGGCTGATTTTCAATTCGCCGCTTAGCGCGACGGTGTTCCGCATCGATCACGATCAGGCATTGGAGGCGACGACAAATCTGCGGTATCAGCGGAAGAAGAACGGTCCGTGGGCGTCGTTCACGTGGCGCTACGACAGCGGAGAGGTGGCGGGGGGCGCGGCCAATCTGGTTGATGTCTATGACCTCTCGGGAGACCAGCAGGCTATGATCGGGTTCCATTGCGGATCGACTTACGCGACGATTTCGACTCCGATAACGTCCTGCCCGGCGGGCAATGCCTCGGCAACCCGGGTGAATATTCCAGCGGCGGGCACGGAGAATGACGACACAAATCCACCGCGCGTGGTGCCTCGGAATCTGTTCGATGCGGCGATCGGCGACGACGATTTGTTTCACACGGATCGCTTCCGCTATCGGGTTCAGTTCACGGCTGTGAACCTCACCAATGTGGAAGCGCTGTATAACTTCCTGTCGACCTTCAGCGGCACTCACTTCGTGAGCCCGCGGGCTTATACGGCGGAGTTCGGCGTTGTCTGGTAACAGATCCAATTCGGAACCGCTTACTAACGTGCGGCGGCTCGGAAACGCCTCACGCTGAGCCGCGACCGCGAGGGAGTCGGTTGGTAGTGTTATTTCGTGACGGATACTAAAAGGCCAGCCGCGGCTACTTCTTAACCGCGGCCCGGCACTGCTGGCTGCTGATGAAAATGTCGGTCGAGTAGTCCTGCGTGAGCCGGACCTGCTTGCCGTTGGCTCCGGTGATCCAGATGTATTTGTCGTCATAGCGCAGCGGAATGGGCTGGCCTTCGGAAACCTGGCCTTCAGACAATCCGGGCTGCCATGACTTGTGAACCTTCGTGAGCCAGTTCGTGGACGAATCCGTCCAGTTCATCGTCGGAATCTTCTCGTAGCCGATCAGGACTTTGTCACCCGCTTCGAAGCAGAAATAGTAAGTCGACGCGCCGAAGAAGCAGTTCGCGCACGAGTACCCGTTGTGATCGAGCAGTTTCGCCTGCACCTGCGGCTTATCGGGAGCAGCGCCGAAGGAAAGACACGCGAAAGCGAAAAACAGGACAACCGGTTTCATCGATTTCATCTTATCGTGCTCAGTTCGCGCTCAATGACTGCCAACGGCCTTGGGCGCTGCCTGGCGGTCGATGACGCCCGAATCGATCGTTTCGCCGGTGCGCGATACGGCCTGAAAGAAAAACTGGTCGCCGGCGATCTCGACCACCATGAAGCTTCGATCGGTATCGAAGCCTTTGGCCACGTCGGGCGTCCGTTTCAGGCCGTGCAGGCGCAGTTCGCCCGAATTGCCCAGAACGAAATAATTGATTCCGTTCTTCGGCACGACCCGCTCATACAGGTGCTCATGACCAGAGAGGACCACGTTGACGCCAGCTCGCGTCGAAGACCGGTTCGAGACGCGCCCGCAGATCGAGATCGGGCCCGTGAAACTTGCCGTCCGAGTACAACGGATGATGAAAGAAGCAGAGCTTCCAGGGTGAATCGGAACCCTGCAGTTCCTTGCTCAGCCAGTCGAGTTGCTGCGGATCCATGTAGGTACTGTCGAGCGCCAGAAACTCCACCTTGCCCTTTGCGAAAGCTGTAGTAGCGCTTTTCGTTCATGTTGAACGGCTTGTAGAAGCGCTCATTGGGATTGTCGTGATTTCCCAGCGAGGCGTAGAACTTCACGCCCGCATCGAGCAGCGGCTTATAAGGATCCTCGAACTTCTTCTTCATGGCGCCCGTGCCCTCGCCGCCGTAGATGTTATCGCCCAGCATGATCACGAAATCGAAGCCGGTCTTTTCGCGGTATCGTTCCATCTGCTGCCCGACGTCATACTCCGCCTTTTCGCCTGTTCCGTTGTCTCCGATGACCGCAAAGCGAAGCGATCCCTGTTTGAGCGGGAGACTGACCTCTTGCGCCGGCGAGGGCGTTAGTATGGCGCCGCCCAGAAGTGCCAGGCAGAGGAATGCGCGCCGCGTGCCGGTCACGAGAACACGTCCTCGATGAGATCGACGACCAGATTCGCGCGCACGTCGAGAAGAACCAGGCCGCGGCCTTCAATCCGGTATTCGACCTCCTGCGGCAGCTTCGGAAGATTGAGCAAGAGCGAGGGAGGAGTCGACTGCAGCGGAATATTTGCCGGATAAGACTCGTTCACGCGGAGATGCAAATGGACCGGCTCGGAATGCTGCAGGCTCGTGGCGATGCCTCTTCCGTCCGCCTTCATGGCGATCCCGATCAGGTGGCGGAACTCCCCGGCGATCTGCGGTGTGAAGATATCTCCGGCCTTCGCATCACTCCGCGCCGCGCGAATGGCGCGCGCGAGTTCATGCTGGTGGTGCGAAATTTTCTCCTCCGAGGGCGTGGTCTTCAGTTTGGGCAGGCTGGATTCGGCGGTCTTATGCAGCTGAACATAGGCGGAGACTCGTTTTTCGAAGTCCTGAATGATGGCCGCATCGGGATCTTCCCCGGCCGTGCGCGATCCCGGCCAGGATCGTCGTGATCTGCGCGAGGATCGCGATTGCCGGAAATCTGCTCATGGTTTCGGCTCCGCGTCATGGGCTTCCACGGCCTCTTCCACAAAATCCCGGACCACCTGCTTGACCGCATCCTTCACGGCGTTCTTCACGGTTTCCTCGATCTTATGCCCGTTCAGATTGACGTCGGTGGCCTGGCCGGCGATCTCCCGCACGCTGTTTTCGACGACCGGAGTCACGGGACTCAATCCGTTCACCACGGCCTTGGCAACTTTCCTCGCCACTTTCGAAGCCGAGGCTGAGTCGAGCTCGGCCGCTTCTCCCGGCGACAAGGGCTGGCTCGCGGGCGTGCCTCCGGATTCCCAGTCGTCACGGAAGGTCTTTGCGATCTGACTGACCACTTTCGGATCGCGGAAGATAATGCCGATTTCACGGCGGGAATCGAGCTCAAGCGTCCGCAGGCTCTGGCTTCCGACAAATGCCCAGCTTCCGTCGCGAATGATCGAACGCGTATGCAGGCGCATCCGGAGCCTGCGCGGCTCAGGCAGCGTAGTGCTGGCCGGCGGTCACCTTCCCGATGATATTGACCGTCACTCCGGCTTTCGCCTTGGCCTGGAGCAGCCGGAGGATCGCAGGATCCGAGATTTCCGGATCGTAAATCAGCAACTCCTTTTTCGCTCCCGCGAATGAATGTGGTGAGCTGCTTCCGGGCGTTCACGGGACTCACGACGAAGGTCGCGCTGCCCGGAGTATAGGCGAGTACGCTTCGTGTCCGCCTCGAACAAGCGGGCCGCTTCGAGCGACATGCTTCCTGTTGGTCGTGACGATCCCGAAGCTGCGGCTGCGCTCCATATCGAGATACGTGAAATTGAAGGCGAGCAGGTACAGCACGCGCCGGTCGACGAGCATCAGCTTGCCGTGATAGCGGACCAGATCGTCGTCCGTGCGCGCGACAGTGACGCCCGCGCCGAGCAGCCGCAATTCCAGTTCACGCAGGCTTCGTTCTCCGCCCCGGTTGGTATGGGCAATCAGAGCGTGCACATGGACGCCCCTTCCGACCGCGGCGGCCAGCGCCTTCTCGATCTCGCGCCGGTTGAAGCGGAAGATGACGATCTCGATCGTCTTCTTCGCGCCGTTAATCGCCTTGATCAACGGCGCGACGCCTTCGCCGGGCTGGATGATGCACTTCACTATCGGGTTTACCAAGTGATCTCTCCCTGGCTCTCCTGCAATTTGGCATCCGTATTGCTCCTGACGGTACAGCGAGGACACCGAATGATTGCCATTTCCGGACGTAAAGCGGCGGTTTACCTGATTGTTACGTTGAGCTTGCCCTTTACGGGCATTCCGAAGAAAAACCAGCAGGGAGGGGAAGGCACTCCGGTTTTGTGGCGTGAGCCGACGGATATTGCATCACGCAATCTGCTCTATGGTCCAGGCGGCGAGAAAGATCAGCCACAGGATCCGTTCACCTTCGTCAAAGAAGATCTCAACGGCACGAATCCGAAATTCGTAATTAAGGACTCGGCGGGCGTGAAGTGGAAACTGAAGCTCGGCGAAGAAGCGCGCCCGGAGACCGCGGCGTCACGCCTCGTGTGGGCCGCCGGCTATTTTGCGGATGAAGAGTACTTTCCTCCCGGATCTGGTGATCCGGAATGTCCCGTCGAACCTGCACCGCGGCGAGAAGTATGTCGAGCCGGATGGCTACACCCATAATGCGCGGCTCAAAAGATATCTGGAGGGCGAAGAGAAGTTCGGGACCTGGAAGTGGAAGGACAACCCGTTTACCGGCACCCGCGAACTGAACGGCCTCAGAGTGATGATGGCCCTGATCAACAACTGGGATCTGAAAGACGTCAACAACACGATCTACACGCGCGATGGAAACAAGCTCTACGTGGTGACTGACCTCGGAGCGACCTTCGGCAGCACCGGACGCGCCGCTGACGCGCGCCGGAGGGAAAGGCAATCTGGACGCCTACACTGATTCGAAGTTCATTGCGAAGATGACGCCGACGGTGATCGATTTCAATGTGCCGTCGCGGCCGGCGCTCATTCACATCGTCGAAGCGTCGGAATTCGCAGCGCGAGTCAATCTGGAATGGATCGGCAAGAACATTCCCATCGACGATGCCCGCTGGATCGGCAAAATTCTGGCCCAGCTTTCGCCGGAACAGATTCAGAAGGCGTTTGGAGCGGCCGGCTTCTCGCCGAAGGAAATAGCTGGTTTCTCGTCGGTGGTGGAAAGCAGAATCGCGGAGTTGAACAAGCTGTAGAGGTGTGACCGGCTATTGCAAAGCGCCGAACTGGATGTCGTACCGCCCTGAACAACGCGACTGAAGCCGCGTGTTCCGTTGCCGGTTTCTATTGCAAAGCGCCGAACTGGATGTCGTACAGTTCGGCGTAGAGGCCACCGGAAGCCGCGAGTTGATCGTGCTTTCCGCTCTCGACCAGCTTGCCATCCTGCACCACAAAGATCACGTCGGCCGAGCGGATCGTGGACAGCCGGTGCGCGATCACAATCGACGTCTTCCCCTTCATCAGCCGGTCGAGCGCCTCGAAAACCAGCTTCTCCGATTCCGCATCGAGTCCCGAGCTCGGCTCATCGAGAATCAGGATCGGCGTGTTGCGGATCACGGCGCGCGCGATCGCGATGCGCTGCCGCTGACCGCCGGAGAGACTGACGCCGCGCTCGCCCACCAGCGTGTCGTAGCCTTTCGGCATCTTCTCGATAAACTCACTGGCGTTCGCCAACTCGGCGGCCTTCATGATCTCGGCGCGGGTGGCGCCCGGTTTACCGTATGCGATGTTCTGCCAGACCGGACCCTGAAACAAGACCGTATCCTGCAGGACGAGGCTGATGTGCTCCCGCAGCGATTTCTGCCGAACCTGCTTTACGTCGATGCCATCGATTTTTACGATGCCCGAAACGGGATCGTAGAATCGCGGAATCAGACTGATGATCGTAGTCTTGCCCGCGCCGGTGGGGCCGACAAACGCCGCAAGCTGGCCCGCCTCGATGCGGAAGCTCATGTCTTCGAGGATGGGGATTTCGGGTCGTAGGCGAAATTCACGTGATCGAATTCGATGGCGCCCTTCATGCGAACGATTTCGCGCGCGCCCGGCAGATCTTTTACGTCGCCATCCCGGTCCATGACTTCGCGAATCCGTTCGTAAGCCACTGCCGCTTTCGAGTACGAGTCCGTCATCTTCGAAAGTTCCTGCATGGGCTTGTACATTTTGCCGAGGTACCAGACGAAGAGCACGAGCGAACCCGGCAGCAGGCTTCCGGCGAGCACCATCCGCGCTCCAAACCAGAGCACCAGCGCGGTGCCGACCGCCACGATCACTTCCACCAGCGGCGAAAGCCGCGCCTTCATGGCTCGCGCGCGGAGCGCGATTTCCACGTTCTCCAGGCTCTCTTCTTCGAGGCGATGCGCCTCGTATTCTTCGCGCGCGAAGGCTTTCACCACGCGCATGGAGGAGAGCACTTCCTGGATCACCGACACCATCTCGCCCTCCTTCTTGCGCACCTCGCGGGAGGCCTTCCTGATGCTGCGCGTGTACTTGAAAACCACCACGGCGAGCACCGGCGCCACCGAGAGAGCGATCAGAGTGAAGCGCCAGTTGATGAAGAACATCACGGTGACCATGCCCACCAGCGTCAGGACATTGATCAGTGTGTCGAGAAGGCCCTGAGGTGATAAAGGTCTGAATGGAATCGATGTCGCTGGTGACCGTGCTGATCAGGTCGCCGGTGCTCTTCTGGTCGTGATAGGCGAGCGACAACCGCTGGATGTGGAAATAGAGGGTCTGACGCAAATCGTGCATGACCCACTGCCCGACGGTTGTCGTGAGCAGTTTTTCCGAATAGGTGCAGACCGCGCCAAAAACCGCGATCACGCATCACCGCGATCGCCGCCACTCCGATGATATGGAACTTATCGGGCCCGGCGATCGAGAGAATCAGATTGTTGATCCAGCCGGTAGGGGCTTTTGACTTCAGTACGTTATCGAGAACGATTTTCAGTGGAACAGGATCGAGCAGATTCGCGGCGCCGTCTCCGATGGCCGCAAGAATCCCCAGAGCCAGCGCCTTCCGATGCGGCTTCAGCAGTTCGCGAATTGTGAATTTTCGCTCAGGTGCCTGCGTTGGCAAAGTGGTTCCGATTTGTACGTTGCAATCCGGATGCCACCCTGATCGTGTACGATGGCCCTGTCGTGAAGTCGCACTGGCTGCTGGTTCCTCTCTTTCTCGTTTCGCGCATTCTTGCCGGGTCAGGCTCAATCTCCTCCGCCGGCTGAACTGGAGGCCGTGGTTACGACTGACCTCGGCACGTTCCGGTTTGAATTCGCGCCCGATAAAGCCCCGAAGCACGTCGAGCAGTTCATCCGCTTCGCCCGGCAAGGCTACTATGACGGCAGCGCGTTCCACCGCGTGGTGGCGAACGGAATCATTCAGGGCGGCGACCCGCTTCTGAAGGACCCGAAGACGCCGAAGAACCTCTGGGGTACCGGCGGCCTGAATCTGCTGCCGAGCGAATTCAGCGATCTGAAGCACGAGCGGGGCGTCGTCTCGACGGCCCGAATTCCCGGCAAGGCGAACAGCGACGGCAGCCAGTTCTTCATCTGCGTGGTGCCCCAGCCCTCTCTGGACGGCCAGTATCTCAACCTTCGGACGTGTTACCGAAGGCATGGACGTGGTGGAGCGCATCTCGCAGGTTCCCGCCGGTGAGAACGGCTTTGCGAACACGCCGGTTCGCATCCTGAAGATCGCGATCGAAAACAAGAAGGTTCAGCCGTTCCTGACCGCAACGCCCGCCGAGATGCGCCGGACCGTTACGCTCAAGACCACGCTCGGCGACCTCAAGATCAAAATGGAGCCGGACTGGGCGCCGGAAACCGTCCGCAATTTCCTCATGCTGGTCGAAACCGGCTGGTACAACGGGACGGTGTTCCATCGGATCGTCAAGGATTTCGTGGTGCAGGGCGGAATGGCGGACAAGCGGTCCACGGGTCCGGTTCATCCCGCCGACCGCTGGGTCCATCCGATCAAGGGCGAGTTCCGCGCCGACGTCAAACACGAGCGCGGCATCGTCTCGATGGCGCGCGCGGACGATCCGAACTCCGCCACCACTTCGTTCTTCCTGATGCTGGGCCCCGCGCCGCATCTGGACGGCCAGTATGCGGCATTCGGGCGGATTGTCGAGGGCATCGAGGTGCTCGATGCGTTTGAGAAGGAAGAACTCGACGGCGAGACGCCAAAGCGCAGGCTTGAGATCGTGACTGCGATACTCGATGAGCGAATGACGCGTCTTTCCTTACTTGCGGTCGCTGCCCTGGCAGGTGTAAGCGCGTTCGCGCAGAGCCCGCCGCACCACCGACCCGTCTTCAAATTTGCCGTCTCGGGCGACTCCCGCAACTGCGGCGATGTGGTGATGCCGGCGATCGCCGCCTCCGTGCTGAAGAGCGGTGCGAGCTTCTACTGGCATCTGGGCGACTTCCGCGCCATCTACGATTTCGACGAGGACATGGCGCCGCCCGCCCGTCTCGGTCTGAACGCTCCTCACCTTACGATCGTCGAACTACCTGCAGCAAGCCTGGCCCGATTTCATCTCCCGCCAGCTCGGGCCGTTCGGGAGTCTCGAAGTTTTCCTCGGCATCGGGAACCATGAAACCATTTATCCGAAGACCCACGCCGAGTGGATCGAGCAATTCGGGCGCTATCTCAACACGCCCCGGCTTCGCACGCAGCGTCAAAACGATCGAGACGTGGCCGGGGGACCCCGGTCGTATTTCCACTGGGTCATGAATGACGTCGACTTCCTCTCGCTCGACAACGCCACCGGGAGCGCCTTCGACGCAGCGCAAATGGCGTGGATCCGGAGGCGGCTGGCTGCGGACCAGAGATCGCGTTCCATCACGACTGTAGTAGTCGGAATGCATGAAGCTCTGCCCGGCAGCAAAGGCATGAGCCACAGCATGTGCGACGCGCCCGCCGGGGTCGAAAGCGGGCGCGCAGTCTACAAGCTGCTGTGGGCGCTGCAGCAGTCCGGCAAGAAGGTGTATGTTCTCGCCAGCCATTCCCATTTCGTGATGGACGATATTTACAACACCGCCTACTGGAAGGATCAGGTGTTGCCGGGGTGGATCGTCGGCACTGCCGGCGCCGTCCGATACCGGCTGCCTGCCGGTGTGCCGACGGCCACAATCGCCCGCACGGACGTGTACGGATATCTTCTGGCGACGGTCATGAGCGACGGCTCGCATCCATTTCGATTTTCATGAAACCGGCCTCGACGAACTGCGCCAGGCGAACGCAGGCAAAGACGCCTGAGCCGCTGATCCGCTGGTGCTACGCCGAGAACAGCGATCAGCGGATTCCCGCCCCGGAAGCGTGTGGCGCCGCCGGGCGCTGAATCCGTCGCGATAACCATCCGTCGCAAAGCATTGGAACCTGCGCGATCCCCGCTTCGTCTGAGTTACAATCAGGATTGCTTATATTCTTCCGAAAGCACGAAAAAGTATGACAGCAAAAGCTCCGTCGCTCGCGGTTATCTGGGGTGCATCCATCGGTCTGGCACTCCTTCTGGTGATTCCCGCCATCTCTCAGGACGCGTCGAAGGACGCGAAGCAGGATTCGTCCACCAAACGCGAAACCGTTGCCAAACCATTGACTGAAAAGCAGATCAAGAAGAAAGAAGCGGCGCTCAAGAAGGAGCTCGAAACCCCCTGGAAGAAGTGGCTCAACGAAGACGTTGTCTACATCATCACGGATGAAGAACGCAAGGCCTTCAAACAGCTGAACACCGACGAAGAGCGCGAGCAGTTCGTCGAGCAGTTCTGGCTGCGGCGCGATCCCACGCCCGACACCGTCGAGAACGAATTCAAGGAAGAGCATTACCGCCGCATCGCCTACGCCAACGAGCGTTACGCCTCTGGCGCGCCGGGCTGGAAAATGGATCGCGGCCGCATTTACATTACCTTCGGGCCGCCAGACGAAATCGACGAGCATCCTTCCGGCGGCACCTACAACCGTCCGACGGCCGAAGGCGGCGGTGAAACCACCACCTTCCCGTTCGAAGACTGGCGCTATCGCTACATCGAGGGCATCGGCAACGACATCATGATCGAGTTTGTGGACACCACCATGACCGGTGAGTACCACATGACGATGGACCCGTCGGAAAAAGACGCGTTGACCTACGTCCCCGGCGCCGGTCTGACTCTGGCTGAGCAACTCGGCATGAGCGACAAGATGGCCCGCTTCAACCGCACCGATGGCACTCACATGGGAGCGGCGTTGGGTGGGAATGCGCCGGCCAGCTACAACCAGTTCGATCGCCTGGAGCAGTTCGCCAAACTGCAGATGGCGCCCAAGGTCAAGTACAAAGACCTCGAAGCCGCCATCAGCACACGCATCACGTACAACATTCTCCCGATGCAGGTGCGAATCGATTACGTGCGCGTGACCGAATCTTCCGTGCTGGCCAACATCACGGTTCAGTTCGAGAACAGAGATCTGCAATTCCAGAAGAAGGAGGGCGTGGAGAAGTCGCTGGTGACCCTGTTCGGCCGGGTTACCTCGATGACGCGCCGTCCCATCACGACCTTCGAGAAGCCGCTCGAAGTGAATGCGCCGCCGGACATGCTGGCGAAATATGCGCAGCAGAAGGAAATCTTCCAGCAGTCCGTGCCGCTCGCGCCGAACCGGTACCGGTTGAACATCGTGGCCAAAGACACCATCTCCGGCAACATGAACAACTACGAAGTGGCGCTGGACGTGCCTCATTTCGATGAGGACAAACTCGGATCGAGCAGCCTGATCATCGCCGACCGGATCGAGGCGCTGCCGACCACCAGCATCGGTGGCGGAATGTTCGCGATCGGCGATGTGAAAGTCCGCCCGCGCGTAGGCAACACGTTCAGCAAAGACGAGAAGATGGGGATCTACCTGCAGGTCTACAACTTCGGGCCCGACGAGAAGACGCAGAAGCCGTCCGGTTCGATCGAGTATGAAATCGACAAGGCGGGCAGCAACGAAAAGGTGACGGATTTTTCGGAGGAAGTGACGTCGATCCGGAATGCCTCGGCGAGTCAGGTCACCATCGAGAAACTTTTGCCTCTGAGTTCGCTGCCGCCGGCAACGTATACCCTGAAGGTGAAGGCGATCGACAAGAACCGGAACCAGACGGTGATGCAGCAGGCGAATTTTACGGTAAGCTGATATAAGTCGGAAGCGGGATAGATGAAACGCATGGCGATCTGTTCGACGCCGGTGACGGGGCGTTGGCCCTGGGTTGGTCACCCGGATGGATCAACGGGGCTGCTCCCCTTGTGTCTCCTCGTCTCGCTGATTCCCGCATACGCGGCATCGCCTGTACGTCTTTCCGGCCAGCTCGACGGCTTCGTTAAGGATGTTGCGGGTAAGCCTCAGCCCGGCGCCATCGTTGTTCTTCTGAATCGCCAGGATCGTCTGCTGCAGCGATCGGCCACCGATGCCGTGGGCAGCTTCTCATTTGCCGAACTGCTCCCCGATTTCTATTCGATTCAGGTTTCCTTCGCCAGTTTCGTGCCTGCGGTCAAGGAGCGGATTCAGATCAAGCCGGGCATGCGAAGCATGCTGGACGTCAGCCTGTCGCGCGTCTTCAGTTCCATCCAGCTGATCTCAACGACGCCGTGTGCCGAACGGATTGATGAGCGACAGCTGGAAGTGGGTTTTGCGCGCCGATAGTCCGACGAGGCCGGTGCTGCGCATTCTTCCCGCGCAGGCGCCTTCGTCACGCGACGCGTCGTCCGATGCAGGCGAATCCGGCCCGCGAGCGATGTTCAGCGATTCGCGCGGCCTGGTGAAGATCTCCGCCAGCGACGGCGCGCCCGTTATGGGCGACAGCCAGGCGGATCTGGGAACTCAGTTTGCTTTTGCGACCTCCGTCTACGGCGGTAACCGGCTGCAGGTGGCTGGCGATGTCGGCTATGGCGCCGGCCCGGCAGCGCCCTCGGGAGCGTTCCGCACCACGTATAGCCGCGAGCTTGCCGACGGCGTGAGCCCGGAGATTTCGGTCACGATGCGCCAGTTTTACGTACCGTGGCGGCTCGGTGAGGGCGGAGACGGATCATTACCCGCATTGCGGACCACCGGCGTGAGCCTGGGCGACAAGATTCAGCTGAGCGATGCCCTGCAACTGGAGTATGGTTCCGAGTTCGATAACGTTTCGTTCCTGAATCACGTTCACTATTTCAGCCCTTACGCAAGGCTCACCCGGACTTTGCCGCACGGTGAGGCCGACTTTACCTGGACGTCGGGGAACGCAAGACCTGAACTGGGCATGAGCAACGCAGACCGCAATGCCGACCTGCAGCGCGATCTGGCGTCGCTTGCCGCGCTTCCCGGTGTGAGTCTGGACAACGGTCGCGCGAAGGTGCAGCGCGGCGAGAATTACGAACTGGGCGTTTCGCAGCGCTTCGGGTCGCGCGAGTTCCGCATCTCGGCAGCGCAGGAGAGCGTGTCGAACACCATGCTCACCATCGCGTCGCCGGAAGCCGGGCTGTTTCCGGGCGATCTTCTGCCGAATCTTTTCTCGAACAGCGCGTCGTTCGATATGGGCCGGTTTGACAACTTGAGCTACACGGCCTCGATGACCCAGGATCTCGGCGAAAATTACAAGGTGACTGTGCTCTACGGATCGATCGGCGTGGTGACGCCGCGGACGGGCGAAATTCCCGGCGAGAGCGGCAACGATCTTCGCAACATCCTCGAAGCGGGCCGCCGTCAGGCTGTGACGCTGCAGGTTTCGGGAACGTACAAGCGTACGGGCACGCGGTTCCGCGCGAGCTATCAGTGGACCGATTATCAGTCCGCCATGCAGGGGCCGCAGTTTTCGACCGAGTCGACGCGTCAGGAGCCGGGCTTGAACGTGATGGTGCGGCAACCTATGCCAGCGATTCCGCGTATGCCGTGGCGCATGGAAGCCACCGCTGAGCTACGCAACCTGCTGGCTCAGGGCTACCTTCCGCTGACGACGCCGGGCGGCGATCAGGTGCTGCTGGTGAACACTCCGCGCAGCATCCGCGGCGCGATTGCATTCGTTTTCTAGGGTAGTGTCCAGGAAATAACTGGACACATCATGGCGCGGACGATCGTTTTCCGTCGTCCGCGTTGTCTCGTAACCACAAGAAGGCAGGGTCGAAAAACCCTTCCGGTTCACGCCGGAATGGCCAGTGGCCCGCCTTCTATGCGATAGCCGAGCTTTTTTGGGTTCCTTGATCATGCGGGCGGTGCGTGTCCGTTGAGACCTGGCACTCACGGCCGGACCGCGTTCCTCGTAGCGGACTTTCTTATGCAAGATCAGCCAGAGCAGTCGGCAGAGTCGGTGGGCGATGGCCCAGATGGCCTGTTTGTATCCTAACTGCGGCAGCAGTTTCCGAAACTTCACCTCAAATATGCTTCCTTTCGTCTTGACGGCAGACTGTGCGGCTTGATTCAAAAGCCGCCGCATGTTCTTGTTGCCCTTGGGCGAACGCGTGCTGTGCGATTCGCCCGCGCTTTCCTCGTCGCCGGGAATCACGCCGACCCATGAAGACAGATCCTTCGCCGACGCGAAAGCCGCTGCCTCGGGTCCTACTTCGGCGATCATCTGCAGCGCTGAGTCGGCCCCGAAACCCGGAACTTCCGCCACCCGTTGCACGGCATCCTGATGCTGCTGCAGCAGCTCCGCTGCCTCCCGATCCAGTTTTTCGATCTGCCCTTCCATCAATTGCAACTCCTCCAGCGCCATCTTCAGCAGCCGCCGGTAAACTGCATGCAGTTGGGCGCACGCACCCAGCGCATCCTGCAGTTGTGCCGGCGTCGCCCGTAGCCGGTGGTCGGCCAAAGCCGCCAGAACTGCCGGATCACTCTCCCCTTCCGCCAGAGCATGCAAGATGCGCCGCGCACTGAGGCCCAGCAGATCCGACACAAAGCTCGACAACTTGATGTGCGCTTGTTCCCGCAGGCTTTCCAGTTGGTTCCTGAAGCGCACCTTGTCGCGTGTCAACTGGTACTTACGCCGCGTCACGGTTCGCCAGAGCCGTGGTTCCGGATCCGGTACGAAGCTCAGAACCAGTTCCTGCGCCACCAGCCGCCTGATCATCCGTTCGCCGTCGGCGAAGTCGTTCTTGCGCCCGCGCGCACCGCGATTGGACTTCGCCTGACACAGGTGCAGCGTTCCGGACATCTTCCTCGCCCTGTCACGCTGCTGGCGCGCTGGCTTCCAGTATCGCTCCAGTGCCGCCCACACCGGTTTCCAGTACTGCGCCGTCGATTCCATGACGACTTCCTCAATCTCCTGCTGGATCATCCATTGCGCCAGCAGCTGCCACTGATCGGGGGTGGCGCCGAACTTCCGCCGCTCAAACTGATACTCGTCTTCTGTCTCAACGTCAGCCACTACTACCGCTAACATCTTCTTGTGAACATCCACTGCCGCCACACGATATGCCATCCGCTTCTCCTTAGGCGGCGCGGAGAACACGCGAAAAAGTTACCATATGCAGGGTCACGTGGCTATCGCCACTCTTCAAAAACAGAGATCAACGATGCCCAATTATTCGCTCAACGCGCGCATGTTCCGGATCAAACACGCCAACAGCCTCGACTTATCCACTGCCTTTATCGACCTCGCCGAGCCGCCGTTGCCATTCTGCCACTCTGACCGTTTTTCATGAAATTTCGCGGCCCGGAGGGCCTGGGAAACAGGCCACTGAATAACGATGGCCCGCCCCACGCCCGGCCAGGAAGGCGTTCAGTTATTTCCTGGACACTGCACTGGCTGCTGATGCGCGCAACTCAGTAACCCCTTCGGAATCAGTGCCCATCTTTCTACGTGTGACCACCGTTCAGAGCCTCTATGCGGTCGGGGGTGGGGCAGGCAATCCTGCCTGCGGACTGGGTTTCCAGCCAGTCCAGCCGCCTCTCCAGCGGCAGCTCGGAAGTGCCTTTGTTTGCAACGCGGATTTTCTGGCTGCCGCCGTCTCAATGCACCGCGCCTCGGCGCGGAAATTTGCTGAAAGGCGGCCGCGGCGACAATTTGCCCGCTCGACCGCGTGTTCAAAGGCGCGGCAAGAGCTTTTTCAGCAGCCTGCCAGGCGCTAAAATATACGTGGATGAATTCCCACGCGCTTGCAGTATGCGCTGCTTTCGTAGCGTTCGCGCCCGCAATCTCGTTCGCACAAACTGTCACCTTCAATAAAGACATTGCGCCGATTGTCTACAAGAACTGCGCTTCCTGCCATCGGCCCGGCGAAGCCGCACCGTTCTCCCTGCTTTCTTATCAGGACGTATCGAAGCGCGGCCGCATCATCGCATCGGTGACCCAATGGCGTTTTATGCCGCCCTGGAAGGCGGAAGAAACGTCTTATTCTTTCCGCGACGAGCGGCGCCTCAAGGCGAGCGAGATCGCGCTGATCGATCAGTGGGTGAAGCAGGGAATGCTGGAAGGAAAACCATCCGACGCGCCTCCGCCGCCGAAGTTCGCCTCGGGCTGGATGCTTGGCGAGCCCGACCTGATTGTCGAGATGCCAGCGGCCTATCACGTTCCAGCCGATGGCCCGGATATTTATCGCAACATCGCAATTCCGCTCGGCCTGACGGAAGACAAATGGATCACAGCGATCGACATGAAGCCTTCGGCACGCTCAGTTGTTCACCACGTTCTCTATTTCGCCGACCCCAGCGGCAAGGCACATAGCCGCCCCGCGCAGGGCACAGAGCCCGGCTTCAGCGGGATGCGTCCCGGCGGCGAAGCGGAGCCCCTCGGAGGGTGGGCAGTTGGAGCACAACCGCATTTCTGGCCCGATGGCCTCGCGCTGCCGATCAAGCAGGGCTCCGATTTTGTAATTCAGTATCACTTCCATCCGACGGGCAAGCCCGAAGCCGAGAAATCGCTCGTCGGTTTCTATTTCTCCAGGCAGCCTCCCGCGCGTACGCTTGTTTCGATCCAGATGCCGCCCACCTATTCGCTCTTCGCCGGACTCGATATTCCCGCGGGCGAGAAAGATTTCGTGATCCGCGATTCCTACACGCTACCTGCGGCCATCGATGCCGTCTCGATTGGCGCGCATGCGCATTACATCGCGAAACAGATGAAGATGACGGCCACCTTCCCGGACGGCGCGGTGAAGACGCTTCTCGCGATCAACGACTGGGACTTCTCGTGGCAGGACCGGTACATGTTCAAGGATGCGGTGCCGCTTCCCAAAGGCACGCGCCTCGATGTGGAGGTACATTGGGACAACACTACTGCGAACCCGCGTAATCCATCGAACCCGCCGATCGAGGTCAAGTGGGGAGAGCAGTCGAAAGACGAGATGGGGAGCATCTCGCTGGTCGGTGTTCCGCATGAGGAATCCGATCTCGTTGCACTGCGTCAGGATCTGCTGAAGCATCGAAACGATGCGGTTCGCGAAGGTATCCGGAAAGACCCGGGGCTTCGTGCCCGGATCGCGGAGTTACTCGCGCGATGAAGCTTCTCGCCGCACTCGCGCTCGGGGCGATCCTGCAACCTTCGATCGCCGTGCGCGATATCGATGGCGTGATGCGCGAGCCGCTGAAAGTGGCGAAGGGGCGTGCCGAAGCATTGTTCTTTGTCACCAACGATTGCCCGGTTTCGAATTACTATTCCCACGAGATCCGGCGCATCTGTGAGGATTACGCGCAACGCGGAGTCGGGTGTTCGCTCGATCTATACGGACCCCGCGCTGACCGACGAGCAGGCGAAGAAGCATGCGCAGGATTACGGGCACGGGTCATATCCGAAGATCGTTGACCGCACCCATGCGCTGGTAAAAGCGACCGGCGCCAGCATCAATCCCACTGCGGTCGTGGTCAAAGCGGATGGGTCGATTGCCTATCGCGGGCGCATCGATAATTCCTTCGCCGCGATTGGCGTACAGCGGCGCGTTGTTACCGAACACGACGTGCGCGATGCGCTGGATGCGGTGATCGCTGGGCGTCCGGTAACGAAACCGGAAGAGCCGCCGATCGGCTGCTATATCCAGTAGTTCAGCGGACCGAGAAAACCAGCGAGGCTGTCTTCGCGGCAGGGGGCGGCGGAACGGCCTTTTGCAAATCTACATCGAACGCACGGTCGAGGTGATTGCCCGCGATGTCTTCGAGCAGATTGTCCGCGACCAGCTTGTAGGTGCCCGGCTTCCACGGGGCCTCCGGGGTAAAGCTCCAACGTGTTTCGTCGCGATCGACGGCTATTTTGCCGGCAACTCCTGGAACATCGAGCATTCGCTGCAGCAGCGCGTAATCCATCGGCTTCGGGAAATCGACGATCAATGGTTCAGCGGTGCCTGCCTTTGGCGCGGTCACGCTCCAATGCTTCGGATCGGGCGGAATACGGTCAGATGGTCCCCCGGTAAACGCCTTCTCAAAACCTTCCACGAGACGCGCGCCTTGCGCATCGTGCCAATCGCGGTCGATCACCAGCTTGTAGTGTTTCCCCTCGACGATCGGCGAGCCGAGTTCGTTCGTCGGCACGAGCCCGCGCTTGATCCTCCCCGGATCGAACAAGACCGTCAGGCGTTGATTACCCGGGTCCCACAGCTCCTGATCCAGTTCCAGAAATGCCAGCGCAACCGGCTTCCCGGCATCGTCCAGCAGATGGATATGCTTCCATGCTTCGCCCCTGCTCATCGGGGCAGAGAAATAGATGTAGAGTTTGAGCTCGTTGGCGGGCAGCACGCTCGCCGACGGGTAAACGTGTTTCACGCGGGCCTTGGGCGCCGCAGCCGGAGCCGCGTCCACAACCAATGTGCCCCCAGGAAAGACAGCACGGTACGCGATACCCGGTGACAGCGGAAACCGGGGACGGAACACCAGCGTGTTGCCCTCTTTCGAATACGTCCCGAGCATCGGCGTATCGGCGCCGGCGGCATACACTGCAAGGGCGGACTCGGGCGTTCCCCCGGAACCTGGCCAATTTACCAGGCGGAAAACGCCGTCTTTGTATTCGACGTGTGGTTTGTTTGACGCCTCTTGCGCAAAGGCGGCCACCCCGAGCAGCAGGGTGGCCGCGATCACACTAAGGCAGCGGGACTGAGCGCAGGTCCATCGCGCCATTGGAATCCGTCAGGATCAAAGCGTTTGAATCGTCGAGCGAAGCCAGGCGCACAACGCCGGTGAGTCCGGCAACCGTCTGATAGGGTGTGCCCGCGATATCGCTCGGCGCGGTGATTGGCTTGTACTGCTCCAGATGATCGGCTGTCACCTTCATCACGCCCCGGGCGCTGTTGGCCATCAGGATGTAATCATGATTGTCCTTTTTGTAGGCGATCATGTCGATGGGCCGGTTGCCCGCGCCGAGTTCGGCGATGGTGGTGCCCTTCACCTTCGCGCCGGGTTTCAAATCGCTGATCGGAATGGTCACCAGCGGCGTGCAGGTGTAGGCCGCGACGATGTACTGCTTGTTCTGGATCGTGTAAGGAACGAAGGTCCGCACCGGCGCCTGCGTCTCATAACGCGCGTGAGATCCGTGATAGATTTCAACGCTCGAGCTTGCCATCTCGGACTTGAACGGGAACGGGATCGTGCGCAGGTTGGACGAAAACTCTTCGTTCGAGAGACCGGCGACAACCACATTGCCGTTCACGTAGGCGATCTCGGTAACCGTGTCGAGGCGCGGATTCGAATTCGTGACGTACGTCGGGCGGGTGGATGCCTCGCCTTTCGCGACCGGCGGATTCGGGATGCTGGCCGACGCGTGATCCACGTTGTCGAGCGAAACCTCGGTCATCTTCCCGGCGCCATCGAGGCGCAGAAGCACAGCCACCGCGTCAGGACCCTTGCCGCGCGAAACCGAGAGATAAACGTTCTTCGAGATCGGGTTTACCTTAATGTCGTTGATCAGAATCTGATCTTTGGAGGTGCCGAGCAGCGCCGCGACTTTCTCGTTGACGCCCTTGATGTCGATCGCCGCGGCTGACTTCGCGGCTTTATTGTCCCGGGTATCGATGGCGACGATGGCGGCCGCGGTGGAATCGCCGACGAAGAGCACACCGTCCGGTCCGAACGCGAGCGGGCCCGCGGATTTGAGCTCTGCCTTGCCTGAGGTCAGGCCGGGGATGCTGGCGCTGAACGCGAGTGCGGCCGTGAGGCAAGCTGCCGCGACGAGTCGGAACGAAGTTGAAGAAATTACCTTGCGCATTTTCTCTCCTGATGATTGATATTCGACCTTCATACTTGTATCACTATTGATTGTCCGCTTCAACGGGGGAAGTGTAATAATTAACGCTGCGTTTCGGCCATCACAAAAGCAAAAAATAATTCTTACGTTTTCCTTTTCATCAGCTTACACGAAAATTCCCGGCCGCCCGTGACCCGATTCCGGGACTCGCGTGTTAGTGTGCAATCGAGAACCGGAACGTACCCATGATGTTTCCGGTCGCTGCCCGCTAAGTTCTCGAGACCATGGCGGTATCAGTATCAAACAATGGGCGGCAGGCGCTCCCGTTATTGGTGCGGCCCCGGTTTCAGCCGGGAAACCAAACTGGCCGCGGTTCGACGGTTTACCGGGCAGTGGGGCGCCCCAACTTTTCTTAAGGAAAAAGGAAGCAGGAAAGGAAACTGAAAACGAAGCCAGCATTGCTCATGCACAGCCCAGCGCAGCAGGAGACCTGCGCGAAAAATCCGCACCGCTACGGCAGCATAACCGACCGCAGATCGAGCGATCCGCCTTCGCCATCCGCCAAAACCAGGGCCTTCGCGGCATCGAGCCCGGTCAGCCGCCGGACCCCGCGGAACGTCGAAATCCGCTTATAAGGCACGCCGGCGATCTGTTCCGGCTCAGTGATCGGCGTGTAACGATCGAGATTCTCCGCCGAAAGCTTCATCACACCCCGATAGCTGTTGGCGAGAAGAATAAAATCGTGATCGTCTTTGCGGTAGGCGATCATGTCGAGCGGGCGGTTTCCCATACCGAGCTCCGCGATGGTGGTGCCGGTCACCTTCGCGCCGGACTTCAGATCGTTCATCCGAATGAGCACGAGCGGCGTGCAGGTATAGGCCGCCACGATATATCGCTCGCCGCCGATCTTCCACGGTACGAAGGTTCGCACCGGCGCCTGGGTCTCGTAATCGCCGTGCGATCCATGATAAATCTCAACGCTCGCGCCATTGTTCACCGCGCGAAACGGAAAAGGAATGACGCGCAGATTGGAGGAAAACTCCTCGTTGGACAGGCCCGCCACAATCACATTGCCGTCCACATATGCCAACTGCGTGATCGTATCGAGGCGCGGATTCCGAGACCCGGCCTTCTGCATTCCAGACTGGGGGATTCGGTAGCCGCGCGACCGAAGACATCACATTCTCCAGCGCAAGCTCCGTCATTTTGCCCGCGCCATCCACGCGAAGTATGACCGGCGCAGCATTCGTCCCACGCCCCCGCGAAACCGCGAGGTAAACGTTCTTCGAAACGGGATTGACTTTGACGTCGTTGATCAGTATGCGAGCGGCGTCGGTGCCAAGCAGCGCCGCCAGCCGACCGTCAATCCCGGCGATGTCAATCTCCGCCCGAAACCGCCGCGGGCGTTGTATCCTGCGTATCGATCGCGATCACAGCGCCGGCGAGTGAATCGCCGACGAAGAGAATGCCGGCCGGGCCGAATGCCAGCGCGCTTGCCGATTGAAGCTCCGCGCCAAACGCCAACGATTGGGAGGCGATCGCAGCCATGATGGCCACGATAACCGCGGCTCCGCGAAAGAAGGTCAGCTCTCTCACTCAAATGCGCTTGCCCGCTCGCACGAACACGATCAGAGCCACGGCGAGACAAAGGCCCGAAGCAATCAGCATGACAGAGTCCTCTGGGGCGGAAGCGCCGAATTGCGCATTACGCATAATGTTGTGGATCCCCACGGAACCGATCAACAGGGAGGCGATGCCCATCAACAGCAGTCGCTTTCTCACGTGTTTTTTCCCCCTACTGCCGCCTAACGATCCGTGAGTTTATCACAAAGCAAGAGCCGCGGGTTTACCCGGTATCATCCAGGCGGAGTCGAGGGGCGCCTGCCGTCACTATAGTGGAGCTCGTAAACATTCCGTGACACCCCGCTGTCGGGGTTTCACACGCGCACGGTACATTTAGTACAAGTGGTACTTTAACGTGGTCCCAGGCAATCCAGCGCAAACCCGGTCGCTCTCTGAGGTTCATGAGAGCGTGCGCACGGACCACGGTTCCCTCTGGCGGCGCATGTTCGCCTTCTCCGGCCCCGCCTACCTCGTCAGCGTCGGTTACATGGACCCCGGCAACTGGGCGACCGATCTCGCCGGCGGCGCGCATTTCGGCTACCGCCTGCTCTGGGTCCTGGTCATGTCGAACGCCATGGCCATCCTGCTTCAGACGCTGGGCGCGCGCCTCGGAATCGTCACCGGCCGCGACCTCGCCCAGGCCTGCCGCGAATCCTATCCGAGAGCCGTCAATCTGGCGCTCTGGTTCCTTTGCGAAATCGCCATCGTCGCCTGCGATCTGGCGGAGGTCCTCGGCGCGGCGATCGCCCTGAACCTTCTCTTCCACCTGCCGCTGCTCGCGGGCGTCGTGTTAACCGCGCTCGATACGCTGCTCGTGCTCTGGCTGCAAAGGCTGGGAATCCGTTACCTCGAAGCATTCATCCTCAGCCTGATCGTGATCATCGCGGTCTGTTTCGCAGCAGAGCTTTTCATGGCGAAACCGGAAGCGGCGGGCGTCTTCGAGCGGCCTCGTACCGTGGATCGACAACCGCAGCCTCTACACCGCGATCGCCATGCTCGGCGCGACGGTGATGCCTCACAACCTCTACCTGCACTCCGCGCTCGTGCAGACGCGCGACTTTGGCCGCAGCACCGAGGAGAAGCGCGCCGCATGCCGCTGGAACCTGGTCGATTGCACGGTAGCGCTGAATGGCGCCATGCTGATCAACTGCGCGATCCTCATCCTCGCCGCCGCCGTGTTCTTCAAAGCCGGCAAGGATGTGAGCGAAGTCCAGCAGGCTTACCTGCTGCTCGCGCCGCTGATGGGCACGGTCATTGCCGCGAAGCTGTTCGCCGTCGCGCTGTTCGCCTCGGGGCAATCCTCCACGCTGACCGGCACGCTCGCCGGCCAGATCATCATGGAAGGCTTTCTCAATATCCGCATTCGCCCCTGGCTGCGGCGCCTGGTCACGCGCTCGCTCGCCATCGTGCCGGCGTTCGCGGTGATCTGGATCTCCGGCAGCGCAGGCACCTTCCGGCTGCTGATCCTGAGCCAGGTCGTGCTGAGCCTGCAGTTGCCGTTCGCCATCATGCCGCTCATTCAGTTCACCAACGATCCCCAGCGCATGGGCCCGTTCGTCAGCGGCATGAAGCTGAAGATCGCCGGATGGGCGACCGCCCTGGTCGTACTCATCCTGAACCTCTGGCTCGCGTGGCAGGCAATCGCCGATTGGGCGGAGGCTGCGGGGCCTGGGCGCCATTGATCTGGACGGGCGCACTGGCCGTTTGCGGCGCGCTGCTCGCACTACTGTTCTGGATCACCATGCAGCCCTACCGCCACCCCGCCACTCTACCCGCCACCCTGGGGCTCGAACGGCAATCGCCCGGGGAAGTGGTCGCCGTGCCTACATACAGGAAGATCCTGGTTCCGCTCGATCACTCGAATCTCGACCGCATCGCGCTTGGCCACGCGGCCGCCCTGGCCAGCCGAACCCACGGCACAATCTACCTGCTGCACGTCGAAGAAGGCGTCACCAGCCAGATCTACGGGTCGGACTCTTCGACGGCCGAAGTGGAAGCGGGCCGCGAGTATCTGGATAGCCTGGTCGATTCCCTCGGTGAGATGAAGATTCACGTCGAAACCGCCATTCGACACGGGTCGAATCCGCGCAAGGAAATCGTGAGCTACGCGCGCGAAATCGGCCCCGACCTGCTTGTGATGGGCGCCCACGGGCACGGCGGCCTCAAGGACCTGATCTTCGGCAACACCATCAACCCGGTGCGGCACGATCTGAATGTTCCTATTCTTGTAGTTCGTAGCCAGGACCAGGTTAACCTGGGGCGCGGTGTCGCATGATTGTGTCGGCTGGAAACGCGATGACGCTGGCAACCTCGGGTAACTATCGCGTTATCAACAGGCACTAAAGGGATAGTAACGGAAAGACACGTGCTTTTTCTCGCACGTCTATAAGTCTATGTACAGAGTCCTGGCTCCCATCCTTGTCCTATGGGCCTGCTGCTCCGCCGCAGCTGCCACGCTCCAGCAGCTCAGCACGGATCAGATGGCGCAGAGCGCAACCGCGATTGTGCGCGCCCGCGTGACCGGTTCCTCAGCGGATTTCTCCGGATCCACCATCTACACGCACTATAAACTTCAGGTTTCCGAGGTCTGGAAGGGCAGCAGCATGGCCGAGGTCATGCTTCCCGGCGGCGTCGCGAACGGCTATCGCCAATCGTTTCCCGGAGTGCCTGTTCTGCAGACCGGCTCCGAATACGTGCTGTTCCTGTGGACGTCGCAGAAGACCGGCATCACCCACCTGCTCGGCTTCAGCCAGGGACTGTTTAATGTCGTTCCCCAAACCGATGGATCGATTCAGGCCACACGCCCGCTGATCGGCGAGGGAATGGTCGACGCAAAGGGCCGCCCTGTGAAGGACCACGCCGTTCAGATGAAACTGGCGGACCTGAAGGCGCAGGTTGCCGGGGCCACCAACTGATGAAACACCGGGCGCTATCGATTGCGATTCTCGCGGCCGCTGCCGTACTTCGGCCCGGCCACCGCGCCCGCCTACTATCACTTCATCACCTACCTGAAAAGCGGCAACGCGCCGCAGAAATTCGACCTCACGGCGCTTCCCAACAAGACGGTGGCATTTTTCGTCTCCGAAAGCGGCCCGCTCACTTACACTCCTCCCGACACATTCAATTCGGTCCTCAGCCAGATCGCAGCAGGCGACGGCGGTCTGGAACGGTGTCTCGTCCTCCGATCTCAGGATCGTGTTCGGAGGCCTCGAAAACGGCGCTACGCCGCAGAACACCCCCGGTGGCGACGTGACTTTCGAAGATCTCCCTCCGGGTGTAGAAGGCTTTGGCGGCCCCACCTCGCTGGCCACTCCGGTCACCGCGCCGGACGGCTCGCAATTCTACCCCATCGTGCGCTCGGTCGTGCATCTCAGCGTGAACCTCACGCTGCCGCCCGGGCCCAGCTATGACCAGAGCTTCCTGATGACCACGATTCACGAAATCGGCCATGCGGTCGGCTTGCAGCACACCTTCACCTCGGCAAGCATGTCTCAGGCGACCACGCGGGCAACCACGCTGGTGCACCCGATCTCGGCCGACGACATCGCCGGCATCTCGGTTCTCTATCCCAACGCGAACTTCGCGCAATTCGGCAGCATCACCGGCGCTGTCACGGTCGGCGGCAAAGGCGTGCACATGGCGTCGGTGGTTGCGATCCAGACGGGTCATCGATGCCATCAGCACTGTGACCAATCCCGATGGCTCGTTCCGCATGGACGGCGTTCCGCCTGGAAAATACGCCATCTACGTCCACACAATGCCGCCCGATGCCGATATCTTCGGACCGTGGAACGCGGACGGCACGGTCGCGGCTCCCTCGGGCGCGATCAATACCGTGTTCTACTCGACGTCCAATCCCGGCACAACCACGTTTTCGCAGGCCACCCTGGTGTCGGTAGCGGCGAACAAGATCTCGAGCGGCATCAATATTAATGCGGTTTCGCGCGCGTCCGTTCCGCTCTACGACGGTCAGGTCTACGGATACTTCAACAATTATTCGATCGTGGTCACGCCCGCTCCCGTCACCATCTCGACGAACGAAACGCCGGTGGTGGCTTCGATCGTCGGGCTCGGCACTGCCGAGCCGGCGTCCAAACTCAGCGTGCAACTCCCGGGGGGCTCCGCGTCGATCCCGTCGAACGGAATCGTGCCCTACAGCATTCCCGGCTATGCGGCGGTTTATCTGAACTTCAACGCCGATTCACAGCCGGGCCAGCAGCACATGATCTTTAATACGCCGGATTACACCTACGTGCTGCCCTCCGCGATGTATTACACCCTCACGCCGCCGCCCACGGTCGCCGGGATACAGGACAACGGAGATGGCACCTTGACCGTTACCGGAACGAACTGGGTAGCCGGCACGCTGCTCTATTTCGACGGATTACCTGCGGCGATCACGTCGCTGGATCTCAAGAATGGAGTCGCCGTGGTCGTGCCGCCCGCGGGATCGAACGGGCAGCAATCCACGCTGACAGCGTATAACCCGGACGGTCAGAATTCCCAGATCCTGCAGTCGGCCGCGCCGGTCACCTGGTCATACGGCAACCTGCCCACGCCGGCCATTACGGCCATCTCGCCGTCCTCTCTTCCTGCGGGAGCGGAGGCGATGATCGATATCACCGGCAGCAACCTGTCGCTCGCGCAGGGCACAACCACCATCGGATTCGGCACCACGGACGTCGCCGTCCAGCGGGTTTTCGTTTTGTCTCCGAATCATGTGCAGGTGGATGTTCTGGTCCCGGCTAACGCGGCGTTGTCGAATTCCGACGTGAGCGTGATCTCCGGATTTCAGGTCGCAACCGCTCCGGCCGCATTCCAGATCACAGCAGCGAGTGCCCGGATTGCCGGCGCCCGACCCGTCTCTGACGAATGCCTTACCGGGCCTGAACGGAGCTTATGCCGGAGCCACCGTAAGCCTCCATGGCACGAACCTCGCGGTGGCGAATGCGTTACCCGGCGCCCCGCCGACCGTTACGCCGACTGTAACCATCGCCGGTGAGCCGGTTACGATTCTGTCCTCGTCTCCCGGACAAATCAAGTTCCAGATTCCCGCGGATCTTCCGCCCGGACCCGCTCCGCTGATCGTGAATAACGGCGTTCTGGCGGCTTTGCCGATCGATGTCAATATCGACACCCTGCCCGGCCGCCATCGCAGCCATTCAGGACTCCAAGGGCAATTACATCTACGCCGCCAACCCTGCGCAGACCGGAGAAACGCTGATCGTGACTCTCACGAACTTCGCCGCGGCCGGGGTCACAATCGATCCCAGCCGGGTACAGATCGGCGTCGGCGGCGTCAATCACAGCGCCACGAAGATAACCGAGGTCCTGGTGGGGAAGGTCAATTACAGCCAGATCACTTTCCAACTGAATGCGGACGATCCTGTTGGGCAGGCGGAGCCGTTCATCGTCTACCTCGACGGTCGCAGCAGTTATCCGGCGGCAATTCCGGTCTCGAACCCGGACGGCACGTTCACACAGCCCGCATCAAACTGAGCCCTTTTCGGCCGAGCTTGAGCTTGCCCGGTGCAACCGGTACATACCCGTTCTCCAGCATCAGCGTAGCGGCCTGCTCCCGCATTTCGGGGCGCACATAGAAGAACGCCCCCATGCGCGTCGATCTGAAGATCATTCCGCCGTGGTATTCATCCGTCTCGACTGCATAATCGACTCCCGGCTCCGGTCAGAAGTTCCTCCAGTTTCACGGCGTCGCGGAGGCGCTTGGCGATATAGACCAGTTCCGGTTCCGTGCCTTCGAAGTAATCGGGGTCTCTTTTCATGAGAATCGGTCTGAAGAAGATAACCATATCAGGTATGACTGCAACCGTTACGCGTCGGAAGAAGAACTGCACTGGCTCGCGCTGCGCATGGTCCCGGGCCTCGGCACGCGCCGCATCGGGCTCCTGCTCGAACGCCTGCGGACCCCTCAGGCCATCTTTCGCGCGTCGGCCAGCGAGCTTGAAGCGGCCGGGCTGACCGGCGCCGTGGCGCGTTCCGTAGCGAGCGGCTGCAGCTTTGACGACGCCGCGAGCCAGCAGCAAAAGATGAAGGAAGCCGGGGCTCAGCTGATCGCGCTCAACGACCCCCGCTATCCCGAAGCGCTGCGCAAGATCTTCGATCCGCCGCCGGTGCTCTTCGCCCGGGGCCGGGTCGAACTGCTTTCGTCCATTTCCATCGGTGTGGTGGGCACCCGGCACCCGACGCCATATGGCGTTGCCGCCGCCGAGCGGCTCTCCGGCGATCTCGCCCGCGCCGGGATGACCATCACCTCCGGAATGGCGCGCGGAATCGACACCGCGGCCCACAAGGCAGCGCTGGCAGTGGCTGTTTCGCCCTCGGAAGCCGCGACCATTGCCGTCCTCGGCTGCGGCGTGGACATCGTCTATCCTTCGGAAAACCGTAAACTCGCCGCCGAGATCGCCGCCAGAGGGCTGATCATTTCCGAATTCCCCATGGGGTCCACCGCCTTCCCGCAGAATTTTCCCATCCGGAACAGGATCATCAGCGGCCTGAGCTGCGGGATTCTGGTGGTCGAAGGCGCCCAATACAGCGGTTCGTCCATCACGGCGCGTCTCGCCATCGACCAGGGCCGGGAGGTCTTCGCCGTACCCGGCAACATCACCTCGAAGATGAGCTGGGGGCCCAATCTGCTGATCAAACAGGGCGCGAAACTGATTCAGGATTGGAACGACGTCGTCGTCGACCTGCCCCAGACCGCCCAGCGCAGGCTCATCGATGAAGGCCGCCAAAGGATTTTGAATCAAGGGCTTGGAACGAACCCCTCCGCGTCCGATGAATCTTCCGCCTCGCCGGCCGCATCTGAACTTACCGAGCCCCATCAACAGGTTGCCCGCCGCGTTCTCGAACGGTTGAAACCGGACCAGGCAATCCAGCTCGATCAGCTTGTGGATACACTTGAGGAAGCATCGCCGTCTGAAATCATCGCGGCACTCTTCGAACTGGAGATCCTCGGACTGGTCCGGCAACTGCCCGGGCGGAACTTTGTTAAAGTGTGGTAGCCCGATTGTTCGGAAAAGGGCGGATCCGAAGCGCTGGTCGGCGTGTGTGGTAGTTTATTCTGAAAATCGCAGCGGAGTTTCAACAGAAGCGGGGTTATGGCAAAGTCGTTAGTGATCGTCGAATCACCGGGTAAGGTCAAGGCAATCAACAAGTATCTCGGGAAGAACTATGTCGTCAAGGCATCCCTGGGACACATCAAGGACCTTCCGAAGAAGGATCTCGCGGTCGACGTAGACAACGGATTCCGCCCGAAGTACGAGGTGATCGAGGGCAAGAAGAAGCTCATGCAGGAGCTTCGCGACGCCGCGAAGAAGGTCGACAACATCTACCTCGCAGCCGATCCCGACCGTGAAGGCGAAGCCATCTGCTGGCATTTGCAGGAAGAGCTCAAGGGAAAGAAGAGCGATAAAGGCGAGGGCCCGAAGTTCTTCCGCGTGACGTTCAACGAAATCACGCAGAAGGCGGTCGAAAAGGCCTTCGAAAAACCGGCGCAGGTTAACGTTAACCTGGTCGATGCCCAGCAGGCCCGCCGCGTGCTCGACCGGCTGGTCGGCTACAAAATCTCCCCTCTGCTCTGGGACAAGGTTCGCCGCGGACTCTCCGCCGGCCGCGTCCAGACCGTCGCGGTTCGCGTGGTTGTGGAGCGCGAACGCGAAATCCGCGCGTTCATCAAGCAGGAATACTGGACTCTCGACGCCAATCTGGCGGCGAAAAAGACCCCATACTTCGACGCCCGCCTGTTCCGCAAAGGCGAAGACCAGCCGGAAATCCCCAATCAGGCCGAATCCGACAGGCTGGTGGCCGATCTCGAAGGCGCGAAATACATCGTCAAGTCGGTCGGGACGAAGGAGAAGCGCCGCAACCGGTTGCTCCGTTCATCACTTCGACGCTGCAGCAGGAATCGTCCCGCAAGCTGCGCTTCAGCGTGAAGCGCACCATGATGCTGGCGCAGCAGCTTTATGAAGGTGTCGAGCTCGGCAGCGAAGGCGCCGTCGGTCTCATCACTTATATGCGTACCGATTCCACGCGCGTTTCGGACGACGCGGTGACTGAAGCGCGCGAATTCATCGACGGCAAGTTCGGGCCGCAGTATGTGCCCGCCTCTCCCAACGTTTACAAATCGAAGAAGGACGCGCAGGACGCGCACGAAGCGGTCCGCCCCAGTTCCGCCTCCCGCACCCCGGACGATGTTGCGGCGTTCCTCGCCGAAGACCAGCTCAAGCTCTACCGGCTGATCTGGATGCGCTTTATCGCGTCGCAGATGAGTCCCGCGGTATTCGACCAGACCACGATCGACCTGAACGTCGCCGGCCTGAGCGGCGTCGATTACACCTTCCGCGCCACCGGTTCAGTCGAGAAATTCGACGGCTTCCTCGCAGTCTATGAGGAAGGTAAAGACCAGAAGGACGAGGAAGACGAAGAGGTCAAGCACAAACTCCCCGCCGTGACCCAGGGCGAGGAACTGAAGCTCCGGGCGTTGAAGCCCGAGCAGCACTTCACCGAGCCGCCGGCGCGCTACACCGAAGCCACGCTGGTCAAGAAGCTGGAGTCCGATGGCGTCGGGCGCCCCTCTACCTACGCTTCGATCCTTTCCACCATCCAGGAACGCGAGTACGTCACCAAAGAAGGCGGAAAATTCAAACCCACCGAACTCGGAATGGTCGTAACCGACCTGCTGCTCGAAAGCTTCAACGATATCTTCGACGTGCGCTACACCGCGCGCATGGAAGAGGAACTCGACGAAATCGAAGACGGCAAGCTCGATTGGCGCGAGGCCATGGGCGACTTCTACGAGCGTTTCATGAAGGACCTCGGGAACGCCGAAGACAACATGACGAACATCAAGCGGCTGGAAAAACCCACCGACTTGACCTGCGAGAAGTGCGGCAAACCCCTGGTGATCAAATGGGGCCAGCACGGCAGCTTCCTCGCCTGCACCGGCTACCCCGACTTCTCCCCCCGCAGCACCGACAGTGATCTCGAGAATCTTGACAAGGACATCGCCGCCCGCCGCGAGCGCACGCGCAAAGATATCGACACCCGTCGTGCGAAGATGCAGGCCCGGTACGAGACCGATCTGGAGGCGCTTGAAAAGCGAATCGCCGAGGGAGGCTTAAAGGATCGCGAAGCAGTTGAGCGCCGCAAGAAGATCCAGGCCCGGCATGATGACGATCTGCAGAAGATCGACGGCCGAATCGCAGAACGGCGGATCAACGATCGCGGCGCAATTGAGAGTCGGCTGGCAACGATTCTGGCGCGGTATCCGCAGATGAAGGAGTTCTACGAGATTGACCTTCAGGACGCTCCCGAGGGCCTGGCTTTGTTTTGGCGCAGAAAGGAAAACCTTTGCACCTATACCCGGGAATTGACCGTTGATCTGCCGGACATCGACAACGCCGACCTCGGCGACCAGGGCGACGAGGAATATTGCCAGAATTGCGGTCGGCCGATGGTATTAAAGAAGGGCCGTTTCGGCACTTTCTTCGCCTGTACCGGCTATCCCGACTGCAAAACCACCAAACAAATCGGGGGGACGCAGAAGAAAGCCGACGTTCCTCTGGACGAAAAATGTCCCCAGTGCAGCAATAATCTGGTTCAGAAATATGGCCGTTTTGGCGAGTTTACTGCCTGCAGCAATTATCCGACCTGCAAATACGTCAAACAGAAGACGATCGGCGTGAAGTGTCCGGAATGTTCGGACGGCGAAGTAGTTGAACGCCGTTCGAAACGGGGTAAGACATTCTACGGATGCAATCGCTATCCCGATTGCGATTTCGTCGCATGGGCAAGGCCGGTACCCGAGAAGTGTCCGGATTGCGGCAACCCCTATCTGGTCGAGAAATATCTCAAGGCGGGCGCCTTCCTGCAATGCACCGCAAGCGGCTGCAAATACAAGCGGGAATTCCAACCCACGCCCGTTGTCGAAGCCGCTCCGGCTCAACTTCAGCCCGTCAGTTAGGTGCTCCGCGCCGTGCTCCGCCCGCGCGAAAAGCCGCATTTGCGCGTCTCCGTATAATTCTTTAATTTATTTCTGAGAAAACAGGAGTATTATGCTTACCATAGTCCTGTAATCCACATCAATTAAGTCCGGCGTGATCTACGCAGGGACATTTCTGGAGCGACTGTTCAAAATGAGAGCGCAGACAATAGAGATTCAAGAGTCCACAGGACGCATTCTTTCCTCGGCGATCTTTCGCCCGGGTGGTAAGAAACTGATGGCCAAGGGCCATATTCTTCGGGAGGAAGACATCCGCGTCCTCCAGTCCGAGGGTATGCAGCAGATCTGGGTCACCGAGCTGGAAGAAGGAGAGATCTCGGAAGACGAAGCCGTCTGCAGCGTGGCGGGCGAAATGGCCTGCGGTTCCTATGAGATACAACTGGCTGCGGGAGGCCGCGCCAATCTGATCGCGACAGAAAACTGCTGCGTGCTTGTTGACGACGAACTGCTGCGCCAGGTGAACTGTACCTCGGGCGTGGTAATCGCGACCACCATCAACTTCAGCTTTGCCATGGCGGGCCAGAGAATCGCCACGATCAAGAGCGCGCCGTTTGCAGTGTCGAAGTCGGATTTCGACGGAGTGCTCGGTATGCTGCGCGAGCGCGGCCCGATTATGCAGGCCCGGCCCACGCAGGGAGCAACGGTCGCGGTCCTTTATTGCGACCCGGTGAACGGCGACCGGGCGCGCATTCTCTTTGAGTCCGTTGTTGCGGCAAAAGCTGGAGCGCTTTGGCATCCGTTCCCACGCCAGCGTGGCGGTGCTCGAAAACGAGGAGCACGTTTCACGCGGCTATGCAGCAATTGCTGCGGACCAAACCCTTCGTGGTGCTGGTAGCTTCCACCACTGCTCCGGCCGGCCCGTCGGATGTGGTCGGCCTCGCTATGGAAAAAATCGGCTGCATGCAGGAGCGTTTTCTCGCGCCGGTCGAACCGGGAAATCTGCTTATTGATGGGGTACAAGGATGAGGTACCCATCATGTCAGCCCCGGGCTGTTTCCGGTCGCTGAAGCCGAACGTGATCGACCTGATGCTGCCCCCCATGATGGCGCGTTACCGGGTGTCGAAATGGGAAGTCGCCTGCCTCGGCCACGGCGGTTTGCTGAACTAGCGGGACACATCGTGGTGCGGACGATCGTTATCCGTCGTACATGCTTGTCTCGTAACCATAAGAAGGCAGGCCACTGAGTAACGATGGCCTGCCCCACGCCCGACCAGGAGGGTGTCCAATTATTTCCTGGACACTGCGCTCTAGCGCGCTTTCATATGGCGGGCGCTCTGTTCATTCTCCAGGCAGATTTCGTCCATCAGTTCTGTATTCAGCACGATCTTATCGACCATCTTGAGGGTCCACGGTCGCGTGTAAGCTTTCGGGTCGTTCACCGTCGCCTCAATCTCCAGCCTTCCGAAGTTCGGGCGGCGGAATCGTTCGGTGACCGTAGCCGCGTTCGTCAGCGGAGTCCCGGTCATATCCATCCAGAGATCGTCGCGAAAGCCGTTCGTTTCGACCACGAGTGTATCGCCATCCCATTTAGCGCTCGAATAGCCGTTCCACGAAGGCTGTGGATCGATTGGCAGCGGACGCCCATCGAGGAAAATCTGCCGGTAACTGGCATTGAATTCATTCATCAGCACGAGCAACCCGCGCGTCTGGACGAATCGCGTGTAGTGCGGCAAGGTGAACATACGCGGGAAATTCGACGGCAGGCAAAGCACATGCGGATCCAATCCATTTGCCTTGCGCTGCTTTAACACCCCCAGCGCCCACGGCTGAAACGGCAGTCCGCCCGGCACGGCGGCGTTCAAATCCGGCGCGTAGCGCGAAAGCGGTGACTTCTCGAGGCACTCGCCTGACGCATCCTGCAGACTCGGGGGGCAGGGCAAGCCCTCTGCCGTCACCCAGATCCCGGAAAGATCCGGTTTGCCATCGGCCGTACGCGGCGCCGGTGCGGCGAGGTTCGGTTTCCCGTCTTTGCCTTTAGCCACCCCGGCAGTGGGGTAGTCGATCCACTGCCCCCAACACATGGCGCACGCCAGAATACCTGCCCCAAATAATCGCATTGACTTCAGTGTGTCATGCCGAGCGGAAAATGCTGTTCCGAATACTTTCGGCGACGTTGAGGCGATCCCAATCCGCGCTGCCCGCCCAGAGGACGGAAGGCGCTTCGTCCGTAAAGTGAATGTCATCCGTGAGCGCGCGGAAACACCAGATCAGATCGTGATGCAGATGGAATGGCTCACCCTTCTTTGGCGGGATGCCGTGTACATCGATCCCCGCCAGCGACGGAGCGCACGCCGGATCGATCTGCACGCACGTTTCTTCCGCTGCCTCACGCGCGCGGCCCGGCCAGCGAGCCGTCCGACTCCTCCACATGGCCGTCCGGCAAAAGCCAGCGCTGTAACCGGTGATGGTGCATGAACAAAAACGCGGGGTCCCTGCGGATGCAGCACCAGCGCAGTACAGGTAACATGCCCGGGAGCATACTGAATGCGCGAAAACGGGGCGGCCGAATACTGGAGAAGACCGAGCGTCAGATCCCGGCTCTTCGCGGCCAGCCGATCGGCGCCCGGATCAAAACCCTCTACGGCGGCAACGGCTTCAAGGACGACGGCGTCGGCAACAGTCACTGCAGAGGAGTCTTCTCAAGCTCGCTCTTCGCCCACGCCCGGTCGGGATCGATCTGGAGCGACCTCGTCAATGCCTCACGAGCCTTGGCATTCTGGTGATCCTTCTTCAGCGCGATCCCCATCCACAGCCAAGCCTCCGCCGACTTCGGATCGAGCGTGAGCGCCTGCTTGAAATCCTTGATCGCATTCTCCGGCCCACCGCCAAAGTTCGTCGGCAGATAGTAATATCCGACGCCATGCGCCACGAACGCCCGCGGAGACTTCGGATCCATCTCGACCGCTTTATCCAGCGCCTCTTTAGCTCGCTTTCCGTAAACCAGCGCGCCCACCACCGGATTGGCCGGAATCACCTGGCCGCACAAAGTCCCCAGTACGCGGTAGTAATCGGCATTCTTGCCGTTGAGTTCGATCGCCTTCTGCGCATCGGGCACGCCCGCTTCCGCAGCCTTCTGGGCGCCGGCCTTGTCGCGGACTTCCATGGCAACTTCCGCGGCGTAGGAATAGGCGATCGCCGCCCGGTACCATCCGGTCGGATCGTTCGGGGTCTTCTCTGCCGCTGCGTGCAGTGCTGCGGCGCGCGCGTCGAGGCCCGGGCGGTCCTGCCCGTCGCGCAGATGGTCGAGATCGTCCGTTGCGAAACACAACCCTACCGCAGCTATAAAAAATATCGGAACAATGCGCATCATCTTCTTCTTCATTAAAGCTCCGCGACGCGTTTCTGCACAAACAAAAAGTAGGCTCCCAATGTGAGCAACAGCAGACCGTTCACGGATAAGACGGTCGGAGCCGTGAAAATCGGTACAAGACGGCCTGTCGTGATACTGCCAAAAGGCATGCCGCCGCGAAAAGCTACGTTATAGACGCTCATCACCCGTCCGCGCATTTCGTTGGGCGTGATCAGTTGGACCAGCGACGAAATCATTGCGAAAGCGCACATCATTACTCCGCCCGAAAAGAACAGGAGGATACAGCTGAGCGGGATCGATTGCGATAACGAGAACGCGGTGATGCCCGCACCCAGCGCCATAAGCATCGCAAGCGCGACTCTACCCTTATTCCGTATGTTTCCGAGAGCTGCCACAGTCAGAGCACCAGTGATCGACCCGAGGCCAGAGGTTACCAGAAACAGGGTATACGTTAGCTCGGTGCGGTTAAACACGTTCTTCGCGAAAACCGGCAGAAAGGTGATCATCGGAATCGTAAGCAACGTCATGAAGAACGCGATCACCACGAGCATCTCGAGGCCCGCCTGTTTGCGGATAAACCCAAAGCCCTGTTTCATTCCGGTCAGGATCGATTCTCCCGTGCGCGGCGGCTTGAAATTGATCCTCAACATGAGTAGAGATGTAATCACCGCAAAAAAAGAAACAGCATTCAGGCCGAAGCACCACACCGCCCCCACGTAGCGGAACGCAAGACCGCCGAGCACCGGGCCGACCACGCGCCCCATGTTGAACTGAATCGAATTCAGCCCGATCGCGTTCTGCAGGTCTTCCTTCTCGACCAGGCTCGGAACCAGCGCCGAGTAGGCAGGCCCGCCGAACGCCTGCGCACTGCCGACGACGAAGGAGGAAAGAAGAATATGCCAGATCTGAATCCGGTGTGTTGCGATCAGCGCAGCGAGCGTTAGCGCGCTGGCCATCTGAATGATCTGGGAAATCATCAGCAGTTTTCGCCGGTCCATCCGGTCTGCGATCACGCCCCCGACGAGCGAGAAAAGAAAAATGGGAATGTCGCCAAGAAACGCGTCGAGGCCCAGCAGAAACGGCGAGTTCGTCAGTGTGAGCACGAGCCAGTTCTGCGCCACCTCCTGCATCCACGTGCCGATGCTCGACGTGCAGGCACCAAACCAGAGGAGCCGGAAATCGCGGTACTGAAATGCCTTGAAAGTGCGACGCAGCACGCGGGTGGGTTCGCTACGGGAGGGGCTTTTCGCGCTTGATCAGGTGAACGAGATTCCCATCGCCATCGTTGAAAAACACCAGGCGATTGGCGCCGAGGTCGAACGGCTCGACGAGAAAATTCACGTTCAGGCTCTTGAGGTGTTGATACGCGGCGTCGAAATCGCTCACCGCGATCGCGAGGTGCCGGATGCCGGGGTTCTTATTGTTCTCCATCACCTGTGGAGGCCGGGATCCTTCGGCCGGAATGATTTCGATGATCGATCCGTTTGCCGCCTTCACAAAGAAGTTGCCGCCATAGGCGAAGTTGATGTGAAACCCGAGGTGGTCGACATACCACTGCGCCAGTTTTTCAGGATTCGGCGAAGCGATGGCCGTGTGCTCGACACCGATGAACATAAGGAAGATTGTATCGTGCGTCGGCCCTTAAGCCCTTTCGACCACTACCGCAGTGCCGTAGCAAAGCACTTCGCTGACGCCCTGCATGAGCTCGGTCGCGTCATAGCGTACGCCGATGATGGCGTTGCCACCGAACTCGGCGGCGTGCTGCAGCAGGCGCTCGAAGGCATCCTCGCGCGTCTTTTCGCACATCTCCGTAAAGAGTGTGATGTCGCCGCCCACCAAAGTCTGGAAACTGGCGCCGATGGTCCCGAACACGGACCGCGAGCGTACCACGATTCCCCGAACCAGACCCAGGTTGCGCGTTATGCGATAGCCGGAAAGCTCAAACGTCGTGGTCGTCATTTCATGAGGAATCATGTGTTGGATCTCCTTCTGTTAAAAACCCCGATACGCTTCGTCGAGAAGTTCGACAACATGCACCACTCGCTCTCCGTTGCCCCACTTGCGCACCCCGGCCTCGAGTTGCAGCATGCAGCCCGGGTTTGCCGTCGCGATGACTTGCGCCTGCGCCAATTTGACATTCCCCATCTTCTTCTCGAGGATCGTCATAGATAAATCCGTGTGCAGCACGTTATAGATACCTGCGCTCCCGCAGCAGATATCGGAGAGCGGCATTTCACGAAACGTCAGCCCTGGGATCGCCCGCAGAAGCTGCCGCGGCGCATTACGGATCTTCTGCCCGTGGGCGAGGTGGCAGGAGTCCTGATAAGTCACCGTCGCCTCCACCGGCGTCATGTCCCGATTCAACTCGATGCCCGCCAAAAACTCTGTCACATCTTTCATCAGCGATTTGAATTTCTTTGCCTTATCCAGATACGCAGGTTCGTGCTCGAAAAGTTCGTCGTATTCTTTGAGCGTCGACCCGCAGCCGGCCGCGTTTGTGATGATTGCGTCGAAGCCCGCCTTGTCGGACAAAATCGCGTCGATATTCTGCCGGGCCAGCCTGCGTGCTTCGTCGCGAATTCCGGCATGAACGTGCAACGCGCCGCAGCAGGTCTGACCGAGAGGAATCACCACCTCGCAGCCATTCTTCTGCAACACCCGCACGGTCGCTTCGTTCAACCGCGCAAACGAGATATTCGCGATACACCCTGCCATCATCGCGACGCGAAATCTCTTCTTTCCCTCCGCGGGAAACGTCTGGCCGATCTGGCTGAAGAAGAAGGGAATCTCCGCGGTGGGCGCCAGTGCTTCGCGGTCGCCCAGTGGCCCCATCAGCTTCAACAGCCCCGAAACGCGCAGGACCTTCTGCAATCCGCTGACCTGGTAGACGTAAAGCATCGCGCCCACCGCGGTCAACATCGCGGGGGAGGGAAGCAGCTTCCGGAATACGAAATTGCGGAGTGTGCGCGAGAGCCACGGCCGCACCGTATTGGCCTCGATATCGGCGCGCGCGGCTTCCACGAGCCGGCCGTACTGCACGCCCGAGGGACATGCGCTCTCGCATCCCCGGCAAGCCAGGCAAAGGTCGATGTGCTCACGGTAGGAATCGCCGATCGCCTGCCCGTCGGACACCTGGATCATCTGGTAAATCCGGCCGCGCGGCGAATCCATCTCGACGCCCAGTTCGCGGTACGTCGGGCATGCATTCAGACAAAGGCCGCAGTGGACGCACTTATCCAGATCGGCCTGTTGCGGCTTGTCAGCGTTGTTGTGAAGCTCAGATCTGACCGTAGAGGCGTCCCCGATTCAGCAGATTTTCCGGATCGAACATGCGCTTAACCTCTTTCATAATCGCAAAATCGCCGCCTGGTTCAGGCCAAAGCGTCAGATTCGGCCGCGCGCCCTCCGCCGAGAATTCGACCACGCCTTTCCATCCTCTTTTGACCGCAGCCGCGAGCCAGCGCGACGCGCTATCCGGGCGCGTGAACCATGCGCGCACAACCCCGGACGCCGCGTGCGCATGCCCCGGTCCTTCGACAGCTTCCCAGCGCCTCGCCGCACTCCGCGAGCGTGGTGGAAACACGCACGACCGCGCCTTCCCGGAACTTCTCCAGATGCCGCGGAGTGATGGCATACAACGCACTCCAGAAGCGCTGTTCCTCTTCGACGGAAAGCGTCTTCAACGAACCGAATGCCTCGGCCTCGTGGATGGAACGCTCGATGACCGCCTGATTGCCGGCGAACGTCAGCGCCAACGTGAAGCTCTTGGCCCCGAGTTGCGCCGAGAGAACCGGATTCAGCAGATCGGCCGCAACAGGTTGGAGCACGCCACGAATGGCTGCGTCTCGCGCGCCCATCGCGGTCTTAAGGTCTTCGAATGCGAAGAGTACGGTGCGCGCGATCGCGGGCCGTGGCGTCAGCTTGAAGTTGACGGACGCAATCGCGGCCAGGGTTCCGAACGAACCGATCATGAGTTTCCCCATGTCGAGTCCCGCCACATTCTTCACCACCATGCCGCCTGATTGCACCAGCTTGCCGTCGAGGGTGGCGAACTTCATTCCGATCACCAGATCGCGTGCCGTGCCGTAAAGCCTGCGCCGTGCGCCGCTGATATTCGCAGCCACAACGCCACCCGTCGTGGCTTCCGCGCACCAGGGACCGTCGAGCGGAATCATCTGGCCGTTGGCTGCCAGCGACGCATTCAGTTCTGCAAACGGGATACCGGCCTCCACGCTGATCGTGAGGTCGCGCGGCTCATACTGCAGAATCTTCCGCATGCCCGCGGTGCTGATGCGGACATCCGCGGGCGCAACGGGCCCCGCCATGAAGTGCTTGGTATCGGAGCCGAAAAGCTCGATGGTCCGCTTCGCCGCGCCTGCGGCAGCGATGGCATCGCGCAATTCTTCGGAGTTGGATGGCCGCTGGATGCCAGGCAACCCTCTACTTTACCGGAGCCGCGTCCGGAATCGGCACCTTGCCATCGAGAACGAACGTCAACAGGCGTGGAGGATTGGGCGTGGCCGCATTGCCGGGGCCTGCACTTCCTGTCACTGCGCCCACCCCACCCATCAACGACACATACTGTTTGCCGTCGAACTGCCAGGTAATCGGCGGACCCATTCCGCTGTGCAGCCCGGTTTGAAGCTCCATCAGCTTCTCGCCCTTATCGGCACTGTAAGCCGCCAGCCGCCCATCGCTGATCACCTGGAACACGAGATTCCCCGCGGTCGTCACTGTGCCGCCGCCGATCCCTCCGCCGCCAGGCATGCGCCATCTTACCTGCTGCGCCACGGGATCGAACGCGACCAGCGCCCCTTTGCCTCCTTCAATCGGCTCCGGGCCAATGTTCGGCCCCGGCTCTTTGGTCGATTTCGGAGCCGGTCGTATCGTACCCGTGGTCTGCCCGGGTTTGGGATCGAACACATCTTCCGCGGCGTACGTGAAGCTGTTCGCGGTAGACGTCGGGATGTAAGTCAATCCGGTGATCGGATTGAACGACATCGGCGACCAGTTATGCGCGCCACCGCCGCCGGGCGAAACGAGGATTGGCTCTTTGCCATAGTTTGCATCAGGGTTCACGATCGGGCGGCCCGTCTTCTGATCGATACCTTTGGCCCAAGTCACTTTCGAAAACGGCTGCGCGGAGATGAACTGTCCCGAAATACGATCGAGCACATAATAGAAACCGTCCTTGTTGGCCTGGATGATCACCTTCCGAGAAAACCGAAACCCGTCCGGTTCCGGAAGCCTGGCCGCACGGTCAAATCGGGCCCACCCGATTTCGCGTTTCCAGCCCCTCAGAGGCGTTTCCAGCCCGCGCTGGCCTCCGGCTTGCCTCGGAAGGCGCAGAAAATCGCTCCCGGCCCGGGAACGCCGGAATTCGAGCCAATCCCAAGGCAACCCCAACCCCAAAACCCTCCCTTGAATCAAAACCCTGAAAACCCCCTTGCCGCCGGAAGGCCGCGGCGGCGCAGCTCGCGCCGCGTGAAAGGCAAAAGGCAGGGAAAACCAAAGGCAACGCGACCAGATGGCAGGGAAAGCGGGATCGCACCTGGGTTAAAAAACGCGGCGGCGCGGCGCGACTCAGTTCCGTTCGTGCCGCGCGCGCTTCGAAACCACGTGGTCGATAAATTCTTTCATCGCTCCCGGGCAAATCTCAATGCTGCGAGCCTCCGGTAATTCCTTCCTCTCAGCGCAGGGCAGACACAGGATCGGAATGCGCGGATTGTCGCGCAACAGCCGTTGCCCCGCCATCGCCACGACGACCAGACCTCCGCACCGTGAGCATTGACGGGACACAGACCCCTTGCTCGGTTCGAAGTCGCCCACCGAGGCGCAAATGAGCATGCGGTCTTCGCGATCAGCCATGGATCAGTGTCTTCCCGGCGCCAACCAATTCAGCCCAGACAGCAGGGGAACTCTCAACTCCGTACCGTAGGTACAGTAGATTAACCTAGCCGACCGCCCGCAGCTCATCGAGGAGAACACTTGCAGCGATCGCGCGGCCGGTAGTTTTCTCGAGCGCCCTGTCAATCACCGCGCATAAGCGGCTTGTAACCGCGCTGAAAGGAACTGACCAGGCGCCGGTACTGGGATCCGCCTTGCTGCATTCCGAAGGTGTCGAGCATTGCGGCGGCACTGTCGAACGTTGATCAAATAATTTTTGGCGTGAGTGTCACGTTTGTCTTTGTTGCGCAACTTTATACCAAAGGTCATGGAACATTCCAGATCGGGCAGAATCCTCATGATATGGTTTCAGCGCCGTTTGCGCCTTAGCAGCCGTGGTAATAGTCACTCGCCTCACGGCGGACCCGGACTTCGAAAAGAACAACGCATTTAGAGGCGCTACAACAGTCCGGGCCTCCCTGAAGGCTTAGGTATCCCCGATTTCCGGGACGGCAACGGGATTTCGATCTCGACTGACTATTACCACGGGCTGTTAGGAAGTAGAAAGTAGTCGATACCAGCGATCGTCTGCCGCTCGTTAAACAGCAGACCCGGAGAAAACGAAAATGCCAGTCACACAATTATCATGCCAGAATTGGCTCATTGCACCGGCAGCTCTTGCCGTGAACGATCCCAAGCCGGCGAGCATTTCTGAGCAAGTCTGGTCACTGCTACTGACGGGTGTAGTCACGGTTAACCCGCTGAACAACGAGACGATCAACTCGCCGGCCGAAACAATAACGATTTCTCCAGATTTCCTTACGCCGCTGCAGTCGGCGGTTCAGAAGTGGCGAATTCCTGTTCCAACCCATCCAGACGCTGCTTTCAGCCCGGTCCTGAGCCTGCAGGAATGGGCGCCGTTTGCCGGTATCGGAACCGCTGGAGTCGAAGTCGACGTTTGGCGGCCGACACCCTTCAACAAAAATGCGAGGGATCCCGGCAAAAACCCGATACCCAACGTTTTTGCGGGGATCGATGTCGATATCAGGGTGATAGATAACAAAGCCACGCTTCCAAGGGTGACCTATAGCGTCACTCTTCTCGGCAAGATCGTTTTTGCCGAAGATATCCACTAACTCCTGCCAGATCGCCATGGCGTTTCGGCCGCGGGAAAGCCCGAGTTCGATCACGTCCTGATACGGCAGACAGGCGCTGGATGAAGGGCTGCGGTCAGAACGACGCGCCGGGTTCGGCTGCCCGCGCCGTATCGCGCGGTTTCAGCGTTTAGAGCGGATCGTGCCCCTCCGCGAGCGCGTCGTGCAGCCAGCGGTGGATGTCCGCGACGGTTTGAATGCGGCGGGCGCGCAGGCGCAGGGCGGCGAGCGCGGCACGGGCCTCCGCGTCGAGGTTGGGGAAGCCGGAATAGTTCCCGTCCCAGACCGGCGAATCAATCCACTGCGTGAAATATGCCCTCACGAGAGCCACATCCCTTACCGTCATCCGCCGCGCGCTCAGGTAGTTCTCGACCGCCTCGCGAAATTGGCCTCCAGTTTCGTGCCGCCAATGCTTGGGGGCCTCGGGGTCGCCGGGCGGCGGCAGGTCGCGCGGGGGTCATTGCGTAGCCCTCGTTTCAACTACAATTTCCTTTACTTCCACCGACCCGGGATTGACGGCGTTGCAGCACTCAGCGATGTATTCCCGCGGGCCGCCGGGGCGGAACGCGCCCGCAGCTCATGGAGGAGAACACTTGCAGCGATCGCGCGGCCGTCGTCCGGTAGCTTCTCGAGCGCCCTGTCAATCAACGCGCATAAGCGGCTTGTAACCGCGCGGGCCTCGGCGATGTGATCAACCTCCGGCCGGACGCCTTTGTCTGCGATCGCTGTTCCTTGTTCGTCGTCCATCTCAGCCCTGCCCCGACCCGCCTTGCAAGTCGAGTTTTTTTCGCTTGGCGAATGGAGCCTGCTCGTCTTCGGGCGGCTCGTCCTCGCGCTCCTCGATGGCGCGGACCTCCCTCAGCCAAAGACCGCACCATTTGCACGGTGACCAGCCGTATGAGAATAAGCTGGCCTCGTGGCCGCGCCGTTTGCAGATCGCCAGTTCCTCCGCGTTGATCACCGTGTGCGCTCCGGTTCGGTCTTTTCTTCTTCGGCCCGCACGCTGATGGAAGCGATACGCCGCAAGCCGATGCCGAAGGGATAGACGCCCGGGCGGCGGCGACGAAACTGCATATCCGGCGTCACCGTGATGTGAAAGCGGCCGCCCCCATCGCGTTTAATGTCGACGCGATCCGAGCGCTTCCTGTCCTCCACGCTCGCCATCGCTTCGACAAACACATGTCTCCTGCGATTGACCATCAGATACCAGGCACCGACAAAGCCCGCCTCACCGGGTTTCATATAGCGGACCTTCCGCGGCTCGGGCATTATCAGCTCGGGTGGAAGCGTCGGAGACGTTAATTCCGCGCCCATCACTTCGCGGTCTTCTTCGCGGCGGGTTTCTTCTTCGTCTTAGTCTTGTCCCAACGAGCCTGGACAGCCTTCCGCGACGCTTCGCTGCGCTGCTTGGCGGTCATCTTTTTCGCCCGCGACTGACCGCCTTTCCGGCCCATCTCGCTCGCATCCATAACCACGATTCACAATGTACCACTGATACGTAACGCTTCCTATTGACGCGGATCCGTCATGCTTAGTAGTGTGTATACGTAGCGCTGCGTATATGCGCTGGAGGACAAGAAGAAAAATGACCGGGGCCCTTCCGATTAGGACGCCATCACCTGCGAAAGCGAACGCCGCTTCCAGGGCGGCCGCTGAATTGAGCCGACGCCGCGTTCGCCTGCCGCGCACCGCGCAATCCCGCCAGAGCCTTACGTTCGCGATCCTCATTCACCGGGTTCTGCCACGCCGCGTTATGGCCGACGCGTTCGAAGGGCAGCGCTTGCGGCCCGGCGCGACGATCGATGAGGCCACCCTTTGGCCCGAACCGGATTACCCGAAATATCCGCTCCTGCTCGAGTACGCGGGCAGCGATCGCGCGGGCCGCGGCCACAAACGTTCTTCCCAGATCTACCTGCTCTGGAGGTACGACCCGGCAAACGCAACATGGGGCGAACTCGCGCGATCCGCCGCGGTGTCGACGGAGTGGGTCGAAACCATGAAGTCGGTCGCGTTGCGTTGTCTCGCGGATACGATGCCATCTCACGCCGCCGGTGCCGCCGAAGCGGCCGCGCGCGTGCTCGGTCTCCTCGAAGCGGAACTGGATCCGCTCGAATCCGCGGAACGGGCGAGCCTGCTCGGGCTGATCTGGGAACAATTTCTCGGACGGTTACAGAGAGAGGCTCCGCATGTCCGCGCTTGAAACTCAGATCGAGATGTTTCTTGAAGATCTGAAGCGCAGGAACTATTCGGCGCACACTTTACAGGCCTATCGCTCGGACCTTGAGGGGTTTCGCGAGTGCTTTCCGGAGCCGCGCCCGCTCGCAGACTTCAAGCTGAAAGACATCCGTCAATGGTTGGCGTCTCTTTGGGAAAAGAAGCTTGGCCCGGTCAGCATTCGCAGGCACATAGCTGCCCTGAAAAGCTTGTTTCACTTCCTCTGCCGCGAAGAGTTGATTACCTCAAATCCGGTCAGGCCGTTGCAGATTCCGAAAATTCCGAGCACGCTGCCTTCGATCCCGTCAACCGAGCAGATGGCCGCCCTGATTGACAACATCGAGCCGATGGAAGGCAGACAGCCGCTTCGGGATCTGACGCTCTGCGAGCTGCTCTATGGGAGCGGCGTACGCGTTAGTGAACTACCTGGTATTTCGTCAGGAGTTTCTGACCCGCACGCGCGACTCTTATGTTGCGAAAGGCTGTAAAACCGCCCGGCTTACGCGGCGGAAGTTGCGGCCGGACCCGCTTGAGGCCGCTCTATTCCTGAATCATAGCCGCGCGCGCCTGACCACGCGCCAGGTGGGCAACATCGTGAAAGGCTATGCGCTGCGGGCTACGGGCGATTCCGCCATTCACCCGCACAGTTTTCGTCACTATGCCGCTTCCCGGACTATGCCGCAAGTGTTGAATCGGTCTGGGCCAACGGCCTGCAAGATACATTGTTGGCTACGTACTCATGGCTCAACATGCGGCATAGTCTGGAGGCACTGAATCAGAGTTGTTTCAGGAAGGCGAGCAACTCGTCGTCCGGTTTATAGCGTTTGGGAGCGCCTTTGACAGGATTGGTCCGGGCCAGTGCCTGCTCTTTCAATGCGAGGTCAGCATCGAGATAGATCCGGGTGGTCTCGACCGACTCGTGCCCAAGCCAAAGCGCAATCACCGCGCGATCCACACCAGCTTGCAGCAGTTCCATGGCGGCGGCGTGCCGCAGGACATGTGGGGAGACTCGCTTCTTTCGCAGTGAAGCGCAAGTCTCCCTCGCTTTCACCACGTGGCGCGCCAGCAGGTGCTGGACGCCGTCGGCGCTCAGAGCCCCACCCCGGCTACTGGGAAACAGAGTTTTGGAATCTCCTCTGCCTTGCTCCCGAATCCACGCCTGCAGAACCGCAACTGTGGGCTTCGCCAGAGGCGTGCAGCGTTCCTTTCGCCCCTTGCCGCGACAACGCACGTGGGCACCAGTTCCGAGCGAGACATCCTCGTGCCGTAGTCCGGTCATCTCTGACAATCGCAGGCCGGTTTGAACTGCGGTGATTAGAAAGGCATGATCACGGCGTCCCAGCCATCGCGTTCGATCCGGCGCAGCCAACAGGGCCTCGATCTCGGGCCGAGTCAGAAAGCCCACCAGGGCGCGCCGCTGTCGTTGGTTCGGAATCGCCAGAACTCGCTGGATGATTCCACTGTGTGCGGGCGCTTCGAGGGCAGCGTAGCGGAAGAAGGACCGGATCGCCGTCAAACGGAGATTCCGGCTCCTGGACCCATTGCGACGCTGGTTCTCCAGATCTGTCAAAAACGCGTCAACCAATGATGCATCCAGATCGGCCAACCCCAACCGAGAGGGAGCCTTGCGTAGTCGTTTCCCGGCGAACTGCAACAGCAGGCGGAACGTGTCGCGGTAGGAAGCGATCGTGTGAGGGCTGACTTTCCGCTGCGTCATCAAACGAATCGTGAAGAACGACTGCAACAAGGCAGGAAGATCAGCGGGATCCCGCATTCAGATCCTCCCATCTTTTTTCCAGCCTCTTGCCTGCCGCGCCCAGCAGTTCGGGAGTGCCGGTCAGATACCAGTAGGTGTCGGTAACGTGAGCGTGCCCGAGATAGGTGGACAAGACGGGCAAGCGCCGTCTGGGATCCTCACCATTGCGATACCAGCGCAACAAAGTCTCCACAGCAAATCGGTGTCGAAAATCGTGCAGGCGCGGGCCCCGGCTGGCATCGACGGCACGCAATCCAATCTGCCGGGACAGGGTATAGAAGGCGCGGTGAACCTCGCCTTTGTCCAGTTGGTTGCCGTTCTTGTTTACGAGGAAGTGGCCCTCGGGGCGCGCGTCAAAGCGGCAGTCCCGGCGTTTCACATAATCTGCCAGGACCTTACAAGTCGAAGCATGCAGCGGCACCAGCCGGGACTTTCCAAACTTGGCACCCCGAATCGTGAGAATGCCTGCGGAGCAGTCCATGTCCTCAGTCCGAAGATGCAGCGCCTCACCGAGCCGCAGGCCCGTGACCGCCAGTAATCCGAACAGGCAGTAGTAAGTCCAGGGCCGCAGAGGGTCAATGGAGGGTCGGTTCTTAGCAGCTTTCAGGAGTGCCCGGATTTCCTGATCGGAGTAGAAGTATGGCTGAGCGCGCGGTGGCCGGTAAGGCAGCAGGCCGAGCGGCGGAACTTCGGTCGAGGAATCCGTGGCACTCCAGTGCCGGGCGAAGCCGCGTACGATACTGAGCCGCGCCGCCCAATCATACGGTTTGTGATGCGGATTCAGCGTTGCCCACTCCAGCGCCAGATTCGCCGTGATGCGCGAACGGTGCTTTTGCGCAAGAAATGACACAAACTCCTGCAGCCCACCCTCATGTTTAGCCAGCTTGAATCCCAGGCCACGCCGCATCGTAAGGTAGTCGCGTACAGCCTTGCGGAGTTGATTCATCGACCACCTCCTGGCCATGGCAGCGCCAGTGAATGCAGGGCGGTGACGTCTACTTTGGCGTAGATCGCCGTCGTGTTCGGGCTTTGATGTCGCAGCAGTTCGCCAATCTCATCGAGCGAGCCACCCTGTCGAAGCAGGCTGGTGGCCAGGGAGTGCCGAAGTACGTGGGCGCCTGTATGCGCCGACTCTACGCCGGCATGTTTCAGAGCGCGCCTGACGAGTGAGGAGATCGTCGACGAGTTCCCCAAACCGACCAATGGAGCCCGATGGCGAATAAATACTCTTCGAGTGGCACACCGCGGCCGATCATGGCGTAAATAGGCGGCCAGCGATGCGCCTGCATCTGCAGCCAGCGGCAACGGAGCCGATTTCCCGCCCTTCCCGCGAATGATGATCTGTCCGGCACTCCAATCGATATCATCCAGATTCAGCCCCACGACTTCGCCGGCCCTTAGGCCGAGTCTGGCGAGCAGAAGTAAAATCGCATAGTTCCTCCGGCCGACGGACGACTTGCGATCGCAGCAGTTCAGAACACGTTCGACATCGGCGGCCGGAACAAACCTCGGCAGCGTGGAAAGTGACCAGTTGGGGACCGTGGGCACACAACCGGCAAGATCCGTCGTCACCGCTCCGCGATAGCGCAGATAGCGTAAGAATGACCTCAGTGCCGTCACCATCAGTCTGGCTCGCACAGAACCCAAGCTGCGTGCGTGACGGAGGACGAACCCAGTGATGTCCGACGCGCGCAACATGCCGAAGGCGAGGGCCCGATTGCGAAACCGTTCAGACAGGAACTGCTCAATGACGGGTACGTAGTTGAGCCATGTTGCCTGGGAGAGACCGCGCTCCTTCAACAAGTAATGACGAAACTCGCCGATTACCCTGGACCGGGCGCTGTCCTCCACCGTTTGCGGGTGTTTCACAGCGCCTGTCTGGCGAAGCATGGCCAGCAGTCGCGCCAACGCCTTCGGATCGCCTCTCCGGATCCGATGTTGCCTGCGTCGAAGTTGCAGGAACCGATCCACCATCATGTCGTCCAGATCGTGGACCTGAATATCCTCTTGCTTGAGCCATCGGCTGAGATCGGCGATTACGACAATCTGTTGTTTGATCGAGTCGTGTCCATAGCCCTGCTCGGCCACACCGGCGGCATAAACGTCGAGATATTCATTCAAAGGCCCCTGGCGGAGCCGTTCAATCGTAGTTGAAAAACTGAAGAGTTGGTTTATCACTTCCCCAGAGTGCCAGGCAGGGATGCAAAATATGCCGCGCAACCACCGCTGGGAGGCCCATGAACAGCCGTCGCAACGTCAACTTGCGGCATAGTCCGGGAAGCGGCACGCTTTCGCGACCCATCTGATGGACTCCGGCGCGGGGCTGCGCGAGATTCAGGAATTACTTGGCCACACGTCGCTTTCGACCACAGGGCGGTACACTCACGTTTCGCTCGCCGATCTGAGGCGGGTTTACGATGACGCGCACCCGAGGGGCGGGGAATAGACAGGCGGACCTGTAATGGAGATTATGTCAAATTCGGGTTTTGGCATTTGCAGGAAATCGGTGATTTAAACGCCGGGCACCTTGCCCGCCGCGAACTCAGAAAATAAGATCGGCACAGCGGGCCACGGGCCATCTTTGCGGACGGGAACCCCGGCGCAGTCGAGGTTCGGGTTATTCTCACAACTCCGGGGAACGACGAAGCCCCGCCGCGCCGCGTGGCGGTTCATTGAACGGACCCCGCCCGTGGCGGGACTGCGGAGGCGATCAGAGAGCGTCTCGGGCACCGCGCGAAGCAATCCTCCGAATCGCTATATCAGGCGGACGCGCTAGCATGCAAATTCAGATTCCACGTACGCGGAGCGGCCAAGGCTTTCATTGTGCCCGAATGAGACCCACGCAGGAAGCGGCTCTTTCGGCCGAAAAGGTAGTTGTTGGTGGGGCCGACTTCTCCTCCGGCAACATGGCGAGAAGATTCAGAAGATAGTCTGATTTCACAGCGAAGTTCACGTTCTGCGGCAAAGCGCTGGCAGTCTGGTAAACGCGCGCCGCGTCGAGTGTAGCCACTACGATTCCTATAACATTCCCCGCACTATCAAATAACGGACTCCCGCTGGAACCGGGCTGCACCTGAGCGGAAATCTGGAAGTTGCGCGGATCATCCTGCAATCCGCTCTTGCTCGATATTACGCCTTCGCTGAATTTTGGGCTCGAGCCGAGCAGTGATGTAAGCGGGTATCCAACGGTTGAAACCTGCTGCCCAAGTGCGACGCTGGTTGAAGGAGTCAGCTTATACGGCAGTTCCCTGCAGATGTTCGCTAAGCTTGCAGGCTCGGTCACGCGCAGTATTGCCAGATCGTTTACTTTGTCCCTTATCGCGACCTCCGCTAGTATAGCTTCTTGCCGGCCGGGAAAAGCAATGGTTATTTTGGATGCGTCGGCGACCACGTGCCAGTTGGTGGCGATTAGCCCTTCTCGGGGCAGGAGGAAGCCCGTGCCCATGAAAATCGTGCCTGAGGATGGCACACCTGCTCCCGCCGGGGCCGCCCCGACGGTGGCCTTTTCCTTCGATAATTCTGGCCAAACCCGCATCAGCGTGACCGAGAACTGCCCGTCGGGCACGGCGACAGCCGGACTACGGAGAATTGCGTCGTGCTCCATTGTCAATGTTGTGCCGACAGGTTTTTTGTTGCGCATGAAGTAGGTGCAAGTAAAGACATCCGGTGCGGCTGTAGTTCTGATTTCTGCTTGGATCTCGCCGGGCTGCCAGAGAGGAGAATGCGTAGCGAGCACGACTGCGACATAGTCGGCTCCGCTCGATTCGGGAGCCCGGACTATGCCCAAGCGATAGCGGTCCTCCGTATCTGTCCAGATCCCTTCTACACTGTTACGCGGTTCAGTCTTTTTGATTGCTTCTTCGGTAATGGCGAGTGTCGGCCGCTTCGGGAACCTGCGCTCCAGTACCCCTTTGAACGTCTGTCCGTCGAAACCCGTATAGCCCAATTGTGAGTAGATCTTGTTGACTGCGTGCCGCACCGCGTAACTCATAATCATGGCGTCCACGTGGAACCTGGCCGACGCTTCTCCAACGACTGCTTCGCCGATATACAGGACACGTATTGAGACATATCCATTTTTTCCCAATGGTCCGTTTGTTTCCCCTGGCTGCAGACCGCCCACCATCGAGCACGCTTTCACCCCTTCCCCCACGGGCAGATCCTTTGCCGATGTCAGCACCTGGAACCCTCTAGCACCGCCTTGAACGCGTAACTCGTTTGCCAGTCCGTAGGGGTCGCTGGCAAAATCCCCAACAACCAGATACTTGCAAGCATTAATATCTGCACCGAACAGAGCTGTTGCGCTGATGGTGAAAACGCTCAGCAAGGCCCCGACACACTTCGAAACTACATTGACTTTCATTTGCTTTGTTTACTTCCTTCAAGACACGTCAGACGTCCAATGGAATCGACCAGGTGAGCCACGAAGTTCTTTTTCTTCGGGGCCTGATCCATCCCACGTGTTCGTTTACATTGGATGGCTGCTTGTCAATGCGCGCAAATATCCTGACACGCTGGCGAATGAGGAAGGTCAATGCGGGGGGCAGCCAGGCAACTACAATATCCAGTTACTATTATACTGCTCAACGCAGTTCAACCCGTCCCGTTTCTAATTTTCTCGGTTTCGTGAGAGTGCCAGCCGTGCCCGAAGCGCGTTGATCCCGGAATTGTGCAGACGGTACGCGCGCCCGCCGAAACCATTTATGCACCAGCTACGGGCGCGCGAGCTGCGACGGGCGATCGGCTGATGCGCCTTCCGGAATCGCCCTGTAACGGATGTTATGTCAAATTTGGGTTTCGGCTTTTGCAGGTAAATCGGTGATTTAAGACGCTGGGCGCCGCCAGTGCGGCCGGCAGGAACCAGGCACGCGAACGGAACCTTGCGCGGCATCGGCCCGGATCCATGAAAATCGATGACGCCTTAAAAATTCTCGGCAGTGGTCCACGAGAGTATTTCCCCAGCCGCTACGGTCCGACTCTGGCAGGGCTGGGTTCCGGAATTTGTCCCGGCTGCGGGCGCGTAATCAGCCTCAACAAAGCAAAGTGCGCGGGATGCGCTTCCGGTGCTTTCGGCGTCCGCATTCATCCCGACATACTCCGCGATCTTCCGATCGTCGGCGAAGGAGTCCGCGGATACACAGTCGAGTACGATGGCGCGCTTTATATCCCTGTCATCCTGGCAGACGTTCCGGGCCGTGGTGATGTCGGCCGCTATCTGGATTCACTGCCGCACGATCGAATTATTCGCGTGCCAACGGTCACCAGCGACATCCTCGAGGGAATGCTGCGCCGCCGGGGATTCGTGTTGATCAGAGAGACAGCACCAGATGGCGAGCATGTCGAAGTGTGGGAGCGGCGGTGAGATCGCTGCAGTATTTCCGCGCTCGCACAGTTTTGTGTGTGAGACCGGCTGCCGGGCGCGCGAGCTGCGCCGGGCGACCGCTGAAGTGCGGCTTTAGCTTCCGCTAGGCGTGTTTCCCTACCTCTCGTTCAAGGGCCTCGCGGATAAGCCTCTGGTACGGGATACCGCGTTCGCCGGCGCGCGTCTTTACGGCCGCGAGCAGAGAATCCGGAATTCGCATATTCACCCGGGCCTCTTTTTTCTCGAACTCGAATCGAACCGGTTTGAAGCCGGAAAGATCATACTCACTCAGATCGGCGGTATCAACGAATTTTTCCGCCTCCCGGTCAGTCTTAAATTCCGGGAGTGTCTTTGGCTTCTTCTTCATACCTCTGGATTTCCTTCCGGTGCATATAGCGGGCGCTGATCGGCCGGATTTTGTCCTCGCGAATGGCGAAGACCAGGAACAAATGCCGCCCGGCTGCGGTTTTCCCGATTGCTTTGAAGCGCGGTTCGGTCGCTGAATGCGCGGGCTTGACCATGACAGAAGGCGACTGAAATATCGCCTCGATCTCATCGATGGAAACGCCGTGCTTTGCGCATTTGCCGCGATTCCCACTGTCCCAGTCAAATCCTTTCAGCCGATTCTGCAACTCAACCCCATTGTCTCATTTGTACATACATTCGTCAGCACGTATTCGCCACACCAGCCCGTGATGATTTAACGAAGTGAGGGCCGGGAGCCGGTCAGCGTTCCCGATGAAACCCCCGCCGCGCGGAGTCCCTAAGTCCTCGAAAGTATCTTGCACACAGTCGAGCCAAACCACGGCTTACCGTATCGCGTCGAATGCCCCCGCCATTGAGCGCCACCGCTATAGCATCGAAACTCGTGCCAGCCGCGCGCAGATCCTGCATCCGTGTCACTATAGCCGCTTCAGCCGGGATATTGCCATACGGCTTACGGCCTTCACAGCGGCCTGTTGCAGACTTCATGCGCTTCCGGGCTGTCGCCAGCTTTGAGGTAATCATCGCCCGGTCATATTCCGCGATCGCGCCCATGATCTGCCGCAGTAACTTGCGGCTCGGATCGTCGATGCAAAGATCCGGCTCCGCTGCCGAAAAAAGCGTTATTTCGCGATGGCGAAGGTCCGCGATGATATGCTCCTGCACCATCAGATCGCGTGCCAGCCGGTCCAGCCGCTCGATGATAATCGTGCGGGTTCCATTCAGCGAGGCAACCATTTCCCCCCACGCCGGCCGATTCTCCCACTCCGTTTTCCCGGTTACAGCTTTCTCCTGAAACCACTTCACAATCCTGAAACCGTTGGCGCCGGCCCACCGCTCGATTGCTTCACGTTGCCGGGGGAACCCGTCGCCATCCTGACCGGGCGCTGGCCGGTGGCCGCGTGATCGCCTGCGCGCACCGCAAGGAGGTCATTGTTTCCGGCGCTTTCCCTCAACCCAGACTAGGAGCGCGCCGATTGCGACGGCTTCGAAGCCAGGCAACCATGCGCCTCTCCTGGCGCGTATGAGCCCGAGGATAACGAAAGTCCAGATAATCCACCACTGGCGTTTGCTGGGTCGCCACATCAGGCTCAGGATGTTTTCCGTTCTTTCACGCGGCGCGGATGCTTCGTCCGTTGTTCATCCTTCATCATCGCCGCTTTCGGAACCTTAATGACCCTTCCGAATGCCCAGTCGAGCCGCTCCATCGGAGTGTTCCCTTGCGGCTCACGAATCGGAAGTTTTGTCCTCACGACATGATGGTAACTCCGTTCCAGGAGCGCCAGAAGGAAATGAAAGACTTTCCTGTGTTGGTCCCGAGTCGCTGCGGGTCAGCGGTCCCTATCTGGCCGGTTTCGCAGTTTGTCACCTGTCCCGACCTCGTCCTGACCGGGCGCTGGCCGGTGGCCGCGTGATCGCCTGCGCGCACGGCCATGTTACCGGACGTTACCTTCACCGGGGCGTCCGCGACGCGCCCAGCGCGGCCTGAAGCGCAGCCGGGTGCCCTTTATCATGAACGTCGCGGAAATGTTCAAAACGGACACGGTGTCCAATTTGGATATCGACTTCAAGGCGCTCTACCTGCTCAACGCTCGAACGAGCGCGGGTGATGTTCGAAGATCACCGAGCCGGATTCCGGCAGGCGCACGCGCCGCCAGAAGCGGACAGAGCCGATGGCACCCGGTGTCGGATCGCCGATCCGCTGGGTGCGTTGCGGCGACCTGAAGCAGGCGCACTGACTTGATTCTGCCGTGTCCTTCGATGACCGTGGCCGTGCCGCCCTCGACCAACCCGGCGGCAAGCGCCGCCGGAGCATAGCGAATATGATCGCCGCGCGGACTCAGAATTTCGATCCGTGGGGCGAACGAACGCACGGGCAGGCCCTTATTTCGAGTGCGGTGCTGCCGGTGGTGCCTTCATGTTCGTGCCAGCGGGGAACGTGCCTCGGATCAAACCGCCGGGGGCCACAACTGCAAGCGCCAGTCTCGCCTCGGCTCTGATCGTGCACATATTTCGCGAGAAATTATCCTCATCCTCGAAACTAAAATCGACCCTCAAAACATCACGATCAAACAGGATCGTGGACTGGCCGAAACTGCCGACCAAAAACTCACCGCTGGCCAAGCTCGGCGAGACCACCAATGGCACGCCCCACAAACTGGTCGCACCGATCCCTGAATCAGGCGAGGACCAGAGATATTCATTCGTGGAAGATTTCGACAACCGCATTTTGTTTACATCCGATCCGGCCAACACGACTCCATCGCAGACGTAGCCTGAGCTCTCCAACTGAGAGATGGCAGCGGCGACCAGATCGAGTGCCTTGGCGGGTGCGACCGGCGCGAAGCCCGGATCGAGCGGCTGTGCGTTGGTCAACAGACCTACCGCGGGATCGCTCAACAAATAACCTTCTTCGCGCAGCAAAACCGAATACATCAAACGCCCATTGATCCAAGTCTGCAACTGCGGCGTATCAACCAACGACTGAATGGAGGATTTCAGGATGGTCGCGACCGTCACGAACTGACTCACGACATTGGTGAACGAGAGCGTTGTGCTCGGCTTCAGCATCGTTTCTGGCGTGATGTCTGCCGAGGGAACGAACGAAGTTTCCTGGGTAAATGAAACTGAGCCGCCCGCGCCGACACCGATATGCGGCAAGAGATCGTCAAGTCTTAATGACGGCTGCTGCGGCCCGCGGACGCCGGGCAAGTACATCGTTGGGCTGATGCCGGAGATCGGCGTTGCGGCCCGGCGCTCGATTCGTCCTTCGAGCGCGAATGAAGATCGCCACGATTTTGGTTGCGACAAAAAATCGCGAACCTTCGAATCATCAACTACGAGGGCAGCGCGTCGATGGCCGGTCTCTACCTCACCCGATGCACCGGACCCGGTGGGTCCGAAGCGCCCGGTTGGTCCGAACCGCTGGGAAAGAGTTCTTGTGACTCGGGTGGTGACCGCTTCTTCGAGATCGCCGAGCGACTTCTGAAACTCGGCGAGTGCTTCTTCTTCTGTGGGCATGACAAAGTTCCCCTCTCGTCGTGAAAATGCAACTTCACTCGGAGGCGAACTCGCCCGCGTCCCACGGGCTTGATGCGTCACCATCGAACGTTGATCGTCCCAACCAACGGCGTCGCTGGTCAATTATAGGCGCAGTTTGGCCAAATCGTCATCGGAAAACGCGATGAGGCCATCGGGGGCGCACAGCCGTTCATGCGCTCGCAGCGCGACGCGACCATCAATCGAACCTCTGCACCATCGACACTGAAACGACCGCCGCTGCGGACCACCATGCGTCTTTCGCCGGGAGGCGCAAATCCGCGCTGCAGCCGCCAAAACCTCCCGTTCGTCAACATCAACGAAGACCCCCAGAACGGTTCTCATCCGCATACAACAGCAGAATACGGTACCCCCATACGCAAAATCGCGGCTGCGAAAATTCGACCGCACACGCCTGCCGGTCGCTGCCCCCGATGTTTTGAGATCCCCCTACCCCATGGCAGCTCGCGGGGCGTCCGCGTCGAACGATGCCGTGTGACCGGCTGCACCGTCCGAACCGTGAACTATAGGGCATTCATTGCTCGAAGGGAGTTATGAAAGTAAACGCGCCATTTGTGGCGTACTGCAGGCTAACGCCGGTGAGGGTAGTAGCAAAGGAATTGACGATCTTCACTTCAAATGTCCCCGCTCTGCCTTTTGTCTCTGGAAAATCGGTACCAAGGTCCATCCAGTAAAGTGTACCCTGCCTTTGAGTAAACGTTTTCGTACTCACAATGGCTCCAGAGATATCGCGCACCGTCGCTGACAGCACAATGATCGAAGTACACCCAAATAAGAGGCAATTATCTGAGGTGACCACACCCATTCCGGTAGAGTTGCCATTGGTGTTATCGAAGAACGTTGACACTCCATGAAAACCTAACGCCCCAAATGGCATAGAACACATGAAATCGGGTAGTCCCGGGTATTTTTTCCTGAATATGATCTGGCCGAAGAAATCCCCAAGTCCGGAGGAACTGGCCGAGACGTACGCCCATCCAAGACGTTGATACCCAGAGTCGGGAACTGTTTCGAGTGCCACGGTCGTGCCGAGCGGGATATTGATGGTAAGACTGGAAGCCGGCGCGTAACCTTTGAGGTTTACGGACATCGGATCACCCGCTTGCGTAAAGAAACTAATGGTGACTATGGACGGGAGACTTGAATCGGTATTTTGGATCACGAAACGCTCCGTCCAACCCTCCCCAATAACTACAAGTGGAATGACTTGTTCGTAGAACGTAGTCAAACTCCCGACTCGCGGCTTCAGCCTCTCTGGCTGGGCGTGTAACACGGGAACAAACACGGTGAGTAAGATCAGAAGTTTCTTCATCTTCGTGAAGCCCGCTGCCTGCGTTGATGCTGGCGCCAATCCGCTCGATTTATTTAGTAGTGAATGGACTGGTTGGACTGGTCCCGGAACCGGCCCCCCATCAAATCTTTTGGCCCGTCCCGCCCGAAATCCCGGATAGCCCCCCGGCATTCGCGTCAGGGCCGCCCGGTATCGTCGTTCCCTTTGGCCGCATCACACAACCCACGGATAAGTGAGTACGATTCCATGACGACGCCGCCCAGCTCATCGAGGTGCAGCGCGAGTGTCTGGTAGCGAAGTTTCAGCTCGTTGAAGTGCGGAAGCATCGCCTCCGCCCGCGCCTCACCGAGCGCCACTGAGCCGTTCAGACTGGTGAGGATTTTCTGGAAGCAGTCATTCCACCGCAACTGCTGCCGCTCAATCCCCGGCAAAATTTGTTCGGTCGCCGCGAGCAACTGGCGACGGCTTTCTCCATCGTGGTCGATGAGGGTTCTCAGCTCCGCGACCTCGACTTTCAGTTCGGCGTTTTCGGCTTCAACTGCGGCAATACGTTCTTCTGTTGTCATGTTTCGCTCCTGTGTTTCTTCGCTTTCTTCGCTCGCACCGGGATAGTAGGCGTTCATCATGTGGTTGGACCTCACCTTTTTTTCAGCCATGGTCGATTTGGCTCATTTCAAGACCTGAGACTCCGTGAGACTCAGTGAGACATGTAAGACCCTCACTCACTCTTGAGACTGACGAGACTGATGAGACCGACGAGACTGATGAGACATAGGTGCGCGGCGAAGCGGGGTGCGCCGGGGATACTTGCCTCCTCGCGCGCGTCCTTTCTTCTTCGTAACGTGCGTAACGAAATATAGAGAGAGCGTTACGCACGCACATACACACCACACCTGTTTTTTTTGTGACTGCCGTTACTCGCGTTACTCTTATTACTGCTGTGATGCGAGCACATAGCCGTTACCCTGTTTCACGATCCGACCGGCAGCGACCATGCGAGATAGCATGGCTCGCACCGCATTGGCGTTCTTTTTGAGCATGAGGGCGACCTTCGCCGGTGTGAGCGGCGCTTCGTGGCGCAGCAGTTCAATGATCTCCGCACGTTCCGATGATTGCCGGGCTTCATCGCCACTGCCGAAGATCTCCCAGCCGAATTTGTCTGGTGAGTTGTTGAGCCGCATGGCATAGCTGAGTTCTTCATGCTCACGCCCCCGTGCTGTAAGCACCGTATCGCCGCCGGGTGTCAGCGACAGGCCGACGACGGCATCGCAGCCTGCTGTGGTCCCGGAAGTGCCGATGACGCTGTCGATCACGTCCCCCGGCATCTTGCGCGTGGGCTCGACGCCGATGAGCGCGGTGCGGTGCTTCGCCGCCAACTGGCGCAGCGTATCGGACACGTCGTAATCGACCTGCACGGCGTCGGTGTTACCGCGTTGCCGGATTCGGGTGAAGGCGCGGACGGTATCGATGATGACAAGCAGCGCAGGCCACTCGGTCAGCGCGGCGTCCAGCACGGCTGCACCACCGGCGAGCATTGGCGGGATGGAGTAGACAAACCTGATGTTGTCGAGCGCTTCGACGCTGTCGCCGGGCCGCTGTAATTTGCGCATGCGCGCGGTGGTGCGCTGGCGCGGTTCTTCGAGCGCGACGTAGAGCACCGGTCCGCCTTTAGGCACCTGTAGCCATTGACAGAGCGGTGTCCCGCGCGCGACGGCGAGCGCGGTTTGCAGAGCCAGCCAGCTCTTACCGCTTTTTGGCCGACCCGCCAGAAGCGTGAACCCCGGAAAGAACAGGTCTTCGACGACAGGCACCGCCGGTTCATCCTGACATTCGAACACAGCACGACCCAGTTGAAATTCCGGCGGCTGGACGCGGCGTTTTTGTGCGCTTGACTTGCTCTCCTGTTTCGGTCGCGGGCCTTCGATGCGTTCACGCAGCTCGCGCCAGTGATAACCCGAGCAACTGTTATGCAGGCATTTGAAACCGACCTTTCCGTCGGCACCCTCGAAGATCGCGGCGTCGGGCGCTTTGTGGTCCGCGTTGAAAGGGCACTCTTCCAGCACCCACTTGCGTCCACCGTCGTGCGGGACCGGCTCGATTGCCTGCGGTGCATCGAGAATTCTCGACAGCCGGTGTGGTCGCTGGTCACGCAGATCGTCGCCTTTGCGGGCGACGGTGCCGTAGGCTTTAACGATTCTCGCTGCGTTGAAGACGGTACGGTCGATCTCGACGACAGCGTCGCTGAAACGTGCCGCCAGTGCGCACAGGACGACGCCGTCCAGCAGCTTCGTGGCGTGTTCGTCATTCGGAAGGTCCACCCGGTAAAGTAAATGTGCTCCATTCCCGGAATCCGCGAAGACGGGCGCGGGCCACCCTTCCTCGGCCAGTACGGTTCGTATCTCGCGGGCGCGGGCAAGCGCGGCTGCGTGCTCGTCATCGCTTGCGGAAATATCGGCGGGCCGCTTCGGGTCGCAGTCGATCAACAGCCACCGGCGCTCCGCAATGTCCTTGTCGCTCGTGGTCGTGCGCGTGTGGTTTCTGGCGCGGTTCGCAGAACGGGCGAGCAGCGATGGCGCGCACGGGTTGAGCGTCGTGTAGATCCCGGCGAAGGCACCGTTCTGCGATGCAAGCGCGGAGGCCAGCTTCTGCGGGTCATCGAAATAACCACTGATCGTCCCCTGATGCTCGGTCTTCGGAATCCGCAACTCGACGACATCACCGGGTCGGAAGAGAACTGCCAGACCCCGGTCGATTTCCTGCGGGTCCGCCTGCAGTCGCTTCACGCGAGGCCTTCCAGATGCTGGCTTTGCCGCGTTTTTTCCTGTATCGTGGGCATGGTTGAGTTGAGTTCCTTGGCCGCGTCCCTTCCGCTTTCACAAAGGGGCGCGGCACTTTCGTTTTTCAAGCAGACAATTCGCGGCTGACTATCGCTGAAGTTTTCCCACGCCGCGATGAATGCCTTGGTCGGGACAAGCCACTTGCCGACGCGCCGTCTTCGTTTTGTGCCGCCTGACATCCGCTGAATCTGCGGCTTGCCCACCGGAATACCGGGGAGCAAACCGCGATCAAGAAAATCGAGCAGCAGCCGGTGATTGATCCCGGCCCATTCCGCCGCCTGCTGCGACGACCACGTGTTCGGCTGTTCCATACCGCGTATGGTAATCATGAGCGACGATCATGTTAATGAGTAAATAGCTGCGGATGAGATGCTATGTTACACTATGTCGTTCTATGACAATCGCAGAAGCAATACGTGAAATGCGTCACATACGGGGCGAGTCGCAGCAGTTTTTTGCCACCCGGCTTTTGATGGCGACGCGCTCTGTGAATTTCTACGAGCGCGGCAAAACACCGGAACCGAAACAACTCATGGCGTTCTGTGCCGAGGCACACCGGCTGAAGCGGAATGACCTGCATCAGGTATTTCTGCGGGCGTTGAACGAAGAACTACAGCCGCCACCCGGATTTTATCTGTCCATGCAGTTCGGTCCGATTGAATCCGGACCGTCGGCGAAAACGCTGCGGTTCGGTCCGAATGAATCTGGACCGCCCGCAAAGCGAACGAAAAAAACCAAGGGAGCAATAAAGAAATGAACGCAGCAGTGACCAAAGCAGCAGTACGACCCCGCGTTTACGGGTTGGCGAGATTAAGTTCTCAGGAGCAGGCACGCGAGGGCAAAGCTGGTTTGCAGCGGCAACGTGACGCCATCGCGCAAATTGCGGAGCGCAACGGTCTCGATGTCGTCACTACAATCGAAGCGGTCGATATCCGGGGTAAAGAAATCGGAAACCACCCAGCCGTTGCGGCTTTAATTGCGGAACTCGAAAGGGGGAGCATCGACGGTGTGGTCGTCGCCGAGTTCAGCCGTTTAGTTCGACCTGAAGACCTTGATTTCGGTCTCGCGGTGACCATCAAAAAGGCACACAAGGTCGTGTGGGACACGAGCGGTTTGATCGATGCGAACACAAGCGGCGGCTACTGGCAGTCAATTTTCAAGGGAGCGCAGGCAGGTGCGGAGGTTTCACTCATGCGCGAGCGTGTCACCTCGGCCAAAGAAGCCCTGCGCCGGGCCGGTGGGCGCCCGTCATCGACCGCGTGTTTACCCAAAATGGGCCTGCGCTATTGCCGGGTGCCCCGTGGTCGCGGCTACTGGGAGTACGTGCAACCCGAGGGCGAATTGATCAAGCGCGTTCGATTTGCTGATCGGGGGTGCAAGTTACCCGGAAATTTCTAAGGTGCTCGGGGGCGCTTCCTGCCCGCCGCCACCCGGCCCAATATCGTACGCCCAGGCTAAGCCGAGCCGCTGGACGTTCGTGGCGTCGATCTGCGTCAGCGGACTGTAACGCGTCTCGCCGGGAGTGAGCCCGTAAGTAAGCCAGTCCTCGCCGGTCTTGCCCGCCTTTTTCAAAGCGGCGTCGTCTACGTGGCGAGCTTGGCTTTGCGCAGTGTGGGCGATCAGGATGGTCCCGATCACCAGCGCCGTGGTCTTCATTTCGGGCCAAGCATATCAAAAAAAGACCTCCGCGGAAGTGCCGGAATCAGTCGCTGTGAGTCACCTGCAGGCGGGAAGGGAAGCGCCCGGTCGATCCGGAAGCCGTTAGGCTAATCGACCTTCCTGTCGTCGAACAGGGCGGATTGCCTTGCGGCTAGTGCGTACGCTTTTCCGTTAATGTTGGTGACGAGTCTATAAATTATGGCGCTCGCGGCCTCTATGGCGCAAGCGAAATCAGCGGCTGGTTATGGCAGCGAAAACACAGTGACCGCGTCGGTAGCGATGACCGCGACATACTGCTTTCCGTTCTTACCCTGGTAGGTAATCGGATTCGCGTTCACGTTGCGGGGCAGCTTCATCGCCCACAATTCCTTACCCGTCTTCGAATCGAAGGCGCGGAAGCGACTATCACTGGTCGCACCGATGAAGACCAGTCCACCAGCCGTAACGATGGGGCCCGCGCTGCCGGTGCCTCCAGTCAATTGCTTGCCTTCGGGCAGCGACTCGGTCAGGCCCAGCGGCACCTGCCACGCGATGTCGCCCGTGTTCGCGTTGACGGCAAACAGGCGGCCCCATGGTGGCTTCTGACAGGGCCAGTTGCCGATGACCTTTCCGTTCGCATCCTTCGCTTGCGCGGTGAATCCGTGATACGGCCCGGGGCCGTCCACACTACCGCGATCGTATAGCTGCGGCGAGCCATTGCCACTGCCATAGTTTCCTTTGGGGTCTTTCTTCTCGACCCAGCCGACCAGCGCCTGATCGTGAGTCTGCACATAGACGTAGCCGGTAGTCGGATCGGTAGCGGTGCCGCCCCAGTTGGCGCCCCCATTGCCGGGGAAAATCATGCTGCTCTTCGGCGGCGTGCCTGCTTCATGATAGAGGAAGGGCGTAAATGGGCCTTCGTTGTAAAAGCCGCCGCTCTTCGCGATGAATGCCTTGCATGCCTCCACGTGCGCTGCGCTGGTGTCCTCTGCGGTCACGAGATCTTCGGGCTTGAAACTGGTGCGCGCAAGAGCGGGCGGCTTAATCGGGAAGGGCTGCGTCGGCGAATACCATTCGCCAGGTACGTCGCCTTTAGGTACCGGACGCTCTTCGACCCCGAACACCGGCTTGCCGGTGACCCGATCGAGGATGAACATCCAACCGGTCTTGCCGATGGCCGCAAGCGCCGGAATCTTCTTGCCGTCTTTCACGATGTCAACGAGGCCTGGCGATGGAGGCAGATCGGAATCCCAAAGGTCGTGATGCACGGTCTGGAAGTGCCAGAGGTATTTGCCGGTAGTGGCATCGACAGCCACAACCGAGTTTCCGAACAGATTATCGCCCGGGCGATTGCCTCCATAGTAGTTCCCCGCGGGACTGCCGAGCGGCATGTAAAGAATGCCGCGCTCCTCATCCACCGTGAGATACCAACCCCAGACGTTCACGCCGGAGAATCCCTTCCAGCTATCCTTCTCCCAACTGCCGAAACCTGTTTCGCCGGGCTGCGGGATGGTATGGAAATCCCAAAGTTGTTTGCCGGTGCGGGCATCGTATGCGCGCGAATCGCCTGGAGGTCCGATGGGAATCTCGCCCACGGTCGCGCCCAGCAATACAACGTTTTTGTAAATCGCCGGCACGCCGTTCCACGGCACGGTGATGTCCACGACGCCTTCTTTGCCGAAGCCGGGATCGAGCTTGCCGGTATTGGCATTCAAGGCGATCAGGTCATTGCCTGCCGTGAGGAGGATGCGCGGCGGATTATCTTTATCGCCCGGCCAGAACGCTACGCCGCGCGTTCCGCTGTTGACCGGCAGGGGCGCGCTCCACACTTCCTTGCCGGTTTCCGGATCGAGCGCAAGAACGCGTCGGCCAGCGGGCAGGTACATCAATCCGTTAACCACGATCGGCGTGGCTTCGGGATTTCCACCGCCGCCTCTGCCGCCTGCGGGAGCAGCCCCGCGACCACCCGCAGCGCCTCTCCCGGGCGCTGGTGCTTCGCCCGCTGCGCCTTCGTTTTCCCGGCCTGGCGCGGGGACGGCTGCTGCGCCCACCAGCTCGTATGTCCACGACTGGCCGAGCTTCGATACGTTCGCGGTGTTGATCTGCTTGAGTGGCGAGTAGCGGGTGCCCGCAAGATCGCGCGTGTACATCGGCCAGTCGTTGGGATTGTCTTTGGTCTTCGTTTGCGCGCTTAGAATTGACGCGGCGAACACGAGGGAAAAGCAAATACGGAGGCTCACAGGAAAGTAGCGTATCAGAGCCTACGGAGCGGGTCGTTTACCGATCATCTTTGCGTTACCCGTGTAAACGCTGGTCGTCGGGTGATAATTCCGCCAGTCGAACCAGAAGTCTTTAATCACTTCAACTCGGTTAAGGCACGTGCCCCTGCTCCTGCCATCAACCGCGCATCCCTGAAAGTTCCAGCGGCTGCCGTTGAAGGTATCCATCATCCCGCCATCGGCAGTGCGAAAAAATTCGCCTGGCCGATTGCCGGGCCAGAACCCGCGTACCGACTCCCTATCCGGACCCACGAGCAGAATCACGGGCTCGAATCCCACACGATCGATCACCAGTTTTTCGCCGACAACCTGTTCGTAACGGTAAGCGCGGGCTTCCCCGAAGGCGTCGATGCCCAGCATGATGTCGCGGTTGCCGAGGCCGTGTTCCGGAAAATTGAGGACGGTCGGGAATGACCTCTGCAGCTTTTTATCCCAGTCTTTCGGTTCGTATTCGCGGGTATCAGCTGCGACCTCTTTCAACAGCTTGCCATCCGGACGTTCGGATCTCCAGAGCGCCAGCGTGAGTTCATCCGAAGGCACCATACGCAGCGAGCTTCCAGCGAGCGGACCCGAAATCGCGCGACCGGTGATCTGCTGCCAGAACGAGCCAGTCTGTTCATCGCGCATGAGAAAGTTCTGATTGTTGATACCCGCGAGATGGAAGGTCAGAACCAGTCCATTAACCTCGCGTCCCCACACCAGACCGGTGTGACAGAGCGTTCAATAGGTGGCGACGATGGGAACGCCGCCCGCCACGTCGTTCACGATGTGGTGATACGCGATCGCCCTGATGGGATAACCGCGCGCATCGTTCTTAACCGCGACGGAGAGCACTCTTTCAGCTCCGTCGAGTTTGCTCTCCCGGACGGGCTCAAACGCGGGCGCGCCCGCCGGATGAAATATCATCTCGTAGATATTCACGCGCGATACCGCCGCGCTTGCGAGCACCGTTACGGTCGCCGCGATCGCGCCGATCCGTAAGCCGCGGCGCGGCGCAGATCGCAGATACATCAGAAGCGCGATGAGAGCGACAGCGGCGCAAACCAGTTCGGCGATGTGCTGAAAGTGGAGCACAGTCAGTGCCACCCTCAATTCCCCAGCGCCCTGCGGCCGCTGCGGGCGGATGACATAGTTGGGGTATCCGAGGAAAAAGAGCGCAACGGCCAGCGAAGCCATCAGAGCCGCCAGCCAGGTGAATCCGCGACGAGATTCCATTCTCGTATTTTCATACTATTGCGGCTGTTGCCGGGACTCACCGAGAATCGGAAAATGGAGGCCATGTTTCTTCCAGGGGTCGAAGCGAATCCCAAACCGTCGCGCTATGCGACCATGATTCAGGCGATGCAGGAAAGCGGGTCGGAATATCCGCAGATCTGGCACCTGTTCGCTTTCCATCCCAAGGCTACCGAACATCTGGCGCGATTCACGCAGGAGATTCTGCGCGAGCCGGCGCCGCTCAGCCCTGGAATCCGCGAACTGATCGCTGCGTATACGTCACACCGCAACGATTGTCCGTTTTGAATCAAGTCCCACGCCGCAGTTGCGGCGGAACTGCTGGGCAGCGAGGATCTGGTCCGGGGCGTGCTTCACGACCTTGAGAACTCCGGCCTGGATGAGAAGCACAAAGCGCTGTTCCGGTTTATCGATAAAGTGAACCGCGACTCGCCGCGAATTAGAGCCGAAGACATGCAGCCGCTCTACGCCGCAGGCTGGGATGACGAAGCCATCTACTTCGCCATCACGGTTTGCGCGCTGTTCAATTTCTACAATCGCTGGATCGATGCGAGCGGCGTGCACGCGTTGTCCGACGAAGCGCACCGGCAGGGCGGCAAGCGCTCGGCCGCCAATGGATACGCGCCCTCTTCATCGGGGCGCTGAAATGGAATCCACCGTGATGGTGCGATTCGCCAACTCCCCGGTTACGACAACAGCGATCCGGGATTTCCTGCCGGCGGTCCGCACAAACTCCGCGGATTTGGCATTTCCCGCGGAATCGAACCCGAAGCTGAATCCGTTAGAGTCGACAATCGCGAACAACATCGTTTTCGAACGGGCCGTGCAATACCGGATTTCCTGGTTCTGATCGCGATCGACCGCGGTCAGAGTGTCGGTCGGATTCACGTTGCGTTCCAGGGCGGCGAAACATTTCGAATCGACCAGGCTTCCGGACCAGGTTCCCGCAAAGCCTGGCCCGCACGCCAGAAACAATAGAACGGCCAGACGCATGTTTTCCTTCCCGGTGATGTGGATTCTCCGGGATTCGCGGGGATTCGAAATAGTTTTGGGGTACGGCTTGGCTTTCAAGCCGTTGCGTACTGAAGATGTTCACCGGAATGGATGTTGATCGCGTCGGCCACTTCGTAGACGAGAATTCTGCCGTCGATATCGCCGGCCATGCGGGTCCTCGCCGCGCGCATCACGCTCGAAATCACGGAATCCATGGCGTCGTTTGAAACCAGCACCTCCAGTTTGACCCGGCCGAATGGAGCATGGTATTCCGCTCCCCGATAGAAGTTCGTGGCATAGCCGTGGCCGTGATCCATCACTTCGGAGACGATGAGTTCCCGGATGTCGAGTGCCTCAAGCGCGGCCCTGGTATCTTCGAATCGGGACGCCTGGATGATGGCTTCGATTTTCAGCATTGCCGGTTTCCACCTCAGCTCAACCCTAAGCTCAAGACCATAAGGGAGGCATGGGAGATTGATAAGAAAAAGCTAAGCTGGCCGGGCGAGATAACCGTGTACGCCGCTGCGACGTAAACTGGTTTTGCCATGAATCAAGACCAGCAACTCATTCAGTCAGCATATGAGGACGCGATCAAACGGCTTTACGCGACACTTTTTGATGGATACGCAACAGCAGCCGGCGCGTCGGACCAGGAGCGGCAGGCGGACCGGAATTTCACCGCAGGCGTGGCATCGGCGCGCAGATCACGCGATCGCGCCATCGCACTGCTTGCTCAAACGCAGTCAGCCCAGTCATAAACTTACGAGCTGTACTGTTTGGCACGGCGCGTCACAACCCCCGGCCGATAACGCCAGATTCTGTCGCAATAATGCTTGCCCAGATGGCAGAAGTTCCGCTACTCTATTCCCGCGATTAAAGGAGAATCCTGTGATACAAATTGCCGTTATCAATGAATCAACCGCCAGCGCCGATGCGGATGTAAAGAAAATGCTTCCCGCTTTTTCCCAACAATGGAACAAAGACCTTAAACCGGTCTGGGGCGTCGACGATGCCACGTTCTCATTCGTTCCCCAGGGTCAGCAGCCCGCCGCCGGCAGCTGGTGGATGGTATTTCTCGATGACAGTGACCAGGCTGGGGCGCTGGCCTATCACGATCTCACCGATGAGGGGCTGCCCATATCGAAGGTCTTCGTGAAAACCATTCTCGCCGACAATGGCAGCCTCAGTGTTGGCGCCACGCACGAGATGTGCGAAATGGCTGTAGACCCGTGGCTGAACAGCGCTTACCAGGACCTTCAGGGCGTCTTTTGGGCGGGTGAAGTCTCCGACCCCGTCGAAGACGACCAGTACGGCTACGATATCGGCGGGATTCTTGTAACAGACTTCGTAACGCCAAACTGGTTCGGCCATCAACACGCTCAAACGCAAATCGATCTCAAGGGTCACGCCACGGCTGCTTTTGAAGTACTCAGTGGCGGCTATGCCCAGAAATTCGATGCTCAGCAGGGATGGGTGCAGGTCACCGGATCCAAGGCGAGACACAGCCAGATGGCAGTCCATGCGTCCGACGGCTCGCGCAGAGAACGCCGTGCGCGGCAGTGGAAGAGCCGTTTGGAGCGCAGCAACCCGATTTGGCGCAAGCGAAAGTAACGAGAATATTCCAGCGCTCTCGCCATCAGCGAATAGTGTCCGCCAGCGAGAAAATCGGCAGGTAGAGGGCAATCAGCACGAATGCCACAAACCCGCCCATGAAGATCATGATGGCAGGCTCAATTAACGAAAGGATGGCCGTCATCCGGGTGTTCACGTCATCCTCATAAAACTCGGCGACGCTCGTCAGCATCGCGGGCAGGGCGCCGGTCGATTCGCCGACCTCAACCATGTCCACCGCCAACTCGGGAAAGACCCTGGTCGCGGCGAGCGAAGACGCCAGCGTCTGCCCCTCCCGGACCATCCTGCCCGCTTTTTCGAGGGTCTTCCGCAACAGAGGAGTGCCCAGCGAATCGGCAGCCGTATCGAGGCCCTGCATGAGCGGAATGCCGCCGGTCAGCAGCGTGCTGAGCACGCGGGCAAACTGCGCGACCTGGTACTTGATCCAGATCGTGCCCAGAAGAGGAATCTTGATCTTGATCCGATCGATGCGCTCCTGCGCGGATTCGGTGCGGCGCCACCACAGGAACAGCGCCACCAGACCGGCCACCACCGCCAGGTAAAGCAGCACGTACTTCTGCGCGGCCGTCCCGATCGAAATCAGATAAACCGTCATGATCGGCAACTGAGCCGACATGCTGGTATAGAGCGTGGCGAAACTGGGCACGACGTAAGTGACCAGAAACACCATCACGAGAATCACGAGCACAATCAGCACGCAGGGGTACATCAGCGACACCATGATCTTCTTGCGCACCGCGAGAGCCAGCTTCTGGTAGATGATGAACCGCTCGAGCACGTCCACCAGGCTTCCCGATTTCTCGCCCGCCAGAACCGAGGTCACGTAGATCTTCGGAAAAATGCCCTGCTGCCGGAACGCTTCCGATAACAGCACGCCCTTGCGCACATCGTCACGCACTGCGTTGATGTAGGGCGTGAGTTTGGGATCGGTCAGGCGCTCCGCGAGCAGGTCGAGCGCCTTCAGGATCGGCAGTCCGGCGCGGATGAGCGTGACGAACTGCTGATTAAAGATGAGGAATTTCTCGAGGTTCAGCTTTTTTCGCCGGCCCGGAATGGCAATGTCGCCCGAAAGAGTGATAACCGCGCCTTTGGGTTTGACGGAGTAAACCAGGAAGCCCTGCTGTGTGTAGCGTTCGCGGATCTCCTGGGCTGACCCGCCCTTCTCCGTCTGGCTGTGCACTTCGCCGCGCGCGTCGGCGTATTTCAGAACGAAATCGGACACCTATTGATCTTCCTCGACGATGCGAACCCCGGGCGGCGGGCGAAACGTAAACATCGCCGGCGAAACGGGCGCATTGAGCTGTTCGTTGGAAAACTCGAACGAAAGCTTCGATCCCTCCTGGCCGGTCACGCGAAGCCGGTGGATCTCGCCATCGGCGCCGGCGAGGAACTCCACCTTGTTGTAAATCAGGTTGTCCGACTTCGGCGCCGCGATGATCCACGTGCCCACAGGATCTCCGCTGGTTTCGAACGACTTGAACTCTTTCCTGAAATCCAGCTTGCCGAGCAGAAATGCCAGTGGCGCCTTCATATCGTCGGATTGCTTCAGCTTGCCCTTCGTGGCCTGATGATCTTCCGGCAGATACTGAAACACGTCCTTCCCGTCGGACAGGAAAACCTTGCCGGCCGGGGAACTATAGTCCCAGCGCATCCGTGCGGGCTTACGCAGATAAAGTACGCCCGATTCGGCTTGGGCGGGCCGTCCCGATCCGGCGTAAGTCTCTGAAAAATTGAGCTTGAGCGACTGAGCTCGATTGTAACGTTCTTCGATGGTTTTGAGCAGGTTTTCGAGATTTCCGGGGACGGCCGAGGGTGCGGCAAAGAGTGCAGCCAGCGCGGGGATCACGAGCAGGACACACAAAACCGTTCCCTTCGCCACATTTCGGGTCACAAACGTTTGACGCCGTAATCCCGCGTAGCGTGTACTCTGGAAAGAGCAGGATTGCGATATTCGGAGCAGCAATATTCGTAGCAGCCCAGGCCTCCGCCGCGGCATCAAAGAGCGTGAATCAGGAATATGGCCGACACCGTCGAAGATCAACCCCAAGCTCCAGCACAGGCTCCCCCACCACAAACTGACAAAGCAGCCGCCGCCACGGCCCGAGAAGAGGCCGGAGATCAGACCACGGAAATCGCTCGGGCGGCGCATGCGCGAGCATCCGATCAAGCTCGTGGTGTTCCTCGCCTTTCTCGTGGGCGTGGCGATCGGCGGCTACCGGCTCTGGACCTATCTCGAATCTTACGAATCGACGGACGACGCGCAGATCGACGGCAACATCTACGCCATTACGAGCCGCATCACCGGCACCATCAAGGCGGTTTACGTAGAAGATAACCAGACCGTCAAGGCCGGCCAGCTTCTGGTCGAACTCGATCCCGGCCGACTACAGCGTTTCGCTCGAACAGGCGAAAGCCGCGCTGAACGAATCGCGCACCCAGGTCGCGGTGGCGCAGCCGAACGTGCCCATCACGAGCGTGAGCACGGAAACGACCCTGGCCACATCAGCCACGGACATTGCCGGCGCGCGGGCGGCGCTCGCCGCGGCGCAGCGCGATCACGAATCCGCAGTCGCGAACATCCGCAACGCCGAGGCCGACAGCGTGAAAGCCCAGGCCGATCTCGCCCGCTACCGGGAACTGGTGGCGAAAGACGAAATCAGCCGCCAGCAGTTCGATCAGGCGGACGCCACGGCGAAATCCGCAGCGGCCAACGTGGATGCGAAGCGGGCCACGGCGGAAGCGGCGGCGCGCAATATCGAACAGGCGCAGGCGCGTCTTGAGGAAGCGCAGACGAAGCAGGTGGAGGCTCAGCGCAACCGTCCGCAGCAGATCGCCATCCAGAGCGCGACCGTGCAAAGCAAACAGGCGACGGCCGAGCGCGAAAAGACGTTGGTCGATCAGGCTGCGCTCAACCTCTCCTACACGAAGATTGTGGCGCCCATCGATGGCGTTATCGGCAAGAAGAACGCAGAGGCCGGCCAGCAGGTGTCGCCGGGTCAGCAGTTGATGGCCGACGTGCCTCTGAACGATCTCTGGGTTACCGCGAATTTCAAAGAGACGCAGCTGCGGAAAATGCACGCGGGCCAGCGGGCGACCATTCACGTGGACGCCTACGACCGGGACTACGAAGGCTACGTCGAAAGCCTCGCGGGCGCGAGCGGCGCACGCTTCAGCCTGCTGCCGCCCGAAAACGCCACGGGGAATTACGTCAAAGTGGTGCAGCGGCTACCGGTGCGAATTCGCTTGAAACCGGGCGAAGACCCCAATCACCTGCTCAGGCCCGGGATGAGCGCAGACCCGAAGGTCTGGCTCGACAGCAAATAGCCCCGACCGGATTCCGACCGATGGTTTGCGTTGAGCTGCCAGCGCTGCAATCCGGCCGCCGCGAGTGCTCCGGACGCCAGCCCGTCGTTGCCGGCAAAGACGATTCCGCCGGCTTATGGTTGGCCGAGTTTACCGACGCGCCGCCGGTGAGCGCGTATTCCGCCACGGTATCGTTTCCGCAGTTCGTCGATCTGACCACTTGGTCCAGGTCGAATCTGCAGGGTCAAAGTGCGGCCCGGATCGGCAGGCCTATGCAAACCCACCAGATCCGGGACGTTACGCCAATTGGCGCGTTATCGGCCTTGTCTTTATGTTCTTCCGGGCGTGGCCCGGCGGGCGCGGGCCTCGCGGCGGCTGGTGGCGGCGCTGGTCGGGCGGCAGGAGGTGCCGGTCGCGGCGCTGCGGCCTGAGGTGGTGCTACCTGCCTCGCTGCAGGCTGCGGTGCCGGACGAGCCTCCGGCCGAGGCGCGGGAGCTGGCGCAGCTTGCGGCGCCGGACGGGCTTCGAACCGCTGCTGAGGTTGCTGCGGCGCGGGCCTGTTCTGCGGGACGGGCTGACGCGTCACGGGAGCCGGCTGCGGAACTGGCGCTGCTTGGTGCCGGACGGGCTTCGAACCGCTGCTGAGGTTGCTGCGGCACTCGCCTGTTCTCAGGAACTGGCCGGTTCTCAGGCGCTGGCCGGTTCTCAGGAAGAGGCTGTCGGGCAGCAGGCGCCGGTTGCGGCGCTTGCCGGTTTTCGCGGAAAGGCTCGCGAGCCGCTGGAGCCGGTTGCGGTGTCACTCTGTTCTCGGCGTCGCTCGGTTCTCAAATGGCTGCCGGGCTGCCGGGACTGGCGCGGTCGGCTGTGGTTGCCGTCCCGCCTATCCTGTTTTCCGGTGCTGCAGGCACCGGACGATTCGGCTGATCCTGCCTCCGCGCGCTGGAACGGCTGAGACGCGGATGGTGCCGGCGTCCCGGACGAGCGCCGGGTTGGAACTGTCCTCGCGCCTCAGGTCCTCGCGTTTCGGGAGCCCGGTCTCCTGCCCTGGTCTCGCGCCACTGTTCGGTCGTGCAAGCGCCTGCGCAACCGCGGCTGGCCGCGGCGCGGGAGTCCGGTACGAAGTAGCCAGCGGAGCCGCCGCGGCCACCACCTGCGGACGACCGCGATTTACTGCGGCAAACTGCTCCCGATTCGAAGCCGCCTGCCGGATATGCTGGACCTGCGCCGCCACCGGAGCCTGGTGCGGTTCGCGCAAGGCAACCTGCTCGGCGGGAAGCGGCCGTGCGTTGATGCCGCCGCGTCCTCCGTTATAGCTGACGCGCGTGTTGCTGGCCGCCGGCACGGAATAGTTGTACACATTCCGCACCACCGTTGACATTCACGTTGGTCACCGACCGGTTGTAATAGACACGTCCGTTATTCCAGTACGCGCCATAGTAGCCGTGCCCGGTGTAGCCAAATCCATAATCGATGCCGCCATAGAAGCCGATGTGCGGTCCCCAATAGCCGTGGTGCCAGAGATAGCGGCCACTGACAAAGGCCCAATACGGAGGCGTCCAGAGTGCATCAACGTAAGGAGCCGTCACCCAGACTCCGGGAACCCAGTAGTAGCCGGTATTCTGCCAGCCCCAATAGCCGGGCGTCCAGATGTAATCGTCGCCGGGGCAAGGAGGTTGATCGTATTCCGGAAGCGGCGGCGGGGGCTCAGTGGCATAGACTGGTTGGTCGTACGATGCGTCGTAGCTCGCATCCGCGTAAGAATTGTCCGCCGGTGGGGGAGCATAAGTCTGAGCCGGAGCGTATGTCGGAGCCTGCGAATAAGCCGGGGCAGGAGCGGTGTTCGCCGACTGATCCGGGCCCCTGATTCGGTTGCGCGGACTGGTCGGGAGCTGCAAGATTCCCGTTGGCCGGGTCACCTGCCTGTGCCTGGACGTGGAAGGATCCTGGCTCTTGCTGCAGGCGGTCAGCCCCGAGCAACAACGCACCCGTCAAAAATCCCGATACGACGATTCGATTCATAGCGATAACTCCTATCATGCTTGTCTAGAGCACGTTAGCGGCCAGCTCGCTCTATTCCGCGTCAGTTTGCGAAAGTGCGCAATCGCGTCGTGAAGCTTGTCGAATACCTGCGCAGGGCCAATCAGCCCCGTCAACTGGTGGCGATCGAGGTCCGCCTGCAATTCCGGCTCGACGTGGGCAACGGCCAGTCCCACGTGCCGGTCAGCCAGTTCGGTCAAAAGTTCCCGAATGGTGCGCGCGGCGCTGTAGTCGACCTTCGTAATCGCACCTGCGTCCACCAGTACCCAACGCACGTCCGGAGCCGGCCAGGCCGCGAATCTCATCGGCAAACCGACCCGCATTGGCATAAAAAAGCGGCGCGCCGAAGCGGTAAATCACCAGGCCGGGCTTCTGACACGGTGCCCGGAACCGGCGCGCGTCAGCTGGAACAAACCGCCCGGGCCTTCCACCAGCACCGCCGTATGTGGATGATAACTATGCTGCACGATGCGAAGCAGCGACATCACCATCGCCAGCACGATTCCCTGCTCCACCCCGACCACCACCACAACCACCGCCGTGACCGCGGCCAGCCAGAATTCGCCCGGGCTCTCGCGCCGGATATCCCGCAGCTCTTTGAACTTCAGCAGACGGATCGCGACAATGAACACGATCGCGCCCAGCACGCAGCGCGGCAGATATTGCAGCGGCTTCGTGAAAAAGAGAAGCACCGCCCCCACCACCACCGACATCGCAGATCTGCGCGAACTGGCCGGAAGAGCCCGCGCCTTCCACCACCCCCGTCTGCGTCAGACTTCCGTTCACCACAAACGTGCCGCTGAACGCTGCCAGGCCATTAGCGGCCGCGAGACCGGTCAGGTCCGCATTCTCATCCAGCCGCTGGCGATTGCGCACGGCATAAATGCGCGCCGTAGCCGCGCTCTGCGTCACGATCATGACGAAGCAGGAGAACGCCACAGGTATCAGCACCTCGGCGTCTTTCCACGCGAGGTCGGGCAGCGTGAAGTGCGGCAATCCGCTCGCTACCGGGTCGATCAGGCTGATGCCGTGCGCTTTGAAATTCCACAGCGCGCTGGCCGCCACCGAACCGAGCACGGCGATCAGCGCACCGGGCGCCTTCGGCGCGAAGCGATTGAGGCCGAAGAAAACCGCCACCACGAGCGCGGAAAGACCCAGTGAGGGCAGGTGCACCTCGCGAGAGGCCTTTGGTTACCTCGGTCAGTTGCATCACCGTCCGATGGGATGTCGACCGGGATGCGCAGCATCTGGCCCAGCACCGCGATCCCAACCTGAAAGCCGACGCCGGTAAGGAAGCCCACCAGCACGGTCTGCGAGAGGAAATCGGCAATGAAGCCCAGTTTGAGCAGGCGCGCAATGGCGAGGAATACGGCAGTCAGCAGGGCGACTAAGCCCGCCAGCGCGATATACCTTGCGCTGCCCGGATGTTCGATGCCGGAGATGCCGCCGGCGAGGATCGCCGCGGTCGCCGAATCGGCGGCGACGACGAGGTAACGGGAAGAACCGAAAGCCGCGAAACCCAGAGCGGGCAGCAGCAGCGTGTAGAAACCGGTGACCGCCGGCATGCCCGCGATCGCCGCGTAGCCCAGCGACTGCGGAATGCTCATGGCCGCCAGAGCCACACCCGCCGTCGCATCGCGCAGCGCCGTCGCACGCTTCAGCGGCCGCATGCTCTGGAACAGGCCCTGTAACGCTTTTGTCAAATCACGTTCGCCAAACCAGTGTAATGGGAGTGCCCTTGCGGCAGGCTCCAACGGGTTATATCCTGAACACACGCTTATGGCGACAGCAAAGTCACGTTTGGATTGAACGGCAAACAACAAACCGTCGATGTCGTGCCGCAGATGCCGCTGCTCTGGGTCCTGCGCGACACCCTCGGCATGACCGGCACCAAGTTCGGCTGCGGCATGGCGCTGTGCGGCGCCTGCACCGTCCACCTCAATGGCGAGGCGATTCGTTCCTGCAGTACGCCTGTTTCGCTCGTCGCGGGCAAGAACGTCACCACAATCGAAGGACTCTCCGCCAACGGCGATCACCCGGTGCAGCGCGCCTGGCTCGAAGGCGACGTTCCGCAGTGCGGATACTGCCAGTCCGGCCAGATCATGGCCGCCGCGGCGCTGCTCGCGAAAAACAAAAAGCCGAGCGATACCGATATCGATGAAGTCATGCGCGGCAACATCTGCCGCTGCGGCACGTATCAGGATATTCGCCACGCCATCCACCGCGCGGCGGAGCTGCAGGGAGGTTCGAAATGAATCGCCGCGGATTCCTGAAGACGAGCGCCGCCACCGCGGGCGGCCTGCTCGTCGGTTTCTACCTGCCCGAAAGCTCGAAGCTCGCCGCGCAGACAAACGCGCAGCCTACTGCACCCCAAAAGCTCAACGCTTTCGTGCGCATCGGCTCCGATGACAGCGTAACCCTCACCATCCATCGCGCGGAACTGGGCCAAGGCTCCGTGACCTCGCTATCGATGCTTCTCGCCGAAGAACTCGAATGCGACTGGGCGAAGATCCGCACCGAATTCGCGCCGGTCGATCCGAAAAACTACGGCGTCTTCGGCTCGCCCACGCTGCAAGGCGTGTTCGGAAGTCTGACCATCCGCTCGTCGTACGATCCCCTGCGCAAAGCCGGCGCGACTGCGCGCGAAATGCTCGTGACCGCTGCCGCGCAGAAGTGGGGCGTCGACCGCAGCCAGTGCCGCGCCGAAAATAATTCGGTGGTCAACACCGCGACCAACGCCCGCCTGAGCTATGGAAGTCTGGCCGACGCCGCGTCGAAAGTGCCGCCACCCGGCAACGCCGCCGTAAAGGATTTCTCGAAGTTCCATTTGATCGGCACTTCGCCCAAGCGCCTCGACACCCCGGTCAAAGTCACCGGCAAAGCGCAGTATGGAATCGACGTCCAGGTACCCGGCATGCAGTTCGCCGTATTGGAACGCTGCCCCGTGTTCGGCGGCAAGGTGGCCGGCTTCGATGCCACTGCCGCGAAAGCCGTTCCCGGCGTGAAGCAGGTCGTGCAAATCTCGAATGGCGTGGCTGTCCTGGCCGATAACACGTGGTCCGCCATGCAGGGTCGCAAGGCTTTGAAAGTCCAGTGGAATGAGGGTGCTATGGCGAATACCTCAAGCGCCACCATCCATAAAATGTTCGCTGATCTGCTGAAAAAACCCGGCGCGGTGGCGTTGAACACAGGCAGTGCGGAAGCGGCGCTGCCCACCGCTGCGACGAAGATCGAAGCGCTCTACGACGCCCCTTATCTCTCGCACGCCCCGATGGAACCGCATAGCTGTGTCGTGTCGGTGAAGCCCGACAAATGCGAGATCTGGGTCGGGACGCAGATCCCCAGCGCCGCGCGCGATGCGGCCGTCATGATCACCGGCCTGCCCATCGAAAAAATCGACATCCACACGTACTACCTCGGCGGAAGTTTCGGACGCCCCGGCCAGCATGTGGACGAAGCGATCGAAGTCGCGAAAGCCGTCGGCGTTCCGGTCAGACTCACATGGGCGCGTGAAGACGACATGCAGCACGACATCTACCGGCCAGCGTCACTCACGCGCTTTGCCGCTGGTCTCGATGCCGACGGCTGGCCCGTCGCGTGGACTGCCCGCGTCGTATCGCCTTCGTTCTCCGGTCTGCAGAACGGCGTGGATCGCAACGGAGTGGACGGCATTTCGACCGTGCTCTACGGCGTTCCGAATGTGCGCGTCGAGTATCATCCGCCCGAGGCCGGCATTCCGGTCGGCTATTGGCGTTCGGTCGGCCCGTCGCAGAATACATTTTTCATGGAGAGCTTTATCGACGAGATGGCTGTCGCCGGAGGTAAAGATCCAGTCGAATTTCGCCAGCGGCTGCTCGCGAAATCGCCGCGTGCGCTCGCGGTTCTGAATCTTGCCGCCGAAAAAGCCGATTGGGGCAAGCCACTGCCTGCGGGACGATTCCGCGGTGTCGCCATGGTCAACAGCTTCGGCGGCTTCAACGCGCAGGTCGCGGAGGTTTCCGTCGACAGCAAGGGCAAGTATCGCGTGCATCGCGTAGTTTGCGTGGAGGATTGCGGCCAGGTAGTGAATCCCGCGGGCGTCGTGCAGCAACTTCAGGGTGGAATCGTGTTCGGATTATCCGCGCTGAAGGGCGGCATCACGATCGATCGCGGCCGCGTGCAGCAGGGCAACTTCGATGGCTACCCGGTGCTCCGCATTGATGAGATGCCCGTGATCGAAGTGCACCTCGTGCCAAGCCACGAACCACCGGGCGGAATCGGCGAAGCCAGCACGCCTCCCATCGGCCCGGCCGTCGCCAACGCACTGTTCGCAGCCACGAAGAAGCGGATCCGCCGCCTGCCGATTCGCCCGGAGGACCTTGTTTAATGTTAGTTTTCAAGGCCACGGGTTTGGCAGGATGTTGGCACAGCGCGGCATTGCCGCAAACTTGTTGTTCCAGTGTCCTGTTAGAAGTGGGGCAGGCAATTCTGCGGGAGGACTGGCTTTTCAGCCAGTCCTTCCGCCTGAAACGCGGCGGCGGCCACGATTGGCCACCCCAGAAGAAAACAGCATGAGACAATCGTCGCGCCGCACCAAGAAACAGAAATTCAGTAATACAGGCTTTGAGCCTGTGAGTTCTACCGAGCGTTTATGAAACCAACACTATTCCTCGCACTCGCGGCCCTCGCCGCAATTCCCGCTTATTCACAGCGCGGAGGCGGAGCGCCGGCGCCGCAGACCATCACGACAGTCAAGCCGGGTGTCTTCATGATCGCGAACGCGGGAGGCAACACCACCGTTCGCGTCACGAACGCCGGCCTGATCGTCGTCGATGGCAAACTTCCCGGCGAGGCGAACTATAACTCCCTCATGGCGCTGATCAAGGGCGCCTCCGATCAGCCCATCAAGTACCTTATCGTGACCCATCACCACGCGGATCACACCGGCAACAACCAGCGCTTCCTCGATGCGGGCGTGCAGATCGTCGCCGCGCAGAATCTGAACACCAATCTGCTCACCTACGAATCGAACCCAAAGCCTGCGCCGGCCAGCATCACCTATCCCGGCGCCGTCTACAACCTCAAGCTGGGTAACGTCACGGCGGACCTGCATCACTTCGGACGCGCGCACACCAGCGGCGACACGGTCGTTTACTTCCCCGACGTCAAGGTGGTCTGCGTCAGCGATGTGGTCACGACCGGCAAGACCGGTCCGCTGATCGATTACGCCGGCGGCGGAAGCGCAGTCGAGTGGAGCGGCGTGCTCGATGGCATCCTGTCGCTAGATTTCGACACCGCGATTCCCGGTAACGGAGACCCGCTTACGAGGGCCGACGTTCAGGCTTACAAAACGAAATTCGACACCTGGATCGCGCGCGCCAGGGAAGCGATCGCCAAGGGTGTACCGCAGGACCAGCTTCTCGCGCAGATCAAGACTGACGACCTCGGCTTCACGCCGCGTGTTCCGAAGGTTGACGCCTTCGTCGCGGAGCTTTCCACTTCAAAGTGAACGTCTGGAAGGTTGTCGGCCAGGGCGATCCCGTCGTCTTCATCCAGGGCGTCGGACTCCATGGAGACGGCTGGCTTCCGCAAACCGCCGCCCTGAGTTCGAGGTTTCGCTGCCTCACCTTCGACAATCGCGGTATCGGACAGAGCCCGCTGGCCGACGCGCCGATCACGATCGAGCAGATGGCCGCGGATACGCTCGAAATCATGAACGCGGCCGGATTCGACGCCGCCCACATCGTCGGCCACTCGATGGGCGGAGTGATCGCACAGCAGATCGCGTTGACGGCCCCGAAGCGCGTACGAAGCCTGTCGCTGTTGTGCACGTCCGCGCGTGGGTCTGATGCGACACGCCTTTCGGGAAAAATGATCTGGCTCGGCTTGCGCAGCCGCGTGGGCAGCCGCCGTATGCGCCGCTACGCGTTCCTCGAAATCACGATGCCGGCGGATTACCTCGCTACTCAGAATCGCGACGCATTGGCCGAACGCCTCGCGCCGATCTTCGGCCACGATCTCGCGGACAGTCCGCCGATCGTCATGAAGCAACTCAGTGCGCTGAAGAGCTTCGACGTTACCGCGCGTCTTGCTGAATTAACCGGGATTCCCACGCTGGTGCTGAGCGCGAAGCATGACATCATCTTTCCGCCGGCGTGCGGCCGGGCCCTCGCCGCAGGCATACCGGGCGCAAGATACGTCGAGGTGCCCGAAGCAGCCCACGGCGTCACAATTCAATGTCCTGATCTCATCAACGCGGCGCTACTCGCCACGTAGCGACTGCTCGCAAATGACGGATGGATAACCGAGCCGCGCGCGCGAGCAAGCGGTTTTTCGTCCCGCTACTCCGCGCGTAAGGCATCCATGGATCCACCGAAGCCGCCCGCCGCGCAGGCAAGAATCCAGCCATCAGCGCTACGGAGACAAACACCGCGGCCACACCCAGCAGCAGTTCCGGCTCAATTCCGCTTACGCCATACAGCAACCCGCGAACCTCGCGCGATGCCCACATCCCGGCGAGTAATCCCACCGCCAGGCCGGCGATCATCGGAAGTAGCGCTCTCACGCAGCGTCTCGATACAGATCCCGCCGCGCGTCGCGCCCACCGCGATGCGCACGCCGATCTCCTTCCGTCGCCCTTCCACCGAACAGCTCAGCACCCCGTAGATGCCCAGCATGGCAAGCGCTAGCGCCGCGCCGCCGAAAGCAAACAGCACCATGGTCTGAAAGCGTTCAATCGCGATTGAATCGTTCAACTGCGCATCGAGCGTCTTCGCGCGGGTGATCGTCACATCCGGGAAGCGGCTCCAGATCGCCTGACGGATGCTCACCACCATCGCTTCTCCGCTCTGTCTGCCCCGGGCCATGAAGATGGTCGTAAACGGTGGCTTGTCCCGGTAATGCAAATAAGCCATATCAGGGGCGCCGACTTGAGCGACGTGGCACGCGAGTCCGCCACAACACCGATCACGTTGAATTTCCTCCCCTCGATCTGCACCTCCGCGCCCAGCGGCGTGCGGTCGGGCCATACCTTCTTCGCCAGGCCTTCCGTCACCACAACGCTGTGCAGATTCCGGTCGCGCTCCTCGAAGAGCCGTCCGGCAACAAGCTTCTGCCCCGTGGTTTCGAAATATCCCGGGCTCACCCATCGGAGATTGAGCAGCGGATTATCCCTGCTGCGGGCTGCCGGATCTTACGATTTCTTCGATCCACGATTCTCCTTCGAGCGGCATCGCGCTGACCAGCCCGGCCGATTCCACGCCGGGAATCGCGTGCAGTGCTTCAAGCACGCTGTCGTCGAACGCCACGCGTCCCGCGGAGTCGGCCTGTGTCTTTCTCGAGAGATCCACCTGCGCCACGGCGACGCGCCGGGTGTCAAAACCTCGATCCTGCGTCATCAGATGCAGCAGACTCTTGCCGAACAGACCCGTAATAGTCAGCAGGGCGGCGCAACCGGCAACCTCGAGACCCACCAGCCAGCGGCTTGCGGTCTGCCTATGGCGGTCGCCCGTCGCCCGTCCGCTGTTGGCCTGCAGCGCTTCCTGCGGCGGCACGTGCGCCAAGCGCAGCGCGGGCAGCATTCCGAACAGAATGCTCGCGCCAGCCGTTACCGCGAGCGAAAAGACAAGCACGGTCAGATTGATATGAACCTCCGCCAGCCGCGGAACGTCGACGACGGAATAATGCCGGAAAAGGTTCACGCCTCCCGCAGCGAGTAGCACTCCCGACGCCCCGCCTGCGAATGCTAACAGCAGATTCTCCGCTAGTGTTGTGTCCAACAAATAACTAGACATAATACTAGGGGTTGTATTAACCTGGGTCTTGGCTGTTTCCCTTGAGCTGTCGACGGCGGACCGGCAAAAGATTCAGGAATGGACCGCAGCCCATGGCACTCCGCAACAGGTGGCTCTGCGTTGTCGGATTGTCCTCGGCGCCTCCGAAGGTGAGGCCGATTCCGCCATCTCCAGGCGGCTTGCGGTAAACAGGAACACGGTTATTCTCTGGCGGAAGCGTTTCGTCGAATGCGGGCTGGATGGTTTGTGGGAAGTCGCCCCGGGCCGCGGACGAAAACCGCTATATGAAATGGATAAAATCACGGCGATCGTGGAAGCGACTCTGCAAACCAAACCGGCGGGGATGACTCATTGGAGCTGCCGAACACTTGCGGAGCAACAGGGCGTCAGTAAGTCCACAGTGCACAATATCTGGCGTGCTCACAACCTGCAACCGCATCGAACCGAGACCTTTAAACTGTCGCGCGATCCGAAGTTTCTGGAGAAGATGACCGATGTCGTGGGCCTGTATCTGAATCCTCCGCAGCAGGCGATTGTCCTTTGCGTGGACGAAAAGAGCCAGATTCAGGCGCTGGATCGGACGCAGCCCGGCCTACCCGTTAAAAAGGGACGCTGCGGCACCATGACTCATGATTACAAGCGCAACGGGACGACTACATTGTTCGCGGCTCTGGAGACCTTACAGGGCAAGGTCGTTGGCGAATGTCATCAAAGACATCGGCATCAGGAGTTCCTGAAATTCCTGCGCCGGCTGGATACAGAGTTCCCCGGCGATGTGCCGCTGCATCTGGTGATGGACAACTACGGCACCCATAAGCACGAGAAGGTTATGGCCTGGTTGAAGCGCCATCCTCGTTTCGTCTCTCACTTCGTTCCCACCAGTTCCAGTTGGATGAATCTCGTCGAGCGCTGGTTCGGCCACCTGGACAACAAAGCCATCAAGCGCGGCGTCTTTCGCAGCGTCGCCGACCTGCAGGCATCGATTGCAGCCTTTCTCAGAGCGTGGAATGAAAGTCCGAAACCCTTCGTCTGGACGGCGACTGTCGAATCGATTCTGGAGCAACTCTCCCGCTGCCGCCGAACTCTCGAGCAGATTCAGCCCGGCTGCACCAGCCCAAAACCTCGCAAACGGAAGAAAGCCGCTGTATAGTTATTTCGCGGACACTACACTAGTGAAACCCGCACCAGCCGCCACTTCGAAGCGCCGAGAGCGCTCCGCACCGCGGCCTCATGCCGGCGCGAAAGGGCGCGCCCGAGCTGAGTGTTGGTCAGATTCAGGCATGCGATCAACAAGAGCGCGCTCACCGCTGACATCAGCAGCCACAAGCCCCGCTCCGAATCCTGCACCACTGCTTTTTGCAGAGGCTGAACAATAACCTTCAGTTGCTCTGCCGCGCCCCGCGCCAGCATATGAGCGCGCACCTCGGACTCGATCGAAGTCAGTTGCGCCTGTGCCTGGCGGATATCGACACCGCGACGAAGCCGCCCCAGCGCGACCCAGTTTCCATAATCGCCGTTCCAGTCAAATTGCGACATATCAAGGGCAACAGGCAGGAAGATGCCGGGCTCGGGCACCGTGCTCCCCCGCTGACCCAGATTGAACGATTGCAATGCGTTCCGGTTGGGAAAGCGAAAGCTCTCGGGCAGCACCCCGATGACCTCGGTAAGCGTATCGCCCACACGCGCCTGCTTACCGATCACGTCCGGATCGCCGCGAAACAAGCTCTGCCACAACGGATAACTGATCACCGCTACGGGAGCGCTGCCCTTTACCGCATCCGGCTCCCCGAACCCGCGCCCCATCATTGGCGCGACTCCGAGCAGGTCGAACAGATTCACTTCAGTGGTAACCGACCCGGTGACGCGCGGATGCTCCAGGCCGAGTGCAACACCGCGCGATCCCTGGTTGACCATGACCATCGCCGTGAAATCGGTCGCGCGCTTCTTCCACAGGTCTTCGTGGCGCGGATTCGGACCTATAACGCCGGGCCCAAGGAACGGCAGCCGTTCCCACGCCACCACCAGGTCGCCGCTGTCGCGATAGCCGAGCGGCCTGAGCAGAACCGAGTCGACTACCGTAAATACCGCCGTGCTGGCGCCAATGCTGAGCGCCAGTGTCAATATCGCGACCATCGTGAATACAGGGCTTTTCGCGAGAAGGCGATAACCGAACCGGAGGTCCGCGATGAACTCACCGATCGCCGTCAAGCCCCACGCATCTCTGCTTCGCTCCATCTGCAGCGGGACGTTGCCGAACTTGCGCCGGGCGTTTTGGAGCGCTTGTTCCGGGCTCTGACCCGCTTCGATCATGTCCTCCGCCATTTCCTCGATGTGCCCGTTCATCTCGATGGCGAGATCGCGCTCCATGCGTTTTCGTTCGAACCAGCGCGTGATCCCGCTCATGATTCGGCAGGCCTCATGATGCGGCTAATGCCCGTGAGCAGGCGGTCGAAACCAGCGGTCTCACGTTGCAGGTGCTTTTTCCCGGCCGCAGTGAGGCGGTAAATCCGCACCCGTCGGTTGCGCGGCGAAAGGCCCCACTCCGCCGCCACCCACTCTTCCCGCAGCAGCCTCTGCAGCGCGGGATAGAGCGAGCCTTCTTCCACATTCAGCAATTCATCCGACGCCTCGCGGATGTATTGCGCCACCGCATACCCATGCAGCGGGCCGCGCCGCAGCGTCTGCAGGATCAGCATCTCCAGCGTGCCCGGCAGGAGGTCCTGATCTTCCTTTTTTCGTTTCATAGAAAATCTATGTGTAGATTATCTATGCCTTTCGAAAAAGTCAAGATCTCAGGCAGGGTCTTCGTTACGTCATCGCGCCATCGGTGGGAATTTCATTTCAGGATTTTATCCGAGGACACTCGAAAATATAGAAACTCCCATACGAGGGCATCCGTGCCTTCTTGACACGTCCGGGATTCAACGCGTTAAAAAAAAGCGAAGGGAGAAAAAGAATGATCAAACTGTCGCGATGGCTGTTCCTGGCGAGCGCCATTTCGGCTTTCGCTGCGGCGCCGCCGGCCCCGGACAGCAAGGGCGATATTAAAGGCATCCTGATGGACCAGAAATGTTCCGGAACGGCCGATCTGCGAATTTCCGGCTCGACGGGAACACTCGTCGGCGGCCGCATCGTCGCCGAAGCGCACACCAAGCAATGCGCTTTGATGCCGGAATGCGAGAAGAGCGGATACGGCGTCTATACGAACGAAAATAAATTTCTGAAGTTCGATGAAGCGGGCAACCGCAAGGCCATCGCCGCTCTGAAGGCCTCCACCAAACTGGACGACTTCGAGGTGGAAGTCACAGGCGACGTCAAGGACGACACAATTAAAGTGACGACGTTGAAAATTCTGCCTTCACAGGACTGAGAAAAGCGCTAATCTGATCGAAGGGAGATTCAATCAATGGCCAAAGGCATGAACCAGAAGAAAGAAACGAAGAAGCCCAAGAAAGACAAGAAGTAGTTTTTCCTGAGTCACGAGGATCCAGAAGCCGGGGCCTGCGGGTTCCGGCTTTCTTCATTTTGCCGGCACAAACGTGACCGTGCTCTTCACTTCCACCTTGTCGAATTGCATGGGAAAACTCCTGCCGGCGTAGTAGGCTTTCCACTCGTCCGAGTAATGCCAGGAAGCGATGTGACCCGATTCGCCGAACGGCAGATTCATCAGTGAAGCATCCCAATCGCTCGTTGAGGTATTCATCCGCTCGGAAGGTCCGAGCCTCGTCGTGGTCTGCTTGACCGTGGTTGCGCCGCCGCTCAGGGGCACCGGTCCGATATTGAAATATTTCCCCACCACCGGCACCCGGCCGACAACCGGATTGGTGACATTCAGGAACATATTCCTGCCCCACTTCCAGCGCGACGGATCGGCACCCTGCATGCGCTGCCCCTCCTCCATTGCATCGGCGAAGCATCGCAGCAGGAGCTCGTTGTAGTTGCCGAACCATCCTGCCGGGTGCTCGCGCAGGATCCGCTCCACCACTGCGGTGGCGATCTGTAACTCGTAAAGTTCTCCGCTACCCGGCGACGCGCGCTCGGCAATCGCCTTGCGCAGGTATTGATAAGTCAGGTTGGTGATCAGCGGCTCGGGGCGTTCCGCATCCATCTGCCCGTCCCACGCCGCCAGCATCGCGATCGCGCTGTCGAAAACCTTGTTGGTCCCCTTCCGGTCCGCGTAAGCGGCGGCCAGTTGCCGGGCCAGAAATTTGTTGAACCCGCTGTAAACATCCTTCTGGATGCGCAGATTGTCTTCCGGTTTGAGCTTGTTGCCGCCGGCGCGCAGCATATCCAGAATCTGCCGGGAACGGTAGGGTGCGCCAAAACTTCCGCTCACGCGATACGGATAATCGGGCGGAAACGGATTCTGATTCGCGGTCACCACGAACCCGCCGGGCGGATTGTACGCCTTCGGCAATTCATCGAAGGGAATGTATCCATCCCACTCGAAGTCGCCGGAAGATCCATCCACCGGAACATCGCCCGCGTACGTGCGGCGGATCGGCAGTTTCCCGCCGGCCTGATAACCGATATTGCCGTCCACATCCGCGTAAACGAAGTTCTGGCCCGGGCCGCCGTAACGCGAAATCGCATGCCTGAACTCATCCCAGTTGCGCGCGCGATCGATGTCGGGAAAGATGTTCTGGAACACACCGGGTTCCGCGGCAGTCCACCGCAGCGTCATCACCTCTCCATTCCTCGCTTCGAAAACCGGACCATGGCGCGTTACCCAGTTCGTGACCTCTTCTGCTCCCGCGGCCTTTAACCGCGATGATTTCCCGTTCCGCGCGGGCTTGCTCCACCTTGCCCTGATACAGGTAGCGGCCGGTGCGCAGATCGATCTTCTCGATGTACAGGTCCTGCACGTCGAAGCCGAGATTGGTTTCGGCCCAGGCAATGCGGTCGTTATGCCCCGAGATAATTCCTGGCATGCCGGGCAGCGAAACACCGGTGACGTTCATGCCGGGAGCTTCCAGATGATCCATGTGCCAGATTCCCGGGATGCTGAATTCGAGGTGCATATCGCTCGAGAGCAGCGGCTTTCCCGTGGCGGAATGCGCGCCGGAGACAGCCCATGCGTTCGAACCTGGCTGCGCATCAGCGCCGGGCATGAACTCGCCGCCGGCCCGGTAAGGAAACAGGAAGCTGACTTTGTCCGGTTCGCCGCCACGCAGCATCTGCTGTTTGATGAGCTTGGTTCTACAGTTGGCTGCGAGCGTCCGGAACATCTGCAAGCCGCAGAGCACCGAATCCACCACGCTCCACGGGCGCGGATCGTAACCGATCAGCGTGAACTCCACGCCGTATCGGCCGTGATGCGATTCGATGTACGCGTTCACGCCGCGCGCATAGGCTGCGAATGCCGATTTATCTGATTCGGCCATCTCCGCGTAAATCTGCTCTGCCATGCGCCGCATTCGCAACCGGCGCGCTTCACGGTCGGAATCAAGCAGTGAGGCTCCGAAGACTTCGGCGAGTTCGCCCGCGGCGAGTCGCCGCAGTCCATCCATCTGGAACATGCGATCTTCCGCCGTGGTATAGCCCTGCACGAACCAGACGTCATCGAGGTTGCGCGCTTTGATGTGTGGAACCCCGAGGCCATCGCGCCGCACCTCGACCGGTTGCGTGACGCGCGTCTCGATCGTTCCCGAAGTCTTCGGCAGCGCGCGGTATAAGACCCAATAGAAGATTACCCCCGCCGCGATCAGGGCGATCGCGATCAGCACATTCACTACGAACAGGACGCGTCGCACTGTTGCGATTGTAAACTGCGCCTGAGGGCCCGCTTCAGCGCACTGGCGAGCCGCGACATTCATGGCAGGTAATTGTCAAGCGAAGACGCAAAATTCCTGGGGCTTCCGTGAGGAAGACCATGATCAGCAACTGGGCGCAAGTACGGAACAGTTTTTTGATCTTGCCGCAGGGGATCCGGAACGGGCTGGTCACCAGATATTCATTTGCCGGATCGTTCGGGGCCTTCGGGCCCCTCCCTCGATTGTGGAGAATCCCGAACTCCCTCTCCCTACGCATTCAAACAGCGATGGAACGGTAACGCGGCCCCCGGGGTATGAGGTACTCATTACATTCGCCCGCTTATGGGTTGCACCTGCACGGCGACGAATCCGGCTCTGTAGCTCGGAACCGGAATATTTTCGGTGGCGGATTGGCGGAAGAGAATGCTGATTGTAGAAGCGGACGTGCGCTCCGAAACTGTCACGCACGCTTTCATCCTATGCCACCCGTCCAGTGCTCTGAACCGCCTCGGGATCGACGGATCGGACCGTAATAGATGGGCGCGCCATGGAAGCACGCGCTGGTTGTGGAAGGATGAGGATGTCCAGGAATCTATTCGCTACGTCGTTTCCGGACAAGGCGGACCAATGGAAGTTTCCCTGGCGGACCTGCGTTAAGACCGGTTCCTTACAGTTGCGGCTCAGCAAGAGCCAAAGCGCTTCAAACGATAATTTGTAGATCTTCAGTTTTCCGTGGGCGCCTTTTCGATGTGGTCGATCACAAACTGATCCACAGGCGCCTTGCGAGACTCGAGCTTCAGCCCCATCGATCTCACCGCATCCATCAGAGTAGAGCCCCCGCCGGGGTCTGACGCCACACCAGCCGCCGCGCCGGGCGCATTCGGCACATTCGGCCCGAGATCCACGCCCGCGGCTCTCGCCATCGCCAGAATGTCAGCCAGAGAGATTTCGATCGTCGCGTCGTAATTGCCCTCGACACCGGTCATATCCACGACTTGCCGTCCTCCGGTTGCCCCGCCGATCTGCGTGAACAACTGTGTGAGCATGTCCGCGAGTCCGCCCATGGTCGTCATGCTGAAATCGATGTGGATCGATTGCGTGGCCGGCGCGACGTGATACGCCATCTTGCCTTTCAGCCCCATGTCGACGACCGAACTTCCCGTCGTGAGGTCCACCTTGGTCCGGACTGGTCCGTCCGGGCCCTCGGTCTTCAACTCGCCCGGCTTGAGCGGCGCATCCTCATCGATAGCAACGGGCGTCGCGGCGGAAGGCTTCAGCTTCAACCCATTCTTTCCCGCCGCCACCAGGGCCAGTACCGGATGCTCCGCGCTGGCGCGATGGAACGTCAGCTTGAACCGTTCCTCGAGAAGCGACTGCAGCATTTTGGCGGCGTCCGCTTTGGCTGAACCGTCCGGCAAGCTTGCCGACGATGTCGAAACGCGTGGAGGAAATATAATCTGGTCCGCTGACCTGGTAAGGCTTGACTCCGTAGGCATAGCAAACCAGGGTCTTCAGGTCGAGGTAGAGATATTCGGCACGGTGGGCGTCGACACTCGCTCCCACAGGCATTTTCCCGCCGCTTTGCACGGCGGCGATAATTTTGGCCTGGTCCAGCGGGGCGGCCGGCTTGATCGTTGCCACCTCGAAGGCTGGTTTCGTCTGGGCAAAAGCCGAGATGGCCGTGAGCGCCAGACTGATACTGAGTTTCCTGAACATTGATTGCATCCTCTTAAATCGACAAAGGGGTATCACGACTCTGTAACGAGCTTCTCCCCGCGATTGTTCAACATTATCTCGCGACAAGGTCCGTGCTGCGGGAGGTGGTCGTCATCCGCAGCAGCACCCAACCCGCAAACGGCGGCGCTGCCACGAGCCAGCAGACCGGCGCGAACCCGAAGTGATCCACCAGGAAACCGATCAGCGGAGAGATCGCCGTCTGCATCAGACCGTACGCGAACCCCAGAGCCGCAATGCGCCGTGCCCGCATGTTCGCCGCCCCAGATATCCAGCGGGATCGTGTAGATATTGACGCTCCCCGCCACAATCGCGAAATAGCTCAAAGACACTGGCACTAGCGCCACCAGCGGAGTCGGGCAGAACGGCACGAGCACCGAAACCAGGCAGCCGATCGCGCTCACGAATACCGCGAACACCCGGGCGTCCATCGCAGCCGCTCCCCGTGCGATAACGCTTCCGCGAAAGCCATCCGCCAGCGAAGCCTCCGGCAACGGATGCCACCGGTGGAACCCACGCGTATCCGTTCGCCTGCGCAGTCGTGAGTTGGAACGTCTGAACCAGATAGAGAGTGGTCCAGTTCGTCCAGAACGTATAACCCACCATCCACAACACATTCGCGAGAGCCAGCACGATCAGCCGACGATCCCGCAGAATCCCGAAAACCGCCGCGCTCCCGCTGCGGCGCAACTTCGCGATAAGGCCGCACGCTCCGTCGCACCAGCATCCACAAAGGAATCCACGCCCAACCCCAGCGCCGCGCAAACGAAAAACGGACTGCGCCACCCCGTGAACCACGCCACCAGAAGCGGAGCGCCAACCCCCGCCAGCCCGATCCCGATCTGCGTAATCGCCGCCCCGATCGCCCGATCCTTCGGCTCCAGATAAATCGCATTCAACTTGCCCGCCGCCGGAATCCCGGCCGATTCCCATACGCCCAACGAAATACGTGCGCCCACCAGCTGCCCGAAGCTCCGCGTCCACCCGCACAAGGCCGCGCTCAGCGACCACAACGCCACCGCGCACACGATTCCGGTTTCGAGGCCCAGCCGGTCGAGGAACCACCCCACCAGCGGCGCGGCAATCGCGTAAGGCAGCGCGAAGGCGCTGGTCAGCCACCCGTAATCCGTGTTACTCAAATGAAATTCCGCCATCACGCGCGGCGCGGCTGCGGAGAGCGTCAGGCGATCGAGATAATTCCACGCCGTCGCCAGTGCGAAGAACGAGACGGCGCCCCATCGGGCAGTGGGGGAACTGGGCAAGGTGAAAGCCAAAACGCCAAAATTCGACAAGGGGAAAAAGAAAACCCCTACTGCTGCAACCTCCAAGCGGAGGACAACGAGCCGATCAATCCGGCCACAACTCCCGAAAGCCATGGTCTCGGACCCGTTATCCCAATCGCCCGTGTGTTGCAGCAGAGGGCAGGTTGAGTTACTTCAAGCGATTCGGGATTAGGATAGCAAACCTGCCCCCATAAAGTCTGCTTTTCAAGTAATTGATTCTATTCATCGTACGGATCAGCATATTCAGGGGTTCGTATTGTTCTGTACCCTCGGTGTGTCACGATGACCCACCCGCCACACTGCCTCAGGTCGCATCGCCGACCCGGCGGTCCTTGCCGTGCCAGAATTGCTCGCGTAATTCGCGCTTCAGCACCTTGCCCGTGCCCCCCTTCGGAAGCGGCTCCGTGCGGAATTCCCACCGCCGCGGAAGCTTGAATTTCGCCAGGCGCGTTGCCGCAAAGGCGGCGAGCTCTTCCTTTGTGCACGGTGAATCCGGTTTGGTCACGACGAACGCCACCGGAATCTCGCCCCAGACCGGGTCGGGTGCTCCCACCACCGCCACTTCCGCCACGCCCGGATGCGCCGCCAGCGCATTCTCCACCTCGATCGAAGAAACGTTCTCGCCGCCGCTGATGATGATGTCCTTCTTGCGGTCGACGATCTGGACGTAGTTCTCCTCGTCCCAGACCGCCATGTCGCCGCTATGGAACCAGGCGCCGGTCATGACAGCTCTGGTCCCCTCGGGGTCCTTGAAATAGCCGTCCATCACGTTATCGCCGCGGATCACGACCTCGCCGATTGTCGCCATGTCCCGGGGCACGTCCTGCATGTCTCCATCGCCGAATCAACCACGCGCAGTTCGGTGCCCGCGAGCGGCCAACCCGCCATCGCCTGGTGGCGGTAGCGATCCTGTTCGTCCGCATATACAACGGTGCCCTTCTTACGCGCGCTCGTGGCCACCGGACTCGTTTCGGTGAGCCCGTATCCCGCAAGCACTTCACACCGATACGCAGCCTCCATGCGTGCGATCAGTTCCGGTGACGCCGCCGCCCCGCCGATATTGATCTGCCGCAGCGACGACAGATCGTAGTTCGAACGCTGCTCGAACGCCAGCAGCGCGTTCGCCATCGTAGGCACGACAGACATCCCTGTAGCCTTCTCATCCTGAATCAACCGGCACACGGCCGCCGGATCGAACCGGCGAATCATCACCTGCTTGATGCCCATCATGGTCGAGGTCTGCGCGCGCCCCCATCCATTGGCGTGGAACAACGGGATGGTGTGCAGTTCGACGGCGTTATCGTCGGTGCTGAAAACGCCCGCCACCGCCATTGCATGCAGATAAATCGTGCGGTGCGAAAGCATCACGCCCTTCGGCGTCCCGGTGCTGCCGCTGGTGTAGAAGAGCTCGGCGATCGAATCTTCGTCAAAACTCAAAACATCCGCGCGCTCGGGCGTGCCGGTGGCAAGGAAATCCTCGTACTCCGTGTCGAGGTTGATGGTTCGCATTCCCGGCCACGCTTTGCGCAGCGTTTCGATCATCGGCGCGAACTCGCCTTCATGGAAAAGAATGCGCGCTTCGGAGTGCCGCAGGATCTCCCCCAGTTCCGCCGCGGTCAGACGCACATTCAGCGGCATCACCATCGCCCGCGCCTGGGGTACGCCGAAATATCCTTCGAGCAGTTGGTGTGTGTTGTAGCTGAGGTAACCGACCCGGTCATTCTGCCCGACGCCGGCTCCTTGTCAGCGCCGACGCCAGTCTCTCGCATCGTTCGCCGAATTCCGCTATACGTGAATCGCTGCGCGCCGCAGACTACGCCTTCCTTCGCACCATAGAGATCGATCGCGCGATGCAGGCATCGTATTGGAGTTAACGGAATCTTCATTACCGATTTTCTTTTCCCGAACTATCGTCGCGCATAACGGCCCGCGACGCGCTACTCTGAAGAGGTTTTTACGCAACGCAAGATGCCGGAACCGGATCCCCTCCAATCTATCCTCACCGCCGATTCCGAACAAACACGCGTTTCGCCGCCTCATGGATTCCAACGTTGTCGGCATCGGCTTCTGGGATCGCGACCATGTGATCACCGAGGCGAATGACGCGCTTCTGCGAATTCTGGGCCGCACTGACACGATACCGCGCCGATACGCCTCGAAGATCTGGGTGGCGGCCAGGCGCTCGCGGAAATCCGCGAGCGCGGGCGTCTGCGAGATTTTCCAGTGCGAACACCTGGGCGCTCCGGGCGAGAAAGTGACCGTGCTCGTGGGCGGGGCAACGCTGAGCGAAGGAACCGGGCTTGTCTACGCGGTCGAGATCGGCGAGCGCAAGCGCCTGGAAGACGAACGAAAGCGGCTGGAAGACGAGCGAAAGCGGTTAGAAGAGAAACTGCGCCAGACCGCGAAGCTCGAAAGCCTCGGAATTCTCGCCGGCGGAATCGCGCACGATTTCAACAATCTCCTGACCGGCATTCTCGGTAACGCGAGCCTCGCGGTCGAGGAAGCCGAGCCCGGTTCGGGTATCGCCGAATTGCTCCGGTCCATCGTACAGGCGACGGAACGCGCCGCCGCTCTGGCCAATCAGATGCTCGCCTATTCGGGGCGCGGCCAGTTCCGTCTGGAGTATGTCGATCTTTCCGCGCTCGTCTCGGAAACGCTGACTCTGATCGAATCCGCGCTGGGCAAGGCGGTCCGGCTGAATCTCGCGATCGCGCCGGCTTTGCCGCTCGTGCACGGGGACCCCAGCCAGTTGCAGCAGATCGCCATGAACCTCGCGATCAACGCCGCCGAAGCGGTCGACAATAAAGGCGAGGTGTCTGTGCGCACCGGAGCGGCGCGAGCTCGATGGCACGCGTCACGCCAACGACGTGTTCGTGATCCAGGGAATCCCGGCGCCCGCGGGGAAATACGTTTTTCTTGAAGTGCGCGATTCCGGCGCCGGAATGGACGCCGAGACTCTTCAACGCATTTTCGACCCGTTTTTCACAACCAAATCCACAGGGCGTGGCCTTGGGCTTGTCAGCGGTCCTGGGCATTGTCCGCAGCCACCAGGGCACCATGCGTATCAGTAGTTCGCCCGGCCGCGGAACCACGTTCGCGGTCTATCTGCCCGCCTGCGATAGCAAGCCGTCTGATGCGGAGGCCGAGACGCAAGCCTCCCGCGCTTTGGGCGGGATCGTGCTGGTGGTTGACGACGAGCAATACGTGCGCGAGACCGTTCGCCGGACTCTGGAACTGGCCGGTTACACCGTGGTCTGCGCCGCAGGTTCGGCAGAAGCCGTGCAACTCTTCCAGTCGCTCGGGGGGCAGATTGAACTCGCCATTGTCGACCTCACCATGCCCGGCGAAGGTGGCGGAGAGGTGGTTCGCCGTTTGCGCCACCACGATCCGAACCTCAAGGTGATCGCCAGCAGCGGATATGCCGAAGCCGAGGTCAAAGCCGAATTCGGGGAAATGATGGATGCGTTTCTCCCGAAGCCTTACCGGTCCGACCAGCTTCGGGACATCGTCGCCACCGTGCTTGCGGGTTGATCCAGTGTGCTGAATAGGGGTGTAGAATTCCAGGGAGGATGTTAGCCAACTCCCGAAATCGCCGCCTGAGTCTGCCGTCATGACGCCGGCAGCCACAGCGCGGCATCACCTGGGTGCTGTGATCCGGCACACCGCCAGGCCCTGGCAAATTCTTTGCGGGCTGGTCGTCTCCGGATTTCTGCTGGCCCTCCCTGGCGGCCTGCTGCCGCTCTGGGGATATCACATCCACCCCGATTTCGGCATCGCGGGCGATTATTTCCTGGTGCTGGGCGCAGGTGTAATTGGCGGCGGGATTCTGGGGCTCCGCCTGGCCCGCACTATCCCGCTCGGTCGCTTGCTGGCCGCCGGATATATCTTCGCCTCCGTCTCGATGCTATTGCTCTCGGTCGCTGCACCGCCCGCGGAACTCTGGTATCAGATGCTGGCGCTTCTCGTCACGGGAGCGAGTGCGGGAATCATGAACACCGCGGTGCTGGAAGCCATGACGCCGAGCTACGAGTCCAATCCGGCCACCATCATCCTGACCGGCGGTATCTTTTTTGGCGGCGGCAGCGTGCTCGCGGCATCTCTGCTCGCGCAGTCCTTCGGGGATGCCGGGCCCACTCGCCTGCTGGCGCTCACGGCGATGCTGCCCGCGGCCGCGGCCGTATCCCTCGCGCGTTTGCACGTCGAGCGATCCGAGGTGACGGAAGTCTCGCTCGCGCAATCGATCCACGATCTGCGCAGCCCGCTCGCGATCATCTTCGCCCTGTTGCTCTTTTTTCAGTTCGCCAACGAATGGGCGCTCGCCGGCTGGCTTCCCGTGTTCCTGATCGATCGCATGGGTCTAAGCCCTTCGACCGCGGTTACGCTGCTGGCGGTTTACTGGCTGGCGCTCATGGTGGGACGCATCGTCGTATCGAAACTCCTCCGCGTGGTTCGGCATGGCAGGCTGATGGCGTTCAGCGCCTTCGCCGCTCTTTTCGGATGCACGGCCCTGCTCGCGGCCGGCAGCCGCTTTGGCGTGGTCGTCGGAATTCTCCTCACGGGCGTGGGATTTTCCGCCATCTACCCCCTGGTTGCCGAGCGTATCGCGAGCCGGTTTTCGTACTATCATCCCGGCTACTTCAACGGCATCTTCACGTTCGCGCTGATGGGCGGAATTCTGACTCCGTTTGTGCTTGGACACCTGGCTGCGGATGTCGGCTTGAAGATCATTCCCCTCGCCGTCATGATGGGAAGTTGTGCCGTTTTCGCGCTGATTCTGCTGATCTGGCTGGGGCACAAAGTCTCCGGCCGCTGAACTCCGATGTGCCACTAACGGTTCGCGCCAGGGGCGCCTGCTTACTGTAGAATGGAAGTCGAAAGGTGGCCGTAATGTTTGCGCAAGGCTTTCAGACCGCTGGAATTCTCGGCCTTTCCGGGCAGGAGACGCTCATCATACTTGGCGTCGCCGTGCTGTTGTTCGGCGGCAAGAAGATTCCGGAATTGGCCAAGGGTATGGGCGAGGGCATCAAGAACTTCAAGCTGGCAATGAAGGAAGAAGAGTCCAGCCGCGAAGAAGGAAGACCCCGCGAAGAAGGAAGAGCCCGAAGAGGTCAAGAAGTAGAAGCAGGCGTACGCTTCACACGCTGCCAGCAATTCGGGCGGCCACCGCTTCGAAAACATCAGAGTGACAGGAACACCCCGCGAACGCCGCAATGGCCTTTGCGGAGTTTGGATTTTACAGGCGTCAGGTGGACGCCGCCACCCCGTCGTTCTAGAATGAAATTGGAAGGTGCCCGCAATGCTTATGCAGAGCTTTCAGACTGCTAATATTCTGTCCGGACCGGACCTGTTGGTCGTGGTCGGGATCGCTGCGCTGCTGTTCGGTGGCAAGAAAATTCCGGAAGTAGCGAAGGGCCTGGGCGAAGGCATCAGGAACTTCAAGCAAGCGCTCAAGGCAGAAGAAGAGCCCTCCGTAGAAACCAGGAAGCAGGCGTAAAGCTTCAAAGCGCCGCCGGCAAGTGGGGCGGCAACGGCTTCGAAAGAGTTCGAATAACAAAAACCCCGCAGACGCCAGACCGGCGTTTGCGGGGTTTTGATTTTTCCGGGCTGCGCTTTCGGTCGCCGCCGGCTGATGCCTGCGCTTAGGCCTTCTTCACTTTTGGTGGAACGATCGCATCCTTCGCCGCTTTCGCGACGCGGAACTTCACCACCTTCTTCGCCGGAATCTTGATCGATTCGCCGGTCGCCGGGTTCCTGCCCAAACGGGCTTTCCGGTCAACGCGAACGAGTCTGCCGATGCCCGGCAGTACGAAGACTCCGTTCTTCTTCACTTCGCTGACCGCCAGGCTGGAGAGGTGATCCAGCATCGCGCGCGACTGCTTGTTCGTGACTTCACCTGCTTCCGCCAACCCGCGAACCAACTGGGTTTGCGTCATTCTCTGAGTGGCCATCAAGCCTCCTGTATTCAATTTCGCGAGTCCCTCGAATGCACGAAACCCCTGTATTTATAGGGTTCCGAAGCGCCTTCATGTTCGCGATTCGTTATCATCATACGGAACGCGGAGAACGATGTAAAGCGGAAAAGTGCCCAATACGCCTGTTTTTCACGTGTTTTTTCAATTTTCCACTCGCCGCCACGCGCGGCGCGGCCATCCGCGCAGGTAGACTGGTAGTTTCATGCCATTTGAAGAAGTCGTCGAGGCCGAAGGCCACCTGATCGATTCCCACGTCATGGAGCAGATCTTCGACAAGGTGGTCGAATCGAGCGGCCGTTTCGAAGTCGAGCAGTTCCGTATCGGCCGCACCAACGGTGACCCGTCGTACCTGCGCCTCCGCGTTGAAACGCCCACTCGTCAGCAGATGGAGCATGTTCTCGCGCAGCTTCTCGCCATCGGATGCTCGCCCGCCGAGACCGGCGACGCCGCGCTCGGGCTCGTCGAGCGCGACCGCTGCGCCCCGGAAGATTTCTACTCCACCAGCAATCACCACACCTTGGTTCGCATCGGCGGCGAATTCATCGAAGTGCAGAATCAGCGCATGGACGCGATGATCGTCGTCCAAGACGCTGTCGTCAAAGACGCCGATACGAAAACCCCTTCCGCATACTGCCGGCGCCTGCGCGATCTCAAAGCCGGCGACATGGTGGTGGTCGGCACGCGCGGCATCCGCGTCACGCCCGAATCGAAGGAGCGCGACCGCCTCGCCTTCGCCTTCATGTCGAACGAAATTTCCTCCGAACGCCAGGTGGAAACCGCCGTCCGCCAAACCGCGGCGCTCGCGCGCCAGGCGAAAGAGCAGGGCAAGACCATCGTCGCGGTGGCCGGACCCGTTGTGGTGCACACCGGCGGCGTGGCCGGGCTCTCGAAACTGATCCGCGATCACTGGGTCGATGCCGTCCTCAGCGGTAACGCGCTCGGCGTTCACGATATCGAATCCGCGTTGTTCGGCACGTCGCTCGGCATTCGCCTGGCCGACGGGCGCCAGGAAGAGCACGGCCATCGCAATCACATGCGCGCCATCAACGCCATCTATCACGCGGGCGGCATCAAGGGTGCGGTGGAAAGCGGCCGCCTGCAATCCGGCGTGATGTACGAGTGCGTGAAGAACAATGTTCCGTTCGTGCTGGCCGGAAGCCTGCGCGATGACGGTCCGCTGCCCGAAACCATCACCGACATGAACGCGGCGCAGGACGCCTACGCCGCCACATTGAAAAACGCGGGCCTCGTGCTCTGTCTGGGCTCCATGCTGCACTCGATCGCCACCGGCAACATGCTGCCGAGCTGGGTCAAGATCGTTTGCGTCGATATCAATCCCGCCGTCGCGACCAAAGTCAGCGATCGCGGCACGGGTCAGGCGGTTGGCGTGGTCACCGACGTCGGCCTCTTCCTGGAGCTGCTTTCGCGGGAACTCGGCCAATGAACCACGGATACACCGATGAGCATGCAAGCGCGGGCATCGACGCGCCGCTGCCCGAGATCGAGACCTGGCCGAATCAGTTCCCGAACTACGAGATTGAAATCGTCGTTCCCGAATTCACCTCGGTGTGCCCCAAAACCGGCCTGCCCGATTTCGGCACCATCACGATCCGCTACGTTCCGGATCGCCTTTGCCTGGAACTGAAGTCGCTTAAGATGTACACGCTCGCCTATCGCGATCTCGGCATCTTTCAGGAAAACGTGGTCAACTGTTTCCTGCGCGATATCGTGAAGGCGGCGCAGCCGGTCCGCGCCACGATCACCGGCGAGTTCGCATCGCGCGGCGGCCTGAGTTCGAAGATGGTGGCGACTTTTTCCCGGCCTGAGCAGAACCGATGAGCGCTTTGCCGGTCGAACCACACGACAACGCCGAAACCCGGGGCGACGCCGAGCGGCTGGCCGAGCTGAACGCCATCATCCAGGCGGTGCGTGACCGCGTTCGCACGCGCTATCCCGTGCCGGAGGCCGTTTCCTCCGCCGAGCCCGGCGACTCCAGCGACCCGCCGCCCGCCGATTCAGGTTTCCATCGCCGACCTGATGCCGGTTGTTCACGCGCGCGATGCCGCAATGGGAAAGATCGCCGCGATCGGGAGCGTGAATCCGCGCTCCGGCGGCATTCTCAATCGCATCATTCAGTGGATCAAGAAGACCATCGCCCGATCGCTGCAGTGGTTCGTTCGCGATCAGATCACGTTTCAACCGCGAAGCCGTTTCCGCCCTCGAAGCGATCATGGAAGTGCTGAACGAACAGAATCGGTCGCTGGTCTCGCTCGCCAGCCAGACGAACGAACAGCTCGGCTACGCGGCTCAGAACTGAGCGCGAGATCACCGCTGCGGGCGAGTACGCCTTGAGCCCGAAATCCGATGAGCTCAAGGACATCCGAAAGCATTTTGTCGAACTGCGCGCAGCGTGGGAAAGCAAAGTTGCCACCAACGAGATTCAGTTCCTGCGCGCCACGGCGGACCTGCAGGGTGCGTTCCAGCATCGCTCCATGCTGATGGAATCGAACTTCCGCGAGATCGCGAAGGCCCAGCACGCTGATTATCTGGGCGCGCTCGACCGCACAACAGTCAACATCCAGAAGCAGCTCTGGCTCGACTTCCAGAAGGTTCGTGCCGAGTATGGCCAGCTGATCCACGACGAGCTGCGCATCATCCGCCTCCGTCAGCCGTCCCCTGTGCAGCCCACTCCGCAACCGCCGCGCCTCTGCCGCCGCGCATTCCGCGGAATCCACGCGCCCTCTCGACATCGACTACACCCGTTTCGCTTTTCGCTTCCGCGGTTCGGAAGCGCAAGTGCGGCAGACCGAAGAACTCTACCGCCCGTTCTTTGCCAATTGCCGCAATGTGCTCGATATCGGCTGCGGCCGCGGCGAGTTCCTGCAGTTGATGCGCGAGATGGGCGTGCCCGCCAGAGGAATCGACCTCGGCGCCGAGTCCGTCGCGATGTGCCGGGAGAAAGGGCTTGACGCCGAGGTGGCCGATCTCTTCGCGTACCCTCCACTGCAGACTGCCGGCGAATTCGACGGCATCTTCGCCTCGCAGCTGGTCGAGCATCTCGAGCCCGCGAGGCTTCCCGAGATGATTCGTTTATGCGCGGCCAGTCTCAGGCGCGGCGGCGTGCTGGCGATCGAGACGCCGAACCCCGATTGCCTCGCCATTTTCGCGACATACTTTTATCTCGACCCCACGCACACGCGTCCGGTACCGCGCCAGCTCCTTGAGTTCTATATGGAAGAATCGGGCATCGGTTCGATCGAGGTGCATGAGATTTCGCCGGCCGTGGAATCCATTCCGGAATTAGCGGAATTACCGGAATCGCTCCGCAAGCGATTTTTCGGAGGGCTGGATTACGCAATCATAGGCCGCAAGCTGTAGAGAAAGGTACGCGTTGTAAGATGGGGAGTACGCCTGCCTCCTTGCTGGGAGGTCGTCCAACGGTAGGACTGCAGATTCTGGATCTGCGTATCGGGGTTCGAATCCCTGCCTCCCAGCCAAACCTTTAGCTACGCAATTAACCGGTGGACCCGCTTTCCCGCTTTTGCGGCAGACGCCGTCCAACCTCAGAAAATTCGCGATGCTGCTTCGCATGCGAACGCGCGTCTTTTGCGGTTTCAACACAAGCACGTCATCGATTCTCGCCAGAAGCTGCCTGATCTCCGCCGATGTGCCGACCGCCCCGGTTTCGCCGCCTTCGAAGTTCTTTCGCGGGCGGCCATCGCGTCGTGCCATTGAGTCAGCGCCAGGCTGTCTTTGCGAGAGCACAATTCAGTGCGACCCACTTCAACCCCGGCAGCGCGCTCGCCGCGCGGGACATGCGGACGAAGCCACAGCGGAGTTTCATCGAATCCTCGCCGCGAAGCCACTCGAACCCGCCGCAAGCGGCGCGCTCGCAAGCCTCCACCTGAAGCGCTGAAGCGATGCTGCGATGCTGTTAGTGTCTCCATGATTTCAGTCCACCTGGAAGCGGGCGCTGCCACCATCCGGCAGACGCCAAAACCCGACCGGCCCGACGGGTTCGCTCTGATCCGCCTGATCCAGGCCGGCATCTGCAACACGGATCTCGAGCTCCAGCGCGGCTATTATGGATTTTCCGGTGTCCCCGGCCATGAATTCGTCGGCGAAGTAGTCTCTGCCGATTCGCACGATCTCATCGGCAAGCGCGTCGTTGGCGAAATCAATCTCAATTGCGGCAATTGTTCCTGGTGCCGGCGCGGCATGGGCCGGCATTGCCCCTCGCGATCCGTGCTCGGCATCGTGCGCCACCCGGGCGCCTTCCGCGAGTTCCTCACCCTGCCCGAAAGCAATCTCCACATCGTGCCCGATTCCGTCCCGACCGAGATCGCCGTCTTCGCCGAACCCGTCGCCGCCGCCTGCGAGGTTCTCGACCAGGTGAACATTCCCTGCAGCAGCCCCGTGGCGGTCCTTGGCGACGGAAAGCTCGGGCTTCTTGTCGCGCAGGTTCTCCAGGTCAACGGCTATCGTGTGCATCAGTTCGGCCGTCATGCCGAAAAACTGCGCATCGCCGCGAAGGCCGGAGTCACCACCGAGATTCGGGGCGAACACCTGCCCGAAGCCGAGTATCAGTGGGTCGTCGACGCCACCGGTTCACAGGCGGGCCTGCACGCCGCCATCCGCATGGTTGAACCGCGCGGGACCATCATCATGAAATCCACCGTGCACGGCCAGATTCCGCTCGACACCGCGCCCGTCATAGTGAATGAGATCACTCTCGTCGGTTCTCGCTGCGGCCGCTTCGAGCCAGCGTTGGAACTCCTCCAACTCGGCGCCATCGACGTCGCGTCCATGATTTCGGAACGCATGCCGCTCGCCGACGCACCCGCCGCCTTCGATCGCGCAGCGCAGCGCGGCGCTATGAAGGTCTTGCTGTCGAACTGAAGAACAACAGGATCTCCCGCACCATCCTGCTTGACACGGCGCTGTTGTTTCTCGCCACCCCTCCCGATTCTTACTCTCTCCTGCATCTGGCTTGAGGCGGATAACTTCCGTATGCGCCGTCGTTCATCCCTTACCGCTTCCGACTCGTGGCGGCGCTTCGCTAGCTGGTCGGGTCACGGCTGAAAGAACCCTGCTTTGCCCGGAACGGTGTGGCGGTTCCACCGTCATCGACATCATCTCCTCCAATCACGACTGTCGGAACCCGGCCCCCTTCAAACCGGGGCGGGAGCGGCATAAAGAGCAGGATCAAAATCGCCGCAACCATTTCCATTCCAGCGACCACATAAAGACCCGTCGATGTCTTGCTGGTCTTGTCCGCAAGCCAGCCAACCACGGTGGGACCGACCCAGCCCGAGACGCTGCCGATCGAATTGATGAGTGCGATGCTACCGGCGAGCAGCGTTGGCGGCACCGTCCAGAAAACGAAGTTTCCGCTGAGTGGGCCGGCCATGCGGGGAACAGAGAGGCGAACGCCAAAGTCGGGGTGTTCTCGAACCAGCCGATCCCGATCAGGCCCACGGCGCACGCCAGGCACGGAAGCGCGGCATGGTACCGGCGTTCAAGCGCACGGTCCGAATGCCGGCTGACCAGCACCATCCCGATCAATGCGCCGACGTAGGGCGCCGCGGATAGCAAGACGATCATGACGTTGCTCCTTACGCCCACGCCCTGGATGATGGTGGGAACCCAGAATCCGATCATGTTGTTAGAACTGACTAGACCGAAGAACGTAACCGTCAGGAGCTACACGCGCGGGTCCTTCATCGCCTCGCGGAATCCGTGCTGGCGGCGCCAGCCAGCTGGGCCGGCCAGCGAGCCCATGATCCAGCCGCAGATGGGTCCACCTACGATTATGGAGATCGGGATGGATATTCCGAAAAGAGCCTGCATCAGCGCGGCGCCGGGTGGGGAACCAATAAGTCGCGCAAAGGGCCCCTTTCTGAAACGGCTCGAATCCAAGAGTGTGCTCTCGGAAATGGCCTACCCGGGTGTCGGTTGGAAGGGATGAAATCACCGTCTCAACGTTCGGCGTTTGATATATACTTGGTGCCACGTTGGGGCTGAAAGGCTCCTGAAATTGCGGTCAAGCTCTGCCAAAGGAGGCATCGTGTTCACAGGAATGACGGGCGCACTAATTCTCGTTCTTGGGGCAGCCGGCGTGGCGTGCGCAGGCGTGGTTACGCTCGAAGACACAATTCCAATAGGTTCTCTTTTCCTCCAGCCCCCGGTCCTTACAGGTGCTGCTCCCGTTTTTGGGAGGGGTGGAGGGGTCGTTGTGGCGAACGCTTTCACTGCACCACTTAGCGCGGACCTCTACCAGATTAGTGTGGCCGTAGACTACGAAGATTTTTCGTCGTTCGGTGTCACGGGAACGGCTCCGATGCTCTTGACTTTATTTACGGATAGCAGTGACTCCCCGGGCACGCCGATCGAGAGCTGGACAGTTCCTCTTAGCCCGTCCGACACAAGCTTGACGCTTGTTACTGTGACTTCAGTCACCGACGCGTTGCTGGTGGCGGGCCATCAATACTGGCTTTCAGAGGTTCCGACGGACCCAGTCGGCACCGGCATCGGATGGGGGCTGGCATCCGCCGGCTTGCCGGGTATAGAGTTACCCGTCACGGGGAACGACACGGGCACAAATAGTGGATGGCGCCCAACGGCGCTAAACATCGCAAACGAGTTCAGCGTGACAGGCACAACGGTGGCAGAACCGGCTACCTTCGGGATGAGCGCTTTGATTTTCCTCTCAATGATCGTTGGTGTGCGAGCCAAGTGGATTAGCTCAACGACACGACGCTCTGCTCGATAGGTCGAACGTTGCATACTGGACTCGTTTCGGTAAGTTGGAGCAACACGATCGTGCCAACCGTTGCGGGGCAAAAACGGATGGGCAGTCGCCACGCTCCAGGGCGTCGCGATAACCTTTGCTCCAATACTCCTCCTTGAATCTGGCAAAGACTTATTTCATAAGTACAACTACCTCGTGGCCGCTTCGTGCTTCGCGACTATTCTGCTCGTTGGGTTCATTTAGGTCCCTCTCGGAAGTGAAGTGATCCGTGAACTAACAAGCCAAAGGTTTTGTGACCCCTGCTGACGACGTTCATGACCTGCATCTGTGGCCTGCGCACTCGCAATGCTGCGCCCGGCAATAGGTCTTGCACCGTTTGTCCATGCGAACGTCTGCGGGCGGTTGGGGCACACCGCCTTCGCAGTTCTGCAATGCTCGTCCGCAAGCGCACCGGTGAGCCTGTTCAGTCTGTTGGTAGTTATCGCACTGCGCGGGTTTCCCCGGCTCCGGTGGTCCGTTCTCTGGATCATCGGGCGATTGCGCCAGAAACAAGAGCATCAGGACGAATATTTTCACAGGCCCCCTTGTTGACCGAATTGTTTCTCAGCTTCTCAAGTCCTGGGTAAGCCGTGTAGCGTGGGCCGCTCCGCCAGATGCGTCATACACGCGGCCATTATGCTGCCGAGCAGCCCCGCTCACCGCTGTCACGTTGATGCGACGGAAGAGCCGCAGCTTCTTTTTTTTCAGATGGCGCAAGCCCGTAATCGGCGGGGAGAGCGTGCGGTAGCGTTTACGTCTCTATGGCCCAGCCGGGCGGAAACCGCGATCAGAAGGTCCGGGATTGCGGGCTTTTCTTTCTCGGTTGGGGTTCCTGAGAACAGCGTCTTCACAACAGGGCAAGAAAAAACCGTAGCGAGATCCAATGAGTTCAGACTCCAGGCCAGGAAGAACTCGCCTACAACGCCAGCTACCCCGTTCTGTTCTCCCGACCACTGGCCGCGATTCCTGCAGCGGAAAGACGCCTCCTTCGGGCCCAATCCAACGGTTTCCGTGCTAAGATTCCCCCATGTTCAGAGACGCTTCTAACTCGGGAGCGAGATCGAACAGCACGCGCAGTCGCAGGATGAAGGCTGCGGTGCGCCTCGGTTCGCTGTTTTCCTTTTCCGCAGCGCTGGGTTTCGGCGGCCTCATCAATTCCTATGCCGTGGACCCATCGCTTTTCGACCTCACCACTTTCGCATCCGGACTCGCTTTTCCCGCGGGCGTCCAACCGCTGGGCGATGGGTCGGTGCTGGTGCAAACCAGCCCCAGTTACGGTTACACGCCGGCACAACTGCTCTCGTTTACTTCGACTGGCGGAGGCGGCGGCGCGGTGTATACGGATAGCGGGCTCGGATTGATGACGGGTTCGACGCGAGTCGGAAACTACTATGCCTCGGGAACCGACACCAGTGAAATCGGACCGGGCATGGGTAGCAGCATCAACCTCTTGCAGGCCGGGGCGACTTCCGCCAGTCCGATGTCATTGGTTGCGACGCTCCAGCTAAGCTATCCCACGCCGTGGGAGCACCCGAGCGTGGGATTGGCGGCGCGCCCCACTCCTGGAGTTCCCGGGTCTTACGATCTGATGATCAACGTGGGGGCCCAGTTCGACAACGTTGCAACGCCCGTCGGTTCCACGGCGACTCTGACCGGCACCGGCTTCTCCTCGATTCCCACGACCAACCTGCACGGTGATTCCATTTACATGATCACCATCAACGAGAATGGCGCCCAGCCTGCCGTGACTGGCGTTCAACAAGTGGCAACGGGAATACGCAACGTTTTTGGAATGACATTCGACAGCGCGGGAAATCTTTGGTTTTCGGATAACGGGATGGATTTGTTACCTCCGGGCAGCTCGCAGCCCACACCTCCAGCCCGGAGAGCCTCCTCAGGCCGATGAGCTGAATTTCCTTTCCGCTGCACATCTGGCGTCGGGCACGCCCGTGAACTATGGTTTCCCGAATTGCTACACCCAATATGCGTGGGGCGGCATCCCCGGCGTTCCCGTGGGAAGCGGTTGTGTCCAACCTGTGGTGGCGTTCCAGCCGGTTACTGACGCGGGCGGAATCCACCAGTTGATCGGCGCTACGCAGGTCGCGCTCGCTCCGTCAGATTTCCCGGACGGGTTCAACGACGGGGTTTTCGTCGGCTTCACGGGCGACGGGGGCGAGGACAACAACGGCGGGATGGCGTACTATGATTTCGCCACGGGAATATATACGCAGTTCATCGAGAGCACCGACGTCGACAACATCATAGGCCTTTCGTCGACGGACAGTGCCCTGTTTTTCACCGACGCCGGCACTGGCAACGTCTACGAACTGACCGCAGCAAGTGCGAGTCCGGAACCCGGCACGGGCCTTGCGGCCGCGCTGGCGACTCGTGATTGCGGGATGTTGGATGAAGCGCCGCGCGTCGCGATCTCCCCGCTGATCGTACTCGCCGTCTTGTGCCTTCACTTCGGTGCCTTCATTTCGGACAGAGGAATCATCAGCGTGCGCTACAGCAGCTTGGTCTTGTCGGGAAAGGACGAAAGCGTGGGAAGCGCGTGCTTCTCGTGAAAGTGCCGCAAGTTCAGATCGCGATAACCTGCGGTACAACGGCAGCGTTTCCTCCACCGTCGCCAGCGGAAGACGCCGGAAGCTCACTTCCCCTTGCGCCGGTCTCCCAGTCCCGAATATCCGCTCTCCGCCAGCCGATCCCGCCATCGCCGTGTCGTTCGATCCGTTACTCCGACGATCTCTGCGGCCTCCAGCCAGGTGATCTTCTTTGCCATTGCTTTTAGTAAGAACGTCTTGTAGTTTCATCATCCGCTCCATCTCGGCTAAGGAGTACACCTGGATCGTTCCCACAACCCAGCGTCATGACTCCCCGAACGCAAAAGATAACTTGGGTTTGGCAGTCTTCCTCCGTCACCGGAGGACGGGGCCGGCGATCCGTTTGACCGGGGCCCGGATTGCGGAATCGGGATCGAATGGCGCAGCGTAATCGTGTCGCGTCCAACGAGGACTTCCTTCACCAGCAGTCGCAGAATCTGCTGCTGCACTGCGATATCCAGCACCTCGGCTCGCAGTCGCAGCTTACTGCGAAACCCGGCCAGGCTCTCCGCCAGTTGCAGGTATTTTGCTTCGTCGACCGCCGCCATCTTCAGAGATTGTAATTCCGATTCGACTGCCTGCGTCTGTTTCTGCAATGCCGGCATCCTTTGCCGCAGTTGGGCAAGAGTCACCAGCCCCTCCTGGTAGGCGGTCACGAGGCGTTCGCCGCTCTTCTCGACTCGAGCCTGTTCCCGGCGCAACTCTTCCTCGCGCTTGCGCAGCGGGTCCGCATTCTGAGCGGCCTCGCGGCGGCGGTCGATTTCGGTCTGGATCAGCCCCGGATCTTCCAGCAGCCGAATGATCTCGTCCCACACGAACGTATCCAGATAATCCTGCCTGATTGGTCGATTGGTGCAGACTGGCCCGCTCAATCGTCGATATCCATCCGAACCGATGCAGCGATAGTAGTTCAGCTTTTGCTTTGATGTACGGGTGGAGGCACGGTACAACGCGTAGCCGCACCGTTCGCAAACCAGCATGCCTTGCAGCAAGGTCGGCTCGACGGTACGTCGAGGCGAATGACGTTTGTTCTGCTCCAACTGCTCTTGCGCCAGCGCGAACATTTCTTCGCTCACCAGCGCCGGCACCGAGACCTCAATCCAGTCCGCGCGGGGCCGTTCATGACCGCCAACGTCGCGGCTCGGCAAGGCTTTCCGTTGTCGCAACGGCCGCGTGACACGTTGACGGGGCCGCTGTTCCGTCTTGCCATAGCAGGCGGCGCCTCGATATGCGGGATTGCGCAACATGCCCCATACTGTGGATCGTTCCCAGCGGCCTTTGCCCGTCCGCGTCGCAATCTGTCGCTCATTCAGAAGACGCGCGATGGCATTGATGCTGAGCCCCTGCTGCGTATAGATCTCAAACACCGTCCGCACTACCCTGGCCTCAGGCTCGATCACTTCATAGAAAGCCGCCGAGGCGTCGCTCTTCTTCACATACCGATAGCCGTAGGGCGCGCCGGAAAGCACGTTCACGCCGCCCTGTTGTGCCATGTGCTTCTTGCCGCGCCGGCATCGTTCGGCGATCTGCGCGCGTTCGTATTCGGCGATCATGCCTTGAAACTGCACCAGCAGTTGATCCTCCGGAGTGGCTCCCGCCGGCGCCTTCAGAAAGATCAACTCCACTCCACAACGCGACAGCTCTTCGCTCAGTAAAACCTGATAGGCATACTTTCGACTCAGCCGGTCCGGCGAATAAACCAGTACCGCGGCGATCTGCCCCTCAGCCGCCAGATCGCGCAGCGCCTCCAATCCGGGCCGCACCAGAATGGCGCCGCTATAACCTTCGTCCTGGAAAACCCATTCCGGCGGCACGCTGTATCCGTTCTTCTGCGCGTATTCGATCAGTGTCGCCGTCTGGCTGGCGATGGTGTGGTTCTCCTTCTGGCGATCCGAGGACACTCGCGCATAAATGGCGGCTGGTTTGTTCATTGTTCACCTCTGTCGATGTATTGTCTGGTTTCCGGCTTTCTCTTCCGATTGGCTGGCGTCTATCCGGCACGAGCAACTGGTACGCCTGCGCGAGCTTGTCCGGAGACAAACGATCGAATCGATATTCCAACTGGAAGCTACGTGGCCGAATTGGTTTCGGCTCACCCACGCCCTCGCCCTCTCGGCAGCAGCGCGAGCAACGCTCGACTGACCACCTCGCTGATGGACATTCTTTTCGCCGCAGCGAAAGTTCGCACGCGCCGAGCCAGGCTGTGTGGAAGTTTCACCGTGAATGCCACCTTGGATTCGCGGGGGGGACCGGTTGTTTCAGACTCTGAGCTTGCTCGAGGTAGCGATAGGCCTGACGCGGCGAAATGGAGCAGTCTCGCGCCAACTGTTCGACAGCATCGGAGAGTTGATCCACACGCAGCAACAGCTTGCGCGCGCGATTGAGGCGCTCGGCTTTCTGAGATTCGCTGGCGCGCGGCATCTGTCATAAACATACAACCGTATGTGACGCGCGTCAATCCGTACTCGATTTCTGCCGAAAAGGCAGCCGCCGCTCGAATGCGAAGTTATCTTTTGCGTTCGGGGAGTCCTCTGCCCCGAATTTGGCAAAGCGGACAAATTTCGACCAGACAGATCGTATGTTAGCGACACAGCTGGAGGGTTACCTTTGCAAAAGCCCGGTTCTTCGAATACAATCGGGACGCAATGTCGAGTCGCCTTCTGCCGGCAATGCTGTTCGCTTTGCGTGGCCGCGCAAGCCCAGAGCGGGACGCGGGAGTTTCTGGTGGTTGGAACCGTGGTCTGGACCAGCCCCGGCTCTTCTTCCATTGCGATTCGGGGAACCAGTTTGATCGGACGCCTGCATCTGCAGGTGAAGTCTTATCGCGTGAAGCAGCCGGGCGCGCTTGCCGCGCTGCACCCCGGCGACAGGATCACCGCTGAATTTTCCGAAAAAGACGGCATGCTGCACCGCCTGCGGCGCGTGCTTCGGCGCATTCATCCTGAGGCGCTCAAGGTATTGATTCGCCGCCCGGACATCCTGCATCGTTGTCTCCTTTTCGGACTGCTTTTCGCGCCGGCCGCGGCCGCACAGGATCCCTTCGAGATCCATATTTACGAGTATGAGCCGATGCAACTCGGAGAGTACTCGCTCGAGGCGCACCTTAACATAACTACCCAGGGTGTGTACGCGCGCGAGGGAACGCTGCTGCCGACCGATCAGCAGACGCACCTTACACTGGAGCCAACCGTCGGACTGGCGCCCGCGTTCGCGGTCGGATTCATGTTCCTCAACGCGTGGGAGCCAGGTTATTCGCCCCAGTTCGCAGGTTGGCGAGTGCTCCCGCACTTCTATCTGCCGGAATCCTGGCATCTCCCCGTGCGAGTTGGTTTTGTATCCGAGTTCTCATTCCAGAACACCCGCTACGAGGAGAATTCGCGGAGAGTGGAACTGCGGCCCATCCTCGATCGGGAGTTCGAACAGTGGCAAGTTGTCTTCAATCCGGTTTTCGAGCGCGCTCTCCGCGGCCCCGGCACGAATCGCGGCTGGAACTTCGAACCAGTGCTGCTGCTGCGATGGAAGCGCAAATCATTTTCGCCCTCAATCGAATACTACGGCGAGGTCGAAAGCATCAGCACGCAGCCTCGCTTCCAGCCCGAAGTCCATCAATTGTTTATCGGGGGCGACTGGCAACCGCGGCGCCGAATTCAGCATCAACATGGGCCTCGGGTTCGATCTCGGCGACCGCGGCCCCGGCATCGTTCTCAAGAGCCGCTTCGAATGGCACTGGGGCGCGGCCCGCAAACGACCTTGACTCAAAAATGAAAGCCGATCGTCCCCGTGATCGTTCGCGGCGAAACATAATGCGTCCCGCTGAAGGTCGAGATGAAATTGTAGAGCGCCTCTTTATTCGTCAGATTGACGACCGTCACGCGCGCGCTCCACTTGTACTTGTCGCCGTGAAAAAGATTGTCGTCTCCCACTCCGAGATCGAAGAGATTGCGGGATGCGATGCGCGGCGGATTATGGTCGTCGTCTTCCGTGCCCGGCGCGGGGATGTTCAGGAATTTGGAGCCGTACAGATTCGCCGGGCAAGTACTGTCGGGACTGATCGGAGTGGTCGGCGTAGCGAAAACGCCGCCGCAAAATAGTCCCGCCTGGAACTGTTGATCCGGCGTCAGACCGGAAGCGTCCACGAGAGTATCGGTGCCGTTCGGCCCGTTTCCGCATCGCCTCCCGCACAAGGCGCAGGACCGGCCACCAGGCCGCTGTCGTAACGCCAGTTGAAGCTGAGCCACGGACCCGCTTTCCAGGGCTGGTATTGCAGATGAGTGGTGGAATTGAAGAGCTCGTCGTGATCGATGCGGAAAACCGCATTTCCGCCCGGCCCGGCGCCGATGCCGGCGACCTGCGGACCGAAGAAGCGCGCCGCCACGCTGGACATCACCACAAAGGCCGTCAGGCCGTGAAAATTCGGAACGGTGGCGCGGATTGCATAGCCCGGAATCTTCGAACTTTGCCACTCGATCGGATAGGTGATCGGCGTGTTGCCCAGCACGCTGAAGTCATAGGCTTTGTGGGTGTACTTCCAGATGTACTCGCCATCGATCACGAGATATTTCCCGAACGCCTGCGAAAGCCCGGCATGGAACTCATTGCGATGGCCGGGGCTCAGCGGGACATTGTTCACGCACGGGGCGCCGATCGACTGCAGCGCATTGACCACTGCGTCGTTGCATCCGAAGCTGGCGAGAACCAGATTCTCGTTGAAGGGCGTCTCCATCGTCCTGGCATAGGAGATCCGGAAGACCGTGTTGGTCGGCTTCAAATTGTAAGCGATACCAAGGCGAGGTTCGGCCTGCAACGCGCTCGTAAGACCGTTGTACTTGTCGACGCGCACACCGAGATTGAAGGTCCAGTTTTTGAGCGTGATCGTGTCCTGGACAAAGAAGGCGAATTCCTTGATGTCGGCATGACCGTAAAACTGGTACTCGCCACTGGTGGAATGCGGGCAGCCATCGGAGGCGGGCAGCGGCGCCGTCTCTGGTCAGGTCGTAGCAGGCAAGAACAGGGAGGAAGTTCGGATTCTGATTGGGCGTGCCGCCGGGGCAGGCGCCTGGATCGGTCAGCGTGGGATCCGTATTGGGGCTTCCATCGGCATTCAGGCAGGGGGCGTTCGCGGTGGGGTCTACCAGGCCGAAGGTGTCCCGTTCCGTGAGGAAAGTGTGCTGGTACGTGGAGCCGACCTTGATGTTGTGAACGTGATTGACCCAGGAGTAACTCGCGCGCACTCCCGCATTTTTCAAGCTGCGGTTCTGGCCGACGGTCTCGAACTGAAGATCGGGCGTGAGATCCGCGAACGGGTTGCCGCTCGGATAGTAGTTGTATTGATCCTGCCGGACGAAGCCAGCCAGCGTGAACACGCTGTTCGGATCGATGATGCGCGTCCAGGTGGGAGCGATGTTGAACGTCCTGATCTGCGAGCGCTGGTCCTGCGGGCCCACTATGCTGACCATCGGGCCCGAGGCCGCCGTTATCGACAGTCAATCCGGACCATCCCGTAGCATTCTGGGCGTCGTAAGAGTTCGGCGTCTGAAACCAGGATCGCGTAAAACCCAGGTTGAGATTGATGGTGTCTTTCTGCGAAAGCTTGAAGTCGAGGCGGTCGAACACGTTCTCTTCGTTGCCGTGATCGTGGAAGACCTGGTATTCGGGTCCATCGAGGAAGCGGCCCGTGTTCAAGCCGCTGGCGGAGATGAAGTTTCCCCACTTGTCCTTCCCGTAGGACAGATCGAAACCACCGCCGGAGCTGCCAAACGTGCCGTAGGAAGCGGTTACATCGCCGTGGGGTTTCGTCACGCCCAACCCTGAGCGCGTGGTCACCACAACGACCAGGCTGGTCTTGCCGCCAAATTCGGCGGGAGGGGCGCCTTCGATGACTTCCATCGACTGCACGGAATCGACCGGGACCTGATTCGAGAAAACCTTGCTCTGCTGGTCCGTGATGGGCTGGCCGTCGACCGAGAACGAGTTCGAGGCATGATCGCCGAGGCCATGGAAAAGGCCATTCGAGTCGGCTGAAACGCCTGGTGTGGCCAGCGTGACGAGTGAACTGAGCGAGGAAGAGTTGCTTTCGAGAGGCAGTTTTTCGAAGAGGTCGCGGTCGACATCCGTGTGGGTCGACGGGTCGGTTTCGACGAGATCGCCTCCCGTCGTCACGGTCACGCTTTCGGTCGATGGGCCGATCTTCAAGTGATCTTCAACTCAACAGGTATGGCGGACCGCACGTCGATATCCTGCCCCGTGCTCTGAAAGCCCGGGGCCACGGCGCTGGCGTGATACGGGTTGTAGGGGACGTTGGTGAATTCGAAGTTTCCCTGGGCGTCAGTCGAAGCCATTCGGCTGTAACCGGAGACGGGATTCTGAATCTGCACAGTTGCGCCTCTGAAGACGGCGCCCGACGGGTCGAGAACCGAGCCACGAACCGTTCCGGCGTTGGTCTGGGCCATCAGGGGCACTGTGGCCAGTAAAAGGAGTAACGCAGAATTGCGCATAGTTGTCTCAAGGATCTGTTAAGTTTTCGCCTGTCGGCAGAGTATTCCTGCGATCGGCTGAATTCGCCCGCAGACGGCCGGAAATTGCCGGTGAGCGGCTATCGAAGGTATCTGGATCTTTTACCCGTTCACCGGCGGAAAAGGTGTTCACACGAGTTTCCGGCCATCGTTCGCCGGACAATTCGTGTCAAACGGGGTTCTGTTTCCTATGATCGCGGCGTGGGTGCTCGCGTCATCCGAAAGCGTGATCTCTCGGCGCGTAGGAAGAAAGAGACTTTGACGCTCTGGGCGATCATCGCGGTGATCGGATTCCCTCTGTTCCTCGGATATATTCTCGTCGCCGCCGACATTCGCGCCGATCTCTCCGAACTCAAGCCGACAAGACGGTTGGATGATGCGGGTTTCGTCTCGGTGGGCTGGCCGACACTGGAAGGGGACGGGGCACTGGGACCCGTCAGGATGATCGGCTACATGATCGACGGACACCGGTCGCATCCCGGCGGCGCCAATGTTGACATGTTCGTTCTGCTGCCGGAGGCCGGCCGGACAGTTTCCCCATGCCGCGCATCGCATTCCGAACCAGATGGTGGAAGTCTGGCCGCGCCGGCCGGTTTTGTTTCACGACCGACAGCTCGTCTGGGCACTCGGCCGGCTGAACAGAACCATGGGGAAAGCGGGCGAAGAAAAAGCTGCCTGGGCGATGGGAGATGCGGAAGTGCAGCCTGCCGAACCGCGCGACATCCCGAAGTGGTTCGAACCCTAGGAACGATGGCGATTAGATACTGCGCGCTACCAGCTCAAAAGCTGCCGCACAGTATGCGCCTGGCGCTTGCTCACGACAAATTCCTGGCCGTTGGCAAGCGTCAGCAACCAGCGCTGGCTGCTCAGGCTGCTCATCTTACGGACGTGGTCGATGTTCACCAACGCATTCCGGTGAATGCGACGGAAATTCGTATTTCGAAGCTTATCCTGGATGACCTTCAGGGATTGTGTCGCGAGATAGCGCTTCTTTGTCGTGATGATCCACACCAGATCGCCGTCGGCCTCGAAAGCGAAAACCTCTTCGGCGTTCAAAAGCAGATATTCGTCGCCGCTCTTCGCCACAATCCTGCGGACAACGTGGCCGGGGAGAGCCTGGCCCGATGACGCCTCGGCAATCTCCTTGGCGCTGGCCAGTTGCTGGGCGACTTCCGCCGGCCGCCCCCGGAGCTTCATCGCCCGCTCGACCGCCTGCGCCAGCCGGTCCTGCCCGATCGGCTTGAGCAGATAATTGATAGCGCCCGCTTCGAAGGCCTGGATCGCGTATTGATCCCACGCCGTAACGATCACGATCATCGGAATGCGCTCACCTGGCTGCAGCTTCCGGATCACGTCGAAGCCTCCGAGTCCCGGCATCTGCAGATCCAGGAAAACCAGATCCGGCGAAGAATCGCGGATGGCCGCCAGGGCTGAATCGCCATCGGCCGCTTCGCCAATCAGCGCGACATCGTCGATCTGCTCCAGTTCCTCCCGTAACACTTTGCGGGCAACCGGCTCGTCGTCAACAATCAGCGTTCTCAGAGCCATGGATAATAAACCCTGGCATGTGCGCCCTTCAAGTTCCCAGGGCTGGCCGGTGAGCGGTTGCATAATTTACATCAGCGGCCTTAAATCCCCGATGAACGAGCGGCCATCGCCGTCGTACAGATGGATGCCCTGCAGGGTAGCGAGAATCGCACTACCGTCATATCTTCGGCACTCGATATATCGAATGTGCTTTCCTCTCTGTAGCATAGGGTCAGCCTCCGACGCACATTCGCGAGCCCGACGCCAGCGCTCCGTTCTTCGCGCGCGGGTTCGCGAAACGCCCCTGAGTTGGAGATTTCGACCGTTAGCGTCTCCCCCTTTCTCGAGATCAGCAGGCGCACGAATCCGGCCAGCCGCCGCGGCGCGACACCGTGCTTTACGGCATTCTCCATCAACGGCTGAATCGAGAGCACCGGCACTTCAGTCTGCAACAACTCGTCATCCACCTCGATCTCCGTGTGCAGCTTCGGGCCAAGCCGCAGTTGTTCGATTTCCAGATAAGCGCGCACGATATCGAGTTCTTCCGTAAGCCGGATCAACCCCCGGTTGGCCGCGAAGGAATAACGGAACAATTCCGCCAGGTTGAGTACGAGATGCCTTGCCGAGGCGTTCTCTCGCGCGATTGTGCCGTACAGAGTGTTGAGAGCGTTGAACAGAAAATGCGGATTGATCTGGGCCTGCAGGGCGCGCAACTCGGCCTGGGACACGAGAGTCTGGAGCTCGGCGTTGCGCATGCGCTCCACCTGCTCGCAGACGATTGCGGCCAGGCGTTCCAGCACCTCGATGTCTTCGCTCAGGTACCGTCTTCCGCCGGCTCTCGAGCCGAGCACAAGGAGTTGCGCGTCGCCACGCGAGAACCTTAGCGGAGCCAATGCGCGCGTCCACGGTTGGAGACGCCAGGCCACTGGATCGAGCACTGCGCTTGCTGCGTCTGGCGCCCCTGCCGGGGTTCGGCTATCAATTCGACGCGGTCCGCAGACAGGAATTCGGCAATCGCCCGGGCCGCACTCGCCAGGTATTCGCTCTCGTCCTGTCGCCCTCCGGCAATCTCCCGCAATTTCGAGACTGCGTGTTCGGAATGCGCTCGTAGAAAGACCACCCGGGTGAGAAATCGTTGTCCCCGGCTGCGAATATAAGCAAACAGACTGAGCGCCAGACAGACGACGGTGAAGATCAGCCCGGCGTAGAACGGATCGCGCCGGGCGTGCGCGAGAAGCGCAAATCGCGCTTCGGCCTGAAACGCTGCCCATACTGCGGCCGCCGCGAGACCCGCGCTCGCGAGGAAACGGATAAACGCGTCGAGGAGCAGGAACCGGTAATCCTGCAGCAGAACAAAAAGGGCGAGGGGAATTCCCGCGTGGTGCAGAGCCGCCTCGCCGGACCACGCTTTAATGTCGTGCGCGGACTCGAAGTGGACGAACAAGATCGCAAACAGGAACAGCACCATCGCGCCAAGCAGGCGTGGCCCGCTGCCGTCTTTCGGTCCGCTGAATGCCTCGAGCGCAACGCAGACCGTGGTGAGCACGCCGAAACCGATCGTCACGAGAAGGAGAGCCGCGTAATGAAATTGCGGCGCGCTGGTAACAAGGTCGCCGATGTGCAACGCGATGGCGACGAAGCTGACGGCGTAGCCGGTGATCCAAAGCGCACGATGCCTCGAACGCAGAGAAATATGCAGGAGAACGGCGGGAAGCAGGCTGAGGACCGAAAAACTGGCGGCGACGATTGCATCCGCAACCGGGTCTCCCTGGGGGCTTGTCGCCATCCCGATCAGGGAGCCGAGGTTCCAGAGCAGCGCCAGGCCCGCGGCGAAGCCGGGCAGAACGCTTCGCTCACCTGTGGCGCGCCGCCAATCGAGCAACAAGAGGTAAAGGAGAATGCCGAAGACAATCACACCGGCGCAGTGTCCGATGGTGTTGACCAGAACCGGGGCATGGATACTGAGCCGATCGGGCATCCTGTTCCCTACAATAGCGGAACGGTGACGCGCCGGACGGCCGGGCCCTGGCCAGTGTAAGCTCTCCTAATGGTGTTCACGAAACGTCTCCGCGAGGGGGTTCGCCGCGGAGAAATCACCTGCAGCGTCCGCATCTGGACGCGCCCCCACGTTAAAGTTGGAAACCGTTATCAAATGGAAGACGGCCAGATCGAAATCGATTCCATCGAGCCGATCGGCCTCCCGGATATCACGCCACAACTGGCGCGCGAATCCGGCTTCCTCGGCGTCATCGATCTATTAAAGGTGGCGAAGCATGGTAAAGGCGAGCGGATCTACCTCGTCCGTTTCCACTACTTGCCTTCCGCTTAACTCGGATCAGCCTTCCGCCGTGCGCGCCGAAACCGCGACGATTTCCACATGGCGCAGGATCGCCTCGCCATCGAAAACCTTGCCCATGATCTGGTCGCCGGCTCGTACCTGGTGCATCAGTTTCTGGTTGTCCACAGCGTAGATCGAGGTGATCGCCCCCATCCACGACTCCAAACGCCGCGCCTGCACCGTCAGCTTGCCGTCAGGCGCGTCGACGGCAACAACCGTGCCATGCAGCGTATGGGCGAGCCGCGGAACCGGCCCGGCCATCGCCCTGCTCGCCATCAGCGCCATAGCGGCGGCGCCCAACGCGATAGAACTCACATGGTTCATTTCTCGCCTTGTCATTGACTGATGCCTCCGAATTCAATGCATCCGACATTAAGTATTTCACCTCCCCGGGAGCGGGACAGTGCGGAATCGCCCTGTCGGCGGACATTCCGATCCGATCCGGACCGGGCCACTGCGTCCCTATGTCTCCCGTGCCTCCGGTGTTCCTTGAGTCTTTTGCGGCTCTCGGGGAAGGCGAAGCTCCCGTTCCAGGTCAGGGTATTTTGCGAATGTCTCCAACCCGAACAGCAGCAATGCGCGCAATGCGGGGCCAAGGTCCGCCCCGGCCGCCGCGATCTGGCGCTCGATCCATTCCGCCGTCGGCTGCCGCGTGTACCAGGCCCAGCTCTGCTTGCCCGAATGCGCATAATCGCTGGCCGTCTGCACAAACAATGCGCAGGCGATTCGCGCCGCCTCGGCGTCACGGATCCCTGCCTCGCGGAACAACCCCGCCGCTCGGTCGATGAGCGGCGTAATGGCCGAAGTAGCGAGCGTCACCGCCGCATCGAACGCGTCAGGCGCGTCCGGCAGAATGCCCACCGGCTTCAGTTTCAACTCGTGTGCGATGTGGAGCGCAGCCGTCAACGCGGCGCCGTTGCCTGCCACGAGAATTCGCCCGGGAATGCCGAAATGCCTCGCCACAGCGGTGCTCGCGCCCCTGGCCCTCAGGCGCGCCCGCACTTCCGGAGCATCGTCGCAATCGCAGAAGATCACCGCTTTGCCGTCCCATTCGATGTCGGCGCTCTCCAGCATTTCGAAAAGTAAACACGCCTGATCGGACCGCGAATGCACGAGAACCACCGCGGCGGCGTTCAACTCATTGATGCTCCGTGCCGCGTAGCCTGCCCGCAGCGTATTCGCGATCCGACTGGCCACGCGAAACGAAGTCGCCGCCACCGGACCCAGATTCTGCATGTTGATGGGCAGTCTGCCCACCAGGCTCTTGGAGATGGCGCCCGCGCCCAAAATGCCGTACCTAAACCGGTATCCCAATCCCCGCGACGTCCTTTGTCCTGAGGTGTTTGATTCTATCGCGAAGTTGGGCTGCCTTCTCAAACTCGAACTTGCGCGCCGCCTCGCGCATGCGATTTCCCAGATCTTCGATGAACTGCTCCCTCTGCGCCGGCGTCAGTTCTTCGTCGCTCTCCTCCGGTTCGGCAGGTATCGTGACGTAATCGCCTTCCGCGATCGCGATCAGGCTCATGTCGATCGGCTTGATGATCGATTGCGGCGTGATGTCGTTGTCCTCGTTGTATTGCAGTTGCGTCAAACGCCGCCGCGTCGTTTCATCGATGGCGCGCTTCATCGAATCCGTCATCACATCCGCGTAGAGGATCGCCCGGCCCTCCAGATGCCGCGCCGCGCGGCCGATGGTCTGGATCAACGCCCCGCTGGATCGCAGAAAGCCTTCTTTATCCGCATCGAGAATCGCCACCAGCGAAACCTCCGGCAGGTCGAGGCCTTCGCGCAGCAGGTTGATGCCGATCAGCACATCATGCTCGCCCCGCCGCAGATCGCGCAGGATCTTGATCCGGTCGAGCGTGCTGACCTCCGAGTGCAGATAATTGCACTTCACGCCGACCTCCGAGTAATACTCGGCCAGATCCTCCGCCATGCGCTTCGTCAGCGTCGTCACCAGCACGCGCTGATTGTTCTCCGTGCGCTTGCGGATCTCGTTCAGCAGGTCGTCCACCTGGCCCTTGATCGGGCGGATCTCGATCTCCGGATCCACCAGGCCCGTCGGACGAATGATCTGCTCCACCACCACGCCTGCGGATTTAGTCAGTTCATAAGGTCCTGGCGTGGCCGATACGTAGACCACCTGGTTGACCCGGTGCTCGAACTCCTCGAACGTCAGCGGACGGTTATCCAGTGCGCTCGGCAGCCGGAAACCATGCGCCACCAGGACCTGTTTGCGCGACCGGTCGCCGTGATACATCCCATGCAACTGCGGAATCGTCTGGTGGCTCTCATCGATGAACATCACCGAATCGTGCGGCAGATAATCGAGCAGCGTCGGCGGTGCTTCGCCCGGCAGCCGGCCTGAAAAGTGGCGCGAATAATTTTCAATTCCGTGGCAGTACCCGATCTCCTTCATCATTTCGAGATCGAACATCGTGCGCTGGTGCAGGCGCTGCGCTTCGATCAGCTTGCCCTGGGCTTCGAGTTGCGGGCGCCACATTTCGAGCTCCGCCTTGATCGAATCGATCGCCGCCTCTTTCGTGAGGTTCGACATCACATAGTGCGTCTTCGGATAAATTGGCAGCCGCTGATAGGTCTGTTTGACCTGCCCCAGCAGCGGATCGATCTGCGAAAGCGTCTCCACTTCGTCGCCCCACATTTCGATGCGGTACGCGCTCTCGTCGTAGGTCGGAAAGATCTCGATCACGTCGCCGCGCACGCGAAACGTGCCGCGCCGGAAATCGTGGTCGTTGCGATCGTAGAGAATTTCGACCAGCTTCGAAGTGATTTCCTTCCGCGTGATCTTCTGGCCCTTTTCCAGCATCAGCAGCATGCCGTAGTAAGCCTCCGGAGAGCCCAGACCGTAGATGCAGCTGACGCTCGCCACGATCACGCAATCGCGCCGTTCGAACAGCGATTTTGTGGCGGAAAGCCGCAGCCGGTCGAGCTCGTCGTTGATGGTGGCTTCCTTCTCGATATAAACGTCGCTCGACGGGATGAACGCCTCGGGCTGATAGTAATCGTAATAGCTGACGAAATACTCGACCGCGTTCCCCGGAAAGAAGGTCTTGAACTCGTGGTAGAGCTGCGCGGCGAGCGTCTTGTTGTGCGCCAGCACCAGCGACGGGACGGCCCAGCTTCTCGATCAGCTTCGCCATCGTGAACGTCTTGCCCGAGCCGGTTACGCCGAGCAGAACCTGATGCTTTTCGCCATCCAGCAGGCCGCGCGAAAGCTCTGCGATGGCGGTTTTCTGGTCCCCCTTCGGGCTATAAGTAACGGCCAGTTGGAAGGACATGCGTCCAGTATAGTTTGCGTGGCTGTTTTCGCTTCGTCTCTTGCCGTGGCGGAAGGTCCGGTTTTTGAAGCCACGTAGGTCAGACTGACGGGCCCAGAGGTACGGCCACCATATTTCGTCAGCGGCGGCCCTGGCATGAGCGATCCGGGCCGATTCCGCGTGCCAAATATCGATATGGTTGCCCTGCTGTCGAGGGCTTTTGATCTGGTAGACCAAATCAGAGGACCGGCCTGACTGCGGGATGAAACACTACACGATCACCGGGACTATACCCCGGGACACTCCACCGCGAGACTGGAATTTTCCCGGCTATGAACTCGTCACGGATAAAGGAGGTCCGAAGTTCCACGAGGTTACCCCCGCTCAGGTCCCAGGCCCGGATCGGGCGCCTGATCAGCCTCCAGTGCGCAGCAGCACGCATGGCGTTGATGGTTCTCCCGACCTTCCTGGTCCGCGCACTATCGACACGGGCCATGGCGGTGACACTCCGATGAAGTATCAGGAACGGACGCTGGCGGAGTTCGTAACAACCCTTGGGTTCAACATCGGAAGCTCACAAGGCAAACGTGCCACGCGTGGTCGATAAGACCAATTTTACCGGAAAGTACACTTTCGTCATGGAATACGATGACGACGGGGCACCGCATAGCTGATGTCAGACCCCACAGAAAACTGATATGGAGCGACTGTGTCAAGCCCCTCGAGATCGTTGGGGGGCGAGTATGTTTTTCCTTTCGCTTTCATGAGCGGAGCAGTTTTGGTGGAGAACGCAGTCCGTCAAGGACGCGCGAAGCGCGACAACGTGAATCCTTGACGGACTGCGTTCTCCACGTATGCTGAGCGTCGGAAGCGAAAGGAAAAACTTCCGGACAGGAGTGCCGATAACAACCGAGTAGCAAGCGCGACGATTGATCACACTGATATGCGCGGGTCGAAACCGCAGTGACATGATCCGTCGGGAGCTGCCTCGGACTAAGGGCGCGGGTTGGATCCGAAGACCGTACCGCATAGTTTTCGTCGAGGGTTCTCCTTTTCGTGGGCCCTCGGCTGTCATCGACACTGCTGTTCGGAAAGAACTCACTTCTTAGCCGCTTTCGGCAAACGGAACTGCTTTTCGGTACGAACCGCGATCGCCCAGAGAAAGCCCAGCAGTTCACGGGCAAGCGCCGTCATGGCCTGACCACTGGTCTTTCCGCGAGCGGTCAGCGCCACATATCTCTTGTAGAGGCGTTGCTGTGCCTTCCAGGCCATCTCTCTCACCTCGTCCGTGAGCGCCAGCGCTTTCTGTCTTCTCAACACCCGGCCCTGCACATTGGGCCGATGCCGGTACGCCCAGACCGACTCCACCAGAACCCGGCGCAAATGCGCATTACCGCTTTTGGTGATGGCGCCGCGCTGGGTTCGGTTGCCGCTGGAATACTCTCGCGGCACCAGTCCGCTGTAGCCCATCAGTTGGCGCGGACTCTCGAAACGCGACAGACTGCCCAGTTCGCAGACCACCGTCGCCGCGGTAGTCTGCGCCACTCCGCGTAAAGCCTGCAGCGCCTCGATGACTGCGCGAACTTCCGCAGGCGCCTTTGCGACCGCCTCGTCGATAGCCTGTTCCAGCTTCACGATCCGTTCCGACGCATGCTCCACCTCACCGAGGTAATGCGCCAGCGTGGCTTCCAGTGCCGGCTCCTCGAAACGGGCATGAATCCGGATCCAGTTGAGATACTTCTTCGTCCATGGCTCTCCCGCACCCGTCGGCCGCTGGCCATGGCGCAGCAGAAACTTTCCCAGCCGATGGCGATGCCGCAACTGGTCTTTCTTCGCCGCTTCGCGGGCGCGAACCAAATCGCGCAACGCTTCGTGGGCTGCGTCGGGAACCCACACCGCGGTCAGTTCTCCGGCTCGGTGACAACGCGCGAGTTTCTCGGCGTCCCGGCGGTCGGTCTTCACCCTGTCTCCGCTCTTTGTCGGCACCAAAGACGGCGCAATTACCTCGCAGGCCACTCCCAACTGCGTCAGTTGCCAGTACAGAACGTATCCTGTCGGCCCTGCCTCGTAGCAGCATCTCAGCTTACCCACCGGCCCGAGCTTGCTGATCATCTTCCGTACCGATTCCGGACGGTTCGGAATGACGCCCAGACCGCGACCTCTCCTGACTCCTCTGCCACCGCCACAGCAATGGTGTCGGCGTGGACATCCAATCCCACAAAGCGTAATTTAGACATGTGCGACCAACTCCTTTCGTATGCGGCTCTGCGCCGCAGGTTTCACCTACTCGCAGCGTAATCCGCGCTACTGCGATTCGGTGTTGGTCGCTCCATTTTGACTAACGGCGCGTCGATCAAAGCAGATCACCCGCCACAATATTTCCGCAGGGCACAAATCCCGCGCGCTGCAACGTCTTCCTGCTGGCCATATTCCCGACATTGCATCGCGCAGCAGGGACCTTTGCGCCATTCCGGCAGACCGCCTTCAATTCCTGAACCAGATACGCCCCGAGTCCGTTTCGCCGGAACGGCTCGGCGATCTCCATGTAGATATCGCCATAAGGAGGGTTGTAGTGATACAGCACGCCACCGGCGCCGGCGATCTCGCCTTTCCAGGTGACCAGCCAGGGCGCCCTGTCATCCAACCCTTGCCGCCGGAGATGCTCGGCGTCCTCTGCTGCAACCGCACGAGAGCTGGCGCCCTCCGGTGCAAGTGAAGTCCGGAGTGCGTCTGTGAACAGGATCGCTTCCGCCCGAATATTCCGCGCAAATGTGTGTAGCATGACCGTCAGCATCGGCGCGTTACTCTGCGTCTCGATCATCCTGGCGCCGCATACGTCCAGCAGGCTGGCGAACAAATCGAATATATGCATCCGGTGTTCAGGACGCACATAGAACTCATACAATGCCGGCGCTTCACGCCACGGGCCGGCGATGGCCAGCGATCCATAGCCAACGATCTCACCTTCCAGATCGAGCGCATACTCCTGCGTCCAGCCCGGCCTGCGATGAATCGAGTCGTGAACGATCTGGCAATTCATCTCGTCCCGGTACTCCTCCCGCAAAGGCTCAATCTCGCTCAGCTCGGAAAGACGCGCAGCAACCGTCATCAATCCGTGATACCAAACCTGGCGCGCCGCCGTGAATAGCGGCGTGGTGGTGCGAAGGATCTCCCGCAGGACATCAGTTTTTTTCAGGTCCATTCCTTATTGCAACTGAGTTGCCAATATCGATTGACATTCCGTTATTTCTGAATTAGCATCGAAAGATGGTTTGCAACTGAGTTGCAAATTAGTTCTGTCTCGATCCTCCGAATGACCAACACGCTGATCCGTATTGCATTAATTGCCGGCGTCCTTGCCGCGATCTCCCGGCCCCGCGCCGAAGCGGGCGAAGGCCCATTTTTCGTCACCTATTCGCATCAACTGGAAGAGCCGGGAAACCTCGAAGTAACCACAAAGAACATCACGGGTGAACCCGCCGGGGGCAACTGGTTTGTCGCCACGGCGCTCGAATTCGAATATGGCGTCAAGGGCTGGTGGACCACAGAACTCTACCTCGACGGGCAGGCCACGGCCGGAGACAGCACCGTTTTCACCGGCTTCCGCTGGGAGAACCGCTTTCGCCTCCTGATGCGCGAACACTGGATCAACCCGGTGCTCTACACCGAGTTCGAAGATATCAACGGCGCCGACAAGACGCTGCTTGAAGTGGTAAATCACGATGGCGTCGACGATCTCACCGGAGTCAACGCCGAAACGCGCCTGGAGAAGAAGCGCGAGATCGAAGCGAAGCTCATCCTGGGCAGTTACTTCAAGGGTTGGACGATCGCAGAAAACTTCATCGCGGAGAAGAACTTGAGCCATGCGCCCTTTGAGTTCGGTTACGCCATGGGCGTGAGTCGCCCTCTCGCCCTTCAGGCCAGCCCGGACCGCTGCAACTTCTGCGCCGAAAATGTTCAGGCGGGCGTCGAAGTATATGGCGGTCTCGGAACCAATCAGCAATTCGGCTTTCACGAAACCTCGCAGTACGTTGCTCCGACCGCCGCGTGGACGATCGCCAACGGGGTCATGTTCACGGTTTCGCCCACCTTGGGTGTGACGGGAACGAGCGCTCCCTTTCTGCTGCGCTTCGGGGTGTCGTATGAATTCCAGCAAGCCGGGCGCGGACTGCGGCGCCTGTTCACATCTGGAGGCCGCCCGTGAAATTGCTTTCCTGCATCCTGGCTCTAAGCCTTCTATCACCTCCGGCCTTCGCCGCTCAGGGAACGCCGCTGGAGCAGCAGTCGTCCTCGCCCCGCGCTGCGGCGCCCAACCCTTTCGCCGGCAATGAGAGAGCCCGCCGCGCGGGAGCGAAGCTGTATCGGAATGAGTGCGCGGCCTGCCACGGAGAGAATCGCGAAGGCTATGGCAAGGCGCTGCCGCTTACTTCGACCGAAGTGCAAAATGCGGCTCCCGGCGCGCTGTTTGTGGTGCTCACAAACGGATCTTTGCGCCGCGGTATGCCGTCATTCGCCAGCCTGCCGGAGCCTGAGCGATGGCAGATCGTTGAGTATCTGAAGAGCCGCTGATCGTCCTCAGCCGGCATTGCCCGCAGCCCGTCCTTCCTGTATCCTTTGGCGGTAACAGAAGGTGGGCGAAACGCCATGCTGAAAACGGTCCTCGGACCTCTGCTCGCCGCGGCGGCCCTCGCGCAGACCGCGCCGGCACCGCAGTTCGAAGTCGCCTCGATCAAACCAGCTCCCGACCTTGCGACCCTGCTGAGGGCGGGCACTGCACCTCACATAGGAACCAAAATCGACGCCGCGCGAGTCGACATCGGGTTCATGGGTCTCACCGAGTTAATCTGCCTTGCCTACAGAGTGAAGCCATATCAGGTTACAGGTCCGGAGTGGATGAAAGCGGCGCGGTTCGACGTACTGGCGAGGATTCCCGAAGGCGTCTCGAAGGACCTGGTTCCCGAAATGATGCAGGCGCTTCTCGCGGACCGATTCAAGCTGACCATGCATCGCGAAACCAAAGAGCACGCCGGGTATGCACTCCTGGTAGCCAAAGGCGGAGTCAAATTCAAGGAATCGGTCCCCGACGAACCGGCGGCAGTGAAAGACGCTACGCCTCCTCCCGGCCCCGTCACCCTCACCACCGGTAACAACGGGGAGACCATCAAAACCGATAGCAACGGTGGGGCGACCATCGCCGGTGGCCTCTACGGCACCCAGAGAATCTCGTTCGGCCCCGAGGGCATTCACACGGAATACAGCAAGATGACCATGCCGGGCCTCGCCGAGTTGATGACGTCGCTGTCAGGGGGCACGCCGGTAGTCGATATGACGGAGCTCAAGGGAACCTGGCAGGTCGTGGTGGACATTCCCGCGCCGACCGTGCTGAATGGCCGAGGGCCCGCTCCGGTAGGAGGTGCAGGCGGGCCGATCGGCGGCGATGCCGCTGTGGCGTCAGACCCGGAGAACCGGATGTCGGCGATGTTTCAGGCTGCGCAGAAAATGGGGCTGAAGCTGGAACAGCGCAAGATCCCTATGGAGACCATCGTGATCGATCACGTGGAAAAAACGCCCACCGAAAACTGAGGCGTTCACATCTGTTTGAAGTGTTTGCTCAGCTTCAGGCCTTGTCGTTGATAAGACGAACCGATACCTTCTCCGTACAGCAGGCGTGGCTTTTCGAGCAGCTTTTCGAAAACCAGGCTCGCCACGATCTGGCCGTCTTCCATGATGAACGGTACCTCGTGCGACCGCACTTCGAGCACTGCGCGTGTCCCGTTGATATCGCCCGCCCCGTAGCCGAATCCCGGATCGAAGAACCCGGCATAATGAATCCGGAACTCGCCGATCGTCGCATCGAACGGCACCATCTCCGCCGCATAGTTCGCTGGAATCCGCACCCGCTCGCGCGAAGCCAGAATGTAGAAGTCTTCCGGGTCGAGAATCAGTGACCGGCTCGGATTGCGCCGGATCGGATCCCAGAAGTCTTCCGGATCGTAATACTGAATTCGCGCCAGATCGATGAGCGGCGCATGCTTCTTCGCGCGATAGCCAATGATTTCCGCTTCGCCTTCGAGGTCGATCGATAGCCGCAGTCCGTTCTGAATCGTTGCCTCGCCGCGCGTGTCGTCGGGGAGAAACACCAGGCTTTCTTCCACCTCGAGCTGCCGCAGCAGCGCATCGGACGGCGCGTAGTCGCCCTGGAACAGGCGTAGCTGCGAAAGCCGCTCGCCCTGGCGCACAACCACGCTGAAAGTGCGCGGCACCACCTCGGCATACAACCTGCCGCGATAACCCGCCGGTACGATCTCGAACTGGCGCCCTTCGTCCGTGATCAGGCGCGTAAAAATATCCAGACGTCCCGTCGAACTCTTCGGATTCGCCTTACCCGAAATGTGTGAGGGCAGGGCGAGCTCTTCCTGCAAGGGCACGATGTAAACGCAGCCCTTCTCGAGCACTGCCGGGACGCGTCAGATCGATCGTATGCAGGCGGTATTGGTCGAGCTTGCTCGTGATCGTCGCGTCGCCGTTGGCCAGGAAACTGGCGCGCACTCGGTATGCTTCGTGCCCGAGGCGCAGGTCGATCGAAGAGGGCTGGATCTGCTCCGGCGTGATCGGCGTGCGCGCCCGGATCTGGCCTTCCGCAACCATCTTCTCGAGAGCCTGCAGAGGCAGGACGCCTTTGGCTATGTCGGTGTCGGCGGACAATTTTCAATCATGCCACGCTGGCGACAGCGGCCGTCGTGTTTGCGTAACGCGCGCGCTTCCCGGCTCAGCACCCGATTCCACCACATCAATGCGCCGGTCGCGAACAGGAAGGGCGGCGCCAGACCGAGCACCACCCAAAGCGCCTTCACGGGCCAGTCGCCGAAGTTGCCGAAATGCAGATAGTAGAACCAGCGCAGAAAGATATCGCCTGGGCTTCTTTTGGGTGGCGGACGCCGGCGCCGCGGGCGTGGCGGCGGTGATTCGTCGGCGACGTGGATTACGCTCGCTCGTACGGCTGGCGCGTCCACCTGCGATTGCAGCTTGTAAAGTTCCAGCGGCGAGAAGTGGTTGACCACCACCTGGAACGGTTTCGGGAACACCACATACACGCCCGTAACGCCCCAGATCAAAACGAACGCAAACATCCACAGCCCCGATCACGCTGTGCAGATCCCAGTTGAGCCGCTTCCAGTTGGCCTTGAAATCGATCTTCAGGCTGCGCTTGACGCGGCCCGTTCCGGGCCACCAGATCACGAGCCCGCTGAGGCTGATGATGACCATGACGATCGCGAGTACACCGTTCACCTCCCTGCCTTTTTCTCCCGCCAGCAGATTGATGTGGAGATCCATGAGCCACGCCACAACGTCGACCGATATCGGCCGCGAAGGCCCCAGATCCTCGCCGGTAAACGGATTGATCAGGCGCCCTTTCGTCTTCGGATGCGCATCGGAGTCCTTCCCGATCCAGACCTCGGTGGCTTCGTCCGCACGCTTCGCTTCAAAAATATAACTGACGGAATACCTCGGCCACGTCTGCTTCACTGCTTTCTTTATGGCGTCCTTCGACAAGCGTGGCCCGGATATCGCGACGATCTTCGGCGGCGGAAACAGTGATTTGTAGAGTTCGTTGCGGAATACGATCGCGCTGCCGCTGACGCTGATGAGCACGACGTAGATGCCGAGGGCGATCCCCGTCCACAGATGGATCTGGAAAATTGCCTTGCGGAGCCAGAGGCTCTGCGGACGCCGCAGCCATCGTTCCCCGAACGTCATGCGCTTTAGATAATATCGCGAAGTGTTTCGGATAACCCGTGGATGCGGCAAACTGGGTTTATGAAAATCACCGTCGAAATTGCGGATCCGCTTCTTCGCGCCGCCCGAGAGTGCTGTGCCGGACGGGGTCTTTCTCTGCAACAGTTGATCGAATCGAGCCTGCGACTCGCCATCGAACAGCCGCGGCCGGGCGGGCGTTTCCGCCTCAAGCCGTTCGGATTTCAGGGCGAAAAGCAGCAGATTCGTCAGCGGAGCGCTATCCGCGAAGCCATCTACGAAGGCCGGGGCGGCGCACCCCGACGAACTCCGATCCGGCGGCGTAGAGCGCGATGATCGCCGTCCCGCAGGCCTGAGTCATCACCTCGGCAGAGGGCGTCACTCCCCGGGCGATCCACCGGCCCGTGTATTCACGCACTCCTGGCCATCGTGACCCACCCTCAGATCTTCCGCCCTCCGACTCCCCGGAATCGCGCCCTCGTCGATTTCGAAACCTGGTTCTCCTCGCCCAGGCTTCGCCTGATTGGAGAGCGGCCTAGTATTGGCCGCATTTGCGGGAGGCGCTTAGAAGCGGCGCTGTGGCCGGGCCTCTTGTTCACGATGCCCGCATTGCCACCATCTGCGAAGCCCATGCCGTTGCCCGCTTTCCTCCACGGCTGTACTCAATCCTCTGCTGCCAACTTAGACCGGCTCATTCTGCACCAGGTAATCCTTGGCTGCCCCAGGCAGGCTGTAGTCGTACGGCCCCCGCACCACAGGTCCCTCGTATTCCGACCATTCGAGACTGGTCGCCTGCCAAGGGTTTGTCTTCGCCACGGCACCGCCGCGAATGCTTCTGACAAGATTCCAAAGAAAAATCACCTGCCCCGACTGCAAGGAAGAAAGCCGAGTAAGTGATCCATCGCTGCAGAGGCATGACCCGCGCGAGAAACGTAAACGTAGTGAAGTCCGAATAGCGCCGCGGATTGCCGGCAAATCCGGCAAAGTGCATCGGCAGAAACGTAGAGTAAGCCCCCACAAAAGTCAGGTAGAAGTGCAGCTTACCCAAACGCTCATCCATCATGCGCCCGAACATCAGCGGGAACCAGTAAAACGTGGCCGCGAAAATTCCAAACAAAGCCGCGATCCCCATGATCAGATGGAAGTGCGCAACCACAAAGTAAGTGTCGTGAAAGTAAGAATCGATCTCAGGCTGAGCGAGGAAGATGCCCGATAAGCCGCCGGTCACGAAGATTGAAACGAAACCCAGTGAAAACAGCATCGCGGTCGTGAGGCGCAGAGATCCGCCCCAGGCCGTCGCGATCCAGTTCAGCGTCTTCACCGCCGAAGGCGCGCCGATCACCATTGTCAGAAAAGAAAACGTAATCGCCGACCACGGATTCAGCCCGCTCACGAACATGTGATGTCCCCAGACCAGCAGTCCCGAGAAACGCGATCGCGATCGTAGCCGCACACCATAGCGCCGTAGCCGAATACCGGCTTGCGCGAAAAATTCGCGATGAGATGCGACACGATTCCCATTCCCGGCAGGATTGCGATATAAACCTCCGGATGCCCGAAGAACCAGAAGAGATGCTGCCACAGCAACGGCGAGCCGCCGCTATGCTGGATCGCCTCATCGCCAACCAGCAGTCCGGCTGGAACGAAGAAGCTCGTGCCGCCGAGGCGGTCGCACAGGATCAGCAACAAGCGCCGCGATCAGAACCGAAAACGAAAGCAGGCTCAGGATCGATGTGACGAACCAGTTCCAGCACGTGAGCGGCATGCGCATCAAAGTCATGCCTGGTCCGCGTTCGTCGATCACCGTCGCGATCATGTTGATGGCCGTGAGCAGCGACGAAATCGAAAACAACCCGATGCTGAAGAACCAGAGAGTCTGGCCGAGTCCTTCGCCCGGCCCGGCGATCGCGCCGAGCGCGCTCAACGGAGGGTATGCGGTCCAGCCGGAGAGCGGTCCTCCGCCGACTGCGAGAAACGAAGCGATCAGCAGCGCGAAGGAAGCCGCGGCGATCCAGAAGGATGCCAGATTCAACCGCGGAAATGCCATGCCCGCGGCGCCCAGTTGTTCCGGCAGCACCAGGTTTCCGAACGCATTCAGCGGCGCGAGTGTCAGCACGAAAAAGACCATGATCGTGCCATGCAGGGTCAGCAGCGAGAGATAGAATTCCGGAGCCATCACGTCGCCCCCGATCGGCGTCTCAGGCGAAATCAGATGGAATCGCATCACAAGCGAGAGCGCCATGCCCACTAGCACCGCGAACAGCGCAAGGAAGAAATACTGGCGCGCGATTACGCGATGATCCGTGCTGAACACACGCGATGCCAGACTGCGCTTTACCGCTGTTGTTTCCATCGGTCGTATTCGGCGCCCGGCATCACGATCAAGACGCTCCGCATCTGGCTGTGGCCGAGCCCGCAGAGTTCGGCGCATGCGATTTCATAGCTGCCAGGCTGATCGACATGCACTTCGAGAGGGATTTCCATACCGGGCACGATGTCCTGCTTGGTGCGCAGTTCCGGCACGAAGAAATCATGGATCACATCGCGCGAGTGCAGCAGCAGGAGCACATCGCGTCCGGCCGGAATGCGAAGAGTCGCGGTGACCACGTCGTCCTTCCCCGCGGGGTCCTTCGGATCGATGCCGACGGAGTTTCCACCGGCGTCGCTGATGAATTCGATCGCGGCGCGGCCGAAATGGCCGATCGGGTCCCGGATAACGGAAGCTCCACGCGAACTGGTGTGCGTGAACTTCGATGGTCTCCTTGCCTGCGGCTGGAGCGGGAACCTTCGCCCACCCGCGCGATCCGGCGACCGAGAGCGCAATGAAGAGCACCGCGGTCGCGCCCAGCCATGCCAGCTTCGAGGCGCCGATCGCCGGTCGCAAAGGAAGCGCGCGGACGCCTTCTTCCGCGAAATATCGTCCATGCAAGAAGAAGATGCACGGCAACGAAGATCGCCCCCGCGATCCAGAGAGTCCACGTAAACTGATGATCGTACTGCAATGCTTCGGCGGTGATCGCTGCTGGAAACCAGACTGGTTTGAAGGCAAAAAGAATGCACCCGCCCAGTGTGATGACGAGCAGAATAAGGCCGAGCAGCATCGGAATATCCATGTTAGCGGTTCGCTCGTACACTAGAAGTTGATGATCGCCCGAATCACTTTGGCAATCGCGCTGGCTGGTGCAGCATTCGCGCAAACCGTTTGCCCGCCCACGCCCGAGTTCACGCCATGCGATCTGGTGTTCGACATTCCGTCCGCCAAAACCGATCAACCGATCGATCTGCAGGCGGAGTTTCGCTCGCCGCACCAGAGCACCGGCCTCGTGAGAGCCTTCTGGGATGGCGGCACACGCTGGATTATCCGCTACACTCCGGCCGAATCGGGCACCTACGATTGGCGGCTGACCGGCGTAGGCTTCGCTGGCAAAGGAGGCCAGTTTACCGCCGTCGCTGTCGACAAGCCAGGCTGGTTGCGTGCGGCGAATGTCCATCACTTCGCATTTGTCGACGCCACGAACCCGAACAACCTGACGCCGCACCTCTGGATGGGCGCAATGGTTCCCGGCTTCGCTTCAATTGGCGCCCACAATGGAAGTCACTCGTCGATACGCGCGCCGCTCAGCACTTCAACCACCTGGGCGTAACTCTGGTGGATGAATCGGCCGGCAACAACTTCCAATCCCCCGATTTCTTTCGCGGCGCCGAAGAAAAACTCCGCTATGCCAATCAGAAAGGCATCATCGTCGATATCGCGTTCTTCGGTCCGAATGGCCTGATGGATCGCCTGCTTGCCCACCCGCAGCGATCGCCAGAAGTGGTTCACCTACGCACTCTCGCGCCTCGCCGCCTTCGACGTCACATGGCAGGGAATCGAAGGTTGGGAAAGCTATGACGACGGCCGCGCGCTACTCAAGGAGATCGCCGACTATCTGAGCAATCTCGATCCGTACAAGCACACGCGATCCACCCGCACGAACGTCACCTCCGGCCCGATGGTCGATGACGGCTGGCTGCGCTACCGCTCCTACCAGGGCGGTGATGGCGCCGGCGATGTTGCGATCGGCGCAATCGAGCAGCAGGTGTACCAATACCCGGCGGTCAGTAACTTCGCCCCGGAAATGCAGGCGCCAACGTGGATGCCGACACCTTCCGCCATCGCCTGTGGAACGCGACGGCGAACGGCCAGTATCCCTCGACCGCGATTCCCAACGAGCAGGCCGCGAACGCGATGAAGGTCTGGTACGAAGTCCTGCAGGACACCCGGCACTGGGAACTCGAGCCCTACTTCGACATCGACAACGGACGAGGCGTCGCGCTCGAAGGTGTCGACTACCTGATCTACGTCGAGAAACCCGGTCCGGTCCGCGTGACGCTCGAAAAGCACAACTATGACGGACGCTGGATCAACCCCATAACCGGTCAATCCGTCAAGCTAAAGGAAATCAAGACGGAAGTTTTTACCGGTGAGCCTCCCGATCGTTCGCACGACTGGGTGCTTCAGATCTCCCGCGAAGGCCACAAAGCGTCGATGCTCAAGAGCTACCGCTTCGTTTCGCGCGAAGAAGACACTCAGTTGCAGGAAGTCGAAGGCGATCCGGAAAAGGTTCCGTTCGATGTGATCGAGCCATCCGGAGACACGATTTCACTTGTCGAAGCCCGCGGAATTTTCGGTCAAACTGAAGCGCGAGACGAAGGCCCTGCAGCACATGCTGTACGAATGGACGGGTGAAGTAACCATTGACAACCGCAGCTACCGCGTCATCGGCACCGGCGCCAGCGGGACCTTCCGGATACCCGCCAACCTTGCGCGCGAATACCCTGCCGCTCTGCATGTAAAAGTAATGGGGATGAATGCTCTCGGCAAAGTCTATACGCTCGACCGCAACTACACCCTCACTAAATGACACTCACTCTGGCGGTCGATACGACGGCGGAGTTTGGCAGCATCGCGCTCGCCGATGAGGATGAGCGCTGCAGGAGTTCGCGAAGAAGTCCGCGTGCACGCGCCGCAGGGATTCAGCCAGGTATTATTCGGAGAAATCGAAGCGCTGCTGAAGCGGCAGGGCGTGCGGCTGAACGAAATCGAACTGTTCGCGGGAGCATCGGGCCCGGGGTCGTTCACCGGCGTGCGCGTCGGACTCGCCGCGATCAAAGGGCTCGCCGAAGTTCTCGGCCGGCCCGTGGTTGCTGTGTCGAACCTCGAAGCGCTGGCCGAGTTCGGCAAGAGCAACGCCCGGGCGACGATCATCGACGCACGCCGCGGAGAGGTCTACGCGGCGCTATACGACGGGGCGGGGAATCAGATCATTCCCGAAGCGGTCCTGCCGATCGAGAAGTTCAAAGAGATGCTGGCAGGACGAGAGGTCGAATGGATTTCGCAGCCGGATTCGGGGCAGATGCCACTCGCAGGCGCCATCGCCCGCATTGCGATTCGTAAGGCAAAGCACGGTTTGGCAAGCGACCCAGCGGCGATTGAAGCCAACTACGTGCGGCGTTCGGACGCTGAGTTGCTGTGGAAAGAATCCTGAGCCAATGAAGAAGGATGATCTCGGACCGAGCCCGGATCCCCCACCGCGCCGCCGCGGGGCTGAGCGGTGTCAGGTCCATCTTTGTCGTCACACTCCTCGCGTTTATCGCGCTGTGTGTCATCTTCTCGTGGGGCACGACCCGGCCCGATAAGATGCCATCTCACCTGCGGGGCAGGCCGGCATCCGCCATACTGTGGTCGACCTGCATCCCTGGCAGACTGCTCAGGCGCTCGCCGCTCTGCATGTCACTGCGGAGGAAACGCAGTACGCGCGTGAGGCGGAGCGTCTTGCCGATCACGAAGTAGATCAGGCCTTCGCGGCAGCCCTGCGGCAGGCAGTGGCGCGCCAGAATACGCTGACCGGAGACGCGTTGGCGCTTTCGAAAAAAGTGCACAGAGCTTCAGCAACTCGTCAACGAAGACCAGCGGCAGGTGCAGAAACTCACGCTCGCAGCCACCGGTAAGCCAGATGACGATGCAGCTTCGACAGGTTCAACGGATGACCTTCGTGTCGCGAAGGCCCAGCTTGGCCTCGATTCCGACGAACTGACTGATGCCCAGCGCAACCTCGCTGGCGCGTCCGGCGACGATCGCGCCGGATCCAGCGGGAACTGGCCGAGCATGAGGCCGCGATGAAAGATTACGACGCAAAGGCCGCGCACGAAACCCAGGTTCCCGTCGTTCCTGCTGAGTACACCACGCTCGCCAGCCGCATCAAAGCCTGGGTGGATGAGCGCACGCGCGATCGCATGATCCGGCAAGCCATGCGTGAGGCGCAGGAGGACGTGAGTGCGCTTGCCGCCGCGCGCAAGGCGCCTGGGAATGTGACGCCCGCGGAATCGCCAGCCGACGCCGGCCAAACCAAGGCCGCGCGCATCGCTACGCTGAACTCCCAGGCCGCGCGGCGCGAGATACTCGGCATCTACGACGACCGGATTCAAACCGAACAGCAGCTTGCCAGTGTCTACAGTGCCTGGTCAACCAGCCTGCTCGCGCAACATCGCGTCACCCGCGGACTGATATTCCAATCCTTCGCAGTGATTGCTTTCATCATTCTTTGCTGCGTGCTCCTCGACGCGCTGCTGCTTCACTTCATTGGCCGCGCAAATCTGGATCGCCGGCGAAGGCAGACTCTGCGGCTTGTCTTCAAACTCGCCATACAGGGCGTGGGGGTCGTGCTGATCCTTCTCGCCGTATTCGGTTCTCCAAGGCAGATGCCCACCATTGTCGGTTTTGCCACTGCGGGTATCACGCTTGTCCTGCAGGATTTCATCATCGCGTTCTTTGGCTGGTTCGTCCTGATGGGCAGGAATGGCATCCACGTCGGTGACTGGGTGGAGATCAACGGTATTGGTGGTGAAGTCGCCGACATTGGCCTTTTCCGCACGGCCGTGATGGAAACCGGGAACTGGACGGACAAGGGCCGTCCCACCGGACGCCGCACCACCTTCATCAACAGCTTTGCGATCAGAGGGCAATACTTCAACTTTTCCACGGCGGGCCAGTGGATGTGGGATGAACTTACCGTGAGCGTTCCCGTCGGCAACGACACTTATGATGTGGTCGAGCGAATCCACCAGGCGGTGCTGAAGGAAACGGAAAAGGATGCGCGCCTGGCCGCCGAAGAGTGGAAGCGCGCTACCCGGCAGAATGATCTCGGTCAGTTCACGGCAGCGTCAACCGTCGATCTGCGCCCGGGCGCTTCGGGAATTGATATCATCGTGCGCTATGTCACCCGCGCTTCGGAGCGCTTCGAAAGACGCAACAGGCTCTACCAGTGCGTCACCGATCTGCTGCACAAACCTGCGCCTTCCGAGCCGGCAACCCCGCTGCTCGCCGCGGCACGAAAAAAATAATTTTCGCTGGTGTCGATTTCGGCCCCTCTCTATTCGACGTGTCAGTAGAGGCGGGATTTCAGCCCGCTCCACATGGAAAGGATGAAAACGAATGAAATTCCTATGCATCTACAAACCGGGCAGAGCGGAAGGGACCCCTCCTCCCTCTCCGAACGAGATGACCGAAATGGGGAAGCTGATCGAGGATGGGATGAAGTCCGGTTGGCTGCTATCGACGGAAGGCTGCCTGCCCAGCGCATTGGGCGCGCGTGTGCGACTCTCCGGCGGCAAGTTCACCGTCACTGATGGCCCTTTCACCGAATCGAAGGAAATCGTCGGCGGCTTCGCGCTGATCAAAGCGGATTCCAAAGCGGAGGCGGTCGAACTGACCAGACGGTTTCTCAAAGTGGCCGGTGACGGTGAGACCGAGATCCGGCAAATCTGGGAATCCCCGGACCCTCCTGCCAACCGGTAGTTTATGTCGTCGAAAAGGCTGTGGGCAGGGAACATCATGAGCGGTCTGGGTGCTCTTTTCATGCTGCTTGACGCAGCCACCCATGTGATGGCGCCGGCGCCGGTCGTTGAGGCGTTCCACCAGCTTGGATTTCCCCTGAGCATCGCGGTCCCGCTCGGAATCATCGAGCTTCTTTGCGTTGCCGTCTACGTATTTCCGCGCACCTCTGTTCTTGGCGCGGTGCTGTTGACCGGCTATCTGGGCGGCGCTGTCGCCAGCCATATGCGTGTCGGTGATCCGGTTTTCCCCGTGGTGTTCCCGGTTCTTATCGGCGTTCTGTTCTGGGGAGGGCTCTATCTGCGTGACGATCGCCTGCGCACACTGATTGAACGAAAGGAAAAATAAAATGCGATTCATGATGTTGATGATCCCGAAAGGCTACGAAAGCGCCGCCCCGGGAACCATGCCGGACGCGAAGCACGTGGGCGAGATGATGAAGTACAACGAGTCCCTTCAGAAGGCCGGCGTCCTGCTGGCGCTCGATGGGCTGCATCCGCCGTCCTCGGGCGCGCGCGTATCGTTCGCCGGCGGCAAGGCGAAAGTAACCGATGGCCCATTCGCCGAAGCCAAGGAAGTAGTAGGCGGTTATTGGATGATCCAGGTGAAGTCCCGCGAAGAGGCGATCGAATGGGCCTCTCGCTGCCCCGGTACGGACAACGAAACGATCGAGGTTCGGCAGGTGCATGAGTTTTCCGAATTCCCTCCGGAAGTGCAGGAAGCCGCGGCGGGCTTTCCCGATCTCAAGAGTTGAGCGACTCAATTCATCCCGCAATCGACGCGGTCTGGCGGATCGAGTCGGCGCGGCTCATCGCCGGCCTCGCGCGCATCGTGCGCGATGTCGGCATCGCCGAGGAACTCGCGCAGGACGCGCTGGTCGCCGCGCTTCAGCAGTGGCCTGAGTCCGGCGTCCCGCGCAATCCGGGCGCCTGGCTCATGGCCACCGCGAAGCATCGCGCAATCGACGTGCTGCGCCGCAACAAACGCTTCGAGAGCAAGCGCGCAGAGATTACTCTCGAACTCGAATCGAGGCAGAACGAAGAACGACATGGGTGAAGATCTCCTCGGGCTTGTATTCACCGCCTGCCACCCCGTGCTCTCCCCGGAGGCGCGCGTGGCGCTCACACTGCGCGTTGTCGGCGGCCTCACGACGGATGAAATCGCGCGCGCCTTCATCGTCGCCGAGCCGACCATCGCGCAGCGCATCGTCCGCGCCAAGCGAACGCTCGCGGAGAAGAAGGTGCCGTTTGAAGTGCCCGGCGGCGACGAACTCACTGTGCGGCTGTCGTCGGTGCTCGAAGTCATTTACCTGATCTTCAACGAAGGCTACTCGGCAACGGCCGGCGATGATTGGATGCGCCCGTCTCTATGTGAAGACGCGCTGCGTCTGGGCCGCATGCTTGCCGAACTCGCGCCGCGTGAACCGGAGGTCCACGGGCTGGTCGCTCTCATGGAGATTCAGGCGTCGCGTGCGCACGCACGAGTGGATCGGACCGGCCAGCCGATCCTGCTTGCTCGATCAGAACCGGGCTCTCTGGGATCAGCTTCTGATTCGCCGCGGCCTCGCTGCGCTCGATCGTGCCGCGAAGCTCGCCCGCGCGCGCGGGCCTTATGTATTACAGGCGGCGATCGTCGCGTGCCACGCGCGTGCACGCACTGCGGGCGAGACCGATTGGGCTCGTATCGCAACGCTCTACAGCGAACTTGCGCAGTTGATCCCGTCCCCGGTGATCGAGCTCAACCGCGCTGTTGCAATCGGCATGGCCGTCGGCTCGCAGGCCGGTCTCGATCTGGTGGATGCGCTGGCTTCCGATGAGTATCTCCGCACGTATCACCTGCTGCCCAGCGTTCGCGGCGACCTGCTCGCAAAGCTCGGCCGCGCCGAAGAAGCCGCCGCGGAATTCGAACGTGCCGCAGCGATGACTCGCAACACCCGCGAGCGAACCCTGCTCCTCGACCGCGCGGCCGCCTGTAAGAACGAATCCAATTCGAGATGAAGCAACGTGTATTTTTCTGAGCCGCGACTGTGAAGGAGCGGTAAGACGCATTTCTCAACATCCTGCTGAGCCGCAAGACCCGCGCTGTCCTTGACAGAATCGCGGTCACGTGTCACATTATCGATGTGACACCGTTCCGGTTTGAATTACGGCCCGGAGAACCCATCTTCGATCAGGTAGTCTACGCGGCGAAGAAGGCCTTCATCAGCGGAGAATTCCAGCCCGGTCAGGCATTTCCCTCGGTTCGTGCGCTCGCGGCCGATCTCAAGATCCATCCCAACACTGCGCACAAAGTGGTCCAGCATCTCATTCAGGAAGGCTTTCTCGAAGCCCGGCCCGGGATTGGCACAGTGGTCGCCGATTTTCCCTCGGCACGCGCCGCTGACCGGAAGCGGCTGCTTAATCAGGAAGTGGAGCAACTCGTGGTGGAAGCGAAGCGGGTAGGCCTCGATCTGCCGAGGTGGTCGAAGCTGTGGAAACGCAATGGGCCAAGCTCGAAAGATTGCGGGAGGTAAGCCGCAAATGATTCGCGCAGATAACCTCTGGAAGAAATTCGGCCGTCACGAAGCGCTGCGGGGCCTGAGCTTTTCGGTGCCCGAGGGCAGCGCCTACGCGCTGATCGGCGCCAACGGCGCGGGGAAGACCACCACCATCCGCATTCTCCTGAATATCCTCGAACCCGAGCGCGGCCACGCGACGGTGCTGGGCGTCGATTCGCGGCGCATCTCTCCGCGCGAGCTTGTCACAGATCGGCTACGTATCGGAAAACCAGGACATGCCGGAGCGGCTGACCGTCGCCGAGTATCTCGACTACCTGCGCCCCTTCTACCCGACCTGGGACAGCGCTCTCGAAGCAACGCTTCTCAAACAGTTGAGACTGCCGATGGACCGCAGGATCGGCCACCTCTCGCATGGCATGCGCATGAAAATGGCTCTTGCCTGCGCCTTGCCCTACCGGCCGAAACTGCTGATTCTCGACGAGCCGTTCAGCGGCCTCGACCCGCTGGTGCGCGACGAATTCATGGAAGGGCTGCTGCAGCAGGCGGGCGAGATGACCATCCTGATCTCGTCGCATGAACTGAGCGAAATCGAAGGCGTTGCGACGCACGTCGCGTTCCTCGATGAAGGCAAGCTTCTGTTCCAGGAAACCATGAGCGACCTGACGGCAAGGTTTCGCGATGTGCGTGTGACGCTCGATCGAACTGCATCGCCGCCCGGCCGTGCGCCCAGCGGAATGGTTGAACGTGCGTACGTCCGGGAACGTGCTCATGTTCGTCGACAGCCGTTTCTCCGACGACCAACTTAGCGCCGGCCTCGCAACTCTGAACGGGAGCGTACGCAGCGTGGACGCCCAGCCGATGGCCCTGAGATCCATTTTCACCGCGCTGGCGCGTGCCGCGAGAGAGGTTGAGAAATGATTCTGCACATCATGCGAAAAGACTGGAAGCTGCTTTGGCCTCTGGTTGTCGGAGTGGCTTTGATCGAGCTGGATCGAGCGCATTGCGAACTCGAGCTCGGGGCATCTTCTCCCGAAAGACTGACGCCTTTGGCGATGATATCGGAACTCATGGGGACAGTTAGCCTGCTCGCCGTCGGCATCCTGATCGTGCTGGTGGTCCAGGCGGACGCGATTCCCGGACTTCGTCAGGATTGGCTCGTGCGTCCGATCCGGCGCAGAGATCTGCTGCTGAGCAAGCTGCTCTTCGTCGCTCTTCTGGTGCAAGGGCCGATTTTCGTTGCCGAAGTGGTGCAGGGATTAGCCGCCGGATTTCCTCTGAGCAAGGCCATAGGCGCACCGCTTTCGACGAAACCTGTCAATGTTCGTGATGTTCGATTTGCCGGTGGTGGCGTTCGCAGGGCTGACGCGTAATCTGCCGGAAGCCGTCGGCGGCGGCGCTCATTGTGACTGTGGCTGTAACGCTCTTCATAAATGCGAACATCAGCCTGAATACGGCGGCCTGGCTCGACATGACGGGAGCACTGTCCTGGGTGACCGATACGTTGCGAACCGTATGGGGAATGATCGCGGCTGCCGGTCTTTTGTCGCTGCTGTACTTCCGCCGGAAAACGAATCCCGCGCGCTGGATATTCGGCGCCGCAACCGCGGTGTGGCTTTTTGCGGCGTTGCTGCCATGGCAAACGGCGTTCGCCATTCAGGAGCGGTTATCGCCGCAACCCTCGGCGGCGGATCCGGTCCGGATATCGTTTGAGCCGAACGCCGGAAACATACGGCTCGAACACGATGATTTTCAATCGGCGGGAATACTACAGGGGTCCCGTACAGCATGTGTTCGTGCCGGTGAACATTCAGGGCTTGGGCAACGGTGAATTATTAGACGCCGACCGCACGAGTGCGCGACTGGTCATGCCGGATGGCCGGACCCTCGAACTGGGGGAAGCCCCGGGACTAACCGTTTTTCGAGGCGGGGCGTTTCATCAATCCATAGCGGTTCCGCAGGAAATCTGGAATCTCGTGAAGGACCAGCCAGTGCGGCTGGAAATCGACTACTCGCTCACCATGCTGAAGGCCGGTGCCGATCGCACGATTCCTGCCCTTGCGGGAAATCAGTGGGTACCGGAAACAGGGCGCTGTGCGACGAGAATGAACAGCGACGATACAGCAGATCGAATTCGGCTGTCTCGCTGCCCGGCGATCACCCGTGTGTCACCACCTTCATTCAGAGACGCACGCACAGGACAGATTACCGCGCAAGACCGCGATTGCAGACCGGATTATGCGCCTTATTTCGGAAGGCTCGAAGGGGATTCCCTGAGCCGCCTACGCGGACTTCCTGGTTCAGGGCGTGAATGCTTCGGAGCTGAAAGATGCGCAGGATGGTCGTGCGGGTGTACCGGCCAGCAGCGCATTTCACGCGCCAGGTTGTCATTCCGAATATCAAGCTTGGCGATTGGACAGCGAAATGAAAACCATCATTTTCCTCCTCGCAGTCGTGATAGCGAAGGCGCAAACACCCGCCGCGAGGCCCTCGTTCGAAGTCGCAACGGTCAAGCCCTGCACCATTGAACCCGGGCGCGGAGGCGGTGGGGCACCCTCGCCGGGAAGGTTGAACGTGGGATGCGTTCCCCTTCGGGACCTCATCCAACACCGCGTACAGCAGCCTTGAATGGTCCGTCGAATCACAGGGCAGGTCCCGAGCTGGATTGATGACTCGTTCTATGAAGTCAACGCGAAAGCGGAGGACAATGCGCCAATCGCGAAAATGGCGGGACCGATGCTTCAGACGCTGCTCGAAGAAAGGTTCGCTCTGAAGATCCATCGTGAAACGAAGGAACTCCCGGTCTTCATCCTGACCGTTGCGAAGAGCGGCCTCAAAATGCAGCGCACGAAGGAAGGAAGCTGCGTTCCAGTCGATATGAACCACCCCCCTCCAGCGCTTGTGCCGGGCCAACCCGGTCCCTGCGGGCCGCAGAGCTTGCGGAGGATTCGAAGTAGCAACCCGACGACCATCGGCGTAGGTGGACGCGGAATGGCGGTGAACTGAACTCCTCGGCAGCGATTATCGGCAGCATGGTGGGCGGCCCGGTAATCGATAAGACCGGGCTCACTGATCAATTCGATTTCACGCTGGAATGGACGCCTGGCGGTATCGATGCCCCGCCCGATGCGCCGGGACCCTCGATATTCACCGCGGTGGAGGAGCAACTCGGGCTGAAGCTCACCTCGGGCAAAGGGCCTGTCGAAGTGATCATGATTGACCACGTAGAGCGCCCGTCCGGCAATTAGAGCAGCCATGCGGGTCAACGTTCACGACGCGAAGACGCAGCTCTCTCGCCTGGGTGAGCTGGTTGAGCAGGGCGAAGCCGTAACCATCACTCGTAACGGGAAGCCCGTCGCTGAACTGGTGCGAGTACGTCGTGCCGGGCTCCCTTTCGGGATCGCAAGCGATGATCCGCTGGTGCCCTCCGGGGATGCATGGTGGCAGCCCATGACGGACGAAGAAGCGGAATCGTGGGTCGATGGCCGGTGATCGCCCGCCGCTGAGGGTGCTCACAGACACCCACTCGCTCGTCTGGGCGTTGTCTGATCCGGCCTCGCTGAACCCCGCTGCTCGCAAGATGTTGGCCAACTCGGAAGTCACCGCCAGCGTGGCGAATCTGTGGGAGCTGTGTCTGAAAGCTCAGAAGAAGGACGCATTGCTCACCGATCCGATTCCGGTGGAACAAATACGTCGTCAACCCCTGAATTCCTGCTCTGCCGAATCGGGCAACTCACGTGATGGCACTGGGAGCACCGGCCGATATTGACAGAGATCCGTTCCACCGCATCGTGGTTGCTCGATAGTTGTTGCTCAATCGATGTCGCGCAATCGATCGTCGAGAAACTGCCGCTGGTGACCAAAGATGCGCGTCTCGCGAAGTACGGCATCCGGACAATCTGGTAATCGCCCGCAATGATAGCCTAGCGGCGATGGCCCAGCCATGGCGCGCGTAACCCGGCAGCTCGAACTTCGCGGGGTTTTCGCTTCGGCAATCACTCCCCGGCGCAAAGGCTCTCAGGACGCCGATTTCTCCGCCGCGCTCGACCTTCTCGATTTCCTCGCCCAGGGCGGTGTTCAGGCGATCTGCGTCTTCGGCGCCACCGGTGAGTTCATCGACTACGGCTTTTCCGAACGCCAGCGAATCGTCTACCTCGGCGTGAAACGCAGCCGCGTGCCGCTGATCGCCGGCGTCTCTCACTCCACCATCTCCGGCGCCCTTCAACTCGCCGATGAAGCGGTGCATGCAGGTGCGGATGGCCTGATCCTGATGCCGCCCTTCTTCTATTCGTACTCGCAATGCGAAATCGAGGCCTTCTATCGCCAGTTCGCGCGGGAGACGGGAGACGCAGTGCCGATCCTTCTCCACAATCTGCCGCAGGCGACTTCTAAACTGGAGATCGACACCGTGCGCAAATTACTCGACAGCGGCCGGTTCGCCGGCATCAAACGATTCGAGCGGCGACTGGCAATATTTCGAACAGCTCCTCGCGCTCAAACGCGAGCGGCCCTTTGCGCTCTTCAACGGCGCCGACTCCACGGCCGCGCGTGCGCTGCGCGAAGGCGCCGATGGAATCATCTCTCCCTCCGCCTGTGCGATGCCCGAACTCTTGACGGCACTCGCTCGCCAAAGCGGCAGCGCGGCACCCGACGATCTGAATGACCGCCTGATGCAGTTCGTCGAATGGGTGAACCGATTCCCGTTTCCCGTCGCGATCAAACGCGCCGTAGAACTCCGCGGACAGAAAGCGGGCCCTCCGCTCAACCCCTTGTCGCCCGAGAATCGTACGGGCCCTCGATGAATTTTCAAAATGGTTTGAGGCATGGTTGCCTCCCACACTAAAGGCCGCCGCGCATGCGTGAATTTCGCGAATTCGGGCACAAGCTGATCGATTGGATTGCCGATTATCTCGAATCCCCCGAGCGCTACCCGGTGCTATCAACCGTCAAGCCGGATGAGATCGTCAACGGCCTTCCCGCGCATGGTCCCGAGCACGGCGAGACCATCGAACACATCTTCGAGGATTTCGAACGCATAATCCTGCCCGGCATCACGCACTGGAATAATCCCCGCTTTCTGGCATATTTCGCCAATACATCCTCGCCGCCCGCCATCCTTGCCGAACTGCTCTCCGCGGCGCTCAATGCCAACGGCTTCTTGTGGAAGGTATCGCCCGCCGTTACCGAGCTCGAAATCGTAACGCTGCGATGGCTGCTGTACTGGTTCGGTCTCCCGCAGGCATTGGTTCGGGATGATTCTCGACACTGCATCCACCAGCACCTTGCACGCGCTGGCCGCCGCGCGCGCGGCGATTGCGCCCGAAACGCGCGAAACCGGGGCGACTCACGATCTCGTGGTCTATACATCCGAACAGGCGCATTCCTCGGTTGATAAAGCAGCGATCACCCTTGGCTTCGGGAATCGCAACATCCGCCACATCGCCTGCGACGCAGAATTCCGCATGCGCATGGATCTGCTCGAAGAAGCCATCGCGCGCGATCGCGCAGCCGGCTTGCGTCCCTGTTGCATCGTCGCGACTGTGGGAACCACGGCCACCGGCAGTATCGATCCGATCGCGGCCATCGCGGATATTGCGCATCGCGAAGGCATCTGGCTGCACGTGGATGCCGCCTATGCGGGATCCGCCGCCGTGGCGCCCGAGTTTCGCTGGGTTCTCGACGGCTGCGACCGCGCCGATTCGCTTGTATTCAATCCGCATAAATGGCTGATGGTGACGGTCGATTGCAGCGTGTTTTATTGCAAGCATCCCGATACGCTCCGCCACGCGTTCTCGCTCGTGCCCGATATTCTCCGCACCACCGACGGAGGCCTCAACCTGATGGATTACGGCGTGCCGCTGGGCCGCCGCTTCCGTTCTCTCAAGCTCTGGTTTGTGTTGCGCTACTACGGGCATGAAGGGCTGGCGCAGATCATCCGCGACCAGGTCGAAATGGTTCGCGAAATGCGCGACCGCATTGCGGCCGACCCGCGATTTGAGATCTGCGCGCCCACCCAACTCTCGCTTGTGTGCTTTCGTCTTAACGGCTCCGACGAACTCAACCGAATGCTGCTCGACGGCATCAACGGTTCGGGCCGCTTCCTTCTTTCCGGCACGGTCTTGAACGATCGCTATGTCCTGCGGATCGCGGTTGGGAATATGTGGACGACCCGCGCTACTCTCGACGAGCTCTGGTTGCTGATCGATGCGTTGTCCGGCGATGACAGAGCATTCCGCGACGCACTCGAAGGACTCCGGAAAGGCGACTTCTCGCGTTTGGAACCGTTGTTCGAAGAAAGCCCGAACCGCAAGCCTCAGATCATCGAATGGCATGAAGAAGGACGCTTTGCCGATCACCCGGAGGCCCTCGCCGAAGCCCTGACCTGTGCGAGCTTTCTCGGCAGGGTTACCGTAGCTGACTATCTGCTGACGCAGGGAGTCGATCCCTCGGCAGGGAAAGCCACTGGCCTCGACGCTCTTCATTGGGCGGCGGATAGAGGGCAACTGGAAGCAGTACGGCTGCTACTCCGTCACCATGCACCACTGGAATCGCGCAATATGTATGGCGGCACTGCACTCGGGGCCGTGGTGTGGTCTATTCTCCAAAAAGCCCGCCCCGATCATATTCAGATCATCGAGGAGCTTCTCGCTGCTGGCGCGCGCATTGAGGAGGCCGGATATCCCACCGGGAATACTGCTGTCGATGAAGTCCTGAAGCGCCACCATCCGATAATGTGAGTGCCTGATAGTCAATAACCAAATTGCAATTCGAATCAATAGCTTAAGCAGCATTTTTGGCACTCAACAAGATAGTGTGCTAATAATATCCCTTGGAACCTGAGATATCCGATATCCGGTTCCATGGGTCAATTCCCCAAATCTCACAACGAGGTAACAAGATGAATATTCGTCCGCTATACGACCGGATCGTGGTCAAACGTGTTGAAACCGAAGCCGAGAAAACTCACGGCGGCCTCTACATCCCCGACAGTGCAAAAGAAAAACCCCAGGAAGGCGAAGTCGTCTCCGTGGGCAAAGGCAAGCGCCTCGAAGACGGTAAGATCGTGCCCCTCGACGTTCAGCCTGGCGACCGCATTCTCTTCGGCAAGTATTCCGGCAGCGAAATCAAGCTGGATGGCGAAGAACTCATGATCATGCGCGAAGACGAAGTGCTCGGCATCCTCGATGCGAAGCCCGCAGCGGCTGACAAAAAGAAGGCCAGCTAGTTCCCCCAACGAATCGACAAGGAGAAAAAATAATCCATGGCAAAACAAATTGTTTACGCTGAAAATTCCCGCCAGGCGATCCTGCGCGGTGTGAACCAGCTGGCCGATGCGGTGAAGGTTACGCTCGGACCCAAGGGCCGCAACGTGGTCCTCGAGAAAAAGTTCGGCGGCCCCAACATCACCAAAGATGGTGTGACGGTGGCGAAGGAAATCGAACTTAAAGATCCGCTCGAGAACATGGGCGCCCAGATGGTGCGCGAAGTGGCCTCGAAGACTTCGGACATCGCCGGCGACGGCACCACCACCGCGACGATTCTCGCCCAGGCGATCTTCCGCGAAGGCGTGAAGTCGGTTGCGGCGGGCGCGAACCCGATGGCGTTGAAGCGCGGCATCGACAAGGCCGTTGAGATCGCCATTGCTGAAGTGAAGAAGATGTCCAAGCCGGTTTCCGGCGACATGATTGCCCAGGTCGGCACCATCTCCGCCAACAGCGATCACACCATCGGCGACACCATTGCCGAGGCAATGAAGAAGGTTGGTAAGGACGGTGTCATCACGGTTGAAGAATCGAAGACGATGGCCACCGAGCTCCAGACTGTGGAAGGCATGCAGTTCGACCGCGGCTATCTGTCACCTTACTTCGTGACCGATCCCGAGCGTATGGAAGTGGTGATCGAAGATCCCTACATCCTCATCCACGAAAAGAAAATCTCGAACATGAAGGACCTCCTTCCGCTGCTCGAGCAGATTGCGCGCGCCGGCCGTCCGCTGCTCATCATCGCGGAAGAAGTCGAAGGCGAAGCGCTGGCGACCCTCGTCGTCAACAAGCTGCGCGGTACTTTGAACGCGTGTGCGGTGAAGGCTCCAGGCTTCGGCGATCGCCGCAAGGCAATGCTCGAAGACATCGCGATCCTGACCGGCGGCAAGGCGATCTTCGAAGAAACCGGCATCAAGCTGGAAGGCGTGAAGCTCGACGATCTCGGCCGCGCAAAGCGCGTCACTGTCGACAAAGACAACACCACGCTCGTTGACGGCGCCGGCGCCAGCAAAGCGATCGAAGGCCGCATCAAACAGTTGCGGACGCAGATCGACGAAACCACCTCGGACTACGATCGCGAAAAGCTGCAGGAGCGGTTGGCGAAGCTCGCCGGCGGCGTTGCGGTGATCAAAGTCGGTGCCGCCACCGAGACCGAAATGAAGGAAAAGAAAGCCCGCGTCGAAGATGCTCTGCATGCGACACGCGCGGCGGTCGAAGAAGGCATCGTTCCTGGCGGCGGCGTGGCGCTGCTGCGTGCGGCGACGGCCCTCAAAGGTCTCAAACTGCCCGGCGACGAGCAGATTGGCGTCGATATCATCCGGCGCGCCTGCGAAGAGCCGATCCGTCAGATCGTCCAGAACTCGGGCGAAGAAGGCGCGATCGTCATGGGCAAAATCCGTGAGAACGACAACGCTCACTTCGGCTACAACGCCCAGACCGACGTGTATGAGGATCTGGTGAAGTCGGGTGTAATCGATCCGGCGAAGGTGACGCGCTCCGCACTGCAGAACGCGGCCTCGATCGCTGGTCTGATGCTCACGACTGAAGCGATGGTCTGCGAGATTCCGGAGAAGAAGTCTGCGCCGATGCCCGGCGGCCACGGCGGACCCGAAGGCATGGATTACTAAGCCTTCGAATCAAACCTGTAAACAAGAAAGCCGCGGTTCCCGAAAGAGCACCGCGGCTTTTTTTGTTTGCAACCGCACCGCGTTACCGAGCCGCGACGGTTATGGAGCGGGCCTCATCCCGGCGGCATATCTACCCATCGCAGGCTGGCTTCTTTTCCGCTGTTGAGCGATAAAAACACAAGCTTGCCGCCGTCTGCACCAGCGAGAATTGCATCGGACTTCATAATTGTTTTGGGCTTTCCAGCGGAGTCGAACGTCACCACCGGGCCTCCTGACGTGCGATCGGAATAGTGCTGAGCGAAGAGGCGGCCGTCCGGGGTGAGTGTGAATCGGCCAAAGTGCAAGTCCTGAATAATGATGCGCTCGAGAATGATTCCGAACCGATCCAGTTCGATCCATTCTCGACCGCCCCGGTTATGCCCCAGGAGCAACCCAATCGCCTTTTTTGGGCCGCGTTTTTTTTGTCATTTTCCGAAGCTGATATTCTGTCGAGGGCGCCACGAGTCGCTTCGATCCTCAGACTCAGCTTCTGCATGGCGCGGAAGAGTCCGGGTTGGGGTGTATCCGGGAGGGGCTGGGCGGCGGGCCTCAGAACTGGTTTGGTCGGGTGCCATTCGTGCTCGAAGTCGTAGCGTCCGGTGAGGCCGGTTGCGCAGGCCGGCGAACTGGGCGATCGTGATGTTGTGGGCGGGCAGCACGACGGGATTGATGCCACCGCTCGCGGCCGGATAGACGGTGCTCGTCACGTCCGGCGAGGATTGGTACACGCGAAGTTTAGTCGCGCTTTTCCGGGCGAAAACAGACGCGACTGGAGTCGCGTCTGGAGTTTCTACATTTTCAGGAGTCACGTGGGGCAGACGATCGGGTTGCGTCGTCTGCCCTGAACCGTGCACCGGGCCAGGCCATTGCTCAGCGGTTTCGACCAGACCGGCCTTCACTGGATTGTTTCAATGTATGCAATGATTTCCTGCAGTTTCTCACTTGAGCGAATCCAATGGTCGTACGACTCATCCTTCCAGAAGGGTAAGCCCGTGCGACCGGGGACACGGTTGACAACCCGGCCGGTTCGCCCCTTGGGCCAGCGCATTGTGCTCGGCAAAGCGGCCTTTGGCTGGAAGACGGCGTGGACGTTGCCCCCGTACCGCAGAGCATTCTCAACGATTCGGGCGATGTGCGCGTAATCCGTGACCTCGTCCTGCGACGGGTATTCTCAGAGGTCAGGATGCAGGGCGAACGGGAGGGCCGGAATCGACCAGACGCCAGGCTACGAAGATCACGACGTCATCCGAGATCCAATGTGGAAGTCTACTTCGGTAATAGAACATTTCTCCGACCCAGGCGGGTCCGCCGGAGATCTCGGATGTGAGGTCGTAAGCTGCGCAATCATGCCGTGCACGGTGTAGTTCTTCACCTGATTGTGGCGACTTCCAAGGCATCGAACTGGGGCCAGGGTCATGCCCTTTCGCTTCGCGGCCGCAGCCAAATTCCCCCAGCGTTCGGCGATGGCTTCTGTAACCGGAAGGATGCGCCCGGCAAACCAGAGCCGAACCTCAATATCAAGCCAGTTTTGCAATCCCGTGCGCTTCTGGCTGGCGGGAAGTTCCGCAATCCCTTTACAGATTTCGCCAATGGTCGGGACACTTGGAAATACGCTACTCTGGCCAGCGTTGGCGAGAGAGGCAGCGACCCGCGAATCGGGTCTTTCGCGAGTGAGGTCTGAGGGAATATTGGTGCCTACCAGATACCCCTTCCCAGGTTGATATCCCGGCCCGTGTCCCTGCTTCTGTCGCTCTCAAAGTTGATATTCAGGCCACGCAGAGGAGCGAACAGTTCAACCATGTCTTTCGCAGGTCCGACGCTTTTCGAGGGTGTTGCTGCCGCTTCCGGTGGCGACAGTTAAAGCGCCTGCCAGACAACATCCTCAGTGTTCCTTGAATCCGCCGGTCTGAAGACGCTCATTAATCAACGCCACGACTTCGGGTTTGGTGATCTGGATGGTCATGGCGTCGGCCTCCCTCATCATTATCGCCCTGCGAAAATACACGGGGCGCGCGGATTCCTGGTTATTTCAGTTCGGCGGCCTTGGTGATTCTTTCGACGTTGAGATACGGGCGCAAGGCTTCGGGCACGATCACGCTGCCGTCGCGCTGCTGGTAATTCTCGACGATCGCGACCCAGGTACGGCCTACGGCGAGGCCGCTGCCGTTCAGGGTATGCACGAGTTCCGCCTTCTTGCCGGCCCTCATGCGGATGTTGGCGCGGCGGGCCTGGAAGGCTTCGTAATTCGAGCAGGAGGAGATTTCCTTGTAGGCGTTCTGACCGGGCAGCCAGACTTCGATGTCGTAGGTCTTGGCCGAGCCGAAGCCCATGTCGCCGGTCGAAAGCACCACGGTGTGGAACGGGAGGTCGAGGCGGCGCAGGATATCCTCGGCGTCGGCGGTGAGACGTTCGAGCTGGTCGTAGCTTTCTTCGGGCTTGCTGAACTTCACCAGTTCCACCTTCTGAAACTGATGCTGGCGGATGATGCCGCGCACGTCGCGCCCGTAAGATCCGGCTTCGCTGCGGAAGCACGGCGTGTAGGCGCAGAAGTTGATGGGAAGCTTTTCGGGATCGAGCGTTTCGTCGCGGAAGAGATTGGTGACCGGGACCTCGGCCGTCGGGATCAGCCAGTAGTCGGTTTTCTCCAGCTTGAAAAGATCCTCGGCGAATTTAGGCAACTGGCCGGTGCCGTAAAGGCTGGCGGAGTTGACCACGAAAGGCGGCAGCACCTCGGTGTAGCCGTGCTCGCGCGTGTGCGTATCGAGCATGAAATTGATCAGGGCGCGCTCGAGTTTCGCGCCGAGTCCGAAGTAAACGGCAAATCGCGCGCCCGTGATTTTCGCGGCGCGGTCGAAATCGAGAATGCCGAGATCGGGGCCGATATCCCAATGCGCTTTGGGTTCGAAATCGAAGGCGCGCGGCTCGCCGACGGTTCTGATGACGACGTTGTCGTCGGCCGATTTGCCGACCGGCACCGACTCGTGAGGGATGTTCGGCACACCGGCCATCAGCTCGCGGTACTGGGCGTCGAGTTCCTCGGTGCGGCCGTTCAGCGCGGCGATGCGGTCTCCCAGCAGGCGGGAACGTTCCTGCAGCGCGGCGGTATCGGCGTCGCTCTTGCCTTCTTTGCGCAGTTGTCCGACTTCGCGCGAGACCTTATTCCGCTCGGCGAGCAGGCCTTCGGACTCGGTGATGGCGGCGCGGCGTTCGGTATCGAGCGCGCGGAACTGCTCCACCGCGAGCGTCATTCCGCGCGTGGACAAACGCTCGGCAATCGCGTCCAGATTGGCGCGAAACGTCCCCATATCATGCATATGAACGTATGCTAGCAGGGACACAGAAATGGTCTGGTGATGGTAGCTCTATTGCCCGGCGCTAACTTACTCCTCTTCGGATTCGGCGGCCACCGGTTCGAGGTCTTCGGCTTCGAAGATCTGGCGGCAGTCGACGCATTCCACATAGTCGACGCCATCGCGGCGGGCGAGGACGATCGTTTTCTTATGCTCGCAGGGGGTCTGCATAGTCAACACTTAGAGATACGAATATTGTAGTGAACCGGGAGGTGGTGTCAAGAGGCGGTAACACGGTGTTCTGAAGCTCGCTTCTCGAAATTATAAACCCGGAACATGGCCTTTTGGCCAGCATTTTAATTTCCGAACCCATTTTTTCCAGTGCACCGATTGAGCACGGTAGAATCCCTTCAGATGCCTTTCCCGACCCATCGGCTGCGCCGTTTACGTTCGACCGAAGCCATCCGGCGCGTTGTGCGGGAGACGCGGCTCGAACCGGCAAATTTCATTTTGCCTCTTTTTGTGTGCCCGGGAGAAGGTATCCGAAGGCCGATCAGTTCCATGCCGCCGCAGTGCCAGCTGTCGGTCGATACGGCGGTGGAGGAGTGCCGCGAGGTGCGGGACCTGGGGATCGGCGGGGTGATCCTGTTCGGCCTGCCGGAGTCGAAGGACGAAGAAGCGTCGGGCGCGTATGACGACGACGGCATTGTGCAGCGGGCGATTCGGGCGATCAAGCGGGAATTGCCGGATCTGCTGGTGATCACCGACGTCTGCAATTGCGAATACACGAGCCATGGGCATTGCGGGAAGGTCGTCGATGGCGAAGTGGATAACGACGCCACGCTGGAGTGGCTGGCGGATGGCGGCGCTGTCGCATGCGCGGGCGGGCGCGGACATCGTGGCGCCTTCGGACATGATGGATGGGCGCGTGGGCGCGATCCGGAAGAAGCTGGATTCGAACGGGTATCAGAATACGCCGATTCTGGCTTATTCGGCGAAATTCGCGTCGGTGTTTTATGGGCCGTTTCGGGAGGCCGCGGAATCGACGCCGCAGTTCGGGGATCGGCGGAGTTATCAGATGGATCCGGCGAACGGGCGCGAGGCGATGCGGGAGATCGAGCTCGATCTGGAAGAAGGCGCGGACATGATTATGGTCAAGCCGGCGATGCCGTATCTGGATCTGATCCGGCAGGCGCGGGACCGGTTCGATGTGCCGTTGTCGGCGTATCAGGTGAGCGGCGAGTATTCGATGATTATGGCGGCGGCGCGGAATGGGTGGATCGATGAGGAGCGGGCGATGGTGGAGAGTCTGACTTCGATCCGGCGCGCGGGGGCGGATTTTATTTTGACGTATTTTGCGAAGCCGATGGCGAAGCTGCTGGGGTGAGTATCGAATTCGACTCGCCGTTTTGCCAGGATGGCGAATCATCCGCTCTGAGAAAGGCTGCAATCGATGCCTGCAGGTCGGCGACGCTGCGAAAGACGCCGCGCTTGATGGCTTTGTTGTCCAGGTGGCCGAACCAGCGCTCGACGAGATTCATCCAACTGGAACTGGTGGGAACGAAGTGAGAGACGAAACGAGGATGGCGCTTCAACCAGGCCATAACCTTCTCGTGCTTATGGGTGCCGTAGTTGTCCATCACCAGATGCAGCGGCACATCGCCGGGGAACTCTGTATCCAGCCGGCGCAGGAATTTCAGGAACTCCTGATGCCGATGTCTTTGATGACATTCGCCAACGACCTTGCCCTGTAAGGTCTCCAGAGCCGCGAACAATGTAGTCGTCCCGTTGCGCTTGTAATCATGAGTCATGGTGCCGCAGCGTCCCTTTTTAACGGGTAGGCCGGGCTGCGTCCGATCCAGCGCCTGAATCTGGCTCTTTTCGTCCACGCAAAGGACAATCGCCTGCTGCGGAGGATTCAGATACAGGCCCACGACATCGGTCATCTTCTCCAGAAACTTCGGATCGCGCGACAGTTTAAAGGTCTCGGTTCGATGCGGTTGCAGGTTGTGAGCACGCCAGATATTGTGCACTGTGGACTTACTGACGCCCTGTTGCTCCGCAAGTGTTCGGCAGCTCCAATGAGTCATCCCCGCCGGTTTGGTTTGCAGAGTCGCTTCCACGATCGCCGTGATTTTATCCATTTCATATAGCGGTTTTCGTCCGCGGCCCGGGGCGACTTCCCACAAACCATCCAGCCCGCATTCGACGAAACGCTTCCGCCAGAGAATAACCGTGTTCCTGTTTACCGCAAGCCGCCTGGAGATGGCGGAATCGGCCTCACCTTCGGAGGCGCCGAGGACAATCCGACAACGCAGAGCCACCTGTTGCGGAGTGCCATGGGCTGCGGTCCATTCCTGAATCTTTTGCCGGTCCGCCGTCGACAGCTCAAGGGAAACAGCCAAGACCCAGGTTAATACAACCCCTAGTATTATGTCTAGTTATTTGTTGGACACAACACTAGGATGCCTATCTAGCCAAGGGCGCCGCCCTTGATATCCCTACGGTCCCAGGAGGCGCTCGCTGGCACAACGAGAACAAAATTCTCGTTTCGAGCGGCATAACGGTCTAACGCCATTGGGGTTTAAGCGCGTCAGCGATAGATTCCATGGCGATCGCTATGATCGAGAGGATGCAGGCGTCCGGCGGTGCATTCACGTGAGCACTTCTCCGCGTGGCGAAGCTCTGGAGGTGGAACTCCCGTACGTTAGTGTGCGGTTCAACGCGGTCGAAGACATAGTCGCAAGTCTGGAAGACGCGCATCTCCTGCTCAAGCCTGCGGACATCGCCGCGCGCGCCACCTTAACCGTGCCAACCTCGTCATCTGGTGGGTTCCTGCGAAAAGGGCTGGCGGGAATACTCACCGGCGCCCGCGCAAAGAGTTAGGCAATCCGGAGTGCGAACGATGTGACCGACACTGCTGAGCAGGTTGCGGCCGAAGCAATCGAGAAAGGAATGCCGGTGTTTGAAGCGCTGTCTGATGCGGAAAAGGCGCTGGCCATCCTCTCCGCTAATGATGAGGGGTCGCGATCCTACGCGACACCGGACGAAGTACGCGCGAAAAAGCCGTAGCGCTCGCGTTCCTCCAGCATGGCCAGGGAGTCGCGCCGCAAGTCGCCCAAGGAAAGTTCGCTCGGCTTCGAGGCGATGGCTTGGTGGCCTTCTCCGGGTGGATGGATAAATTCGTTCGGTCTGCTGCGATCTTGTAGATGACTTGGAGAGGGTAAACGGCTCTCCATTACAATAGTGCTTTCCCATGCAATTCCTACATGACAGCCTGGTCGAGCTGATTACGCAGACCTCGACGAATCTGCCCCCGGATGTGCGGGCAGCGATGACCGCGACCGGTCTGGCGGAGAAGCCGGACACGCAGGCGTCGCAGGCGCTCAACATCATCTTTTCGAATATCGATATGGCGGCGGATGACTCCGGCGCCATCTGCCAGGACACCGGCATGCCGACGTTTTATGTGCATACGCCGGTGGGGGTGAATCAGATCGAGATCCGGAAGGCGATCCGCGCGGCGGTGGCGGAAGCGACGAAGCGAGGCAAGCTGCGTCCGAATTCGGTGGATTCGCTGACGGGCAAGAACAGCGGCGACAACCTGGGGCCGGGCACGCCGGTGATCCACTTCGAGCAGTGGGAGCGGGATGAGATTGAAGTCAAACTGATCCTGAAGGGCGGCGGCTGCGAGAACAAGAATATTCAGTATTCGCTGCCGGCCACGCTGGAACGACTGGGCCGGGCCGATCGCACGCTCGAAGGCGTTCGCAAATGTCTGCTGCATGCGGTCTGGCAGGCGCAGGGGCAGGGATGCGCGCCGGGTGCGCTGGGCGTTTGCATCGGGAGCGATCGCGCGCACGGGTATGACGTCGCGAAGGAACAGCTGTTCCGGACGCTGGACGATGTGAATCCGGACCCGGCGCTGGCCGAACTGGAAGCGCGCATCATGAAAGAGGCCAACGAGCTGGGCGTCGGTGCGATGGGTTTCGGCGGCAACGTGTCGCTGATCGGATGCAAGATCGCGGCGGCGAACCGGCTGCCGGCGAGTTTCTTCGTGTCCGTGGCTTACAACTGCTGGGCGTTCCGGCGGCTGGGCGTGCGGCTCGAAGCGCACGCGGGCGCGATTACGCAATGGCTTTATCGCGACCCGGCGCGGGCGGTCGAGCGCATGACGAAGAGCGAAGGGTTCCCGCTGACGGGCCGCGAAGTGGTTTTGAGCGCGCCGCTTTCGGAGGAGACGGTGCGGTCGCTGAAGGTGGGCGACGTGGTGCTGGTGCGCGGCGAGATGTACACGGGGCGCGACGCGGTGCATGCGTACCTGATGAAGAATCCGCCGCCGGTGGATCTGAATGGCGCGGTGCTTTATCATTGCGGGCCGGTGATGATGAAGGATGGCGAGAAGTGGACGGTGAAGGCGGCCGGGCCGACGACGAGCATCCGCGAAGAGCCTTATCAGGCGGACGTGATCAAGCGGTACGGCGTGCGGGCGGTGATCGGCAAGGGCGGCATGGGGGCGAAGACGTCGGCGGCGCTGAAGGAGTTTGGGGCGGTTTATCTGAATGCGATCGGCGGTGCGGCGCAGTATTACGCGCGGACCGTGCAGGATGTGCTCGATGTGAACCTGCTTGATTTCGGCGTTCCGGAAGCCATGTGGCATCTGCGCGTGGATCATTTCCCTGCGATCGTTACGATGGATGCGCACGGGAATAGTTTGCATGCGGATGTTGAGAAGGCTACGGCGGAGGAGTTGGAGCGGCTGCAGCCGGCGTGATTTGGTGGTGGCGTGCGAGGACGGCCTGTTATAATACGGTTTTCCTGCCCGCGAACCTCCCAAAAATGGCCAGGTAGCTCAGCTGGTAGAGCGCAGCCCTGAAAAGGCTGGCGTCGGCGGTTCGATTCCGTCCCTGGCCACCATAATTTCAATAACTTACAAGCCTGCGATTTCGCGTCTGTTCCATTACTGTTCCAATTCACGTCTCAGACTCGACGGAATTTGTCTCAAAACAGTGTGGTCCAGGGGCAAGCATTGGACGGTCGTGGATCAGCCTCGAATTTCCTTTTTCGAGGTCACCGTTGCTCCAACCGATAGCATTCGATTCAATAATTGACCAACCCCGTTCACCGGGCACTTCGTTTCCAATGCCGAGCAGTACCTCGACTCATGCGGCGTGTTCCGTGATGCGGTACTCCGATTCTCGCGGCCATCGTTAAGCAGGAACGAATCCACATCAGCGAACGCACGCACGTCGGGCTGGACCGCGCACGCGAGAAGGAGACAGTGGGCGACAGTATCGGCAGACCGTGCCTGGTGTTCCACCGAGATCAGGTCCGGCGGCTTCGCAAGGCCTGTCCTGGCGTCAGACCACGGTCAGACTCCACGCCAGTCTCACGGCGGTACGAAGGGCGCACGCGGCTGAGATTACCGCTTCTCAGGCTTGCCCGGAAGCGGGGAAGGAACCCAGTCATGCATGAGGCTGGGCACACGCCACTCTGCCCCGCCCCTCAAACCGCCCCAACAGGCAGCGCCCCCAAGACCGCGCTACTGGCGGAATCGCCGCGCCGGGAGACCACGACCGTCGCCAACGCGCCGTCGAACGCTCGCGGCGGACGCGATAACGCGACGCAGGCACCACGGGAGAAGCAGGTTTCAGAGGCGTTCGCATCAGCCAAGGAAGTGGCAACCCGCACTGGGCATGAGATCCGCCGCCAGTTTGGGGAGCGACTCACCCACGAGGAATCGCTGAAGCTCGTCACCGTGTTCCGGGCGGGAGTGGTGCAGAGGCGTAGGGCCGGGCGGCAGGAGCAGGTATCGACGGGAGCGCAAATCAGCGTTTTCGACCTGAAACGTGAAGGACTGTAAATAGTTTCCGGGCACCCGACCCTTCGGGCGCAATCCGGCTAACCGGCCGAAAAAGAGCTTCTAAACGGGGGCGCCAATTTTCGAACCCCGCTTTTTATTGAGAAGTCGCGTCGGCTTCTGGCCACTCCACCGGCATCAGCCCCGGCGATGCGTTTGCCATCCTGGGTCGAGATCAAGAGTATGGACCAGTACCGGTTTTCATGCTTCAACCCATTTTGTGATTGTTGTCGGCTCAGGCAACCCGTTATACTACCGTAGGTGCACGGCTGTCGGACAATGCATCGATAGGCGTTTGCCGCAAAATCACCGCAAAAGCAGAACCATTCGGGTAAAGGTTGGTTTAGCTCCGACTTCAGACGCAATTTTGGAAGAGGTCTTGCTATGAGAACGCTTGGGACGTCCGTTGCTTTGGGTGCGGTGCTTTTGCTGGTATCAGCTGGACTGGCGATGGCCGACGACCTTCACCTCTGTGACAACAATACGACGGGTTGCAGTAACGGTGCGTTGACGGCAACCACGAGTACGCATCTGTATGTGAACGGATCCGTGGGTGCCGGCGAAGATCTTTATCTTGTGGCTTTGGCCCCGACGACGGGCACAGGAACGGATACCTTCACTTCTAGTAATGGGTTTTACACAGCTGTAGCCGACCTTCTTGGGGTGACGCTGTCTTCGACCCCATCCCAGCCGACGTGGTCCCCTTTCGACAGCAATTTCACCGGAGCCGGAGGGAGCGCAAGTGCTACCGGCTTCGATGTCACCTTGGACAATTTGGGCTTTTACTCGGTCGGAACTACGCTCACCGCCGTGCCCGTCAATGCGACGATCCCGGCAGGTGATGCCGTATTGCTCATCACTTACGATCCATCAACGAAAAGCGTGGATGCAGTAAGTCCGTACAGCTCGGACTTCCTTCTCAAAAACACATTAACCGCATCCACCACCCCCGAACCAGCCAGCATGGCGCTGTTCGGCGTCGGCTTGCTGGCAATTGGTTTCGGTATGCGGAAGCGACTCTTCGCATAATCCCGATACGAGCCCCTGACTGTTACCCCCACCGCTTCCACCGCCGAACGTATTGCTCAACGCCTCGCCCGACTTCTTCGAGCGGCGCGGTTTGCTCATAAAGCCGAGCCACACGTTCTTTAAACCCTTCCCAGGTTGAAGGCGCAACACCGGTCACGCCCTTCCCGGTAATCCAATAACAGAGAACGTAAACTCCCGTTTGATCTATCCGACGAAGGTTTTATCCGGGTGCTGCGTGACCAGAGGCGAAGACGCAGCGATCTGCTTGCCGGGGGATACGGCTCGCCGCAGCGCCCACCTCGTGGGAGCCAGGATCACCCAGTCGTCCATAAACCGGGCGTAGGCCAATCCCGTAACCTCCTTGCGCCGATCCAGCAGTTCCAGATAGATCGCGCCCATTACGGGCGAGAGCGGACAGCGTAGGCTGATGCCGGCTATCACCGTCGAATATTCAAGATCGACACTGCGAACGGCCGAACATGGGTCAAATCTGTCGACCGAAGCAATGTTCTTGCCTGGGCAGTACTTTCAGACGCCAAAGCCCAATGAAACAGCACTCGCAGGCCCACGGCTCAGATCCGTTCCAGTCCCGGCACTGCCTCCGGTCATGTGCGTCTTGCACCTTGACCAGATCGAAGTACTGCTCCCAGTAGGGCCGCTCTTCCTGCAGGGGAGTTGGACAATAGCAGACCTCGACCCAGCGGGCCGTGCCGTCGTCGCAGAGCCGGGCTTCCCGCATGTTTCGCAGGTACTCGCCTCCGGCAACGGACCCTTTGCCCAGAGTTCCGCGTTCAATCGCGTGGAGCAGAGACCGTTCGCCGCCCGGTTTGACGCGGGCACGCACCAGATACCGCATGGTGGTTCCATTCTATGCGCTTCGAGAGGTCGCGACCCTGAGCTGCCCCATCTGCTCTTCTGCGAACAACGCCGTTCAGGGAACACGGTGGAGTTTTCGTTCATGGAAGAAGGGTATGAGCGACGTTCCATAAAGACTGAAACGCCGAACCCGCCAGCCCCAGCAAGCCCCGTGCCTTTTGGGGGTCAAGCGCAAGTCCAATGGCCATGCCCACCACTCCACCAAGGAGACTGTTCAGCCAGTCCTTTCGCCCGAGCCGCTCAGAGGATTCTCGCAGATATGCAAATTCCCGCTCGACCACCTTTGCTTGCTCTGTGGTGAAGTCCTGGCCGTCCCGAAGGTAGGCTTTGATCTCGTCCAGTTTGGCAAGGATCAAATTGTGTTCTGCGGGAGTGAAGAGACGATTATCAATGATTGCTGACGCGGCCATGGGCAGGGCTTTCTCATTAGCGATAGTGCCCCACAGGTCGGGAACGTCTACTTCTTTACGAAGTTCTCTCAACCAATTGACACACGACCGGACGCGAGTCTTCCATGTCCCATCATGATTGTCATAATCTACCCGCGTACTTATTCCAGGCGAAAACTCATTGGCAAACGCCCCAAATCGCATGTAGTATTCGGTGGGACGATGACGCAAGACTGAGACGGCAACTTGATCGCCGCCGCCCATATTAGAGCGAAAGGACTCGTGATCCCGTTTCTCATCCCACGTAAATTCAGTTGGATCGAATCCCACCTCACTGACGAGATGAAACACTAATGAACGCTCGGTTTGTTTGAGCCTTGCGTCCGTCATTTCATCTCCTGTCGACTTGCTCTGTTCAATTCCCCGAATAAACGCTCTTCCGTGCGTTTGCCTATCGCTGCACCCTCAAGCGATCCAGTGTACAGCGATTTAGAGTCCCAACTTCCCCGCACTGTTCTCCCGGAACAAACTACCATCCCGGATGTACCTCCTGACCATCTGCACGCTTCGATGGCCAGTCTGATTCATGATCGACCGTTCCGACGCCCCAGCAATCGCCGCACTGGTGGCGTGCCCGGCCCGGAGTGAGTGCCCGGCATACTTCGCGGCATCCAGCCCGGCCCGTTCGCGCCAGCTTCTTCACCACCCGCGCCACGTCTCCGCCCGACAGGCCGCCAGCCTGAACCTGCCCATGTCGATTGATCGAGCGGAACACCGGCCCGGCACTGATCGCCGCCAGTTCCATCCACGCCTGCATTGTGCGGACCGGGCACGTCTCGGGATTGCTGCCATAAGGTATGCCGATCTTTCGGCCCGACCCCCATCTGATCCGTCTTCGACCTCCGCAATGTCACCGTCAGCCCGTCCTTGCCGAACGTCGCAATCCGTCACGTCCAGCCCCACCAGCTCCGACCGGCGGAATGCCCCGGCAAATCCCAGCAGAACGAGCGCACGATCCCGCAGGCCGATCAATCCCGCGTCCGTGGCGTCAACCATCGCCCGGATGTCGTCAATCAGCGTAGCGGCCTTCTGTGCGGGTGCGGTGCCCTTCGTGCGACGGATGCCCTTCATCGTGTTAGTGACCATCGCGTTATGGGTGGGCGAATCCAGCCCCACGGCCTTGTGAGCCTCCGCAATCGCGTTCAATCTCCGCTGAACGCTCCCGACCTTCAGCCGCCCGGCGCAATCGGCGATGAATGCCGCCACGGTCTCCGGGCTCGCGGGCATGGCGCAGAGTCTACGCGCGTCAGTCCACGCGCAGAATGCCCGCCAGTCGCTCTGGTAGCCCCGCAGAGTGTTCTCCGCCTTCGATGCCCTGATGTACTCGCGGACCTGATCGAGCGGCGGCAACGCGGGGGACGGAACCACGTCCGCCCCCATTTCGATTACTTCCAGCGGGCCCGCGTTCGGAGTCATACTCCCACCCCGTGACGTTGCAACTGGTCCCGCAACTGATCGAGATCAGCGCGGTCCAGCTCGTGTGCAGCGGCAAACTGGTCCGGGCTGAGATCACAGCCGTACAGCACGGCAACCCGAGGGCGCGCATGTAACGGGCCTCAAGTTGAGCCAGGGCTTTCGGATTCATGCTGCCACCCCCTGAACACTGATCGATTCACCGGCCCGCTTGATGAGGTAGTCGGCTGCCTGCTGCGCTTTTGACGCGGCCGTGAAAATCGCCCGCTTATCAGCCCGCAGCACCTTCAGCCACGATTGGATGTACTGCGCGTGATCTTCGCGTGGTTCCGTGCTCAGCCCCAAATGGGCGCAAACGAATGCCGCCCCCAGTTCCGCGATCAGCTCTTCGGCAGCGTATGCCGAATCGCCGAACCGCTTGCCTAACTGACGGTCACAACGTTCAGCGTTTGCCGTCCAGTGGTGATGTTCGTGCGCCGAGAGTCGCGTAATAGGCCACATTTTCAACGAACGCCGCAAACGGCGGCATCTGGACATGATCGGTGCCGGGCGAATAGTACGCCCGATTGCCGCCGTGCCGGAGATCAGCGCCGATGGACCGGAACCACGTTTCCGCGCGTTCGATCCGCTCCGGCATCGTTACTACGGGCTCAGCTGTGGGCGTGTAGCCATCCACCTGGGCGGCATTGAAGACTGAGTATCCACGCGTGAACAGCAGACGTGAACCAGTGGGCGGGCTGATTATCGTCGCCGTCCTGATTCTCAGCCGTGCCGTTCGCGAACTTCCAGAACACCACGGTAGTGGCCTTCTCTCCCTTGCGGACCTGCGCCCCGCGTTCCTGCCACTGGGCATAGGTTGCCCATTCGCCTGAGTCGTAGCCTTTGGCCTCAGCAGCGGCCCACAGGCACACAGTGTTGATGCCCCTGTACGCTTTCCTGCTGCTGGCGTTGATCGGAGATGAGGCGAACCGGCCCGATTTATGCCACGGCATACGCCAGTTCCCCACTCCCTGTTCGATTGCGTTGATGATCTGGTCCGTGACACGCGTGTACACGTCCCGCTGTTGGGTATTCTCGTTTGTAGACATTGACTGCTCCTTCTTAGCTGTTGGTGTTCAGGGGCCGTGTCGGATTGCGCGTCCGACGCGGTCCCGTCTTAGCTCTGATGCACTATTCCTTTCAATTAACGTGCATCAGAACTGACCCGATGTTAGTCTTGAGCAGCTTAAAACTTCAACAACGAGCAGGTCACATCAGGTCACATCGCCCGTGAAGCTGCAGGCATCAAAAGTGACCGATCAGGATCAGCCGCGATTGTCTTAAGGGGTGATGCCAGGGGGCCTGCACGAGCACGTTGACCCCGGCGACTTATAACAAAAATCCCGCGCCAGCTGTCTAAGTTAAACTGTACAGCCGGAGCATGCACAAGGTGAGCCGCAATCCGGCTATGCAACAGCGCCTGTGGAAGAAGGTGGTACTTTCCCAGTGCGGTGAGGTCTTTGCTGGTGCCGTTTCAGTTCCCAGCGAGCGATAACCATATCAAACTGGGCGCTATCCACTGGGGCCCAAAGGATATCCTGTTCGCGCCGGTTTGCCGGAGTTTGGCCGGCCCGCACAATGTCCCGTTTTTCGTCGTGGACTCGTTCGAACTCCTTCAACTCCGCGATTCGAGCGAGACATTCTGAACAGATCATGTATCCGAGTATCCTCCGAATTATCGAAGCACGGGGATGAATCACTGACAATAGACCAGATTTGAGTTTGGTCACGTACTGCCCGGTCTAGTAGTTCTTGATGCATAAATGCTTTTGTTGGAGAATCTCCTCCCCATGCCCGGCGAAGCCGAACCGGCCAGTTTGCGCTCCGGCACCGCTGAAAATCATGGCGGACACGAATGCACCGCCATCCACTCGGGCACCCGCAAAGGGTGAGGCACGGGCGCGCCCGATTGTCCCAGGGGATTGCACGGCAGGCCCTCCACAAGAACGTTGACCCCAGGGCGATGTTGCAAAAATTGACGGAGCGAGGGTTAAATTCGACTATGAGTTGCGCTTCCTCGAATTTTCCCCGTCAACATCCGCAGTCACGTCTTAGCAGATCACCCATGCCCAGGACTGCAATTTGCTGGTCGAAGCCGTGTTAGAGTGGGGCCTTCAGCGAAAGGGGTTCGAATGCCGAACGAAGACGAAACGCGATTGCGCGCCGCATTCACGGATTCTCAAGTGTTGAGTCTTGCCGCCTCGCATGCACTTACGTCCGCCGTTTACGGCGTCGAGAATTACCTGAAGCTGGTGGAGGCGGACGCCGCAGCCAGCGAAGGGTACAGAGCTGCCAGAGTCGCCCTGCGGGCTTATCGCACGAAACACAAGCTGATCTGAGACTTGCCTTTGAAGCAGGCAGCCTGACGGGTTCGATTGGCCAAGGGGGGACGTATGGGCATCTCAATTCGCGCGATATGATGCCGGGTAGTTCCACACATAGAGAGAACAACGAATGACTGACAGCCTGAACGGCATCATCAACCACCTGGAACGGCAGAAAACGGCAATCGAGCGCGCGCTCCTGGCGTTGCGGGAAGTTGACGACTCCGCCACGGCAGCGCAGGACGAACGAGTAACCGCGCCGGAATCCCCCATCCACAGACGCAGGAGATTCAGCGCGGCGTTCCGAAGGAAGATGGCCCTTGCGCAAAAAGCACGATGGGCCAACGTCAGGGGTCAGACTGAGTTGCCGCCACCAGCGGCGGAACCTCCAAAGCCCAAGCGCCGGATCAGCGCAGAGGGCATGAAGAGAATCATCGCTGCCACGAAGAAGCGCTGGCGTTTGCAGAGGGCGGCTGCGAAGTCAGCCTAGCTACTTTCCCACTTAAAATTCTGAAAGCTGCCTCAGCCTGAGTCGGCGTCCCGGAAATATTGTCCTGACGGGAGGTCTTCGAGGTCGAGGGGAGCGTTGGGAGTGGGATGAAAGGCGAGTTAAAGAATCTGTTTCCGGTGCGGACAGGAACGGAGAAACGTAGCGGTTAATTAAGAGGGTACTTCGCGCGGGCGTGTTTGCTCGGCCAGGTGCGTGCCGATATGAATGACGTTGTCGGCGATCACCCCGAGTCCGACCCAGCGCTGGATGCCGTCCGGTCCTTTGTAGAGCGATCGCCGCAGCCCATGGCGGCGTTTGAGAACACTGATACGGCCTTCACAGCCTGTGCGCCACTTCTGAAGCTCCTTAAACCAACGCTGCTTCTGCCGCTGTTTGCGTGCGGGACTCTTCGTGTCGTGGCTTGGAATCGAGACCCGGCTGACTCCCATTTCCCCGGCTTTGGATTCGTTAGCGGCTGAGAAGAAGCCGGGATCCGCCGCCACACGCTCCGGGGCGCGTCCGAACTGTTTGACATGTTGCTCCAGACATCCTCCCAGCAATGTGGAGTCAGCCGCCCGCTGTTCGCATACCTGGTAATGCGTAACGATCTGGTTCTCCGCCTCCTGAATCAGGACCAGTTTGCCAAACTCATTGGGCTTATGCGCCTTACCCTTGCGGATCACCTCGGTGTGCGTCTCGAATATGCTGAGCAGCTTTCCTTCGGCTTTGGTGTTGCCGCGCAGCACCCGCTCCCGTGTCTGGCGCAGCACCTGCCGGACCCGGGGAATCATTTCGTCCAGTTGCTTGCCGGCTTTGCGCAGGACTGACAGGTTGCCTCGCTTGACACCCCCGACGATCTCGCGCGAGAACTTCCAGGCTTGCCCCGTAACCCGGCTGGCGATTTCCAACAATTTGACGTATGCGTTCTTCATCTTCTGCCGCCCTTGCTCCGTCTTGTTGCGGCTGGCGCGAGCGATCGCCAAAACCTTCAGCTTTGCGGATCGGCTGCGATCGCGCATCTGCGTGCCGGCCTTCCCCGCCACAGCGGTAACCCTCTTCATGATGCGCGTCAGGACACGCACGCCGTCACCCAGTAACGTGCTGTCGGTCGGATAGTGGATGTCAGTCTCCACCACGGTCGTATCGACCCGCATCTTACGACCCGTTGCGATCTTGTTTTCCTGCGCGATCTCCACCACCCGCCGGTGCAGTTTTTCGATAACCTCCGGCCCCAGCTGACGCGCCAGGTTTCCCATCGTCCGGTCATCCGGAACCTTTTCACCGCCGACCCGGGTGAACTCGCGATAGACCAGATTGGCGCGCACTTCCCGCGACAGTACTTCGTAACTCCAGTCGCGTACATGCTTCAGCAGCAGCATTCTGAGCACGACCTCAGCGGGCGTCGCCTTGCGCCCACGAGTCTTGCTCTTCCTGCAGCGTTTGGCCAGCTCTTCCTGAATGACGAGAAGCAGGGTGTCATCTTCCAGTGCTTTATCGGCGTGCCGCATCCAAGGTTCCCAGAGATCCTCCACCGTCTCTGCGATGAAGCCATCGGCGAAATTTCGCTGCAGGCGGCGAGCGGCGATCACGACTGGCGTTCCTGTTCTTTGGCTTCCTCGCGATCCAGCCGGAGCAGGAATTGATTCAGTTCGCTGATTGCCTCCAGTGCCTGCTTGACATCGCGATACTCTTCGATTGCCTTTCGAACCAGCGGAACCTGCTCGGGACGCACGCTCACCTGGCGAGTTTTTCCGCCGGGATAACCCACCGTGAGCACCCAGAGCGGATGGCCTTCGCCACGAGCACATTTCAGACATCCCGTGGAGTGATGAATCGTGCGCTGGAGCAGCGAGCCGCGAAGGACACCCGAGGGGGAGGAGAGTTTGGCTGCCAACTTTTCCCTCTTGCGGATGGCTGGCTCACGTGTCATCAGTAACGATGATACATTTATCACACGGCGGAGTCAATACATTTTCTGAACAGAATGTTCTGATATTCAACAGCCGCCAGACGTCACCGATGGCGTCCCGCCCGAGGCAACGTTCGATCCAACAAACAGCCACCCGCCGCACCTATGAAAGTACGGAACTTACATCCGGAATTTTAAGTGGGAAAGTAGCTAGCCCTACCTTCGCAGTGAAAGGAGGTGAATCGCGGGTTTAAGGGCTTCAATCATGACGGACAGGGCGGGTTGTCATACATGAAAGAAGTATTGGCATCCATCGGCCCAGTTCAAATGCCTTAACAGCCCGGCGCTGTGAGGTGTTCAGCTCGGGCGCAATCATCACGGTCGCGCGACGCCCCGGCCCTCGGGTCGTCGTACGCACCAGTGTGGCGCGGATATCGGCGAGGTCGCCCATCATCGCGAGGGCGGAGTCGTTTGTTCCGAGCGTGATCCTCGCCAGACTCACAAGCATCAGTCCGAGTACCGTCGCAAAGGTATGTAGGCGTATGGACCCATCCGCCCACTGATGCGACGGTCCCCAGGGCACCACGCCACCCTTCTTTGCCCGGCGGAACAGTTCTTCAACATTCCACTGACCGCGGAATGCCTGCACGATACGGCCCGTGGTCCACAGGTGGTGATCCGTGCAGAGCACCCGCCGCCCCAGTCGGGTCTTCTCCATCCGGCGGCGCAGCGCCGCATCCACATGCCAGCGCAATGTCGGCTGCCGGTCGTCGCCGCCGATATCGGTTACCACGAATCTCGACAAATGTTCGCGCGCCAGCGTCTTCCTGACCCGTTGTTCCAGGCTGCTGCGCGTGATCCGTTGCGTTTTTACCAGTCGATCCAGCTTGCTTAACTCCGCCTTGGCTTTACGCAACGCCACTGCAATGCCGCGTTTCTGACCCGCCAGCAATTGCTGGCTCTCGACCACTACCAGCGTGCGGTCCAGGTTGCCGAGCTTCGCTTGCACCCGAGCCGCGCGCACCTGGGCTAACTTGCCCGTCAGGGGCTTCATCGCACCTCGCCGGGCCGCCCTCTGCAGCGCGTGTTCCGCCGCCGCATGTCCCAGCGGCAACGAAATCAGGCTGTGGTAACCGACAACGTCCAGATCCAGTTCCAGTTGAGGACTCCAAAAACCTCCATCGCGTACCAGCGTCCGCTGCGCCTTTTCGCGGCACTCCCCATCGTCCAGCGACTGGTGCAGTGCCCTCAACCCATCCAGACACGCGGTCAACACCGCCTGATCGGAACTGTTCCCGGAATAGCTCCGGTATAGCAACGGCACGTGGCCCGTCTCGCTGACCAGCACGCCGAGCCCCACCACACGCAGGTCGCTCCGTTTGCTTTTGGCATGCCCGCGACGCGCCAGCTCCCCTGGCGTAACCGTCGCAATGTGGGTGTCGAAATTCGTGGTATCGAACGCCAGCACGTCGGTCGAAAGCTCGAACCGGGCCACCGCCGTTTTCGCAATCGCGATCTGCGCTTGCTCCAATTGCTCGTCCGTGACTTGCCTCGCCACCCGATGCCAGGCCTGGCCGCTGAAGGCTGAAGAAGGCAGACACGACAAGCGCGGCACGGCCCCTTCCAGAAACTCCGCCAGGTCTCGCTTCGGTCCGGGCGAGCACGCCCGCTGGACCGCCACCGCCACGGCCAACTCGCCGACCGACGGGCCGCCTTTGGCGCCCAGGTTGCCGCACGCCCGGTCGATATGCCCTATCAGATCGAGTTGCTCGGCAACCCAGATCAACGCGCCGACATCCCCAACGGCCTGCGTCCCTACGGTTCGAGTGGCAGCCAGATCAGCGACCGGCGCCGCTGTTGCCGGTCCCAGCACGGTCTGACGCGCCACGGACCGGCTTCGGACCGGGTCCCACACGGACTGGGCCGCGATACGGTAGCGGCGGCCATTCACATCCCGTTCGAATACATGCATATCTTTCATGTAGCACGATCTCATCCGGAAAGGAAGCCTCGCAGCATACTTTTATGGCACCGGAACACCGCATGATGCTCTTTTGTCGTCCAGGAATGCGAAAGTAGGGCTAGCAGCCCGTGGTAATAGTCAGTCGAGATCGAAATCCCGTTGCCGTCCCGGAAATCGGGGATACCTAAGCCTTCAGGGAGGCCCCAGGACTGCGTTGTAGCGCCTCTAAATGCGTTGTTCTTTTCGAAGTCCGGGTCCGCCGTGAGGCGAGTGACTATTACCACGGGCTGCTAGGCGATAGGGGCGGGCGGCGATACCGGCGGCGGGAATCGCGTTTCAGTCTGCTGAACTGCGTTCGGGCCGCGCCAGAGTCTGAGTCGAGGATTTAATCCGGGCGGCTTTCTCGCGCGACTTCTTGCCGGGAGGTCCGGTGCACGTTGAGTCCAGCGACTTATAGCAAAAATCCGGCACAGGCTGCTTAACTTTAAACCGCGCTCGCTTTCAACAGTTGTTGATGACGGACACGAATGGCAGCCGAACCTAGTCAACCTGTTGGATAGCCCGTGTGCAGAAGCGAGGAAGGAGTTGCGCGTGGAGCAATGTCGCAGAGAATGGTAATGTCATGCGCAAGAGAATAATCGGTACTCACCCGGCCTCGGTGCTCTCTGTCTCCAGCAGTGCGTGTATGGATCTGGCCCAGATCGCGACCGTGGAAGTGACCTCGGAAGATCCGCGCTTTCCAGTCGATTCCCTTTTCACCGAGGGCGGATCGGGCTGGCGCGCTGGTGAGTCCGGGGAGCAGCAGATCCGGCTGATTTTCGACGAGCCGGTTACGGTGCGCCGAATCCGTCTCCGATTCGAAGAGCCGACGACAACGCGGACACAGGAATTCGTTCTCCGCTGGTCGGATGCGCACAGCGGAGCCAGCAGGGAGATTGTCCGGCAGCAATGGAATTTCAACCCGGATGGTTCCACAACGGAGGTCGAGGACTACGCTGTTGATCTGGATGGCTTGTCAGTACTCGAACTCCTGATCTGGCCGGATAAAAGCCAGCGCGAAGCGGTAGCAAGCATTGCAGCGTTCCGCATAAACTGAGAGGTCCCGTCGTCCGGTTCGCGGCGAACGAACGGCACCCCCGGCTACGACGCGTAAAACGAGGAAAGCGGGTGTCTGCGCGTGTGAACAAGCGGAACTGACGGAACTACCAACTGTTTTCAATCAGGTGGAGTGGAACTCCCAACGGAACCGGCCTGGGACCAACAACCCCAGCGTCCGCTACGGGCGTCGCGCGCATATACGCCGTTCCATCCTGTGATTGACCAGTCCTGGCTGGAGGAAATGCGAAGATTGGCGCATCGTTCACACTCCTTGTTTCCCAGCGCGGGCGCTGGGTCCTGTGCTGCGGCGAGCCCACGTACAGTCGAGGTCGCCCGGCTCGTGATCCCGATGTAGAGCAACCGGCGCTCCTCTGCGAAGTCACGATCAGGCCGCCTTCACGCGTCGCTGCCTGGCCAGCGCGAACGGATCGAACGTATTGACGGTCGCGAGAAAGTTGCTAAGATGCCCACACCGCCGCTCAACGGCCTTCCACTAAATGCGAGTACCCTATGGGCAGGCAATCTTTAGCAAGAATGGCAGTCGAAGACGAGATTCAGGGCCTCCGGACGCGAATCGCCGAGCTTGAGCGCGAGAAGCAGATCGCGGATGAATGGCGGCATCCGGGAGAGCAGTACCAAATACTGTTCAATACGCTGATTGAGGGGTTCTGCATTATCGAGGTGATTTTTGACGCTGACGCCCGGCCCGTCGATCTTCGATTCCTGGAGATCAATCCGGCATTTGAGCTACAGACCGGCTTAAAGAATGCGCGGGGCCGATTCGCTCGCGAACTGATCCCCGATCTTGAGGCGTATTGGTTTGAAATCTACGGACAAGTCATCTTAACGGGCCAACCAGCGCGTTTTGTGAATGAAGCGAAACCATTGAATCACTGGTACAGCGTGAGCGCCTACCGCGTCGGCGGGCCCGAGAGCCGGCGAATCGCGGTTCTGTTTAATGACATCACCGAAATCAAGCGCGCCGAGCAACGTCTCCGGCACACACAGAAGCTGGAAACCATCGGCGTGCTGGCCAGCGGCATCGCCCATGACTTCAACAATATGCTGGGCGGCATTCTCGCGCAGTCGGAACTCGTGCTTGCCGAGGTGCCTGCCGCCTCGCTCGTCGCCGAGGGGGTTAACACTATTAAAGCTGTCGCGCTACGGGCTGCCGAGATTGTCCGCCAGTTGCTCGCCTACGCGGGGCAGGAGAGCCCCGGTTTCGAGCCCGTCGACCTCTCCCGGCTCGTGAGGGAGATGCTTCCGCTGCTCGCGGTATCGATTTCAAAACACTCGGTGTTGAAAACCGAGCTCGCCGAAAACCTCCCTGCGGTGTGGGGCAACGTCCCTCAGTTGGGGCGGATCATAATGAACCTGATCACGAATGCTTCCGAGGCACTTGCGGAAGGCGGGGGAGTGATTTCCGTCGCGACGGCCTGGGCAGGCAGTGCGAAGAGTGAGACGGATCTGTGCGGCGGCTACGTCCGACTGGAGGTCAGCGATACCGGCTGCGGGATGAGCGAGGAGATCCAGGCCAGGATTTTCGATCCATTCTTCACGACCAAGTTCGCCGGGCGCGGCCTTGGTCTTGCCACCGTGCAGGGCATCGTTCGTAGCCACGGCGGCATGATCGAAGTCGTAAGCGCACCCGGCCAAGGCACTCGCATCAGAGTTTCGCTGCCGAGTTCCGGTGAAGGGGGCCCAGGCGACCACGATGTGGCTGTATCCAGTGGCGTCGCCGCTATCAGTGGAACCATCCTTTTCGTCGAAGACGAAGAGACGCTTCGGACACCCACAGCCAAGATGCTCCGGAGGATAGGTCTTTCGGTGCTGGAGGCCAGCGATGGACTCGCTGCGGTGGATCTGTTCCGCGCCAATAAATCTCGTATCGGGGTGGTTCTGCTCGACTTGACCCTGCCGGGGATGGAGGGTAAGGATGTCTTCGCAGAAGTGCGGCGGATTCGGCCCGACATCAAGGTGATTCTCACGACCGCATATAGCGACGAGATGGCCATGAGCGCCGTGGGCGGGCAGCATGACTGGGCCTTTATCCGGAAGCCTTATAGGTTCACCGAGCTCGCCAAAACGCTTCAAGCCGTGCTATCGGCCTGAGACAACTGAGGAAAGCATGTCGTACCTGGCCTGGCAGTTAAACGGCGGGTCAAGATAGATGAGGTCTACGCTCTCATCCTCACCCGTCGCGAGAAGAGTACCCCGCTGGCCAAGTTTTGGCTCGGGTTGTGTCCTGAGCACTTCCCGATTCCATCTTCGCGCCTTCTGGCCATCCTGGTATGCGTAACAACTCGATTCGGCGGGCTGCACCCAGCCGTCCGCTTGACACCCGACTTACCGGATTTACAATCCAGGTGAACCCAAATGAGCAACACGCGACTGACCAGGAAACAACGCGACCAAGCGGTGGCGTTTCACGAAGCCGGTCACGCGGTCATGGCATACCTCCAGCGCATCCCGATCCGAAGCATCACCATCGTTCCCGATCCCGGCGCAGACACTCTGGGCAGGGTACTAATGGGCCGATGGCCTGACTGGGCGAACCCGGAATCGAGTGAATACCGAGGAAAAGGCCGCTCGTGAATATTTCCAGAGCCAGATTCGCGTGGACATGGCGGGCCAGATCGCCGAGGCTCAGCATCTGGGCCGGCGCGTCAGAGTCGGGATGTACAGCGACAACTGCAATGCCGTTGATCTGGCCTTTCATTTGTGCGGAGGCCGGAACGATACGGCTCAGGCAATGCTCGACTGGCTCTATCTCGACACGCGGGATCGGTTGACGGCTCCGGCGGTTTGGCCATCGGTCGAGGCGCTTGGCGGAAGCGTTGCTGGTTCACCGGACGCTGGGAACCCGTGCCGCGCGATCATGCATTCGGTCAGCGATTGGCCGGGTCACTCAATGACCCCGCGGCAGGTCCTTATAACCATCAGCTTCCCTCGCAGTCAGGCCACGTCGAGGTTCTGCAGACCAGGGCCTGCGTGGGATTAGCCGCAGATCGGCCCCGCCCCGCCGGAGTCCGTTCCGAGGGATTTCATCCGGGCGGATTGCTGGTGTGCTCATGGCCGGAATTTCAACGGTGCAGTTGAAGAGGTCGTCCGCGATCAGAATGAATCGGCGTCCCCACCAGGCTGCTTCAACCAGCGCGTTGTTCAAGTGAACTTCTGAGGTCATACGGATTACCGCGCCAGCCGGAATGGTGGCCGGCGATGCTTCGCGGCCAACGACCTCGATTGCCGGGAGCGCCTCTCTGACTCTGAAATGTTTGCCAGAAACTCGGATCATGGTCCTGACGATGGCGATGATCATGATGGACGGCGCGCTCTATTTTTTTTGGAGGAGGCCGAATGTCTCGTGGGGTGGTTACCTGGCGTTCTCCTCTCGATTCCTGCGCCCATTTCCTTGTTCGGACGCCACGAGTTGAATCGGCCAGGTTGCAAGGAGTCGACGGCACCGGGTTCATGTGACCGGAGAATCCGGTTCGAGTTCACCACGGAACAGCGTTCGATCATCCCGTAATCGCGTTCGGGTTTGCCGGATTCCCCACTTCTGTGGCAACCTCGGACTAGTGATTCCTGCACCGAATTTCCGTCGCTATGTGCCGGTGTTGATGGTTGTGCTGGTCGGAGGCCTTGTCTGCCCGGCCCAAATCGTTGCACCGGAACCTGAAACACAGGCGGATGTAATTCGGGACATTGACGCCGTTGAGCGAAACCGCGAGGCGAATCTGGCAGGGTATAGCGTTACCGAGCATTACACGATCAGGAACAGTCATTTCGAAATGGCGGCTGAAGCGGTGGTTCAGGCTGCTTACAGACGGGCTGCGGGGAAAACGTACCAGGTTCAGTCCCGCAGCGGACCGTCGATACTGAAGGACCGGCTTATGGACCGCATCCTCCAGGAAGAGGCGAACATGAGCCGGGGCTCTGCGCGCGAGCAGTCGCTGATTACGTCCGCGAACTACAATATGCACCTGATTGGAGAGAAGGAAATTGGCGATACAAGATGTCTTGAACTGGACCTGATGCCGAGAGTAAAGAGCCCCCACCTGTTGCGCGGAAAGGTTTGGGTTGATTCGGGGAGCAAACTCGTGGTCAGAATTGAAGGCCAGCCGCCAGTGGGGCAATCGTTCTTTGCCGGTCGGCCTGAAGTGGTTCGCGATTACGCTGCCGTTGACGGATTTGCGTTTGCTCAACGAAGCCACGCGATCTCGTCCGGTTTCATTCAAGGGAAGACCGAGGTCACCATCATTTACGACCACTATGTAATCGAGCAGCGCCCGCCCCGGCTGTAACGAACCGAGCCTCGCAAGTGCCGATCTCTTCTGCCAGATCTGAGTCAAAAGTAGCCGGCTCTGGACGGCGAAGTGTGACATCTGACATCCCTCGAACCTGAGTTCACAGCACACTGGGAGCACGTGCTGCGCGCTCACGCATTCGCGATGCGATTCGCCGGGAAGTCGAAGGCGGATCGGCGGCAACTCGCGCTCAAGTGAGGATTTCTGACGTTCCGGGGGCCAGCAAAAGGTATCCGAGCGCACCACGATAGACTCTACGCGAGGGATTTGCCCGCCCCGGCGAGCTGGCCGTTGCCCCCCAGTAAATGACTGATTAGTAAAGACGTTGCCGAAATCAAGGGTCCGAGCACGCAAGGCCGGGTTCGCACAAGATCGGCTCGTGCCAGTCGCAGTGCTTCCCGCTTCCCCCGGCTGCCGAATCGCGCGCGTCGCCGTCGATCTCGCCCACCCGAGCGCGCCCTCAGGTACCACACATAGATCCTAAATCGGTACCGGTAAGTTACGCGCTCTCAATAACTTGCGTGAGACCTCCCTGTGGTGCAACTGCCAGCATGGCGCGCCCCCAGTTAGTTCCCGCCCGAGCGAGCGCCGTTCAAAACCGCTCTCCTCCTAAAGTCCTAAAGGCAGCTGCTACAGTAGTAGTGATGAAACGTACAGTAATCGCGCGTGCCACCATCGCGGCAGTCGTTCTCGTTGGTTAAGAGATGTTGAGAAACCGTGTATTCGCTCCGCTACGCCCAGCCCGAGGCGTCCTCCTTCTGGCAGTGTTACTTAATTGGTGCGGGAGCGCACATCTGAATGCGCAATCTCTTACCCCCTCGACAACGAGCCTGAACTTTGGGAGCCAGATTATAGGCGTTTCCAGTTCACCACTGAGCGTGATTCTGATGAACAGCTACGGCTGGCCATCGGTGACACCCTCCATCAGTAGCATACAGTTCAGGGAAACAATGCCGCCGATTTCTCGGTGAGCGTGAGCGATGGCGTCCACTCTCTCTGTGGTGGCCCTGTCTTCTACGGTACGCCGTGTGGGTTATCCGTTTGGTTTCGGCCAACTACAGTGGGTGCGGAGACCGCTTCGCTCATCATAAGCAACGGTTCCCAAGTACTCACCCCTCCGATCAACCTGACAGGAACCGGCGTTGCAAGCGGTGGCCTGACAGCCGCGCTCTCGGCAACAAGCCTCGCATTCGGGAACCAGACCTTGAATACCAACAGCGCACCACAGACGGTAACCATAACGAACCCCGGTCCAGTGCCTCTCAACATCACCGGGATTGCGGTCAATAACGGCCTTCAATTCAATGTGACAAACACTTGCGGAGGAAACCCCATAGCAGTCGTGGCAGTAGGGTCAAGCTGCACAATTACCGTTACGTTTACGCCGAAGGCAACCGGTGCCCAGCCAGGCTTGATCTTCATCAATGACAATGCCACAAACACCCCACAAACGATCAGTCTGACTGGAACAGGAGTGGGCAGCCCTAGCGTGACGCCGGACACCTGTTCGAGCCTCGCATTTGCGAACGAGGCCGTGGGGGGGACGAGCGGGCCACAGACTGTGACCATATGGAACACCGGCACGGCCACACTCAACATCTCAGGCCTTTCGATCACGGGAACCAGCAGCGCCGACTACGCCGTAAGGACCAGCACCTGCGGAGGTTCCGTCGCGACAGGTTCGAGTTGCATGATTTCCGTGACTTTCACCCCAACGGCAACCGGTACGCGAACGGCTTCTATCAGCATCACTGACAATGCCACAAACGCCCCACAAACGATCAGTCTGACTGGAACAGGAGTGGGCACCCCCGGCCTTTCGCTTTCGGCAATCAGCCTTATATGGAACGAGGCCGTGGGGGGGACGAGCGGGCCACAGACCGTGACCGTGACCAACACTGGAACGGCGACACTCAATATCACCGGCGTTACCATCGCGGGCGCGAATAGCGCCGACTACGCGTTGAGTACGAACACCTGCGGGAACCCCGTCGCAATGGGCTCGAACTGCATGTTTTCCGTTACGTTCAAGCCAGGGGCAGCCGGTGTTCGGACGGCTCAGATCATCGTCGCAGACAACGCTCCCACCAGCCCTCAAATCATCGGCCTGAGTGGAACAGGAATGCCGAGCGCGGTTGCGACGCTTTCCGCAACGAGCCTTGCGTTCGCCAACGAGGCTGTGGGGCTCACCGGCGCACCCCAGACCGTGACCGTAACCAACACTGGAACGGCAACCCTGGCTATAAGCGCGATTGCGATTTCGGGCACGAGCAGTGCCGACTTCGCCTTGAGGACGAGCACTTGCGGTAACTCCCTCATGGCAGGTTCAAGTTGCGCGATTTCCGTCACCTTCACGTCGACAGCAGCCGGTACGCGAACCGCTTCTATCAGCGTCACTGATAATGCCGCGAACAGTCCACAGACCATCAGCCTGACAGGAACAGTCTCGGCGAACGCGGCTCCCACGATTTTCACTAACGGCGTCGTACCTATTTACAGTACTGCGAGTACGATTCAGGCAGGAGAGTGGATATCGATTTACGGGAGCAATCTCGCCAAGGGAACGACCGTGTGGAAAGGCGACTTTCCTGCCTCGTTGGGCGGCACCACTGTCCAGATCAACGGCAAAGCGGGATTTATCTCGCTGGCCAGCCCCGGCCAGATCAATCTGCAGGCCCCAGGCGACGCCGCTACCGGCACCGTGCCTGTGGTAGTAACGACCGCCGCAGGGAGTGCAACGTCTACTGTAACTCTGGTTCAGTTCGCGCCATCGTTCTGCCTGGTCGACCCGAGGCATGTGGCGGGGATCATTCTCAGGTTGGATCACTCAGGCGCATATGGCGGGGGGACTTACGACATCCTAGGCCCTGGCGGGAATTCCCTTGGCTATCAGACCGTCGCGGCGAAGGCCGGCGATATCGTTGAACTGTTCGGCGTCGGGTTTGGGCCGACCAGCCCGGTTGTACCGGCGGGTCAGGTGTACTCGGGTGCTGCGCCAACCACTAACCCTGTGAATGTTCTCATCAACAACGTTACCGTCGCGCCATCGTTTGCCGGATTGTCCGGCGCTGGCCTTTACCAGATCAATCTGACGATTCCGCCAGGCGTCGGCACCGGCGACCTGTCGCTTGCAGCGATTGTTGGCGGCGTTCAAACGCAGTCAGGTGTGGTGATCCCGGTCCAATGATTACCAGTCGGGTGTGACAGCCTCATCCCCGATACTTTGGTGAGGTGCTCGCAATCGAGGGTGTCATGAAGATCGACAAGATGGGCAGAAGCAGGGTATCCCGACGGCTGGACGGCACCACTGGTCGACACGCCACCAACTGCCCGCCGTGAGGATCGGGAGGCAGCGGCGTGTCAGGAAGAACGTGCTGCTGAAGGCTCTGATGCTGGAACCGCCCGCTGGAACGTCTTGAGAATACCTTCTACGGAAATATGAAAATTACTTACCTCGGACCCGTGAAACAAGTTCCCGACGACTACCAAATACAGGAGGGACTTTGGCCATCGGGGTTCCTGTCACGTCTGGAGGAGGACGTGTTAGCCGCTCTTCTGAACCTGGGCTGTTCGCGCCCTATGGCAGAGGGTGCCATCAGGAGAGCACGAGCGAGCGGCGCACCCGAGGTATTTGAGCCACTATTTCGCAAAGCACTGGAGCTGGTGCGATAGATGAAGGCACAATGAACGATACTATCCCGCGTAAAAAATTCAGCGGCTTCCTGCTGTTCGACGGCTATCCGGTCTGGGGTGAATTCGACCCGGACGCCAGTGAACCCGTTCAGGTCCGAGACGAAGACGGGATTTGGGTCTTCCGGCGTAAGTGTTACCGGGTGGAAGAAGTTGGGTTCGAATCCCCGGATGAGATCGCGCTGCGCATCAAACACGCCGCCTACAAAGCCGAGAAGGCGCTGAACAAGATCCAGAAGGAAGTGGCGGTGTCCAAGGACCGCGAAGTAGCCGGAGCAGGGACCGATCGTTCGGGAGATGAGTGGACCGTGCACCAATTGTTTCGGCGATGGGGTATTCCGAAATCCGAGAAAAACTCGTCTTAATTAACGAGGCCGCAGATCTGCCGAATTGTCCGACGCTCTGCATCCAAGGCGGTTTTCAGCGTCTCCGGGTTTAGCATGTTTTCAACCATTTGCGGCCATCTTGTTGCGGCGAGTGGAATGGTTTCGAACTTGGAGCCTTTTGCTGCGCCGCCATCGGCAACCCGATCCACCCGTTCAATCCGGGAGTTAAGTTCTGCGCGCACAAACGACCGTTGTGCACGCGGACCGCTCGACAGGCGATCGCCAGCCCAAGACCGACACCGCCTCGAACCATCGCACGCATCGTCCACGCGAAAGGAGGGCTGAAAGATTTTCGGCTTGAGTTCGTCCGGAACCCCCGGTCCCGAATCCTGCAACGAGATCCGTACTGACTCTCCGGCACTTTCCGTCCGCACGTCAACGGTTGCGCCCTCGGGCGTGTATCGGATTGCAGTGCGCACGACATTCTTGGTCGGGAGTCGAAATGGACCTTTGGGTTTACTCCCTATCGGGATGGAGTTGGCGTTGTCGATCGCTCTCGGTTTGCCCAGTGGCGGCACATCCCCTATCATTGGAGAGAGATGACGGCAGAGCAAAAAAACGCGCTTGCGGGCGTGGTGACCATCGACAAGGAGGTCATGCACGGAACGCCCTGTTTTGCGCAAACGCGAGTGCCGGTGCAAACGCTCATCGACTTTTTAGAGACGGGCGAAACCATCGACGATTTTCTGGCCGTGTACCCTACAATTCCCCGGCGACACGTTTTCTCATTTCTCGAATTAAGCCGCGACATCGCCATTGATCAGCTGGAATGCGCGTCGTCATAGACGCCTCTATCGATCCGCGGCTGGTCGAGGCGTTCCCGGACCATCAAGTACAGACCCTTTTCGATCTCGGCTGGCAGCATCTGAAAGACCATGTGCTGGTGAAGCAACTGGATTGTGACGTCTTCATCACGGCCGATCGCGGTTTCGAGCACGAACACAATCTCAAGTCATTATCATTCGGCATCATCATTGTTCACGTGGCTCGGAACAAAATCTCTTTCTATCGACCGCTCCTCCCGCAGTTGCTCCAGGCGGTGGCGACGATCAAGGCCGGCGACGCGGTTCATGTTTACGGTCCTCGTGTCGATTGACGCAGACCTCAAAGCGAGCCCTACGTATAAGGGAAGGGTCTCATTACTACCTGAACTACATGCCGACGTTCGCCGACGCCCGGCTCCGATGAAGTATTTTGCGACAGATTCCTGAACGATTAACATCTACAACGCCGATCTGGTCAGGGCGCGCTTCGGCGGCTGGACGGGCGGCGATGACCAACACCCATCGGGTCGCACGCCGTGAATCGAGACCGGGCTTCGTTCAAAGATTGAATTGACGCCACTCAGAATATTAACTTCATTGCGAGCTGCAGAATCCTTGCTCCGGTCCCTGTGCTTACGCCGGTGCTGGCGCCGGTTGTCGGCTGATCGCTCGTGATCTGGCCGTACGTGCCGCTCACTGTGGCGTTCGGAAACCCGAGTCTTACCGAGTTGGTCAGATTGAAGGCCTCCGCGCGAAATTCCATGCGCACGCCTTCGCGCAGCGGAAACTCACGCGTTACCGACTGATCCCACTCCCAAAAACTCGGCGCTCGGATCGTGCTGATGCCCATGTTGCCGTATGTTCCGATAGTGGGAGTGGCGACCGCCGCGGGGCTTAAATAACTGACACACGGCGCTGGCGAACACGATTGTCCTATGTTGGTTGCGTAGGGGTCAGGCAGAACCTGATCCGGCCGTTGCGGCACGGGATTATTGCCCGCGGAAACAAATCCGTTCAAGGCGTTGTCCGCGCTGGCATTCAGCGCGGCGGTGACCGGGGCACCAGTGCGGAATGTGTAGATGGTCGAAAAATTCCAGTTGCTCGCGATCCGGCGGGCCCATGTGCTATTGAACCGTGGAGTTCTCGCCTGAATCGTCAAATTCACAATGTGCCGTATGTCTTCCGAGTTTCCGGTGCAGTCTCCCATATCGAGATGCCGGTCCTGAGGACCGTTATTCTGATACGGCTGGTGCGGGTAGACCGCGCCGAGGTTCGAAACGTTGGTAGCGGGCAGGCCGATACAATGAGACCACGTCCAGTTGGCGGAGAGGCTCAGGTGGTCCGACTGGCGCCACCGGGCGCTCGCCAGCAGCCCGTTGTAGTTCTGCGTGGCACCCGAATCGAGGCTGGTGATCGAACCGTAATCAGTCACACTCGGCGCCGCCGGATTCGTCACCTCCAGCAGACGGCGGAAGTTTTCGGCGCTTCCTCCACAATTTGCCTGAAGCGCGGCGCATTGGCCGAATTGGGCTCCCGTCGAGGGGCTTGCTATAACCGGTTTGCCCGGAAGCCAGAGAGCCGGATTCAGCTCGACGTTGTCCCACAGATGGGCTATCTCGGATCCCACATACGTTGCGGAGAAGAAGAGCCGCGAATTGAATTGATGCTGAATGCCAAAATTCCACGTGTACTGCGCGGGCGTTTTCAGATTCGGATCGATGGGAAGAAATCCCTGGTAGGTCTGGTTGGGAAAAACGGGATTATGCGAAGCGGGGCTGTAGGGAAAGGGATTCCCGCCCGGATTGTTCGCGTAGGGATTATCGAGGGACAGAGATCCCGGACCCGCGAAGCTCTGAAGCACCGTGAGGGCAAATGGCGATACCGTAGAAGTGTTTTCATGGATGTCCATTCGAATCGTGTCGAAGGCGATACCCCCGCCGGCCCGGATGATCGTTTTCCCGGTTCCCGTCGGATCCCACGCGATGCCCAGCCGAGGCTCCACATGAGCCCATTGATCGTTCATGCCCGATTTTCCATTCACGCCCTTGTCACCCACGTACAGCAGGCCAGGAGGGGCCGTGGGCACCACCTGGCTGCGCACATCCGCGTAGAAATTACTCAGGCTGAAGTTGTAGGTATCGCCGTTCTTGAAGGACATGGGCAGGAACGGGTCCCACCGCAGCCCGTACGATACGGTCAACCGGCGAGTCACTTTCCATGTGTCCGACGCATAGAGACCCATCAGGTTCTGCGTCACGTTGTCGGGATTCGGATTGGATTGATGCATGCTCACCACATTGCCGGTGAGGAAGTCGATCAGCGGCGTGCCAAAAACGCCGGCGAAGACGAACAAGCCCTGCGACCATGCGTACGAATGCGCATTCAGCAGGGAGCGTGTCAGGTTGCCGCCGAACGCAAACTGGTGAGATCCGCGCACCAAGGTGAGGTCGTCATTGAAGCCGAAGTTGGTGATGGTATCGCTTCCCGCGGCGAAGTTGGCTGGAAAGTCGAGATTGAAGCCCACGCCAGCCATCAGAATCGGTACGAACCCGTAGTAGCTGTAGAAGTTCATGCCGACGTCTTTCGGCGTGAACGGTACGGCGCCGGGTGTCTGCGCTCCCACTCTGGTTCCCGAAAGGTGGAAGGAATTAACAGTGGTGGGGTTGATGAGCCAGGTGTCCCCGAGAGCCAGTGCCTGCGCCTGATCGTCCTGCCCGACCTGATTGGTCGCCAGGGCATTGTGCGTGATGTCGTACGGAAGCTCGGTTTCGATTCGCGTAATCAGATAGCGTGCAAAGAGGCTGTGTTTGGGACTGAGCTGATAATCGATTCTGAGCGGCGCCTGGAGCTGATTCTGATGAACCGGAGTTCCATAGAGCACATGGCCACAAGGCTCGTTAGTCTGAGGCAGGTAGGACGAGATCTTTATCGCCGCCGGACTCAAAGCGAAAGGCCCGGAGAAGTGGCTCAATACCGCGGGCGAACTGGCCACCGCCGCCGCCGAAGGGCAACCCGCCGCGATGTATTGGGAAAAATCACCTTTCAATTCCGCGGCTGTGGGCACGTAAGCGCTTCCGTTCATCAGATTCTGCCGGATCGTCGTCCCCTGATAGCCAAGAAAGAAGAACAGCTTGTCGCGGATGATGCGCCCGCCCAACACTCCTCCGAACTGATTCCGTTTCAGGCCGTCGCTGCCCGCGGCAAAAAAGTCTCTGGCGTTCAGATCGGAATTGCGGAAGAACTCGAAAAGATCCCCATGGAAGGCATTCGCTCCGGATCTCGTTACCGTGTCGACGGTCGCTCCCGAATGGCCCCCGCTCGAGGCTTCCTGTGCGCCCGTCGAAAGCCGAATTTCCTGCAGCGCATCGGGAAAAGGGAGTGGCATGCTGGTGCCCACATAGGTATCCACGTGGGGGGCGCCATCCAGGTTGTACTGCACGCTCCAGCTCATGCCGCCCGCTACCGAGATACTGGGGCCCGTGTTCATCGTGTAAGTGGGAGGAGCGGTGGATGTCGTCACCGCCAGACCGCTGAGCGGGATCAAATCGGTCGCCTGCCGTCCGTTCAGGGGCAGGTCCAGAATCTTCTGCGTATCGACGACCGTGGTGCTTACTCCAGCCGTGCGCGTTTCCACTTCGCTCGTTGTTGCCTCGACAACAACGCGATCGGTCACTTCGCCCAGGCGCATGGCGATGGCGACTTCGGGTTCGGAACCTACCTGAAGCACGATGCCGGGGCGGACAAACGTCTGGAAGCCCATTTTGGTCGCATCGAGGCTGTAAGGTCCGAGCGGCAGATTGGGAAGCACATAGCTGCCTCTGCTGTCGGAAGCCACAGTGCGCCTGAGACCTGTGTCCGTCTGAGTAGCCGTTACCTGAACATCCGGTACAACCGCTCCGGTCTGGTCAGTTACCGTGCCGCTGATCTGCGCCACTTCCTGGGCGAACAAAGGGGGACAGCACATCAACAAAAGACAGGCGAATATTCTCATAGCTTTCGAAACCCCCGGCGGTGCTGGCGCGGATTCCGGCTCACTGCCAAGTGACAGGTTTCGCGCTTTCAGGAACACTATATTTCCTGGGAGAGCGATCTGTACAATCGTTTGTTACGATCCCAACTATTGGTCGGGACGATAAGGACGAGCGGAACGATCCGGCAGGCGAATGCTTTAGACGGCCCGCGGGCGGCGGTCGCGGATAACATGCGTGCGAGGCCGGGGCCCGGGCGCTTCGTGAATGCGCGCGTGAGGCACAACGCTTTTGAGCAGCGAGCGAAGCCATACAGTTCCGGGATCGCGGTCTCGTGATTTATGCCACTGCATGGACTCCTGCAGCGTCGCAATTTCAAAAGGCGGCTTCATGATCTTAAGAGGCAGGTAGCGCTGGTGAGAGGTCGCCAGCCGGCGATGCAGGGTCGCGATGCGGGAGGTCCCCACAAGCAACTGAGGCACGAGATTGAAGGCAGTGGTTACCACTTCGATTCTGCGTTCCAGGCCGAACCTCTCCATGAACCATTCGTCGAAGGTAGTCAGCTCGCGGTGCTTTCCGAAGCGTACGACGATGTGGCCCAGAGCCAGATATTCGTCGAGCGAAATTGCGGATTTCACGCGCGAGTTGCCGGACCAGACCACGCAGACAAACTCATCCTCGAACAACGCCTCGGATGGGTGCTCGGAAGTGAGCCGAATGGACGGGGCGATCGAAAGGTCTATCTCACCGCGATCGAGCGCATCAAAGCCGCCTTCGACGTTGGACACGAATTCGAACCTTATTCCGGGAGCGAACTGTTCGATCCGGGGCAGGGCTGCAGTCATAAGCACCATCTCCACGTAGTCGGACATAAGAATGCGGAATTTGCGCGTGGAGGACGCGGGGTCGAATACTGGGTTGTTGTGGAGAATTGCCTCCGCCTGCAACAGGAAATCGCGCACGGGCTCGACCAGCGCTTCGGCAACCGGTGTCAGAACCATTTTGCGGCCCACAGGCACGAGCAGTTGATCCTGGAAGACCTCGCGCAGCCGCGCCAGCGCGCCGCTGGTTGCTGACTGACTGAGATGCAGCCTCTCACCGGCGCGCGATACGCTCCTCTCGGCGAACATTGCGTCGAGGGCGACGAGGAGATTCAGATCAAGGCCACCGAGGTCCATAGTTTGGGTATCGATCTATTTTGCGCCGGATCGAGCCGGCGGGTTCTTCAGAGAGGTATAGACAGCTTCCACGAACATCGCGGTTGTCCAGGGGCCGGATGTGGCTCCGAAGCGGGTGTCATAATCGGCGGTGATGTGTGCGCCCTCCACCTGTTCGAGCGTAGCGTCTTTGCGGATCAGATCCTGCACGCGGTCGCGAACGATCACGAGCATGTCGCGATACTCCGCCAGTTCCCACTCATCGCACAGGCGTCCATGTCCAGGGATGATCATCGTGCCGTCTTCTTCGTCGTGTTTGTAGACAGTGCGATCCAGAATGAAATTCAGTGCCTGAAGTTCACCCTGAATGCTGCCGCCGTTTTTCACGTCGATGTGCGGATACCTCACAAGATCGAAGATGTCGCCGGCAGCGATCACGTCGGAACGCCGGAAGTGCACAATGCTGTCCGAATCGGTCACCGCGTTGGGCATGTGGAATATTTCGACGGCTTCACCGTTATGGAATTTCCGGCGGCGGCCCTCCAGAAATGTGTCGCTGGGCCAGCCTTCCGAGGGGGTTTTCGCCGCCATCATATGGTTCTGAACATTCTGGTGGCCAATAATGGTCGCTCCCTTTCCGGCATCGACGAACTGTCCCGAAAAAAAGGAGCCCAGCACGCTGGGGTCAGTTCCAGCCGCGTGGAGTTTCGCGTTGCCGCCCGTGAACTCCGCCCGAAATCCCGTGTTGACGATGAACTGGAGCGGTTTGTCGCTGAGTTTCTTCACAGCCGCGATAATTTTGTCGGGAATTGTCCCGCTGCCGGAATCGACGACCATGGGGCCCTGGTCCCCAATCTGCACGGCGATGTTTCCTCCGTCACCGGCCAGCATGAAAACGTTGCCCTGCACCGGGAGGACGTGGATTTCGCCGTCATGCGGCGTCGGGTCGGGTGCGCGGCTGGTCCGCGGAGGGCCGGCGGAAGGCGTCAATTCCGCTGTCGCCCCCGCCTCAGCCGCTTTCGAATCCGTGAGTCTGTCCAGCAGGTCCTCATACATCGTTACTGGGCCGCCGAGGGTACCCAGAATGGGAATTTGGTTCTTCTCTGCGAACTCGCGCACGAACGGATGCCGGCCCCAGAAATAGCTTTCCACCTGGTCTTCGCCGCGCCCAAGAATCTGTTCGCCATCGTCGCAGTCATACTGCCACGCGTCGGGTTCTTTTACAAAGCGGCCCAGGGTGTAAGTGCGGCTGAACGGCTCATCGAGATAGACCGGATCGTTCACGACGGAAAAGTACGTAATCCGGTCACCGTGCCGAACGAAGTGTTCGACCAGGGTTGCTTCGTCGCTTTGCGGTACGCCGTTGGCCCGAATCCATCCGCGCTTGAGATGAGTGGTGTAGACCGTCAACTCGTTGCCTTCGTACTTGCCGGTGGAGAATCCGGCCCAGGTATGTTGCGCGTACGCCGGAGGATGCGGGCGATCGTCCATCCAGATGGTACGTGTGCCTTCGGCGATCTGCCAGTATTGTTTGAGGGCAACCAACCGCTGCGTGTAAGGGTCGCGTTCTTCCCAGAAGCGGAGGTTGCCCGGTTGATTGTAGGTATAAGGCGGCACATACCCCATGCATTGATGCTGCCTGCCCTGAATGCGCGAAGGGTTCCAGGCGAGCGCATACAGGCGGCCGGCTTCGTTCAGAGGAATGCCGCCGTACTCCGCCAGCGCGCCCGAAGCGGTGATCAATCCCGAATCCTGGAACGCCAGCGGGTACCAGGCGCCGGAAATGTCGATTCCCGCGGGCAAGCCTGTGTGCCCCGAGAAATCCAGACCCTGCGCGAAGGCCAGGGCGGAGACAAGCAGCAGCCAAATCTTCTTCATAGTGCTCTCCTATCTGGAAGTACAGGGCCGCGGCTTCCATCCGGCATTGTCGGTTTGCTTTCTGAAATGTGAGGCAGCAAGAAAAGGCTGTGCGAGATAACCCGGATCTTCCACGGTCGTGGTCACCACAAGGTAAGCATTGCTATCCGGCTCGTGAACAAGGTCCAGATACTCGGTGAGCGTTGTGTTTGCGCTGTAAGGCACGCCATTTTTTCGAATGTAGCCCGGTCGCAGCCCCGTAGTGATGACTTTGAGGGACCCCGAAGGAGGAGCCCCCCTGCCCGCGGGAACCACTTCCCACGAAGCGTTCGAATGTCCCTGCCAATCGCTTCCCTTGCTCTCTGCCGCATCGAAGTGGAGCAGGCGCGTCTGCTGGCCGTTGTCGGTCTCGATCTTGAGGCTCTGGTCGTCTTGCCAGGTGATGTGCAGACGGCCGGGAACGCTCATGATGGCGGGCGCGCCATAAGCGCGGCACTGTTCTCCGGTCGCTTCGTCCGCGGCGGGATCCCATGCATTGAAAACTTTTCGGCCAGCCCCGTTCAGCGAAACACCGGCGGTGTCGCCCTTTACGGGCGTGACCATGCGATATCTCCAGTCCTCTGTGACCACCCCCACCCAATACCCCGTGATGTCATACAGGGCGGCAGCTTTGGCCGTGCGCGGGGCCTGCGGTCCGCGGCCACCCTGGCCGTATGCGATCAGTGGCGCGAATGCAAGCAGCACGCACAGACAATTCCGCATCAGAGTCCTTTCCTTCGGGCGATATTGACTTCAGTACAGGCGGCCATTACCTGGAGGAACTTCTGGTATTCGGCCCGGCCGACCACAAATGGATTCGGCTCGCCCGCCTTGCGCGCCTTCAGCAGGTCGAGCTTCGGCTGAATGGCATCCATCAACGGATGATTCTGCAATTCGACTTCGACTTTGGCTTTCTTCGTTTCATCCTCAAAGTGCGGGACCGATTTCGCATACTGGGCGAGGCCTTCGTCGGAGACGAAACCAGGTGTGAGTACGGTGCCCGCGTACATCGCCGCCATACGCGTTTTGCCGTTATCTCTCACCGGGAAAATGAAGCCCATCGATCCAGGCGTGTGCCCGGGCACCGCGACCGGCGTCAGCTTGAAATCACCGAGCACAACTGGTTGCCCTTCGACAAGCAGTTGATCGTGTTTCGGCAGCGGCGAAGCAGGACCGCCGCGCCCACCGCGCGCGGGAGGATGTTCCATGAGATTCCAGTCGGCTTCGGAGATGTAGATCTTCGAGCCGAAGTGTTCCTGAAAGTAAGCAGTGCCTCCGAAGTGATCGGCATGACCGTGACCGACAACGATGATCTTTACCATCGAAGGATCGAGGCCAAGCTTCTGAAATCCGGGCAGAAGCTGCGTTTCCGTCTGGTCCGGAGAAAGGGAATCGATCATCAGCAGACCGGCGGACGTTTTGATCACATACGCAACCGTTCCCTGATTACCGATCGCGTACACATCGTCAAAAATTCTGGCGGGCTCAATCGGCGGATCTGACGGACTGTTGGCACGCGGGGCTTCGCAGAAAAAGTGCGCTTCGTCGGCCCATCGCGCGCCTCCGGTTTTTTTCGCCTTCTCGAGAAGCGCCTTCACCGCGTCGGAATCCGGCCTCGCGGGTGCGGCGGGGGGTGTCTGAGCACTAAGCAGACCTGTCACGAGCACTGCAACGGCAATGGTTTTTTTCATATGAGCCTCCCGGTCAGTGAATCACTCCGCCGGCCGGATCGCGAACCCGTTTGTTGAACAAATCCACTTCATCCGCGGGAGCGCAGGTGTCTTCGAGCATGCCGGCCCATCCGTCGATGCTCTTGATCGTGTTCTTCTCCAGTCTGCGGAATTTTTTCAACTCGCTGGTCCATGGCGCGGTGTAGATCTTCGGATCCCTGATGGTCATAGTCAGTTCGAGCACGTCATACGCGGTGCGTTTGTAGCGCTCTTCGAGCACCATGTCCTCACTGTGCGGGTAGCCGTACTGATCCACCCACGTCCTCTCATCCACGCCGGTTGTTGTGACCACGAACGTGTCGCCGTCCCAACGGCCGGTTGAATAACCCCACCAACGAGGCAGATCCGGATCCATTAAAGGCGGCCTCCCATCAGTCCAGAGAATTCTTGTCCCCCAGCCCCACTCGAACTGCTGAATGATGCGGTCTGGCAGTACGTTCATTTCCATCGGATCTACGTAAGCCAGCGCGCGCGTTGGCCCCATCGGGTTGCAGTGCTGGTATGGATCGCTGTCATTAGCCGGAGGCACGGCCCTCCGCCTGCCGATATCCTCCTCGGGGTGCGCGGCGGCATCGGCGCTTCCCAGCAAGCGGCCGTAAGACGGCTTGTTTGCGTTGAACCGTTTTTGGCCGAGCGCGGTCAGTGGCGGAACTTTGGCGGCGTAACCCCGGTCGCCGCAATCGCGGCAGGTTCCGCCGCCGCCGTAGCCGCCGGGAGATCCATTCCGCGTCCAGATGCCCGACAGATCGTGCTTGTCGTAAGGCTTGTCGTTGGCAGGATTGTGCGCCAGAATGCCGCGCCCGCCCTGCGCGAACGCAGTGCCCGACAACAGGAAGATGAGGGCCGCAGTGCCGAGTCTCTCCATGAGTCGAAGCCTCACTTCGCCGGTTCCGGGGCTGGCGCGGGCGGCGGCCCGCCCTGCGGCACTTCGCCCGGACCGCCGCCGCCCACGCCGAGCAGCACTCCGCCCTTCTCATTGAGAAGCTTCACGATGGCGCCAACCTTTGTGCCCGCCCGCGCGGGGGCCAGCGTGATGGTGATCTTTGTGCCTGGCGCAAGGGCCGCCTCCGAACGCCTTTTGCCCCAGCCGCCCTGAATCAGCTGCGCGGGATTCGGGTAAAACTCTCCGCTCCAGTGAGTGACTTCCCCTTTGTCATCCGTGACATCGAAAAAGAGCTGCGGATGCGGATTGGCGTAATGGAACTCGGTCACCGAGCCCTGCAAGGTCACAGGGTGCGAAAGATCGTACGATGCGCCCGTTCCGTGATGGGCGGCCGCTGGAATCGCTGCGGCGACTAACGCGGCGCACAGGTAACTGAATTTCGTTCTCATACAAATTCCTTTCTAATGAGCCACGCTTTTGGCCGGTGCGAGCACGGCGGGCGCCGGTTTGGCGAATCGCCCGGCGGGGACCGCGCTGTCAGCCTGAACTTCCGTCACGCGCCACGTCGATTGACCGTTTGTCCATGTGGCTACCCATTGATGCGGCAGTTTCATGCCGTTTACGTCGCGGTAATCGGAGTAGTCGATCTGATAAGGATTCGTTCCGACGATTGTACGGACGTAGCGCAACTGGCGAACGAGCAGTCCGCTCTTTTGATCGAAGAACAGCTTTATTCTGGTGCGGCCTGGCGCGTATCCTTCCACCACATCGACGTCCTTGTCGCCAACGCTCGTTTGCGGGAAGCCCGCGAGCCACTGGCTGAGAGCCTGTTTGATCGCAGCGGGAAAGAACAACTGCGCATCCAGGCGCGCCCCGTCGGACTCCGGTCCCGCGGCCATCGGAAGCAGCATCACGGGATTGTTGGGCGAAGCGATCCATCCTTCGCGGCCGTCGTAGACCGTGGTGCTGTCGCCATTCTGGGTGTGAACGATGGTAGCCATTTGCGCCGGTGCTTTGGCCCAGAGTTCAAACGGAACCTGCTGATGGTAGGTCTCGTAGCCTTCGTACGTACCGCGAATGCTGAAGCTGGTGTGAGTGGCGGTGGTGCCGTTCATGGCCGCGATGAACTTATCGAGGAGCTGCCCGGCCGACGGGCCGGCGACAGGCTGTGGGGGAATCTCAGTCTCGTTGGGATCTTCTTCCGGAGTGCCGTACTGCAGTGCGAGGCTTGGGATCGGCTTCGGGCGCTCATTTCCGTGATGACAGGAGTAACAAGTAACGACCGCACCGCCGCCGAAGTTATTCTTGTTGATCGTATTCACCATGGAGATCATGCTGCGCGCGATGCGCTTGCGCGGAACGTCGTCGGCGAATTTCTTCCAGTCCTGCAGACTCTCCGGCACATGACAGAAGACGCAGTTCAGACCGAGCGACGCGGAGAAGAAACCCATCGTACTCATGAACTCGCTCACCGGAATTCCCTTCAGCACCTGGACGTTCGTGAACACCTGTTCCGCCATGGGCTGTTTAGTGCCGTCGCCAGACGGCGAAGGGGGCTGCGCGGCGAGCGTCCACAGCGAAGCGGAGGCGATCAAAATCACCCGTGCGATTCGAACGATCATGAGCTGCTGAATGACACTTGTCCCAGAGAGCAAAAGAACACACTATCCGATTGGTATCAATTGAGCAAATCGATTGTTCGGATGTTTTGTATCGACGATACAGATACCTCAGCCTGCAAAAGCGGAGGCGAACTGCTCCTCTTTTCGTGGATCGCGGAGCGAATCGAGGGCAAGCGCCCCGGCGCCGAAAACAGCGAGGAAGAGAAACACGGAAAGGTAGACTAAAGTCTCGTTGCCGCCGTTGTGGATGGGCCAGAGTCCGCGGGGCGCGGATTCCAGCAGATATGCTGCGACCAGTTCGAGACAGGTAACTGCGGCGGAGAAACGCGTGAACAAACCGAGCATCAGAAGTAATCCGCCGACGATCTCCCACCAGCCAACAAATGACGGCAATTTGTCGATCGCCAGGGGGATCACAGCCGCCCGTCCGGCCGATTTGGCGAGGAATCCGAACACATGGCGGTATCCGTGAAGGCTGAAGGTGAATGCCAGTACGATCCGGGCAATGGCCCGGCCCCAAGGTTCCCACCTACGAAAGGGGCGCGCGAACGTGGATTCCCAGGAGCTCCATCGGTCGACACTCCACGATCCGGGACCGGCTGTCACCAGCCACAACCAGGTGAAGCAAAAAATCACGGCTTCTTCCCCGCCGTTGCCGATCGGGAAAAATCCACGTCCGGCCCATTGATCGAAGTAAGCTACCGCCATCTGACCGCACAGAATGAATGCCGTCAGACGCGTCAGCAGACCCAGCGTGATCAGCGTCCCGCCGATCACTTCGAGCGGTCCGGCGAATCCATGAAGGGTCAGGAAATTGCGGTCGATCTGGCCGCCGGCGAATCCCCAGATTTTCTCGGCTCCGTGCTCAAAGAACAGTAGCCCGATCGCGACCCGAAGCACGCTTAATAACCGCGAGTTCACGATTCTAATAAACCTCCGCTGCCTTCTTCACGAGCTGGGATGGGTCGGCGCCGACACGTCCGGATTGTGCGGCGTTCGCCGAATTTTGCGCGGCACCGAGCATGAAATCGAAATGAATGCTCGGGAGCGATCCGAAGGGAGATCCGGGGCCGTTCGTTTTGGGTTCCGTGATGAGAGCTTCATTGGCTCCGAATACGGTATCGGAATCGATATGCTCATCGTCGGCCATGTAGAGCGCGGTGATGGCTTCACGGTATCCCGGCGCGCCGACCAGAAAGTGAATATGAGCCGGCCGCCAGCCATGCCGTCCCTGCGCGCGGACCATATCACCGACGGGTCCATCCATGGGAATCTTATACCCGCGCGGCTTGATCGTGCGAAAGTGATAGCGGCCCGCGGCATCGCTGAAGAAGCGCCCGCGAAGTTCCATCTCGCTCGGGTCCTGTTTCTGCAGGTCGTAAAACCCGTTTTCGTCCGGTTGCCAGACTTCAATCGATGCATGCGCAATGGGTCGCCCGTTTGCATCCGTCACACGGCCGTACACCCCCATCTCCTCTCCGGGGCAGTTATCGGCGATCGTCTGCCCCAGTTCGAACGTCGGGGAATCCTGACGATAGAAGGGACCGAGCAGACTCGATTTGGTGCTTTCCTGAATCGAGCGGCGATCATGGAGAGAATTCACCAGGCTGCTGAGCCCGAGCGTGTCGGAAAGCAGAATGAATTCCTGACGGTACTCGGTGCAGGCGTGTCCGGTAGCGGTCAAGAACCGCAGGCCCTGGATCCACTCGTCGGGCGTCAGATTGACTTCGCGGGTGAAGGCGTGGAGATGCCGGACTGCAGCATCCATAATCTCTTTCAACCGTTCGTTCTTCGTGCCCGCCATCTGATCGATGACGGCGTCTGTAATAGTGTGTTCGTCGATTGCTCGAATCATGGTTCCTCTTGAAAGCGCGGAGATCAGTCTACGCTAACCCGCGCCCACCCCACTGATAGGATCCATTTGCGAAACCGATACCAGGCGGCCGCGCTTTGCAAATATACTGAAACGCATTCACTCACTTTTTGAATCGCACCGGCACGACATGTCGAAGCAACGGAACGTTCATGATCATTGAAAATCCGCTGGGAATTTCGGCCAACGGTTTCGCAGCGCTCGAGTGTTTTCACATCACGGGGTTCGCCCTTGCGATCGGGATGACCGCGCTTGTCGATTTCCGGCTTCTTGGATTCGGCTTATTGAAAGAATCCCCCGGTGGAATCGCGCGCAGTTTCGATTTGTGGACGCTGGGCGGGCTGATCGTGGCGGTCTCGTCGGGTTTGTTGATCTTCTCAACAGATCCGGATCTGTATTACCTGAACTGGTTGTTCCTTCTGAAGATGGCGGCGCTGGTGGTGGCCATTGTTTTCCAGTACACGGTTCATCGCAGGGCATTATCGAAGCAACTGTCGCGCGTCTCCGCCGCCGTCATCGCGTCTGTATCGCTGCTGCTTTGGGTTAGCGTGATTTTCGGCGGCATTTTTATCGCGGTGGTGCGGCCAGGGCTCGGTTGAAACCGATGGTGATTTCTTTACTGATCTGGCTGGAGAATCTGACGCCGTTCTCCAATCTTCGCAGCTCGGCGTACATTTACCCCGTCATCCTCGCTCTTCATCTCTCTGCTATTTCTCTGTTCGGCGCAACAATCGTAGCCACCGATCTTCGTCTGCTTGGGGTGGCATTATCGGGTAGTCCGGCGTCCGACGTTATCCGTCAGCTGCGAACACCCAAGCGAATCGGCTTCATTCTCGCCGCCACCTGCGGCTTTCTCCTCTTCGCATCCAAGGCGGAAGAATATTATTACAATCCCTTCTTTCGGGCCAAGATGGTGTTATTTACCCTGATCGCGATCCATGCACTCGTATTTCGAGGCAGCGTATATGCTGAGCCGGTGGCTTCGGATTCGACAGGGCGGCCGGCATTCGCCAGGCTGGCGGCGGTTTTGTCGCTGACATTGTGGATCGCGGTTCTTTGCGCGGGGCGCGCGATCGGTTACGTCGACGGCAGACCCGGCATGCACTTCAAATAGCAGGGAGGCTCAGCCCCTATTTCGAACCGGCCGTCAGAGGCTGCGCGCCATCCGGATTGCGCTGATCCACCGCGCGAAGAGCTACGGCGGCCATGGCTTCGACCGTTCCTCGTTGTCCGAACGTCTTCACAACGTCGGCATAGAGTTCCGGGCTGACTTTGTGCTCGCGAAACAGCGCCCGCCCGAACCGGATCATCAAGGCGTCTTTGGCTGGAACGTTTTTCAGGTCGCGGTTGAATTGTACGGCCTGGATCGTCTGTTCGGAGACGCCCGCGCGCATGGCGCCGGCCAGGTGGCCTGTCCATTCGAAGTCTTCGTCAAACTCGCGTGCCGCGATCAGTGCGCAGATCTCGAACATCTGGGAACCGAGGACTGTGGAGCGCAAGCCCGAGTTGAGCGTCCGGATTGATTCGGCGATCGCGGGGCTGTACATCGAAACCCGTCCCGGCGCCGTGTTCGCGGCATTCGCATGGGTCGTCACTATATCAAATCCGCGCCCGCGGGATTTGCGCGAGTTCGGCCTCTCACATAGAATCAGTACGACCTCAAAGGAGGTGTATGAAACGCAGAACCTATCTGGCAACTCTGGCGTCCGCGGCGCTCAGTCCCCTCGCGCTCGCGGCTGATCCCGCGCGCTCCATTCAGGTGCACGTGGACATGTCGGTGGATCTGGCCAGGGAGAAAGAGATGTTGCAGCATTTCGAGAAGGACTTCAAACCAGCCGCCGCGAAATTCGCCGGATACATCGACGTGAAGATCGTGAAGCTGCGTGCCGCATTTCAGGGTAAAGCGCCCGCCGGCCTGAACTATCGTTTCATACTCACTTATCAGAATGAAGAGTTGCGCCAGAAATGGATTGCTTCCGAGATCCACCAGAAGGTCTGGGGCGCGATCGAGAGCACCATGCGCAACAAGGATTACTCCGTATTGTTGTTCGATGTCACGTAAGAGGGCACAAAATGAAAACGATATACGTCATCTCGGCCACGATCTTCACCGGACTCGCGCTGGCGCCGCTTGGAGCCGTGGAGCCCCTGGCCTCACGCATTGCGCACACCGATCCGTCGAAGTACCGACCCTCGCCTTCCGTGCATGGCGGCGCGGGCAAACTGGATTTCATGGCGCTGCTCGACTTTCATTCGCTCGATACCAATCTCCAGTTCCTGCACCGCGGCGTCATCGAGCCGAAAAGCGGGATCGGCCATCACTTTCACAACAACTGCGAGGAAATGTTCGTGATCCTCGACGGCGAAGCGCAATTCACGGTCGACGGGCGCACGTCGCTGCTGAAAGGACCGGCTGGCGCGCCCGCGCGTCTGGGCCACTCCCACGCGATCTATAACGCAACGGACAAACCCGTTCAGTGGATGAACATCAACGTCTCGATGCTCAAGGGTGAGTACGACAACTTCGATCTGAACGACACGCGGGAAGATGTTTCGCTCGACAAGACTCCGGTGTTCATGACGATGAGTCTGGACCGCTCGCTGGTTCGTGACGTCAAGTCGTTTCACGGCGGAAAAGGCACGGCGCAATACCGGCGAGCACTCGGCCCAGCCGCGTTCGCCACTCCCTGGGCGTTCGTTGACCATATTGTCCTGCCGGCGGGAGCTTCGATCGGTGCTCACTCCTATCGGGGCGTGGCGCAGTTTTATTACGTGATGGCCGGTGAAGGCACGGTTTCGCTTTTCACGCGCGGCCAGCAGGAAACCGCGACCATTCGCACCGGCGATGCGATTCCGATTCAGTTGAGCGAAGTTCATGCGATTGAAAATAGTGGATCGGAGCCACTGGAGTTAATGGCGGTGGGCGTCGCTCGCGATACCCATAAGGAGATGGAGTACGTGGACGCGAGCCTCGCTGGACCACGAAGAAATTAACATGCGCACATTGACCTTGATCGCCCTTCTGACTGTTTCCCTTTCGGCCCAGACGCCGAATGCCGGACGGACGACATTTGAGAGCCAGTGTGCGCGCTGTCACGGCCCCCAGGGCGGTGGCGGTGAACTCGGGCCGGCGATCACCGTAACTGTGGCCGCGCGATCAGACCAGGACTTATCGACGATCATCACGTCCGGCAGGGCCAGCCGGGGAATGCCGGCCTTCCCGATGCAGGGCGGCGACCTGAATAACCTACTCAACTTCCTTCACACGCTTGCGCCGCCGGGCCCTCGGGGACCGCCTGCCGTGCGGAAGACCGTGACCACCACGGACGGCCGGACTCTCACAGGAGTAGTGATCAACGAAAATTCCCTCGAGTTGCAACTGCGGACCGACGATAACCGCATTGCATTGCTGCGTCCATCGGACGATCGTTTCCGGCCGGTGACTTCGGAGAGCGATTGGCCCACTTATAACGGCGATGTCTCCGGAAACCGGTATAGCAAGCTGGTTCAGATCAACAGCTCCAACGTGCAGAAGCTGGCCCCGAAATGGGTCTTCAACGTACCGGGCGCCGCAAGAATGGAAGGCACGCCTGTAGTCGTCGACGGCCTGATGTACGTGACGATCGCGAATGAGTGCTGGGCGCTCGATGCCGGCACGGGCCGCGAGATCTGGCATTTTCAGCGGCCCCGGACGCGCGGCCTGGTGGGGAACGCCTCAGGAGGTATCAACCGGGGAGTGGCCATTTCCGGCGATCACCTGTTCATGGTCAGCGATCACGCACACATTCTGGCGTTGAACCGCTACACGGGCGATCTGCTCTGGGATACCGAAATCGCGGACTGGCATCAGAATTACAACGCCACCTCCGCACCGATTGCCGTTGGCGATCTGGTTATTTCGGGCACAGCCGGCGGCGATGAAGGCGCGCGCGGGTTCGTCGCTGCTTTCGATCAGTCCAGCGGAAAAGAGGTGTGGCGCTTCTGGACCGCGCCTCGTCCGGGTGAGCCTGGATCGGAAACCTGGAAGGGCGCGGAAATCGAGCACCCTGGGGCAGTCACCTGGATGACGGGCTCGTACGACCCTGCGGCGGGAATCGTTTATTGGGCCACCGGGAACCCCGGCAACGATCTTGTGGGCGATGAGCGGGGCGGCGACAATCTGTATTCCAGTTCGATACTGGCTCTCGAGGCGAAGACCGGGAAGCTGCGCTGGTATTACCAATTCACGCCGCACAACGTGTGGGATTACGACGCGCAGGCGCCGTCTGTGCTGGTCGATGCGCAATGGCATGGCCAGCCTCGCAAGCTGCTGCTGCACGCCGACCGCAACGGCTTCTTCTACCTGTTCGACCGGATCACCGGTGAACGACTGCTCACCAGGCCACTGGTGCACAATCTGACGTGGGCCAAAGAAATCGGCCGCGATGGACGTCCTGTCGTCAATCCCAATCAGGAGCCGACTGCAGAGGGAACGCGCGTGTGCCCGGCGCTCGACGGCGCTACCAACTGGTACTCGACGGCCTTCAATCCATCGACTGGACTGTACTATGTGCAGACGCTCGAAGCCTGCGCCGATTTCGTGAAACGCCCGGTCGAGTGGAAAGCGGGAGCCGGATACATGGGCGGCACGGCGAGGCGAGATGGCGGCCAGAAGATTCTTCGGGCCATCGACATTCAAACTGGCGATGTCAAATGGGAGTTGCCGGAAACCGGTCCGGCTAATTCGTGGGGCGGCGTGCTGGCGACGGCAGGTGGAATCGTGCTGTTCTGCGAAGACGGAGGTCTTTTTACGGCTGCCGATGAGAAGGCAGGCAAGCGCCTATGGCAGTGGCCCGCGGAGTTGGTGTGGCGCTCTTCACCAATGACCTATGCGTTCGACGGCAAGCAGTACGTGGCCGTCGCAGCGGGGTCGAACATTGTGTCTTTCGGCCTGGTGCCGTAATCGACGCCGCTCATCGCGGAATAGCGCTCCTATTGCCTTTCGCCGATTCGCTTCAGCACGACGTGGTATTCGCGTATTTTTGTGTTCTCGCGAGAGCCGGAAATGTCCATCTCCTTATCGGTGAACGTTCCGGTGGCGACATTATGGAACGGATTTCCGCCGTTCGCCTTCACCTCGGGATCGTCGGGCGCGTCATGCAGAACGAAAAAACGAACCCGGCCGTCGCGGGCGACTCCATCGACAATCTTATAAACCGTTTCGCCGGCCTTTCCTTCAATCTGACCCGTCACTACTTCGCCGGCCTGATGAAGGGCGAACACGGAATCTCCGCCCGCAGACCAGCGCCCGCTGACGCCACCTGACGACCTCACGGTCCGCATTCTTTCGTATGACTTTTCGTTCTCCAGGCAGATCTCATCGATCAGCTCAGTGTCGAGCTCGAGTTTCTGCGTCAGCTTAACGGTCCAAGGTTTGGTGTATGCCTTCGGATCATCGATTGTAACTTCAAGCTCCAGCGTTCCATAATTTGGCCGCCGAATTCGCTCCGTGAGCCTGGCGCTTTCACTCAACGGGCTGCCGCTCATATCGGCCCAAAGGTCATTGCGGAAGCCCGCAGTCTGAACGACGAGCGTTTGGCCTTCCCATCGGGCAGTGGAGTAGCCGGTCCAACTGGGGTTTAGATCCTGCGGGAAGGGACGTCCGTCGATGAATATCTGGCGGTACATCGCATTCACTTCGTAGAGCAGTACCAACAGTTTCGGCGTATGCACGGCCTTTGTCAGGTGAGGCATGACCCATGTGCGGGGCGGATTGTCGGGCAGGCATCGGACATGCGGATCATCGACACCCTGATCCGTCGAGCGTTGTTTTACCAGCGTGGCAGCCCATGGTTGATACGGCAGACCGCCGGGCATATCGAGGCCGAGGTTGCGCGCGAGCGGTGATCCGCCGATTTCGCTTCCGCAGTTGATGAAGCTGCTTAAGTCGCAGGGGATGATTCTGGCCGTGTGCCAGATACCCGAGAAATCCGGTTTGCCGTCCGCCAGCCGCGGTGCCTGCGCGGCCATGTTGGGCGTGCCATCGTCTTTTCTCGGTACACCGGCCGTCGGATAGTGCACCCATTGGCTGAAGCCGATTACCGGCAAGGCGAAAAGTGCGATGGCAGGGAGCACCCCGATACGCGGGGTCATCTGGCTTCCTCTCCGTCCGCGTGCTTCATAT